>NZ_JAGEMO020000065.1 GCF_017921975.2 Hymenobacter terricola
CCGCTGGTGGGCATGTTGGCAGGCGCTCTGGAAGGGGCCGTGGTGGTGGGCGGCGTGAGTGCCCTGGGCGCGGCGCTGGTGAGCGTGGGCGTGCCCAACAACGGCATGCTGGATGCCCGCTGGACTTCGGAGCAAACCCTGGCCACGACCCGCGCCGGCTACGAGCAGATACTGGCCGAGCTGCCGTCCCTGCATTGCCACCGCCTGCTCGACGACCGCCGGGAATCGCACCTGATGTGGGACGAGCTGGCCGGGTGGATGGCCACCGACTGGTACCCCCGGGCGCACCGGGCGGGGCTTCGCCACCACGCCGTGGTGTTTGCGAAGGACTTTTTTGGGCACCGGGCCACGGCGGTCGTCCTGGCCCGGATTGACGACGGCCAGCTGGTGGGCTACGATTCGGAGACCACCGCCCGCCGGGCGCTGCTGGCCTCGTGGGGCAACGGGCCAGGCCGCCGTCAATTCCTTCTAATAGGTAGGCTGCCCGACGCGGGATTTCCGCTACGCCACGGGTTCCAGCGCATCCGCCCCGATGCGGTGCGGGCGCGGACCCTTGACAAACATCATGGAATAAGTCGATTATCATCAAGCGTTTGCCTGCGGTTGTGGCCGACTTTTACCTCCGCATTCCTGCTATTCATCACCTTCTTTCGCGCTTTCCCATGCAAACCCTGGATTACGACACCCAACCCACCACGGCGGACCACGTCACTGATGCCGCCATCACGGCCGCCGTCGAGCTGTTTTTCCTCACCAAGAAGGGCGTGCCGGCCCACCTGATTGACGTGAGCACCCACGAGGGCATCGTGCAGCTCTCGGGCATCACCGACAACCTGCTGGCGCGGGAGCGGGCCGAGGAAATAGCGCTGCTCGTACGCGGCGTGCGGGGCGTGGTCAATGAGCTGCTCATCAGCACGCCCGACGTGCCCGACGAAGAGCTAAACCGCCACCTGGCGACGGCCCTGGCCGACGACCCGGCCACCGCCGACTACAACGTGCAGGCCGCCGCCGCCGACGGCGTGGTGACCGTGACCGGCGTGGTGCAGTCCTGGGCCGAGAAGCAGCTGGTGCTGCGCGTGTTGCGCGGCGTGCGGGGCGTGCGCCGCCTCGAAACCGAAGCGCTGGTTATCCGCTGGGGCGAGGTGCAGAATTCCGACGAGGAAATCACAACCCAGATTCGGGAATTGCTGGACTGGGACATCCGCGTGCACAGCGCCCTAGTGGACATTCGCACCGCCGACCGGGTGGTGCACCTGGCGGGCACGGTGGGCTCGGCGGCGGAAAAAGCGCAGGTGGTCGCCACCGCCCACCAGGCCGGCGCGAGCCGCGTAGAGGCCCGCGACCTGTTCGTGGCCTACTGGGCCCTGAGCCCCGAGCTGCGAAGCCACAAGTACGCCAACCGTTCCGACGAGGACATAGCCGCCGCCGTGGGGGCGGCCTTTCTCTACGACCCGCGGGTACCCACCTTGCAGCCCACCATCGTGGTGCACAACGGCATCGTGACGCTGAGCGGGGCCGTGGGCAACCTGCGCGCCAAGCAGGACGCCGAGCGCGACGCCCGCGACGTGGTGGGCGTGTGGGACGTGCATAACCTGCTGAAAGTGCGCACCACCCGCTTCATCCCCGACCTCAACATCACCCGCAGCATCGAGCAGGCCCTGGCCCGCGACCCCTACGTGGGCTTCTTCGATTTCAGCGTGTACGTGCGCAACGGCAAGGCCTCGCTCTACGGGCAGGTGGGCAGCCACTTCGAGCAAAAACAGGCCGGGGAAGTGGCCGCCGGCGTGAACGGCGTGGCCGATTTCGCCAACTGGGTAACCGTGGCCGCCAGCCCTGGCTTCGACGGCTTCGAGGTATATGCCCCCAAGCCGAACGCCGACTTTGCCCTGGCCGAGCGCATCCGCACCCGCTGGTTCTGGTCGCCCAGCCTGCACAATCAGGCCATCGAAGTACTGGTCGAAAAGGGCCGGGCCACCCTCACCGGCACCGTCGATACCTGGCTTGACCGCGAGCAGGCCGCCTACGACGCCTACAACGTCGGGGCCCGCTACGTGAACAACGACCTGGTGGTATCCACCGCGAGCGGGCTCTAGATAGCGCCTATCCAAGGCGTTATGCTCATCTGGCGGCCGCGCAGTCGAAGCATCTCTACCCCAATAGTAACCAAAAACCTGGCCTTGTTCGGTAACTACGACACGCGCCACCGCAATGCCAGCGGCGGCCTGAGCTGCCGGTTTTGAGCCTTTCCCCGCATCATGTGGCCTTTTTGAAATTCTTATCCCACCCCAAACCACCATGAAGATGAAAGAAGGCAAGTGCATAATGATGAACGGGCACATGCCCATGCACCCCGGCGCGGCCAAACACCCCGCCATGAAGCCCGGCGACAAAAGGGGCAACATGAAAATGTAGGCCAGTTGCCACCTGTTGACGTTCACAGCGGGTCGGTTGCGGCCCGCTGTTTTTTTGCTTTTTCTAAAGCCTCCCTGATGATGTACCACTAGCACGACCCGATGACAATCAATCCGCCGCCGGCCCCGCCCTCCCCGGCCGGGGCCGGGCCGGGGCGCTCTACCGCATTTCGTGCTCAGCCCGTCCATCGGCGCGGTACTCATGAGCGCGAGCACCGTCATCGTGGCCTTGAACGCGCAGCTGTTGCGCCGCTCGCGGCGGTAGGGCCACCGCTTTGCTGCGGCCGGCATCGGCTGCTGAATCGGTGTACGGCCCTGGCCCGGACTTGCAGCGTCCAAGCCACGCCACTAGTTAACCCCGGTTGTGGCCCATGCGGGTAAGCCCCTGCGGGGCGACATATCGGTAGTCCACAACCTGGGTTATTTATCGAACGCCGCCAGCTTACTCAGCAGCAGGGCGGCCAGGGGCGCGCCCTCGGGCAGGCCCTGCTGGCGATACAGCTCTTCCCCATCGCGCAGCAGCACAAAGGCTGGCACGCCCCGGCCATCGAAGGCGTGCACCACGGCGGGGTGGCTGGCTTCGTCCACTTTCAGCACCCGGACGGCGGGCCCCAATTGCATCTGCAAGCCTTTCAGCAGCAAATTGGTGGCCGTGCGAGCGGGCTGCGTTTCCTGCTTTGCTCCGGGGCCCACGGTGGGCAACAGGACCAGCAGCATAGCCGCGTGGGCAGGCAGCAGCGGAAGAATAGTGGCGGAGAACATGGGCCAGGGGAAAAGTAAGGAACACCGTGGCGCGCCGTAAGCGCCCCATAATTAAGTAGCCGTAAAATTACCGAAAGCCACCGCCGGCCCGTATGACGCATATCAGGGAGCCAGGTTGATGTTTGTCAAGTCCGGTTGCATAAGTCCGCGCGTGCCTGCTGTCCCTCGGGGACTCCGCGCGACTGGTTCGTTCTCATGCCCATGCTTCCGGTGGCCTACACGGCCGTTCTGGCTGAGTTACTGTACGCCCATTCCGGTGAAATGGCGGGGATTTACGACCTGGACCGGGGCTGGTTCACGCACGTAAACCCGGCCGGGGTGCAGCTGCTGGCTTACCCCTCGGAGGAAGCCTTCCTCGCCGACCCCAACCACTCGCTGCGCACTCCGCCCTGGACGCCCGCGCAGTGGCAGCACCTCTGCGACATCACCCGGCGCGAGGGCCACCACGAGCTGGAAACCGACATTCGCCGCCACGTCGGCGAGCCGTTTCGGGCCTACCTGAAGCTGACGTACTTCGAGGTCGCCGGCCGGCGCTCATTGCTGGTCAACCTCACCGAGCACAGCCGCCTGCAACAGGCCGAGCGCGCCCTCGCCCACAGCGTGCGCCGGTTCGAGGCCGTGTTTACCAACGCCACGCTGGGCATCATTGTGTGCGACCAGCCGGGCCGCATGGTGTCGGTGAACGCGCGGGCCGGGCTGCTGTTTGGCTATGCGCCGGCCGAGCTGCTGGGCCAGCCCATTGAGGTGCTGGTGCCCGATGCCGCCGGCCGGCACCACGCCCGGCTGCGCGAATCCTACAACGCCGACCCGCAGGTGCGCAACATGGGCCACGACCGCCCGCTGGCCGGCCGGCGCCGCGACGGCTCCGTCTTTCCGGCCGAGGCCAGCCTGAGCTATTTTTACCTTGATGAGGAGCTCTACGTGGTGGCCTACATCCTGGACCTGAGCGCCAAGCAGGCCGCCGAGCAGGAGCTGCGCACCCAGCACCAGCGCGTGGCCCTCCTCAACGCCGAGCTGGAACAAAAGGTCATCGACCGCACCAATGCCTTGCTCGTAACCCTGGACCAGCTGGAAAAGCGCGGCGACGAGCTGGCCCTGGCCCTGCAAGCCGAGCAGGAATTGGGCGAGCTGAAATCGCGCTTCGTGAGCATGGCCTCCCACGAGTTCCGCACGCCCCTCACGGCCGTGCTCACCTCCGCCGATTTGATTGCGGAGTTTCCCGGTGGCCACCAGCAGGCCCAGCGGCTGAAGTACGTCGACCACATCCGCACCTCGGTGCAGCACCTGAACAACATCCTGGAAGAATTCCTGTCGGTGGGGCGCATCGGGGAAGGCAAAATGGAGGCCCGCCCGGCCAACCTCAACCTGACCAGCCTGGTGCACGACACGGTGGCCGACGTGCAAAGCCTGCTCAAAGCCGGCCAAACCATCGACTGGCGGGTGGACTGCCCCATTCCGGTGCGGCTGGACGCTTCGCTGCTGCGCAAAATCCTGATGAACCTGCTCTCCAACGCCCTCAAATACTCGGGCGAAAACGCCGTCGCCATCGTGCGGGCCAAGTGCCATGAGCACGAGCTGACGATAACCGTGCGGGACCACGGCGTGGGCATTTCGAAGGAAGACCAGGCCCATCTCTTCGAGCAATTTTTCCGGGCTCCCAGCGTCGTTACGGTGCCTGGCACCGGCCTGGGCCTCTACATCATTGCCAAATACCTGGAGCTGATGGGCGGCACCATCGACCTGCAAAGCGCCCCCGAACAGGGCACCACCGTCACCATCTCGCTGCCCCTCACCACGCCCGATTAATCCTTTCCTGCCATGCCCCTTATTTTGCTCATTGAAGACCATCAAATCATTCGTGAAAACACCGCCCAGCTGCTGGAACTGGCCGGCTACACCGTGCAAATGGCCGAAAACGGTGAGCTGGGTGTGCAGCTGGCATTGGTCACGCGGCCCGACCTCGTTATCTGCGACATCATGATGCCCGTGCTCGACGGCTACGGCGTGCTCCAGATTTTCAACCAGAACCCGCACCTCACGGGCATCCCCTTCATCTTCCTCACCGCCAAAACCGAGCGCACCGACCAGCGCCTCGGCATGGCCCTGGGCGCCGACGACTACCTCACCAAGCCCTTTGTGAAGGCCGAGCTGCTGAGCGCCGTCAGCGGGCGGCTCAGCCGCTTCCAGCAGCTCAAGCCCGACTACGAAGCCACGCCGAGTGGCCTGCACCACTTTCTGGACGACGCACAAAAAACGGGCACCCTGGCCAGCCTCTCGCTGGACCGCAAAGCCCACCTGATTCGCAAGAAACAGGACATTTACCTCGAAGGCGACGAGGCCACGCGGCTGTACTTCGTGAAAGCCGGCCGCGTGAAAACGGTGAAAACCACCGACGGCGGCAAGGAGCTGGTGGTGGGCCTGCACGGCCCCGGTGAGTTCTTCGGCTACCTGCCCCTGCTGCAACACGCGCCCCACGGCGACTCAGCCATTGCCGTGGACGAGTCGGAATTACTCTACATTCCGAAGGCTGATTTCACGGAATTGCTGCTGCGCAACCCCGAGGTGGGCCAGCAGTTTGTGCGACTGTTGGCCGGCCAGGTGAGCGGGCAGGCCGAGCTGCTGCTGGCCATGGCCTACAGCTCCATTCGCCGGCGCGTGGCCGACCTACTCGTGCAGTTGCACGAGCAGGCGGGCGGCCACGCGGACGCCTCCATCCAGCTCACCCGCGACGATATGGCCGCCCTTGTGGGCACAGCGCCGGAGTCGTTGAGCCGAACCTTGAATGAATTCAAGCAGGATGGCCTGATTTTCCTTACCACCCACACCATCCGGGTGCTGGAATCTGAAAAGCTGCGCCGGGGGCACTGGTAGCTGCTGTTACGCAACAGGGCGTAGCCCGGGCTTTAACGGGAGGAGTACGTAACAGCAGCTGGTAAGCCAGTAGCCGGCTTATGCCGGGGGCAGGCGCCGCAGGCCCCGGTTGACGAAGCTCATCCCGTGGAGATGAGCTTTGGCATAACCCGGGAGTAGTGGGGCAGGTACTTTTGGCCAAGTTGCCCACCCCGCGGGTGTTTTCTGGGCATCTGCTGCTATGAAAATCTCCTTGTTGCTTTTCGCTGCCCTGTTGTGGGGGCCGGCTTCGCACGCGCAGGCCATCCCGGCGGACCAAGTGCCGCCGCTGGCCTTTGTGGCCTTGCAAGAGCTGTATCCGCAGGCCCGGAATGTGAAATGGAAAAAAGCCCAGGGTTGGTACCAGGCCAGCTACTCCCAAAGCCAGGTCCGCCGGCTGGTTAGGTTCAACACCAATGGCGATGTGGAAGCCACCGGCACCGCTGTCGCTCTTGGCACCCTGCCGCTCCCGGTGCGCCGTACCCTAACGGACCACTACCCGAGCCGCACAATCTGCCAGGCCGACGAAATCACCAATACCCAGACCGGGAGCCTCACCTACGAGATGGCCACCTGCGAAAGCTTCATCAGCAGCACCATCGTTCTGACCGCCAACGGCCTGAAAGTGCCCCGCGCCCGTCAACAATAGCCGATGTGCGCTTGCAAGGCACCACCCAGCCTCATGGAAAAAACGAGTATCAGCTGCTCGCCCAGCCTATCTGGTTCAGCCGGGCGGGCGGCGTACTCGCTACCCTACGAAGACCGGTACCGCCGGTGCCGACACCGATGCTGACGACAGGGCAGGCACGGCGCGCCGCCGGCCGATGAGGTTTTGCGCCTCCACCACCCGGAACACCACGCTGGCCACGGCAATGCCCAATTCGGCCGCGGCCAACGGCTGGGTGGTGAACAGGGCGTTGCAGAAGGGCACGTAGATGATGAGCAGGTGCAGCGCCACGGTCAACACCACGGCCCCCAGCAGCGGTTTATTGGAAAGCAGGCCGATGGTAAAAACGGTCACGCACCGCGAGCGGATGGCCAGCGCCATTTCTTTGGAACTGCCCGGTATCAGGTTAACCACTACCAAAAGCGGGGCCCCGCCCGGCTCCTTACCCCTCCCCTACCGCCGCCCCACCCCGTAGGTTAACGGCCTTACAAATCGTTTCCCGTGACGTTTTTTGCAATCATACCACGCCTCTAATCATGGCCAATGCCTGAAGTAGCTGCGCCTCGAGACTACCAAATAACTTTCCCGTCTGAGCCAAACGAGCTATCTGATTCTGGCCGGTTCCAATGCCTACCAGCTGTTGCCGCAATGCCGGCGGCATTGCTTCTTTCACCTCCCCCTACCCAAGTCCCGCGAATAAGCCGACACCTTTTAATAGCCGGCGGCCTTTGACTTTTCTGGCAACGCTTTTTCCTCCTCCGGGCAAACCCGAACGTCGATGCGCAGAGTACGAGCCGAATCGGCGACAATTTCAGCTGGTTTATCCGGTTCCATATTGTGACTGGGGGTATTAGCTTATACAGGTTGTCTAAATATTAATTTAGGCCCTCGAACTGCTAAACCTCCTACTTTAAACTAGCAAATCAAGCTATGTGAGCCTGTGAATGTGTCGGGATAACTGTCCGGGCAAACGAATTTTGTCCGGACAGTTACATGGCTTGCTAGACGTTTAACGAATTGATAGAACGCAGGGTGAACTATACTATGACTAAGATTATCTTGCTTCAATGATTCAGAGCCTCGCTGAAGTATTGAAGCAACACTCCAAAACACGTTTTCGATGAGCCAAATATTTATTCGCATGCCGGTAGTCAGGAGTAAAACGGCTTATTCAACTCCAGCGCTTCGTTGCTTCACTGTTACAATCCAAGCAAAATAACCCCGATGCTGAAGAAGCAGCGATTCGTTTCAACGCCTCATAGCTTCATTGCTTCATCGCTTCAAGGAATCCACATTTTCAATTAGCACCATTGCATTTGCTTCAGCACTTCATTGCTTCAAAGCTTCGGTTTTTTTGCTTCAATACTTCATAATGTCATTGCTTCATTGTAGCTTTGAGACGCTGCTTCGACGTATCATCACTTCTATGCTTCATTGTAGCGTAAAATTATTGAAGCGTTGAAGCAAGTACTCACCACTTCAATGTATTTTTGAAACAACGCTTCGATGCTTCAGCGAAGTATTGAAGCGTTGTTTCAAAGACCGACTCCAGTTACAGCTTTTTATGCCCATGAACAAACCGCACATAATCGCCTTCGCAACTCAGAAAGGGGGAGCGGGCAAGTCAACTATCGGGACGCACGTGGCGTCTGCGCTTTGCTACCTCTACGGGTACAAGGTAGCCATGCTGGACTGTGACTACCCCCAGAACACGCTGCACGCGTACCGCTCGCACGAGCAGGGTTTACTACAGTCCGACGTGGCGTTCCAGGAACGGCTTCTCAAGCAGGGAATTACGCCGTACCCCATCGCGATTGCCAGCATGGAAAAGGCCGTAGACGCTATTGACACGCTGGCCGAGTCCGACTACGATTTCATTCTGGTGGATACGCCCGGCACCGTGAACGTGGTGGGCCTGACCGAGCTGCTGGAGCGGGTAGACTATATTTTCCTGCCCATGGAGGCGGATATGGGTACCATCGCGTCTACCATGTCGTACATGCACATCCTGGGCAACTTTACGCAGGCGCAACGGCCGGAATCGAACCTGCGGGGGTTTTACGCCTTTTGGAACCGGTTCATCAAGGCCGAGAAGCGGACGGTCTATACCAAAACCGAAAGCCTCTTTCAGGAAAAAGGTTATCCCTTGTTCAATAGTCGGGTGGAGTCTTTGGTCAGCATCAAGGAAAAGCGCTCGACCATGTTTCCCATGCCGGAAAAGGAATTGGGCAAGTTGGGGCTGGGCGGCCTGATTACCGAAATACTGCAATTGGTGGTTGGCAAAGGCAAGGTCACCCCCTCGGGCAAGCGCATCAGCTTCACGCCCGTGCAGTACGAGCAGCCCACGCCCGCCGCAACCGAAACCCTGGACCAGAACACCAAATAACTTTCTCCCATCATGGCCAAGAAAACACCAGAAACAAAAGAGGCCGCGGCCGAACGCCGCCAGCGCGATTTGGCCGCCCTCACCTCGGGAGTAGCCGCTTTCAGCTTAATGGGTGAAGCTCCCCGTCCATCGGCCCCAGTGGTGGTCCCCGCTGCCCAAGAGCCAGTAGCGGCAACGCCGCCCGCCGCTGCATCGGCGGAGGTGGCCGCCAGCCAGCCCGTGGTTGCGGAACCAGAGACTAAACAGGAGAAGTCCCAGCCGGTGAGCGCACCCGCCCCGGTGGCGCCATCAGTGGAAGCAACAGCTCCTGCGGGCAGGGGAGGGGAGGAGGCAACGTCCACCAACACGGTCGCGGCCAGCCTGCCCAGCGCGCCCGATGAGGACTTGCCGGAGGAGGCGGAGCCCGGCGATGCGGACCCGAAGCCGGCCGGGGCCGCCACCGAGCTGGACTTGGCCCAGCTGTTCGTACCCTCGGCCGAGAAGAAGGGCACGACGCTCCGCATCACGGCGGAGCATCAGCAGTTCTTTGCTCAGGTCGGCTTTATTCTGGGGGCCGGGGCCTCCGCGCCGGATATCATTCATAACGTCCTGGCCCGCTTCCGGGCCGACCACGAAATCCAGATTCAGAAGGCGATGAAAAAACAGCTGCGTCAGATGATGTCACCCAAAAAATAAGGCCTTGGGTCACCGCTGAGCTATTCGGTTCGTATAGGCGAGCCGACAACTATTGTTGTCCTGCTATTCTTTTCACCCGTTTCTATGCTTTTCACCAACCCGAGCAGGGTAGGGGAGGGGCTTCTTCATCTACCCGCTATGCCTGAGAGCCTCCTTTTCAATCTCCCCACCGGGTCCTGCACACTGGCGGCCTGGACCGGCACGGCCAGGGGCAGGCCGCCAGTGTGCAGGACCCGGTGGGGGCCGGACCGGTGCTGGCTGAGGCCAAAGCCCGGGCCCCGAACCTGCAACTCGTTTGGGGGGACGGCCGCTACCAAGGCCCGCTGGTGAACCAAGCAGCTCAGGCGCTGGGCCTGCGCGTAGAGGCGGTGAGCAAGCCACCCGGCACGAAGGGCTGCACCGTCTTGCCCCGCCGCGGAGTCATCGAGCGCACGTTTGCCTGGCTGGGCAAGTACCGGCGCGTGGCCGGGCGTGATTACGAAACCAATCCCCGCAACAGTGAAGCCTGGATTAAAATCTGCCTCAGCAACTTAATGCTCAGACGACTCGCCAAACGGTCAATATC
>NZ_JAGEMO020000066.1 GCF_017921975.2 Hymenobacter terricola
TGAGGTACTTTTCTCGTGCGTTCCACAGCGTGCTTTTTCAATCCTAATACAGGCTCTGAAGGCCTAGCGGAACTGTCCAAAGTGGCCGTAGAACAGGAAGGGGATGCTCATGTAAGACGGGCTCGTTTGGCCCAACACCTCTTATCCATCTTGTTCCTTCCTGTTGCAGCGAGACCCAAGTTTAAGCCGCGGCTCAAACATAGGACCCTCTAAGGCTTCGGAGAAGCTTTCTGAGGCTTCGGGATAGGGCGCGGAGGCTTGGGTGGAAGTTGCCGGGGCTTCGGGGATGACCGGCGGGGCTTGGGAGTCGGGCGGCCGGGCTTGGGAGCGGGAGGATGGGCCCTGGCAGTCGCTTTTTGGGGGTGGCTGCTCCGGCTACAGCACCTTCATCGTCAGCTGCGAGGCGTGGGCGGGGCTGTGGTAGAGGCGGTGGGTGGCCGCCTGGAAGTCCGTTTCGTTGGCTTCGAAGATGTTGTCGACGTACTTCTGGGGGTTGCGGTCAACGAGCGGAAACCAGGTGCTTTGGACCTGCACCATGAGGCGGTGGCCGGGCTGGAAGGTGTGCAGCAGGTCCTGCACGACGAAGGGCACGGGCGTGACCTGGCCGGGCGTGAACGGCTCGGGCTTGCTGAAGCTGTTGCGGAACCGGCCGCGCATCACCTCGGAGCGCACCAGCTGCTGGTAGCCGCCGAGGTGGACGCCGGGCTGATTGCGCGGGTTGTCGGGGGTGTTGTCGGGGTACACGTCGATGATTTTCACCACCCAGTCGGCGTCGGAGCCGGTGGTGGCCACTTGCAGCAGCGCCTGGATGGGGCCGGCCAGGGTGAGCGGCACGGTGAGGACGTCGGTTTGGTAGGTGAGCACGTCGGGGCGGCGGCTGGCGAAGCGCTGGTCGTCGGTCATGTACTCGCGGGTCATGGCCGGGGCGGTGGCTTCGGTATAGGGCACGGGGTGGGCCGGGTCGCTCAGGAACTGGTCGAATTCGAAGTTGACTTCGGCGCGGCGGCGCTCGGTGGTGCCCTCGGTGGGCGGGCTGAAGCTGAGGCCGCCGGCCTGCCGGAAGTAGAGGGTTTTGGTCTGGGCGGCTTTGGGCGGCCAGGCATCGAAGGTGCGCCAGGTATTGGTGCCGCTTTCGAACACGGTGGCTTCGGCCAGCTTGGCGGCGGCGGTGGGCTTGTCATCCTTCAGGTAGGCTTTGAAGAACGGGGCTTCGACGTTTTCCTGGTACCAGAGCGAAGTGGCGGCGCCGTAGGCCACGTTGCCCACCTGCTCGCCGGTGGTGCCGGCCCAGCCGCCGTGCACCCAGGGGCCCATCACGAGGCGGTTGGACAGGCCGGGGTTTTGCTGCTCGATGGCCTGATACGTGTGCAGCGCCCCAAACAGGTCCTCGGCATCGTTGAAGCCACCCACGGTGAGCACGGCGGTTTTGATGTCGTGCAGGTGCGGGCGGGGGTTGCGGGCCTGCCAGAAGGCGTCGTAGTTGGGGTGCTGCACCAGGTCGTTCCAGTGCTTCACCTGGCCGTGGAAGAGCTGGGCGTCCACGTTTTTGAGCGAGCCGAGGCGGTAGTAGAAGTCGTAGCCGTCGGGCGTGCCCATCTTAAGCTCGGAAGGATACGCGGCGGTGGGCTGCGGCCGGGGCTGCCCAAAACCGGCCCAGAAGCTCACGCCGGTGAGGAAATACGCGCCGTTGTGGTGGTCATCGTCCCAAAACCAGTCCGTGACCGGGGCCTGGGGCGAGGCGGCCTTCAGGGCGGGGTGGCGGCTGAGCAGGCCCGCCGTGGTATAGAAGCCGGGGTAGGAAATGCCCCACTGGCCCACGCGGCCGTTGGTTTTCGGCCCGTGCCTGAGCAGAAATTCGATGGTGTCGAAGGTGTCGGTGCCCTCGTCGATGTCGGTTTTGGTGGCGTGCTTTTCCAGCGCCGGGCGCACGTCCTCAAACGTGCCTTCCGACATAAACGCGCCCCGCACGTCCTGAAACGCGAAGATGTAGCCCTCGTGCAGCATGGCCGTGCTCGGGCTGATGCGCCGCAGGTACTTGCCCGGCCCGTACGGCCCGATGGAATAGGGCGTCCGCTTCAGCATGACGGGGTAACGCACCTTGTCGGCGTCCCGGGGGGCGTACACGATGGTGTAGAGCTTCACCCCGTCGCGCATCGGCACCTGGTATTCCGTCTTGGTGAAGTGCTGCTGAATGTAGAGCGTATCGGCCAGCACGGTGGCCAGCATGGCCTTTTCGGCATCGGAGCGCAGCGGGTAGGTGGGGGCCTGAGCGCGGGCCGGGGCGGCGGCCAGCCCCAGCAGCGCGGCCGCGAGGAAAATGGATGGTTTCATGGGGAGTGAGAAAAATGACACGACCAATGTAGCACGAACCGCGTGGTTCGTGACCAAAAAAGGTACTCGGCGGGCGCGAGGACGCGAACTACCCGGGTCGCGCTACTTCCGGCGGCCCAGCAGTATCAGCAGGCGCTTGATGTTGTCGACTTCCAGCTCGTCGGGCTGCGCGGCCAGTATCCGCCGGATGTCTTTGGCCGAGCGGCCGCCGAAGACGACCACGGCCATGCCGGCGGCGTGGGCCTGGCCCGCCTGCGCGGGCGTGACGCGGTCGGCGTCCAGCACCACGGTGCGGATGTTTTCGGTTTTGGCAAGGCGCAGGCCGGGGGCGAATTCATCGGAGGCGATTTCCAGACCAATGGGCACCTGGGGCATGGCCGTCCGCACCAGCTGCAGGGTGCCGGCTTCCTGGGTGATGAGCAGGACCCGGGCGGGCGGCACCTGGTAGCGGGCGAGGCTGCGGGCAATCTGGCGGATGAGGGCGGGTGTGCGGACGTGCTGGTGGCCGGCGGGCAGGCACTGGTCGTCTTCGTGCAGGTCGAGGTGGAGGCGGGGAAACGTGGGGCGGCGGCTGAGGCGGGCCAGCACCGTATCGAACGTCACGGGCCGCTCCTTCTGAAACAAGTCGTAGGGCCAGCCGCCGCGGTAGCGCAGCTGCACCAGCGCAGCGGCCGGGTACTGGCTGATGCACCCGCGGCCGGTGCTGCTGTTCTCCAGGGTTTGGTCGTGGTACAGCATCACCACGCTGTCCTGGCTCAGCTGGAGGTCGATTTCAATGCCGTCGGCGCCCAACCGCAGGGCGTGGCGCACCCCGCGCCAGCTGCTCGGCGGCCGAAAATTGAAGGGGCTGATGGGCGTGAAAAAACCGGAGCCGGCGTGCCCCAGCGCCACCGGTCCGGCCGCAGGCACGGGCCTGGACGCCGTGCAGCCAGCGAGTTGCCAAAGAACAAACAGGGCCAGCACGGCCCCGGTAAAGGCGGAGTATTTTCTCATGAAAAACAAAATACGGCGCGGGCCGGTGACCTTCTGAACGAAAAATGGCATCCGGAGTTGGCAGCGCCGCGATACTTCGCGGCGCTACAACGCTACTTCTGGGCCCTGGGCCGGCCGCGGCTGGCCCAGCAGTCCAAACAAAAACGTGAGCGCCACCACCAGCCACACCGAGAACCACACGTCGCTCAGGTAGTGCATGCCCAGCACCAGCCGGCCCAGCGCAATCAGGCCCGGCAGCACCAGCAGCGGCACGCGCCAGCGCGGAAAAGCCACGGCCAGCGGCCAGAACAAGCTGAGATAAATGGCGGTGTGCGTTGATGGGAAAGAGTCGTTGTGCGGCCCAATGGCCCACAGGCCGGAACCCGCGTAGCCCGCGCCAAACTGCACTTCGGGCCGCAGCCGGTGCACGGTGCCCTTCAGCACATTGGCCAGCACCATGCTGAATTCGTGGGTGAGCAGCAGGACGAGGAAGAGGGTGGCGCCCCGCCGTTTCAGGGCGTAGCGGCCCACGGCGAAGGCCAGTCCCAACGCCAGAAAGATGATGGGCAGCCCCACTACGTGCCGCATCAGCGCATCGTGCACGGTATCGGCCGTGCCGGTGAGGGTGGCAAAAAACGGCACCGCCCAAGCGAAATGCCCGTGAATGAACCCGGCCAGCGGCTGGTCCAGAAACAGAATCAGCAGCGCACAGGCCGGCAGCGTGATGGCCGTGAAGACGAGGAATTGGCGGAGCGTCATGGCTGTTGTGCGACTGTAGCGCGGACTTTGTAGTCCGCGTTTCCACGCCGTTAGGTTGGTTTTAAAGGCGCGGGGACGCGGACTACAAAGTCCGCGCTACTTCTTATCCCAGCGCCTTATTCAGGGCAATAATAGAGGGTTTATATTCTTCCCGGCCCACGATGAACTGGATATTGACCTTGCGCAGCGCAAAGCCGGCGCTACGGATGTTGATGCCGGCCTCGGCCAGGGCGCCGGCGGCGCGGGCCAGCAGGCCGGGCTCGTCGATGTTGGAGCCGATGAGGCAGACCAGGGCGGCGTCTTCCACGGTAATGTTCTCGTACTTGGCTTCCAGCGCGGCCACCAGGGCCGGTTTCAGGTCTTTTTGCCAGATGAGGAGCGAAATGCTGTTGGCGCTGGTGGCCTTGAAAATGTAGCTCACCCCGAGGTCAAAGAACACCTGCATGAGGTGCAGGTCGAAGCCGGCCGCGCCCACCATCAGCGGGTCGTGGATGTCAATCATCACCACTTTATCGGTGCCGGTGATGACTTCGACGTGCTTGTCCGGCGACACGAAATCGCGGGTGATGAGCGTGCCGGGGTGCTCGGGCTCGAAGGTGTTTTTGATGCGCAGGTCGATGGCATTTATCTCCAGCGGCTTCGAGGCTTTGGGGTGAATGGCCTCCATGCCCACGTCGGCGAGTTGGTCGGCCACGTCGTAGTTGGTGAAGCCGATGGGGTGGCAGTGGTCCACGCCCACCAGGTTGGGGTCGGCCGAGCTGAGGTGGTATTCCTTGTGAATAATGGCCTCCTGGGGCCGCACGGCCACGGCAATCTTGCTGAACGTGACTTCGGAATAGCCCCGGTCGAACTCCCGCATAATGCCCTCGGTGCCCTTGGTGTAGCCCGTGGCAATGCAGACGGTGCGGGCAAAATCAATGTCGGCAAAAGCCTGCCTGATGCGCTCATCGATGGTCAGGGCCTGCGCGTCGTCGAAGCCGCTGAGGTCGATAAGGGTGGCGTTTACGCCCCGGTTTTGCAGGATATTGACCGAGTTGAAGGCCGAGTGGGCCTCCCCTAGCGAAGCCAGGATTTCGCGGGCCGCCTGCAGGATGTTGGTGCTGTTGACGTAGCCCGAGGCCAGCACGTTGGTGAGGCTTTCGAGGGTGGTCTGGGCCTGGTTGATGCGCTGCTGAATGAAGGCATCGGCCACGGCCAAATCGAGGCCCAGGGGCTCGTAGGCTTTGTTTAGCTCCTGCAATTTGGCCGCCACCTCCTGCAGCGCCACCCGAAACTCCTGGTGCTCGGTGATGCGGTGGTAGACGCCGGGCGCGCCGGTTTTCTTGTTTTCAAGCAGCCAGTTGGTGACGTTGGCGTAGGCCGACACCACGAAAATGCGGTTGTACAGCGCCTGGCCTTCGCGGCCGTGGAAGATGATGTTGTCGAGGACCTCGGCGAAGGCGGTCATCGAAGTGCCGCCGATTTTTTCTACTGTGAGCACTGGGTATGTAGAAGGAAGCGAATGCTTCAAGATGATAATTGAGAACACAAAAGAACGTCATGCTGAGCTTGTCGAAGCATCTCTACCGCGAAGAGTAACTAATTACTATTGCGGTAGAGATGCTTCGACAAGCTCAGCATGACGTTCTTCTGAAAAGCAGTAGCTCGCTACTGCGCCGGCTCCTTCCCGTAGGAAATCATGTTCGTGATAATCCGATAAGCCCCCGGCACGCCGGCCGGCAGCTCCCGGAACAGCGACAGGCCCGTATAGATGTAGTGGCCCTTGCCGTAGTCCGTCACCAGAATGGCGCTTTCTTTGGCGGGCTCGCCGGGGTCGCTGCTCGAAATCACGGTCTGGTATTTCGGGTCCCATTTCGAGGGATAGTAGAGGCCCTGCTCCTGCACCCAGCCTTTGAAATCTTCCGCCGTAATCTTATTCGGCGCGGCCAGCAGCTGGTGTTTCGAGAGGGTGACGGGGGCATCCTCCACGGTTACGCGGTCGGAAGAAAGGGTCATGGGATAGGGGCCGATTTCGGGGAGGACCGTGCCGCGGTTCACCACGTACTGCACCACCACGGTGCCGCCGGCTTCCATGTATTTGAGGATTTCGGGCTGCTGGGTTTTGAGCTTGTCCACTGTGTTGTAGGCGCGGATGCCCACCATCAGGGCATCGTATTTTTTCAGGTTGGCGGCGGTGAGGTCTTTGGCTTCGAGCAGGGTCACGTTGTAGCCGATTTGGCGCAGGGCTTCGGGCACTTCGTCGCCGGCGCCCATGAGGTAGGCCACGTTCTGGCCTCGTCGCTTGAGCTCCAGCTTCACGAGCGGGGCCACGGCTTCGGGAAACAGCGTTTGGGTGGGGATGTGGGGGTAGATGATTTGCTGAATGCCGCGGCTGTAGGCCTGGCCGTCGACGGTGGCCACGGCGCGCAGCTCCGTTTTGCCGGGGGCGGCGTTGGGGCCTGGCTGCACGAGGAAGTTCACGGTTTGCTCGGCGTCTTTGGCGGCGAGGGTGAAGGACTGGCTGGCGGGGGTGCTGGTCCAGCCGGGGGGCAGGGTGAGGGCCAGCGTGCCGGCCACGCCCGCGCGGCCGGCTTTGAGGGTCACGGGCACGGTCTTGGGCTGGGCATCGGCGAAGACGTAGGCGCGGGCGGCGGGCAGGTTCACGGCCACGGGCGGCACCACGGCCAGCGGCTGGTACAGCTCGCCGAGCACGGGGTCGGTGTGCTTGTATTGGACGGGAATATGCAGTGCACTGTTCCAATCACTATTTAGAAATACATACAGTGAACCAACTGACATATTCTCAGGAGTACCCACTAATTCTTGTCCAATTATCATTTCACTCCCTACGATATGCATCTTCTTTTTACCCTTCACTTCGTAGAGCTCAGGAAATGGAAGTGCAGAGAGCGGCGGATAAATTGTCAAGCTTTGTCTTCCAACCGGGAATTTCTTTGGTAGCGCGTACATACCTATCGTACCCTTTTCCCGCAGCCAGTAAGGCTGTGTTTCTGGAATAAATGGATAAATCTTGCCTCGCAGAATTAAACGCAGAGTTTTACCTGCTTCGATTTTTAAAGGACCTTGAAGCAGTATAGTATCCGCTTCTAAGCCAGCCATAGAAATCATAGGACCAATTTCCATTGGTGAGGCCGAGCGGTTTGTCAGTTCTAAAGTTATTTTCATTGGCTCACCGGCAACAATTGAGGCTTCAGCCACTGATGCTTCGGCGTAAAGACCTAAAGCAGCTTGCTTTAATTGTAGCAACTCTTCCAGTTTCGCTTGCTCATAGAAACGAGAATCATCGGTGGGTTTTAATGCAATAATTGCTTTCTGAATCTCATTAATCCCCGCAACGCTGGCGCTGGGGTTGCTCGCATCATACTTGCGAATCACCTCCTCGATGAGCTTGCCCACGGCCGCGCCGCCGGGCACCCGGTTCCAGGTCTGGTCCACGCCTTCAAACAGGTCTTTGGTGGCCGGGGCGCCTTTCACGGGCTGGAAATACTCCAGCGCCTCGCCCCGCTGGGCGGCCGAGCCGAAGCCCTGGCTGCGGTGGTTGCTGCGGCTGCGGGCCGCGATTTCGCCGTAGCTCTGGCCAAGCAGGGGGTTGTAGCCGCCGGCATCGAGCTTCAGATACGCGTCCATGTTTTCGCCGGGCTTCACGAAGAAGCTGCCGGTGTTCCAGAATAGCCGCTTGGGCTGCCAGGCTTGCACGTACTGGAGCTGCTCGGGGAAGCGCTTGGGGTCGCCGGCGGCGTCGAAGGCTTCGGCGGCGAGGATGGCGCTGGCCTGGTGGTGGCCGTGGCCGGCGCGGGCATCGGGCGGGAAGCGGGTGATGAGCACATCGGGCCGGCGCTGGCGGATGACCCACACCATGTCGGCCAGCACCTGCTCGTGGTCCCAGATGCGGAAGGTTTCGTCGGACGTTTTCGAGAAGCCGAAGTCGTTGGCGCGGGTAAAGAACTGCCGGCCGCCGTCGAGCCGCCGGGCCGCCAGCAGCTCCTGGGTGCGAATCACGCCGAGGCCCTCGCGCAGCTCGGGGCCGATGAGGTTCTGGCCGCCGTCGCCGCGGGTGCAGCTCAGGTAGCTGGTTTCGAGCAGGCGCTCGTTGGCCATATAGGCGATAAGGCGGGTGTTCTCATCGTCGGGGTGGGCGGCGATGTACATCACCGAGCCGAGGACGTTGAGCTTCTTCAGGCCCAGCAGGATTTCGGAGGAGGTGTAGGTTTTGGGGGTTTGCGCTTGCGCTTCAGTGAACAGTGAACAGTGAGCAGTGAGCAGCAGCAGGGCCGCAAAGAGCGGGCGGAGGGAACGAATCATGCGCGGGAAACCGGGGTTGAGGCCGTGAAGTTACCAACCGGAGCGCCGGCCGATGGCGCGGGCCTGCGGCCCGGGCCGACTATTCGCAGGCCACCGGCCTGCAATCGTTGGCCGGTGGCCCAACGAAACGGTTGTCCCGGCTGGCGCACGTCTACGACACGCGCCAGCCGGGTCTTGAAGATTGTTTGCCCATGTTTGACGGTTGCTTGTTCAAGTTTGACGGTTACTTATTCAGGTTTGACACCTGTTTATTTAGATTTAATAGTCAATTAGATGGGTTTAATACCTGTTTATTCAGGTTTGACGGTTAGTTATTTGTATTTAATCATAAATTGAATAGATTTGACGGTCAGAAGTTTTATAACGCCGGTTAGCTATTTTAATTAGCCGTCTGGATGGCTGTATTACCGCAAACCTGTTTCTCATGCCTGTCTCCGAAGCTCCGGCCTCCCTGGCCACCGCCTTTGCCCAACGCCTGGCCGCGCGCGACAACCCGCCGCCCGCCCCGCCCCTGAGCCAGGAGCCCGCCGCCGTGCTGGCCCGGCTGGGAACCTGGCTGGCCGCCCACCACGCCGTGCGCGACGTGCGCAGCCAGGGCCGCCTGGGCCGCATGCTGCTGGCCCTGATGCAAGCCCCCGAGTGCGGCCACGCCGACCTGCGCCGGGCGGCCGGCCTCACCGAGCGCGCCGCCGGCCGCAGCAGCCAGCGCCTGCACCAGCTGGGCCTGGCCACTTGGGAGCAGCGCAGCTACTGGCGCTACTGGCGCCTCACCCGCGCCGCCGAAGATGCCCTGCTGCTGGTGGTGGCCGGGCCGGAAGGCGCCATCCCCCCGGTCTGACCGCCCTAGGCGGTCAGACCGGTTGAAGCGAGAACAACCCGCCCGGCTATATTCGCCAGGACAAGGTGCTATCTGCCCCCGCAACAACTCTGGGACTGCGGCCCAAGCTATTCTTCTGGCACCTGACAAGATGCTATCTGCCCCCACAACAACCGGTCAGACCGCCTGGGGCGGTCAGACCGGGCAACGACACCCTCCAGCAAACGCCCGCCATGCACTACAAAGCCGATGCGCTTTACCATGTATACAACCGGGGCAACAACGGCCAGCAGCTCTTTTTTACCCCGGCACACTACCACCATTTTCTGCGCTTGTTTCGCCAGCACCTCGCACCTTGCGCCGAGGTGCTGGCGTATTGCCTCATGCCCAACCATTTTCATTTCCTGCTGCACACCACGGTGGCGGGCACCCAGCCAACGGCGGCCTCGACCAGTACGACCACGCAGCCCTTATCGCGGGGCATTGGCGAGCTGCTCAGCTCGTATAGCCAGGGGCTCAACCAGCAATTGGGCCGACAGGGAGGACTGTTTCAGCCCAAAACCAAGGACAAGCAAGTAGATGGCCCTTTTTGCGAACCTAGCTACGCGGCCACCTACCTGCATTACATTCACCAGAATCCCATGCGCGCCGGGTTGGCAAATGGGCTGGACGACTGGCCCTATTCGTCGTATCGCGACTATGCCGGCTTGCGCAGTGGCAGCCTGTGCGACCAGCAGCAGGCCCAACGCCTGTTGGGACTACCCAGAAGCACAGCGCTTTTCATCCAGGAATCAGCGGAGGCCATCGACCCCACACGAGTGCGCGACCGATGGCTATAAAACACCCCTACCCCCGGTCAGACCGCCCCAGGCGCTCTGACCGGTTGTCATAAGCCCGTTCTGGCAAACAACGACGACCGGTCAGACCGCCTGGGGCGGTCAGACCGGGGGTACGGGCGCAACATTGGGCCGGGCGGGCACGTCTTTGGCTTGGCTGAACTTCATTTGTGGTGAATTCGGTTTACCTCCCATCTGCGCCGCAGCGTCGCGGCGTTTCTTTTTGCTCATGACGATTTCCCCTTTCCGCCGCTGGTCGCTTTCGCTGGCGCTCCTGGCCCTGCCTTTCTTCAGCCAGGCCCAATCCGTCGACACGCCCACGCCCGCCCCGGCCCCCGTGGGCGACCAAAGCGCCGCCCAGTGGTACCTCAAAGACCCGCAGCTCGACAACGTGCCCGGTGTGGGCGCGACGCGGGCCTACAATGAAATCCTGAAAAACCTGGTGCCCACGCCCGTTATCGTGGCCGTGATTGACTCCGGGATTGACACGGCTCACGTCGATTTGAAGCCGGTGCTGTGGACGAACTACAAGGAGATTCCCGGCAATGGCATCGACGACGACAAGAACGGCTACGTCGACGACGTGCACGGCTGGAACTTCCTCGGCGGCCCCGACGGCCGCAACGTGAATGCCGAAACCCTGGAAATGACGCGCATCGTGGCCGCCGGCCGCAAGCGCTTCAAGGGCAAAACCGCCGCCACCGTGAAGCCCGCCGACAAGGCCGACTTCGCGCTGTACCAGAAGGCCGAAAAGACCTATAAAGTCCGCCTCAAGGAGGAATCGGAACGCGCCAAGCAGGTGGAGGACATGTCGGGCCCGCTGAACATGATGGTGGCCAACATGAAGCAGGCCCTCGGCACCGATAAGCTGGACACCACGGCCCTGAAAAACGCCAACACGACCGACCCCAACATGAAGCGCGCCGTGGCCGGCATGCTCGACATGATGCACCAGACCGGGGCCGCCGACGCCGACGCCCTGCTCAAGGAGCTGAACGACGGCGTGAAGCAGGAGCGCAGCATGCTGGACAACTCGCTCAACCTGGATTTCAACCCCCGCGCCGACATCATCAAGGA
The DNA here is from genome assembly GCF_017921975.2 of Hymenobacter terricola. Lineage (GTDB taxonomy): Bacteria > Bacteroidota > Bacteroidia > Cytophagales > Hymenobacteraceae > Hymenobacter > Hymenobacter terricola. The sequence goes on from NZ_JAGEMO020000066.1 coordinate 11,095, forward strand.
CAACCCCGAGGATGTGACCCAGCGCTACTACGGCAACAACGACCTCCACGGCCCCGACCCCATGCACGGCACCCACGTTTCGGGCATCATCGCGGCGGTGCGGAATAATAACCTCGGCATCCAGGGCATTGCCGCCGACCCGGTGCGCATCATGATGGTGCGGGCCGTGCCCGACGGCGACGAGCGCGACAAGGACATTGCCAACGCCATCCGCTACGCCGTGGACAACGGCGCCCAGATTATCAACATGAGCTTTGGCAAAGAATTCTCGCCCCAGCGCCCCGCCGTGGAAGCCGCCTACAAGTACGCCGCCGCCAAAAACGTGCTGCTCGTGCACGCCGCCGGCAACGAAAACCACAACCTCGACCTGGAGGACAATTACCCGGCTTCCTTCTACATCAACCACACCACCATCCCGAACCTGCTCACCGTGGGCGCTTCCGGCCCGAAAGACAACGCCGCCCTCACCGCCGACTTCTCCAACTACAGCCGCAAAGGCGTGGACGTATTCGCGCCCGGCGTGGGCATCTTCAGCACCCTGCCTGGCAGCACCTACGGCAACGAAAGCGGCACCAGCATGGCCTCGCCCGTCACGGCCGGCGTGGCAGCGGTGCTGAAGTCCTACTTCCCCAAGCTCACGGCCACCGATTTGAAGCGCATCATCATGCAGTCGGCGCAGGTGCACCACACCAAAGTGCACGTCCCCGGCGGCGAGAAAGAGGTTGATTTCTCAACGCTGTCCGTAACCGGCGGCGTGGTGGATATGTACGAAGCCGTGAAGCTGGCGCAGAAAGCCACGATGTAAGCGGCTCCTCCCACCCGGCGGCAACCTCACCCCCGGCCCCTCTCCCGTGGAGAGGGAAGCCACGGCATAAGCTTGATTATTAAAATCAAAAAGCCTCTCTGCGGTAAACAGAGGGGCTTTTTATGTACCGTTAGGTTGTCGTCAGGCTCCCCCTCTCCGCGGGAGAGGGAGCCGTGCCCCAAAGGGGTCCCGTGAGGTGACGCTACCCTACCGCCACCCCTTTTTCCTCCTGCTGGAAGCTGCGCAGCACCAGCCGGTCCATGAGGCCGGGCAGCCACTTGTTCATGAACACCACGAACTTGCCCTGGCCCGTGAGCACCAGCGTGCGCCGCCGCTGCCGCACGGCGTTGAGCAGCGCATCGGCCACGGTTTCGCTGGTCATCATGGCACCTTCGTCGCGCGGCGACTCGCCCTGCGAAGTGCCGTCGGCGGCCAGCGCCGTCTGGCGGATATTGGAGGCCGTGAAGCCGGGTGCGGCCGTGAGTACGTTCACCCCCTGGTCGAGCAGTTCGGTGCGCAGCGCTTCCAGAAACCCGTTCATGGCGAACTTGGAAGCCGAGTAGCCGGTGCGGCCCGGCAAGCCCCGGTAGCCGGCAATGCTGCTGATGCCCACGATGCTGCCCTTGCTCTTCAACAAATGAGGCAGGGCGAACTTGGTGGTGAAAACGGTGCCGAAAAAGTTGGTTTGCATCAGCCGCTTGATAACCTCCAGCTCGGCGTCCTGGAAGCGGGCCCGCATGGAAATGCCGGCGTTGTTGATGAGCACGTCGAGGCCGCCGAAGCGGGCCACGGCTTCGCGCACGGCGCGTTCGGCGGCGGCTTCGTCGCCCACATCGGCCCGGACGGCCAGGTTCGTGATGCCGGCCGCCGTCAGGGCCTGCGCGGTATCCGCGAGCTTGGCTTCGTCGCGGCCGGTGAAAGCTACCTGGTAGCCCACCCGGCCAAATGCCAGCGCGCACGCCCGGCCGATGCCCGAAGTGCCACCGGTGATGAGAACAGTTGGAGTTGGCATAACAAAAAAATAATGGCCTTACGCGGCCATTTGGAAAGCATTGAGCAAATGGTGAAGACAAACTTACGGCCGGGTGGTGCGATTTTTGCAAAGCGCTTTTAAACTCAACCGGCGCATTTGGGTCTGGCAAAAAGTTAACCTGAGCGCTAGATACTAATTTCACTAGTGAGCAAATCAGCGGGATACACGGCCGACTGAAAAAGGACAACGGCTTATTTTGGCCGTTTCGTCCTCTTTTTCTGCTTACATTTATCCACTGAATTCTATCTTTTCCCCATTAAGCACCGCATGAATCCACTCTTACGTTCCTGGTCCCGGTTTGTACCTGGTTTTGTGGCCGCCGTGCTTGCCCTGGGCTCCGCCCAGACCGCTTCGGCCCAGACCTGCCCGATTGCGGCGGCCTGCACGCCGGGCCGCGCCAGCAGCAACCAGGCTGCGGCCTTCAACATGGGCATCCTCAACGTGACGGTGGGCAACAACCTCATTAATAAAACGTCGGTGGGCCAGGCCGATGGCTACCAGGACTACAGCTGCACCAACAACGCCGCCCTGGTTGTGGGCCAGACCTACGCCATCAGCGTGCTCACCAATCCCAACACGGCCGAGAACGTGCGCGTCTGGATTGACTACAACAACGACGGGGCCTTCACCGGCAACAACGAGCTGGTGTTTAGCTCCAACGTGCTGACGCCGCTGCATTCGGGCACCTTTTCCCCGCCGGCCGCGGCCGTGCTCAGCACCAACCTGCGCATGCGCGTGGCCGCCGATTACGGCCTGGGCATCGTGCCCACGTCCTGCTCCACGCCGCAGTATTCGCAGGACGAAGACTACAGCGTGCGGCTGTCAGCCAACGTGAGCGCGCCGGTGGCCAGCTTCACCACCAGCACCACCACCACCTGCACCGGCTGCGTGCAGTTCACCGATGCCAGCCAGAACCTGCCCACTTCCTGGCTCTGGAATTTCGGCGACGGCACCCCCACCAGCACCCAGCAAAGCCCCAACCACTGCTACACCACGGCCGGTACCTACGCCGTGACGCTGCAGGCCACCAATGCGGCCGGCACCAACACCAGCGCCGCCACCAGCATTGTGTACAACAGCGCGGTGCCCGCGGCGGCCAGCTGCTCGCCCCCGACCATCAACTACTTCGCCAACTACGGCATCACGCGCTTCCGCCTGGGCACCATCGACAACACCTCGGCCGATGGCAGCGCGGGCTACCAGGACTTCACCTGCCCGCAGCGCACGGAGCTGATTGCGGGCGTCAACTACTCGATGATTATCACCACGGGCGGCGTGAATCCGCATGACATCCGGGTGTACCTCGATAAGGACAACAACGGCATTCTGACCACGGCCGAGCAAGTATACCAGAGCCTGAACACGGCTACGCCCGGCGCCACCACCACCCTGAGCCTGCCCACCGGCACCACCCTCAACGTGCCGCTGCGGCTGCGCATCGTGGCCGACGCCGTGGGCAACAACCCCGGCCCCTGCACCAGCCCCGTGAGCGGCCAGGTGGAGGACTACACCATCGTTGCCCGGCCCAACACCCTGCCGCCCAGCATCAACTTCAGCACGAACTACGTGGTTGGCGGCTGCGTGAACCCCATCCAGTTCACCGACCTCACCACCAACCTGCCCACCTCCTGGCTCTGGAACTTTGGCGACGGCACCCCCACCAGCACCCTCCAGAATCCCTCGCACCAGTACACGGCTTCGGGCACCTACAACGTCAGCCTGTCGGCCACGAACACCAATGGCACCGCCAGCATCACGCGCCTGAACGCCGTGACCGTTTCCGTGCCCTGCCTCCTGTACTGCGCGGCCAATGGCACGGGCGGCATTTCGGGGGCCGGGGTGCAGCTGCCCAGCCCCTTCTACATTACTTCCGTGGCCGTGGCCAATTCCAACCCGGTGTACAGCAACGTGACCGGCGTGGCCACCAACGGCTACGCCAACTACACGGCCGCGCCCATCACCATGAACGCCGGCACCCCGGTAAACCTCACGGTGGTATCGAACCTGGCCATTATTCACCGCACGGCAGTATGGGTCGACGTGAACCAGAACGGAGTGTTTGACTCGAGTGAGCTGGTGGCCAACGGCGTGACCACGGCAACCTCCACCTTCACGGCCAGCTTCACGCTGCCGGCTGCCGCTGCCGGCCTCAACACCCGCATGCGGGTTCTCACCGTGGTGAACAATAATGCTCCCTTTGCCTGCGGCACCAACGTGCTGAATGCCGAGGTGGAAGACTACCAGCTGCGGGTGCTGCCCCTGGCCACCCGCGATGCCGTGGCCCTGGCCACGCTCAGCCTCTACCCCAACCCCACCCTCGACGGGCACGTGGGCCTGCGCCTGGCCAATGCCAACGCGGCGGGCCTCTACACCACCGAGGTGCAGAACCTACTGGGGGCCACGGTACTGCGCACCACCCTGCGCCTGAGCCCGGCCGCCGATGCCGGGCTCGACCTGAGCAGCCTGGCTTCGGGCGTGTACGTGCTGCGCCTGCGCGATGCCCAGGGCCAAACGGCCACGCGCCGCGTGGTGCGCGAGTAGACTGGTGCTGCGCCCGGCCTTCCTTTTCTTCTCTTTGCAATCAAACCCGAATACGTCGGCGGCCACAGAGCCGCCGGCAAGGCTTCCCGTCTTCCTACCCTTCATTCTTTTGTATGTCAATAACCTTACTACGGCGTTTTTGGGGGCCGATGCTGCTGGCGCTGCTGGTGCTGGGCGCGCGCCCGGCGCAGGCTTCGCACTTGCTGGGCGGCGAAATGAGCTACCGCTACCTCGACGCCAATGGCCCGGCGGCGGCCCCGTTCCGCTACCAGATGACCGTGACGTTTTACATCAACGGCCTGCCGGGCAACGCGCCGGCGCTCACCAACCTGCCCGTCAGCATCTTTAACCGCACGACGGGGGCCCGCGTCATCATGACGACGGTGAACTACCCGACGATTACCGGCGGCGACATCAACATTCTGAACCCGAGCAACTCCCCCATCATCAGCCCCACCGTGCCATCGGGCTGCACCGTGATTGGACCATACCAGCCGTTCATCATCAACAAGTTTGTGGGGACGGTCAACCTGCCGGTTTCGTTCGACGGCTACTATGCCGTGGTCAACCCCTCGGCCCGGAACTACACGCTGACCAACCTGAATGCCCCGGCCAGCGCCGGCCAGCCCCTCACCCTGTACGTGAGCATGGCCCCGCCGCTGATTACGAACCGCTCGCCGGTGTTCTCGGATACGGCCGTGGCCGTGGTGTGCCAGAACGACACCACGATTACCCTCAACAATGCCTTCGACGCCGACGGCGACCGGCTGGTGTACTCCTTCGGCACGCCCTACGGCAACCTGTCCAACCCCAACAGCTTCCCGCCCCTGCCGCAGTCGGTGCCGTATTTTCCCAACTACAGCTCCACCGCGCCGTTCGGCACGGCGGCCGGCAACTATGCCAGCATCAACGCCAGCACGGGCATTGCGAAATACCGGGCCACCACCAACGGCCTCTACGTGGTGGCGGTCGACGTGTCGGAATACCGAACCATTAACGGCCGGGAGGTGCTGATTGGCACCACCCGGCGCGATTTGCAGCTGGTGGTCTCCACCTGCCCGGCTACCCCGCCTCCAGTATTGCCAACCATCACGCTGCCCCGCAACTACACCATTGAGGAAGGCCAGTCGCTGAGTATCCCGATTTCGGCCACGCAGGCCAGCAACCACCCGCTGGTGCTCACTGTGAACAGCGCGCTGCTCGACGGCAGCGGGCCATTCAACACCACTTTCAATGGGAGCACGGGCACGGTAACGGCGGGCAACCTGACGGGCACCGCCAGCGCCACCGGCAATGGCACGGTGAGCGGCACGTTCGTGTATAACTCGTCGTGCGGCAACGCCCGCTCCACGCCCTACGACCTGGGCGTGACCGTGAAAGACAACGGCTGCGGCGGCAAAACGGCTTCTGACATTTTCCGCATCACCGTGACCCGCGCCGCTGGTCCTACTGCCATCAACGGCCCGGCCACGGTGTGCGACCCGGCCACGGTGCGCACGTACACGGCCGCCGGCCCCACGCCGGCCTCGTATAACTGGCGCGTGATTGGCGGCACCATTGCCAGCGGCCAGGGCACCAGCTCGGTGAACGTGACCTGGGCCAGTGCCAACACCACCGGCACGCTGATTCTCAAAGGCGTTTCCTCCTATGGCTGCGCCACCGACTCGGTGGTCAAAACCGTGGATATCCGTCCCCTGCCGGCCTTGGTGGTGGCGCCTAATGCGCCCAGCATCTGCCTGGGGGCTTCTACCACCCTCACTGTCACCGGCCAGGCCGGCCTCACCTACACGTGGTCGGGCGGCGGCCAAACCTCAACCACCAACACACTGACGGTGACGCCTACTGTTACCACCACCTACACCGTGGTGGGTACCGATGGCACCTGCACCACCTCGGCCAGCGTGACCGTGACCGTGACGCCGCCACCCGTAGCCGACGCCGGCGCCGACCGCAGCATTTGTCCCGGCGTGGCCTCAACGCCCTTGGGCACGGCCCCAATTGTGGGGGCAACATATAGCTGGAGCCCGGCCACCGGCCTGAGCAGCACCACCGTGGCCCAGCCCACCGTGACGTTGCCCAACACCACCGGCGCGCCCATTGTGCAAGTATACACGCTCACGGTGAGCACGGGCGCCAGTTGCGCCAGCGTGGGCACGGTGCGCGTCACGGTGAACCCCGCCGCGACGGTTGATGCCGGCCTGGCCCGCACCACCTGCTCGGGGGTTGCTTCGGTGCTGCTGGGCACGGCGGCCATTACCGGCTACACGTATAGCTGGAGCCCGGCCACCGGTTTGAGCAGCCCCACGGTGGCCCAGCCTACGGTGACGCTGCCCAACACCACTGGCGCCCCCATCACCGCCACTTACACCGTGACGGCCACCAGCCCGACGGGCTGCACGGCTACTTCGACGGTGGTGGTGACGGTGAGCCCGGCCGCTGTGGCCACGCCCGGCCCGGCCATCAGCTTCTGTTCCGGCACGGTTTCGGCCCCGCTGGGTGGCACGGCAGTGGCTGGCACTACTTATAGCTGGACTCCGACCACGGGCCTGAGCAACCCCAACATCCTCAATCCCACGGTGACCGGCACCAATACCACGGCCGCACCCATCACCACTACCTATACTCTGACGGCAACCACAGCCGGCGGCTGCTCGGCCACGGCCACGGTGGCCGTCACCATCAACCCCGCCGCCGTGGCCGATGCCGGCCCGGCCAAACAAACCTGCTCGAACGTGGGTGTGGCCATCGGCAGCGGCACGGCCGTAGCCGGCACCACCTACACCTGGAGCCCGGCCACTGGCCTCAGCAGCCCTTCGGTACTGAACCCGACCGTGACCCTGCCTAACCTCGGCACCACGAACTTCACCCAGGTTTACACCCTAACGGCCACCACGGCCAACGGCTGCGTGAGCACCGGCACCGTGACCGTAACCATCTTCCCCGCCGCCGTGGCCAACGCCGGCCCGGCCCTGGCTTTCTGCTCGGGGGAAACCCGCACGCTGGGCTCCGGCGCGGCCGTGACCGGCACCACCTACGCCTGGACGCCCACCACCGGCCTGAACGACCCCACGGCCCTGAACCCGACCATTACGCTGACTAACACCACCAGCGCCCCAATTACCACGACTTATACCCTGATGGCCACCACCAGCAACGGCTGTTCGGCCACCAGCACCGTGGCCGTGACCGTGAACCAGGCCGCGGTGGCTAACGCCGGCCCGGCCAAACAAACCTGCTCGAACGTGGGCGTGGTCATCGGCAGCGGCACGGCCGTAGCCGGCACCACCTACGCCTGGCTGCCCGTCACTGGCCTTAGCAGCACCTCCGCGCTCACGCCCACCCTGACCCTGCCCAACCTGACGGGCGCGCCCATCGCCGTGACCTACACGCTGACGGCTACCACGGCCCTGGGCTGCTCGGCCACCAGCACGGTCGCCGTGACCATTAACCCCGCTGCCGTGGCTAACGCCGGGCTCGACAAGCAAACCTGCTCGAACGTGGGCGTGGTTATCGGCACTGGTACGGCCGTAGCCGGTACTACCTACGCCTGGATGCCCACCACGGGCCTGAGTAGTGCCACCGCGCTGACCCCGACCGTGACCCTGCCCAACCTGACCGCCGCCGCCATCACGCAACAGTACATCCTGCTGGCCACCACGGCCAATGGCTGCTTCCAGCGCGATACCGTGATTGTAACCATTAACCCGGCCGGCGTGGCCGTGGCCGGGGCCAACCAGGCCGTGTGCTCGGGCTCGACCATTACGCTGGGGGCCGCTCCGGTCACGGGCTACACCTACAGCTGGAGCCCGGCCACCGGCCTGAGCAGCGCCACCGTGGCCAACCCCACCTTCACGCTGGCCAACACGACCGCCACGCCCAACCCCATTGTCTTCACCCTGACGGCGACTACGGCCAACGGCTGCACCACCACCGGCACCGTGACCGTGACCGTAAACCCCGCCGCCGTGGCCGATGCCGGCCCCGATGCCGCCCTCTGCGACCGCCAGCGCCTGACCCTGGGCACGCCGGCCCGCACGGGCTACACCTATAGCTGGAGCCCCGCCACCGGCCTGAGCAGCGCCACCGCCGCCCAGCCCGTATTTACGGCCGCCAACTCCACCGCCACCCCGCTCACCCTCACCTACACCTTGACGGCCACTACCGCCAACGGCTGCGTGAGCACCGATGCGGTGGTCATCTCCGTGAACCCGCGCCCCGCGCCCGAAGCCATTACCGGCCCGGCCTCGGTCTGCCCCACCGTCACGGGTATTGCCTATTCGGTGACGAACCCGGCCGCCACGGCTTATACCTGGCTGATTAACGGCGGCACCATTGCCAGCGGCCAGGGCACTCCGGCCATCACCGTGAACTGGGGCGTGGCCAGCACCGGCGGCTTCATCAAGGTGTTCCGCTTAAATGCTCTGGGTTGTTCTTCGGACACCACCACGCTGCCCATCATCATCAACCAGCGCCTGCAAACGGTGCGGCCCACCGGCCCCGGCGACATCGTGGCCGGGGCGCCCCTGCCGCAGTCCGTCTGCCAGGCCGATGGGCCCTACGTCTACCGCAGCGGCGTGTTTGCCGCCGGTTCCAGCTATTCCTGGGCCATCATCGGCGGCACGCAGGTGAGCACCTTGCAGAACACCGTGACCGTGAACTGGACGCCTGTGACGGTGCCCACCATCGGCAAAATCGTGGTTACGGAAACCAGTAACCCCAGCGGCGGCATCTGCCGCGGCATTTCCGATACGCTGTTTGTGCGCATCAACCCTTCGCCCCGCCCCAATCTGGCCATCACCAGCCCGGTGCGCGTGTGCCAGACCAACGGCCCCGTCACGTTTGCGCTGCCCGGCGGCTTCACTGGCTCAACGTATACCTTCCAGCTGAATGGTGCTACCCTGGCCGGCACCGGCAGCGCCCGCACCCTGAGCACGCTGCCGGCCCCCGGCACCTACCCCCTCACGGCGCAGGAAACCAGCGCGGCCGGCTGCGTGGGCCCGCTCTACACCACCACTTTCACGGTGAGACCCACGCCGGTGGCCCCGACCATTTCGGGCTCGGGCTTCGTGTGCAATGTGACCACGCCGCAGCAATACGCCATTGCCAACCCCACCGCCGGCGCCAGCTACCAGTGGACGGTAGTGGGCGGGGCCGTTACGGCCGGCGGTACCAGCAGCCAGGTCACGGTGCTCTTCAATGCCACCGGGCCTTACTCCGTGAGCGCGGCTGAAATCAGTGCCAGCCCGGCGTCCTGTACTGGTCCGGCTACTACGCGCACCATCCTGCTCGACAACCCCAGCGTTAGCCTGGTCAATGCTTCGGTGGATGCCACCAGCAACAGCCGGATTATCCTGACCCTGGCGGCCCCCGCCAGCGGCAACACGCCCAACACCGTGCGCATTCTGCGGCGCGTGGCCGGCGTGGGCACATTTGCGCAAGTAGGCACGGTAGCCGCTTCGGCCACCACGTTCAGCGATAACGCGGCCGTGGATGCCACCGCCAACACCTACGAGTACCAGCTCAACCTCACCAATGGCTGCGGCACACTATTGACGAGCAGCACGGCCCAGACTGTGCGCCTCGTGGCCATCGCCACGCCCGGCACCGGCGGCCGCAACCAGGGCAGCACCGCCCTCACCTGGAACGCCTACGTGGGCTTCCCGGTGAAGGAATACCAGGTCTTCCGCCGCACCGACGCCGGCGCGCCGGTCCTCGTCACCACGGTTTCGGCCGCTACGCTAAGTGCCACGGTGCCCAATACCGACCCCAACGTGCAAGCCAGCAGCGTGGGCTTCGACCAGAATTTCCGGGTGGTGGCCGTGAGCACCGCCGCCACGCCGCTGCTCTCGAACTCCAACGAGGCCAACGTGAAATTCGCCAACAGCACCCAGACCTACAACATCATCACCCCCAACCACGACGGGCTGAACGATGTGCTCGTGATTGACAACATCCAGCTCTACCCCGGCAACACCTTCACCGTGTTCAACCGCTGGGGCCGCGAGGTGTACAAAACCACCAACTACCAGAACAACTGGGGCAGCGACGACAACGTGGCCCCCGGCAACTACTTCTACCTGCTGACCCTGCCCAACGGCACCAGCCTCAAGAACTGGTTCGAAGTAGTGAAGTAGACCCGCTGCGTTTCTGCTCTCAGAAAAGGCTCCTCGTACTCCGGGGGGCCTTTTTTGTTGTGGAACCGGTTCCGCACCACTCCCGACCGGTTCCACACCACTCGGGACCGGTTCCGCACCACTCAGGCCGAACCGGTGCCCCGCTTTTTTGGAGAGGGGGCCGCCCCATAGGGGTCTCGTGAGGTGCCGCCCCCTACCTTTGCCTTCCCTATGAGCCGAGCCAAAAAAATACCCGCCGAGTTACTCCGCAACGTCACTATCCAGGACATGGTCGCCGAAGGCAAATGCCTCGTCCGCGTCGAGAACCTCGTCATTTTCGTGTCGCAGGTCGCCCCCGGCGATGTCGTCGACCTCCACGTGACCAAAGCCAAGAAGAGCTTTCTGGAAGCCGTTCCCGTCAAGTTTCACCAGTATTCCGAGCTGCGCATCACGCCCTTTTGCCAACACTTCGGCACCTGCGGCGGCTGCAAGTGGCAGCACCTCGGCTACGATTCGCAGTTGCATTTCAAGCAGCAGCAAGTGGTGGACCAGCTCACCCGCATCGGCAAAGTGGCGCTGCCCGAAATCCCGTTCATCCTCCCCTCGCCCCAGCGCACCTACTACCGCAACAAGCTCGAATACACCTTCAGCGACAACGGCTGGCTGACCCAGGAGCAAATCGACGACGACACCCAGACCTTCGACCGCAACGTGCTGGGCTTCCACACCCCCGCCCGCTTCGATAAGATACTCGACGTGCAGCACTGCCACCTCCAGGCCGAGCCCAGCAACGAAATCCGCCTCTTCATCCGCGACTACGGCCGCGCCCACGGCCTCGAATTCGGCAACATGGTGCGCCAGACCGGCAACCTGCGCAACCTCATCATCCGCACCGCCCAGAGCACCGGCGAAATCATGGTGATTCTCCAGTGCTACCGCCCCCACGCCAGCATCGAGCCCCTGCTTGATGCCCTCTACGCCAAGTTCCCCGGCATCACCTCCCTCAACTACGTCCTCAACAGCAAGGGCAACGAAACCTTCCACGACCTGGAGGTAATTACCTACCAAGGCAAGCCCTACATCGAAGAAGAAATGGAAGGCCTGCGCTTCCGCATCGGCCCCAAGTCCTTCTACCAAACCAACTCCGAAGGCGCCCACCAGCTCTACAAAGTGGCCCGCGACTTCGCCGCCCTCACCGGCGATGAGCTCGTGTACGACCTCTACACGGGGGCCGGCACCATCGCCAGCTTCGTGGCCCACCAGGCCCGCAAAGTCATCGGCGTCGAGTACGTGGAGCAGGCCGTGGCCGACGCCCACGTCAACGCCGAAATCAATCACATCACCAACACCGAGTTCTACGCCGGCGACATGAAGGACATCCTCACCGCCGAGTTCACCGCCCGCCACGGCCGCCCCGACGTCCTCATCACCGACCCGCCCCGCGCCGGCATGCACCCCGACGTCGTGGCCCGCCTGCTGGAGCTGCGCGCCCCCCGCATCGTCTACATCAGCTGCAACCCCGCCACCCAGGCCCGCGACCTGGAGCTATTAGATGCCGCGTATCGCGTGACGCGTGTGCAGCCGGTGGATATGTTCCCCCACACGCACCATGTGGAGAATGTGGTGGCGCTGGAGTTAAAGTAATCACTAATTCTGCCTACCATGACTAATGATAATAATTACCAGCCGCAGATAATCTGGCAAGGAGAGCCTGTTGGCATATTTGATAGCCCTCAGCCCGATATGTGGTATTTAGAGGGGCCTTGGATTAGCAACGAAACTGATATTGCTTTTCTATTCAAATCGGCGGTTGAGAAATTAGATTTAAAAAGTGTTTATAATACTCTTGAAGGAGTAGAAGCCTTTTTAGAGTTCGAAGGCTCAGATAAACAGGTGCGCATCATTGTCATTGGATTGATAGAAGAGAATATTTTATTTGTTAGACGAATGCCCTCCTAATGGACTACTTCAACGACCCCGAACTCAACGGCAAATACCTCGGCACCATCACCAAGGATTTCGTCGTCGTGTCCGACACCCTGCTCGAAGCCTCTTCCCAGATTCGCAAGGGCGACTTCAGCCAATACCCCATTTTCGTGTTTGCCAAGCAGGAAGTGCCCCTCGGCGGCCTTCTCGTCAACGCCGATGAGCTGAACCTGGAATGGCACGTCTTCGCCAGCTACCTGGAGCTCTTCGTGCAGCAAGGCATCATCGGCACCGAAGGCATCGAGAGCTTCCAGGCCACATACAAAGACCCCGACGAATTCTGCTGCCTCTTTGTGCTCGATGAGGACTTCACGAAATTCGTTTTCGTGCCCTATCCGGAGGATTAACCCATAAAGAGAAAGGCCCGAAAAAGAAAGAACGTCATGCTGAGCGTAGTCGAAGCATCTCTACCGGGGAGGTAATTATTTACTCTCGCGGTAGAGATGCTTCGACTTCGCTCAGCATGACGTTCTGCTATTGTGCGCCCAACGGCGCTACTGCAGCAACTACTAATTCCGGCGCTGCACCGGCAAGTCTTCCAGCTGCGCGTAGCTCAGCTTCCAGGTATTATCAGCGGCTTTCTTCCAGAGGAAAATATAGTTGCCTTCGCCAAAACCGGCGGGCTGGCCGGGACCGGCGGGCAACACATCCACCGAGAACGTGCCGGCTTCGTAGGCACTGCCGGCATCGGTTCCGGTGCTGGTGACGCTGGTTTTGAGGTTGCTGATGGTGGGGAGCGTGGCGCTCACCCACTTCTGGGCCACTTCGTCTTTGCCCTTCCAATGGGCATTGCCCTGCACGAAGGCTACGTCATCGGCCAGCATGCCGGTAATCTTGCCCGAATCGCGGCTGTTCCAGGCCGCGATAAAGTCCTGGTCAAGGGTCTGAACATTAACAGCATCGCCGCCTTTTGAACAAGAAGTAAGCGCTAGGGCCACCAATAAACTGCAAACAAGGGATTTCATAAATCCAAAAGGTTAGTGAAGATAAAACGTAGCGGATAACATCATCCGCCGCTGCAACAGGCTATAAGAACCAAACCCCGAGCGCGGGCGCCCGGGGTCTGAACTTTAATTAATTTTGGAATTACCAGCTCTTGCGACGGTACTCCGACGTCGAATACGGCTTCGAGGCGTCGCCATTCGAGTCGTTGGGCAGGAATGCGGCGTTGGAAGCAGCAGGCATTGGCGCATTATACGTTGAGGCGGTGGTTGCCGTGAGGCTGTTGACGGGCACCGCAGTTGATTGCGAACGGGCTACTACGGCTTCGCGGTGTTCGCGGTGGGCCTGGGCAATTTCCCGGCGATAAGCAGCTTCGCGGGCAGCTACGGCCTGGCGCTCAGCCGCGGCAGCGGCGCGTTGCTTCTTCTTGTTATCGATGTGCTTGCCGACCCCGTAGCCAATGGCACCACCGGCCACGCCGCCCACCACGCCGCCCACGGCCCGGTTGCGCTTGTTGATGAGGGCACCAGCCGCAGCACCACCCAGGCCGCCGATAACAGCACCTTTGGCTTGCGGGCTCCACTGAGCCTGGGCACGCTCGGTGCCAAATACGGTGCTTAACAACACCAACAATGCGAAAATATACGGGAGCTTATTCATGGCTGAGAAAGAAAAGTTGAGTAAAATACAGGGTTATGATTACAGAAAGACAATTAGCGTGCCATCCCACCGAGCATTCTCTGAACACTCCTAACGGTGGCGCTTACATAAGGTTAATCCGGCCGCTAAAAATCTTCTCAGAAACTCGTCCAGCCCTGTGCCTGTAGTGGCACGGCCTGGCCGGCTTTGGTCACCAGATTGGCGCCGTCATCGGGGCCGGTGAGGTGGCCAATGATGGTGATATCGGGGTGATTTTTAAGCTTTTCGTGGTCCGTGACGGGCACCGTAAACAGCAGCTCGTAATCTTCACCGCCGTTCAGGGCGCAGGTAATGGGGTCCAGGTTGAATTCAGCCGCCGTTTCGAGCGTGGGATTGGCCAGGGGCAGAAACTCGGTAAAAACCCGGGCCCCGGTGCCGCTGGCCGCACACAAATGCAGCACCTCGGAGGCCAGTCCATCGGAAATATCAATCATGCTCGTGGGCCGGATGCCCCGCTCGCGTAGCTCGTGCACAATGTCGAGCCGGGCCTCGGGGCGCAGCTGGCGCTGCACCACGTACTCGTAGTTGGCCAATTCAGGCTGGGTATCGGGGTCGGCGAGGAAGGCCTGTTTTTCGCGCTCCAGCACTTGCAGGCCCAGAAAAGCCCCGCCCAGGTCACCGGTCACGCAGAGCAGGTCGGTGGGTTTGCCTCCGCTGCGGCGGACCGCCTGGCCGGCGGGAACTTCGCCCAACACCGTCACGGCGATGGTGAGGCCGCCGCGGCTGGCGGTGGTGTCGCCGCCCACCAGGTCCACGTTGTAGGCCTCGCAGGCCAGGCGCATGCCGGCGTACAGCTCCTCAATGGCTTCCACGGTAAAGCGCGGGCCGGCCGAAATGCCCACCACCAGCTGCGTGGGCAGGGCGTTCATGGCCGCCACGTCCGACACGTTTACGGCCACGGCCTTGTAGCCCAGGTGCCGCAACGGGCAAAACGACAAGTCGAAGTGAATGCCCTCCACCAGCAAATCGGTGGTCATCACCAGTTCGGTGCCGGGCGTGGGGGCAATAATGGCCGCATCGTCGCCAATGCCCAGCACGGTGCCGGGCAGGCGCGTGCTGATGCCGGCTTGCAGGCGGCGGATAAGGGCAAATTCGCCGATGGCGGTGAGGGGCGTGAGTTCGGGCATGGTGGGTGTTGAGTAGTCAGTTTCGGATGGTGAGGCAGGCCCTGGCCGCCCGCTGCTGTATTTGGAAGGCACAAAAGTACGCCCACAAAAAAAGGGAGGGAATTGCTTCCCTCCCTTTTCACTCAAACTGGCAAGGCACTTACTGCACCACCAGCTCTTTGTAGGTTTTGGTCTGGCCGTCGGCGCTCAGTATCTGCACGAAGTACAGGCCGGCTTTCAGGCCTGAGATGTCCAGGGTCAGTTTTTCCTGGCCCTGGCCTTTGGCTTCGGCGCTGATGCGCTGGCCGAGGCTGTTGAGCACGGTCACGCTGCCTACTTTGGCATCTTTGATTTCGACCGTGGCGGTGCCGTGGGCCGGGTTAGGGTATACGCTGATGTTGGAATCGAACTTGCTCAGCGTGCTAAGCGCCGTCTGGTACGTGCCGTGAGGGCCGCTGTAGTTGATGTGCTGGCCGAGTTGGTCGTAGAGTTGCCCGCCGGGGTCGGAGACGCCGCCGGGAGGAGTCGCGTAGCTATACGATACCCACTCATCGGCAATGTTATAGCCTGATACGTAAACCCCTCCTGGAGCCGGCCCATACACCGTGGTGGTGGTGCTGCGTACCCCCGCCGAAACGTTGGGGCGGCGCACAATCGACTGGTTTTCCGAAATTACTTCCGGGATGTACGTCGTGCCCGGATACGGGGTATCGAGCGCGTTGGTACCGCGCCAGTCGCCTTCGGGCACAATGGTACCGGTCCGGTTGGGCGGATTCTGTCCGATTACGCCAATCATGTCAACAATGACTCCGGTGCCAACGCCGGCTGTGCCGCTGGGGTAGCGCACCAGCGCCATCACGTCGTTGCCATTGAAGTACACCGCGCCGCCGCCGGTAATTACCGTTGGCCCCGAAGTGGGCGTGTGGGACACACTGAACTGGTTGGCCGCCGCGCGGATAACCGGCAGGGTGGCTTCGCCGCTGGCAATGACGAACGTGGTGCCGCGGTTCATGCTGTTCGCGCCCACGGCGGTCTGCGTGGCATCGCTGCGCAGCAGGCGCTCCTCTTCGGTAACTGCTAAGCTGCCGTTGGAATAGCGCCGAATGGAATACGGGGTCAGGCTGACCGTGTTGACGGTGGGATTGTAAATTTCAATGGCCCGTTCACTACCGGTCGAGTTGGTCGCGCCGCCATAGTTCACGCCTGACTGGTGGGAGCCTTCGTCGTATTCCGAGAAAAACAGCTCGGTGCCTTGTGCGTGGGCGGCTCCGGTCAGCAGCAAGGCTGCCGAAAACATAAAGTATTGCTTTTTCATAAAGTTTGGAAATGAGAACATCAGTGCAATGGCAAAGATACGCGAAACAGGGACTTTCGTTCATTACCAAAATATAAATACCGGCAGGCTTTCTCACTGGCAGTGCCATGACATTCAGCCGTTCCGACGATATTATTAACGCGTAACTCATCGTGATTTTTTCTCATTGCTAACACTCGTTAGCAGGCCTACCTTTGGGACACTTTATGCCTCCTCCCCCTGCTTCCCGCTCGCGCAAAGCCCAGTTGATTGACCGCACCGCCACGGCCCTGTTTCGGGCACGGGGGTTTGCGGCCACCAGCATGCGCGAATTGGCCACCGAGCTGGGCCTGGAAGCCGGCAGCCTGTACTCGCACATCAAGTCGAAAGAGGAAATTCTGCACCGGGTGTGCTTTGGGCTGGCCGAAGAGTTTTTTGCCGGCTTTGGGGCCGCCACCGCCGATGCGGCGGCGCCCCTTGCCGCGCAGCTGCGCCAGGCCATTGAAGCGCACGTGCGGGTGCTCACGCGGGATAGCGCCGCTTCGGCTGTGTTTCTGCACGAGTGGCGCCACCTGAGCGAGCCCGCCCGCACCGAATTCCTGGCCCTGCGCGACCGCTACGAAGCCGGCTTTCGCGAGCTGATTCGGCGCGGCATCGCGGCCGGCGAATTGCACGCCCCCGACGCGGCCTTCGCGGCCCTCACGCTGTTGGCCAGCCTCAACTGGCTGCCGGCCTGGTACCGGCCCGAGGGCAAGCTTACCCCCAACGAAATTGCCCACCGCCTGGCCGAGCAGCTCATGCGGGGGCTGGCGGCAGGCGCAGCCTGAGGCTCCCGGCCGTGGCTTTTCATTGCCACCGACCGGGCCGGACACAATTTGACGCCATTGCCGCCGTTTTACCAGCCCGGCCCGCAATTATGCGGGCCGGGCCGGCCGGTGTAGATTTGCCGGGCCGGCTTTTTCCCTGGCTTTCTTTATGCGCACTTTTTTCCTTTCCCGCGTTCAATCGGCGGCGGTGTTTTTGTTGATTCTCACCGGCTGCGCGGCCTCCTGCAAGCGCGACGGCAGCAAAGCCACCGTGCTGAACCCCGCCTCGGCGGCCGCCGTGAAAACGCAGTTCGACGTGCTGCGCGATTCCGTGGACATCAAGTGGCGCAACATGATTGAAAGCGACGACCAGAAACTCGCCGTCACGCGCCTGCTGCTGCGCGAGCTCAAGGCCCAGCCCGGCATGGACGCCGCCAAACTGCAGGGCCTCGAACGCGCCAATGCCCGCCTCAAAGCCCGCCGCTACGACCAGCAGACCATGGCCAGCTCGGCCCTGATTGACCAGTACGACACGGCCCAGGATTCCCTCCTGAACGCCCTGTATCCGGTGGCCGCGCCCAATGGCGGCGCATCCACCGAAAACGCCCGCAACTTCGTCGAAGGCCTCCAGCAGCTTGATGCCGGCGTGGTGGGCTTCCGGGTACTGTACGACCGCGCCGCCAAGCAATACAACGAGTACCTCCAGCTGCACCAGCCCGAGCTGCAATCCCTGGGCGGCAAATACGCCGCAGTGAAGCCGTTGCCACTGTTCACGATTGGGGCCAAATAACTTACCCGCTGAATCACCCAATTTTTAGGGAGTAAAACGGTCCTGTTAGCGCCCGGCAAATAAAGCTTTCGCCGGATGGTCTACCTCATGCAACTATTGCGTATCTTTCAGTCTCAACGCTGTTAGAACCATCACTTAACCGCCAATTCCCATGCTTACAAAGGCTACTATTTCCCGTTGGCTGTTGCCCGCGCTGCTGCTCGCCGGCCTCACCCTCACCTCCTGCGGAGAGCGTAAAGACTGCGACCCGCACCCTAAGAACAAGTGCGGCACCACCGCGCCGCCCGTTACGCCCAGCGGCCCCTCGTAATTTCTGCTCAGCACACCGCACAAAAAAAGGCGGCCGGCAAATTTGCCGGCCGCCTTTTTTTGTGCGTTCATATCCCGACTACAGCGCCGCCATTTCTTCCCGCACGAAGTCGGCCAGCGTGCGCAGGTATTCGGTGCTGAAATCGAACCGGATGCCCGCCGCCGCGTAAATCTGGCCGATGGGCGCGGTGTAGCCCAGGGCCAGGGCGCGCTTGTAAGCAGCCAGGCCCTCGGCGGGGTTCAGGCGGAAGTTGCGCCACACGGCAATGGCGCCGAGCTGGGCCATGGCGTATTCAATGTAGTAGAACGGCACTTCGTAGAGGTGCAGCTGCTTCTGCCACAAGTAGGGCTTGAAGGCTTCCAGGCCGGCCCAGTCCACGGTGCGCTGGTTGAATTCGTCGAAAATCTCAATCCAGCGCTGGTGGCGCTCGGTTTCGGTGTGGGTGGGGTGCTCGTACACCCAGTGCTGAAACTTGTCGATGGTGGCCACCCAGGGGAAAGTTTCGAGCACGCTTTCGAGGTGGGTTTTCTTGGCCCGGCGCAGGTCGTCGGGGTTCGGGAAGAAAACGTGCCACTGGTCCATGCTCATCAGCTCCATGCTCATCGAAGCCAGCTCGGCCACTTCGGACGGCGGGTGCTTGTCGGCGCCCAGCGGCAGGCCCCGGGTGAGGAAGGAATGTACGGCGTGGCCGCCTTCGTGCAGCATGGTCACCACATCGCGCAGCGAGCTGGTGGCGTTCATGAAAATAAACGGCACGCCGGTTTCGTCCAGCGGGTAGTTGTAGCCGCCGGGGGCTTTGCCCTTGCGGCTTTCCAGGTCGAGGTGGCCCATCTGGCGCATGGTGCGCAGGCAGTCGCCGAGGTAGGAATCGAGGTTTTGGAACACCGTGATGGTCTTATCCAGCAGCTCTTCGCCGGTGACGAAGGGCCGCAGCGGGGGCTGGCCGCTCGGGTCCACGTCGAGGTCCCACGGGCGCAGGGCGGGCAGGTTCAGGTCCTGCCGGCGCTCCAGGTCGAAGTCGTCGATGAGCGGCACCACCGTTTCGCGGATGGCCCGGTGGAAATCAAAACAGTCCTGCGGCGTGTAGTCGAACCGGCCCAGGGCGGCAAACATGTAGTCGCGGAAATTGGCAAACCCCGCGTTCACCGCTACCTGGTGGCGCAGGCCCACCAGCTCCGTGAAGAGGTGGTCCAGGGGCTTGGCATCCTGCAGGCGGCGCGCCTGAATGGCCCGGTAGGCCGCTTCCCGCACGGCGCGGTCGGGGTTTTTGAGGCGGTCGGCGGCCTGGGGCAGGGTCAGCTCCTGGCCGTCGAGGGTCACGTTCATGGCCCCCACCGTGGCGGCGTACTGCTGCTGCTTGGTGCTGATGTCGGTTTTGAGCGGAATGTTCTCGACCCGGTAAATCTCCGACGCCCGGCGCACCGAGCGCAGAAACACGCCGTAGCGGTGCGCATCGAGCCCGTCGAGGTAGGGCGAGGCCAGCATCTTTTCGTTCAGGGCGTGGTCGTGCGGGGCCACCTGGGGCTCCACTTCGTTCACGAAATACTGGAACGCCTCGGACCGGGTGGGGTCCTGGGTGTCGCAGGTCATGTGAATGTAGCGCCAGGCCAGGTCCTCGCTCAGCACCGATTCCAGCTCCGAACGGTCGAGCAGCCAGCGCTCCAGCTCCTCGGCGGAAGAGACGGGCCGGGCCTGCAGTTCCAGAAAAAAGGGCTCAATCGCGGCCCAATCGGTCACGAGGAAATCTTCGGGGAGATAATGGCGGGGCGGCCGGCTGGTGTCGGTGGCCGACTCGGCGGTAGGTTCAGCTAGTAGCATCATTTTGCAAGTATAATCGAAGAAAATAAACAAACGGTTGCCCTGTTCATAACCCAGGCTTTACGCGACAAGAGCCATGCCGGTCGAAAAAGAAGTTACGAGTTAAAAGGTAGGAGTTGTGTTGTTTGCTGCACCCATAACTTCTTATTCATCCCTCATAATTCCTTTTTCTCACCCAATCTCAATCACCACATCGTCCGTCATCGGGTGGCCCACGCAGGTGAGGACGTAGCCTTGTTTCAGCTCGGAATCCGACAGGCCTTCGCGCTCGTCCAGGTGCACTTTGCCGCTCAGGCACTTGCCGCGGCAGGCCGTGCAGAGGCCGGCCTGGCAGGAATACGGCAGGTCGATGTCCTGGTCGAGGGCGGTTTCGAGGA
>NZ_JAGEMO020000067.1 GCF_017921975.2 Hymenobacter terricola
GCACTTGCCGCGGCAGGCCGTGCAGAGGCCGGCCTGGCAGGAATACGGCAGGTCGATGTCCTGGTCGAGGGCGGTTTCGAGGATGGTTTTGCCGGCGGGCACCTCAATCAGGTACTCGCTGCCTTCGTACTGAATGGTGACCGTGCGGGTGGTTTTCACGTCATCGCCGGGGCTGGCCGACACGTCGCCGTGGCCGTTGGGCTGGGCGGCGGCAATCTCGGCGTTGTCGGCGCTGGCCACGAAGCTTTCGCGCCGGATGCGGGCCTCCGGCACGTTCAGCAGGTCGAGGGCGGCGCGGGCTTCGGTCATCAGGCCCTCGGGGCCGCACATGAAATACTCGGCCTGCTCGGCCGGAAACTGGTGGCGCTGCTCCAGAATGCGCAGCAGCATGGTGCGGTTCAGGCGGCCGGTGTGGCGGTGCGGGCCGCCGGGCTTCAGGGGCTGGCTGTACACGTGCTCCACCTGCACGCGGCCGCCGGGGCGCGCTTCCAGGTCCGCTAGCTGCTGCTGGAAAATCACGGATTCCTCGTTGCGGTTGCCGTAAATCAGCAGAATGTGGCTGTTGGGCTCCGTGTTCACCACCGCTTTCAGAATGGACATGAGCGGCGTGATGCCCGAGCCGGCCCCGATGAGCACCAGCGAGCGGGCCGCCTTCGGGCTGGGGTTGAGGGTGAAGTTGCCCAGCGGCTCCATCACCTCCAGTTGCTGTCCCACGCGCACCGTATCGAGCAGATAGTTGCTCACCAGGCCGCCCGGCACCCGCTTCACCGTCACGGACAGGCGCGGCGCTTCGGCCGGAGTGCTGCTCAGGGAATAGGCGCGGCGCTCTTTTTTGCCACTGGGCCCGCAGGGCACAATCAGCGTCAGAAACTGGCCGGGACGGCTGGCAATCGGGGCCCGGTCGGGGCGCTCTAAGTGGATGGTAACAGAATCGGCGGTTTCCTGGGTTAGCGCAACAACGGTGAGGGTGTGGTAGCTCATGCGGGGATTTTGGTGGGGATTGGGCAGCCTACGTACGCAACCGGGCAGGCGCCCGAACTTCTACGGATGACAAAAAAATAAACGAAAGCCGGGCCGAAAAAGGCGCTTCCTCCGCCGCAAAGGTAACTTGCCGTCGCGACGCTGCCCCGGTCGGCCGTCAAACGATTGTCCCGCCGCGCTGGTTGGCGGCTCCCTAGCTATTTCCCCCTTGGCCCTCTCCTCCCTCCTGCTGCGCCACCAAGCCGAGTTCGGCCCCGTGCTCCCCGTCGACCTCAACGGCCCGACCGTTACCCGGCTCGATTTCACGGCCCACAACCCCCAAATTGCCACCGCCGACCTGCGCGACACGGCGGCCTTCACGCAAGTGGTCAACGACATGCTGGCCGAAAAAAACGCCACCATCGGCATCGGCGGCTACCTCGAAAACCGCGTCATTTACCGCCGCAGCCCCCATTTTGGCCCCGGCGCGGCCCCGGAGGCGCGCTCGCTGCATTTGGGGGTCGATGTGTGGCTGCTGGCCGGCACGCCCGTGCTGGCACCCCTGCCCGCCGTGGTCCACAGCCTGGCCGACAACGACAATTTTGGCGATTACGGCCCCACCGTCATCCTTCAGCATACGCTGGAAGGCACGGTGTTCTACAGCCTCTACGGCCACCTCAGCCGCCGCGAGTGGCGCGCCCTGAAGCCGGGCCAGGAACTGGCAAAAGGTGAAGCATTTGCCACCGTCGGCCCTTTTCCCGAAAACGGCGACTGGCCCCCCCACCTCCACTTCCAGCTTATTGCCGACCTGCGGGGCCATTCCGGCGATTTCCCCGGCGTGGCCCAACCCTCGGAGCAGGCCATCTGGGCCGCCCGCTGCCCCGACCCCAACCTGATGCTGCAAAGTCGTTGGCTATAGCCGGCCTCCTTCCTGAAAAAATCCAAAAATGGGGCTTTTTCTGAGGCCTGGTTTCGCCTTGTGGCAGCCCTTTCCCCGCTTCGCCCGGCCCAAAACCGCTCCACTACTCATCACGTTGGGTGCCCTGGCCCCACGGCCGGCCGCCACCGCCCCCACGCCCGCATTTGCCGGCCGGAAATCGGTTTATGCCCCTCCCGTATCCGTTTTGGCCCCTCCGGTATCCGTTGCGGCCGCTCCCATTTTCGCTGCCGCCGCCCCTTCATCCGTATTTGCCGCCCGGAAATCGGTTGCCGCCGGCCCCGCAGCCGTTGCCGCCGGTCCCGCATCCGTTGCCGCCGGCCCCATTTTTGTTGCCTTTCGGTCCCGCGAAATCCCTATTTCCCGCTAATCGAATTTGATGGCCACCACTGGCTTAATCCGCGAAATCAGATACGTCGGAATCAGCACCGCCAGCAGCGAGGCGGCGAAAGTGGCCACGTTCAGCAAAATCAGCATTTTGGGGTCCCACGAAATCGGCACCCGGTCCATGTAATAGTTCTCGGGGTCGAGGGGAATCACCTTGAAATAGTATTGGATGGCGCAAAAGCCCACGGCTATCACGTTGCCGATGAGCATGCCGCGCACCGTGAGCGACATGCCCCGAAAGAAAAACATCCGCCGAATCTGGTTGTCCGTCGCCCCCAGCGCCTTCAGGATGCCAATCATGTTGGTGCGCTCCAGAATCATGATGAAAATCGTGGCCACCATGTTGAACGTGGCCACAAAAATAATGAGAATCAGGAAGATGATGACGTTGCGGTTCAGCAATTGCAGCCAGTCGAACAGCTGGGCGTACTGGTCCGTGATTTTGTCGATTTTGAGGTCGTAGGGCAGGCGCTCGTAGAAATTATCGGCCGTCTTATCCAGCGTTTTAAAGTCCTTGAGCACCACTTCCATGCCGCCCACCAGCGAGTCGGGCCAGGCCGGCGAGTTCAGCTCCCGAATCTGCCGGATGTCGCCAATCACGTACACCTCATCAAACTCGTCGAGCCCCGTCGAGTAGATGCCGCTGACCCGAAACTGGCGGATGCGCGGCGGGCTCTGAATGAAATAGAACAGCGCCTTGTCGCCCACGGCCAGCCGCAGCTTGTCGGCCACCTTGCGCGAGAGCAGCACGTCGTCGCTGGCCGCCGAGTCGGGGAAGCTGATGAATTTGCCGGCCTGTAGGTTCTGGCGCATGGGCGAGAGGCCATCGTTTTCGGAAATGCCTTTCAGCACCACGCCCAGCACCTCGTCGGTGGTTTTGATGATGGCCGTTTTCACGGCGTAGGGCTGCGTCGACTTCACCTCCGGAAACTCGTGCAGCGTCTGCACCAAGCGCGGCCCGGCAATGGGCGCCACTTCCAGCGAGTTGTTGGTGTCGTAGCGCGAGATTTGCAGGTGCGAGCCGAACGAGAAAATCTTGTTCTGAATCTCGTTCCGGAACCCCTGCAGGATGGCAAACGACACCACCATCACCGCCAAGCCCATGGCAATGCTGATGATGGCTATTTTTGTGACCGACGAAGTGAAGGAGCCGGAGTCGGCTCCCCCGTCAATCTTCTGGGAAATGTAGCGGGCGACATTCATTGTTCAGCCGTAAAGCTACGTTTTGAACCGGTACCGCGCCCGCTGCCGGCCCATGACCCCGGCGCCAGGCCCGACAGTCTCTCTTTTTTAGCCTTTTTCTCTCCTTTCATGATTGGCATTCTCGCAAAAATCACCTTGTTTCTGGCCTCCGCAATGCCGGCTTGCGGCGCCGTCCGGCCCCCGGCCACCAAAATAACCCCGGCCGTAGCTGCCCATACGCGGAATGTGGCCCCGGCCGTTGCGCCCGTCGTGGTGGGCGCGGCGCGGCTGGAGAAATACCTGCCTCTGCTAGCTGGCAAGCGCGTGGGCTTGGTCATCAATCAGACGTCCCAGGTCGGCACCACTTATTTGGTGGACACCCTGCGGGCGCGGGGCGTGAACGTGACGGCCATCTTCGCCCCCGAGCACGGCTTCCGGGGCGAAGCGGCCGACGGGGCCACCATCAAGGACGGCCGCGACGCCCGCAGCGGCGTGCCCGTGCGCTCCGTCTACGGCAAAACCAAGAAGCCGACCCCCGAAATGCTGGCCGATGTGGACGTGCTGGTCTTCGATATCCAGGACGTGGGCGCCAGGTTCTACACCTTCATCAGCACGCTGCACTACGTGATGGAAGCGGCGGCCGAGCAGGGCAAAGCCGTGCTCGTCCTCGACCGCCCCAACCCCAACGGCAACCTCGTGGACGGCCCCGTTCTGGAGCCCGCCCACCAGTCCTTCGTCGGCCTCGACCCGCTGCCCATTGCCCACGGCCTCACCGTGGGCGAGCTGGCCACCATGATTAACGGCGAGAAATGGCTGGCCGGCGGCCGGCGCTGCCCGCTCACCGTGGTGCCAATGGCGGCCGGCTACACCCACGCCACGGCCTACCACCTGCCCGTGCGCCCCTCGCCCAACCTGCCCACCGACCACGCCGTGGCCCTATACCCCAGCATCTGCCTGTTCGAGGGCACCAACGTGAGCGTGGGCCGGGGCACGGCCACGCCGTTCGAAGTCATTGGCAGCCCGAGCCAGCCGGCCACCCGCCCCTTCGCCTTCACGCCCGCCCCCAACGCCGGCTCGCCCACCCCGCCCCTGAATGGCCAGCACTGCTACGGCCTGAACCTGGCCACCGCCCCCACCCGCGCAGCCTCGGGCCTCGTGCTGAAATACCTGCTCGATTTCTACCAGCAAAGCACCGACAAGGCCCATTTCTTCGGGAAATATTTCGAGGAGTTATCGGGCACCGACGCGCTCCGGCAGCAAATCATCGCCGGCCAAACCGAGGCTGAAATCCGCGCCTCCTGGGAGCCCGGCCTGGGCAAGTTCAAAGCCCTGCGGAAGAAGTACCTGCTGTACCCGGAGCGGTAAAAAATTCCCCCGGCCTGGGAAGCCTGTTTTTGAAGCTGGGAGACTTTTCTCTGGCCTTATGGGCCGGTTGCGCAGCCCGGCGTTTTCTTTGTCCTATGAATACTCCCCTGCGCCTGGTTTTCATGGGCACCCCTGATTTTGCCGTGCCCACCCTGGAAAGTCTGCTGAGCTGGCCCGGCGGACAGGTGGTGGCCGTCGTCACGGCCCCCGACCGGCCGGCGGGGCGGGGCCGCCAGCTCCAGGCTTCGGCCGTGAAGGTGGCCGCCGAAGCCCACGGCCTGCCCGTGCTGCAACCCACCAACCTGAAATCGCCCGACTTCCAGGCCGAGCTGCAGTCCTACGCGGCCGATTTGCAGGTGGTGGTGGCCTTCCGCATGCTGCCCGAGGCCGTGTGGAACATGCCCCGGCTGGGCTCTATCAACATCCACGCCTCGCTGCTGCCGCAGTACCGCGGTGCCGCCCCCATCAACTGGGCCCTGATGCACGGCGACCTCGAAACGGGCGTCACCTCGTTCTTCCTGCGCCACGAAATCGACACCGGCGACCTGATTTTACAGGACCGGGTGCCCATCGCGCCCGAGGATGATTTCGGCAGCCTCTACGACAAGCTGAAACTGACCGGGGCCGCCCTGGCCCGGCGCTCGGTGGAGGCCATTGCGGCCGGCACCGCGCCCAGCACCCCGCAGGAGCAGCGGGCCGATTTGCGCGCCGCCCCCAAGATTCAGAAGGAAACCGGCCGGCTCGATTTCACCCGTCCCGCCACCGAGCTGGTGAACTGGGTGCGCGGCCTCTCCCCCGTCCCCACCGCCTTCGCCCCGCTGCCCGATGGCCGAATCCTTAAAATATTCCGCGCCCAAGCCACCCCGCCCGACGCGGCTGCTGAGCCCCTCGCCGCCCCCGGCACCTGGGTTTCCGACGGCCGCCACTACCTGCGCGTAGCCGCCGCCGATGGCTGGCTCGACCTCCTCGACGTGCAGCTGGAAGGCAAAAAGCGGATGCCCGTGGCCGAGCTGCTGCGTGGCTTCAAGCTAAAGTAGCGTGGACTTTGCAAGTCCGCGCATGAACGATTACCCGCCCGAACCACGCGCGGACTCGCAAAGTCCGCGCTACACCCTTCTCCTAATACAATATGGTTTCATTCGTGGTCGCCGTTGCTGAAAACGGTGTTATCGGCTACAAAGGCGAGATGCCCTGGGGCCGCCTGCCCGCCGACCTTCAGCACTTCAAACGCCTCACCCTGGGCCACCCCGTGGTGATGGGGCGCCGCACTTACGACAGCCTCGGCCGGGCCCTGCCCAAACGCCCCAACATCGTGGTGACGCGCCAGGCCAGCTGGTCCGCGCCCGGCTGCGAAACGGTGGCCTCGGTGCCGGCCGCGCTCGCCCGCGCCCGCGAGCTGGACGAGGAAGTGTGCGTCATCGGCGGGGGCGAAATCTACCGCGAAGCCCTGCCCGCCGCCGACGTCGTGTACCTCACCGAAGTCCATCATTCCTTTGAGGGCGACGCCTTTTTTCCCACGCTCAGCCCCACCGAATGGCGCGAAGAAACCCGCGAGCGCCACGAAGCCGACGAGCAGCATGCCTACGCATTCAGCTTCGTCACGCTCCGGCGGCGGTAGGTGGTGAGTGGGGAAACGGGAAGTAACAGAACGGTCATGCTGAGCTTGCCGAAGCATCTCTACCGCGCAACTAAATAAGTTTAGCATTGAGGTAGAGATGCTTCGGCAAGCTCAGCATGACCGTTCCGGGAGCATTCCTTTAGCTCCTACCGCATCAGTACCAGCTTGCCCCAGTCGTTCTTGAAGGCTTTGTCACCGCCCGTATCGCGGTGGCCGAACTGTCCGTTAGGGTCGTCGAGCGATACGCGGTAGAGGTAGGTGCCATTGGCCAGCCGGTCGCCGTAGCTATCGGTGCCGTCCCAGGCAAAGTCGGTAATGTTGTTGCCAATGTGCAGCGGCCCCAGCTCGTTCATGAAAATCTCGCGCACCACCCGGCCGGTGAGGCTCATAATCTGAATTTTCATGTCGCGCGGCAGCTCCTGCCCCGTCACCGTGAACACGAAGCGCGCCTTATTGATAACCGGGTTTGGATACGGATACACGTTGGTGATTTTGGAAGCATTCACCACTTCAAACTTCACCTGAAACTCCTGCGAGCCCGCGTTGGCGTTGCTGGGGTCGCGGCCCTGCACCCGCAGCGTGTACACACCATCGCGCAGCGGCGCGCCCTGGTCGGGGTGGTATTCCAGCTTGGCCAGGCTGCCGTTGGTGGTGTTCACGCTAAACGTTACTTCCGGTCCGGTCACGTTCACCACGGTTGGTACCGTTTGGCCCGGCCGCAGCAGCGTCACGGTAAAGAACGAGGCATCGGTGATGTGGCGCAGCTTGTCTTCGTCGCTGAGCTGAATATTGATGACTGGAGCCGACGATACCAGTTCGCCGTTGAGGATGTGGCGGCCATCGAAGGCCACGTCCAGGGTGGGCGGCACGTTGTTGTCAATCACCGAGAAGGCCGCCAGATTCAACTCGTTGTTGAACAGGTTCACTTCGGGCAGCGCGTGCGGCGTGGGATTCACGGTAACCTTGGCGGTGAAGGTGCCAAAGTGCCCAACAAACGGCACCACCGCTCGAATGGTAATGGTGGAGTCGCCTTTGAGCTGGCGCGGAGCCGTCACCATCAGGCTGATGGGGGCCGTGCCCGGTAAGCCGCCCGTCACCTCTACTTTGGCCTTCAGCGGCGTGCCAAAATTGAACGGTGTTACGTTTTCGAACACCACCGGAATGGTGAGCGAACCAGAAGTAGCGGCCTGCGCAGCCAGCGTGGCCGGGTCGTAAGCCGTGCTGGGAACTACCTGGTCGCGGCGCACCACGCCCTCGGGCACGCCTTGGTAGGTAATGAACCACTCTTTTAGCTGGGGAGCCGTCCGGTTCAGCGAGTCCTTCATGGCCAGCTCCAGCTGCAGGTACGGGTAGCGCACCGCCGACACCGTGCTCAGCGAAAAGCCGCCGCGCTGGGGCGAAGCCGCCGGCACGTTGGCATAGAGCACCGTGGCGTTGTTCAGCGTGTCGATGCCGATAACCTTGAGCGTGTAGCTGCTGGTAGCGCCCGGCTCGCGCTGAATCCAATCGTAGAGCTTCTCCCAGCTCTGGGCCGGGCCGATGCGCGTGGAGGTAATAGTGCCGCGGATGGCCTGGGTGCGCAGCGTATCGTTCAGGGTGATGGTTTGCGCGTAGCGGGGCACCGGCGGCGTGGCCGTGGGGCCAGCCTCGTGCAGCAGGCGGCCGCCGCTGGCGCGTTTCTGCGCCAGCAGGGCAAATGGGTCGCCATTTTGCAGCTGGTTCACCAGCACCGACCCGAGCAGGGTGCTAAAGGACGTCCGCACCGTGGTCAGGCTGGGCCAGCGCAGCCGGTTCATGCTGATGATGGCCACGTAGCTGCCGTCGGGCACCGCCGCCAGGAAAGTAGTGAGCTGGGTCTGGCGCGTGGCACTGTTATTCAGGGTATTCAGGGTATCGGCCGCGTTGCCAGCGGCAGGGTTAGTCCCAAAGATGTAAAACTGCTGCGGGGCCAATCCGCACACGCTGGGCGCGGGCAGGCCGGTGATGGGCTGCAGGGTGCGCTGGTCGTACACGGCAATCAGCAGGTTGGGGGCGTTGCCGGCGCAGTTGGCCACCGTGGGCGGCACCAACGGATTGGCGATAATACCCAGGCCCACCGCGTTGCTAAACGTGGGGGCCGCGCCGGGTAGCCCGCCGCCGGCTGTGGTCAGAATAAGCGGCTTGTTTTCGGTGCTGAAATCCCAGCGGCCGGAGGGGATGGCTACTTCCACGCCCGTGCGCTGGTCGCGCCGGAACTGGGCGTAGTGGCTTTGCGACCACCCGCCCGCCGTGCGGCCCTGAATTATCCGAAACGAGCTAACCACCCAGTTGGGGTCTTCGGGCGGGACGGAGGTCTGGAAGCGCACCCGCCAGTACCACACCGTGCTGTCGCGGCCGGTGCTGGGCAGCGTGGGCCGCCAGCTGGGCGTGAGCGTGGCCGTAATCGGCCCCGAAGCACGTTTCAGCACGCTGTTGAAGGCCGTGGTGGTGTCCACTTCAAACTCGTACACGCGCTGCGGGCCGTTTGGATCGTTGGTTTGGGCCACCAAGCGGGGCTGGTTGTTGCCGACAATGGCAAACTCCGTGGGGTTGAGTACGGTGAGGCCTCCGCGCAGAAACGTGAAATTGGTTTGGGCCACGTTGTTGGTTTCGTCGCTCTCGTCTACCTGGTTGAGGTAGTCCAGCTCCACCCGAAACGTGTTGTTGCCAAACACATTCGTCCCGGCCGGGTTGGGCAGTACCACTGTGTAGGTGGCGCTCCCCTGCAGGCCCTGCGGAAAGCTGTAGGTGGTAGCGACGTTGGCTGGCGTCGGGGGAAAAGCCGGGTCAAATATCCGGGTGACCCGGATGGTAACGGGCTCCGTGGTCACCTTGCCGGGATTGGTCACCCCAATGTTGAGCAGAAAACTGCTGGCTGCGGCATTCACAGCTGTCTGTCCCGCCGCCAGGTTGGGACTAATGGACAGGGTCGCGCTGCTGACCTGGAAATCGGGCTTGGGTGGCGCGTAGAGTGCAATGGTGGGGTCGCCGTGCCAGATGGTGCTCAGCAGCTGCTCCGTTGCAATAATATCGTTGTTGGCCGGTGAGAATAAGCCGTTGCGCAACTGTAGGCGGCGCACGGTTTCGTTGTATACCGCCGTAATGGGCTTGCCGTACCAGCTGGGGTCGTTGAAGAGCAGCTTGTATATCGTGTCCTGAGCCGGGTCCAGGTAGCCCTCAAATCCAAACCCGTATTGGCCCATGCCGCCAATGGCGCCTTTGCCGGGTGCAAACAGCCAGTTTTCAAAGAAAAGGCCAGATGCAACGGTAAAAAGGTGAGCCGCCGCACAGTTATTGTACATCAGCACCGGGTATTTGCCCGCATTATTGTAGCCCAGCCGGGTATCGTTGACATCGCCAATATCCAGCGAAAAAGCCGTATTGGAACCGTGCCCCAAAAAGCTAATGAGTGACAACCCATTATTTAAGTACTGGCTGATGTTGGCATTTACTATCAGCTGCGAGCCGGTGGTAGTGGTCCGTTCAATGGTTGCCACCACTTTACCACCAAACAAGGGTTGCTCCACCCGCTGCTTGTACTTGTTCATATTATTGCGAAAACTCACGAATTCACTCGCGTCCTCGCCGCCCACCAGGTGCAGCACGTTTTTACGCCACGGCGTATTTTGGTCGTTGCGCAGCAAGTCATGCTGGCGCAGCTTGGCTAAGTAAGCCAGTACCTGGGCCGGGGTAGTTGCTGTGAGACGGCCGGTATTGAGCCGGGCCGTAAAATCGTTGTTGGCAAAATCGGCAGTCAGCATATTATCTGATACCGAGCGGGAACTGGTCGGGACCAAATCCATGAGCGGGTTGCCGGTCCGGTACTGCCCGCCGCCTTCGCTGGGCACGATGCCTTTGCCAAGCAGCAACAGAAAGCGGTTGGTCGCATTGGGCGTAGCCGCGGCCAGCCACCGGGTAAAATGCCGCATGGCCAGCCACGAATGGTCACCATAAAAGAACTGGTCGTATAGCTGCCCCGTCGTAACCATCAGCGTATCATAGCGCCCGCCCGCCGCCGAGGCCCGATAATTACAATACTCCCGCGCCGCGTTGGCGATACCCGTCGCCGGGTCGCGCTGCATCAGCAGCGGGTGCGTGATGATGACGAACGTGGGCACGGCTGGGTTGATGGTGCGGAAGTACACCCGCTTGGCCCGCACCGGCGGCACGGCCGGGAAAGCTTCGTCGGCCAGCAGAAGGCGGTGGGTGGCACTGGCGTTGGCATTTGGGAACACAAACCGGCGCGCCGCGGAGCTGCCCGCGGTGCTCACGATGCGCTGCACATTGTACAGGTCGTGCACATCAAAGCCTACCGCGGTAGCCGGGATAGAATCTGCGGCAAACTCATACGTAGCCGGACCGGCCAGCAGCGAGTCATTTTGAAATTCAACGCTGTGACGGTTGGCGAACCAGCGGTTCAGCTGCGGCACGACGAGGCGGATGTAGCTGGAATAATACGTGTCCCCGGCCGTGGCAGACGCATCCAGCCGGGTGCGGATGGTGGCCCGGCCCGCACTGCTGACGTCGGAACGTAAAAACTGAAAGGTCTGCCGCATCCGGCGGCGCCCCGTCCATCGCATCACGCCCAGGCTGCGCGACACGCCGGCCGGCGTCACGGCCATTACTTCCACCGCGTGGGGGCCGTCGCTAAAGCCGTACATTACCACTTCCACCTGAGGCGCGGGGCCGGTTGTGGCTACGTTTCGAATCAGCGAATCGGAGGGGGCATAGGGCGCCGCAGTGTTTCCCAGACCAAAGTAACCCTCCGCCGGTTCCACCCACGGCAAGTAGCTGAACTGCACAAGCGGATAATCGGCATAGGACCCGACTTTCAGGTTCAGCTGGCTGCTGAGCCGATGCGGGTGCACCGCGCCACCCGCTGCCACGGGCTGGCTCATGGCGCGGCCGGGCCGGGCGGCGCTCCAGGTAATGAAGTAGCTGGCCGTATCGGTATAAAAATTATAATAGGAATTTGGCTGGTCGGCCGCCTGCTTGTACAGCTCCACGTCCAGCCGGGCATCGTTGTGCACGGCGTAAAACTCGATGAACGTCGTGGGGTCCAGCGTGGCGGCGTTGCCGCCCACGTAGCGGGCCATTTCGCGCCCACGCCGCCAGAGTTGCAACTGCGTGGGTGCCACTCCGGTAATTCCGGCCTGGGTCAGGTATTGGTAGTCAAGCTTGTAGAGCCCGTCTTTCAGAATTTTGACCTTGTAATACTGCTGGCCCGGCACAATCCACTCGTTGCCCACGGGGCCCGATTGCGCCTGCGCCACGGCCCCGCTCAACAACATGCCCACCAACACCAACCATACCGCCCAACTCCTTTTTACCGGGGTGTAGTTTTTATGCATAATATTCTAATTTTTCAATTCCTAAATACCCGATACTGTACGCAAAAACATTTGTTGCCTTATTTAAATCCGTAACCCAGCGACACAATCAACGAATTGGTTTGCGAGGTGCTGCCCAGCTTTTCGACGGCCAGCCGCGACAGTGCCAGGTCGATGCGCAGGCCGCTTACGGCCACCCCCGCACCCAGGCTGTACTGGCCTTTCCAGCTGCTGTTATAGGTGCCGTTGGCGTTGGGGGCAAAGTCCTGAATCTTCTGGTAGTTGCCGGCCCCGCCGCGCAGGAACACAAGGTTTTTGTAGCCCAGCTCCACGCCGAGGCGCGGGTCCACACTCACGATTTTAGTGGAAATGGGGGTACCGCGCTGGCCGTCGGTGGTGGCTTCGAGGTCGACGGCCACCAGGGCCGTAAATTCCTTGCGTAGGCCAATGTCGAAGCGGCGGCCGGCGCCCAGCACGAAGCGCGGCAGCGTGATTTCGGCGCTATTGGTTGGGATGGCGTCGCCGTTATTGGCCACGGTGCTGTTGATGCCCTTCAGGTACTCGTCGGAGTTGATGGTCCACTGCGTGAAGGTGGTGGTAATATCGCGGGCCATGAGGGCTAGGTTCCAGCCCTTGTGGTTGTACTGCACCCCGGCGTCAATCCCAAAGCCGTAGCCGTGGGCAAATTTCCCGATGTTACGGTAGATAATTTTGGCGTTGGCGCCCACGCTCAGGCCTTCCACCTTATCAATCTTGCGGGCGTAGGACAGCAATAGGGCGTAGTCGGCCACCGAGAAATATTCAATCTTGCTGTAGTCGACGTAGCCGTATTCGTTGATTAGGTTGCGGGTATCGGCAATGTTGTCGACGCCCAGGCGCATCACGCTCACTCCAATGTCGCTTTTGTCGTCGAGCGGCATCGAGAAAGCGGCATAGTCGTTTTTCACCACGCCCGAGAACAGCTCGGAGTGCATCAGCACGCCATCATACTTGTGGGTTTGGTTGGTGAGGCCAGCCGGGTTCCAATAGCCGGCAGTGGCGTTGTCGGCCAAGCTCACCTGCACTTTGCCCATACCAAGAGCCCGGGCGCCCACGCCAATGTTCAGAAATTCGTTGCTGTACTTGGGGGTTTTGGTAGACTGCGCGGCGGCCGGCAAGGCCGTTGCAGCCGCTGCACCCACGAGAAGCAGCCCACGGGCAGCAGAGGAGAATTGGGACATAGAAAGAGAACGGGTAAAGTTTGCGCGGACGGAACGCAAGTTACTTCATTATAGTGCGTCCGGGCCCACCAATTTCGGGCCAATCGTGCGGTTTGGCCGGAGGACAAGGCCAAATACTCGCTGAATGCTCCGCCGCCATCCCGGCACTTAGTGGCGGCCCGCTCCACCCAATCGCCAGGCAGCGGCCGCAACTATCCGCTTGAGGCGTGGGCAAACGCCCGCAAACCAGCCAGTAGCAACAGCCAAAACATGGGCAAATGATTTTATCGCAAAAAATTTTCTCCTTGATTATCAACGAGAATAATATTATTTTTTTCGATATGAGTGAATTATTTATCCAGTACCTTGCGTTACAAAGTACCTACCATACATTTGTACTGTTCGTCACCCACTAGTCATCCAACTCGCCCATGAAACTCGAGAACACCCAGGTTCAGATGCGCAAGGGAATCCTTGAGTTCTGCATCCTGGAAATAATCGCCCGCGGCGAAGCCTACGCCTCCGACATGCTGGAGGAGCTGACTTCGGCCCGCATGATAGTGGTGGAGGGCACGCTCTACCCGCTGCTCACCCGCCTCAAAAACGCCGCGCTGCTGGACTATGTCTGGAAGGAAAGCAGCAGCGGCCCGCCTCGCAAATACTACACCCTGACCGACGCCGGCCGCCAGTTTCTGGGCGAGCTGCGCGACACTTGGGAGGAAATGGCCACCTCAGTGGGCATCATCCGCCACAGCCGGCCGCCGGGTGACAGTCGCTAGTCGCACCGCCCTTTCTTTTCTGCTTCACTCACCAGCATTCAATCGGCCCGTTCGGCCTTCTTTCACATGAAAAAGAACATCAGTATCAATTTACAAGGCATCATCTTCCATATCGAAGAAGATGGGTTCGACGTCCTCAGTCGCTACCTGGCCGAGGTGAAAGCCCACTTTGCCAACTACCGCGGCCACGAGGACATTGTGGCCGACATTGAGGCCCGCATCGCCGAGCTATTCTCGGCCCGCCTCTCCCCCATGCAGCAAGTCATCACGCTGGAGGACGTGAACGCTATGACCGCCAAAATGGGCCGCGTGAGCGACTTCGCGGCCGATGCCGACGAGGACGACGAAGTGACGGAAGCCACGGCAGATACTAACGCTTCGGCTGGTTCCGGCAGCGCTGCAGGCAGCTTTGGTGGCCCCGCAGCCGCTGCCGCTGCCGCTGCCGCTGCCGCTGCCGCTGCCGCTGCCGCTGCTTCTACTGAGCCCAAGCGCCTGTACCGCGACATGGCCAACCGTAAGGTTGCCGGTGTGGCCGCCGGCATCGCCCAGTACTTTGCTGTGAATCCGCTTTGGATTCGCCTGGCTTTCGTGTTCGGCACTATCTTTTTGCCAGCCAGCAACATCTGGATGCGCCACAACACGCGGGTGGATTTTGGCGGCTGGGTGGTGCTGGCCTACGTCATCCTCTGGATTTTGCTGCCCAAGCGTTACGACGCCCCCGCTCACCCGGAGGCGCTGCTGAACTCGGGGCCGCTGGCCGGCCGCCGCTTGTTTCGCGACACCGGCAACGGCAAAGTAGCCGGCGTGGGCGCGGGCCTGGCCGCGTACTTCAACGTCGACGTGACGCTGGTGCGGGTGATTTTGCTGGCCGGCTTGTTTGCCGGTGGCTTCACCTTTCTGCTCTACATCATTCTCTGGATAGTCTTGCCCGAGGCCAAAACGGTCTCGGACAAGCTGCGGATGCGCGGCAACGCCGTGACCCTGGAAAGCTTTGACAGCAGCATGCGCAACAGCGCTTTTGACGAAGGCCCAACCACCACCAACCGGCCCGTGGGGGCTTTTGTGGAAGAAGCCGCCCGCAACCTGCGGCCCGCCGTGAACTTCGTGGGCTCGACCATCCGGATAATTGCCGGGGTGCTGCTCACCATGACGGGCTTCGGGCTGCTGCTGGCCCTGGCCATCACTGTAGGGGCGGGCATCGGCCTCATTCCCAACTCTGAAAACATCGTGGCCGGCGACGTGCCCGCCCACGTCCTGATGAACGGCATCCCCGCCTGGGGCTTGCTGGCTGGTTTCTTCGCCTTGGGCATTCCGGCCCTCTCGCTCCTGC
The DNA here is from genome assembly GCF_017921975.2 of Hymenobacter terricola. GTDB lineage: Bacteria > Bacteroidota > Bacteroidia > Cytophagales > Hymenobacteraceae > Hymenobacter > Hymenobacter terricola. The sequence goes on from NZ_JAGEMO020000067.1 coordinate 15,106, forward strand.
TCGGCGGCCTTAACCTGCTGTTCCACCGCTCCCTGATGCCGCGCACCGTAAGCCTTTCGCTCCTGGGCCTGTGGCTGCTGAGCATCGTGGGGCTGACGGTGGCCATTGTGCGCCAAAGCCGCGAGTATCAGTACGATGCCGAGGTAGAGCAGCTGGAGCGCTACCCCAACCTGACCACGCCGGTGGTGATGCTGGACGCCCGCAACATCGACCGGCAATGGGAACAGCACGTCGACGTGCGCCTCGCCGCGACCGATAGCGGCCACGTGGTGGAAGTGCTGCGCACCCTGGGCTCGAAGGGTTCGAGCGAGGAATCGGCCCGCCACAACGCCCTGACTTCCATTGACTACACCATCCGGCCCAGCGGCGATTCTTCGCTGGTGTTCGACGACCATTTCTCCTTCCTGCCCGGTGCTTCCTTCCGCAAGCAGGAGCTGGCCCTCACCATCCGCCTGCCCCGCGACCGCACTTTCCGCTTCAGCTCGCGCTTTGCCAACAACCTGCTTCGCGACGATGACTTTGTGAACAACCACAAGCCCGACAACCCCGAGCAGCACCGCTACCGCCTGCGCGGCAACAAGCTGGAGTGCATCGGCTGCACCAACGAGGAGTTGGGCAAAGACGACAACGACGACAACGGTGCCCAGCTCAATAGCGACGAAAACCGCAACGACGACGGCAACAGCAATGATGACGGCGATGACAGCGACGATGGCGACAACAACAACGGCGTCACCCTCAACTACGGCGGGGCCCCGTCGTTCGATACCAACCTGAACAGCTACGGCAGCGACCGCCGCACGTTTGAGGAAACCGGCTTCACCCGGGTGAGCGTGGCGGGGGGCTACCATGTAGTGATGCGCCGCGGCGATGCCTTCAAAATTGAAGCCGGCGGCGACGACAAAGTGCTGAACGACCTGCGGGTGGAGCGCGACGGCGACGAGCTGCAAATTAAGTCCCGCCGCAACAACTCGTTTTTTGGCCGCGACTGGAATCGCAATGAGAACAAAGTCCTCATCGTAATCGATATGCCCGCCGTGGAAAGCGTCGAGCTGGCCGGCTCCGTGCAAGGCGACCTCGGCGGCTTCGAGCGGCAGGACCGCCTGAAAGTGGAGCAGTCCGGCGCCAGCCACCTGCGCCTCAACGGCAACTACGGCACCCTGAAGCTGGAACAGGCCGGGGCCTGCCGCACCACCGCCACCGGCCACGCCGATGCCCTGGAGCTGGAAGCAGCCGGCGCCTGCGAGCTGGCCGGGGCCAACCTGCAAACCCGCACGGCCACCGTTTCACTTGCCGGGGTGTGCAAGGCCCGCATCAACGTGACGGAGAGCATCAAGGGCGATGCCGTGGGCGCCAGCGAAATTGCCTACAGCGGCCAGCCCAAGAATGTAAAAGTGGACGCAACGGGCCCGTCGAGCATCAAACGATTGTGATGCAAAAAAAATCTTTGTTACCAATTTAATTATAGGCAACTTCCACCCCGCATTCGGCATCTATGCCACGAGAAAAAAGAAGCCAGGCTTAGTTTGGTGAGTGAACGACGCCTCCTTCTGGACGAAGTCCTTTGGCCGCCCCCTGCTGCAACAGGAACGCCAGGGCTTCGTCCATTTCGTTTTTAATGGTGCCTTCGAGGATGGCTTCCATCACGGCCTCTTTCAGCTCGCCCACTTCCCGCGAGGGTTTCAGGCCGAAGGCAGCCATAATGATTTCGCCGGTAATAACCGGACGGAAGCTGCGCAGGTGGTCCTTTTCCTCTACTTCCTTCAGCTTTTCCTCCACCTGCCCGAAGTTGCGCAGGTAACGCTCCTTACGGGTGTGGTCCTTGCTGGTAATATCGGCCCGGCACAAGAGCATCAGCCGGTCAATATCCTCACCAGCTTCGAATAGCAGGCGGCGCACGGCCGAGTCGGTCACGGTTTCCTTCACCAGCGCGATGGGGCGCAGGTGCAGCTTCACCAGCTTTTGCACCATGCGCATTTCCTCGCCCAGGGGCAATTTCAGCTCGGTGAAGATGCCGGGCACCCAGCGGGCGCCCTTATCCTCGTGGCCATGGAAGGTCCAGCCCACGCGCTGGTCGTAGCGTTTGGTGGCGGGCTTGGCAATGTCGTGCAACACGGCGGCCCAGCGCAGCCACAGGTCGCCGCCGGCGTTGGCCACGTTGTCCAGCACCTGCAGGGTGTGGTAGAAATTGTCCTTGTGGGCGTGGGTGCCCACTTTTTCCACGCCGTGCAGCAGCGCCATTTTGGGAAAGATGAGCTGCAAAAGCCCCGTCTGAAACAGCAGCTTGAACCCGTAGCTCGGCGTGGGCGACTCAATAATCTTGTTCAACTCGACCGTAATCCGCTCCTGCGACACGATTTTTATCCGGTCCTTATTCCGAATAATGGCGTCGAACGTATCCGGCTCAATGTCAAAGTTGAGCTGCGAGGCGAACCGAATGGCGCGCATCATGCGCAGCGGGTCGTCGGAGAACGTGATGTCCGGCCCCAGCGGCGTGCGAATGGTTTTGCTCGCCAGGTCCTTCATGCCGTCGTAGCGGTCCACCAGCGCCCCAAAATCTTCCGGGTTCAGGCTCAGGCCGAGAGCGTTGATGGTGAAGTCGCGGCGGGCCAGGTCCTCTTCCAGCGTCCCGGCTTCCACTTCGGGTTTGCGGCTTTCGGCGCGGTAGCTTTCCTTGCGGGCGCCCACAAATTCGATGTCGCCGGCCTCTTTGGTGGGCAGCATGGCCGTGCCAAAGTTTTTGAACACCTGCACCCGGCCCCGGCCGGCCAGCCTGGAGCCCACGGCCTGCGCCAGGGCAATGCCGTCACCCACCGTCACCACGTCAATGTCCTTGCTCTCGCGGCCCAGGGCCAAATCCCGCACGTAGCCACCAATCACGTAAGCAGGCTGTTTCAGTTCCGCCGCCGCTTCGGCGATGGTGCGAAAGATAGGCAATTCGGGCAGTTGGGGGGTCTTCATGCCCGCAAAGGTAAAACCGTAGGAGCGGGGCTTGCCCCCGCCCGCCGTTGAACGACTACACCAGCACACTTTTCTCCAACGATTCGGGCGGGGCAGCCCCCGCCCCTACTCCCGCACCACGTCCAGCTTCCCGCCCGCTCCCAGCCGCACCACCCGCGAGGGGGCTACGCGCGCAGCATCGTCCTGCCGCCAGTTCACTACGTGGTCGGCTCCGCGAATAATAGCGCTATCAACCTCCGAATACACTGCCGGAGTCGACTCCCCAGCCTTATTAGCCGAAGTCGATACCAACCCGTGCCCCAGGCGGCGCACCACTTTAAAGCAAAATTCATCTTTTACTACGCGCAGGCCCACCGTGCCATCCGGCGCCACCAGGTTGGCTGCCACGGCCCGGCTAGCCGGCAAAATATAGGTCGTGGGGCGGGTGTCGGCGGCAATCAAGGCCTCCAGCTCCGCCGGCACTTCGGCGGCGTAGCGCTTCAGCATGGCCACATCGGCAACGAGCACGATACTGGGCTGGCCTTCGGGCCGCCCCTTTAGCTTATACAGTTCCTTCACGGCGGGCGGCGCTTCGGCATCGCAACCCAGGCCCCACACGGTATCGGTGGGGTACAGAATGATTTGCTGGAGCAGCAGGGCATCCACGGCGGCATCTACTTCTTGTTGAAAACGGTTCATGCGGGAATGGATTGGCAGAGTTCAACCAATACGCCAACGGCGCTTTTGGGATGCACGAAGCAGACGAGCTTATTATCGGCCCCGCGCTTGGGCTCTTCATTTAATAATACGAAGCCCGCTTCTTTCAGCCGCGCCATCTCTGCCCAAATATCGTCGACTTCGAACGCAACGTGGTGAATGCCCTCCGGCTTCTTGGCCAGGAACTTCGTGATGGCACTGTCGGGCGAAGTACCGGCCAGCAGCTCAATTTTAGAGCCGCCAACCTGAAAGAAAACCGTGTCCACAGCCTCGCTGGCCACATGCTCTTTCTTATAGGGCTCTGCGCCAAGCAGCGTGGTGTAGAGGGCCGTGGCGTCCTCCAGGTTGTGCACGGCCAGGCCGAGGTGTTCGAGGTTGGTAATCATAAAAGGAGTGGGAAAGGTAAGGCAATGAGCCGCTGGCCGACGAAAAGCCCGGGATTTGTCGAGCATTTTACCCCGTCGCTGGAAGTCCGGGCATTTCCTTATTTAGATTGTATCTACTTTTGTAGCATCAAAGAAAACTGATTGCCCCGGAACCGTGTTCTACGCGGGTATCAGCCATTCGCTGGTTCACCACCTGTCCTTATCGCTGCGCGCAATGCTGAAGCTCCCTATTTACCTCGATAACAACGCCACTACGCCCCTCGACCCGCGGGTGTTGGAGGCCATGATGCCCTATCTGACCGAAGTATTCGGCAACGCGGCTTCGCGCAACCACCCTTTCGGCTGGGCTGCCGAGGAAGCCGTGGACTATGCCCGCGAGCAAATTGCCAAGCTCATCAACTGCGATTCCAAGGAAATTATCTTCACCTCGGGCGCTACCGAGTCGGACAACCTGGGCATCAAGGGCGTATTTGAGATGTACAGCCAGAAAGGCAATCACGTCATCACCGCCACCACCGAGCACAAAGCCGTGCTCGATACCTGCAAGCACATCGAGAAGTTGGGCGGCCGCGTCACCTACCTGCCGGTAGATGAGAAAGGCCTCGTAAGCCTCGCCGACCTCGAAGCCGCCATGACGCCGGAAACCATCCTGGTCACCATCATGTACGGCAATAACGAGACGGGCACCATCCAGCCCATCCGCGAGATTGCCAAAATTGCGCACAGCCACGGTGCGCTGTTCATGACCGACGGCACCCAGGCCGTCGGCAAAATTCCGGTTGACGTCATCGCCGATGGCATCGACATCATGGCCTTCACGGCTCACAAAATGTACGGCCCGAAAGGCGTGGGTGCGCTGTATGTGCGCCGCAAGAACCCCCGGGTGAAAGTGACCGCCCAGATGGACGGCGGCGGCCACGAGCGCGGCATGCGTTCCGGCACCCTCAACGTGCCCGGTATCGTGGGACTGGGCAAGGCCTGCGAGCTGGCCCGCCTCGAAATGGACGCCGATACCCTGCGCCTGAGCGCCCTGCGCGACCGCCTCGAAAAGGAGCTCACCACCCTGGAGGAAAGCTACATCAACGGCTCGGTGGAGCACCGCCTGCCCCACGTCACCAACATCAGCTTCAAGTACGTGGAAGGCGAAGGCCTGATGATGGGCGTGAAAGACCTGGCCGTATCATCGGGCTCGGCCTGCACCTCGGCCTCGCTGGAACCCAGCTACGTGCTCAAGGCCCTGGGCCTGAGCGACGACCTGGCCCACAGCAGCCTGCGCTTCGGCCTCAGCCGCTTTACTACCGACGAGCAAATCGATTACGCCATCGGCCACGTAAAAGAAGCCGTGACCAAGCTCCGCGAAATGTCTCCCCTGTGGGAGATGTTCAAAGAAGGCATCGATTTGAGCAAAATCGAGTGGGCTGAACATTAATTCAGTTAACAGTTATCAATGAGCCGTGAACAGTGTCGTTCTTGCAGGCTCATCCGGTAACTGCGCACTGTTCACTGATAACTACTAACTTAAACAAAGCCATGGCTTACTCCGATAAAGTAATTGACCACTACAGCAACCCCCGCAACGTGGGCACGCTGGACAAAAGCAAGAAGAACGTAGGCACCGGCCTCGTGGGCGCACCTGAGTGCGGCGACGTGATGCGCCTGCAAATCGAGGTGGACGAAGCCACGAATACCATCATCGACGCCAAGTTCAAAACCTTCGGTTGCGGCTCGGCTATTGCGTCGTCGTCGCTGGCCACGGAGTGGCTGAAAGGCAAATCCATCGACGAGGCTTTGGCCATCGACAACATGGAGATTGTGGAAGAATTGGCCCTGCCGCCGGTGAAAATCCACTGCTCGGTGCTGGCTGAGGACGCCATCAAGTCGGCCATTTCCGACTACCGCGTGAAGAACGGTTTGCCCGCTCTGGAGCTGGCTCACCACTAATATTTTAACAAAAAATAAAGAATGAGGAATGAAAAGCCGGCTTTGCAGCCGGTTTTTCATTCCTCATTCTTGTATGCTCTGCTTTTCCTTCCATGATAGACGAATTTGAAGCGGCCCGGCTGCAACGCGAGATTCAACAGTACCTGGGTTTGGAGCCCGCTCAGCTGAAATTTGAGTTTCGGGAGTTGGAAGGGCAAACCCGACTGGACCTGGTCACGGTGAACCCGCGGCACCAGCAGTGCTTTCTGTTCCGCTTCGAAACCGGCCGCGATGAAGTAGCATGCCTGCAAAAGATGCTGGACTATGTGAAGCGTTTGCGCGACACCGAAAGTTCTTACACCTTGCAGTGGCGCGCCCACGGCGATAAGGAATTGCAGACCTCTTATTTCCGGGCTCACAACGTATATGAAGCGTTGGATAAGCTCTACTTCGGGCGCGATTTGAATACGATTACCGTTTTCAGCGTAGTGCTGAATCCAAGCTCGTAGTGGGTGTGGTTGAATTTTTGGAGGTTGGGTGAACAAAGAATTTCACCCCCCTGTTTATAATTTGTCTAAATTGCACCCGCATTCCATTATTAGCTGAGCGGGCCAGCCTCCGGGTACAAGCCCCACTCCTATTGCCATGATTACTGTATCTGACAAAGCCAAAGAAAAAGTATCGCGCCTGATTCAGGATGCGCATCTTGATGATACCTACCGTTTGCGGGCCTCGGTGGCCGGTGGCGGTTGCTCGGGCCTGAGCTACAAGCTGGACTTCGACAACGAGGTGCGGCCCATGGACCAGGAATTTGAAGACAAAGGCGTGCGGGTCGTGGTCGACATGAAAAGCTTCCTCTACCTGGCCGGCACCGAACTGGACTTCTCCGACGGCCTCAACGGGAAGGGCTTTCAGTTCAACAACCCCAATGCCTCGCGCGAGTGCGGCTGCGGCGAAAGTTTCTCGGTTTAATCACGGATTTAGTCGGATTCGCCGAATTCCGCGGATTAGCGGTTGAGCTGCTTACTGGCTAATGAGCGGAGCGTTTCGGCTTCGTTTGAGTATTTTTTTTGATGTGGGTTTAATAAGAAAGGCCACCCAAATGGGTGGCCTTTCTTATTTTGATTCACCGTGGCGGGAAGTTAGCGGAAGTGGGTGTTGTATTTCAACCACTAAGCCGCGAAATCCAACGAATCTGGCTAAATCCGCGCTTATTCCTTCTCAAATTTCTGCACCATGCGGCCGGTGGCCGTTTGCAGTTCGAGGAGGTAGAGGCCAGTGGGTAGTTGATCGAGCGCGACGGTGGTGGTGCCGGCTTCGGTGGTGCCGCGCAGCAGGGACTGGCCCAACTGATTGAGCACGCGGTAGGGCGTAGCGGCTTCAGCGGCGAAGCTGACGCTGCCGTGGGCCGGATTGGGGTAGAGCAGCACTTTGGCGGAAAGGCCGGTGCCAGCTACCGTGACCACGGGCGAATAAACGGACGTGCCATCCAAGTCGACCTGGCGCAGGCGATAGTAGAGCATGCCGGCCGGAGCAGCGGAGTCGAGCGCCGAATAGGCCGTGGGCTGGGTGCTGGTGCCACGCGCCGGGGTGTGCGCCACCGTAGCGAAAGTTTCGCCGTTGAGGCTGCGCTGTACTTCGAAGTAGGCGCTGTTTTTCTCAGTGGCCGTGGCCCAGTTTACGGCCACCGCGTTGTCGCGGCGCTTGGCGGTGAACGAAGTCAGCTCGACGGGCAGCGGGTTCAATGGCTGATTGTTCGGCACGAGGTAGTTTTCAGCGTTCAGCACGCCGTCGTTATTGAACTCAAATCCGAAGAAGTTATAGTACAGGGTCGGGTTCAGGTTCGTAACGGTAAAGGAATTGTTCGCCCCGCTGAACACTACGTAGGTATTCGACGAAGCTTCGATGGCCGTGCCGGTACCGAAGTTATAAGCCCCGCCGGAACTGGTAGTTCCTGGATTGAAATTTTGCTTATCAACAGGAAACAGGCTAACCGGCAATGTAGTGTTGTAGGTGCTGCTGGCAATTACCAGCCGGTTATCTCCATACTGCTTGTTGGCCGGTGGGTTTTGCAGGTTGAAGGTGATGGTTGCGGAGGTACGGTCGGCGGACCGAATTATCGAGGCCGTGGACTGGGCGGTGGGCTCAATCGCAATGGAGAAGCCCGTGGTGCGACCGAAGCCGCTGGTGAGGGCAAAGAAGGTGTTGCTGAAGAAGCTGGCATTGCGGAACTGCAATTCCTGCGCGGCATTGCCCACGCGCACCGGAGCGTAGCGCACGAGCAGCTTGGTGGAGAAGTTGCCATTGGCATCCGGCGTGATGAGCGTCTGCGCCGACGTCTGGGCCATGTACGTGACCCCATTGTCCAGTGAGAACTCAAACAGCGGAGTGTGCAGCGGATTACGGGTAGGGTCCGTCGTATCATCGGGGAAGCGCAGTTCCACGCTGCCATTCAGCAGAAAGCCTTCCAGCTGAACCGCAACCGGTGCGGTAACCGTGTTTTTCACTACGTTTTCGGCAAACGAGCCAATGGCACGGTCCAAGCGAATGGTAGGTTCGCTGATGCCCGTCACCGATACGTCGAAATCGGGGGCCGGAGTGCTGGAATTGCGGATGGTGCTGGTGACCGTGATGGCGTTGGTGCTAGGCATAAAGCGCACGAAGACCGCCCGTTGCGTTACGTTACCTTGCGCATTGGGGGTGAAGGAGACGCTGTTAAAGAAGTTGACGTTATCGGTTGAAATCTGAAAGTAGCTGGCGTTCGGGCCCACTGCTTGCACTACTAATGGCTGAACCAGGTTGGTGCCAGCCACCAAGAAGCGCTGCGACGCCGATACCGTGTTGGGGCGGGTTACGAACGTGAAGTTGTTGGCGTCGGGGTTCGATACCGAGATATCGGAAGTGGCACCGCTGGGGTTGTTGGCGGTTACCGCGACATCCGCCGGGGTCGCGCCATTGCTAGTTACGCTAATTTGCTGGCTGAAAGCCCCCTGAGCCACCAGTGACACCAGCCGTACTTCTATCACCTGCGCCGCAACGGCCCCATTGGCTTGCGTGATGGTGAGCGGGCTCGAAGAGAAGCTGCCGCCGGCCGAGGCGTTGCGAATCTGCACGTTGGAGTTGCTCGGCGTCAGTACAATATCGGCGGTCAAGTCAGAGCCGCTCACCTCGAAGTTGCGCGTGGTAGAACTGCCGCTGCTCGTGATGCTACCGAAATCTACCGCAGTTGGCGTTGCCGTGAGCGAAGGAGTGCCCGAGCTTGGATTGGCGGTGCCCGTAACGGTAACGGTGCGGGTGAGGGTGGCGCTGCTGTTGGGAGTCGAAACCGTGACGGCCACGGTATACGACCCGGCCTGCGTAGGCGCAAACCGCACGTCGATATTGGTGTTGGCCAAAGCACCGTTGTTGGGAGCCAGGGTAATAGGGTTGCTCGAAAAGAAGCTCGACCCGGTGCGAATCTGGAAGCCCGCAGGAGCCGCGATGGTGACGTTGCCCTGCAAATTGGAGCCGCTCACCGTAAAGACCTGGCTGGCGGTGGCCGCCCCTACCGTGGTGGCACCAAATGCCAGCGACGTGGGCGAAGCAATTAGTGTGGGCGTTACGGGCACGCCGGTGCCACTCACCGACTCACTGGCCGATGCGGTGGAGCTAACCAAGGCAATGGTGCTGACGTAGTTCTGGGTGGCCGTTGGCGTGAAGACCACGCTCACCGAGGCGTTGGAAACAGCGCCTCCCGCGGGAGTAATACTGGCCGTGGCAGCATACGTGCTGCCGCTGTAGCTCACCAGAAACCCGCTCGGGGCCGTCACGGTGATGGGCGTGGTACCCAAAGACGTGGCGTTCACCACAAAGCTCATGGCGCTGGAACTCGTGCCAACCAGCTGGCTGCCGAACGAAAGCGACGACGGGCTAACTGTGATGATGGGCGAGCCAGCCAGGGCATCGCCGCGCAGCTTAACGCTAGGCGTTGACAATGATGGGTCGCCGCCGGCCGTGCCTTGGGCAAATACCGATTTGTTGATGGTTGTGCCGGCACCACCGGTCGGCGCAAAACGCAGGTAGACGGTGGTAGCGGGCACGTTTCCGGCGGCGTCGGTCGTAAACACAAGGGTAGCCGTGCTGAAAGTCGTGTTATCCGTGCTGCCCTGGAAATACGCGGGAATGACGATGCTTACGTCCGTAAAGGGGTCCAAATCGGCAGCACTCAGGCTGTATGACTTGGAGGGTGAGATGCTCCCCACTTGGGTTTGGCCAAAGTACTGAGGATTGCTAGTGGTGTTGGTGCCCGGGTTTAGGTTGGGCCCAAGGGCAGTGAAAGTGAGGCTTTGTGCGTGCCCGGCAAAAGGAAGAGCAAACAGCAACATCGCCCACAGCATTGGCTTTATTAATGCCTGTACGGCATTGATGTAAAGATTTTTCATGGTAGAGAAACTACGAATGTAAAAAATGACTGGACTACTAAAAAGCGAAATGGGAATGGCAAAAAGCCAGACAACTGAAATTATATTAAACCTTAACCAGAGCCTAAGGATATCTACTAACGGCAACGCAACATTATTGACATCATACTAACTACTAAAGAACTAACATCAATGCAGCCCCCTTGGTACAAAGGTAGTATATGGAAGATTTAAGCTCCTAAAAATAGTGCCAAAAACCAGATACTGAACAAGCGATTTATAAAAAAATATCAACCAATCTCCAGTAATACAAATGTTTATCTTTAAAAAACTACCTGTCAGGTATATTTTTAGCTGCTTACCTCGATTCTACTTTGCGATGGTTTACCGATGCACAACGGCCAACATAGGATTATATTACGGTAACATTTTTAATAATTACGACACCGGATAATGCAAGAAGACCTCCGCAAACACTTGCGGAGGTCTTCTTGCATTATCCGGTGTTTTTTAATAAACTATTCTTTCTCAAACTTCTGTACGACTCGGCCTGCAGCCGTTTGAAGTTCGAGGAAATACAAGCCCGAGACAAGCTTATCGAGCGCAATGGTGGTGGTGCCGGTTTCGGTGGTACCGTGCAGGAGCGGCTGGCCCAGCTGATTGAGCACACGGTAAGGCATGGCTGCCGCAACCAGGAAGCTGATGCTGCCCTGGGCCGGGTTGGGGTAGAGCAGCACTTTGGCCACGCTACCGGAGCCGGCCACGGTGACTACCGGCGAGAATGCCGCCGTACCGTTGCGGTCAACCTGCCGCAGGCGGTAGTAGAGCTGAGCGGCCGGGGCGGTCTTGTCGAGCGCAGTATAGGCATTTATTTGGCTGCTGGTGCCTTGGCCGGCAGCGGTGGCTACGGTAGCAAACTCACGGCCGTCGAGGCTGCGCTGTACTTCAAAGTAGGCGCTGTTTTTCTCGCTGGCGGTGGTCCAGGCCACACTCACGGCGTTGCCGGACTGGCGTTGGGCACTGAAAACGGTCAACTCTACGGGCAGTGGGTTGATGGCCTGGCCGAAGGTGACGTTGTCGTTGGTGGCACCGGGGACGAAAGTAGCAGAGGCCGCTCCGGTGCTTATGAGCGCCGAGGTGAGGGTACCGATAACCTCAGCACCGCCGGCGCCGGTGCCGGTGCCCGTATAGGCCGAGCGGTCGAGGTTGCCAAAGGGCGAGCCGCCGGTACTGGCGGCTACTACCAAGCCGGTATTGGCGGGGTCATTAACGCCATCGCCGGTGCCGAAGCTCAGCGTCACGGTACCTAAAGCGTTGTTTGCAGTGGTGGTTGAAGAGGCAAGCGTGAACGCCCGGAATTTAGAAACCCGCTTGAGTGAGGCACTGCCCAAGCCATTGCCGGGCAGGATATTCGCCGCACCAGTGGGGTTGGGGTCGCCTTCGATTTGCTCGGCGGTGTAGGTGCTGGCGGCCGCTTGGGCCGTCAGGGTGAGGATGAATGGGCGATAGAAATTGACTTTGCCAACTGGAAACAGGTAAGCGGTGGCCGTGGACAGGCCAGCCGGCGTATTGCGGGCCAACGGGCCATTCACGAAGCTGGTGCCTGAGCCACCGGAGGCCACCGCGGTGGCTTCCAAAGCGAGCAGATTGGTGGCGGTGGTGGTGAGCAGGCCACTGGTCAGGCGCAGTTCTTTGCTCAGGCCGATGGGGCGCAGCAGGCTGACGCCGGCAGCGTTGTTGATTTGCAGAATGGCATTGGGGCCGAAGGTGAGGGTGCCTGCCGGCGAGGTACCCTCGATGGTCTGGGCAGTGGTGCCATTGAGTTGGATGGGTAGGGCGGTGGTGCTGGCAGGCGCAAAACTCAGCGCTCCAGCAGAAGTATTAACCGAGATATTACCGCCGATGTTGATGCCGCCATTCAACAGGAAGATGACGTTGCCTTGGGTAACGGTCAGGTCGCTCAGCACGGTGAGCAGGCCGCTACCGCTGCTGCTGCCAACCCCCGAACTAGGTGTATTATACTCCAGGCTGCCATACGTACGGCCGCTAACAGAAGGCTGCCCCGAGGCGGCGTCGAAGATGTAGTGGCTCGTGGGCTCAAAAGTCACGAACGAGTTGGGGGCGGTCAGGCCGAAGGGGTTGCTGCCACCGGTTTGTTCGTAGGTAGCCCCTTTGCGGAAAACTACCGAGAAGACTGAACCGGAAGTGCCGGTGGTGGTACCGAAAGCCGAGTTATTGTTCGACCCATCGAACTGCGCCGTGGCCTGCAGGCGCGAGCCCGATAGAAACTCGATGGCGTTGCTGTTGGCGGCGGCGCTCAAGAGGCTGTGCCGGCCGCTGAAGCTGGCGTTGCCATCGTAGACGAGGGTGCCGCTGACGGCCGCCGTTTCGGTGGCCGTCAGGCTGATGGCAATGCCACGGGCGGCTGTGGTATTGGTATTCGTGAGGGTGAGCGCGGAAGTGGCGTCCACCACGAAGTCCGTGCCGGTGGCGTTGCCGTCCAGCAGCAGGGTCCGGTTGGCATCGGTACCGAAGGTGGCCGTAACGCCGTTGCGGATGAGCAACTGGCCGATGGTTTCCGAAGCGCCAGGGAAGTCAAGGGCAACAGTTGTAGTGGCAGGCGTGCCGAACGTTGCGTCAAACACTAACACATCACTAGGGGCGGTAACGAGGCGGTCCGGCGTCCAGCTGGTGGCCGCGCTATAGCTGGTGCCGGTCCCGTTCCAGATGTAAGTGACGGACGCGGGGGCCAGCGTGGTGAAGCTGGTGGTGCCAGGAGTTGCGGTGAGGTAATTTTCGAGACCAGCCGTGCCGTTGTCGTTGTAGGTGTAGGCTTCTACGGTGTAGGCGGTGTTCACGGCAAGGCCGGTGATGGTCACGCTGGTCGTGCTGCCGTCGGCCACTACCACGAAGTTATTGGTACCGGTGGTGGGGTTGCTGCCGGTGGTGGTGCCGTAGGCCGGGTTGGCGGTGTAGGTGGTGCCATCGGTGGGGGCTACGGCGGTGGCGGCGGGCCGCACTACTACGAGGCGCTTGCTGCCGTCGCCGCCGCTCAGGGTGAGCAGGGCGGTGGTGATGGTCACGGCCGAGGCGGCCACGGTGGGCTGCACAGTGGGCTCGGCCGGGAGGGCATCGCCGGTGAGGGTGATGACGTAGCTGCCCTCGTTGGTGTCGTCGTTGGTGATGGTGAGGGTAGCGGTTTTGGCACCGGCTGAAGTCGGGGCAAACTGCACCTGCAAAGGCGTGTTGGCACCGGCTGTCACGGTGGTGGGCAGCGGCGAGGTCACGATGCTGAATTCGCCGCTGGCATTGTTGCTGAGTGCGATGCCGGAAATGTTCAGGTCGGTGTTGCCGGTGTTGGCAATGGTGAACGTGGCTGTGGTGGTAGCGCCAGTGGTGGTGGCAGCATAGGCATAGCTCCCGCCCGAGGCAATGGGCGTAGCGCCCTGGGTCACGTCGATTTCGGGGCCAGGAGCCACGTAGTTGGGAATGGCCACATCGTCGATATCAACGCGGGCACCGGCCGTAGTGCCCCGGAAGCGCAGCCGCACCGGGCCGCCCACGTTCACAGTAAAGGCATATTGCACCAGCGAGTTGGTCAGGCCCGAGCGCGATGCCGTGTAAGCCGTCCAGGTAGCGCCACCGTCACTGGACACATCGAGGGCAAAGCCACCGTTGCTGTCGGGGCCAAAGTTACCCGCGTACACCGTGACGATACCCGCGCCGTTGGGCTTGTCAAAATTCATGTAGATGGACGTGGCCGCCGCGTTGCGCAGACGCCCCGACTGCGTGCCACGCACCAGGTCACTGGCGGCAGCAGTACCAATCAGGGAATTATCGAAAACCCAGGGCCCGGTGGTAACCGTGGCAGTAGCCACAGCATATGCTACCTTCGAACCCGTTTCGAAATCCTCGATAATGCCCGCAAATGGTGCCGTGACATAGAACGTTGAAGCAGCGGTGGCCGCCGTGGTGCCGCCGCCGGGGGCCGCGGTGGTTACGGCCACGTTGTAGCTGCCGATGGTGGCGATGTCGGCGGCCAGCACGGCCACCGTCAGCCGCGTGACCGAGACGAAGGTGGTAACCCGGCTCACGCCGTTGAAGGTGACCGTGGAGCCGGTCACGAAGTTGGTGCCGTTCACGGTCAGCGTGATATCAGCACCACCCACCACCGCTGTGGGAGGCGCGAGGCTGGTGATGGTGGGCACGGGGTTGTTCACATTCACCTGCACTTCGTTGCTGGTTACGGCGGCGCAGGCGGCGAAGGTGGCCGTGGCTACGACATAGTAGGTACCCGCCGTGGCAAAAGTGGGCGTGTAGCTGGTGCCGCTTTGGCCCACGACGGTGGTGTAGGGGCCGCCGGTGGTGATGGCGTACTGCCATACCCGCGTGGTGCCGCTGGCGGGGGTTTCGGTCACGGTGAGGGCGGTGCCGTTGGCGCCGGCCAGGATGTTTTGGGTAGCGGTGGGTGCGATGCTCACCGTGGGGTTGCTCACGATGGTGAAAGCCGCTGAATTGCTGCCGGTAGTAGCGGGGGCACTGTTGACCACTCGCACGAGGTAGCCCGTTCCGCTGGCCGTGCCGGCCGGAATAGTAGCCGTAAGCGGGCTGGCGGTGCCAGTCGTTACCAACGTGGTGGGGGTAGTGAAGCTACCCGCAGCATCCGACAACTGGACGGTGTAAGTACCCGTGATAGTGCCCGTGGTGGTGAAAGCCACCTGGATGTTGGCGGCAGCAGTGGCGCATATCGGGGCACCGGTTACAGCCCCCGTGGTAATGGTGGTGGCCGCCGCCGGAGCATCGGTGGTAAATGACTGCACGACACCATAGCCCGTGCCTGTGGCATTAGTAACGTAAGCCCGATAATAATAAGTGGTGCTGGGCGTCAGGCCGGTCAATGCCGTGCTGAAATTACCAACGGCCGCGCCGGTTGTGCCTGCTTGCGCAGCCGTAACACCTGGCTGAGTCAGTTGCAGTGTGGTGGTGGTGCTGGCAGTGCTGCTGTACACAAAGCCATACGACGTGCTAGCCGTGGGCGAACCCAAATCGGAAATATTACCGGCAATGGTAGCATCGGTAGAGGTGAGGCCCGTGGCTGGCGTAGCAGTCGTTACCGTGGGCGAAGCGGGGGGAACAGTAGCCGTTACGTAGGAAACAGTTACATCGTCAATGGCCATTAAATGGTCATTGCCTGTATCATTTAAGTCATTCCAACGCAACATGATTTCACTGCCATTTGGCAGTGGGGTCGCCAGGGTGATAGTAGCGGTAATGCCAACTGTGCGATTAGCCGCAAGGTTACCATCAAGAGCTGCCCCCGTAGTAGCCCCTGTTATAGGGCTAGTAAAGGTCAAAGCCGGAACAGCGGTGTAAGTGCCAGTTGCCAGGGCGGTAACGGTAGCTCCGGTTTGGTAGTCGAACGTAAGTGTATGGGCAGCGGCGTTATTTTCACGACGCCATTGCTCGCCTGTGTAGGTGACGGTAAAGGACGTAATGTTGATTCCCGTATTGTTTTTCAAACGCCAGCCCAAGTAGCCCTTTCCGACACCAGTAGCACCGGTATACGCATTAGAAGGGGCATAACCCAGGGCACGGTCTGCCGCAGCACTTGAACCGAAAGAGTACAGCCCCGCGGTTGTGGAGCTACCGGTGTTGGTTCCCAGAGCCGTTATAGAAGCTGTTAAATCAGTCTGAGCATACCAGCCAGTTATTGGTGTAGTATTATCAGTCCAAATTGTTCCGGTGAGCGCAGTAAAATTTTGAGTAACTGCTGGACCAGTTAAATTCACCTGTCCCCGGCCCAGCGAGGGTAACAGTAGCATCATCAGCAACGCCACACTACGATTGAGAGAGGCTGGAAAATGAGGTAATCGGTTTCGCATAAGAAACGGGTGTTAAGGGGTTTACTTATATGCTGAGGGGCGGACACAAGCTGAGTAAAAGTATTCCCCACGGACAAGACTATAGCTCCCCTGGCATTACGAAATCGTTATATCACCTTCAGAATATTAGTCTATTACTCATAAAGGGTCATTCTCTTCTTTTAGAATCCGTTGGGGGCGTTACGGTCGGCATGCATGACGTCCCGTACGCCAGCAGAGAAGCCCGGCCTGCCCGTCGGGAAGTCCCGAATGCCGGGGGTGATGTCACGGGTAACTTACGGGGCTTCACGGATGGCGCGCGGGACGCCTCAGACGGCTCGTGGGACGTCACAGATGGGAGTAGCCGGCGTTAATTTCCCTTCCAAAGTGGCCCGGCGTGGCCGGCAAAATCCCTCCGGCCGCACAGTCCGCCAACTGGTGGGCCTGAACTCCGCATTTATACTTTATTATCTACTAATTTCCAATGCGTTGCCCATGCGAAACGACTGCGTTTACTCATTTCCTTTTTACCTGCTCCATGAACAGCGCTTAGCTTCCCCAAGATGTCGATGTAGATGACCAAGCCATCTTGCTCCAGAATTTTCTGGACAACAGCCCGGTTACCAGGCAAGCGCGGCAGCGAAGCCGTTTTCTCGGAAGTGCGCACCTGCTCCACCTCTCCTGCCTTCGACCGCCGGCCCAGCCTGCTGCCCGCCCAGGCCGAGCAACGCGAATACTACGCCTTGGTACGTGGACCACGATGAGCCCGTGGGCGCGCAGGGCGACACGGCATGCCCGGCTGTTACCCACCTCCCAATAAAAAGGAGCAGCCCTGGCGAGCCGCTCCTCTTTGTTTGTGCCTGCAGGCAGGAGAATCCCCTCGCCGCAGGACTTGCCAGGTGCATAAGGGCCAAGCTAATGGATTTGCCTACCCCCGGCCAGCCAACCGGAGGACATATCGACGCTACCTAACATAGTTGGGAGGAATTGCTCCCCGGCCCACCCAGACCGGGCATGCATTTCTTCGCTTCGGGACAAAAGTACCGCCTCCCCCCGCCCGTTAAAAGTGTTTTCACCAACTGTAATGCAAGCGTAACAGCCCCGAAACACGCCCGAGCACCGGCCAGCTGCCCTAATCCATGGGGGCCGGCCGGGAGCTTTTGGCAATGCGGCGCAACAGGGCCACGGCGAATACCAACGCCAGCACGCCGCTGCCCAGGATGAGCCAATTGGCTCCCTCCCACCCCACCCGGCCCTTGAGCCACCACCCCGTTCCAAACAGGGCCAAGCTCAGGAGCAGGCTGACCAAGGCAGTCGTAATTCGCTTATTCATCGGCTTAGACATGAGTTGGGAGCAGGTATTAATGGGCAAAAACTCCGTGCCGCCACAGGGCCCATAGCAGGCCAGCCGTCGCAAAAAGCCCCATCAGGATGTAGACAATCAGAGTTTGGCGGGTTTCAACCTTGTCTTCTTCCATGGCAACGGCATGATTTCATTTGCTCTAAACCGAAGCAAACTGGCTAAGGTTTGGGCAAGTAGGTTATCTTAAGTTGACGTTTTTTGGCCAATGGGAGCCGTCGCTTTGGCCTTTTCAACGGTGGAAGGGCCAATGAAAAAAGGTCGAACTCCGTTCGACCTTTTTTCTGGTTTGGCTTTGCGTGCCCAGGGGTTCTATTCTCTGGCGTAAGCTGGGCTAGTCGTTCTTCACAAAGCGGCGTACCTGCCGGCTGGTGGCGCCTTGCAGTTCCAGGAGGTAGGTGCCGGCAGGCAGGCGGCGTACGTCCACGGAAGGGTTTGCCGCATCGGCGGGGCCGTGGTCGAGCACCTGGCCCAACGCATTGAGCACGCGGTAGCTGCGGCCTTCGGCAGCGGGCAGCGTGGCAATGATGCGGTCGGTAGCCGGGTTGGGATACAGCGTCAGCTCGACCTTATCGTTGGTGCCGGCCACGGTAACCACGGGCGAGAAAGCCTCGGTACCGTCCAGGTCTACTTGGCGCAGGCGGTAATAGAGCCGGGCCGCCGGGGCCGTTTTGTCGAGGGCGGCGTAGGCCGTGGGCTGGCTGCTGGTGCCCTGGCCAGTGGCAGTAGCCACGGTGGTAAACTCACGGCCGTTGAGGCTGCGCTGCACCTCAAAGTAGGCGCTGTTCTTCTCAGTGGCGGTGGCCCAGTTCACGGCCACGCCGCTGGCCTGGCGGGTAGCATCAAAGCGCACCAGTTCCACGGGCAGCGGGTTGGAATTGATGGGCGTGTTGATGTCGGTAGCCAGCGTGAAATCGCCCAACGGGCCGGGAGCAAATGGGTCCGAAAGGATATCGGCACCAGAGCCCGCGCCACCAATGTTCTTCCATTTGGTGTTATCGGCCGGGTCGGTCATGGCAATGCGGAGCAGGCTCTGGTTGGCAGGTGTCACGCGGTCGTTGGCGGCATCGTAGCTCAGGCGGATGGTGGCACTGCCCAGCGTGCTGGTTCCCCCGGCTTCGGGCACCACATTGTAGTAGCGAATTTGCGACACCCGGGCCAGGGTGGCGGGCAGAGTCCGCACCGGCGAAGGAGCCTCAAACTGGTGGGCCGTGTAGCTGGTCGTGCCAATTACCTGGTCGGTGACGGTGAGGGTGAGGGACCGGAACTGGCCATCGACACCCAACGGGAAGGTTAGGGCCACCGAAGGTGTGGTGCTATTGGTGACTGCCGCCTGAGTCAGGGTGTTGACATAGCCGTTGACACCGCCGGACGACAAGCCTCCGCCAGGAAGGATAGTGAGTTTGGCCGCGCCTTGCACGAATATCCGCCCGCGGGTCAGCGCCAGGTTATTCACCGTGAGGTTGGTTAGCAGCTGGGCCGTGGGCACGGTCCCGGTCAGGCGGTTCAGCGTCAGGCCCTGCAACTGGTTCTGGCCAGCCACGAAAGCCAGCGGACCAATTGCGCCCGTTCCCGTGAAGTTCAGGCTGGACGTGGGGGTAACCGCAAACTGGGCCACCGTAGGGTCATTTACCACCAGCACCCCCGATATGGTGAGTCCTACGTCGGTTCCCAGGCTAAGAATGCCGCTGGTCAGGGTCGGGCGCACCACTGTTAGGGGAGAGCCGACAATGGCCAGGGTACCACCGGGGCGGTTCAGGCTGAGAATATCGAGCACACCGCCCGTGGGCGTGAAGCCGATTGCGCCCAGCGGCCCAGTGCCCGCTACAGTCAGGTCCGAAGTACTGGAGCCATTGAGCAAGCCGGCGGAAGTGGCCACCGTGCCGTTCAGCGTCAGGCCAAAGCCGGCCAGGTCCAGAATGCCGTCGGTAAGGGTCAGGACCGTATTCACAACCACGCCACTGCCCAGCGCCAAGGTTTGGCCAGCGCGGTTGAGCGTAAGATTGCGCAGCTGTCCGCTGGTGCCAGTGGGCATCCGGAGGGTGCTCAACGCGCCCGTCCCACCGATGAGCAGGTCAGCATCGATAGCCCCACGCAGGAAGCCCGATGGTGCGCTCATGGGCCCGTTCAGGGTCAGCACATTTCCCGCGCCAATGGCCAGGGTGCCCACTGTAATCGTTAGCATGCCGTTCACGGTCAAGCTGCTGGCCAGCGTAAGGGTGTTGTTGGCAGTCGAACCCCCGTTTGCGTTCACCGTCAGGTTGTTCAGCTGGGTGCTGGCGGGTGTCACCAGCAAGGTGCCCAGGTTGGCATTGTTGGTTTGGCCAAACGACAAGCTGGAACCGGGGCTCAGCTCCAGGGCGCCCAGGTTGGCGCTGCCCGCAACGATGGAGGCTTTGCTGCCCGCCGCGAAGCTCAGGGTGTTGTTGTTCACGGTTAGGACCGTGCCCGTAGCCAGTTGGTAGCCGCCCGTGCTGCTGCCCAGTTCCAGGTTGCTGGTGCCCGTGGCCAGGCTCAGGCCGGCCTGGCCGCTGGGCAAAGTCACTTGCAGCAATTTAATGGGATTGCCGCCGCCGTTCAGCACCTGCGCCGTGCTCGTATTGGTAGCGGTGAGGGCAATCCGGTCGTCCGCCAGCGTGCTGAAGCCCACCGTACCCGTCAGGGTGAGGTTGCCGCCCAAGCTGAGCAGCGACGCCGAAGCTGAGGCTCCGCCGAATACGTCCGAGCCCGCCGCGCCCACGTTATTTACCAGCAGGTTGCCGCGCACAATGGTCGTACCCGCGCTCAGCAGCTTGGTGCCATTGCGCAAAGTGAGGTTGCCGAAACCAGGGCTGCCCATGACGGGCACGGTGTATGAGCCGGCCTGAGCGTACTCCACGGTGCTGGTCGCGTCCACGTTGCCCAGGGTTACGCTCGGAGTAGCATTTTGCTCTACCAGCGACGCCCCACTTCCCAAGTCGAGCAAGCCCGTGAAATTGGCCGTGGCGGGCACCGTGAAGGTGGCATTGGCAAGCAACATCACTTTCGTGTTCGTGCCGCTGACCTTCCAGTTACCAGCAATGGTGTGGTTACCTGCGCCGCTAATGGTAAAACGCTGAAAATTGTCGCCAAAGCTACTGGGCGATGGGCCCGTTCCATCGGCAGTGGAGCTGTAAGTAGCCAGGTCGTCGAGCGCACCAGCGGGGTTCTTGGTGTTATAAAAAACGGCAACAGCGGTCAGTTCCTCGGGCATCGATGCCGAGCTTTGGGGCTCAGGCGTGGTGCGCGTCACAAAATCAAGGTTGTTGTTGTTACTGTCGTAACCGTTGCCCCGGGTCACATCGGGGCCGGCGCCGCTCATGGAAGCGACGGTAGAAGTGACCTGGGCCTTGCGCTCAATGCTGCTGGAGGAAGCTACGGCGGGGGCCGTGCCACCGCCCTCGAAAGTAACGGCAGTGCCGTACCCCACAAAATCCACCACTCCGGCAGCGTTAGCAGGACTTGCATCAGCTAACGCAGTAGTGTTGCTCACGAGTGCCAGACGGCCGCCGGCATTAGCTAAAGTAGAACCGGTACTGATATCGGGGCTGGGCAGGCTTGTGCCACCTGACGCCGAGCCAAATTGAATCAGCAGAAATCCATTAGCTGGAATAGTTTTCCCCGCCAGAGAAATCACGGTATAAGTACCGCCGCCCGAAGCGGGATTGTATTGAACTGAATATCCAGTTAAATCAATGTTCGTAATTGTCTTATTATACAACTCTACAAAGTCGTTTCTATACGCGCCGCCAGTTGCACCAGCCATGTATACTTCGCTGATAACCACGCTTGTACTTTGCGCATGACCCAAAACCGGCATTAATAGGCCGACCAGCAGAATTAATTGAACCCAAACCGAGCACTTTGCATAGTGCAACTTCGTAAATAGTTTTTCCATGAATTTAAGAAGTTAAATGTGGTATAAAAAAATTCGTTACTTAATTCAAACATGCGAAACTACCATTTATTACATCATGAATTCGAACTTCATCTACGGCAAAGGTAATAACCTAATATTTTATATATGCTTTATAAACTCATTATTAGCTATTTATGCAATATTATCATTAAAAAATAATTGGTTGTTTCCAGAATAATTATAGACCACCTATCAGCAAAATGCACAACAATGGTGCCACAGCACCATTGTGGATATTTTCCGGCGTTAACACGAAGAGTCAAATTGCGGCCTCCGCAAATGCAGAAATTTACAGCCGTTCTCTGGTCGATGTACTGCCCGCAATCAGTAGCGCGAACTGTGTAGTTCGGGTGCCAGAACAAGCTGGCGGCGCGGATACGCGAACTGCAGAGTTCGCGCTACTGTCCACGACTCTGAGAAAGGCGCTCATTGATTTCAGTAGCCGGGCGGGCACTGCGCAAGCCAGTGGGTCAGGCGGCCCTCATCTTCGAAATAACGCACCGTAAGCGGCTCGTAGGAAGCAGACTGAATGGCTACCGCGGCCAGCGCGAACTGTTCGCCAAAATGAGGCGATACCAGAAACCCCAGGCACACCAAGCCCCCCAGGCGGCCGGGCAGTTGGGGCAGGAATTCCGTATTGAGCCAGTGGGCTTCGGCGGTAGCGGGGGCATTGCGGCCCCGCAAATCGACGAGCCAGACGGGGCAAGCGGTAGCTTCGGCGGCTTGCAGGATGGCGGCATAGCCCTGGCGCAACTCGGCCGGGAGCACGGGGCGCTGCCAGCGGGCCACAAGGGTGTGCAAATCGGGCCGGTAGCGCAGCCGCAGAAAGTCCAGCTCGGCGGGCAACGGCAGCGGAGTAGTAAACGCCGAATTCATGACCATAAAGCTGAAACTGCTGGGCGCACCGGGCGCACCAAAAAATAATTGTGCCTGCCATTCCGCGCCGGCGGCTGGCTTGTTCACTGCTGCCAGCTGCTGCAAACTGCTGGGTGGGTGGCCACGAACAAATTCGCCTTTCCGGCTAAGAATGACAGGACTTAAGAGGAGCAGTTACGCAAGGAATAACGCGAGAATGAACCGTGGAATGAAACCGGACAGCCGGCGCGCAAGGGTATGTGAGCGGGCAGTTGAGCCGGCCCAATGTGGCGGCTGGCGCGGCCAGTTTCAGCAGCAGGCCACTCAGCAGACGAAACTTAACGACGGCATTCATTTTCGTAACGCATGAGAAAACAACCGATAAGGGGCATGCTCTGACAGAGTATACTGTAAATCTACCGGCGCAGCTTGGCTGGGCCCAGGCGTATCGGCCAACCCCCGGAGTGTATCGACTGACGACGGATTTTCATCCCTCGTCAGCGCTACTCAGGCCGGTTTGGAGAGAATATAGTGTTGATGGCCGGGGGCCGCGCCGGGCGGGACCGGTGCGGACGGGGCACCGTTCCCTCGGTGCTCAGAGCCCGAATCACGTCCTCGGTGAGGGCGCACTGGCGGTGGTGCGAGTAGCGCCAGCGCTCCAGCCGGGCCCGCTCCACGCGCTCGTGGGTGGCTTCGGGGTCTTCGAAGGTGCGGCGCACGGCGCGGGCGCAGGCCGCTACGTCGTGCCAGACGTGCAGCAGCCCGGTCTGGCCGTGCTGCACCAGCTCGACGGTGCCGCCGGTGGCGGCGGCCACTACCGGCACCCCGGCGGCCAGGGCTTCGAGGGTGACCATGCCGTAGGTTTCGTTCTCGGAAGCCATCATGAACACGTCGATGGCGTGGTAGAACACGGCCGGGTTGGCCCGAAAGCCCCGGAAATGCACCTGCCGCTGCAGGCCCAGCCGGGCCACCTGCCGTTCCAACTGATGCAGGTAGGCATCGCCCTCGTTGCGGGTGGGCTCGCCCATGATGACCAGGTGGGCATCGTAGCCAAATTTCTGGCGCAGGTGGTGGAGCACGTCAATCACAAAATCCTGTCCTTTGCCGTCATCAAACCGGCCCAGAATGCCCAGCAGACGAACATTCTGAGGGAGGTCCAACTCGTGGCGGGCCTCGGCGGCGGTGTGGGTGGGGGGCGCAAACTGCTCGAGGGGCAGGCCCAGGGGCACCACGTGCAGCTTGGCCATGTCGAAGCGGGTGCGGTAGGCTACTTCGCGGGCCAGGCCGGGCAGCGGCGTCAACCAGGCATCAACGAGGCGAAAACGCAGGGTGTGCACGAGGCTGCGCTTGGGCCGCCCCAGCTGCATGTGCTGCTGGTAGATAATGCGCAGGTGGCCACCCATAAGGGTTTTTACCAGCGTGGCCACGGCCAAGTCCTTGTTTTGAGTGACCACCAGCACGCCAATGTTGAGGCGTTCCAGCTGCTCTTTCAGGGCCCAGGCCATGAGGGGCATGGCGAGGCCGCGCCGCACGGCCAGGGTTTCGAGGGGAATGAACCATTCTTCGGCCCATTTGGCCAGGGGCGTGGCGGGCGGCGCGAAAAACGTGACGCGCCACCCGCGCTCCTGCATCCAGCCCGCGAATTTCAGGCTGTTGAGTTCGAGTCCGCCCAGGCAGCCCGAGAGGCAGAGGACGGCGAGCTGCGGGGCTGCCTCCGGGGCATGAGCCGCCCCGACGAGCCGCGGAAGCGACCCGAAAGTTCTGGTTTGATTCATAGTTCAGAAAGACAGAGAGGGTGGCGGAAATCAGGCAATAGACCAGGCCCAAGGCGGCGGGCTTAATTGCCAGCCCATTTTAGGCAAAGTCTTTCCCGCTAGCGGCCGGAGGAAGCCGCAGGGGGGCAAGCGTATGCGTAGCAGCAACAAATCAGCTCCAGCGACTCAGGAACTGCAGGAAAGTGTCTTTGTACTGGTCGCCCACCGGGATGGTGACGGCCCCAATCTGGACGGTGAGGCGGCGCACGGCCTCAATCTTATCGAGCGCCACGATGAACGAGCGGTGGATGCGCATGAAGCGCCGGGTGGGCAGTTTTTCCTCCATTGCCTTGAGGCTCATGAGGGAAAGCAAGGCACGGGGCGTGCTTTTGAGGTGCACTTTCACGTAGTCCTTCAGGCCTTCGATGTAGAGGACGTCGCTCAGGGCCACGCGCACCAGCTGGTATTCGGCCTTGAGAAACAGGTATTCTTCCTCTTCGGGGCCGGTGGCGGCGGGCGCCACGGCGTGCTGCGAAACCAGCTCGGCATAGGCGCGGGCCTTGCCGGCGGCGCGCAGAAACTCTTCGTAGTTGAAAGGCTTGACGAGGTAATCGAGGGCATCGACGCGGTAGCCGTCGAGGGCGTACTGGCTGTAGGCGGTGGTGAAGATGACGCGCGGCCCGGTGGGGCCCAGCACGCGGGCCAGCTCCAGGCCGTTAAGCTCCTGCATCTGAATGTCGAGGAAGGCCAAATCGACGGTGCCGGGGTGCTCGTGCAGGTACTTGAGGGCCTCCACGGCGCTGCCAAACTTGCCCACCAGCTCCAAAAACGGCGTTTGCTGCACGAAGGAAACGACCAGGCCCAGGGCCAGCGGCTCGTCATCAACGGCAATGCATTTCAGAGGAGACATTTTTTAGGGAATAAAGGTGGGAAGAGGTGAGGTTTACGCCAGAACAGCAGCCCTACTCTCTCCGACGTGCAAGGTCAGGTGAACCCGGAATTCGTTGGCGGGCGTGTGGTCATCGACCAGCAGATTGAACCGGCCGGGGTAGAGCAAATCGAGGCGGCGGCGGGTGTTGGCCAGGCCAATGCCGTTGCTGCCCGACAGGTCGGTGGAGGGCAGCAGCAGCAGGGTGTTGCGCACTTCCAGCTCCAGCACATCGGGGGTGGGCTGGCGCAGGCCGATGTAGATAGTGCTGGCCTGAGTAGCCGCCACGCCGTGCTTAAAGGCATTTTCGAGGAAAGGCAGCAGCAGCATGGGCGCCACCGGCACGTCGCGCACGGGCTCGGGGCGCTCGAAGGTGACGGTCACCCGCTCGTCAAGCCGCAGCTGCATCAGGGTGATGTAGTCCTGCACGAAGGCAATTTCCTGGCTGAGCAGCGTGGGGCCGCTGGCGGTGTCGTACAGCACGTAGCGCATCATGCGCGAGAGGCGGTGAATCGCCGTGCGCGCCTGCTCGCCGTCGAGCAGCGTGAGGGCGTAGATGTTGTTGAGGGTATTGAAAAAGAAGTGCGGGTTAATCTGGGCCTTGAGCACCGACAGCTCCGACGAAACGCGCTGCTGTTCCAGCGATTGGCGAATCTGCGCGTCGTGCTGCCACTTCTGCACCACCGTGATACTGGTGCTGATGCCCAGCACGAACATGGTGGTGAGCAGGCCCATGGTGTCGATGCGGAAGCCGGTGCGGGGCAGCCGGGGCCGGCCGGCCGCCGCCATAAAGGCTTTGTCCATCAGTTCGGGCAGGTTCAGGGCCGATTCCAGGAACTTGCTGAACAGCAGCACGGCCACGGTGGTCCCGAACAGCGCCAGCACAAACCACCCGGTGCGCCCCTGGAACAGCAGCTGCGGCACCGTGACGCGGGCCGTGAGGTAGAACAGGCTTATCCAGACGCAAAACATCAGCCCCTGTTTCAGCCAGAATTGCGGCGGCATGGTGAGCCGGCCCGTGAGCGGCTGAAACAGCAAAAACGTGAGCCCGAACAGCCCCCACACCAGCACATGAATCAGCGGCGAGAGGTAGCGACGAGGAGTGAGGACGGCCATAAACAAGCAATAGAGCGAAACAAACTTACCCAGCCGCCAGCGCCCAACCCTTTCCAAACCGACCGTAAGGGGTATTGTATCGACGGCGGGCGAGGTTTTATCGTTGGGGTGAGGGCCGCGCATTGCGAACGGAACGCAATACGCCATTCGCAACCACAATTCCCCCGAACTTTGTGCCCATGATTCGTCCGCTACTGCTGCTGCTTGTGCTATTCTCGCCCGCTCCTACCCTTTCGGCCCAGGCCCTTACCGACTTCAGCACCTACCCCACCTACCTCGGCCCCGACCTTGGGCTGACCTGGCGCGGCCCCCAGGCCACCCTGCGCGTGTGGGCCCCCACCGCCGAGGCCCTGCGCCTGCGCCTGTACGCGGCCGGCACCGGTGGCCCGGCCCGCGCCGACTACGCCATGACCAAGGCCGAAGGCGGCACCTGGACCTACGCCCTGCCCGCCGGCACCACCGGTTTCTACACCGTGCAGGCCACCATTGCCGGCGTTCAACTGGCCGAAGTGGCCGACCCTTACGCGCATGCCGTGGGCATCAACGGGCAGCGCGGGGCCGTGCTCAACCCCGCCCTGGCCCAGCCGCCCGGCTGGAAAGACGACCTGCGCCCGGTCCTGAAACAGACCACCGACATCG
The DNA here is from genome assembly GCF_017921975.2 of Hymenobacter terricola. Classification (GTDB taxonomy): domain Bacteria; phylum Bacteroidota; class Bacteroidia; order Cytophagales; family Hymenobacteraceae; genus Hymenobacter; species Hymenobacter terricola. The sequence continues at coordinate 41,919 of NZ_JAGEMO020000067.1, forward strand.
TCATCGGCGAAGTGCACCTGCGCGATTTGAGCATGCACCCGCAGTCCGGCATCCGGCAGAAGGGCAAGTTTTTGGGGGCGGCCCAGCTGGGCACCCGCGGCCCAAACAATGTAACCACCGGCCTCGACCACCTGCAGGAGCTGGGCCTGACGCACGTGCACCTGCTGCCCACCAACGACTTTGCGTCCATCGACGAAGCCGCGCCCGCCAGCGCCAACCGCTACAACTGGGGCTACGACCCGCTGAACTACTCCGTGCCCGAAGGCACCTACGCCACCAACGCCGCCGACCCCGCCGCCCGCATCAGCGAGCTCAAGCAGCTGGTGGAAAACCTGCACAGCAGCGGCCTGCGCGTGGTGCTCGACGTGGTGTACAACCACACCGCCAATGCCGGACGCAGCAATTTTGAGCAGCTGGTGCCCGGCTACTACTACCGCCACAACCCCGACGGTACCCTGAGCAACGCCACCGCCTGCGGCAACGAAGTGGCTTCCGAGCGGCCCATGGTGCGCAAGCTCATCGTGGAATCGGTGGCGTACTGGGCCTCCGAATACCACGCCGACGGCTTCCGCTTCGACCTCATGGGCGTGCTTGATATTGAAACCATGCGCGCCGTCCGCATTGCCCTCGACCAGCAGGACCACAGCATTTTCGTGTACGGCGAAGGCTGGACCGCCGGCCCCTCGCCCCTGCCCGAAGCCCGCCGCGCCGTGAAAGCCAACCTGGGCAAGCTCGACCGCGTGGCCGCGTTCGGCGATGAGCTGCGCGACGGCGTGAAGGGCCATTACGCCCGCCAGACCGAGCCCGGCTTCACCAGCGGCCACCCCGGCCTGGAGGAAAGCGTGAAGTTCGGCATCGTGGCCGCCACCCAGCACCCGCAGCTCGACTACGCCAAGGTCAACTACTCGAAAGCGCCGTGGGCTTCTTCCCCGGCCCAGGCCATCAACTACGTGGCCTGCCACGACGACATGGTGCTCTGGGACAAGCTCAGCGTATCGAACCCCGGCGCAACCGAGGCCCAATTAATTAAGATGGATTTGCTCAGCAACACCATCGTATTCACGTCGCAGGGCGTGCCGTTTTTGCCGGTCGGCGATGAGTTTTTGCGCACCAAGGGCGGCTCGCACAACTCCTACAACCAGCCCGACAGCGTGAACCAGCTTGACTGGGGCCGCAAGGCCACATACGCCCCGGTGTACGAGTTCTACCGCCACCTCATTGCCCTGCGCCGCGCCCATCCCGCCTTCCGCCTACCCACCGCCGAGCTGATTCAGCAGCACCTCGAATTCCTGCCCACCGCGCCCGGCCTCATCGCCTACCAGCTGAAAGACCACGCCGGCGGCGACACCTGGGCCAACATTACCGTGATTTTCAACGGCAACCGCGCCGCCGCCAGTGTCAGCCTGCCCCGCGATACCTACAAAGTGGTGCTGCGCGGCAACCAAATCCAGGAAGAAGGCCTGGACGTGCTCGAAGTGACCAGCGGGGTGCAGGTGCCGGGCAGCTCGGCGCTGATTCTGGTGCGCTGAAGCCGCTACAGTTTCTTCAGCTTCACGAGCACCACGTCGTTTTCGCTCAGCTTAAAGTTCAGAGTCAGGCCGCGGGCATCGGCTTTCAGGGGCTTGCCCAATTGCGGGGCATCTTCGGTTAAGCGCTGCAATTCGGCCACCTGGCGGGCCGTAAGCTCGGCCGGACGGCCGAGGTGGAGATAGGCAGAATAGGCGTCATTTTGCTGGTAGCCCACGCGGTAGATTTCGGCAGAATACTGGCCGGCGGGCAGGTTTTTCAAGGCCAGGGTAACGGCCCCGGCGGCCGGCGCGGGATGCTCCTGCACAAAATACACCTGGTTGTCCTGCGGGCCCTGGGGCGGCCGGGTGAAGTTCCAGAACAGCACCTGGATGTTGCCTTCGGCATCGGTGGTGGCCCAGGAGGCGGGGTCGGCGTCCTGCAATTCGAGCGGCCCGAGCTGCTGCAAATATTTGTAGGCGAAATAGGCCGGCTTGCGAATGCCCTGCAAATTCAGCAACCCGAAGCCGCCGTGGAAGGGCGTGAGCGGCGGCCCGGCTTCCTCGAAAATGTCCGAAAACGTCCAGTAGGACATGGAAGTGGCCGTGTGCTCGGTTTGTTTGAGGGTGTTGAGGACGTAGGCGGCGCTTTCGTAGGCGTCGTGCACGGGGTCGTGCGGCGAATAGGAGCTACTCCACTCGGTCAGGTGCAGCTCGATTTTAGGGAAGGCCGAGGCCTGGATTTTGGCGCGCACGGCCTGGGTGTTGCGGGCAATGGAGTTGGGGTCGCCGAGGTGCTGCATGTTCTGGCCAAACTCGTCGAGGCCGCCGCCGGTCACGCCGTAGTCGTGGGTGCTGATGAAGTCGAGCGGCACCTTGTTCTGGGCGCAGAAGGCCAGGGTTTCATCAATCCAGCCGGTGCCGGAGCTGGCCGGCCCACCCACCCGGTACGTGTTCGAAACGCTTTTCACGGCCCGCGCCGTGGTGGCGTAGAGCTTGAAATAGTCATCCATCGTGCCCGAAAAGAACGCCGGATAGTTCGGCTCGTTCCATACCTCGAAGTACCAGGTTTCAACTTCCTTGCGCCCGTAGCGCGCCTCAAAATGCCGGGTGAGCGCCGTAATCAGGGCTTCCCACTTCTCGTAGGATTTGGGCGGCGAGACGTTGGCCTTCCACCAGAACACCGTTTTGTCGTTGCTTTTCAGCGCCGAGGGCATGAACGACAGCTCCACAAACGGCTTCACGTTGATGCTGAGCAGGAAATCGTAGAGCTTGTCGATATACTGCCAGTTGTACACGGCCTGGCCCATGCGGTCTTCGGTGTACACGCCCATATCGTCGTGCAGCAGCCCGTGGAAGCGCAGGTAGCGGAAGCCGCACTCCTTCCGGGCCAGGGCCATTTGCTGCTGCCAGTCGGCGCGCAGGCCTTCGTTGGCCCGCCCGGCGCCCACGCACAGGTTGAACGACTTGCTGAGCGGGCCCTGCATCTTGTGCGCATCCAGGCTGATGACGCGGGGCGAGCCTGCTGGCCGCTGTGCCCACGCACTAGCGCAGCCAAGCAGTGCCAACAGCAAGAGACTGGCTTTTCTCATACGAATTCAAAAAACATTGCCTCAACGGCTCCCCACACTGCCGCCTACCGCCGGGCTTTTGCTTTGCGCGGTAGGCGTTTCGGGCGGCCCGAGGTAGCCGGCGGGCACCGCACCCTGGCTCACCACCAGCTTTTCGAGCACCACCCCGGGGTCGACGCGCCAGAACTTGAGGACGTGCGGGCCGGCCGCCGCCACCTGGTGCTGCGAGGTTTTGAGGATGATGTTTTCGGCCACAGCCTGCTCCCAGGGCTTATTCCCATTGTCAGGGTTGAGGCCGGTGTGCAGGTTAATAATCTGCGGCGCTTCATCATCAAGCGACACGGCGTAGCGCAGGCCGGTGGTGTTGGTGAAGTCCAGCGTCGGGGCCAGATAGGCCTGCACCGTCACGGAGCCGGGCTGGGTTAGCGTGAGGCGGTACTCCACGTGCGGGCTGCTGCCGCCCGGCGTAGCCGTGGGCGCGGCCGTGACCGGGAAGGTGGTGACGGCCCCGAGCGTGCGGCCCAAATCGGGCAGGCGCTGCCAGCTGACGGGGCCGGCATTCGCGGCTGTGGTGTAATGTTCGGCTTCTATCGACACGTAGTTTCCGGGCGCGGCGGGGCGCGGCGTGGGGGGCGCAGCAGTGACCGCCGCGTCGGCGGGCAGCGTCACTACGGCGGGCATTTTGTCGGCTGGCTCGTCGTGCCAGGCGGTGTAGCCAATGTGCATCTGGTCCATCATGTGGTTCCATTTGCCGCCGGCCAGGGTGTTGTAGCGGTGGGAAATCTCGGCGTCTTTGGCAAAAATGGCCTTCGCTTTTTCGGCCAGAGAATTGGTATTGGGCTGGTTGGTTTTGGCGGCTTCGCGGTTCAGCGCCACGGTGTAATACAGCTCGTTGAGGTTGGCGCAGGCCAGCACGGGGTGCAGCACCAGCTCAAAAAAAGCGTCGCGGTCGGCGGCGGGCAGCTTTTGGTTGATGGCCCCGGCACGAGTCAGCAGCTGGTTGTAGTCGGCTACCACGGTGGCCCATTCGCCGGTGGCCAGGCTGTAGGTATTGGCATCGAGCAGCTCGGGCTTGCGGCGGCTGTTGTACTTGGCGTACCTGGCCAGAATGTCGGCAATTTCAGCCGCGTATTTCGGCCCGAACTGCTGGCTGGCCCAGCGCTGGGTGTAGGCCGCCACGCCATTGGCCGGGATGGCGTCGGGGTTCCAGGCATAATCGAGGAAGAACGAAATCGGCAGTTCCATGGGCTTGAGGTCGCCCACATTCACTACCCAAATCTGGTTGGCGCCGTACTCGTGGGCCAGGTGCATCTGCTCCCAGATGCGCGGCAGCGGATTCGTGTTCAGCCACTTGTAGTTGCGCGGCCCGCCCACGTAGTCGAAGTGATAATAGATGCCGTAGCCACCCTTGCGTGGCTTCTCGCCCAGCTTGGGCAGCTTGCGGATATTGCCCCAGTTGTCGTCGCAGAGCAGCAGGGTCACGTCGTCGGGCACGCGCATGCCTTGGTCGTAGTAGTCCTGCACCTCCTTGTAGAGCGCCCACATCTGGGGCGTCTGGTCGGCGGGCTTGTGGGTTTCTTCGGCAATAATCCGGCGCTGGTCGGCCACTATTCGTTCGAGCAGCGCGGTGTTGCTTTCGCGGCTCATGGGCTCGTCGCCGTCGCCGCGCATGCCCACGGTCACGATGTTTTCGCGGGTGCCCATGCGGCGCATGCCGCCGCGCCAGAAGCGCCGCAGCGTGGTGTCGTTGGTCTGGTAGTTCCAGGGCGTGCCGTGGCCGAATTTCTTCCATTCCTCGTGGGCGCGGGTCAGCGGCTCGTGGTGCGAGGTACCCATCACAATGCCGTACATATCGGCCATTTCGGGGCTTTGGGGGTCGTCCACGTTGAACATGTTGCCCCACATGGCCGGCCACAGGTAGTTGCCTTTCAGGCGCAGTATCAGCTCAAACAGGTGCTCGTACACCTTTGAGTTGACGCCGCCGAACTGCTCCCGGCTCCAGCCCGAAAAGGCCGGCGCTTCGTCGTTGATGAAGATGCCCCGGTACTTCACCGCCGGCTCGCCCAGCGTGTGCCGGCCCGCCGGAATCAGCAGGGTTGTTTGCGGCTTCACCGGCACATCGGCCCACCAGTACCAGGGCGACACCCCAATCTGCTGCGACAGGTCGTAAATCCCGTAAATCGTCCCGCGCTTATCGCTCCCGGCAATCACCAGGGCGCGGGCCACGCCCGGCATCGGCTGCTCCACCACCTGCCGCACAAAAACCTCCCACTTGCCCGCAACGGCCGAAACATCCAGCTTCTTTTGCTTCACCAGCGCATCAATCAGCGGGCTTTTTCCAATGGTGCCAATGAGGACGATTTCCCGGCCGGCCGGTGCATCGATGCTCAAGCGCGGCTCTACTTTAGTCACCCGCTGCACGTCGGCCTGCAGGTCTTTGGCAGCGCGGAGCACGCCCGGCCAGTCGGTGGCGCTGGTGTAGATGGCAGCGGTTTTACCAGCGGTGGCCAGGATGAAGTCGGATTGGCTTTTCGGGGCTATTTGGGGGGGTGGTTGCTTGGTTTGGGCCTGCACCACCAGGCTATTTAGCAGCAGTAAAAGTGCAAGCCACTGCGGGCGCAACAGGATGGTTTTCATTGGATTCGTCTTGAATAGCTGGTGGTGTCGTTCGCCTGCGTCACCTCCCCCCTGGCCCCCTCTCCCGTGAAGAGGGAGAGACAGACGTGAGAATCGTTGAACGCACCCCTCTCCGCGGGAGAGGGGCCGGGGGGTGAGGTAACGCTAGGACGTGTGAACAATTAAGGTAGCTTTGAAGATGCAAAAAGACCGCACATTCCTGACCGACCCGCACTGGCAACGCCTTTCGCCACTCTTGCCGGGCCAAGCGAATGCCTGCGGCGTGACGGCCAAGGACACGCGCTTGTTCGTGGAGG
>NZ_JAGEMO020000068.1 GCF_017921975.2 Hymenobacter terricola
GGTTCGCGTCCCCCGCGCCGGTTGCAATCGTTGAAACGGCGCGGGGGACGCGAACCACAAAGTTCGCGCTACTTCGCTACTTCCCATGGCCTCCCTCTTCCCCGACGACGAACCCACCGCCTTCACCCCCCTGCCCGGCCCCGGACCCGACGCCCCCCTGGCCGAGCGCCAGCGTCCCCGCCGCCTGGCCGACTACGCCGGCCAGCTGCACCTGGTGGGCGAAACCGGCGTGCTGCGTCGCTATTTGAACGCCGGCCGCCTGCCCAGCCTCATTCTGTGGGGCCCGCCCGGCGTGGGCAAAACCACCCTGGCCCACCTGCTGGCCAGCGAGCTGAAGCAGCCATTCTCGGCCCTGAGCGCGATTAATGCCGGCGTGAAGGACGTGCGCGACGTTATCGAAAAAGCCCGGCGGCAGCGCGGCACCGTCCTTTTTATTGATGAAATCCACCGCTTCAGCAAGGCGCAGCAGGATGCCCTGCTGGGCGCGGTGGAGCACGGCACCATCACCCTGATTGGGGCCACCACCGAAAACCCGTCGTTTGAGGTGATTCCGGCGCTTTTGTCGCGCTGCCAGGTGTATGTGCTGGAGCCGCTGAGCGCGGAAACCCTGCGCGGGCTGGTGCAAAAGGCGTTGACCGAAGACGCGGCATTAAAGCAAAAAAAGGTGAAGCTGGTGGAAGACCACGCCCTGCTGGCCCTCAGCGGCGGCGATGCCCGCAAGCTGCTCAACCTGCTCGAAATAGTAGTGCAAAGCACGCCGCCCGACAAAAGAGGCGTCATCCAACTCACCGATGCCGTGGTGCAGGAAGTGGCCCAGCGCCCGCTGGCGAAGTACGACAAGGGCGGCGAAATGCACTACGACGTGATTTCGGCCTTCATCAAAAGCATGCGCGGCTCCGACCCCAACGCCGCGCTCTACTACCTGGCCGTGATGCTGGAAGGCGGCGAGGACGTGAAATTTATTGCCCGGCGCATGCTCATCCTAGCCTCCGAAGACATCGGCAACGCCAACCCCAACGCCCTGATGCTGGCCACCAGCTGCTTCCAGGCCTGCACCGTCATCGGCCTGCCCGAGTCGGACCTCATCCTGGCCCAAACCGTGATTTACCTGGCTACTTCGGTCAAGAGCAACGCGGCCTACCTGGCCATTCGGGCGGCGCAGGCCGAGGTGAAGGCCAACGGCGTGCACCCCGTGCCCGTGCCCCTGCGCAACGCCCCCACGCGCCTCCTGAAACAGCTCGGCTACGGCAAAGAGTACGCCTACTCGCACAACGGCGAGGGCAATTTCGAGGAGCAGGAGTTTCTGCCCGATGCCCTGAGCGGCACCCGCTACTACGCGCCCGGCCAGAATGCCAGTGAGGCGAAAATCCAGGAGCGCCTGCGCGGCTGGTGGGGCGAGAAGTACGGCTACTGACCACAGATTTAACGGATTTCAACGGATGGAAACGGATTTTTTGTGGTTCCAGAGATAAATGCGCGCTATCGTAATAAACCCGGAAGCCAAACGATACATGCGCTGTAACTTGCCAGCCGGTTGGGTTCTAGGTGGTGCAGGTGATAATGACGAACCACAAAAAATCCGTTTCCATCCGTTGAAATCCGTTAAATCTGTGGTCCTATGCGTCAGTTCTTAAAATTCGTACTTGCCACCATCGTGGGGCTGGTCGCGTTCAGTTTCATTGGTTTTTTAATCATGGCCGTCATCATCGGGGCGGCCGTGAGCAGCGACGACCACAAGGACGTGGCCGCCAATTCGGTGCTGGAGCTCAAGCTCAACGAGCCGCTGAATGAGCGCGGGCGCGACAGCCGGTTCGAGGCCTTTGGGGGCGGCGGCGGCACCACCGGGCTGGTGGAGCTGAAGGAAGCCATTCACCGGGCCAAGGGCGACGACGACATCAAGGGCATTTTGCTGAACCTGGGCATCGTGCAGGGCGGCATGGCCTCGATGGAGGAAGTGCGCGACGCGCTGCTCGACTTCAAGAAGGGCGGCAAATTTGTGGTGGCCTACCACGAAGTGTGCTCCGAAAAGAGCTTCTATCTGTCCTCGGTGGCCAACGAAATCTACCTGCACCCGCAGGGCACACTCGAATTCAACGGCCTGAGCACGGAGGTGATGTTCTACAAGCGCCTCTTCGCCAAGGCCGGCATCGAGCCCTACATCTTCCGCGTCGGCTCCTTCAAAAGTGCCGTGGAGCCGTTTTTTCGGGAGAACTTCTCCGACTCAGCCCGCTTCCAGACGGTGTCGTTCCTGAACTCCATCAACGGCTACATGATTAAGCAGGTGGCCGACGCCCGCCACATCGAGCCGGCCCGCCTCAAGGTTATTTCGGATTCGATGCTGGTGCACAACGCCCCCGATGCGCTGCGGCTGCACCTGGTCACCAAACTCGGCTACTTCGATGAGGTGCAGGACTACATGCGCGGCAAGCTGGGCCTGGCCAAAAATAAAAAGCCCAACCTGGTGAGCCTGAGCGACTACACCGACAGCGACAAAGCCGACGAAAAAGACGGCAAAACCAGCGGCAACCGCATTGCCGTGATTTACGCCGAGGGCGATATCGTGACCGGCAAGGGCTCGGACGACAACATCGGCAGCACCAAGTTTGCCGAGGCTATCCGCAAGGCCCGGCTCGATGACAAGGTGAAGGCCGTGGTGCTGCGCGTGAACTCGCCCGGCGGCTCGTCGCTGGCTTCCGACGTGATTTACCGCGAGGTGCTGCTGACCAAAAAAGTAAAGCCGATTATCGCCAGCATGGGCGACGTGGCGGCCTCGGGTGGCTACTACATCAGCATGGCCTGCGACACCATCGTGGCCCATCCGAACACCATCACGGGCTCCATTGGCGTGTTTGGCGTGCTGCCCAACATCCAGCCACTGCTGGCCGACAAGCTCGGCATCACCGTGGACCGCGTGACGACCGGCAAGTTTTCGGACCTGCCCACCATCACGCGCCCGCTCTCGGATTTCGAGAAAAGCGTGTTGCAGGGCGAAGTGAATAATATCTACGCCGACTTCACCAGCAAGGCGGCCCTGGGCCGCCACATGCCCGTGGAGCGCCTGCGCCGGCTGGCCTCGGGCCGCGTCTGGAGTGGCATCGAAGCCAAGAACAACGGCCTCGTGGACGTGCTGGGCGATTATACCGACGCCCTGAAAATTGCCGCTGCCCGTGCCCACCTCAAGGCCGATGACTACCAGGTACAGCGCCTGCCCCGCCAGCGTTCTGCCCTGGAAAGCATCATGGCCCGCTTCGGCGGGGGCGACGATGCCGAAGTAAAAGCCCGCGCTATTAAGGCCGAGCTGGGCCCGCTGTACCCGGCCTACGCGCAGTACCAGCAGCTGCTCCAGATGAGCGGCGTGCAGGCCAGGATGCCGTATATTCTGGACATCAAGTAACTTTTTCTGAGCACCCGCAGCGCGAACCGGGCAGGTCGCGTCCCCGCGCCGTTAGGATGTTCCCACGGCGCGGGGACGCGACCTGCCCGGTTCGCGCTACTTCATTCCACGCCTCCATGTTGAACCGCCTCCGCAAAGCCGCTGCCTACATTCAAAACCAGACCAGTGATTTCCAGCCCGAAATCGGCATCATCCTCGGCACGGGGTTGGGCGCGCTGGCCAAAGAAGTTGAAGTAGAGCACGAAATCAACTACGCCGACATTCCGAACTTCCCGCTTTCGACGGTGGAAAGCCACGCCGGCCGGCTGCTGCTGGGCCGCATGGGCGGCAAGAAAGTAGCCGTGCTGCAAGGCCGCTTTCACTACTACGAGGGCTACACCATGGAGCAGGTGGCCATGCCGGTGCGCGTGCTCCGGCTGCTGGGCATCGGCCGGCTGCTGGTGAGCAACGCGGCCGGCGGCCTGAATCCGGACTTCAACATTGCCGACCTGATGCTGATTGACGACCACATAAATCTCCAGCCCGGCAACCCGCTCATCGGCCCCAACCTCGACGAGCTGGGCCCGCGCTTCCCGGACATGTTTGCCCCCTATGATGCCGACCTGCTGGCCCGCGCCGAAGCCGCCGCCCAGGCCCTGGGCCAGGCCGGCACCACCCGGCGCGGCGTGTACGCGAGCGTGCCCGGCCCCATGCTCGAAACCCCCGCCGAATACCGCTACCTGCGCATCATCGGGGCCGATGCCGTGGGCATGAGCACCGTGCCCGAGGTTATTGCCGCCCGGCAACTCAATTTGCCGGTGCTGGCCGTGTCGGTTATTACCGATTTGTGCGCGCCCGGCCACCTGAAACCGGTGGTGCTGGCCGACATTTTCGCCGCTGCCGCCCAGGCCGAACCCCGCCTCACGGCCCTCATCAAAGCTGTGATAACGGGGCTGTAGGCTCGGTTATTTCGGGAGAATCTTCGTGGCTGTGGTGGCGCTCAGCACCGTGAAGATGCCGATGCCGCCCCGCACGTTGCCGTAGATGGCCGAGGGCTGGGCGAAGGGGTTGCCGTTGGCCCCACGGGCGTCGCTGACCGACTTGCGGAAGCGGAAATAAGTTTCGTCGGTGTGGTAGAGCGTGGCCGTGACGGTGTCGCCGGGGTAAAAGCGGTAGCTGGTGCCCACCACAAATTCCTGGCCGTTGAGCAGCCGGTCTTCGAAGGAATTGTCCACTTCGGGCCGTTTCAGGAGCACGCCGCGGGCGGGGTCGCCCTTGTGCAGTTGCAGGCGGTAGGCATCGTCGGGCGTGCTGGGGTCGCGGAAATTGGTGAGGACGTAGGCCTTGTGCTCGGCACCGGTTTTGTCGTTGAACTTGTAGTTCATCGAATCGATGGGCACGGGCGCCAGCATGGTGGTGGTGCTGGTGGCGTGGCGGCCCTGGGTGTCGCGCACGTCCAGCGTAAATACGTCGCCGGGGCGGGCCACCAGCGGCACGCGGCCAATGTGGGAGTGGAATTTCACCCCCGTGGTGTCAATCAGGGCCTGGTAGTTGGGCGAGAAGGTGAGGGGCACGGGCGTGCCGTTGGGCATGGTAAGCGTCACAGTCACGTCGGTGGGCACCTGCGGCAGCACGGTGCTCAGGTAGGGCACCGAGGTGGTGACGGCCAGGCTCGGCACCTTGCCCGGCTCCAGGTAGCACTCCACCGCCAGCTCGGCCGAATAGGTGGGCAGCGGCACGTCGATGTTGTTTTGCAGCTTGCCGCAGCCGGCCAGGGCCAGCAGCGGCACACCACCCAAAACAAGCCAGTTTATCTTCCTTTTCATACCTGATTCAGTCAAAAATCCCTGTAAAAGCCTCGCCGGGCCAGCCACAAAATCCGTGAAATCCGTGAAATCCGCGCTAATCCGTGGTCAGAACCGAAAATTGTACGTCAAGGAAGGAATAACCGGGAACAGCGACACCTGCTGGGCCCGGAAGCCGGTGATGCGGTCGGTGGCTTTGTCGCGCACCGTCTCGAAAAACACGAAGTAGGCGTTGCGCCGGTTGTAGGCGTTGTAAATGCTCAGGGTCAAATCCTGATTGAGGCGGGCCCCGATTTTATACACCACGCCAAGGTCGAGCCGGTGGTAGGGGATGAGCCGGTAGGAGTTGCGGTCGGGGTAGATGGGCACCGGGCGCGGGTCGATGCCTGTGCTGGAGCCCGGAATGTCCTGCACGCCAAACCGGCCCAACGGCAGCGTGGTGAGGTTGCCCGACGTGTAGATGAAGCTGGCCGTGAGGTCGAAGCGGGCGTTGAGCTTGTGCAGCACCACCACGGTCAGGTTGTGGCGGCGGTCGTAGTTGGGGTGGAAATCCTGGCCGTTGTTCACGCCGGTGGTGCCGCGCTGGGGCTGGAAATTGCGCCAGCTCCAGGCCAGGGTGTAGCCAATCCAGCCGGTGGTGCGGCCGGTTTTCTTTTCCAGATACAGCTCGTTGCCGTAGGACCAGCTCTTGCCAAAAATGAATTCGGCGTCCAGCTCCGGGTTCACAAACAGCTGCGCGCCGTCCTTGAAATCGACCTGGTTCCGGCCCCATTTGTAGTACACCTCATCGGTGAGCAAAAACTTGCCCCGGCCCAGCAGGAAGCTCACGCCGCTGCTCACCTGCTGCGAGCGCTGGGGCATTACGGACAGGCGCGAGGGGTACCAGATGTCGGTGGGCAGCGTGGCTCCGGAGTTCGTGACCAGGTGCACGTACTGGTACATCAGCGCGTAGTTGAGCTTGAACGAGGTGCGGTCGTTGAGCGAGTAGCGGGCCGAGGCGCGGGGCTCCAGGCCGCCGTACTGGTCGCTGCCGCTTCGGAAACCGGTGAGGCGCAGGCCGCCTTCGAGCTGCAGCTTGTCGGACGCTTTGTAGTTGTCGGAAGCGTAGAGCGCGCCCTCCAGGCCGTAGTAGTTCACGTCGGCTCCGAAGTTGATGCGGCCGTCGCCGGAGTTGGCATCCAGCCGGCCCACCCCAAACTTGTGCTGCGTGAGCATCGCCCCAACCTTGATGAGGTGCCGGTCGTTGGGCGTGTACTCGAAATCGGTGCGCCCGGTGTAGTCCCGAATGCTGGAGCCGAGCGTGAAGCTGAACTGGTCGAGCTTGTTGGTCAGGTTGTACTGGTAGTCGGAAATCGAGGCCGTGGTGTTCACGAACAGCTTGGGCGAAAACACGTGGTTCCAGCGGGCCGTGCCGATGGTGTTGCCCCACTTGAAGGTGAAATTGAAGCCGCCCGTGCTGCTAAAACCAAATATATCGCGGCCCAGGTAGCCCGTAAAAAACAGCTGGTCTTTGGCGCCCAGCGTGTAGTTGGCCTTGGCATTGAGGTCGTAGAAATAGTAGTCGGGGATGGGGCTGTAGTCCTCCTTGCCCTCGTTGGCTTTGTTGAGGGCCCGCGTGAAAATGTCGAAATACGTGCGCCGCCCCGACACGATGAACGAGCCTTTGCCCTTGTTAATCGGCCCTTCGTAGGTGAGGCGCGACGAAATCAGGCCGATGCCGCCGGTGGCCACGTAGTGCTGCCGGTCGCCCTCGCGCAGCTTCACATCCACCACCGACGAAAGCCGGCCCCCAAACTGCGCCGGGAAGCCCGATTTGTACAGGTCCACGCTCTGCACGGCGTCGGGGTTGAACACCGAAAACAATCCGAACAGGTGGTTGGGGTTGTATACCAGTGCATTGTCGAGGAGCACCAGGTTCTGGTCGGCCGAGCCGCCGCGCACAAACAGGCCGCTGGTGCCTTCGCCGCCGCTTTGCACGCCCGGCTTTAGTTGCAGGGTTTTCAGGATATCGACCTCGCCAAACAGCGCCGGCAGCAGCTTGGCCTCGTGAATGCTGAGGTGCTCGACGCCCATTTGCGTGGTTTTGAGCTTCTGCTCCAGCGTCACGGAGCCTTCCACCACCACTTCGCCCAGCTCGTTGCCGCTTTCCTCCAGCGCGAAGCTGAGGCGCTGGTTTTTGGTCAGGTTCAGGTCGCGGGTGATTTGCTGGTAGCCGATGAAAGCCACCACCAGCTGGTGCTTGCCGGCGGGCAGCCTCAACGAAAAATGCCCCAGCGAATCGGCCGCCGTGCCGGTATTCAGAGCCGGCACGGCCACGCTGGCCCCCGGCAGCACCTCGCCGCGCCCCCCGCGCACCGTGCCACTAATGGTGAAACGGGCCAGCTCCTGGGCCCACGCCAGGCGCGGCCAGCTCAGCCCTAACAGCAACAGCAACAAATAATAGCGCGCAGCGGAAAAAGCAACCATATGGCACAAGTCGGGGAATACGCAAAGGTAGCGCCCTCCCCAACGCCTGCGCCGGCCGGATAGTTTGCCCGCCCCGGCCATTGCCGGCCCCCCCGCAGCCCGGCGGCTAATTTTTGCCCACGAACGGCTGGAGCGCCTGCGTAATCTGGGCCGCCGGCACCACGCCCGCCTGCCGCCACACCGGCTGCCCCTGGTGGAACAAAATCAGCGTCGGAATGCTCTGCACACGGTATTGCTGGGCCACGGCCTGGTTGCGGTCCACGTCAATCTTGATGACGCGCAGCTTGCCGCCGTACTGGGCGGCCACTTGCTCCAGAATGGGCGCCATGGTTTTGCAGGGGCCGCACCAGGTGGCGTAAAAATCAACCAGCACGGGCATGCCGGGGCTGTTGATGAGTTCGGGGAAGGATTTGCGTGGCACGATGATGCGAAAAAAGATGAAAACCTGCGGCCCCGGCCCGCCGCGTGCCCCAACCTGCCGGGGCACTCGTCCTTAAACGAAAAAAGCCCGGCGCAAGGCCAGACTTTTCGAGTGGGATGTCAAATTCGTTTACCGAAACGGGGCCTTTTAGCTCCCTTACTTGTTGATAACCGTTACGTCGTTAGCTACATCGGGGAACGTAAAGTGCCCTCCCACGGCCTTGGCGCCTTTCACCCGGCATTCCCAGGTGTAGCGGCCGGGGGTGGGGTTTGCCGCCTCGCCGGCTTCGCTCTTGAAATACTGCGGGTCGGAGGGGTCGGTGGGAAAAAGGACATCCACACCGGTCTGGCCTTTGGCCAATTCTTTCACGAGGTAGTAATCTTTGCCCGTGCGCTCGCTGTGCACGATAAACGTGGCCGAGTAAGCGCCCAGCTGACCGTATTTGTCCAGAACGCCCAGCTTGATTTGCGCCGTGGTGCTCACCATCCACGTTTGGGCGTGCACCGAAGGAGCAGCGCCAAGCAGCAGCAGCAGCACGAGCACGCCACCTATTCGCTGGGCAAAGGAGGGTTGTTTGAGTGTCGATAATACAGAAGGTACAATTGTCATCACGGGTGAAAAACTAAAAAGGTGAAAATTTAAGATTAAAGTGTAAGCTAGGCAAGTGTAGAGAAATAAGCACATGGCCTGCCAAGATAGTATGCTAGCAGTCAATCCGCAACTCGTACCAGCCAATACCTGTAAGTAAAGTAAATCCAGCGAGTCTTAAATCGGTCCATTTTGTTACGTATGGCAATGCTTCGTTCCCAATCGGTTGGGTGGCCACCCGGCAATTTGATTTCTCAATTCGAGCCGCAATGTGGCCTGTGTGAGCGGCCGGTGCAAGCCACCTCACGCCACCCCTGGCGCCGCGCGAGGAAGGCGGCAAGCACAGTCCCATCGTCGAATTATGCCAGTCCTGCCACAGCAGCGTTCATCGTTTTCTGAGCAACTGCGACCTGACCCGCCGCTACCCCACCGTGGCGTCCCTGCGGCAAGCCGGAGAGCTGCAGACCTGCCTCCGCTGGATTCGGCGGCAGCGCGTGGAGCGCATCAGCAACCGGCGCGCCCGGCGCTGATTTTTTTCGGGTGTTGACGGGCCGGCGGCCGACCTTTGCCGCATGAACCGCTATTTCGTGCCCTTTGCGCAGCTTCGGCAGCAGCCCACCATTCTGGTTGATAGCGTCGGGATTGGCGCGGTGCTCACGCTGGCCCATTGGCGCGGGGCCAGCACCCCGGTTGACCTGCGCGACGACACCAGCGCTGGTTCAGCGCTGCGGGCCCTGCACCACTCTGAAACACCGGGCCTGGATGCGGCCGCCGTCACGGCCAATCATTTTGACGTGGATGGCTTCATCGGCGTGTGGGCTTTGCTGCACCCGGCGCTGGCCCGGCAGCACGAGGAATTGCTGCGCCTGGTGGCCGTGGTGGGCGATTTTCGGGAAATTGACTTTGCAAATCCCTTGGCCGATGCCGCGCTGCAGCTGGTGTGCTGGCTGAACGCCGAGGAAAAAGCCCGCTTCTACGAGCCCTTCGGCGCTCCCGCCCGGCACCGGCGCGAGGACGAAGCTTCGGCCGAAAAGTTTGCGTGGTTTTTGCCGCGCTTCGCCGGAATCCTACAAAATCCTGAAGCTGGCCGCGCCGCCTGGCAGCCGGAATTTGAGCGGGTGAAGCAAGCAGGCACCGCAATGCAGGCACCGCTGACGACGTGGCGGCGCTATCCGGAAATCGGGCTAGCCGTGGTGGAAACGTCCTTGCCGGGCCCGTACTATGCGCTGTTCGGCCCCACGGCCGGCCTCGACATCATGCTGAGCCTTTACGACGGCCACCGCTACGAACTGGAATACAAGTATACCACTTGGGTTGACCTGGCCAGCCGGCCCACGCTGCCGCGCCTGGCCCTCGCGCCATTGGTGGCCCGGCTGAATACGCTGGAAACCAGCAGCCGCACCTGGGCCGCCGATGGCATCACCGACACCGGCCCGCTACTGCGCCTCACCGGAAAAAAACTGTCCAAAGCCGAGCGCTACGCCGACCCCGACGGCCGGCCGATTTATGCTTCCACCATCGCGCCGGAAGTAATGGAGCGGGAAGTGCGGGCGTTTTTTCAGGCTGGCTACGCGGGAATTCAGCCCCGGAAATACTGGACCTGGCCCGAGGTGAAGGCGGCCGGGCAGTAGCGCGGACTTTGTAGTCCGCGTCCCCACGCCGTTAGGATTGTTTGGGTTTCCGCCGGGGACGCGGACTGCAAAGTCCGCGCTACTGGCTACACCGCGCAGCTGGTTTCATCACCCAGCACGTTCACGACGTGTACGGTGCTGTTGCCGCCCGCGCCGGGCCGCACCCGAATCTGGGTGCCGATGCGGTCCTTAAGGTCGGAGACGTGGGAAATGATGCCAATCATCTTGCCCGAATGCTGGAGGCGCTCCAGCGCATCGAGGGCCGTGTTGAGGGCGTCGGGGTCGAGGGTGCCGAAACCCTCGTCGATGAACAGCGACTCGATGCGGGCCTTGTGGCCGGCCAGCTCGCTCAGGCCCAGGGCCAGGGCCAGGCTCACCAGGAAGCTTTCGCCGCCCGAGAGCGAGGCCATGGGCCGCACCGTGTCGGCCTGGTCGTGGTCGATGATTTGCAGCTCCAGGTTGCGGTTGGGCGTTTTGAGGATGGTATAGCGGCCGGTGAGCTGGCGCAGGCGCAGGTTGGCCAGCCGGGCCAGGTGCGTGAGCGTGAGGCCCTGGGCAAACTGGCTGAACTTATCGCCCCGCGCCGAGCCAATCTGCTCGCTCAAATCCTGCCAGCGCTGCTCTTCCTGCTGGCGTACCTGCAATTCGAGCAAGCCCTCGGCCTGCAGCTGCCGGGCGTCATCGTCCTGCTTCAGCTGGTTGCCCACGGCCCCCAGCTTCTGCTGCAGAATATCGTCGGCCGCCGAAAGTGCCTGAAGCTGGGCCGTGAGCTCGGCGGTGTTGAGAGGGGTGAGGCCGGCCTCGGCGTGGCGCTGCTGCTCGGCGGTGAGGGTGGTGAGGAGGCGGGCGGCGGCGGCCTGGGCCGTGAGGCGGTCCTGACGGCGCTGGTGCAGACGCTCGGCTTCGGCCGGGGGCAGTAGCAGCGCCTGGGCCTCGGCGGCGCTGGCAAAGCCGGCGGCAGCGAGGGCGGCAGCCAGCTCGGCCTGGGCTTCGGTGTGGGCCTGCTGGTGGGCGGCAAACTGCGTTTGCAGCGCAGTCTGGGCGTTTTGCTGGATGGCCAGCTCTTGCTGCTGCCGGGCGCGCTGGCTTTGGGCGCGTTGCAGGGCCTCAGCCAGGCGCAGGGTGTGCTCGCGCAGCTGCTCGGCTTTGGCGGCTGGGTTGGGGCCGGCGTAGTACGCGGTGCGGGCGGCCTGCTGCTGCGTAAGGGCCAGCTGCTCGGCTTCGAGCGCGGCGGCGGCGGCGGCCAGTTTCGTGCCCTCACGGGCCTGCTCGTCGGCGCGGGTTTTATGCTGCGAACTGCGTTCCAATAGCTTTTCACGTCCAGTAGCCAAGGCAGCGCGCTGGGCTTCGTAGTAAGCGGCCCGGTCGGTGAGCGTGGCTAAAAGGCCGTCGTAAGGCGGTTTTGCGGGCAGTGCCAGCTGATGAGGCTGCAAATAGTCCCGGATGGTGCTTTGGTAGATTTCGGCCTGCTCGTGCCAGTAAGCCAGCTCTTTGGTCAGCTTGGCCAGCTCCAGGTCCGCAATTTCCTGCCGCTCCAGCAGCTTGGGAATCTCGCGCTGGGCGGCAATGGCGGCTTCCCCGGCCTTGGTGTACTTGTCGCGCAATTCGGACAGCTTCTCATCCAGCACCGCGAGGCGTCGGCGCGCCGCCAGGGCGCTGGCCTGGTAGGACGTAGCCGCGTCGAGCAATTCGCGCACCGCCGCCGGGTCGGTCGGAGCAGCCGCAACGGGCACTAGCGCCGCGGCCAACGCCTGAGCCTGTTGGCGGGCGGTTTCGGCCGCGTCGGCGGCTTGCTGGCGCTGCTGGTGGCGCTGCTGCTGCTCGGTCTGGCGGCGGGTGAGGGCTTGCGAGGTGGTGCGCAATTCAGTATCCAGCGCCGTCAGGGCCAGTTGTTGGGCCGCTACACGCTGTTCCTGCTCATTGGCCTCGGCTGCAAAATCGGCGGTGAATACGTGGTCGACGGCCCCGCAGAGCGGGCAGGGCTGCCCGTTCTGCAACTGGTGGCGGTGGACATTGAGGTCGGCCAGGGCTTGCTGGGTGCGCAGCTCGCGCCGGTAGCTTTCGAGCAGCCGTAGCCCATCGGCCCGCCGGGTTTCGAGGTGCCCAAACGCCACTTCAGCCGCGGCCAGGGGAGGAGCGTCGCGGCTGATTTCGGCGTCCAGCGCCTCCGTGCGGACCTGCTGCTCGTGCGCGGCTTCAGCTTTGGGCAAGAGCTGCTGCAGCCCTTGCAGATGCGCGGAGAAGTCGTCGGCGCGCTGGGCCAGCTCGGCGGGCGTAGTGTCCTGAAGCAGGGCGTCGCGCTCGGTGCGGCAGGGCTGGCCCTCGTCCTTAATGGCCTGCTGCCGGGCCACGGCCTCCGCTTCGAAGCGGCGCTGCCGGCTGAGGTCGTCGCCGGTTGCTTGCTGGGTTTTGAACAGCTCTTCGCGGCGGGCTTCCCGCGTGGCAATTTCCTTCTGGGCCGCTTGCAGGTCAATGATTTCACGGTCCAGCGTGATAATCTGACTCTTCAAGTCTGCTTCCTGGCTGTGCGCGATGAGCCAGCTATCCAGCGTGGTTTGCTGGTCGGCCAGCGCTTGCAGCTCCCGCGCCTGCAGCTGCCAGGCGGCCTGGGCCTGCTCGTGCGCCCCCAGGTCCTGCTCGTACCCCGCGCGGTTCTTCCGCAGCTGTTGCTGCGCCGTGGCAATTGCCGCGTCCTGCGCCCGCGCCTCCTCCAGAATGGGCCGCAGGCGGTTTTCCTCGGCCTGCGCGGTCAGATGGGCGGCCGTGGCAGCGGCGTGGGCGGTTTCGGCGGCGGCGGCGGCTTCGCTCAGGCCGGGCAGGGCCTGGGCCAGCTGGGCCAGCTGCCCGGTGTTGCTAAGCAGGGCTTTGTGGGCCACTTCGGCCAGGGCCAGGGGCGTGGCCAGCTCCCTGGCGTTGGCGCGCAGGTGGCCCGCCAGCCGGGCAAATTCGGGTTGCAGGGCGTCGTCGGCGCAGCGCAGGGCTTCTATTTCGCGGGTGGTGTCGCGCAGCTGCTTATCCAGCTGGTCCAGGATGGTGCGCCAGGTCAGGCAAATGGTCAGCTCCTGCTCTTCCTCGTGGTACTGCTCCACCTCCTCGTTCAGCACATCGAGCCGCGCTTCCAGCTCCGCCCGCGCTTCCGCCGTCAGCAGCCGGGTGGCATCCAGCTTGGCGCACAGCAGCCTGGTCTTCAGCTCTTCCTCCTTGGCTTTTTCAAACGCCGCTACCGAGAGCCGCGAATAGATGCCCACGTTGGTCATCTTCTCCAGCAGGGCGCTGCGCTCCTTTTCCGGCGCGTGCAGGAAGCGCGCAAACTTGCCCTGGCTCAGCAGCACCGACTGCTCGAACTGCCCAAAATCCAGCCCCGAAAGCTCGCTCACCCGCGCCGGCACGGCCTCTTTGCCGGTGATTATCGCAATGTTGGATGGGCTGAGCACCAGCGTCATGGCGTCCTGGCCGAGGCCGCCCTTGTCCTCGCCGCGGGTTTTGCGCTTCACTTCCCAGCGCGAGCGGTAGCGCACGCGGTCCACCGCGCCGGTGTCGGGGTTGGTTTCGTGGACTTCGAATTCCACCTCCGAAAAAGCGTCCTTGGCGTGGCGGCTCACCATCTCACCCACCTGGCGGTCGTGGCGCGGCACCCGGCCGTAGAGGCCCACCGAAATGGCGTCGAGCAGCGTGCTCTTGCCCGCCCCCGTGGGCCCGGTAATGGCAAACAGCCCCGTGTCGGCCAAGGGCGTTTCATCGAAGCGAATCAGGAACGGACCAGGCAGCGAGTTCAGGTTAGCGAAGCGGACGCTGATAATTTTCATGGCATAAACTTACGCCCGCCCCCACCAGGGGCAGGCTGGCGGGCGCGGGTGCAGAGGAAATAAAATGAGTGGGGCCGCCGGGCTATTTGCCCGGCACGGTGCCGGCGGCAGCCCGCTGGCGGCGCGCATCCTCGGCCAGGTAGAAGGTGGCTTCCTGCTGATAAGGCTGCAAGTCCCAACGCGACTGCGCGCGGGCAAGGTTCACAATCGCCGTCTGAATGGCCGTGCGCTGCTCCGGCGTGCACAAGGCGTTGGTCGAGTCGGCCACCAGCGCCGTGTGGAAGCGGTCCAGCTGGGTTTCCAGGGCCGTCACCTGTTCGGCCCCTTTCTTGGGCAGCTGCTCGGCCGGGGTGCGCTGCATCGGAAACGACTGGCCGCGGTAGGTGCTGGTGGCCAGGGCCGGGGCGGCGGCCTTTTTATTGCCGGCCATGCGGGCCACGCCCAGGCCGGCTGAGATGCCGTGTATCAGGTTGGCCTGAGCCTGAACTTCTTGCGCCGTTCCCAGCAGCGCCACCAATGCAAAAGCGGGCAGTAATACTTTTTTCATGGTAGAAATGATTGGATACAAAAGTCAAAATTAGCGCAAAAATGCGTTGCGCACTATCGCCGAAATGCGTTCTCAGCCCTGCTATTCGGCCGTGCCGGCCCACGCCTGCGGGTCGGCTTCGGCCAGCAGCTGGCGCAGCTCGCCAAACGTGGCGGTGAGGGCGGCGGCCCGCTCGGGCGGCAGGCCCGCCACGCGCCGGCCAAAAACCTCGTCCACCGTCAGCTCGTGCAGCAGGGCCAGCGGGGCGGTATCGGCGGCCAAGTCGGGGGCTTCGGTGGCGCGCTGGTGGCGCACGCCGCGCGGGGCCAGCACCTGGGTCTTCTGCAGCTGCAGCACGGCCTGCACCCGGCGCTGCACCTCGGCGGAGGTTTCGTCGGAGCGCACCAGCACATCGGCCCAGGCCACCAGCGGAAAGGCCGAGTTGTCATAAGCCAGAATGTCGGCCTCCACCTCCTCCAGCGTGCCGTGGAAGCGCTGCAAGCGCCGCGCCACCGGCACCGGCAGGCTGGTAATCGTGGGCGCGCCCGCGCCCCTGAATTCCAGCAGCAACACCTGCTGCCGGTCGTCGGCTTCGGTGAAGGAAAGCGGCACCGGCGAGCCCGAGTAGCGGATGTGCGCCCGGCCGCCCACCACCTGCGGGCGGTGCAGGTGGCCCAGGGCCACGTAGTCGAACGCGGCCGGGAAATGCTCGGCCCCCACCAGCCCCAGCCCGCCGATGTGCACGTCGCGCTCGGCCCCTTCGCGGGCCTCGCCGCCGGCCGCGTAGAGGTGGCCGGTGGCCAGCACGGGCACGTCCTGCTCGCGCAGTTGCCGCACGGCGTCGCGGCCGGCCAGGGCGGCGTAGTGCCCGGCAATGCTCTGGCGAATGCGGAGTTGGCGGTCGTCGGGGCTTTCGCCGGCCACGGCCAACCGGATGTCGCGGTCGCGCAGAAACGGCACCGCGCACACCACCAGCCCCACCCGGCCGTTGGCCCCGTTCAGGTGCAGGATTTGCTCGGCCGGGTCGGTGGGCACGCCGCCCACTACGTGAATGCGCAGCTGCCGCAGCAGCTGCCGCGAGGCGTTGAGCATGGTGGGCGAGTCGTGGTTGCCGCCCACCACCACGATGTCGCGGCAGCCGGTGCCCTGCATCTTCACCAAAAAGGTATAATACTGCTCCTGCGCCGTGTACGACGGCGTTTGGGTATCGAAAACATCACCGGCCACCACCAGCACGTCAATCTGCTGGGCCCGCACCGTGAGCAGCAGCCAGTCGAGGAAAGCCTGCTGCTCGGTGGTGCGTTCCTGGCCCGTGAGGAAGTGCTGGCCCAGGTGCCAGTCGGCGGTGTGAAGAACGCGCATAAGCGGGTAGAATTACGATGGAAATTAACGTTGTCTGTTTTATTCAATCAGTTGACCAACCTAAGCCAACTTGCATATTATGCAATCTGAAATACGTAATTATACAGGTAATTAATTCGTCCTCCTGTGGCCATTTGGAATTGTCGTATGGCAATTTTTTGCCCAGATTAAAATCAGTATGGCCGATATCAATTAGCCCTGGGTAAGGGGATTGTAAATCAACAAATATTCCGCAAGGCATTGCTTTTTTTACTCTTCCTGTTATCACATTGCCCACTTTCAGTCCCTCGATGTAACGGTAGAAGCTTTTGAATTGCGCTATTCGTTCCGCACTTACGTCACTTGGCTTGGCACTTAGATATAGCGTACCATTAACGTAATTCGCAACGACCATATCAAGGCGAGTCCCAAGTGTGGGGATGAGTTCCTGACGAAAAACCGGATAGTCGTAGTCATCAAGTAAATTTTGATAGGGTAAGATGGCTTTAAATGCTAAATCGGTTTCTATTTCAATTTGGCAGCTATGAAAACCATCCACTAATTCATGCCATTTATAGCCTGATACAATCCCGGAAATAGGATGACCAACTTTATAAATAGTTCTTAACACTTCATACTCATTCATTGTCCCACTCTTACGTATAGTAATTAAAATCAATAGCTAAACGGGAAGTAGCGTGGACTTTCAGTTCGCGCTACTCAAAAGTACCGGTCTGGCCAATAACAAAAAGCCCCGGCTACCATCGGCAGCCGGGGCAAAGTAAGCCGAAAGGCCGGCTGCCTACGCCGCCGTCCCCGCCGGCTTGGCCGCGTCGGCGGGCGCGGCGTGGTCCACCACGTACTCCTTGGCCTTGGTTTCGTCCTCGAAGCGCCAGCCTGTGTTGCCGGCCGCGCACAGCTTCACCAGCTCCTCATACAGGGCATTGGCGGCCTCGATGCGGGCATCGGTGGCGGCCTGCCGCTCGTTTTCGGCCTCCTTGCCGGTGGTCAGCTCCTCCACGAAGTTGGCGTTGTTGGTTTCCACCGCGTCCAGCAGCTCCTTGGTCAGGCCCACGCCGGCGTAGTCGGCCAGGTACTTGCG
Source organism: Hymenobacter terricola (assembly GCF_017921975.2). Classification (GTDB taxonomy): domain Bacteria; phylum Bacteroidota; class Bacteroidia; order Cytophagales; family Hymenobacteraceae; genus Hymenobacter; species Hymenobacter terricola. The sequence continues at coordinate 17,060 of NZ_JAGEMO020000068.1, forward strand.
GCCCTGTTTCACCACCACGGCCCCGGCCAGGTGCAGCACGGCCTCCGTCGCGTTGGCCACGTTGGCCGCCCCAAACCGCTTGTAGGCGGCCGTGCACGGGTCGTCCTTCAGCTCAATGCGGGCCATTACCTGCTGAATGCGGGTCATCAGCGCATCATGCCCGGCGGTTTTTTCCTCGTTCACCCGCCAGCAGGGTCAGGCGCGGCCCAACGGCCGATTATGCCCGGCAGTTTTTTCCTCGGTCACCCGCTGGCGCGCGTCTGCGACGCGCTGCCGCCTGGGTTCGAGCCTGTGGCTAGGGCAGTGTTACTCCGATTTGTCTTTTGAAATATACTTGTCGTAAAACACGCCTGTTCCTTTCGCATCAAGTCGCCCAACAATTACTTCAACTGAGCTATTAGCCAATTCAACCCCTGGTCTCAAATGATAATGTTCTCGTGCGCCAACAGGTAAATATTTATCGTTAACTTTTTCTTGATTTAAGTCGGCAATCTCAAGGAGTAATTTAGCTAATGATTTCAGTCCTTCCGGGTTTCCGTGGATAAAGACTTCGTCCCATATGAATGTTTCTGTTTCTCCTTCGTTCTTTTCTTCATTATGAAAAACAACAATGTCTAAATGTCCTTGAATCTCGAATCCTCTGGTTCGTTTGTATTTCATGGGCTGGGGTGTTGCTTTAAGTAGTCAAGCAAAAGTAACCGTCATGCAGAGCGCAGCGAAGCATCTCGCTCACATCGTTTAACGATTGATTTACTACCACAAGCGAGATGCTTCGCTGCGCTCTGCATGACATTCTGTTATTCGTTTACTTTTGCACGAGTACTTAAATGACACATGATGTTTGGGGGCCCGCTATTGGTAAGCATCAAAAGCAGCGGGTATTCGCTCAAAGCCAAGTATGCTTGCCGCTCTACTGGCGAAGATGAACGCGTCAGCAGCGGCAAACATATCGAGCCCGTGACCGCAGGTACTAATGCACCGCCTGCTTCTGAAATGCCGTCACGGCCTCGCCTAAATCCAGCACCTGCGCGCCGGGCAGCGCGGCTTGCACGATGCTGGCCCCGGCGGCCGAGCGGTAGCCACCGGCGCAGTGAATCAGAATGGGCTTGTCGGCGGGGATTTCGTGGGCGCGCTCGCGCAGCTCGGGCAGCGGGATGAGCAGAGCATTTTCGAATACCGGCACTTTGGTCTCGGCCCGGTTGCGGATGTCGACGATGGTGAAGGCTTCGGGGTGCAGGCGCACTGCCTCCACATCCACGGTGGAGGAGGTGGCGGGCAGGGCGGTGGGGGCCAGCAGGGCGCCTTTGATGTTGCCCTCGTAGCCGATTTTGGCAGTTTTGCGCACCACGGTATCCAGCGCAATCTGCGAGTCGGCCAGCAGGTAGAACTTCTCGGCGGGGCCGACGACCGAGCCCAGCCAGGTTTCGAACTTGCCGCCGTCCTGCAGGTTGAGGGCACCGGGCAGGTGGCCGGCGCGGAATCTGGCCGCCGGGCGGGTGTCAATAATGAGCACACCCGGCTCCAGGGCGGCGGTGCTGCCGGGGTGGGGCACCGCCCGGATGCTGTCCTCGAAGCTGGGGGCGCCCAGCTTGTTGAGCTTCACGTCGTGGCCGAAATACTTGGGCACGAAGGGTTGGTCTTCGAGCAGAACTTTGATGAATTCGTCCTGCGACATGGGTTGCAGGGCATAATTCGTTTTCAGCTCCTTGGCAATAGTGGAGTCGAGGTCGGGGCTGGTGGTTTTGCCGCAGAGTGAGCCGGGGCCGTGGGCGGGGTACACCTTGGTGCTGCCGGGCAGGGTCATGAGCTTGTTGCGGGTGCTCTGGTACATCTGAGCGGCCAACTCCTCGCGCTTGTGGCCGCCCACGGCTTCGTCCTCGCGCAGGTCGGGCCGGCCCACGTCGCCCACAAAGAGCGTGTCGCCGGTGAATACGGCGCGGCTCTGGGCCAGGTCGTCCATGAGCAAAATACTGATGCTGTCGGGTGAGTGGCCGGGGGTGTTGATGGCGTGCAATTCGTAGGTGCCGAGCTTGATGCGGTCGCCGTCGTCGAAATTGCGGTGCGGGTATTTGGCGCCCACCAGCTTGCTGCAATAGATGGGAGCCTCGGTTTCTTCGGCAATTTCCAGGTGCGACGACACGAAATCGGCGTGCGGGTGCGTCTCGATGATGGCGATGATGCGGGCCTCGTGCTCGTCGGCAAAGTCGTAGTAGGGCTGGGGGTCGCGGCCGGGGTCGATGATGGCAATCTGGTGGCCGCAGCGCACGGCGTAGCTGGCGTGGGCCAGGCCTTTGTCGTAAAACTGCTGGATTTGCACGGCCGAGGCCGTGCTACTGGGGAGGGGAGGCATGGGGCGGGGTGGTTTTTAGCCGGGTGGTTTGGCCAAATATAAGCAAGCGGCCGAATGCAGGAGATGGTTCAGCTTGGCCCGAAACATGAAAAAGCCCCAACCGGAGTGGTTGGGGCTTTGTACTGGGGCGCTGGGGCGGTTAGGCTTTGGCTTTCGTCTTGTCCTTACCGTGGCCGTGGTGTTCGGCCTTCATCTTGTCGAGCTTGGCGTATTGCTCGGGCGTGAGGATGGTTTTGAGCTGGGCCTCGTAGCGGTCGTGGGCGGCCTTCATGGCGGGGCGGCCGGCGGTTTTATCGGCCGCGTACTTGGCTTTGAGGGTGGTGTTTTCCTGCTCGTGGTCCACCATCAGCTTTTCCACTTTGGCTTCCTGGTCGGCGGTCAGGCCGAGGTCTTTGGCCATTTTGGCGGCTTTGTGGTCGGCTTTCTGCGCAGGGTTTTTGTCTGCCATTTTACCGCCTTTGCCGCCGCTCTTGGCCGCCAGGTTCTGGTGCATAGCGTTCTGGTTGGCGTCGGAGCCGGTGGTTTTCACGGCGGGAGCTTGGGCGAAGGCAGTGCCGGCGGTGGCCAGGGCCAGGGCTGCCAGCAAGGTGAGGGTCTTTTTCATGAGGTAACTAAGTGAAGAGAAGATGGCGGGTGGTGGAATGGCAGCCCGTGAAGGTTGGCCGCTGAAAACGGCATTGCAAGGGTCAGGCCACTTTTTAGAAAAGCAAAAGCCCCGTCCAGCTTAAGTGGTACGGGACTTTTGCGAAGTGGCCAGGCCACCGGCCACCGGCTTAGTTAGCAGGCGCGGGCAGGGGGCCGCCGTTTTGCCGGCGCTCGCGCATCTTGTCGCGCTGCTCCTCCTGCATTTGGGTGAATTTGGTGAACTGCTCCGGCGTGAACACCCCTTTTATTTGCTCGTTGAATTTGGCCTGGGAGGCTTTGAGGTCCTGACCCATGCCACGCCGCCGGCCGCCGGTGCTCACTTGGGCGCGCATGGCCTGCATGTCCTGGCGCTGGGCCAGCAGAATGGGCATGAGCCGGGCCTGCTGGTCGGGGCTCAGCCCCAGTTCTTTGGTCAGGTACTGGGCGCGGCGGTCAGCCTGCTGGTCCGGCGATGGGCGCCCGGCGGCCGGGGCAGCCATGGCGGGCGGCGCCGGGGTGGCGGGAACCTGTGCGGCGGCCGAACCAGCGGCAGCAGCCAGCCCGGCGAGGAGTAGGAGGGACTTTTTCATAAGGTATAAAGATAGGAATGTGGGGGTTAGATATCGGCCGCCAAGCCAGGTTTAACGCCGCGGGGTGCGGCCGGGCGGGGCCACCGCCACGCCACCCCGCGGTTCAAACCGGGACCAACGCAAATTTGCTGCCTATATTTCGGACCCGCCGCTGACTCCGGCCGGGTTTCTAATTCCCGTTGGCAACGCAGGGGCTCGTCCTACAGCTCTTTTTCTTTCACTCTTCTTTCTTTATTTACACCTGACTCATGGCAAGTATTTTCGCCAAAAAACCGCTGGCCGTGCTCCTGGGCGAGGCCAGCTCCACCGGGCACGGCACCCTGAAGCGGACGCTGGGCGCGGGCAACCTCGTGGCGCTCGGCGTGGGCGCCATCATCGGGGCGGGCCTGTTTGTGCGCACCGCCGCCGCCGCCGCCCAGGCCTCCGGGCCGGGCGTGACGCTGGCTTTCATCGTGGCCGCCATCGGCTGCGTGTTTGCCGGCTTGTGCTACGCCGAGTTCGCGGCCATGATTCCGATTGCCGGCTCGGCCTACACCTACGCCTACACCACCATGGGCGAGTTCGTGGCCTGGGTTATCGGCTGGGCCCTGATTATGGAATACGCGCTGGGCGCGGCCACCGTCAGCATTGCCTGGAGCGAGTATTTGAACAAACTCCTGGAAGTATTTGGGACGAGTATCCCGTATAATCTCAGCCATTCGCCCTTCGAGCACGCCGTGGTGAATGGCGTGACGCAGCACGGCTTCATCAACCTGCCGGCCCTGCTGGTCATCGTGGCGCTGAGCCTGCTGCTGGTGAAAGGCACCCAGGAATCGGCCATCTTCAATGCCGTGGTCGTGGTGCTAAAAGTAGCCATCGTGCTCGTGTTCATTGCCGTGGGCTGGCAGTTTATCAACCCCGCCAACCACACGCCCTACCTCATCCCGGCCGACCAGGCGCCCATTGGCCCGCACAGCTACTCCGATTGGAACAAGCACGGCTGGGGCGGCATCCTGGGCGGCGCGGCCATCGTGTTTTTTGCCTTCATCGGGTTCGATGCCGTGAGCACGGCCGCGCAGGAAGCCAAAAACCCCAAGCGCGACATGCCCATTGGCATTCTCGGCTCGCTGGCCATCTGCACGGTGCTCTACATCCTGTTTGGCCACGTGCTGACGGGCGTGGCTTCCTGGCGCGAATTTGCCGACCCGGCCCTGGGCGGCGAGGCCTCGGTGGCTTACGCCATTCGGGCGCACATGCCCGGCTACGGCTGGCTGGCCACGGCCGTCACGGTGGGCATTCTGCTCGGCTTCACGTCGGTTATCCTGGTGATGCTCATGGGCCAGAGCCGCGTATTCTTCTCGATGGCCAAGGACGGCCTCATGCCCAAAGCCTTTTCGGAGCTGCACCCGCGCTTCAACACGCCCTACAAATCCAACCTCATGCTGATGGTGTTCGTGGGCCTGTTCGCGGCCTTCGTGCCCGGCTCGCTGGCCGGCGATTTGACCTCGTTCGGCACGCTGCTGGCTTTCGTGCTCGTGAGCATTGGCATCTGGATTATGCGCCGCTCCGACCCCGCGCAGCCCCGGCCGTTCCGGGCGCCCCTCTCGTCGCCCAGCTTCCCGCTGGTGCCCATCCTGGGGGCTGGCATCTGCCTGCTGCTCATCTTCGCCCTCGACGCTTTCACCCTGAAAGTGGCCTTTGGCTGGATGTTCCTCGGCTTCATCGTGTACTTCCTCTACGGTCGCAACAATTCCAAGCTCCAGCAGGGCATTGTGGTGGTGCCCACCGAAATGGACGAAGAAGCCTTCATCAAGCCGGATAGCCGTAACCTGTAGCCACCGCTATTGCGCGGGGCGCAATGCCAACTAACGAGGTCCGCTGGATAATTCCAGCGGACCTCGTTCTTTTACCGGCAAGCAGGCGACTGATGCCGCGCAATGGCGCGCCCTACAAATGAACATTTCCGTCGCTGAGCAATGAGTCTTTCTTAATGTTTGCACAAACACGGCCCTTTGTTGACGGGGCGAAACCGAACAAGCTTGGCCACCAGCCAATTGATGGGAATCGTCAAGCGCGGTTGGTTGCTGATGCCGTTCACTACGCGGATGGTTTGCGGCTGCTGGCCCTGCACATAGGTGGCGTAGAAATCGTGGCTGGCGCCGCTGGCAATCCGCCGGAATTCGAACGGCGTGAGTAATTCATGGCTGGCAACGTAGGGCTTCAACTCGTCAAGATTGGTGGCGGTGGTTTCAATCAGGTTCTTTTCGAGGTCGGTGATTTGCAGGCTGGCGGGTACCAGGAGGTGGTTGCTGATGTCGCCTTCCGTGCGCAGGTTGCTGAACATCGAAAAGCTGGTTTGCGTCTTGAGGCCCAGATACGGGCTCAGGCCATTGAGAAAAACCAGGAGCGGAACGCCCCAAAACAACGCGGGCCGCACCCGAAACAGCGCCGCCGAGCTTTGGGATGTATGCCGGCTTGTGCTGATAACCAGCAAATACGTAACCCCGAGCAACAGCCCCCAACCCAGCCAAATCAAGAGCCCGATGACGGGGCTGCTGATGCCCGAAGCCGCTAACCCAACCACCCCCACAATCCCGATTGCGCCCAACGTGCGCAACATTAGCAGCAACCGGGGCAACGCCCGGCCAAACAGCCTTTGGGCCAGGTGGAGGGCTTTTTCCGGAAAATCAGCGGGCAGAAACAGCGTGTAAACGGCGAACATCAGGGCTGAAAAACTGTACAGTCCTGGGTGCGGATGAATGGAGAGAAAGAAGTGGAAGCCAATCCCCAGGAGAATTCCGGCCCAGCGGGTTTTTCTGAAACCGAGCAACAGCGGGATGAGGGCTTCAACCGCGATGGTGCCCCACACGGCGGCCCCCCGGCTCATGAGGCTGTGGACGAGGAAAGGCGCTTTGCCGGCGTACCAGTCCAGCAGGAACGTGCTACAGCTAATATTTAAGTTGAAATAATCCCAGTTCAGCTTGTGGAATACGGCGTAGAAATACAGCACCAGCAGGCTAATGCGGGCGAATGGCGCCCAGGCGTGGAAAAGAGCCATTCGCCCAGCCGGGCTCCCCACCGCCGCTTTGGGAGCCGGGGCAAAGTAGTGCCGGGCAAGCGTCCACAGCAGTGCCGCCAGGATGCCCGCGTTGAGGATGAACTCAAACAAGAGGTGATTGGGCTCGTCGGGCATCCACTCAAAAGTGTTGCCCAGGCTGAAGCAGAGCAGCGCTAAAAAGGGCCCTATTGACCGCGGAGTCAGGATAACCACGGCGGCCGCCAATACCGTCGCCACCGCCAGCGGGTGGTGGAGGTTGAGACGTTCGGGAAAGGACAGGTTGTGTAAGACCGTCGTCACTGCCCAGGTGAAGCTAAACAGGCATAAAATGTCGAACTGATAAGCCGGGGAAGCGGTCTGGCGCACCACTCGGTGAGCCGGCACAGCCGCGCCGACCCTGAACCGGCTGACAAGAGAAGAGGTGTTGAGCATAGACATTAATCCTTTGGGTAATATGTTAATCAAATATATTGACATATTACAATTATAGTAATATGTTTCTGAAATTTAGGAGAAATATTATTATTTATTAGGAAATTTCCAGAATAAATTTTAAAATTGGTAGTAAAAGGTGGCGATTCATGAAGACAAGGCGACCTGCCGCTTTTTGCCCCCGCTCGAGGCCCAGCGCTTGGCGGTTTCGTAGTAATAATAACTCATTCTGAGCCATATAACTGCCATCTATCCGCCTTCACAATTGCCAAACTCTTCTACTTCCTTCCCGCTCCAGGGCGAGCGCCTGCCTCAGGAACTGAGCCAGCGGATACGGTTTTGGTCGCTGGTGGCCATGATGTCATTGGTCTACGTGCATGCCTACAACCTGCACCCGCGCGACCTGCTGCCCTGGACGCCCGTCGAGGAGCCATTTTCGGCCACGACTTACCTCCAATATTTTCTGGCCAATGGGCTGTTGCGCTTCCGCATTCCCATACTGTTTGCCATTTCGGGCTACTTATTTGCCCACAAGGACGGCAGCGCGCCGCACATCGTGCGGGTGCTGAGCCGCGTACGCACCCTCGTGATTCCGTTTGTGGCGTGGTGCGCCCTGGGGCTGATTTTTGTGTGGATGCTGGAACAGTTTGCTACCACCCGCCAGTTGGTATTAGCGGCTAATATTGTGCGGTTTGACCCCGAATTTCCGCTGGTCAGCAACTATACGCCCAAGCAGGTGCTGCTTTGCTTTATTCTGGCGCCGGTGCCGTTTCAGCTGTGGTTTATCCGCAGCCTGTTCATCTACAACTTGTGCTACCCGTGGCTGCGCACCGCCGTTGACCGGGTGCCGCGCCTGTATTTCGCCGTGGCGGGGGTGCTGTGGCTAACGGGCTGGGTGCAGCCCCGCTACCAGCTTGTGGAGGGCAGCGGACTGCTGTTTTTTGCGTTTGGCATTTGGCTGCGGCGCCGCAACGTTGATGTGCAGACGGTGCCGAGCTGGTTCCGGCCGTGGCCATTGCTGGGGCTTTGGCTGGCCCTGATAGGCGTGAAAACCGGGCTGGCGTTTTACTTGAAAGAGCCGCCCGTTTTCCTGATGTCGATACTGTATCGGACGGCGGAACTGTTGGGCATATTCATCTTGTGGTTTGGAACGGGCGCACTGGTGCGGGGCGCCATGCGCCAGGCGTGGTTTATCTGGCTGACGAGCTTTTCGTTCATCATATACGCCATGCACGAGCCCCTGTTCAGCTACGTGAGCGAAGGGGTAATGGCCCGGTGGCCTGACCACAGCTTTTTGGTATTTGCGCTATTGCCCCCAGTGGTGATTGCCGCGGTGGTGGGGGTGGGCGCCCTGCTTCGCCGCCTGGCACCGGGTGTATACGCTTTGCTGACGGGTGGACGGGGAGTTCGGCGTACCACGCCTGCACCCCGCCCCTGGAAACGCGAAGGAGTGGCAATCAAACCGGTAATTATCAGCCAAACGGATATGGCGGAAGCCGGCCGCCCAGCCGTTGGTCTGCCACTGCTGGAGCGGGCCGAACCCGGCCAGGAATAGCCTCTTGGGGTGTTCTGGGCCGTCGCGCCCGTCACTCTGTGCGCGAGCATTCGGGTAGCGAGGCCGGTTCGGTAGAGGAGTCTGGTACGCCTACGCGGCTGGGTAAGATGTTTAACCAGCGGGCTTTACTTCGCTTTTCAGCTTGAGCACCCGGTCGCCATTTTCCTGCACAATGACCAGCGCCGGGTCGGTGGCCGAGCCATTGCGGTGAATTTCGGCCCCTTTGATAGTGCGCGAAGTGGGCTCTTTGTGCACCGATTCGATTTTGCCGGTGGCCGTGCCGGTGCCGTATTTCCAGGTGACTTTAGTGCCTTTGCGCATGGGGTGGGAGGGAGGATGAGCGAAAGCAATAGTGTACTGGTATTGGGCCCGGCCGGTTGCTAGCCATGCAGCAGGCGGGGAATTTCTTTTTCAGCGGGCTGTGCCCGTCTTCGTTCAGGGGCAAACGGCTGCTGCCGTGGCGTTGGAAACAGCGGGGCAGCCCCGCCGGTGGTGGAGCTGACCACCCGTGAAAAGGCAATCCTGCGCCTCGTGGCCGAAGAAAAGTCCAACCAGGCCATTGCCGAATCCTTGTTCATCTCGGAGCGCACCATGGAAACGCACCGCAAAAACATCCTCACCAAAACCTGCTGCAAGTCGGTGGTGGGACTCATTCAGTACGCCATCAAGCACAAGCTGCTGGCCGGAGGCAGCTGCACAATGGGCGGCGACGCCGGGCGTTGTAGCTTGCAAATGAAGCGGCCGACTTCATCTTTCCCGCCGTTCTTTTGCGTAGTTCACCCATGCGTGCCCTTTTTCGTGCGCTCCCGCCCATGTTTCGATTGCTGTCGCTGTTCCTGCTGCTGCCTTTTTTTGCCCCCGCCCAAACGCCTTTTGTGCCCGATGAGCGGGCCTACTACGGATTGATTGACCGGGGGAGTGGGCGCTGTCTCGACGTGGCCAGCGCCAGCACCACCAGCGGCGCGCCCGCCGTGCAGTGGGAATTCACGCACGCGGCCAGCCAGCAGTGGCGCTTCGTGCCCATCCGCCAGGGCAGCGAATACTACCGCATTGAGGCCCGCCACAGCAGCCAGTGCCTCACCGCCGACAAAGCCGGCGAAAACATGGCCCTGGTGCAGCGCCCCTTTCAGGGCGGCGAGCAGCAGCAGTGGCGCCTGGTGCCGGCCGGCCCGCTGGGCAGCTACCAGCTTGAGAACAAGAGCGAAAGCCGGGTGGCGGCCCTGGCCACGTCCGACAAATTCAACGGCACGCCGGTGCTGGCCCAGAAAAATAACGGCCGGGCCAGCCAGCAGTGGCGCCTGTTCCGGCTGCGCCTGAACGTGCTGGAGGGGCCGTCCCCGTTTGGCGCGCCGCAGCTGCTGGGTGGCCCCATCAACACGCCCGGCAACGAAGTGCATCCCGTGCTTAGCCCCGACGGCACCACCCTGTATTTCGCGCGCACCAAGTTCGCGGGCAACACCGAAGGCAACACCGATTCGGGCGATGCCTGGCTGAGCCAGAGCACCGACCACGGCCTGACCTGGGGCGCACCCACGCGGCTGGACGGCATCAATACCCCGCAGAACAATGCCGTGGAGGCCACTACGGGCACGGGCGGCCAGCTCTTGCTGGTGCGCGGCACCTACGACCGCGCCGGCACCTTCCTCGACGAGGGCCTGAGCCGGGTGGCGCAGGCCGCCGCCTTGGCGCCCGGTGCCACGCCCAAAAGCGTGCGGCCCGAGGCCCTGCGCATTGCCAACTTCTATTCGGCCGTGCCCGGCACCGGCTTTTTTATGACGGCCGATGGCAAGGCCCTGCTGCTCTCGCTGGAGCGCGGCGACTCGGAAGGCGGCAACGATATTTACCTGAGCCGGCCCGACGGCAGCGGCGGCTACACCGAGCCCAAAACATTGGGCCCGTTGCTGAATTCGCCCGGCTTTGACTTCGCGCCGTGGCTGACGCCCGATGGTAAAACCTTGTATTTTGCCTCCTACGGGCACATGGGCTACGGCTCGGCCGATATTTTTGTGAGCCAGCGCCTCGACGAGAGCTGGACCAAATGGAGCGAGCCCCGCAACCTCGGCCCAGCCCTGAACGGGCCCGGCTTCAACGCCTTCCTTTGCCTCACGCCCGACGGCAAGACGGCCTATTTCTCGTCCTCGGCCACGCCCAACGGCACCAAGGACATCTGGCGCACGGGCCGCGCCGTGCCCGCCGACTCGCTGCCGAAACCCGCGGTGGCCGAGGTTTCGGAGAACGGGGGCCGGGCCTTCCTGAGCGGGCGCGTGCTCGATGCCCGCACCAGGCAGCCGGTGCCCGGCGCCGTGGTGAAGGCCAACCTGCTGTCCAGCACTGGCGGAGCCCAGTTCAATGCCACCAGCAAGGCCGATAATTCGGGCAATTACCAGATGTCGCTGCTGCCCGGCAAATACTACCTCGCGGCCCTCGGTGGTGGGTTTCTAACGGTGGGCGACACGCTGATAGCCAGCGGTTCGCCCCGGCGCGACCTGCTGCTGCTGCCCGCCGCCGTGGGGGCCAAAGTCGATTTGCCCAGCATCATTTTCACCCAGGGCAAAGCCAGCCTGCTGGGCTCGGCCTACACCGAGTTGAACCGGCTGGCCATTGCCCTGCAAGCCAGTCCGGCCACCGAAGTCCGCCTCGAAGGCCACACCGACAACGTGGGCCCGGCCGACAAAAACCAGCAGCTCTCCGAAGACCGCGTGGCTGAGGTGAAGCGCTACCTTGTGGGCCGGGGCGTTGATGAAAAACGCATTGCCACGGTGGGCTTTGGCGGCTCGAAGCCCAAGTATTCAAACGAGCGCGAGGAAACCCGCCGCCTGAATCGCCGGGTCGAGCTCGTCATTGTGAAATAGCAAAATGACCACCACCATCCTTTCCGAAGCCGTTATTCCTGGCTTGCCGTCCGCTTCCGGGGTGGAGATTATTGGCGATACCGCCTACGTTATTGGCGATGATTCGGCCTTTTTGCACCGGCTCGACGCCGCCACGCTGAGGCCCACAGGCCCGGTGCGGCTTTTTGATTCCGACCCCGCCGGCCCGGCCCGCATTCCCAAGCCCGACAAGCCCGACC
>NZ_JAGEMO020000069.1 GCF_017921975.2 Hymenobacter terricola
GCCCGGTGCGGCTTTTTGATTCCGACCCCGCCGGCCCGGCCCGCATTCCCAAGCCCGACAAGCCCGACCTGGAATGCATGGCGGCGCTCTGCTGGCCCGACGGCCGGCCCGGCCTGCTCCTGTTTGGCTCGGGCAGCCGGCCCAACCGCGCCCGCGGCTGGTTTGTGCCCACCGAAACCGGGGCTGCGCCCGTACCCGAGGAGCAGGATTTTGCGCCACTCTACGCCCTGCTCCAGCCCCATCTGCCGCCCGGCACGGTGCTGAACCTGGAAGCCGCCGCCACTTCGGCCACGGAACTGCTGCTGTTTCAGCGCACGGTGGGCCGGGCCGACGCGGCGCTGCTGTTCCGGCTGCCGCTGGCGGCTGCGCTCGTCTTTGCGGCATCTGGTGGGCCAGCGCCCGACGTGCAGGTGCTGAAATTTCAGTTGCCCGAAATTGACGGCTGCCCGGCCGGCTTCTCCGGGGCCACGTTCGTCGATGACCTGCTGTTCGTCACGGCATCGGTCGAAAACACAACCGATGCCGTGCTCGACGGGGCCGTGCTGGGCTCCTTCATTGGCTTGGTGAACCTGGAAGCCGGCACCGGCGCCTTTGCGCGCCTGCAATGGGCCGATGGGCACGCGTACCACGGCAAAGTGGAAGGCCTGGCCGTGCGCCGTGCCCTGGCAGCCGGCCGGTGGGAATTGCTGCTGGTGACCGACGACGACATGGGTGGGAGCACCGCCGTGGTAGCAGAAGTAGCGCTGTCGCCCACAAGTTCGAGAGGGTAGTTACTCGTTGGTAGTTGCCAATGAGCTAACAACTACCAACGAGTAACTCAAGTACCACTGGGCAGCCGCAGCTCACGCAGCCAGGCAGTGGCCTCGGGCTCGGCTTCAAACAGCCGGTAAGTGAGGGAAGAATGCTGGGCCGTGCTCATCACCACGTTCAGCGCGAGGCGGGCATACTCGTTGCTGGGAATCACCACCGCGCCGTAGAGTTCATAGCCGTCGCTGGCGTTGCGAGCCAGCCAGTGGTTGGTAATCCAGTGGCTTTCTTCTTCGGTGAAGGGGGCCATGGCGCGCTGGTCGGCCAGCATTTTGTGCCAGCCGTAGCGGCGCAACAGTTGGCCGGTGTGGGTCAGAAAGGCCTGAAACGTAGCAAAATCTCGGGGGCCGGCGGCGTATTGCACCAAGGCATAGCCGTCGGGGTGTTCGAGCAAACGCCCGATGGGGTTTTCAAAATATAAACGCATGATGAATAATCCGGATAGCGTAATTTGCTGAAAATAAGGTAAAATATTCAGCTAATGCCAAGCTTATGATGCCAACTTTGGATGGGCTGTTAGTACGCGGCAATTGTGGTTTTGTTGGGCCTTTTCGCGCATTTTCCGGCCTCGGGCGTAAGTTTGTTGGCCCTGCAACAGTCTTTTGCTGTTGTAGGCGCGCGCCCAAGTATGAATTTGCTGCCCCGCTCCCAAGAAACTCTTTGTTTTCAAAATACTGCCGGCAAGCTTTTTCATAGCCAGGCGGGCTTTGTGCGGCTGGCGTGGTCCCCCGAACGGCTGACGCTGGACACCATCAAAGCATACTACGACCAAGTGCTGGCGCTGCTGCTCACCTCGGGGTCCCGGAAAATATTGTCGGACCATGGCCAGCGCGCGCCTCTCTCGGGCCCGGCCCAGCAGTGGCTCACCGAAACCTGGATTCCGCGGGCCATGACTCAGGCCCGCACCCGCCATTGCGCCATCGTGGAAGGGGCCGACCCGCTCCATCGGCTCTCCACGCAATCGGTGGTGTCGGCGGCGCCGGTCAACTTTGTGTTTCAGCGGTTTTCGACCGTGGAAGCGGCTGAAGCGTGGCTGATTGGGGTGCAGCTGTGAAGCCTGCGGGAGGCATTAGTTGATTTCGACGCTCTTTTCAGCCGCCACGGCGGCCGGGCTGGCCGGGTTGACTCGGCGGCCGCGCGGGGTTTCTTCGTCGCCGAGCAGCATGCCCCAGGGCTTGAGCGGCGGAATGCGGTCGAACACGATTTTGAGAATGGCGATGACCGGCAGGGCCAGAAACATGCCCGCCACGCCCCCAATGGCATTGCCCACCAGCACGCCCACAATGGCCACCAACGCATTAACCTTGATTTTGGAGGCCACGATGCGCGGAATCAGGTAGTGGTTGTCGATGAACTGAATGAGCATATAGGCGGCCAGCACGGCCAGCGCGTGGCCGTAGCCGGGTTGCGCCACGAAGGCCATGAGCATGGGCAGCGCGATGGCAATGAGCCCGCCGATGTAGGGAATAAAATTTAGCAATGCGCCCAGCACGCCCAGCAGCAGCGCATACGGCACCCCAATGATGAGCAGCGCCGTGGTGTTGAGCGTGGCCACGATGCTGGCTTCAATGAGCAGGCCAATCATGTAGCTCTGGATGGTGGCCTTGCTCTCGCGCAGCACTTCGGCCACGCCGCTGTCCTGGCGGTGGCCGGAAAACACTTGGGTCAGGAAATCAACCAGGCGCCGCTGGTAGAGGAAGAACAGGAAGATGTAAACCGGAATGAGCGTGGCCACCACCAGCAGCCCCGACACGGCCGAGAGCGTGCCACCCAGCAGCGACGAGGCGCGGTTGCCGGCCTCGCTCAGCCAGCCTTGCAGCTTCTGGTCGCTGATGCCGAGGCGGCTTTGCAGCCACTGGTGCACCTGGGTGGAGGTTTGGGTAAACTTGGCCTTGAACAGCGGCATCTGGCTGGAAAGCTGCGAGGCTTCCAGGTAAATAAAGTACATCAGGCCGAGCAGCGAGGCCACGCCCAGCACCACCGTGAGCGTGATGGCCAACAGCTTGGGCACCCGGTGCCGCAGCAGCCACTGCTCCACGGGGTGCAGCATGATGGCGAAAATGGCCGCGAAAAACAGCGGAAAAATAATGTCGCTGGCAATGTGTATCGTGAACACGGCCAACGCCAGGCCCAGCAGCACCAGCGGCGCTTTCACATACAGCGGAAATTGCGACTCGTGGAGTTGGCGAGGTTCGGTCATGAGCAAAGTAGCAGAGGCGGCGATGAAGTGGCTGAGCAGGCCCGCTTACGTTCGCCGGCTCCCGGCGTTGCCGGGCGGGCGCTGCCGGCGCAGGCTTACCGGGTGAAATCTTCCACCACCTGCAAAAACATGGGGGAGGGTACTTCGGCCGTTTGGCCGGTGGGGGCGAGCTGGCCCGATTGCGGGTCGACGCGGAAGGTGACCACGTTGTTGGAGTTCTGGTTGGCCACTAGCAGCAGGCGGCCCGAGGGGTCGAGGGTGAAGTTGCGGGGCGTTTTGCCCTGGGTGTCCACGTCCTGAATGGGCACCAGGGTGCCGTTGGCCGTGTCGATGGCAAACACCGCGATGCTGTTGTGGCCCCGGTTGGAAGCATACAGAAACAAGCCGCTGGGCGCTACGTGAATATCGGCGCAGGAATTCTCGCCCGTGTAGCTGGCCGGCAGCGCCGACACGGTTTGCAGCTCCCGGAACTGGCCCGTGGCCGCGTTGTAGGCCAGCGCCGTCACGGTCGAATTCAACTCATTCACCAGGTAGGCCAGCTTGCCGTTGGGGTGGAACACGAGGTGGCGCGGCCCCGCGCCGGGCTTGGCCGTAAACGCCGGTTCGGGCAGGCGCGTGAGCTGGCCCTTGGCCGGGTCGAGGCGGTAGGCGTACACGCGGTCGGTGCCCAGGTTCACGGCGAAGGCAAATTTATTGGCCGGGTCGGGGAGGAGGCAGTGGGCGTGCGGGCCGGTTTGGTTTTTGTGCGGGCCGCTGCCGGTGTGCTGGTCGGTGGTGGGCGCGCCGAGCTGGCCATCGGCCGCGATGGGCAGCAGGCTCACGTTGCCAGTCACGTAGTTGGCTACCAGGGCGGCCTTGCTGGTGTGGTCGAGGCTGATGTAACAGGGCGAGGCCCCGTTGGAAGGCTGCTGGTCGAGGAGCTTGAGGTCGCCGGTGTGCGGGTCCACGGCGAAGGCGCTGACGCCCCCGCTGACGGCGCCCCGAAACGTCTGGGTTTCGTTCACCGCATACAGGAAGCAGTGGTTCGGGGCCAAGGTCATATACGTCGGGCTGGGGCCGCCGCGCTGGGCACTCACGCGGGTGAGCGTGCCGGTAGTGGGGGAAACACGGTAAAGAAAAATCGTGCTTTCCTGCTCCGAAGCCACGTTAGTGCCCACGTACAGCAGGTAATCTTTGGTACTGCCCGTGCTGGCCACCGGCCGCACGCAGCCGGCAAATAGGGCGATGGACAGCAGGCCGGGCCCGCTGGCGGACAGAAAACGGCGGCGGGAAGAAATGGGGTGGGACATATAGCAGGCAAGGATGAAGCGCAAAAATGCAACAATTCCACTCGAAGGCACAATACCAAGAAGCATAACGGGTGGGAAAAATAGAAGTTTGGGCAAAACGAGCATCGGGATGTGCTGGCTGCCACGGCCGCCGCATCCGGCCCGTAGTTGTTACTTTGGCTCCCTCATCATCCACTCACGGCCAGCCTGCTGAAGCTGCCGCGTAACTTCCCATCCGCAATGGCAGAGCTTTCATCCGAAGTCCAAAACAAGCTAGACCTTGAAAAGCAGCGCGCCGCCGCCGCCGCTCTGCGCTGGGTGCGCGATGGCATGATTGTCGGCCTCGGCAGCGGGAGCACGGCGGCGCACTTCATCACCCAGCTTGGCGAGCGGGTGCAGGCCGGCTTGCGCGTGCAGGCCACGGCCACCTCGCGCGCCAGCGAAGACCTGGCCCGCCACGCCGGCATTCCGCTGCTGGAACCGCGCCGCGGCCTGCGCTTCGACCTGACCGTGGACGGCGCCGACGAGCTCGACCCGCACCTGCGCCTCATCAAAGGCGGTGGCGGGGCCTTGCTGCGCGAAAAAGTGCTGGCCACCGCCTCCGATTACTGGCTCATTATCGCCGACTCTTCCAAGGCCGTGGCCCAGCTCGGCCACTTTCCTCTGCCGCTGGAAGTGGTGCCCTTCGCGCTGCCCTGGGTGCTTGATGCCGTGGCGGCCCTCGGCGGCGCCCCGGTGGTGCGGCCCGACCACCAAAAGCCCTCCGAGCTGGCCCATTCCGACCAAGGCAACCTGCTGGTTGACTGCCGCTTTGAGGCAATACCGGACCCGGAACAACTGGCGGCTCAACTCCAGAATATCCCCGGTGTCGTGGAGCAGGGCCTGTTCATCGGGCTGGCGCGGGCTGCCTTAGTGGCGCAAGGCGAGCTGGTGATGGTGTGGCGGGCCGGCGCAGAGCCTGTGGCGGTGGATGGGTTCTCGAAGCTGCCGTAACAGGTAGTTAAAAGTCAAAAGGGAAGAGTTAAAATCACACACGAATTTTAATTCTTCCCTTTTGACTTTTAACTGAACCATTATCTGCGCTGAACTGGTGCCCCCTCTCCACGGGAGAGGGGGGCAGGGGATGAGGTTACGCCAGCTTCGCCGCCGCTGCCTCGTCCAGAAACCAGTGCAGTTCGCCCTTTGTGGGGGCAATCAACTGCGCGGGGTATTGCTCAATATCCCGGGCGCCATTTATTACCGACCGCACGGCGGCAGCTTTGCCGGCGCCGTACACCAGGAAGGCCACGGCGTGGGCCTGGTTTATCATTGGGGCCGTCAGGGTAATGCGGTAGGCTTGCATTTCCTCCACGAAAACCTCCTGGGCGCTGGCCGTGGCCACTTGCAGCACGGCGGTATGCGGGAACAGAGACGCCGTGTGGGAGTTGTCGCCCAGGCCCAGCAGCACTACATCGAACCGGGCCTTTTCTGAACCGAAGAAATCCTGAATGGCCGTGGTGTAGGCCTGCGCCGCCTCGGCGGGCGGCAGCAGGGTATTCACGGCGAAAACGTGCGCGGCCGGAATATGCAACGGCTCCAGCAGGGCCGTTTTGGCCATCAGGTAGTTGCTTTCCGGGTCGGTGGGAGGAACGTCACGCTCATCGCCGAAAAAGAAAAATACCTGCTGCCATTTCACTCGGTCCCGGTACGCCTCGGAGGCCAGCAGCTCGTACAGTTTCCTGGGTGAGCTGCCGCCCGACAGCGCCACGGAAAACCGGCCGCGCGCCGCAATGGCCGCGTCGGCCTGCGCCACAAAGTAGTCGGCAAGGCCGTGCAGCACGTCCTCCACCGTTGCATAAACGTGCTGGGGCATGGCTATTTCTTGGCGTTGAGGGGCAGGGAAAACCAGTGAAAGCCGTCGCGGGCGATGAGCGCCTCCGCCACTTCCGGCCCCCACGAATCGGCCGAGTAGTTGGGGAAGCTTTGGCTGGTGCGGCCCTGCCAGGAGTTCAGAATGGGCATCACCAGGTCCCAGGCCGCTTCCACCTGGTCGCCGCGCATGAACAGGGTCTGGTCGCCGAGCATGGTGTCGAGCAACAGCGTTTCGTAGGCTTCCGGGGCCTCGGCGATGTAGGTGCCTTTGTAGTCGAACACCATGTCCACGGTGTTCAGCATCATGTCGAGGCCGGGGCGCTTGGCCTGCACTTGCAGCCGAATGCTCATCTCGGGCTGAATGCTGATAATGAGGCGGTTTTGCTGCCAGCTTTCCCCCGTTTCGGGCGGGAAAACGCAGTGCGGCGCGTCCTTAAACTGGATGCTGATGATGGATGCCGAGCGGTGCAGGCGCTTGCCGGTGCGCACGTAGAACGGCACGCCCTGCCAGCGCCAGTTGTCCACGAAAAACTTCACGGCGGCGAAGGTTTCGGTGTTCGACTGCGGGTTGGCGTCTTTTTCCTCGCGGTAGCCGGGTACTTGTTTGCCCTCAATCCAGCCGGGGCCGTACTGCCCGCGCACCGCCGACTCACGCACTTCCTCGGGCGTGAAGCGGCGCATGGCGCGCAGCACGTCCACTTTGCGGTTGCGCACTTCGTCGGCGTTGAAATTGACGGGCGGTTCCATAGCCACCAGGCACAGCAGCTGCAATAGGTGGTTCTGAATCATGTCGCGCAGGGCGCCCGCGCCGTCGTAGTAGCCGCTGCGGTCGCCCACGCCCAGCTGCTCGGTCACCGAAATCTGGACGTGCTCGATGTAGTTGCGGTTCCAGAGCGGTTCCAGGATGGCGTTGGCGAAGCGGAAAGCCATGATGTTCTGCACCGTTTCCTTGCCCAGGTAGTGGTCGATGCGGTAAATCTGCTGCTCGTCGAAAATCTCTCCCAGCAGCTTATTCAGCGCCCGGGCCGACTCCAAATCATGTCCAATCGGCTTTTCGATGACGATGCGCGTGCACTCGGGGTCGGCTGCCAGCTTGCTCTTGGCCAGGTTGGTGGCGATAATCGGGAAGAACTCGGGGGCCACTGCCAGGTAATAAATCACGTTGGCTTTGGTGCTCCATTCCTTTTCCAGGTGCGCGATGTGCCCGGCGAAGGCCTGGTAGGTATCGGCGTTTTTTACGTCGGCCACCTGGTAATAAATGTGCGGAGCGAAGGTGGTCCAGGTGGCAGGCTTGGCTTTGCCATTACGCGAAAACTGGTTGATGTCAGCCAGCAGCTTTTCCTGGAAAGCCTGGTCGGTGAGCTCGGTGCGGCCCGTGCCGATGATGGCAAACTGCTCGGGCAGCCAGCCATCCAAAAACAAGTTGTAGAGCGCCGGGGCCAGCTTGCGGGCGTTCAAATCCCCGGTACCGCCGAAGATGACGAAGATGGTCGGCTGATTATTTTTCGGGCTATTCATGCCAGTGGGGTGCTTTGCGAATGAGAGGTGATGCCGATGCGGGGGAGGCTATTTGTTCGGCGTGACGGGCTTCTCCGTTTTGTGCTCCTGGCCAACTTCCACGTCTTTCTTGTTGGCTGCGTCCTCGTGCTCCGGCGTCCACTGCGTGTGGAAAACGCCCTCTTTGCCAATCAGCTCGTAGGTGTGTGCCCCAAAATAATCGCGTTGGGCCTGAATCAGGTTCGACGGCATGCGCGCCGTGCGGAACGTATCGAAGTAGCTCAGCGAGGCCATGTAGCCGGGCAGGGCCAGGCCCGCCGTGGCGGCGGCGGCTACTACGGCCCGGGAGCCCGGTGCGGCCTCGTTCACCAGTTTCTGCACCTGCCCATCGAGCAGCAAATGCCCCAAATCGGGCGTGCCTTTGTAGGCGTTGAAAATCTCGTTCAGGAAGCCCGAGCGGATGATGCAGCCGCCGCGCCAGATTTTAGCAATTTCGGCCAGCTGCAAGTCGTAGTTGTAATCCTTCGAAGCCTTGGTCAGCAGCTGCATTCCTTGTGCGTAGGTGATGACCATGCTGAAGTAAAACGCCTGCTCCAGCTGCGCCAGAAAGGCACCGTGCTCCACCGGCAGCGCCCCGGCCGCTGGGCCGTACAGGCCCGCCAGCTGCTCGCGCAAGGCTTTATACTTGGATAAATCGCGCATGGCCACGGCCGTGTCGATGGTCGGAATCGGCAGCTCCAAATCCATCGCCACCTGCGAAGTCCACTTGCCCGTGCCTTTGGAGCGAGCCTCGTCCTTGATGTCGTCGAGCAGCAAATGGTCGGTATCCGGCGCGATGTAGCCGAAAATATCCTTGGTAATATCGAGCAGAAAAGACTGCAGGCGGCCCGCGTTCCATTGCGTAAACACCTGGCCGATGGCGGCGTTATCCAGGCCCAGGCCGGTTTTCAGCACCGCGTAGGTTTCGGCAATGAGCTGCATCAGGCCGTATTCGATGCCGTTGTGCACCATTTTCACAAAGTGGCCGGCCGCGCCGGGGCCGATGTACGTCACGCACGGCTCATTGTCTACGCGGGCCGCGATGGCTTCAAACATGGGCTGCACCACCTGATAAGCCTGCTTATCGCCGCCGGGCATCATGCTGGGGCCGAAGCGGGCGCCTTCCTCGCCGCCGCTCACGCCCATGCCAAAGAAGTGGAAGCCCTCGGCTTCCAGGGCCTTGGCCCGGCGCTCGGTGTCGGTGAAGTGGGAATTGCCGCCGTCGATGATGATGTCGCCGGGGGAAAGCAAAGGCCGCAGCTCGTCAATCACGCTGTCGACAATCTTGCCGGCAGGCACCAGCATCATCACCGAGCGCGGCGTTTGCAGACTGCTGATGAAAGGAGCCAGCTCGGCAAAGCCTTCCACGGGCTTGCCGGCGCCTTCCTTGCCCAGCAGGGCCACTTTGTCGGCGTCTTTGTCGTAGCCAGCCACGGCGAAGTTGTGGTCGGCCAAATTCAGCAGCAGGTTGCGGCCCATGGTGCCGAGGCCAATCATGCCAAAGGAATGCTTAGAGGGGGTTGCGTTCATCGGAGGTCGAGTTTGTGGGGCTTGGTTCTGGTGCAGAAAACGAATTCCGGCAGAAAAGAGAGGAGTTGCCGGGAAAGTTTTGGCAAGGTCGGGATAGTTTTTTAGGATGCGCTGCGGGCGGCACCCAAAAAAACGCCCCCGCGGCGCCAGGCTGCGGGGGCGTTTGCCGTGCCGTGGGGCTTGCCCGCGCCAGTGGCTTACCGCTTGGCCAGGGCGTCCAGGTCGAGGTTCCGGGCCACCGACTTCACCAAGTCCGTGTTGTCCTGCCCCGAAGCCTCCACGGTGGCCAGAAACCGGTCGCCGATGCCCATTACCACGGTGGCTTTGTGCTCCTTCTTGTCGAGCGTTTCCATGCCTTTCACACCGGTTTTATCCAGCTTGAGGCCGCGGGTGAGCTGGTTGTCGTCTTCCATCTCCAGGCCCGAATTCATCATGGCCGTGGCCCCCATGAAGAGCGGCGCGGCGCTGTTGTAGTCCACCAGGGCCACGCTCAGGGTCTGGTCGCCCTTCTTGTATTTCTGCGAAGCGGTCGACATGTGCATATTGGCCATGTTGGTGCTTTGGCCTTCGGGGCCGCCGTCGGCGGTGTAGCCGGCCGGACTGGCGGGCAGGTACTTCTGCAGCTCCTTATAGTTGAGGGCCAGCGTGTCGCCCCGCTGCTTCCGTTCTTCCTGGCGCGACTGGGCGGCCTGCATGCTGTTCGACATTTCTTTGGCCGCCTTGGTGGTGGTGGCAATGGCGCTGTAGGCGTTTTTGGCTTCTTGGGCTTGCTCGCAGCCGGCCATGGCCAAGGAAGCGCACGCCGCACAAACGGAGAGGAAGTGTTTCATACTTGAGTCGAAGGGGGAGAAAGGCGGGTTTTTATTTGTGAAAACAAATATAAAATTATTTTATAATGATTGAGGCCCGAATGGGCTTCCTGTAAAAGTGAGCAACCCCAACTTCACAGCAATTCAAGAACGGCGGGACGGCCAAAAAATGAGGCAAATCACAACAGGAATCGGCTCCAAAGATGGAGTAAAAATGAATTGTACCTATTCAGCTTTACTCATAAAACATTCATTGCATGAAGCTTAATCTTGCAAAAAACTTGTTTGCCTACCATTTCAAATCGGGACGAATTGGAGGAACAGCAGTCGCCAATAAGCGCGGTCAAGGACTGCCGCCGTATCGCTGCCGCTGCTGATTGCTCCCCGAAGAAAAACCATTGCCATGCCGCTTTTTACTCGCCAACCTGCTGAAATAGTAGAAGCTACTCAGTGGCTTCCGGGGCTGCGCATCGCCGGGCTTTCCGGCGAAGAATCCGGTCATCCGGGAGGTGGGGGGCTGTTGCCCAGCCCGCCCCATGCCTACCTGGCCACCCGGCACGGGCGGTTTACCGTGTTTGCCGGCGACTGGGTAATCACGGAGCCCACCGGCGAAATGTACGTCTGCAGGGACGACCTTTTTCATCGCCACTACATTCCCCTCGAAGGCACCGCCGGCCAACCACTGGTTGGTCAGGGCTTAAACTGAGCAAGTTCGCTTTCTGCCCGTCTTGGTAACTAAGGAGTAATATCTTAGCTCCGAATTTTCGGAAAAGGCTGAGCAGCCACAGAAGGCAGGTTGGCTGCCTTGGTATCGCGTCGTGGCTGGTTTGGGAGTGGCACCGGTCAGGTGCCCAATTGACCGTATAGCTTCCCACACCGCCGTGGCCGGCAGCTGGAGCAGCCGCCTGCTTCGAGGGCGGCAAACGCCACACCGCATGGTAGCAGTTTAGTTCAAGGGCGGCACGCAAATTCGCTGCCTGTTTGAATTACATACAAAGCCGGTTGATTCCTGCTTTCTTCCGGCTCATGGCCCTGGGACCTTTGTATTGCGTATTCTAACCCGCACCAACGCAGTACAAACCTTTCCAGCATCATGAGCGAACAAGCAAAAACCCCGGCCATTCCAGCTACTAAGCAGGCTCCGGCCGAGTATTTTACCGGCGGCACCGCTTGGGTGACCATGGTGGTAGAGGGCAACCCCACGGATTGTACGGTGGGCGATGTCACCTTCGAGCCCGGCACGCGCAACAACTGGCATTCGCACCCGAGCGGCCAGATTCTGGTCGTGACCGCCGGGGTGGGCTACTATCAGGAGCAGGGCCAGCCAGCCCGTCTGCTGCGCCCCGGCGATGCCGTGAGCATTGCCCCCGGCGTGGTGCATTGGCACGGGGCCTCCGCCACCAGCATTTTCACCCACTACGCCATTAACCCCGGCGTCAGCAAAGGCGTGGCGGACTGGGGTGCCCCCGTCACCGACGAAGAATACCAGGCGGCGCAGGCCTAGTACCCGGGCCCCGCGCCATGGAAAACGCCCGCATTTGCTCAACGGCATTAGCCGTTTGGCTCCTGTTTTTTTACTCCCTATGAATGCACAACCCAAGGTCTCACAAACCGAATCGCTGACGGACCGGGAGCAATCCATCGTCACCATTTCGGCTTTCACGGCCAAAGGTGATTTGCCCTATCTCCATAAAGCCGTAGCCGACGGCCTAGAGGCCGGCCTGACGGTGAACGAGGCGAAAGAAGTGCTGGTGCTGCTCTCTGCCTACTGCGGCTTTCCCCGCAGCCTCAACGGCATCAGCACGTTGATGAAAGTGCTGGACGGGCGCAAGGCCAGGGGCATTCAGGACGCAATGGGCAAAGCCGCCGCGCCCATCACCAGCACCGCGCCCAAGTATGAGAGCGCGGCAAGCAGGTACTGGAAACCCTCACCGGCCAACCCAAAACCGGCCCCAACGCCTTCAGCCCGGAAATTGACGTGTTTCTGAAGGAACACCTGTTCGCCGACCATGTCGAACGAGCTATCAGGACCGGGAACTGGCCACTATATCGGTACTCGTAAGCCTGGGCGGCGTCGAGCCCAGGCTGCAAGCCCATTTGGGCATGGGCATGAACATTGGGCTCACGGAGCCGCAACTCCGGCAGTTCCTCTCCCTGGAGGAGGCCAGTATCGGCAAAAAGCCGCCGATGCCGGCCGCGTAGTCCTGACGAGAGTGCTCGATGCAAGCAAAAAACAACGTCTACTTCCCATGTAAACGAAAGCACTCTGCCTGGGCTTCATGTTGCTCACCGCTTGGCTGTTGGCTTTAATGGCAGGTGGCAGCGCGGCCGCTCAGCCAAGCAACCAGGTGGTGCATCTGGCGAAGCTCGAAATCTACCCGGCGCAGCTGGAAAGCTACCAGGCGGCGCTGAAGGAGGGGATTAAAACGGCCTTGCGCGTCGAACCCGGTGTACTGACTTTATACCCAGTGGCGGACAGAGCGAATCCCACGCGCATCACAATTCTGGAAATATATGCCAGCCCGGCGGCCTACAAGGCACATTTGCAAACGCCTCACTTCCTGAAGTATAAGAACGGCACCAAGGTAATGGTCAAGTCGCTCGAACTCGTTGAAACTGTGCCCCTGCTGCCTGGCACGAAGGTGAAGTGATAAAAAAAGCGGCCTGAGCATTAGAACCCCGATTGGCCCGAACGCAAAAAAGCCTCAAAAACTGCATCTGTTGCCAGATTTACAGCTTTTGAGGCTTGATTTGTGGGTGGTCGTTAGACCTTCCTAGTACCCGGAGCCGGAATGCGACCGATTGATATAAGTTATTGTAAATAAGTAAATAGGGCAGGGGTGATTATCTGTTGGGGACAGAATTGGGGCCATTTTCCTCCAAATGTCGCCGCACCTCTCCCCGGTCCAGGCCCAACAGGTCAAATACCTGCCACAGCCGTTCGGCCGTGACGTCGGGCGTGCTGGGGATGTAGGTTGACAAATACCCGCGCACCATCCACAGCTCCGTAATATCCGCAGCCGGCAACTCGTAGGGGAGCACGCTGACGTTGTCGGAGTACAGCGTCACCATTCTGTCCACGTCCGTAATGCGTGCCCGCAGGCGTTTGAGCATCACGCTTTCGCTCGTTACCACCACGTACATGCGGCCCGGCTGCAGCAGGTCCCACCGCTCCACCACCGAGCATATCACGAAATCGCCGTGGTTAATCAGCGGCAGCATACTGTCGCCTTCCACCTCAAAGGCCCGGTAAGTGGCATTACTAAAACCCGGCAAACGGAACTGCTGGAGCTGCCGCAGAAACACCGGCTCATTGTGCTGCCGCGTGTAGCCCGCCTGCGCCATTACGGGCACACTGGTAATGTTCTCATCGCCCGCCGCATCCACCGTCACGGCCAGCACCCGCCCGAAGCCGTGCACGGCATGGCCCGGCCCGGCCCCCAGCACCCGCGTTGCTGTAGCACCGCCGCCGGCGCTCCGCAGCATCGGCCCCTCGCCCAACGTCAGCCACGCGGGCGATAGGTCCGGCCACTTGGTTAAAAAGTCCACGAGAGTAGGAAGGGAAGGCTCCGAACCTTTCAGAATACTGTAAAGCTTGCTCGTCGTATTGTAGCCAAGGGCCTTCGTCGCACTACTGGCATTCAGGCCGTAATGGTCAAAAACCTCCTGTACCCGCTGAACGACAGGAGGCAGGTTTTCTGTTTCATTGTCAGAGATTTCCATGTTACTTCCTGTTTTATTGTACTTGTTGTGTTGAAATAGGCGTATGTTTGTGCAGAATAATGCGCGAATTGTTTTGCAATATACAACTCAAACAGGAAACAACATGGAACAAAACGAGAAAGAGCCTACGCCATTGCAGCTTGTACTGCAAAAACTGGGAGCTAAGAACACCGTAGTGCAAGAAACCCTGGCCAAGCTGTCCGACGCTGGCATCAAAGTCAGCCGCAGCACCATCTACCAGGCCATTGCCGGCAGCAACACGCGGCCGGAGGTTGCCGAAACGTTCATGCAGGTGGCCGAAGCCGAGTTTACGCGCCGCCGCGAGCTGGCCGAGCGTGCTCGCCAACTGATAGCCGAAGCGTAGTCATGCAGCCCGCCATCATCATGCAGGCCGCAGATTTTGCCGAGTTGGTGGGCCGCATCACCAAGCTCGAAGCAGCCGAGCAGGCCCGCACCCTGGCCACCACCACCGCCCCCGACGAAGTGTTGAGCACCGCCCGCGCCGCCGAGTACATCGGCCTGAGCGCAGATGCCCTGCTACGCGCCCGCCGCGCCGGCCGCATCCAGGGCGTGCGCCTCAATGAGAAGGATTGGGGATTCAGCACGTCGGCGCTCGATAAATACCCACGCCGAGGACACCGCGCCGCCGCATGAGCCAGGTCGTCATCTCCCTTTTTGACCACTCCGGCCGCTTCGTCGAGCCGTGGGCCGCCGCCGGCTACACCTGCTACTGCGTCGACGTGCAGCACCCCGCCGGCGAAACGTGGATGGGCAATGTCTGCCTGGTCGGCGGCGACGTGCGCCATTTCGCCCCGCCCCCCGGCCCCATCGCATTCGTCGCCGCTTTCCCACCCTGCACCGACCTGAGCAACGCCGGCGCGCACCTGTTCCGGGTGAAAGGCCTGCGGGCGCTGGCCGCCGCCCTCGACCTGGTGGGCACCGCCGCCGACCTCTGCGAACGCCTGGGCGCGCCCTACTTCATCGAAAACCCCAAGGGCCAGCTGCGCCACTACTGGCGCGAGCCCGAGCACCGGTTCAGCCCCTGCGAATACGCCGGCTGGCTGGCCAACCCCACCGAGGAAGCCTACACCAAGCACAC
Source organism: Hymenobacter terricola (assembly GCF_017921975.2). GTDB lineage: Bacteria > Bacteroidota > Bacteroidia > Cytophagales > Hymenobacteraceae > Hymenobacter > Hymenobacter terricola. The sequence continues at coordinate 14,824 of NZ_JAGEMO020000069.1, forward strand.
CTGCCTCTGGACCGGCCACGGCTTCCAGATGCCGGAGAAGCGCCCCGTCTTTCCCATTCACGGCTCCATGGTCGACAAAGTACCCGGCTCAAAGAACCGCGCCAATATCCGCAGCCTGACCCCGCGAGGGTTTGCCGCCGCGGTATTCACCACCCACCACCAAATACTCCTAACCCCATGAGCACCGAGCTTACCCCCGTCGTCGGCCCTGCCGGGTACGACCCCCAGGCCCCGAAGTCCCTTCTCACCATTCAGAAGGCCACCGTCAAAAAGCAGTTGCTGGCCGCTGAGTTCAGCGAGCAGCTCGACCTGCAGAGCAAGCCCCGCGAGTTCACGATGCAGGGCACCGAATTGGTACACCCCGACCTGGAAGCCCGCTTTGCCCAACTCGTGCCCCATTTCTGCCTCCTGACCGAGCAGCTGGACGAGCGCACCACCGAGCTAAGTTTCTGGCCTGAGCTGGGCGGCGAGTTGCCGGAGCACTTCGACAGCTACGGCGTTACCGGCCTCATCATCGGCAAGAAGGACGGCGTGACCCTGATGGGCTTCCGCCAGCTCGAAAGCGGCAAGGTGCTCAACCTGACCGGCCAGTACGTCAGCTTTGCCGAAACGTCCGAGGAGTTCGAAGAATCCGACTCCTGGCACTACCCCCATACCGACGACCTGAAAGCGCTGGTAGGGGAGGCCCTGGCCGAAATTGACGCGGCCCTGCGCGGCAAGTGCAGCGAGGCCGGCCGCCAGCTCGATATGTTCCGGCAGCCCCAGGCCGGTGAGATGGAAATGGGCGAGGTATTCAAGGAAAAGCCCGCGAAAAGCCCGAAAGCCGAGAAGCTGCCAACCTCCGACGAATTGCGCGAGCAGGTGATGGGTGAAATGGGGGCAGTAGCCAAAGCCGCCGCCCTACCGGGTACGACCCTGCCGGGCACGGCCCCTAAGCGCAAAGCCAAACGCAACCCAGCGGAGTAGTGAGCCAGCCCCTTGAACTACGTCCAGCACACCCGCGCCGCCCACGAACGGCTGCTCACCAACCCCGGGAGCCGCCCGCACCATTTCACGCTCTACTGGGCGCTGTTCTTCGAGTGGAACAGCGCCCGGTTTCCGGATGCCCTGCCGCTTGACCGGGAGCGGCTGATGGTGGCGGCCAGAATCGGCAACCGCGACACCTACACCGCCACCCTGCGCACCCTCGAAACCTTCGGCCTGCTCACCTACCAACCCAGCCACAGCGCCAACGGCAGCCAGGTCCGGATGGTAGAGCTAGGGGCCGAGGTTGCCGCACAAGTGGGCCAACCCAAAGCCGGAGGTTGCCGCACAAGTGAGCCAACCAAAAAGCACGAGGTTGCCGCACAAGTGAGCCAACCGGTTGCCGCACAACTGGGGCAACCCAGCCCCGAGGTTGCCGCACAAGTGAGCCAACACTCCTTATTAGTTAAAACAGTTGATATAAACAGTGATGTAAACAGCGCCGCAGCACCTGAAAAAAAAAAGAGGGGAGGGGCTTTCCAACGACGGGCTTTCAAGTGCGGAAGTCCTCGACGACACCGCCCCGCCCGACGGTGCAGTACCGAGCCCAGGCGCAGCCCCAAAAAAGAAAGTTGCGCCAAAGAAAAAAGGGGTGCAGGCCGAAACCATCCGCGCAGCTGCCACCACCGGCCCCGCCGAGCCGCGCCGCCGGGCCGGCCGACAGCCGCGCCCCGAAACCACCTTCCCGGAATCGGAAATATTCGACAAGCAAAAGTTCGTGGCCGCTTTCGAAGGCACCGACTACGCCCTGGCCGACCTCCACCACTACCACGAGGCCGTCAACCTCTGGCGCGACAAGATTACCGGCCAACCACCCCGCCGCGCCGACTGGGTAGCCACCGCCAAACGCTTCATGTTCAACGATGCTACTGATAACCGCCTCAAACTCGCTCCCAACGTCCAGCGCCACGACCCAGCTAACCCAGGCCCCCACAACGCCGGAGGCGGGCCTGCTCGCTCTGGTTACGTCAGCAAGTGGGATAGGTGAGCTGGCCCGCACTCCCAACCCCGAAGCCCGCGCCCTGCTGGCCGAGGTATCGGTGGGCCTCACCTTGGCCCAGGCCGCCGCTGCCCCCAAGCTGTTCCAGCTACAGCGCCAGCTCGGTGACCGCGCCTTGATTGGGTTGCTGGTGCTCATCCTACGTGCCTTCGTCGACAGCCTCCGCGTGCCCGACAAACCTGATGCCGCCGACATTCTGGAACTGGCCGACACCCTGGCCCAAACCTACACCCACGACAGCCTCAAAGACCTCATCTTGGCGCTGAAACAGGCCCGCACCAACGGCACCAAATTTTACCAGTCGCTCGATACCAGCACCATCTACCGCCTCATCAGCGAGTATTTCGACCGCAAGGCCAGCTTCCTCGAATCCCGCCACCGCGACCTGAAAGCCACCGGCCCCAGCCACGACGCGGCCACCGTAGCCACCATCGCCGGAGCCGGCAACGTCGTCGCCAGCATCCTGCGCCGCCGCCTCGACCCCGAACACCCCAACCGCGAAAGCCTGCGCCGCAAGCTCACCATCACCAAAGCCCGCGAGGCCCGCGGCCTCATCACCCCCGAGCAGGCCCAGCAGCAGCGCCAGGAGGTCGAAACTGCCAACTACCGCCACGCCACCCGCCGCCAAGCCTCACCCGCCCCAACCACTTAATACCATGCCCGACTCACGCACCACGCAACAACTCTGGCAGCGCTACGATGCCCTGATGCGCAAAGCCGGCGGCCTGACCCCAGCCGAGAAGGCCGAACTGCTACAGCTATGCACCACGCTGGTAGCGAGCGGCATCATCGTCGAAGGAGATTTCTAGCATGAGCACCACCCGCTACTATCGCGCCCGCTGCGGCAGCCTCTACCGCGTCACCCACACGCCCGCCCGCCCCGCCACCAAAACCAGCAAGGCCATTGCCGCCAGCATCCTGCAGGACCGCCGCAGCATCTACGCCACCGAGTTCAGCCCTGCCTATCCCACCACCGCCGACGAAGTGGCCCGCTTGGTCAGCATCGGCTCATTCATCGAAGTGCCATGCCCGTAGCCACTCCCCAAACCCCGCTCGATTTCGGCACTCTCACCGCCGAAGAAATTACCACCGCCATCCTGGGCTACCTCCACGCCCACGGCTTCACCGCCTGGGCCCAGCCCAACCGCGGCGAGTACGACCCCAACACCGGCAAATGGCGCCCCCATCCCAACAGCCGCCGCGGCATCCCAGACATCCTGGGCTACCGCCGCGCCGACGCCCGCTTCCTCGGCGTCGAAGTCAAAGCCGGTACCGACCGCCCCCGCCCCGAGCAAACCCAATTTCTCAACGAGCTCAAAGCCGCCGGCGGCCTAGCCTTCATCGCCTACGACTACGCCGGCTTCGTGCAGTCCTTCGAACGGCGCGGTCTCCACATGGGGCCCACCACCGCAACGGCCACCGTTCCGCCTGCTTCCCTTACTACTACCTACGACGAGCCCGCCCCCTACACCCCTAGCCGCCTATTACCCCGGCCAGACAATGTCTCAGGGAAATAAAAACAAGCTGCTTGCATTAGAACCAATCATCGTACAAACTAATCGTTAGTCCCATTGTGAGCACCTTCGGGAGTTGTTTGACTATTTCCTCCTTTCCTGAACCACGCATATATGGCTGATAGCGAAACCAGAATTGCCGCAATGGTTGCTAAATTTTTTTTAAGCCAGTCTAAAAAATCAGTAACGCGTTCTGGTGTAGGTTTTAGTGGCTCGGTCACGCTTACTTGAATAGTTTTATAGAATGGCTTACTGTTTTTTAGATTTATATCGTCACAGGAACCTTTGATAATAAAAAGAAGGGGCAGTAAATCCCCAGCCTTCATCGGTGTTACCCTCCACACGCGCTGTTGAATAGTATCGTTTTTAACATCCACAAAAACTTGTGGCTCCTCTGGATTAACGTGGAAAAACGAAGTATCGGCTTTAAGGTCGACATTCATAAATGGGGTTATTTTTATTTGCTCCAATGTAATATTCCTTTCATTGGGAACGACCGGAACTCCCAAATAGGAGTCGGCAATGAGGTGGTGTGCGGTTATCGTGGTGCGAGGTAACATGTGCCTGGGCAAAGCACTATTCGAATGCGGTTGCAGACTGTCAACTACGCCTGCCACAAGGCTGAGTACTACATTGTACACTAGCCCTTTCACCATTTTACGAGGCGTGTTATACACTGCAGAGCCTTCTTCATAACACTTCTTCGACGGTCCCGAAGTGAACACCTCGTCACCCGAGCCAGCATCTACATAAGGGGATGATGTCATTTTATCACCAGCTTCAACATGACTACTGGCAGGAGCCAGACCATATTTTACTTCTGCTGCATTAGGCTCACCTGCAAGGAAAAAGTCGAAATCTACTCGGCGATTCTGGGACCGGCCAGCAGCGCTAGCATTGTCCGCTATTGGCTTGATTGCACCGTATCGACGGACCTCGATGCGTGCAGCCGGAACACCTTGGCTGAGTAGATATGTTCGGGCTGCAGCAGCACGTTCCTCCGCAAGTCGAAAGCCCCCATCACTGCTGCTTTCCAAGTTGTCAGTATGCGCGGCAATACTCAAAGTATAATCGGGGTATTCAGCCATGATGGCGGCAATGTTCTTCATTGTCGGAAACGACTTCGGAAGCGGCATCACCTTATTGGATTCGAAGTTGATGTACTTTGTGGCCTCATGCAGGCGCTTCTTGGTTTCGGCTTTCGCCTCGGGGCAGCCTTTGTTCGAGGCCGGGCCGGGGCGGCTGGGACAACGGTCCTGATAGTCGGGCACACCATCGCTGTCTTTATCGAGCGGGCAGCCGTTGGCATCAATGCTCACGCCAGTCGGGGTACCAGGGCACTTGTCGTTCTGGTCAATCACGCCGTCTTTGTCGGCATCAAGGTCTTGGTGGTCGGGTATGCCATCACCGTCACGGTCCAGCGGGCAGCCATTGGCATCGACTGCCACGCCTGCCGGGGTGTCGGGGCACTTGTCATTCTGGTCAATCACGCCGTCACTGTCCGAGTCGGGACAGCCTTGCAAGGTGGCTAGCCCCTTCACCTCGGGGCATTTATCTAGGTTATCCTCAACCCCGTCGCCATCTGTATCAAGCGGGCAGCCATTTTTGTCAACTTTAACCCCAGACGGCGTTCCAGGGCACTTGTCGCTCCTATCCTTTACACCGTCCTTATCATTATCACGCTTATGCCCTATTTTGAGGTCGTGGCAAGCTGTGAATAAAAGCGGTAGCATTAAGACAAATACACCGTGTCGAAATACTGTGAAAACGCTCTGAATAAGACGCATAACTGACGTTGTTTTAGAGCAGTTAGTATCGGCCAAATGGACAAATTTGTAGAAATGCAGACCCAACTATGGCTAACACAAATTCAAAAGCCGAAAGCAGCATCTTATATCAGTGTGCTGTCACCTTAATTGCAATTCATTGGCTTTTACAAGAAACTTGCAGAAGGGCCTGAATCAACATCGCGGCCCGCTCTCAGCCTTCCTGAGCTTTGAGTTGCGCCTCTGTCTGCTCAGGAACCAATAACCCCGCATCATTAAGGCTCCTGCGCACTTTATTCATCGCAGTGTTCAGCGCCAGCTTTCGCAGCTTGGGCTGAATAAACCACGAATAACCCGTGTTAAGCCACCACCAGCCTTTGGGCAAATCTTTCTTGACTAAGTCCGTAAGCCAGCCAATGCGTTGTTCCAGCAAGGGAGCTATTTCATTTTCCAGCGTGGCAACGGGCAGCCGGGCTCCGTCCCAGCTTGGGCTGGGAAGCTCCGCCTGAAGGTCAACTCCCAGCAGGGGAATAATAGGTAGATAAACCGGGCCGGCCGGATTACCGGAGCGCGGACGCGCTAGCGCTTTTTTCTCATCGGGCCAATTTTGGAACAGGCCATTGGTGGCCGGCAACGTGAACCACTCCCGCAAAAACTGCTGGCAGTTCCGGCGGCCCAGTTGATAATCGTGCTCCCGAAAAGGCTGATGCAAAAATCCTCCAAAGGCCCCAAGCGTCCCGCTGGCTAGGCTAGGCGTCACCGGCCGGCCACCGGAGGCTCCCGTTGTACGAATAGGCGCAATCAAAAAACGACTGCTTTCGTCCAGGTCCAATGCTCCCAGCAAGTCTTCGGTGCGGAAACGCGACTGGTTGCGCAGAGCCGTGTAAATGGCTGGCACCACGTGGAACAAATCTTGTTGCATCTCGGTATAGCCGTCCTCTCTAGTATCCGCTGGGAAGGGGTCTATCATTAGCGCCGCTTGCCGCGCCTTCTCGCCCTCTTTGACACTCGGCGTCAAGCCGCTGGCATCGCCCACCAGCGTGCGCCGCACCAACTCAAAAGGCTCGTTATTCGTCACGCCCCCGTCCACAAACAGGTAAGGCGCCGGCAGTGGGTCGGGAACGGGCGTACGGTTCGGGTCAAGCTGGCCCGTGCGCTGCACATGAGCAGGCCAGCTCTGTGCGCCGTACCACCACGAACGGTTGTTAAAATAATCATTATCAAATAGCAAACGCCGATTTAGCAATGCCACCGGGAAAGCTCCAGTGGCTAGGGCGGCCGTCTTTAGCTCATCCCATATCCCTTGCTGCTGCGGATTCTGGGGTGTAGCCGGCAGCATCCGCAAAGCCGGGTCCGAGGGCACCGGTACCGGTGCTCCCGGTTTTAATAACCGGTATTGAATGCGGTCGGCATGGTCAATAAAGCGTTGGGGCGCTCCCCCTTGCTGGGTTACTTCGTAAACCAAGCCGTTCAGATTGGTGAGCGTAAGGTAAAAATCCAACTGTGAATCGAGCCAGGGCCGCCACTTGGGGGCTTTGGGTAGCGTGATGGCCTCTTTGGCAATCTGGTCCAGCACTTCACAGTTCAGCACACTGCGGATGTCTTTCAGCGACGTCACCGGCGGCTCCTGCTGCCCGTCCGGTTGGAGCAAGGGCCGTATGTCGATTCGGTTAACCCAAGCATTGTGAAAGCGTGAAGTATCGCCGTCGAGGATAGAAATGGCCGTCAGTGCTGCACACATGCCGCCCGCTGAAGCTCCTGCCATCGTTTTCAATTTTACATCGTGTGGTGGAACGGAACCTTCCCACCCATCGGCAGATAACCGCTGAGGGTCATACCACGCATCTAAGGCATTAAACAGGAAATCGACTACCCCCGCTGTGTAGGCGCCCGCCGAAATGGCACCCGCCATCACCAACCCTATTTCAAACTTCGTGTCCGACGGAACCTCTGGAGTAGCCAAGCTCACCGGAGCGGAGGCAGTGGGCATAGAGGCTACAGAAATGGCCTCTGCTTCAAATGTGCGCGGTGGTAACGATGCGGTAGATTGGCTGAAGGGTGCAGGAGGAGTGGCAACAGGAGCATTCATACAACGAAGCGGATTATGTGCGTAAGTCAAAGCCAGGTAGTCCCTACAGCCGTAAAAAACTTTGCCCTGAAAGTATTCAGCTGCTGACGCAGCTACAAAAGTCTGCCTGCCAACCATGCGTTGCATCAGTGCCAGCACTGATTTTAAAGTCAATGCCACTACTGTAGAGTGCCATCCCTTACCGGCCTCTATGCCCGCTTCACCCTCACCGAGTACAGCACCCTGCTATGATACTGGCGACCATAAGTGCATCTGAAGCGTCCACCAGTCTTCAGATATGCTTTCTGCCTACAGCACTAAAAATGAGCGACCAGACAGGCGAAAATCAAACGCCGCAGCTTTTGTCTTCAATGGAGTGGTTGCCAATTCATCAGCGCTTAGCTGAAGAATGCTTATTGACCGGCTATGTTACGCGTACTTACCTTTAGCACTGCCAATCAACAGTTTTTACTTAGTTGGCTGATAATCACCTATAAGTTAGAAGTATGCCCTCCCACCAGGAACTCAGCAACCAAATCTGGCAAGTAGCCGACCTGTTGCGTGGTCCCTACCGCCCACCCCAATACGAGCGGGTCATCTTGCCGCTCATCGTGTTGCGCCGCTTCGACTGCGTGCTCGACGACACCCGCGAGGTCGTGCGCATCGAGTTTGACCGCCTCGACCAAGCTAACAAGGAAGCTGTTTTACGCTACAAGCGGGAAGAAAAAGAGGGCGAGGAAAACAAGCTTGAAAAAAAAGAATTCAAGCTGCCCTACCCGCCCGAGGCCCTCGATGCCATTCTCAACCACCGGGCTGGCCGGCCTTTTCACAACCACTCGCGGCTGAGCTTTGCCAGCATGGTGGCCGACTCCAAAAACCTCGACGGCCACCTCAAGGAGTACATCCGCTCGTTCTCGGCCAACGTGCAGCGCATCTTCAAAAACTTCGATTTCGAGAAGGAAATCGACCGCATGGAAGAGGCCAATATCCTGTATCTCATCGTCAAGCAGTTTTCCAATCTCGACCTGCACGTCGATGAGGTGAGCACCTACGAAATGGGGCTGCTGTTCGAAAACCTCATCCGGCGCTTCAACGAAGCCGCCAACGAAACGGCCGGCGACTACTTCACGCCCCGCGACGTGATTCACCTGATGGTGGACTTGCTGCTGACCCCTGATGATAAGCTGCTCCAAGCTGCCGGCCCCGTGCGCACCCTGCTCGACCCTACCTGCGGCACCGGCGGCATGCTCTCCGAGGCCCAGCACCACGTGCGTAAGCTCAACCGCGATGCCCACTTCCTGGCCTACGGGCAGGATTTCAACCCCCGCGCCTACGCCGTAGCGGCGGCCGACTTCCTCATCAAAAACGAGAATAACCCCAAGGCACTGCTCGAAAAGGAAAACGTGCGCCTCGGCGACACCCTCACCGACGACCAGTTCGAGGACCAGACCTTCAACTACTTTCTAGCCAACCCGCCGTTCGGGCTCGACTGGAAGAAGCAACAGAAAAAGGTGCAGGCTGAGCACGACCGCAAGGGGTTCGATGGCCGCTTCGGGGCTGGCCTGCCGCGCATCAACGACGGCTCGTTCCTGTTTTTGCAGCACATGATTAGCAAGTTTGCGCCCTACAACCCCAAGCAGCAGCAGTTTGGCTCGCGCCTGGCGATGGTGTTCAACGGCTCGCCGCTGTTCAGCGGCGGGGCCGGCTCGGGCGAGAGCAACATCCGCAAGTGGATAATCGAAAACGACTGGCTCGAAGCCGTGGTGGCCCTGCCCGACCAGCTGTTCTACAACACCGGCATCACCACCTACATCTGGATACTCACCAACCGCAAGGAGAAGCGCCGCCGGGGCCTGGTGCAACTCATCGACGCCCGCCAGCAGTACGTGAAAATGCGCCGCAGCCTGGGCAGCAAGCGTAACCGCATTGCCGATGGGAGCGGCGGGCTGGGCGAAACCGACCAGGCCGCCGCAATCGTGCGCCTCTACAGCAACTTCGACGAGTTTGAGCACCCCGAAGACCGCGACCTCGTGCGCATCTTCCCCAACGAAGCTTTCGGCTTCACCCGCCTCACCGTGGAGCGGCCCCTGCGCCTGCGCTTTCAGCTCACGCTGGAGCGCAAGGGGCGCTTCTTCGATGCCTGCCCTTACCTGCTCGACGACGTGCAGGCCATTGAGAAGGAGCTGGGCCGCGAGCCCTATGCCGACTGGAACGCCGTGCGCGGCCGTATCGAAACGACGCTGAAGAAGCGCGGCAGCAAGTGGCGCAAGCCCGAGCTGAACCTGTTCCGGGCCGTGACTACCGACCGCGACCCCGCCACCGCCCCCGTGGTGGCCGAAACCCTGAATCTGCCCCGCGCCCATGCCCTGACCGCCGCCGAGCGCGTGGCCGGCTGGGTAGCGGCCCCCGCCGAAACCTTGCCCGCCCCCGATGGCCACCAGCTGCCCTTGCTCAACCAGCCGGTGCGCCTCCGGGTGCGCTACGAGGCCGACCCGGAGCTACGCGACAACGAAAACGTAGCCCTGCTCGACGGCGAAGCCCCCACCGAAACCGCCACCCCGGTCACGCTCGATGGCCCGGCCCACTACTTCATCCGTGAAGTGCTGCCCCACGTACCCGATGCCTGGCTCGACCGCAGCAAAGACAAAGCCGGCTACGAAATCAATTTCAACCGCCATTTCTACACCTACAAGGAACCCCGCCCCCTGCACATCATCGACGAGGAGCTGAAAGCGGTGGAAGAACGCATTATGCGGCTGCTGGCCGGGGAAACGGTATGAGCATGGAATGGTTTGGCACCTTACCCCAACACGGCAACTGGCGAGAGGTAAGGCTGAAACGGCTTGTTAGCTCCTGGGCGCAGAAACGAGAATACGAAGAAGGCGAAACCTATATCGGCTTGGAAAACATTGAGCCGTGGACAGGGAAAATATTGCCTGGTGAAGACGGTACCCTAACGCTGAATACAGGTGGCGAATCTGCGAGCATAGGCAGCGTATTTACATTCGGCGATGTCTTGTTCAGCAAGTTGCGGCCGTATTTGGCGAAGGCTATTCTGGCGGACAGGCAAGGAATATGTTCAACGGAATTGTTGGTACTTGCTCCGGGGCCATACATTGATGGCCGGTTCCTACTGTACTGCCTGCTAACGCCCGGCTTTATTGAGTTGGTGAATTCCTCAGCCTTTGGCTCCAAAATGCCGAGGGCTGAATGGGACTTCATCGGCGACATTCCGATACCCCTGCCGCCCCTACATCAGCAGCAGCAACTCGCCGCGCTGCTCGACCGCGAAACGGCCCGCCTTGATGCGCTGGTGGCCGCCAAGCAGGAGCAGCTCGAACTCATTGCCGAAAAGCGCCGTGCCCTCATCACCCGCGCATTTACGCAAGGTCTAGATGAGAGTGCGCCGCGCCGCGCCACAGGGTTGCCGTGGTTGGGAGAGGTGCCGGCCCATTGGGAAGTGGTGCGGTTGAAATATCTGGCTCAAGGTCCATTAGACTACGGCGCCAATGAAGCAGCCGACGAGGATAACCCCGATTTTCCACGGTTCATCCGAATCACCGATATTGACGAAGACGGTAATCTAAGGTCAGACACTTTCGCTTCACTGGCTCCAGAATTGGCCGAGCCATATCTGCTTAGTGATGGTGACGTCTTATTGGCGAGAAGCGGCGCAACGGTTGGTAAAACATTCATCTACCGTGCCTCAATGGGGCCAGCTTGTTTCGCGGGCTATCTAATTAGAATGCATCCTCAACTAAGGAAGGTATTGGCTGATTTTATCTACAACTTCTCACTTACCGATACCTACTGGGGACAAATCCGGGAAAGTGCTATTCAGTCTACTATTCAAAACTTCAGCGCCGAGAAGTATGGGGACATGGTGTTGCCTCTCCCCGATTTGCACGAGCAAATGCTGATTACGGCATACATTGAAGCCGAAACCAAAAAACTCGATACCCTCCGTGAAATTACCGAAATCAGTCTTGGCCTAATTCACGAGCGGCGGGCGGCGCTTATTGCGGCGACGGTAACGGGGAAGCTTGATTTAATTAATTTCTAAATCATGTACATAAGAAATCTGACATTAGTGAATTTTCGTGCATTTCGAAACGCGACATTCGAATTCAAAGAGGACGAAAAAGGGGAGCGTTTTGGGGTTTATTTGCTAGTAGGAGTAAACGGAGTAGGTAAATCTTCAGCGCTAGATGCACTACGCTTAGCATTGTCGCATATTTTTCCATTGATTTCTCGACCTACTGGCAAAGGGCAACGATTATCGTTCGACGATTTTACGATAGGGACTAATAACTTAAGTATTAAAGTAGACTTTGATGCTGGGGGAGTTCCTTTTGAGTTTGAAATAAAAGCGGAATTAGACGATAAATCAGTAAGGACAAGTTCGCCTTTGTTGACTCCGACAATGAGAAAAGTGCGAAAGGTTTATAAACCAAATCCACTTCCCCTTGCTGTATATTTTTCCCCACGTCGTTCCGTGCTTGACCCTGAACCTCGTGGTGAATCCAGATTATCTTCTCAAACTGCGGCTTACCAGCGTGCATTAGATTCAAGAGAGTTAAGACTAGCAGATTTTGTTCATTGGTTACGTGGTATAGTGCAATTTGCTAAAACTAAAGGCCCTACATCAGAACGATATAGAATTCAGCATGACACTTTGCAATTAGCAGTAAGCAGATTACTTCCTAGTTACTCCAATTTACGTGTGGCCGACGGACATAAGCCTGTATTGCTAATTGATAAGGGAAAAGACGAGTTGAATGTTCGCCAGCTTTCTGATGGTGAACGCAGTGTATTAGCTCTGGTGCTGGAGGTGGCTTTGCGTTTAGCACAAGCGAACCCTGCTGAGAATGACCCTTTGAATAAATCGAGCGCTGTAATAATGATTGATGAGTTGGATTTACACCTACATCCAGGGTGGCAGCGTGACATTGTAGATAGATTGAAGAATACTTTCAAACAGTGTCAGATAATCGCTTCTACTCATTCAGCGCAAACAATTGGGGAAGTAGAAGGAAAGCGCATCAATCTGATTTACTCTCCTGACCGTATCGAGCGCCCTAAACAAGCTTTTGGCATGGATTCAAACTGGATTTTGCAGGTGCTGATGAATGCGCAAATTCAGAATGAGGAGACGACCCGCCAAGAGGATAGAATTATGCAGTTGATAAGGGAGAAGGACTTTCCTACTGCAAAGGCTATTCTGGCAGATTTGCGTAGGGAGGTGGGTTTGGGAAAAGAAAGCTTAAGCCGAGCCGAAAGCCTGATTGAACGTCACGAACGAATGCAAGCCTTGGCTCAAAATGAGGAAAATAGATAAAATTACATCGCTACCTGAGTGCCTTACGAAATGGATTGCCAGAAAGCAGCCCAGCGGCAAAGCAAAGTATAAAGAATTTAAAGGCACGACATGCGCGATTGAATTCCGTCAAGTTTTAATAGATGAGCAGTTTGGATTGTGTGCCTATACAGGAAGTAGAATTGAAAATGGTGCCAATGCTTTAACAGAGCATATCTACCCACGCGCTTGGACTGAGAAAGAATTGGGGTCAGATTACGGAAAGAAGGCTGATAAAGACCTTGACTATCAGAATATGCTGGCGGCGCTAAATGCAAAATCCAGTAAAGACGAAACTTATGGTGCGCACGCAAAGGATGACGACTATGATGAGCAATTGTTTGTTTCACCGCTCGATATAGTATGTGAGTCGGCTTTCATCTATGAAGAGAATGGTAAAATTGCTTGGCATGATGGGAAGGGCGAATACACGGTAAACTTGCTTAAATTATGGCATCCTACCCTTATTAAAGAAAGAGCAGGCGCAATTAAGGCCTATTTTCCTAACCCAGAAGACGAGGATTTTCCTTTTCCGTCTTTAGAAGAAATAAAGACAATAGCGAAAACAATCATGAATCCGGTGGATGGGAGGCTTGCCCCATTTTGCTTTGTTATTAAGGCTGTTGCTGAATCTTACTTAGCTTCCAATTCTACTCCAACTACCCCATGACCAACCCCCACACCTCCGAAGCCGCTTTTGAGTCCGTTATCGAAGCTGACATGTTGGCTGCGGGCTACTACGCGCTGCCAGCCGCCGGCTACCAACCGGAGCGGGCCTTGTTTGGGGCGGAGGTGCTGGCATTCATCGAGCGCAGTCAGCCGCGGGAGTGGGCCAAGCTAGGGCAGATGCTGGGCGAGCGTCGCGACGAACAAATACTCCAGGACCTGGCCCGCTGGCTCGACCAGCACGGCTGCCTGGCCACGCTGCGCCACGGCTTCAAGTGCTACGGGCGGCTACTGCGGGTGGCCTACTTCCGGCCTGCCCACGGCCTGAACGACGAGCTGACCACTCAATACGCTGCCAACCGCCTGGGCCTGACGCGTCAGCTGCACTTCAGTCCCCGCCACCGCGCTCAGAGCCTCGACGTGGTGCTCAGCCTCAACGGCCTGCCCGTGGCCACCCTGGAGCTGAAAAACCCCTACACCGGCCAGACCGCCGCCAATGCCGTGTACCAGTACCGGCACGACCGCGACCCCCGCGAGCCGCTGTTCGAGTTCAAGCGCCGCACCCTCGTCCATTTCGCCGTCGACCCCGATACCGTCTGGATGACTACCCGGCTGGCCGGCGAGTCCACCCGCTTCCTGCCCTTCAACCGGGGACTGCTCGGTGGCGCCGGCAACCCCCCCGACCCGGCCGGCCGCACCTACCGCACCGCCTACCTCTGGGCCGAAACCCTGCACCCCGATTCGCTGCTGGAGCTGCTCGGCAACTTCCTACACCTCCAAACTGAAGAGCAGCGCGGCGACGACGGCCGCAAGGTGCGCAAGGAAACCCTCGTCTTCCCGCGCTACCACCAGCTGCAGGCCGTGCGCCAGCTCGTGGCCGCCGCCCGCCACGAGGGGCCGGGCCACAACTACCTGGTCGAGCACTCGGCCGGCTCCGGCAAAAGCAATACTATTGCCTGGCTGGCCCATCAGCTGGCCTCCCTGCACAACGGGCAGGAGCAGCGCGTGTTCGATACGGTCATCGTCGTCACCGACCGCCGCGTGCTCGACCAGCAGTTGCAGGACACCATCTACCAGTTCGAGCACCGGCTGGGCGTGGTCCAGAAGATTGACGAAGACTCGGCCCAGCTCACCCACGCCCTCACCGGCGGGGTACCCATCGTCATCACCACCCTGCAAAAGTTTCCCTTCGTGAGCCGGCAGCTCGCCAAGCTGGCCGAGGCCCAGGGCCGCGCCGCCCAGGTCGATGCCGACGCCCTGCCGCCCCGGCACTACGCCGTGCTGATTGACGAGGCCCACAGCTCGCAGGGCGGCGATGCCGCCACCGAGCTAAAGGGTGTTTTGGGTGGGGCCGGCCTGCGGGCCGAGGCGCGCCGCCGCGCCGAGGAAGAAGGCCAGCCCGATTTTGAAAAGCTGTTTCAGGAAATGGCCAAGCGCGGGCAGCAGCCCAACCTGAGCTTCTTTGCCTTCACCGCTACCCCCAAAAGCCGTACCCTGGCCGTATTTGGTCGTTCGGGCCAGCCCTTCCATCGCTACGCCATGCGCCAGGCCATTGAAGAGGGCTTCATTATGGACGTGCTGCGCAACTACGCCACCTACACCGCCTACTACCGCCTGCTCAAAATCAGCGCCACCGACCCGCACGTGGCCCGCCGACCCGCCGCTCACGCCCTGAGCCGCTACCTGCGCCTGCACCCGGCCAGCGTAGCGCAGAAAACGGCCATCATCGTCGAGCACTTCGAGCACGTGGTGCGCCACCGCCTCGGCGGCCGTGCCAAGGCCATGGTCGTCACCAGTTCGCGCCTCGATGCCGTGCGCTACAAGCAGTCCTTCGACCAGTACATCCGTGAGAAGCGCTACCCCATCAAGTCGCTAGTTGCTTTTTCGGGTGCTGTGCCCGACCCCGACCTGCCAGGCGTGAGCTACACCGAGCCCGGCCTGAACGGCGGCCTGCCCGAAAAGGCCCTGCCTGAAGCTTTTGCGACGCCCGAGTTTCAGGTGCTGCTGGTGGCCGAGAAATACCAGACCGGCTTCGACCAACCCCTGCTGCACACGCTCTACATCGACCGCCGCCTCGACGGCATCCAGGCCGTGCAAACTCTCTCGCGCCTCAACCGGCCCCATCCGCTCAAGGAAGATACTTTCGTACTGGATTTCGTGAACGACCCGACCGACATTCAGGCTGCGTTTGCCCGGTACTACGAAGGGGCCACGATGGGCGAGCAGCCCGAAGCTGCCCGCCTTTATGAGCTACAGGCCGCCCTCGAAGCCGCTGCTATTTACCACGCCACCGAAGTGGCCACGTTCAGCGCCGTGTTCTTCAAGCCCGGCCTGCGCCAGAGCGCCGCCGACCACCGCGCCCTCAGCGCTGCCCTCGACCCCGCGCTCGACCGTTACCGCGCTCTTTATGCCACCGATGAGCCCCAGGCCCTGGCCTGGCGCAAGCAGGCCCAGGCTCTGCTTAATCTCTACGCCTTCCTGAGCCAGATTATTCCCTATCAGGAATCTGACCTCGAACGCCTGTGCGCTTACCTGCGCCACCTGCTGCCCCGCCTGCCCCAGCGCACCACCGATGCTGCTTACAACTTCGACGAAGAGGTACGCCTGCAATTCTTCCGGCTGCAAAAAATAGGAGAGGGCTCCATTCCGCTAAACGGCGTAGCCGCCCAGCCCTTGCACGGCCCCGTGGCCACCGGCACCGCTTCGGTGGTTGAAGAGCCGTTGGCCCTGTCCCGTTTGATTGATGTGGTGAACGAGCGGTTCGGCACGGAGTTCAACGAAGGCGACCAGCTTTTCTTCGACCAGATTGTGGAAGTAGCCCTCCGGTCCGATGTGCTCCGCCAAGCCGCCCAGGCCAACCCCTCCGACAAATTCGCCCTGGTTTTTGGAGCCATGCTCGAAACCCTCTTCATCGAGCGCATGGACCAGAACGTGGATATTTTCTCTCGCTACATGTCCGACGGTCATTTCCAGGGCATGGTGATGCATCTGCTGGCCGTCGACGTGTACAAGCGCCTCCAGCAGTTGCCTGAACCAGTATTAATCCCTAGGATGAATGCGGACGCAGACCCATTGGTGGTATTTCCTGTTTTAGATTAAAGCGTGCACCTGTAGCGTTAATTATCCCTTGTGAAGAAAATAAATACCATCGTCCGCGATAACTACGACCGCTACACGGCCCTGATTACCGAGCCTAAACAAACCTCCGGCCCCGGCCTGGAC
The DNA here is from genome assembly GCF_017921975.2 of Hymenobacter terricola. Classification (GTDB taxonomy): domain Bacteria; phylum Bacteroidota; class Bacteroidia; order Cytophagales; family Hymenobacteraceae; genus Hymenobacter; species Hymenobacter terricola. The sequence continues at coordinate 31,439 of NZ_JAGEMO020000069.1, forward strand.
TTGTCGCAAAAGAAGGGGACAAGCAAGGTGCTGCACGCCTGCCAAATACCTGCCCTGCACTCCGACGACCCCATCGACCTGTGGCTCATCGCCGAAATTCGCATCGACAGGCTGCACGACTTCAAATTCAAGCTGCGCGCCCCCGGCTTCATGGGCGAGCCGTTGCTCAACTACGATTCCGCCGGCCCTACGCACCGCAACGAGGGTGCGAAATCCCTGCCGGAACAAATAGTCACTACCCCGCATTTTAACTGCTACGACGAGCAGGGCCGCCGCATTGCCTATAAAACCGCGCCCCTGACCGACCCCGAAGTAGTGCGTGAGTTAGAGGATATCGACCGCTGCGTTATTCACTTCTACGAGGAGTCGCAGCTTACCCATCATCCCGCCGGCTACCCCACCATCTCGCTCACCGCCCCTGGCACCCTGCCTTTCGCCCACCACACCAACGCCGACCCCCATGCCCACGTCGTCCGCTTCGTTTGAAGACCTGTTTCACCGGGTGCGGCAAGACTACGGCCAGCTCTGGGATGTCAAGCTCCGGGGCAAGACGCTCGAAATAATTACGCCGCACTCCACCACCACCGACAAGTTCGTGTCGGTATTCCTCGTCGCGCAGGGCGACGACTTCGTGGTCAGCGACGGCGGCTTTCTGTCCCACGGCAACTACACCGAAACCGACATGGGCGAGTCGGTCTGCTATAACCGGATGGTTGAGCACCTCGAAGACCATTATGCCATCAAGCAGGTAATGGACACCGTGGGTACCGTCATCTACTACAAGAAAACCAACCAGGCCGAGCGGGTCAGCTCGCTGGTGCTCGACGTGGCCAGCTTTATTGTGGGGGCCGTCAATGCCTCACAGGTTCCCTTTGTGCCCGCCACCGAAACCGCCGCCCGCCGCCGCTTCACCGGCCAGGCCAACAGCTACATGCGCGAGGTCTTCGCCCGCCGGGAAGTAAAATTCAATTCCCAAGTCACCGAAGATATCAAAACCAAGTACAGCGCCATATTGCGCCACCGTACCAAAGTCAGTCTGGTTAACTACGTCACTGGCTCCGATGAGTATTATTTCTCTAACAGTATCAGCAAAGCCAACATGGGATTTGAGCTGCTGGAAGGAACGATGGTAAGTACCCTGATAAAACATCGGGTGGCCCTGGTCGACGACGTTTCAACCGGTTACCAGGCCGGCGCGTTTGCCGGCCACCTCCGTGTACTCCGCAAAACCTGCCCTGTTGTGTTGTGGAGTCAGAAAGACGAGCTACACACGATTTTAGAAGGCGAGTAGCCGCCGAATACTAGTTCCCTCTCAAATCCACTGCATATTTGTATCAACAGTACTCGCCCCGCTTCCCATCAGAACAGCGTACCAGGGCGAGTCTTTTTTTACCCCTTCCCAACCTTTGGCCCACCAGCAGCTCACCGCCTACGTCAGGAAGCACCTGCCCGCTGCTTGGCGAGCCGTGCAGACCCCTCGGATGCAAGCCGTCCGGTCACGGCTAAGCCTTACCGACCGGGCACTTATCTACCACTACACCGACCGGGGATTCTCCCACCTCAACCACGCCCTGCACGCTGCCCCAAATGCGGCCTCCCTGGAGAGTACCGGCTTAGCTACTGCCCTCCGCAAGCTTCGGCCCTACGCAGGCCTGGTTTATTCCGGGGCCTACCTAACTCCCGACCAGCTGCGACATTACCAGCAATGTCTGGCTAGTGGCACTTTGGTCAGCTGGCCCGCGTTTCTATCAGCCAGCACTGCCCTCGACATTGCTAAATGGCACTTGGGCATGGCCACCCGCCAAAACCCCAAAAATTGTCTGTTCTGGCTCGATTCCCGCACTGGCCGCGATATTGCCCCATTTTCTTGTTACGGTCCCAACGGCCCTAAATCCAACGAGTACGAAGTGTTGTTTGCTCCTGGCGCCCAATTTCAGGTTCTGGAGATTGCCTCCGAACTTCGCCAAACGCGTATTATCTTAGCTGAAGTCTAATTCGCCACTCCATGTCCACTATCACGCACCACACTAAAAAGGCTGGCTCATCGCCCAAGCAACGTGGCCGCTCTGTTGTAATATCGGTAGGGCAACCAGTAAATGGCATTTCCAGGGTGTACGCTGGTTTCCGTCCAGTGGCTCCTTCAAACACCGCTGCCGAGATTATTAAATTAGTCAATAGCCACTTGACTCAGCATCCCGCGCAGTCCCCAGTCGAGCGCCTGGCCGCCATCAAGCTGATGCATGAGGTGAAAGAGCGCCTCCGGATACTTAGCCCGGCGCTAACGGCTGCTCATCTTGCCGAAGCCGGCGAGCATTTCGCCCGTAAGGCACAATCCAGCTTCGCCATCATTCCTGAAGCAACTGCCGCCACTGCCAAACCACGCCGGGCGCGTCAGTAGCCACCACTTACATTTCCTGAACAAACCAACGGGGCCAGCCAGTCGGACATCACGTCCGGCCAGCTGGCCCCGTTGTTCTTGCTGAAGTACTCTGACTACTCAGCCTGTTTCGATTGCTGCTTCTTCCGGTCCAGAATGGCCCCCAGGACCACAATAACCGCGTGCGCGATAACTCGCCACATAATCGGAAAGGTGAAGGGTGAAAGCTGAATACCCCGCCAGCTCATGCGGTCAGTTCAAAGTGCGGCCAGTCGTGAAAAGCCTGGTCGTCGGTGCGCCCGTCGTGGTCCCAGTCCGCCCCATGCACCACCCGCGCATCGGCCGCCCGCACCAGCCGCGCAAACAGCAGCAGTGCCCCCGCGTCCCATGTCAACGAGCCATCCGCCTGCAGCAGCGCCACGTCCAGCGCCCAGCTCGGCATATGGTTGTGGTTCGACGCGCCCGCCTGCTGGTAGGTAATAATGCGCCGCGCCTCAGTCGACTTGGCCGAAAACGGCCCCAGGCCCGCCACCTTCCGCAGCCGGTTCAGCTCTGCCAGCGGATACAGCAGCGGCCGGCCCTGCGCGTAGTACGCTGCCTGCGTCGCGTTGGAGCGGTGGCCCTCGGTGATGATGGGCAGCCCCAGCAGCAGCAACTTCCGGTCTCCCATCCACCGCTCCAGCGCCACCGTGTACGCCGCCGCCAGTTCCGGCCGCACCAATGCCAGCTGCGCCGCCTGCGTGGCCGCCTGCGCCTTACTGAGCGTCAGCATCGGAAACGGCAGCAGCCGGAGCAGCCACCGCGGCCACCGCGGCCACCGCATCAGCCCCCACGCGGGTAACAATTTCCGGCTTCTGCAACGCCTTCCGGATGGTGGCCCAGATAGTCACGATGCCAACCAGCACCTGAATAACCACCGCCCCCCAGGCCTGAATCTGGTTCGGCGTGGGCGGCGTGAGGTTATTCACCACGACTTCCCCCACGAAGCCGCTGCTAAGAATCTGGCCAAGATGGCCCATTTTGTTGGTGCTGAAAAGCATGAGTGCCATGGATTGATGAATTACAGATAAGTGTAAGTATGTCCTACAAAAGTAGATACGCAAACCAACCCAACAAAGGAGAAGTTTTACCACAGAATAGCATTTTACAGTAGTTGGGCGCATCCCCGGCCCTCCACGCTGCTACGGGCCGGGGTCGGGCTGTCCAGGGGTCCGCTTCGCTGCCGTGCTGCGCACCCAGCCGGGGCAGTTACTCGACGACACCACCCGCCACAACGGTAGCAGCTGCGATGCCCCGCCCGGCCCTTTCCATCCCTTGTATGATTGCAGTGCCTTTCGTTGAGAGGCAGCCAGAAAAGGAAACGGGGTCACCCACTATCCCTAAAGGCGGCGCTTCGGCGCTGACCTTGCGCGCTAGAGCCTGTGCCCCGTTTCCCGTTTTTGCCTGAAGACTGAACAGTATGAAGGGAGCCCGCCCGAGAGGGTAGCGGCATCCCGCATGTCGACAAGGAGAGTTGCGGTAAAAACCGGACTGGCTTATT
>NZ_JAGEMO020000007.1 GCF_017921975.2 Hymenobacter terricola
TGCTGAGCCGCTACGACATCTTCCGCAAAGCGGGCGCGCTGACGGCCACCACCGAAACCTTCACCGTGACCGTGGCCGACGGCGCGCTCAACCTGGCCCTGACCTCGCGCAACACCGGCGGCGTCGACAACCCCAAACTCTCCGCCCTGGAAGTGTATACCGGCAGTAAAACCACCTCTGGTGGCACCCCGCCGGTGGCCAACGCCGGGCCGGGCCAAACCCTCACGCTGCCCACCAGCAGCGCGGTGCTCACCGGAACGGGCACACCCGCCGGCAGCATTGCCGCCTATGCCTGGAGCCAGGTCAGCGGGCCCGCCCCGGCCACGCTCAGCGGGGCGGCCACGGCCACGCTCACGGCCAGCGCCCTGGTGGCCGGCGCCTACAGCTTCGCCCTGGTCGTGACCGATACCTCGGGCACGGCCAGCCCGGCCAGCACCGTGGCCGTCACGGTGAACCCGGCCGTGGTCGCGGGCGGCCCGGCGGTGGCCAACTTCGCCCTGGTGAATGCTGACACCGGGCAGGATATCCAATTATTAACTACCGGGGCGGTGCTCAACCTGGCCACCTTGCCCACGCAGCACCTCAACGTGCGGGCCAACACCAGCCCGGCCGCCGTGGGCAGCGTGGTGTTTGCCCTGAGCGGGGCGCAGGGCCAGAACCAGACCGAATCCGTCGCGCCCTACGCCCTGTTTGGGGATGTGAACGGCGTTTATAACCCCTGGACGCCGCCGCTGGGCAGCTATTCGCTCACGGGCACGCCGTTTTCGGGCGGCGGCGGGAGCGGCACGGCGGGCACCCCGCTCACGGTGGCTTTCACCGTCACCAACCAAGGGGCGCGCCCGGCTGCTTCGGCCAAAACCTCCTTGGCGACAACTCAATCGGCGCTATTGCTGGCACCGGCTACGGCATATCCCAACCCGACCAGCGGCCGGTTTGTGGTGGCGCTACCTGCCGGCTGGCAAGGAGATGCCTCCTACGTGCTGCTATCCGAGGCCGGAGCCACGCTGGCCCAGGGAAAGCGGCCGGTAGCGGAATCGACCAGGGAGCTGGCGTTTGATTTCTCGGCGGAAACGCAGGCAACCGGCGCTTACTACCTGCACCTGGCGGGCAAAAACCTGAAAAGCACCATCAAGCTCGAACGGCCATAGCGGGGCGCGGGCAGCTGCTGGCGGGTTGGGGCCGTCTATAAGTTCGACAGGCCCAGGCCCGCCAGCACCCGCGACTTCACCGTGAGCGCGCCGATGATGCGCGTGACCGGCAGCGGCCAGCTGCGGATAAGCGTCGGAACGGCCAGGATGCCGGCTGCTTCCGCACGGTCCGGGTCCAGTTGAATATCAATTACCTCCAGGCGGTAATCGCCCTGTAACCGCTCGGTGCAGATAGCATTCAGCGCGTCGATGGCCGCCAGCGACGCGTGGCTTTTGCCGTTAACGTAAAGCTGTAAATCGAGATTTTCCATAAATAATGCGAAGGCTGTCACACCGGACACGGGATATATATTATAGCGATTGATTTTCGGTTTGCCTGCGGGTTAGCTCCGGATGGGAATGCCGGTCAGAATGCCGCTCACGCCAATGAAGGGCTCGCCGATGTTGATGCCTTTGTCGTCAATGGTGAACCCGCGAATGGACGAATCGTGCTTCGAGCCGCGCATTTTGAGCACCGACAGGCTGCGCTGCATTTCACCCGACATTTCGACGTAGCGCAGCAAAATAATGGTATCGGTGAGCGGCGAAATGTTGCCCTCGGTATCGGAAGTGCCGCCGGAGAGCAGCGTGGTCGTCACCGTGAACATGCCCGTGATTTCCTGGTGTTTAAGAAACGAGGTGAGGGCAATAATGAATTCCCGGAAGGCCTTGTCGGTGGAAGTGCGCGAGAGGGCCGACAAGCTGTCGAGGGCAATGCGGTCGGGCTTGAATTCCTTGACGATTTCCTGGATGTTGAGGTAGTGGTCTTCCAGCGACGACACTTCCGGGTACAGGCACACCACCTTCAGGTAGCCGTCTTCTTCGAGCTTGGCGAAGTCCTGGCCCCAGCCGGTGGCGTTGCGAAACAGCTGCTCGCGGCTCTCCTCAAAGGCCAGCAGCAGGCAGCGCTCCTGCTTTTCGCGGATGCCGTCGATGAAATTGGCCACCAGCAGCGTTTTGCCCGCCCCGATGGAGCCCGACACCAGGATAATGGAGTCGCGGTAGAAGCCGCCGCCGCACATTTCGTCCAGCTTCGCAATGCCCGAGGTGGCCCGCACGCCGGACGACCGGTACTTCAGGTCCATGGCCGACAAGGGGATGATGACGATGGCCTGCTCCGGGTGAATGGTGAACAGGTTTTCGCCCTTCTCGTGCGCACTGCCCCGGAACTTGAGGATTTCGATGGTGCGGCGCCGCTTTTCGTCGCTGAGCACGTTGCGCAGAATGATGACGTTGTCGGTCAGAAATTCCTCCACCCCCAGCCGCGACACCTTGCCGTATTCTTCGGTGCGCTCGGTGGTGATGATGGACGTGGTATCGAGCCGGCCCAACGCCCGGGTCACCTTGAACAACTCGTGCCGGATGGCATTCATCGCCTGAAACTGGGTGAACACGGTGCCAATCGAGTCGAGCACCACGCGCTTGGCGTTGGATTTGGTGACGGCGCACTCCAGCCGCACCTGGAAGCCGCTCAAGTCGTAGTCGCCCACGGTCAGGGTTTCGTCGTCTTTCTGCGAAGCATCGACAAACACCCACTTGCCTTCCTTTTCCCAGCGGTCGATGTCCCAGTTCAGGGTTCGCAGGTTGATGCGAATGTCCTCGACCTGTTCCTCAAACGTGACAAACACCCCGGCCTGGTCGAACAGCTGAATGCCCATGGCCAAAAACTGCGCGCCGAACAGCGTTTTGCCGCACCCGGAGCTGCCCGAAATCAGGGTGGTTCGGCCGTAGGGCAAGCCGCCGGCCGAAATGTGGTCGAAGGCGGTGATTCCGGTAACTAATTTTTTGATGCTCATCGACGGGTGGGAACGCGGGAAGTAAAAAGTGGGGAAGGAACAACCAGCCTGCCCTGAGCCGGGAAGTGTTGCGGAATTAGGAAGAGGGAGGGGGAAAGCAGGCATTTCGGATGGAAAACAATCCCCATCCAGCCCGAATAAGTTGCAAGGTAGCCCTGTAATAGTCAATGCCCGGCCGCCGGCTTACCGCTGAGGCAAAGCAGTGCCGATGGCCAGCATTTTAAGTAAGCAGCAAGAAGGAAGGAAGGAAGGAAGGAAGGAAGGCGTAGTGAGACGCTCAGTCGCTAAAAAAAGCGGCCAGCAGCAATCTTGCTACTGGCCGCTTATGAATTGCCCTAAGCTGTGCCCAGCGCCTCCCCGGGCGTGAAATAAAATGGGCCTTTTCGTTACTTCTTCAACACCATGTAGCCGTAGGGGGGCAAGGAAATTGAGGTGCCTACCGTGACGGCCCCGCCTTGCAGGGCGTTGGTCCAGGTGCCCGTGAGGGCGGCGGGCACGGGGTAGGTGGTGGCGGTGTTGCGCACGTTGGCCAGCACGAAGGCCTGGTCGGTGCCCGCCGTTTTGGTGAAGGCGCACACGTTGGCCGTGCTGTAGGCCGTGGGCGTGCCCGAGCGCAGGGCGGCGCTGGCGGCGCGGGCGGCCAGCAGCTGCTTGTAGGCGCGGGTCACGTCGGGGTGCGCGCCCCACTGCACTTTCACGGAGGTAAAGGGGAAGGGAATGGCAGTGGTCATGCCGGCTTCCTGGCCGTTGTATACGAAGGGAATGCCCTTGTAGAGCGAGGCTATCACGAAGGCCGACATGGCGCCCGCATTGCCGCCGAATAGGGCCACGGGCGTGCCGTCGGAGCCGTTCACGTCGTGGTTGGTGGTGTAGCGCACCACCTGCTGGGTGCCGGTGGCGCCCACGTATTCGCTGGTGTTGAGGGCATCGAAAGTGGTGGCGGCGCTGCCGTTGCGGAACACGTTGTTGATGCCGCCGTAGAAGCCGAAGCCAAAATTGTAATCGAAGCCCGAGGTGAAGTTGGCGCTGCGGGAGCCTTCGGCCAGCAGCAGCAGCTTGTGGGTGCGCACGCTGCGCAGGGTGTCGGTGGCCTGCTTCCAGAAATCGTTCGGCTGGAAATCGGCGTAGTCGCAGCGGAAACCGTCGACGTTGGCCGTGAATACCCACGACTTCATGGCCGAAATCAGCTCCGCCCGCATGGCGGCGTTGGTGAAGTCGAGCTGGGCCACGTCGGCGTAGGTGGTGCCGTTGTTGGAGACGGCAGTAATTGCGCCGGCCGGGTTTTTCTGGTACCAGTCCGGGTGGGCGGTTATCCAGGCATTGTCCCAGCTGGTGTGGTTGGGCACCCAGTCCAGCATCACGCTCAGGCCGCGGGCGTGGGCGGCGTCCACCAGCGTGCGCAGGTCGGCGAGGGTGCCGAATTCGGGGTTTACGGCGCGGTAATCCTTCACGCAGTAGGGCGAGTTGGCCGTGGCGTGCGTGCCGGCCGCCGGGCCGCTGGCGTACGTAACCGTTGCCCCGACCGGGTAAATCGGCATCAGGTACAGCACGTTCACGCCCACGGCTTTAATGGAATCGAGCCGGGCCGTGACGCCCGCAAAGTTGCCGGTCTGGCTAAAGGCCCGCATATTCACCTGGTAAATCACGGCGTCCTCGCGGTTGGGCACGCCGGCGAAGGGCATGCCGTACTGCGACGGCGTGGGCGTAGAAGTGACGGGCGGCACCACGACGGGGGCGGGGGCGGAAGGAGCGTCTTTTTTGCAGCCGGCCAGCAAGCCGAGGGCTAAGCCCAACGCCAGGCTGGTTCTGAGCATAATTCTATTAAAAGCCATGTTGAGGGGGGATATAAATCGTTGAACGCTGATGGGCTGAATCGAAATCCTTCCGTCATGACGGGTCTAACTCAGTTTCCAAAGCCGGAAACTCCATTGTCGACCTTCGTAATCGGGTTTCCACGGTTGATAACTTGATTTCCAACCCTGGAATCCCCGTTTACAACATTGGAAACCGGGATTACAACGTTGGAAATCGGGATTCCACGGTTGATAACTGAGTTACCAACGGTCGAAACTCAAATGCAACCCGTGGAAACTGAGTTTGTGCGGTTGTATAGTCGTCGTGCGGCAGGGTGCGGGGTCGTACCCTCCTTCGTTATTTCTTCACTGGCTTAAAGCTGACCGCCGCGCCGCCGCCGGGGGCCAGCTGCAACGTGAGCGAGGATTTGCTATCCACCACTTGCTTCGAAATGCGGTAGGCGGTGGGGTTTTTCTGCCAGTCGGCCCCTTTGCCATCGGCGTAGATAATGGCCTCGTAATGCTGGCCGGGGGTCAGAAAATCCAGTTTAACGGGCTGCTGACGGGCATTTTCGTCGGTGATGCTGCCGAGGTACCACTCGTCCCGGCCCTTGGCTTTGCGCACGGTGGTGAGGTAGTCGCCGGGCTCGGCAGCCAGGATGCGGGTGTCGTCCCAATCCACGGGCACATCTTCGATGAACTGGAAAGCGTCGAGGTGCTGGTTGTAGTTTTCGGGCAGGTCGGCCGCCATTTGCAGCGGCGAGTAGAGCGTCACGTACAGGGCCAGCTGCTTGCAGAGCGTGGTGTGGACCTGGCGGCCGGGGGCGGCCGCCGCATAGCCTTGCAGCTTGAAAATGCCGGGCGTGTAGTCCATCGGCCCGCCCATGAAGCGGGTGAAGGGCAGGATGGTTTCGTGCTCGGGCGCGTTGCCGGTGCTGAAGGCGTTGAACTCGTTGCCCCGCGCCGACTCGCAGGCCAGCCAGTTGGGATAGGTGCGGTTGAGGCCGGTGGGGCGCACGGCCTCGTGCATGTCGACCATGATGTGGTGGTCGGCCGTGTTCTGGGCGGTGCGCACGTAGTGGTTCACCATCCACTGGCCGTCGTGGTGCTCGCCACGCGGGATGATGCGGCCCACGTAGCCGGTTTTCACCGAGGTGTAGCCGTGCGCGTTCATGAAGCGGTAGGCGGCGTCCTGGCGGCGCTCGTAGTTGGTGGCCGAGCCGCTGGTTTCGTGGTGCATGATGATGTTGACGCCCTTACCGGCGGCGTAACGCTGCAGCTCGTCCACGTCGAAATCGGGGTAGGGCGTCACGAAATCGAACACGTCCTCTTTCCAGTTGCCCACCCAGTCTTCCCAGCCCACGTTCCAGCCCTCCACCAGCACGCCGGGGATGTGGTGCGCGGCGGCAAAGTCGATGTAGCGCTTCACGTTGGCGGTGTTGGCGCCGTGGCGGCCGTTGGGTTTGAGCTTGCTCCAGTCGGTGCCGGCCAGCTTGATGTTGGAGGAGTCGGAATAGCTCCAGGTGGCGCGGCCCACCTGCATTTCCCACCACACGCCCACGAATTTCTGCGGGTGAATCCAGCCGGTATCGGTGAGTTTGCTGGGCTCGTTCAGGTTGAGGATGAGCTTGCTGGCCAGCACGTCGGGGGCACGGTCGCTCACTACGATGGTGCGCCAGGGCGTGTGCTCGGGAGCCTGCAAATAGGCTTTGGCGCCCGTGCCGGTACCGTCGGGCACGAGCTGGCTGGTGAGGCAAAAGGTCTGGGTGTCCACGTTCAGGAACATGGCCGGGTAGTTCACCAGCGCGGCTTCGTGAATGTTGAGGTACAGCCCGTCGTCCGACTTCAGCATGAGCGGCGTCTGGATGCGGTTGGCGGGCGCTTTCTGCTCAATGGCCGGAATGGGCGTGGTGTTCACCTCGCTCACGCGGCTGGTGGTGTAGGCGTATTCGTTGGAGTCGTAGTCGCCCGGAATCCAGAAGGCCTTGTGGTTGCCGGGCAGGTTGAACTCGGTGTGCTCGTCCTGCACCGTGAAGTATTGCAGGTTGGGCTGGCGCGGAAACTCGTAGCGGAAGCCCACGCCATCGGCAAAAACCCGGAACACGATGTCGAGCAAGCGGCCCTTGGCCGCCGGCTGGCGCAGGTGCACCGTGAGCTGCTGGTAGTGGTTGCGGATGTTCTTGACCTCGCCCCACACCGGCTGCCAGGTTTCGTCCACGTCCTTGGTTTCGCTGCCCACCAGCGTCAGCGGCCCATCGAAGCCCTTGCCATCGGCAAAGGTCAGGCCCAGACGGGAGGGCTCCAGCACCGGTTTGGTACCGTAGGCCACGGCGTAGGTGGGGTGGCCGTCGGGCCCCAGCGCAAACGTCAGGCTGACTTTATCGAGGCGGGCACTCAGCGGCGCAGCGGGCTGGGCGCCGGCGCGGTATCCGGCCATCAGCAGGCACACCACCAACAGAAAATTTCTCATAATGCAAATATCAGGTCAGGGCCAGGCAGCGGCGGATTATTTCTTCAGAATCAGGTATTGATAGGGCTGCAAAGTCAGGTTGTTCAGCGCGGCGGGCTGGCCATCGAACGCATTGCGCCAGCCCGCGCTACCTACAGCATCCGGCACCTGGTAGTTCACGGCCGCGTTGCGCAGGTTGGCCAGCACCAGAACCTGCTCCTGGCCGTCGATTTTGGTGAAGGCACAAACGTCGTTGCTGCTATACGAGGCCAGCGCGCCGTTGCGGATGGCATTGCTGCCGTTGCGCAACCGCAGCAGCCGCTTGTATTCCTGGGTCAGGGCCGGGTTGGGCGTCCAGTCAATCGGCTTGCGTGGGCCCATGAAGGGCACCCGCTCGGCGTGGCCCACTTCCTGGCCGTTGTAAATCATGGGCGTGGCCCGCATATAGGCCGCTACTACGAATGCCGCCATCGCGCCGCGCTCGCCGCCGAAAAGCTGCTGGGGCGTGCCTTCCCAGGCGTTGATGTCGTGGTTGGAAGTGTAGCGCAGCATCCGGGCGTTGGGCGGGGCGTTGCGGTAGTTGGCGGCATTCACCGAATCGATGAGCCTGACGCTCTTATTCCTGGCAAACACCTCGTGGTTCAGGATGTTGAGAAAACCAAAGTCGTAGCACAGGTCGAAGCCGCCCCGGAGGTAGTATTTCTTTTTGTCGCCCTCGGCCAGCATCAGCAGCTTGTGCCTGGGAATGGCGTGCAGATTGGCCAGCGCTTCGGTGAAAAACTCCTGCGTCGGCCCGTCGGCGTAGTCGAAGCGGTAGCCGTCGATATTGGCCGCGAACACCCAGTAGCGCAGGGCCTGAATCATGGCCGCACGCACCGCCGGCTTGGCAAAATTGAGCTGGGCAATGTCCTTCCACTCCGGTATCGGGTTCACGATGGCGCCGGCAGCGTCGTGCACGTACCAGTCGGGGTGCTGCGTAACCCAGGCATGGTCGAAGCTGGTGTGGTTGCCCACCCAGTCCAGCATCACGGCCATGCTGCGGGCGTGGGCGCCATCCACCAGCGTGCGCAGGTCGGCGAGGGTGCCGAACTCGGGATTCACCGCCGTGTAATTCTGCACGGCGAAGGGCGAATCGACGGCCCGCAGCTTCCCAATGGGGAAAACGGGCATCAGGTACACCACATTCACCCCCAAAGCTTTGATGGAATCGAGCCGGGCTGTGACGGCCTTAAACGTCCCTTCCTTACTAAAACCCCGCATGTTGACCTGGTAGATGGTCGCGTTCGGGCCATCAGGCACGCCGGCGAAGGGCTCGCCGTACTGCGCGGGGTCGCGGTAGGCAGCCTTTTTAATCGCAGTCTGGCCCAGGCAAGGGTTTGCCCAGGCCAGCCAGGCCGGTAATAACAGGGAATAGCGGAAGGCTTTTTTCATCAAAATAAAGAATTTGCCAGCCGGGCGAAGACTGTTTCCGCCCGGCTGGCGCAGGTATTCAGGCGTTATTCAATCGCGACTTTGCCGGTGTAGGTGGTGCCCTCGGCGGTGGCTTGCAGCAGGTAGAGGCCGGTGGCCAGGCCGGTCACGTCGAGGCCGGTTTGGGTGCCGTTCACGGCGGCTTCGCGGTCCACTACCACGCGGCCCTGGCCGTCGAGCAGGCGCAGGTGGGCCGTGGTGGCGCGGGTGGGCAGCAGCAGCGTGAGCGTGCCCCGGCTGATGGGATTTGGATAAATCGTGAGCGGGACTTTCGAGCTACTGGCGGTGCCGGTGGCCAGGGCCGCGCGGGCCCCGGGCACGGTCTGGAAGGTCCAGTGACCGCTGTAGAAAGTGGCGTCCACGGCCCAGCACTGGGCGTTGCCGGTCTGGTTTTCCACGTTCACGTAGGTGCCTTTCCACACGTTGCGGATGCGGGTGTAGCCGGCGTAAGGCTCCAGCACCCACTGGCCGCTGGTGAAGTAGTCGGGCACGGTGGTGCTTTCCACCGAGGCCAGCTGGTTCTCAATGTTCATGTAGCGGCCGGTGCCCACGTTTTTGATGCGCTGGTTGCCATTAAAGCTTTCCAGGGTCCACTGGTAGGCAGTGCCGGCGGGCGCGGCGGCGTAGGTCACCACCTGGTTGTTGTCATACAGGTAAGTTCCTTTCCAACGGTTGATGATGTAGTAGGCCGTGACGCCGGTGCCGGTAGCAACTACCACCTGTATCTGGTCGGTCGAAGACAACGCCCCGTCGCTCACCGCCACCTGGAACACGTAGATGCCGGCGGTGAGCCCGCTCACGGTGGGCGCAACGGCCGTGGTGCTGCTGAACGTAGCGGCCGGGCCGCTCACCTTGGTCCAGGCGTAGGTCAATGGGTTGCCGTCGGGGTCGGCGCTGGCGGCGGCGGTGAGGCTGGTGCTGGTGGTGCCGGCGGCCAGGTTCTGGTCGGGGCCGGCATTGGCCACGGGGGCGCGATTGGCAGCGGCCACGGCCACCGTCACTTGCGCCGTGGACGAGAGCGAACCGTCGCTCACCGAAACCTGGAACACGTAGCTGTTGCCGCTGGCCAGCCCGCTCACGGTGGGCGACACGGCCGTGGTGCTGCTGAACGTAGCGGCCGGGCCGCTCACCTTGCTCCAGGTGTAGGCCAGCGGGCTGCCTTCGGGGTCCGAAGAGCCAGCGGCCGTGAGGGTGGCGCTGGTGGCCGTGCTGGCCAGGTTCTGGTTCGGGCCGGCATTGGCTATTGGCGCCTGGTTGCCGGTGGCGGCCAGGCCGTACGCCTGGATTTCGTAGATGCTGTAGCCGTACTGCTGCGACTTGTGGTCGCAGTAGATGGCGAGGTAGCGGCCGGTGAGGGCCACGGTCTGGTTGTCGAGGCGCGCCTGGTTGGGCAGGCCGGTGTAGTTCACCTTGGCCCAGGCGGCATTGGCGGGGTCGGGCGTGATGTTGCTGTTCGACGCCATGAGGTAGTAGGAGTCGGCATTCGCATTTTCCCACGACACCGTCACGCGGCTCAGGTTGTAGCTCGCGCCCAGGTCCACTTTAATCCATTCGGTCTGGGTAGCGCCGGCGCTGGTCACCGGGGCCGACCAGCGGCTGCTGAACGAGTTATCCACGCCGTCCACGGCCAAACCTGGCACGTAGGTCACGCCCTGGTAGGTTTCGATGTTCGAAGCCGTGGCCGTCTTGTTCAGGGCCAGGTTCGGCAAGGTCAGGGCCAGCGAGCCGGTGATGGCGGCGCTGCTGCCGTTGGCGCTGTAGGCCTCCACCCAGAAGTTGTAGGTGGTTTGCACGCTCAGGCCAGTGGCGGTGTAGCTGCTGGCATTGGCGGCGGTGGTGGCGTTGGGCGTGCCCGGCTTGGTGGCCGAAGTGGACCAGTAAATCTTGTAGCCCGATTCGCGGGTCGAGTTATCGGTCCAGGTCAGGCTGGCCGAAGTGGGGCTGGCCTGGGCCAGATTCAGGCCCGTTGGCGCTTTGGGCAGGTCCGTCACGGTCGTCGTGAAGCTGACGGTTTTGGTGTTGATGCCGCCGTTGGCGGTGCCGCCGTTATCGGTCACGGTCACGGTCACAGCCGAGCTGCCGGCCGCCAGCGGCGTGAGCGAAAGCGTGCCCGTGGCATTGCAGGAAGTGTAGGCAACGGTGGGCGCGTTCAGCACCGTGCTGGTGGCGCGGGTGGCGGCAATGCTCACCGTCTGGGTGCAGTAGTCGCCATCGGAAATCCCGGTCAGGCCCACCGCTTTCACGCCGTCTTCTACGTTAATGATTTGGTTGGCAATGGCGTCGAGGGTCGGGGCCGAGTTGGGGCCGGCCGCGCCGTTGTTCAGTTTCAGCACATAAAAGCCGTTGGCCGGAATACTGGCAAAGGGCACCCAACCCGAAATATTGCCCCCGCTCACCGTCACCGACGCGGCCGTTTGCGAGGCGTTCAGCAGGTTGGCCAGCGAGTAGGTGCCGTTCGGAATGGCCGTGCCGGTCAGGCTCAGCGCCACGTTGCTCTGCACCGTCGAGGCCATGTTCAGCACCACGAAAATGGTTTCGGAGCCGTAGGTCCGCACGAAGGAATACACGCCCGTCGAGCCGTTGGTCACCGTTTTGTAGCCGCCCCGGCGCAGCGCGGCCTGGGCCTTGCGCAGCGAAATCAGGTTTTTGTAGAGGCTCAGGAAGGAGTTGGGGTCGGCCTGCTCGCTGGCCACGTTGTAGGTGGCGTAGTCGCCGGCCGGCTCCCAGGGCGTGCCCGTCGTGAAGCCGCCGTTGGTGCCGTTGGTCCAGCGCATGGGGTCGCGGGCGTAGTTGTTGTTGCCGCCACCGCCCACTTCGTCGCCGTAGTACACAAAGGGCACGCCGGGGGCCGTGAGCAGCCAGGCCGCCGCCACTTTGGCCTTGGCATCCTGGTTGTTGTTCAGGCGCGACTTCAGGCGCAAGGCTTTGTAGGAGTTGTCCTTATACAGGTCGTGGTTCGAGAAAAACGTCCCGAACTGCAGGAAGGGGTAGTAGCTCATCGACTCTTCCACCGGGGTTTGCAGGTAGCTCTTGTCCTCGTTGTTGAGGGCGTACTGCATGCCGTAGGCGATGTCGAACTGGAAGCCGATGTCGAAGCCCTGGTACACGTACTTCGAGGCTTCCAGGATGGTCGACGGCTGGGGGCCGCTCACGGGGTCGAACAGCCAGGTTTCGCCCACCGAGAAGGCGTTGGGGCTGGCGGCTTTGATGTGGGCGCGCCACTCGCGCCAGTAGGCGTAGGTGGCGGGCAGGCTGCGCTGGTCGCTCAGGCTGATGGCGTCGCCGTTTTCATACAGAAACATGGGCGCGTCGAGCCGGAAGCCGTCCACGTTCCGGCCCAGCCAGTAGCTGCTGATGTCCTTCACGGTGTTGCGCACCGAGCGGCTGTTGTAGTTCAAATCGGGCGTTTTGGTGCCGTATTTGCCCCAGTACACGTTGAAATTGGCGTTGGAGTGGCCGATGGCGTTGTTGCGCCAGGCCGAGCCGGGGTTGGTGGCGCGCCACACGTAATAGTCGTCGTACTTGCCGCCCGCGCCCTGCGCCGAGCTCTGAAACCACGGGTGCTCGTCCGACGAGTGGTTGAACACCATGTCCAGAATCACCTTCATGCCACGGGCGTGCGCCGCCGCCACAAAGGCATCGAAATCGGCCTGTGTACCGATTTCCGCGATAATGCTTTTGTAGTCCTTCACCTCGTAGCCGCCGTAGTAGGGCTCCGAGGCATCGTGCACGGGCATCACGTAGAGGGCCGTCACGCCGAGGTCGGTGGTGGTGCTGGCGTTGCCGTCGTTCAGGTAGTCGAGCTTCTGGGTCATGCCCGCCAGGTCGCCGATGCCGTTGCCGTTGGTGTCAAAAAAGCTGCGCGGATAAATCTGGTAGAACACGGCGTCGTTCCACCAGCCCAGGGCCGCGTCCACGGTGGTTACGGTCACGGTCAGGGCGGTGGCCGTGGTGCTGCCGCTGGCGTTGGTAGCGGTCAGGCTCACGGTGTAGGTGCCGGCCGCGCCCCAGGTACAGGTCGGGTTTTGGGCCGTGGACGTGGCCGGGTTGCCGCCCTGAAACGTCCAGCTCCACGCGGTGGCCGCGCCACCGTCGGAGGCATCGTTAAAGCGCACTACTTCGCCGGGAATCGTCTTGGTTGAGGACGCGAAAAACTTCGCGTAGGGATACGGCGGCAGCTGGTCGTTCCACCAGTCGGTCAGGACGTTGGCGAGCGTAGTGGCCTGCACCACGTACTTGCGGGCGGCCACGGTTTCGTTTATCGTGCTGCCCCCGTGGGTGAAGCGGTAGTTGTAGGTCAGCTGCGCGTCCGCGGCGGCCGGGCTGGTCACGGTAGCGGTGTAGATTTTGTCCCCGTCCGGGTCGGTCAGCGTCACGCCGCCGGCCGAAAAGCTGCCCAGCACCACCACCGCATCGGTACCGACGGTGAACTGCCCCTGCTGAATCCGATACTGCATATTGACTCCGAACGTGACGTCGGCGGCGTGGACTGCGGTCTGGCTCATGCCGTATAGCACGCCCAGGACCGCCAATACTTTAGCGACTCTTTGTTTCATGTGCGGTGGGATTTTGGATTGAAAGATGGAAGTGAAGCGGGGTGCCCGGCTAAGGCAAGGCAGTGGCAGCCAGGCCCCGCGAAGGGGCCGGAAAAGGTCTTTAGCTCGAAATCAGGGAAAAAGGGTTGACGAATACATCCGCGCCGGCCACTGCAATCAGCCGCCGGCGCGAAGGGGGGTTTAGCGCGTCACGGCCAGGCGGCGGGTGGCAACTTTGTCGCCCACCCGCACCTGCACCAGGTAAACGCCGGTGGCCAGGTCGCTGCCGGACATCTTGAGGTCGTGGAAGCCCGCGTTTTGCCTGGCATCCAGCAGGATGCGCACTTCGCGGCCCAGCAAATCGGTGACGCGCACGGCTACGGCCTGGGTACCGCCCAGCACCTGGTACGAAATCGTGGATTCGTCCTGGGCCGGATTCGGGAACACGCTCATGGCCACCACGGCATCATCGGCCTGGCGGGCACTGGTTACCACCACGTTGAGCATGGCCGCCTGGTTGCCGGCCAGGGCCGTAAAGTCGGGGTTGAAACCCAGGTTGTTGTTGCCATTGCCGGGGATTTCCGGAATCACGTCCGACGACCAATACGCGTCGCCGCTCACGTAGGCGGCCATCACGCGCACAATGGAAGCGCCCGAAGGCAGGCCCAGCGAGGCGCGGTTGAACTCGTATTCGAGGGCGTAGGAGCCGGCCCCGCCGCCGTTGGTGTTGCCGGGGTTGCTGGTGATGTCGCCGGTGGGCGTGGTCGGGGCCAGATAGGCTACCCGCGTGCCGGCAAACAGGCTGTAGACGCCGGTAGTGGAGGACGCCGGAATCGTATTGGCCATGCCGTCGGCCGTGGCGGGCGTGCTCAGGCCGTCGCCCAGCGACTTGGCCACGCCCGTGGTGGCCGTGTAGATGGCGGCCTGCACATCGCGGGTGCCGGTGGTGGCAATGGCCGCGTCGGCTTCCAGTTCCAGTTTGGTGCCGCCGATGCCGCCGCCGCTAAAGGTGCCAAAGACCGTGCTGGTGCCCGCAATAGCGGGCAGCCCCGTGCCCACGGGCACACCGGTCCGGTTCGGCAAGTCCATGTACAGCTGGAAGTTGTTGCCGCTGGCCTCCATGGTGCCGGCCAGGCCGATGTAGAGCTTGGTGCTGCTGTTGGCCCCGTACATGCGCAGGAGGCCCGCAAAACCGAAGCCGGCATTGCCGACGTGCGCGGTGCTAAACGCGCCCAGCGACGTGTACTTGCCGCCGGCGGTGCCGATTTCATTGGCATTTATGATGCCGTCGAGCGTAATCTGCGCTTGGGCGCTGAGCGTGGCTCCCGTCAAAGTAGCGAGCAGGGCCAGAGTAAGGGTTTTCTTCATGAGTGAAAAAGTGAAATGTGAGTGGGAATAGAAAAAGTCGATGAAATGCTGCCGCCCTGGGGCAGTAATGGTGGGTTTCGGACTTAGTGCCTGGCTCACCCAAAAGCTGGCATTACCAGTGCCATCCCGAGGTTCCCACCCGGTTTCCCACCTTGGCCACCAGGCACTAAGTCCCAAACCGTGTATGTTTCAGCGCCGCTTAGTAGCCGGGGTTTTGCACCAGCGTGGGGTTGGCCACGAGGTCGGTGGAGGGCAGCGGATAGAGGTTGCGGAAAGCCGCGATGTCGTGGCCGGCTTTGGTGTCGGCGGGGCCGGAGTAGCCCTTGAAAGGCCAGTTATAGCCGGTGGTAAACTTGCCAAACCGGACGAGGTCCGTCCGGCGCGTGCCTTCCCAGTACAGCTCGCGGCCCCGCTCATCGAGAATGAAATTGGGGGCCGTGAGCTCGGCCAGGGTGATGCGGCCATCGGTGCCGCCGCCGGCGTTGCCGTAGGCCCGGTCCCGCAGGCCATTTACATAGGCCAGGGCCTGGGTTTGGGTGCCGCCGGTGCCGCCACGCAGCACAGCTTCGGCGTACATCAGCTGCACATCGGCCAGCCGGAACAGCGTGAAGTCAGTATCCACGAAAATCTGCTGGGGGTCGTTGCCGTTGGCGCCGGTGGAGGTTTTGTTCCGCCACTTGGTCACGCCGTAGCCATCCGTGAAGGAAGTCAGGTCGTTGATTTCCAACGTCTGGCCGTTGGTAAAGAACATGGCCCGGCTATCGAAGCCGCTGGCGGGCGTGGGGAACAGCAGTGGCAGGTTTTTGCGGGTGCGGTTGCCGGCCCAGCCGCCGTTGATGCCAAAGCCGCTGGCCAGCATCCGGCCGCCCACGGCGGCGTGCACCAGGTAAGTGGTGCCGCCATACACCTGTGACACCAGCCCGTCGCTCTCGAGCGGAAAGATGATTTCCGAGGCCGAAGTCACGTTGTTATCGGCCAGAAAGAGCAGGCGGTATTCCGGGGCCAGCCGGTAGTTGGCGGCCAGCACTTTGTTGCAATAGGTGAGGCAGTCGGTGTAGCGGGCCGTGCCCGTGTACACCTCGGCGTTGAGGTAGAGCTTGGCCAGCAGGGCCCAGGCGGCGCCCTGGTCGGCGCGGCCGTAGGGGCTGGTGTGGGCGGTTTTCAGCGCCGGCTCAATGGCTTTCAGTTCCGATTCGACGTAGGCAAACAGGGCGGCCCGGGTGGTTTGGTGGGGCAGGGCTTTGCTGGGCGCATCGGCTTCGGTCACGAAGGGCACATTGCCGTACAGGTCGAGGGCGTGGTAGTAGGCCAGGGCGCGCAGGAAGCGGGCTTCGGCGCGGTCGAGGCGGGCGTTATCGGCATCCACGCCGGTGATGCCGCGGGTGCTGAGCTTGTCGTCGCTGGTTTCGCGGATGAACTCATTGCACAGCGCCACTTCGTAGAAAATGCGGGTATAGCAGTTGTTTATCAGGTCGTTGGTCGAGGTCCAGCTCGCGGTGTTCAGCTCCTGCAGCGGGGCACTGTTCCAGGCCACCACGGCTTCGTCGGTAGTCAACTCCTGCAGGTACCAGTAGGCGCGCAGGTAGGCGGTTTCGCCCTCGTCCTTGCCCTGCCCGGCAAACACGTCGGGGGTGCCGGAGTTGCCCGACAGGTTGAAGCCGGCGTAGCACTTGGCCAGCACTTTGATGTAGTTGGCCGGGTCCTTATACACCGACTCGGTGTTGAGGTCGTAAAATGGCGTGCGGTCGAGGTCTTTGTTGCAAGCCGTGAGGCCGCCGGCAAATGAGGCAACGGTGAGGGCCAGCGCAAGGCCGCCGCGGCGCAGGAATGGGTGGGATTTCATGGGAGTGGTTGGTTGTCAGTTGTTGGTTGTCAGTCATTAGAGCTGACTGAAGGGTCATGCAGAGCGCAGCGAAGCATCTCGCATGTGGTGGTAATTCAATCGATTGGATTAGTTGAGCACGCGAGATGCTTCGCTGCGCTCTGCATGACGTTCGCTCATGCCTAAAAACCAATGTTGACGCCGGCGGTGATGGTGCGGGGCAGGGGGTAAAACTGATTGTCGATGCCCGTGGCATGCTCGGGGTCGAGGCCGGAGTACTTGCTGAGCAGCAGCAGGTTCTGGCCAGCCAGCGAGAAGCGCAGGGTGGTGCCAGCGTGCAGCAGCGCGCCGAAATCGTAGCCCAGCGTCACGTTCTGGAGGCGTACAAACGAGCCGTCCTCCAGGTTGATGTCGCTGAACGGCTGCCCGTTTTTGAAGCCGGTATTGTAGATGGCGGGCACCACGTTGGACGAGTAGCCCAGGGTGGTATTCAGCCCGTAGTAGTTGTTCTGGCCCGAAACCACGTTGTTGTACACGTAGCCCCCGATGTTGGAGCGCACCGTGAAGGCCAGGCTGGCTTTGCCGTAGCTCAGGTTCGAGCTGAAGCCCAGAATGGCCTTCGGCGCGGGGTTCTTGCCGTACACCTTGTCGCGCTCGTTGATGATGCCGTCGTTGTTCTGGTCCACGTACTGGGCCGGGCTCAGGCTCGACGTGGGGCCTTGCAGCGGCTTGCCGTTTTCGTACTTCTGCTGGTACAGGAAGAAGGTATTGGGCGCGTAGCCCACGGCGTTAATCTGCACAAACTGGAAGTTGCCGACGTTGCCCGTGGGCGTGCCCTGGTAGTTGGGGTCTTCCACCTGCGAGAGCTTGGTAATCTTGCCGCGGTTCAGAGTCCAGTTGGCATTCACCGACCAGTTCAGGCCCGTGCCCTGCAGCACGTTGTAGTTCAGGGCCAGCTCCACGCCCCGGTTTTCCAGGTTGCCGATGTTGGTGAGCAGCGTGTTGGAGAGGTTGCTGCCGGCCGCTATCGGAATCACGGCCAGCAGGTCCTTGGTTTTGCGCAGGTACACGTCCACCGTGCCCGTCAGGCGGTTGCTGAAGAAGCCGAAATCCAGGCCCGCATCGTAAGTGGCCGTTTCTTCCCACTTCAGGTTGGCGTCGTAAGCGGCGGGTTTGAGGCTGATTACCTTGGTGTTGCCAAATATCTGCTGGTTCGCCGAGCCGCTGAGGCTGTATTTGGCCAGGTACGGGTAGTCGCCGGCCACGCTGGTGATATCCTGCTGGCCCGTCACACCGTAGCTCGCCCGCAGTTTGAGGTCCGATACGGTTTGTGATTCGGCCAGGAAGTTTTCCTTGTTGATGCGCCAGGCCACCGAGGCCGCCGGGAAGTAGCCCCAGTGGTTGCGAAAGTGCGAGGAGCCGTCGGCCCGCAGCGTGGCCGTCACCAGGTACCGGTCGTTGAAGTTGTAGTTCAGGCGGCCGTAGTACGAGAGGAGCGTGTACTGCGACTTATAAGGGTTCTGAACCGTGTCGGCGGCGTTGGCCTTCGTCATGCCGTCGGTCCGGTACGAGAGCCGGGAGGGCACGTAGGTGTAGAAATCCTGGTACGAGTAGCCCGCCAGCGCCTCAATGTGGTGTTTGCCAAGCTGCTTGCTGTAGTTGAGGTAGGTCTCCAGCAGCTTGTTGTTTTTGCCCTGGTGGTAGGAATTATTCTGGCCCGAGGAATTATCCTGGCCCGGAGCGGCATAAGCAATAGACGAAGGGGCCCCAATGAAAATGGTGCCGTTGCTGCGCGAGTAGTCGTAGCCCAGGTTCAGGTTGGCGTGCAGGCCTTCGATGCCGTGCACCTGGTAGTCGAACTGCACGTTGCCGATGCTGCGCTGCACCGTGCTGCGGTCGCGCTTGTCGTTAAGCAGCGCCACCGGGTTGCGGTCGGTCAGCGGGTTCGGAATGGCGCCATTCAGCCACTCGTAATAGCCGTTGAACCCGCCGGGGCCGGTGTTATAAATCGGCTCGGTGGGGTTGTAGCGCACCGCCCCGCCAATGGCGCCCTGGTCGGCAAAGCGGAAGTCGGCCCAGGTGCCTTTCACGTTCACATCGATGCGCAAGTGGTTGTCGAACAGCCTGGGCGAAAGGCCGATGGAAGCCGAGTTGCGCTTCAGATTGCCGGTTCTTAAGGTTCCATCCTGGTCGAGGTAGCCCACCGATATGCGGTAGGGCATGTGCTTGGTGCTGCCCGTCAGGCTCACGCTATTGTCGGTGGTCCAGGCCGTTTTGTAGATGGCGTCCTGCCAGTCGGTACTGGCCGTGCCCAGGTACGCGGGCGTGGTGGCCGGGATGCTGCCATTGGCAATGGCCTGCTGGTAAAGCGCGCGGTAAGCGTCGGCGCTCAGCACGTCCACCTTGCCATAGTTTGTGGCCCGCGACACCTGCGAGCTGATATTGACGTGCATCTTCTCCCCTTCCAGCCCTTTCTTGGTCGTGATGAGGATAACGCCGTTGGCTGCCCGCGAGCCGTAAATGGCCGTCGCGGAAGCATCCTTGAGCACCGTAAAACTCTCAATATCCTGCGGGTTGACCAGCGACAGCGGGTTGCCCGCGCCGTTGATGCCCTGGTTGTCCACCGGCACCCCGTCGATGACGATAAGCGGGTCGTTGCTAGCGTTCAGCGACGAGCCCCCGCGAATGCGAATCACGCTGGCCTCGCCGGGCGCCCCGCCGTTGGTCGTGATTTGCACGCCGGCCACCTTGCCCTGCACCAGCTGCTCGGGCGAGGTTACCTGGCCTTTCACAAAGTCCCTGGTTGTGACGGTAGTTAACGAGCCGGTCACGTCCTGGCGGCGGGCCGTGCCATAGCCTACCACCACGGCCTCGTTGAGTTGCGTGGCATTCTCGCTCAGCGCCGTAGTACTCACCTGGGTTGCCTGTCCGTCCAGCACCGTAACCGCCACGCGGCTGGAATTCAACCCAATGGACGAAAAAACCAGGGTATGCGGCCCGGCCGGCACATTGGCAATGGAATAAGCCCCCGTTACGTCGGTCGAACTGCCGAACGTGGTGCCTTCCACAATAACCGTGACGCCGGGAATGCCTTCGCCCTTGGCGTCCACTACCCGCCCGGTAATGGTGCCGCCGGCCACTGTTTCCGAGCCGGCAAACCGGGAAACCAGCGCCGTCGGATGCGCCAAAGCGGCGCTCATTGTATAAGCTCCCAGCGCTGAAGTCAGCAGGAATTTCCGCAGAAATCGGGGAGCATGAAGAGGTGGTAACACGTGCAACATGGGTGGGATTTTAGTGAGTGACGAATGGAATCGGGGCCAATGCTGTGCAATGCAGCTGCCGGCCCCGCGCCCCCCCTTCCCGTATTCTGACGCCAAACCAAACCGGTGGCTTCGCTGGCTTTCGCAATCGTTTGGGGCGGGGAGTTGGGCAAAACTAGAGTCACCCCTCACCGCCTGAAATTTGTCAAACCATAGTATGAAAAATATTAACCCACCAAGGCTTTAATACATTTATTTACAATTAATTACCAGTGAAAATACCTGCTAAAATATTAGGCCGATATAGCCCGTTTGCCCGCATATCCTGATAAAAAAAGGGGCCGAAGCCCCCTGAAATCATTCATAAACTCCCCGCCATTCATCAGCATTCAAGCTTGCTGACCCACCGCCTCAATCCCCATCTACCTGCCCAGGTTTCCCGCTGGCTTATAACTCCGGGCCAATAACACGCTGCTGAGTGGGTACCCACCTGACCAGGCAAAGCCGCCGCTCAAAGGCTTCGCCAACTGCCTCAACTCAAACGGCCTGGATGGCCTGGACGCGGGTTTCAAACTCCTCGTTGGGCAGCAAGGACCGGTTTTTTACCCGCGTCTTGTAGGTATAAATCGTGTTGATAGAGTAGCCCAGCATCCGGCTGATTTGCTCACTGTCATCGATGCCCAGCCGGATGAGGGCAAAGATGCGCAGCTCCGTGGTCAGGAGCTGGTCCTCGGGCAGGTGGATGCGGTCTTCCTCCCGAAACAGGGTATTAAACTGTGTGATGAAATTCGGAAACAGCCGCAGAAACACCGTGTCGAAGCCTTTCAGCAGCTCGTTGCGCTCGGTTTTGATGTTCACGCCGTCCACCAGCTTCTGCACGCCGGCATATTGCTTGCTGCTCAGCAGGGCCTCAACCCGCTTCTTCAGGGTTTCAAGCTTGTCGATGTACTGCGAGTTGTTGTGGAAATAATAGCCGATGTATTCTTCCTTAATCTTGTTGGCTTCGTTCAGGCCACTGTTCAGCTGGCGCAGCTCGCCGTTGCGCTCCAGCAGCTCGCGGTTGGCCGCAAAAATCAGCTGGTCGGCCTTGCGCAGCCGGCGCAGCTGCCGGAAGCTCACCACCGCAAACCCGATGACCACGCCGGCCAGCAGCGTCATGATAATGGCGTAGGTTTTCAGCGACTTGCGCTGGTTTTCGATGATGTTGATTTTCTGGCCTTCGATGATGGACGAGACGTGGCTAATCTCAATCTGCCGCTGCCGGGCCTTGTAGAAAGCGGCGTCTTCCCGGGCTTCTTTGATGAAGGTGTAGGCATTTTTGAGGTCGCCCTGCCGGTAGCAGTAGTCCGAGAGCTTGAAGATGGCCGTGGTTTCCTTGGTGGCCGTTTTCACGTCGGCGATGGCCGACACCAGCAGCAGCTCAAAGGCTTTTTCGGGCTGGCCCGCCAGCTCGTAGAGGTAGGCCGTGGTGCTGGCGCTCACGGCCAGCTGGTGCAGCGTGAGGCGGGGCAGCCGGCGAATCTGGTTGTACACGGCTGCCCCGGCCGCCAGGTTGTTGGTTTTCTGGGCCCGGAACTCCTGCACCGACAGGCATTCGTAGGAGCCCGGGCGGCAGAACTGCAGGGCCGTGTCGGCGTAAGCCCGGGCCTTGGCGTAGTAGGCGGGCCGGTACGTCTGGTCCTGATTAAAATCGCCCAGGTCGCTGTAGGCGCGGGCTTTCAGGAAATAAAAACTCTGCTTATCGGCCTCCGTCAATCGCCGGGAATTGATGTTGTCCAGCGTTTCAAACGTCTCCTTGAACAGCCCCGACGAGAGCAGCACAAAAGCCAGCTTCAGGTTGGCTACCTCAATTTTCTCGGGGCTTTTGAGCTGCTCGGCCAGCCGCCTGATTTTCTGGCAGTACACAAAGGCCGAATCGTATTTAAAGGCCTTGTACTCGTCGTAAATGCGCAGCCCCAGGTCGAATTTCGCGTTGTCGTTGGCCTCGGAAGAAGCAAAATCCGCCGTGAGCACCGCAATACGGTTCAGGCGCTGGCCATCATATTCCTTTTTATGGGCCAGTGCCTGGTTCAGCTCAGTTAGCAAGCTGTCGGCCGCGCTGGCCTCCGCAAAAGCATACCCGGGCAAGGCACTGAGCAGGAGACTACAAAAGACGAATAAGTGCTTCACCAAGTGCGACGGATAACCAGTTGAGCAGGCAATCAACAAAAGTAGCAAATAGCCTGGTGCGAAGCCGGTTGCATAGCGAGCCCGGTACGTCGGAGAAAGTATTCGATTAGAAGCTATTGGGAAACAAGAACATCGGCTGCTACCAGAGCCAATCCAATGCAGCAGCGGGGCCTTCATCAAAAATAAAACAGCCACCCAGATTTACATCTAAGTGGCTGCTGATGGTGGGAAGTAAAGGATTCGAACCTTCGACCTCTTGCGTGTGAAGCAAGCGCTCTAAACCAACTGAGCTAACCTCCCAAAAAACACAAGCCCAGTGATGGCCGGTGGCAAGCTTGTAGGCACCAACGTGGGCACCAAAAACGAAACAGCCACTTAGTTTGTGTGCTAAATGGCTGTTTATCACTGTGGGGGATGTAGGGTTCGAACCTACGACCCTCTGCTTGTAAGGCAGATGCTCTGAACCAGCTGAGCTAATCCCCCGGGGTATTTTCGTTTGGGATTGCAAAGATGGGGGGTGATTTCGGAAATGCCAAACATGTTGCTGCTTTGCGGGCCAGAAATCCTTCGAATAAGGCGCTTATAAAGCAGCAACAAATTCATTTTCAGGGGCAGAAAAAATCTCCTTTCCTTGAAAAAAACTCGTTCGGAGCAGCTTTTTTTCGCATGCAACGTATTCCCGGCAGCGCCGTTAAGCACTTCCAAACTTTCCATCTTTCAAACCACGCCCCATTGCCATGGATACCCAACTCCTCCAGAACTACTCCGAAGAAGAAAAAACCGCTTACCTCAGCGCCATCGCCAGCCTAGCCACGGCTGACCGCCAGGCTTCGGGGGCCGAAAACCAGTTTCTGCAGGCCCTCGCGCAGCAGGCGGGCCTGTCGGGAGGAGCCACCCAGCAGGTGCTGGCCGCCGCACAGGACGCCAACAACCAAAGCATTCAGCAGAATCTCGACATCCTCAAAAACAGCGACTTGCGCTTCTCGCTCGTCACCGACCTTATCAGCTTCGCCCGGGCCGACGGGGCCTATGCCAACGACGAGGAGGCCATGATTGCCAAAATGGCGCAGTACCTCGGCATCAACCCCGAACAAAAGCAAACCCTCGAAAACGTGGTTGACCAGGCCGCCAGCGTGCCCCACGACCCGCAAGACCCGGCCAAAGAAGGCTTCTTCAACAGCATCGGCGACAAGCTCTCCAACGTGGGCATTCCTAAGAGTGCGCTCATGGCCGGCCTGCTGGGCGTAGTTGCCCCGATGGTGATTTCCAAAGTAATGGGTGGCAGCAGCAACCAGAACACGGGCTACGGCGACCAGAGCAACAGCGGCGGCGGCCTGTTGAGCGGTGGTCTGGGCGGCTTGTTGGGCGGCGCGGCCCACAGCGGCATGGGCAGCCTGCTCGGCGGCCTGCTCGGCGGCGGGATGCTGGGCGGCCTGCTCGGCGGGGGCAATTCGCAGGCCACGGCCGACTTGCCGCAGCAGGGTTCGGCCATCGGCAGCGGCGGCCTGGGCTCGATGATGTCCATTCTGGGCGGCCTGGGCGGGCGTCCCAATTCGCAGCCGGCCAGCGCGGGCGGCTCCGGCCTGGGCGGGCTGCTGAACGGCGGCCTGGGCGGCATGCTGGGCGGTTTGTTTGGCGGCCGCTAAGGCTCGTCTGAAACCGCTTGCCTTTCCGGGTCAGTCCGTTAAAATATTCATCAAAAAGCCTCTTCCTTGATTCAGGGAGAGGTTTTTTGGCGTTTCAACCAGCCGGTAGACTCCCGTTGCTTAACGCCCTTTCTAGGGCTTGGCCACCGCTGCTGCGGCAGAAACCGGGGTGCCGGCAAAGGCGCCGCCGTGCTGCTCCACCACTTCCACCAGCCGGTAGTTGAGGTCTTCTTTCACGTCGAGGTACTCGTCGTAGCTGGTGGTGCCCACAAAGTATTGCACGGTTACCTCCTTGCCGGCGGGCGTGAGGGCGTTGAATTTCATCTGCACGTCCTGGGTCACGAGCGGGTGAGCCTGCAGGGCTGCCACGGCATCGGCAATGATGGAATGGAGTTGCGCGCTGGTCGTTTTCTGGTCGAAAATGAGGGTGAAGCCCACCCGGCGCGAGGTGCGCAGCGAGAGGTTGTCGAGGGGCTTGTCAATCATGCTTTTGTTGGGCACGGTGAGGTAGCTTTTTTCGGCGGTGCGCAGACGGGTGCTGCGGAAGCCGATTTTCTCCACCGTGCCGCTCACGTCGCCGGCCGTCACAAGGTCACCCACACCAAAGGGCTGGTCGAGGAAGATGGTGAACGAGGCAATGAGGTTTTCGAGGCTTTCCTTGGCCGCAAACGCCACGGCCAGCCCACCAATGCCCAGGCCGCCCACCAGGGCCGTCACGTTCACCCCAAACACCTCCCCCAGCACCACCATCGCCCCCAGGATGATGACGAAAACCTTCAGCAAATCCTTGGCAAAGGGCAGAAACTGGTTGTCGAGCCGCGTGCTGCCGGGCGTCTGGCGCAGCTCATTGCGGCGCTGCACCACCAGCAGCGCAAAATCGATGAGCCGCATCACCACCCACGTTACGGTGGCGATGAAGCCCAGTAGAAAAACGCGCAGCAGCGCCACCTTAGGCCAGGGCTCGACGCCGGGCACCGCGGAGGGCAGCAAGGGGTAGCGGAGCACTCCACAGGCGGCGTAGATGGTGCCCAACAGCAGCAGCGTGGCAAGCGGCTGAATTAGCAGCTCGTGCAATTCCTGCTCGCTCACGCCCGCGGTGTAGCGCTTGGTGAGGCGGAACAGCACCGCGCTCAGCAGCCGCGACAGCAGCCGGCGCAGAGCCGCTCCCACCACCAGAATAAGCACCGCAATGAGGTACTGATTTAAGGCATTACCAAAAATTTCGTACTGCAAAAAGGAAGGAAACGTCATGCTGGAAGTACCGCCAGCCGAAGCAAAGCTTGAGCGGGCGCGTGAGGCTATTTGAGAATGTAACGGCTTGCTCCTATCGGCCGGGCCAGGGCGGCGCTTCATGCAACGGCGAAACGCAAACGGGCGTTTCTACTGCGCCCGGATGGCGATAACCGGGTCCAGATTGGCGGCCATGACGGCGGGCACGATGCCCGCAATTATCCCAATGCCCACGGAAATCAGCAGCCCCAGCACCACGCGCGCCGCCGACATGGTGAGCGGCAGCGCATCCTGCGGCACCAGCGTCACGAGCCAGACCAGCAAAATACCCGCTCCCCCGCCGATGAGGCACAAGCAAATGGCCTCGAACAAAAATTGAAACAGAATGAAAAAATTCTTCGCTCCCAGCGACTTCTGAATGCCGATAATATTGGTGCGTTCCCGTACCGACACGAACATAATATTGGCAATGCCGAAGCCCCCCACCAGAATGGCAAACGACCCGATAATGCCCCCCACGATGCCAATAACGCCAAACAGTTTGCCGATGGCCGAGGCAATCATCTCGGGTCGGTTCAGGGCAAAGTTGTCGTCCTCGCGGGGTTTGAGCCCCCGGATGTTGCGCATCACCCCACGCATTTCGTACTCCAAATCGAGCAGGCCGGGGTCCTCGTCGCGGCCTTTCACAGCGATGGTGGCGCTGGGGCCGCCCCCGAAACCGGTGGTGCTCAGGGCGAAGAGCTTGGTGAAGTTATTGAACGGAACGATGCAGTTGGCATCGTTGCTGGAAATGGTGATGAGTTTTTTGCCCTCCTTTTCCATCACACCAATCACAGTCAGGGTTTCACCACGGGCCTTGAACTGCTGGCCCAGGGCGTTGCCATTTGGGAATAAGTTTTCGGCGATGGTGGCCCCGATGATGGCCACTGGCCGGGCCGCGTCCATTTCCTGGGTGGTAAAGTAGCGGCCTTCTTTGATAGGCACGTTGCTCACGACGCGGAAATCGTAGCTCACGCCTTGCAGCACGCAGTCGGCCACCGAGTTGGAGCCGGCTTTGAGGGTGTTGCCGCTGTTGGCGGCGAAGATGGCGATGCCTTTGTTATTGGGCCCCAGTTGTTTGCGCAGCTGCTGGTACTCGCGCGGGGTGGGCACCGGCCGGTTGAAATACTTCCACCACGGAAAATCCGAATCGAAGGCAAAGGGCCATTTCGACACGTAAATGACCTTGTCGCCCACAAAATCGAGGCTGCTGCGGATGTTGGCCTCCAGCGAATCGACGATAGTGAAAACGGCGATGATGGCGAAAATGCCCACCGTGACCCCCAACAGCGACAAGATGGTGCGCAACAGGTTGGATTTGAGCGCATCCAGGGCAAAACGAAAGCTTTCGAGCGTGAGGCGAAGGGTCAGCATACGGAAGGGAAAGCACGTAAGAAAGAGTATCCGGGGTCAAAAGACGGAAACCAAACGGGAAGTTGCGCGAGGCAAGCGGTTGAAGAGACTGGCACTGGGCGAACAGTCCTGCTGCGTCTGGTAAACCAGCGCGTTGCGAGTTCGGCGCTATTTTTTTTCTTCTATCGCCATACCAACGCCTTAAAAAACGGATACTAAAGAAAAAGCCGTACTTTTGCATCCCCAAATTTCCGTATCTTCCCCAAAATACTGCCCTTATGGCGATGAAATTGCACGAGTTCAAGTTCGAACTCCCCGAGGAGCTGGTGGCATTGCACCCGGCCCGCAACCGCGACGAAAGCCGCCTGATGGTGGTGCACCGCTCCACCGGCCAGATTGAGCACCGCAGCTTCAAAGATATTCTTGATTATTTTGTTGAAGGCGATGTGCTGGTCCTCAACGACACCAAAGTTTTTCCGGCCCGGCTGTACGGCAACAAGGAAAAGACGGGTGCCAAAATTGAAGTGTTCCTGCTTCGCGAGCTCAACAAGGAGCTGCGCCTGTGGGATGTGCTGGTAGACCCCGCCCGCAAAATCCGGGTTGGCAACAAGCTGTATTTCGGCGAGTCTGACATGGTGGCCGAGGTTATCGACAACACCACTTCGCGCGGCCGCACCATCAAATTCCTGTTTGATGGCACCGACGAGGAGTTCCGCAAGGCCCTGTACGAGCTGGGCGAAACCCCGCTGCCGAAAGAAGTTATCAACCGCGAAACCGAGCCGGCCGATAAGGAGCGCTACCAGACGATTTATGCTGAGCACATTGGTGCGG
The DNA here is from genome assembly GCF_017921975.2 of Hymenobacter terricola. Taxonomy (GTDB): domain Bacteria; phylum Bacteroidota; class Bacteroidia; order Cytophagales; family Hymenobacteraceae; genus Hymenobacter; species Hymenobacter terricola. The sequence goes on from NZ_JAGEMO020000007.1 coordinate 26,949, forward strand.
TGGCAGCCCCGTCGGCCGGCCTGCACTTCACCCGCGAGGTGATGAAGCGCATGGAAATCAAAGGCATCGAGCCGGCGTATGTGACGCTGCACGTGGGCCTGGGCACCTTCCGCACGGTGGACGTGGAGGACCTGACCAAGCACAAGATGGACTCCGAGAACTTCATCGTGACGGCCCCGGCCTGCGAAATTGTGAACAAGGCGCTCGACCAAAAGAAGCGCGTGTGCGCCGTGGGCACCACCACCATCCGCGCCATGGAGGCGTCGGTGTCGGCCAATGCCCGCATGAAGCCTACTCAGGGTTGGATTGACCGGTTCATCTTCCCGCCCCACGATTTCAAAATCGCCAACTGCCTGCTAACCAACTTCCACATGCCGGAAAGCACGCTCATCATGCTGGCGGCTGCCTTCGCCGGCTACCCCCTGCTAATGACGGCTTACAAGGAAGCCATTGCTGAGAAATACAAGTTCTTCAGCTACGGCGACGCCATGCTGATTCTGTAGTCAGTTGGGATTGGGAGTTTTGGTTCTACTCCCCCACCCCACTCTATCTTCGGTTGCTTTTGTGCGCCGCTTGCTCAATTGAGCAGGCGGCGCGCTTTTTTTGTGAACTTCGCGCCGATGAAACCCAAGTCCCCAAGTCCCCAAGAGCCTCACCTGCCGAACCAGGCCCCCAAGTCCCGAAGTCCCCAGGTTCCCAAACGGTTCGCCATTCTGGTGGCTGGTGGCAGTGGCTCCCGCATGGCCGCCGACCGGCCCAAGCAGTTCCTGCTGCTGCGCGGCGAGCCCGTGCTGCTGCACACGCTACGCCGTTTCGCCGAGCCGGCTTTGGGCGTGGCTGAAATCATGGTGGTGCTGCCAGCCGACCAGATTATCACCTGGCAACAGTTGTGCGCGCAGTTCCAGGTCAGCATTCCGCACCGCCTGGTAGCGGGTGGGGCCACACGCTGGGCTTCGGTGAAAGCCGGGCTGGCCGCACTGAGCGAGTACCCGGAAGGCCTCGTAGCGGTGCACGATGGCGTGCGGCCGCTGGTGCCGCGCCTGGTGGTGGAGCGCACGTACGTGGCGGCGGCGACGCACGCGGCGGCGGCGGCGGCCGTCATGCCCAAGGATTCGGTGCGGCTGGTATCGCAGCATGGCTCGGCGGCCCAGAACCGGAGCCGCCTGCGCCTGATGCAGACGCCCCAGACGTTTGAGATTGACCTGCTGCGCCGCGCCTATGCCATGCCGGAGCTGGACTCGTTCACCGACGACGCAACCGTGGTGGACGACTTGTGCCGCGTGCAGCTGGTGGAAGGCGACTACCGCAACCTGAAGATTACGACTCCGGAGGATTTGCTGGTGGCAGAGGCGCTTTTTGCAATGAGCGAATGAGAAACATGTAGTGTCGTTCTTTGCATTCACCCATTCGCCCACTCACTCATTCACCCATTGGAATACACCAGCCTGCTTTACGACGTGCGCCCCGACGGCGTGGCCACCATCACCCTGAACCGTCCGGACGTGTTCAACGCCTTCAACGACCCGCTGAGCTATGAGCTGCAGGATGCCCTGAAGCAGGTGGCGCGCGATGTGGCCGTGCGGGCGGTGGTGCTCACGGGCGCGGGCCGGGCCTTTTGCTCGGGCCAGGATTTGAAGGCGGCGCAGGGCGAGGAGAAACGCTCGTTCTACGATTCGCTGCATAAGCGGTACAATCCCATCATCCGGGCCATGCGGGGGCTGCCCAAGCCCATTATTGGCCGGATTAATGGCGTGGCGGCGGGCGCGGGCTGCTCGCTGGCTCTGGCCTGCGACGCGCTGATTGCCAGCACCGAAGCTTCGCTGATTGAGGTATTTATCAACATCGGGCTGGTGCCGGATTCAGGCTCGTCGTGGTTTTTGCCCCGGCTGGTGGGCACGCTCAAGGCATTCGAATTGTGCAGCCTGGGCACCAAAGTGCCGGCCGAAGAGGCCCTGCGCCTGGGCTTGGTGAACCAGGTAGTCACGCCCGAGCAGCTTGACGAAGCCACCTACGCGCTGGCCGCTCGCTACGCCTCGGCCCCTACCAAATCCATCGGCCTCATCAAGCAGATGCTGAATAAGGCCGGCGCGGCTACGCTGGATGAGATGCTGGACTACGAAGCGCATTGCCAGCAGATTGCCGGCGAGTCGGAAGATTATTACGAGGGCGTGAAGGCCTTCAGCGAGAAGCGTAAGCCGGTTTTCAAGGGCCAATAACCACAAGATTTGCGGCGAAATGCACGTTGCCAGCCCCAGTGGGTCCGCCCCTCTGATGCTGGCAGCGTACCGCGTTGTTTAGGACTTAAACAAAAAAGAGCCGCCCTGGCAGGGGCGGCTCTTTTACTACCAGGCACTGGGCAGGGCAAATGCCCGGCTGTTTAGTGCAGGATGATGGTGCGGGTGCGGGTGCCGTTGATGGTGACCGAGGCGATGTTGTCGCAGGCGCCGGTGCCGGCGGGGTCATAGTTCAGCAGCAGGGTGTTGCCTTTGGAGTTGGCGATGTTGACGGTGCCCGATACGAAGTGGCGGAAGCAGCCCACGGTAAAGTGCTTGATGAGCGGCTGCACGATGTTGGCGGTGTAGCTGATGCCTCTGCGGTTGGTACCCGTGGCCGAGCCGGTGATGCTGTATTCATCGTCCGAAATCTGGGGCGTGGCGTAGCCGGCGGTGCGGGTAAACACGCGGTGGGCCGTCCAGGAGTGGGTGCCGCCGTTGTTGGCGAAAATGATGCTGGCGCTGGGCACATCCACGCTGAAGGAGCCGCCGCTGAGGTCGGTGAAAATGCGGGTGGCGGTGTGCTGGTTGTCGTTCACGAAGTAGTTTTCGCGGGTGACGGTGGCACCGGAGTGGCGGTGCAAATCATTGCCGGTGAAAACGATGACGATTTTGCCACGGCGGTAGCGGCCATCGGGGCAGAGGCAGTTGGTGGGGCCGAAGTCGATGGTGAGCGTGCGGGTATCGGCAACGTAGGTGCGGGTGGCGCAAGTGCCCACCAGGCGGGCCAGGTCGGCGGCACCGGCGGCGGCAGGGCTGCCGGTCACGGTTTCGTCGGTGGGGACGGCGGCCGTTATCAGGTCGCTGCTCAGGGCGGTTTCTTCCTCGCTGTTGCCGGTGTCCTCGGCGGATACTACATCATCGGAAGTAACCACTTGGTCGGCGTCGCGCTTGCAGCCGGTGGTGAGCAACAGGCCGCTGGCGAGGCAGGCAAAAGCCAGGGAACGGAAGGAACGGGTACGCATGAGAAGAGGTGAAAAAAGTATCGAAATAAGATGGTGAACTGCGTTTGTGGCCGGTTGGAAGCAGGCGGGCCACGCAGGTTTAAAGCGGCTGTGAAAAAACTTGCGGCGGCCGCGCAAGAACCCAGTTGCGGAGCAGTCGTATAGCTTGCCAATTAGGCCGTTGGGCCACTCATTAATCCGTCTTGCCATGCGCGGTTCGCTACATTTTCTGTTGCCTTCGCGGCAGCTATTTCTGGTACTGGCGCTGCCGCTGCTGGCCGCCTGCTCATCGCCGGGCGGCGGCAGCTCCGATGCCACGGACGCGGCCAACGCCCAAAATGAGCACAAGATTGACGCCGCCGACGTAACAAAGAAGCAGGAAGCCGACGCCAAATTTCTGGTGAAAGCCACCAGCAACATGCTGCTCGAAGTGGAACTGGGCAAGCTGGCACAGGCCCGCGCTACCGCTCCGGCCGTGCGCACCTACGCCGAGCACCTGGTGCAAAATCGCCTCGAGCTGCTGGCGGCCCTGCGGGCGCTGGCTGAGACCAAGAAGCTGGCCGTGCCGCCCGCCCTCGGCGAGGACGAGCAGGCGGCTTACCACGAAGTGAGTGCCCAGACGGGCTCGCAGCTGGACAAACACGCCACGGCGCTGCTCGTTAAAGCCCAGAAGCAGGACGAAGATGCCTTCGACGACATGAAAGACGACGCCTACGACGGCGACATTCGCGGCTTTGCGGCCAAGTACCACAGCCCCGTGCAGGACCAGCTGGACGCCGCGAAAGATGCGGCCGACGTGGCCGATAAGCTGCCCTAGACCTACGGAACCGCGACTTTCTGTAATCCTTATTTTTTCCTTTTCACACAATTTCCCTTCCCCATGAAACGCTCATTTGTAATACTGGCTGCCGCCGTCGCTCTGTTGACCGCCGGCGTGAGCTGTAACTCCAACGACTCGGTGAAACAAGCCCAGGAAACCAACGAAGTAAAAGCCGACAGCGCCACGACCAAAACCGATACGGGCAAAATCGAGGACAAAGGCCTGAAATACGACTCGGAGTTCATGACCAAAGCGGCCAGTGGCGGCATGCTCGAAGTAGAGATGGGCAAGCAGGTGGCCGCCCGTGCCGTGACGCCCAATGCCAAAAAATATGCCCAGCAAATGATTTCGGACCACACCAAGGGCAATGCCGAGCTGATGGCCCTGGCCACCAAAAAGAACATCACCCTTCCCACCACCCTCGGCGATGAGCACGCCAAAGTGCTGAAGGACGTGACCAAGGAAAAAGGCGTGAAGATGGACCAGGAGTACATGAAGGAGATGCTGAAGGACCACCAGGAAGACGTGAAGGAGTACACCGACGCATCCATCAATGCCACCGACCCCGACATCAAAGCGTTTGCCGCTAAAACCGTCCCGATGCTGAAAATGCACCTCGACATGGTGACCAAAATGCAGCCGGCGGTCGATGCCGCGAAATAAAAAACTGCGGCCCGGTGGTAGCTGATGCGAATGGCCTGCTCCTTCTGGTGCAGGCCATTTTTTTAGATAAATTAACCGTCCAGCTTACTGATAATCAACCGTTCTGCTTAGGCGCGAAATAATGCAAGACATGCAACATCAAGCCCTTACCCTTGCGTACTAGCAGCATCACCTCCATCCGGCGCTTGGCTAACCCGCAACCCGACGCCTGCCCCACTTTCCCTCACCAAATCCTTTCCAAGCCAATGAAACGCTCCTTTCTTCCCTTACTGGCTACGGGCCTGCTCGCCTTAGCTTCCTGCAACGATGCCAGCAAATCGGGCACGGCCGCCAGCGGAACAGACAGCAACATGGCCAATACCCCCGGCGCCAGCGCCGACACGGCGGCGACAGCCATGTCGGGCGATAGCAGCGGCCCGGCCAGCAGCGGTACCGCCATGGGCGACGCCAACGGCCCCACTGCCCCGCACGCCACCGACAAGCAATTCATGGAATCGGCGGCGCACAGCGACCAGAACGAGATTCAGCAAAGCAAAATGGCACTGGCCAAGGGCGTGACCGGCATGGCCAAAGACATGGCCAACAAGATGATTGCTGACCACACCAAGTCGACGGCGGACCTGAAGATGATTGCCGCCAGGAAAGGCGTGACGCTGCCGACCGACATGGACGCCGACCACAAAGCCATGAAGCCCGCCATGGAAAAGCTCTCGGGCAAAGACTTCGAGCAGAAGTACCTGGCCCAAATGGTAGCCGACCACCAGAAAACGGCCAACACGATGATGGCCCACGAAAAAATGACCAAGGATGCCGACCTGAAGGCGTTTATCGGCAAGACGCTGCCCGTGGTGCAGCAGCACCTCGGCATGGCGCAGAAAGACAGCGGCATGAAAATGTAGCCGCGTTAACGACGGATTATCTGGTTGCAAAAGGCCGTCCTGAGAAACCAGGGCGGCCTTTTGCATTCGGATGAAATGCTATATTGCAGCGCTGGTCTTTAGGCTGGCAGCCCTATTATGGACGGCAACGAAAAAGCCCAGCACAACCGCGAAGCGTTTCAGCTGGAACGCGTTATCCTGTTTACTGATGCGGTGTTTGCCATTGCCATCACGTTGCTGGTAATTGAACTGAAGGTGCCCGAGCTAGAGCACCGCACCGAGCAGGAGGCCATAAACGGCCTGTTGCGGCTGATTCCCAAGTTCATCGGCTTCCTCATCAGCTTCGGCATTATTGCCATCTACTGGACGGCGCACCACCGCATTTTCCGCTTCGTGCGGCACCTGGATGGCAAGCTAATCTGGCTGAACCTGGCCTTCCTGCTGAGCATCGTGCTCATGCCTTTCACCACGGCCTACCAAAGCGAGTATGGGATGCTGGCCACGCCCTGGGTCCTCTACAGCGTCAACATTATTGCCACGGGGCTGCTGCAGGCCCGCATTCAAATGCATTTGCGGAACCCGACGGCGGGCCTGGTAGCCGAGCACGAGCGCCACCACCCCGACCTCGACCTGGTGCGGCCCATGATGACGCCGCTGGTGTTTGGGCTCAGCATCGGGCTGGCGTTTTTCGTGCATCCGTGGGTGCTGCGCCTGCTGCCCGGCGTCATCTTCCCGCTGCTCAGCCTCTACTTCGGCAAGCGGCACCGGCGGCTGGAGCAGGCCTATAACCAGCCCGCTCCAGCGCCTGAGGCCGTCGAAAGCACTTAAGCCGTCGCGTACTTACTGATTTTTAATTCCTCGGCCAGGAAGCGGGCGGTGTGGCCCTTGCCGGATTTGGCCACCTGCTCGGGCGTGCCCTGGGCCACAATCATGCCGCCCGCCGCGCCGCCCTCGGGGCCGATATCAATGACGTGGTCGGCCACCTTAATCAGGTCGAGGTTGTGCTCGATGATGAGGACGGTGTTGCCCTTGTCGGCCAGTTTCTGGAGCACGTCGGCGAGGTGATTAATATCCTCGAAGTGCAGGCCGGTGGTGGGCTCGTCGAGGATGTAGAACGTCTTGCCGGTGTCCTTTTTACTGAGTTCGGTGGCGAGCTTCACGCGCTGGGCTTCGCCGCCGGATAGCGTGGTGGCCTGCTGGCCCAGCGTGAGGTAGCCGAGGCCCACATCGTTGAGCGTCTTGATTTTGCGCAGGATGCGGGGCTGGTATTCGAAGAATTCCACGGCCTTCTCCACGGTCATGTCCAGCACGTCGGTGATGGACTTGCCTTTGAAGCGGACCTCCAGCGTTTCGCGGTTGTAGCGGCGGCCTTTGCAGGTTTCGCAGGGCACGTGCACGTCGGGCAGGAAGTTCATTTCGATGGTGCGAATGCCGGCGCCCTCGCAGGTTTCGCATCGCCCGCCCTTCACGTTGAAGGAGAAGCGGCCGGGGCCGTAGCCGCGGATTTTCGCCTCCGCCATCTCGCCAAACAACTGCCGGATTTCGGTAAATACGCCGGTATAAGTGGCTGGATTGGAGCGCGGTGTGCGCCCGATGGGCGACTGGTCGACCTCAATCACCTTGTCCACCAAATCCAGTCCTTCGATGCTGCCGTAAGCCAGCGGCTCCCGCTTGGCGTTGAAGAAATACTGGTTCAGAATGGGGTACAGCGTGTCGTGAATGAGCGTGGACTTGCCTGAGCCCGACACGCCCGTCACGGCCACCAGCTTGCCCAGCGGCACCTTCAGGGTCACGTTTTTGAGGTTGTTGCCCTTAGCGCCCTTTAGCACCAGCTCGGTGCCTTCGCCCTTGCGCTTTTTGCGCTGCATCTCGATGTGCTTCTGCCCGCTGAGGTACTGCGAGGTGAGCGAGCCGGAATTCAGAATCTCCCTGGGCGTGCCCGAGGCCACGATGTGGCCGCCGTGGATGCCCGCGCCGGGGCCAATATCGAGGACATGGTCGGCGTGCAGAATCATGTCCTTGTCGTGCTCCACCACAATCACCGAATTGCCGATGTCGCGCAGGTGCTGCAAAGCCTTGATGAGCCGCTCGTTATCCCGCTGATGCAGGCCAATACTCGGCTCGTCCATGATGTAGAGCACGCCCACCAGCTGGGTACCAATCTGGGTGGCGAGGCGGATGCGCTGGCTTTCGCCGCCGCTCAGGGTGCGCACCGGGCGGTGCAGGTTCAGGTAATCGAGGCCCACTTCGAGCAGGAAGCCGATACGCTTGCGGATTTCCTTCAGCAATTCCCGGGCAATCACGTTCTGGCGGTCCGTCAGGCGGCTTTCCAGGCCCTCAAACCAGTCGGCGAGGTCGTTCAAATCCATTACCGACAGCTCACCGATGTGCTTGCCGTCCATCTTGAAGTGCAGGCTTTCCTTTTTGAGGCGGTAGCCGTGGCACTCCGGGCAGGGCTGGGCCTGCGCATATTGGGCAATCCACTCCCGAATGTTATCCGACTCCGAATCCATCTGCCGGCGCAGGAACGGGATAATTCCTTCGAACACCTCGTTGTACAGGCCCTTGCCGCTATCGGCCTCGTCTTCCGAGATGCCGTGGAGCAGGCGCTTGAGCAATTCCTCGGGCAGCTTGTCGAGCGGCGTGTTCAGCGTGGCTTTGTTCTTTTTGAGAATGAGCTGGAGCTGCTGGAAAATCCAGATGTCGCGGTACTCGCCCAGCGGCGCGATGCCGCCCCGGCTGATGCTCAGCTTGCGGTCGGGCAATACCGCTTCTTCCGTGATTTCCTGCACCTCGCCCAGGCCATTACACGTCGGGCAGGCGCCGTAGGGCGAGTTGAAGCTGAACGTATTCGGCGCCGGGTCGTCGTAGGCAATGCCGGTGGTGGGGTCCATCAGAAAGCGCGAGAAGAACTGCGGCTGGGCCTTTTTGGCGTCGGGGTCGAGCACCAGCATGGTGCCTTTGCCATGCATCAGCGCATTCTGCACCGAGCCGCTGAGGCGGAACCGGTCTTCCTCATTCACCAGCAGCCGGTCAATCACGATTTCGATGTCGTGGATTTTGTAGCGGTCCACCTGCATCTTGGCCGTAATGTCGAGGATTTCGCCATCGACGCGCACTTTGGTGAAGCCCAGCTTGGCAATCTTCTGGAAATCTTCGCGGTAGTGGCCTTTGCGGCCCTTCACCACGGGGGCCAGCACCACCAGCTTCTTGCCGTCGAAGTGCTTGAGGATGTAGTTGATAATCTGGTCGTCGCTCTGCCGAATCATCTTCTTGCCCGTGGCATAGCTGAAGGCTTCGGCCGTGCGGGCGTAGAGCAGACGCAGGAAATCGTAAATCTCGGTGATGGTGCCCACCGTGGAGCGCGGGTTGCGCGAGGTAGTCTTCTGCTCGATGCTGATAACCGGCGACAGGCCCTCAATCTTGTCCACGTCGGGCCGCTCCAGCCCGCCCATGAACGAGCGGGCGTAGGCCGAAAACGTCTCCATGTACCGCCGCTGCCCCTCGGCATAGATGGTGTCGAAGGCCAGGCTCGACTTGCCCGAGCCCGAGATGCCCGTGAATACCACCAGCCGGTTGCGCGGAATTTTCACGCTCACGTTTTTCAGGTTGTGCTCGCGGGCGCCGTACACCTCGATGTATTGCGCCTCCAGGTGTTGCGAGGTATGGGCGGCGCCATTGAGCGCGGTGGGCGGCAGCGTTTCGGGCGTCTGGTGCCGAAGGGCCACAGCTGCGCTATCCGGATTGGGTTGGCTAGCGGCCGCAGCGGCCGGTTCGGTGAGGGTGCCGGCCAGCTGTTTTTTCAGCGTAGTGGCCGTGGTTTTGGGAGCTTTTGGGGCTTTAACAGCCGGGGTAGCAGTGGATTTTTTGGCCATTCAGAAACGCAGCGAATAAGTGCGTAAAGGTACGAAGAAGGGGGCCCGAAGGCTAACAAAACCAGCTTTTTTGCCAGCCGCATTAGCCGGCGCCGCCGCTGGCAGGGCGTCGGGGTATAACCAGAAACCGACCGCTTTTGTCCCCGGCTTTCGGACGGAAAATAACCCAGCGTTGATTCCGGGCATCTGGACGATTGTTTTCGGTCCGATGGTCGATTTTCGGTCATCTTGGCACCAGCCTTGCATCTATTGGGCAGGCAGCACCGTTTAGGGTGTTACCATCATTTTTATCAGTTTCTTATCATGAAACCCCTCGCAAAACTTATTGGCGCGGCCCTGCTGGGTGCGTTTGCCCTGCTGGCCGCTCCGGCCGCTCAGGCCCAGGTGGGGGTGAATATTAATATCGGCGCACCGGCCTGGGGGCCTCAGGTTCCCTACGGTACCCAGTATTACTACATCCCTGAAATTGACGGCTACTACGACCTCTACACGCAGCAATACATTGTGTACCAGGATGGCTACTGGGTGCCCCTGCCGCAGCTCTACGGCTACGACCCCTACCAGTTCCACCCGGTCATCGTGAACTACCGCGGCGCCCAGCCCTGGCTGCAGGTGAGCTACTACCGCCAGCGCTACGCCTACCAGCCCTACCGGGCATATGGCCCCAGCCGCAGCGGCTACTATAATGGCGGGTACGGCCGCCCCGGCTATGGCTACGGCTACGACAACCGCGGCGGCTACTCCAACGGCCGCGGCTACGGCGACCGGGACCGCGACAACCGTGGCGGCTATTCCAACGGCCACGGCTATGAAAACCACGGCGGCGACCGCGACAACCACACCCAAAGCCCCGGTGGCGGCTACAACACGCCCCGCGGCACCCCAATGCCGCAGCAGCCCCAGCCCCAGCAGGGCGGCAGCCAGGGCAACCACGGCGGCTTCGGCGGTGGCCAGGGCCAGCCGGGCGGTGGCAATGGTGGCGGGCAGCAGGGTGGCGGCGTCGGCGGCGGGCGCGGGAACGAGGGCGGCGGGCGCGGTAACGGCGGCGAAAACCACGGCGGCGGCGGCGGAAACCATGGCGGCCACGGCCGAGGTTAAATCGGCTCGGTGAAACCAGCCAACCCGTTTGAATCAAACCTAGTATACGGCACCCGGCCCTGCTTGCGCAGAGCCGGGTGTTTTGTTTTCACTCTAAATTTCTTCATCATGAAACTGTTTCCCACCCTGCTCTGCGCCCTGGTGCTCGGGGGCGCCTCGCTTGTTGCGGCACCGGCGGCCCAGGCCCAGATTAATGTCAACATCAACACGGCCCCGCCCATGGTAGTGGGCGCTCCGGCCAATGCGCAGTATTACTACGTGCCCGAAATCAACGGCTACTACGACGTGCCGGCCCGTCGCTACCTGGTGCAGCGCAACGGCAAATGGACCCGGATGGAGCGCATTGACGGCTACAACCCCTCCTATTTCCACCCGCAATACATTGAATACCGCGGCGATTCGCCCTGGACCTACAAGGGCCACGGCAACCCCCATGGCATTCCTCCCGGCCAAGCCAAAAAAATGTACCGCAACGACCACGACGACCACCGCGAAGGCGGCGACCGCGACGAGCATCATGACGATGACCACGGCAAAGGCAAGGGCCACGGCAAAAACAAGCACTAGCCCCTCGTACAGCATTAGCGATTAGCACGCTCCAGCGTGCCCTAATTAGTAGTTCCTCCGCCCAAGAACCGAGCCTGCCGTTTGGCAGAGCTGGTCGGGATAGTTCGCGGGTTAGTCTGGAGAATCGGTTTGTTTTAGGAATTCAGGGGCATTTGGGCACTTGGTTTGCGTTGGAAAGGCTATTTGGTTTACTCCGGGCAGCCTTTTCAATCCCACCCTTTTTCTCTTTCGCCATGAAATCTCATCAGTTGCTACTCGCGTTTGTTTTCGGCGCTTTTGCCGCCCTTGCCACCCCTACGGTCGCTCAGGCTCAGGTAAACCTCAACGTTCAGCTTGGCCATCCTGCCTGGGGCCCGGCCGCTCCGGCCGGCTCGCAGTACTACTACATTCCTGAAATCGACGGCTATTATGACCTGGCCGCCCGCCACTACATTGTGCAGCGCAACGGGGCCTGGGTGCCGGTAGCCACCGTGCCCGGGTATAGCACCTCGTCTTTTCACCCGGTAGTTGTCGATTATCGGGGCCGCCAGCCCTGGGCGCAGTACCGCGACCACCACGCCCGCTACTACCGCCGCCCGGTAGTGGTGCGGAAAGAGGTGGTGCGGAAGCAGATAGTCCCGCGCAAGGTGGTGATAGTGAAACGCGGCCGCCGCTAGGCGCCGCCAGCTATGCAGAAAGCCCCGCCCGGCGGGCGGGGCTTTCTAGTTGGGCAACTGGGCAGTAGCTACTTCGTCCTCCTTGCCCACTCCACTAAGCCCGTAAAACAGCCGCCCTGGGTGCCCGCTTAAATCCGGCACTCTACTTTGCAGTTGCTTATCATCTCATCCTAGTTTCTTTTTCATCATGAAATCCCACCTTCGTTTTCTTGCTTTCACGTTGGGCATCGGCCTGGTCCTTGCCATTTCCACGGCGGCCCAGGCTCAGGTAAATGTGAACGTAAACGTGGGCCGGCCCGCCTGGGGCCCACCCGTGCCGCAAGGCACCCAGTTCTATTACATCCCCGAAATTGACGGCTATTACGACCTGTATGCCCGCCAGTACATCGTGTATCGCAACGGCCAATGGGTGCCCCTGGCCGTAGTCGATGGCTACGACCCTTACCAGTTCCACCCCGTGGTGCTCGACTACCGGGGCCGCCAGCCCTGGGTGTACGTGGGTGCCCACCGCGACCGGTACCCGCGCCGCGTGGTAGTGGTGCAGCCCCGCCCCGTGATAGTGCGGCCCCGCCCGGTAGTAGTGCGTCCCCAGCGCGGCCTGCCGCCCGGCCAGGCCAAGAAAATGTACCGCGAAGGCTACCGCGAGGGCCGGCAGGATGACCGCGGCCACGGTGGCGGCAATGGCCACGGCCGGGGCCACTAGCCGGGTTATTGGCCCGATAAAAAAGAAGAACGGCGGCCCGATTGGGTCGCCGTTCTTCTTTTTTATCGGGCCGGCCGTGAGCCTGCTGCTTGCTGTACCAGTGCGGCCCAGTCGGTTTCGGGGCCGAGGGCGGCTGGGGCCGCAGTTGGTTGCGGCCCAGCAGCTCGGTGATATAAAGTATTGCGGAATCGCGGCCCATGCCGGCCACGGCCGTGATGCCGCCCGCCAGCACGTAGAATGCCAGAAAATCCTGCTTCGCGACCTCGCCTTGGTAAATGATTTCGTCCCACTTCTCGGCGTGGCCGGCGTAGCGCAGGCTCTTGCCAAACTGCTGCGTCCAGAAGAAGGGAGCACTGGTGAAGGCGGCATTCTGGCCCAGCATGTTGCGGGCGACCGCCTGGCCGTGCTGCTGGGCCAGCCGCCAGTGCTCGATGCGGGCCGACTGACCGGTGCCGGCCACGGGAAACCGGGCAATATCGCCGGCGGCATACACATGGGGCGCCGCTTGCAGGTGGGCATCCACCGGCAGTCCGCCGTCCTGTTCGAGTTGGAAAGTGTCGCGCAGGAAATCGGTGGCCGGGCGCACGCCCACGCCCAGCACCACCGCCTCGGCCGGCAGGGTCTGGCCGGATTTCAGCTGCCCCCCCGTGACGTGGCCATTTGCCCCGAGTAGGGCTGTTACTTCGGCTTCGGTTTCAAACCTGACGCCTTTTGCTTCGTGCATCACGCGGAACATATGCCCGATTTCCGGCCCCAGGATTCGCTCAAAAGGCACCTTTTCCTGGGCTACCACGGTCACGGCGCGTGCGTCACCAATCAGGCTGCTGTCGGCTTCCATCCCAATAAAGCTGGAGCCAATAACGACCACCTGCCGGGCCGTTTTAGTGGCTTGCAGCAGCGCAACGGCATCGGCCTGGGTGCGCAGGGTCAGCACGCCGGACAGGTCGTACCCGGGCAGCTTGGGCAGTTGGTTAGGAATCCCTCCGAGGGCCAGCAGCAATTGGTCGTAGTGAAGCGGCGGACGGTTTTCGAGCTGAATTTCCTGCTTTTCCAAATCGAGGCCCGTGGCGCAGGTATTGGTCAGAAGCTCGATTTTTTGCTGCGTGTAAAACGCCGGTTCCCGCAGCGGCAGTGCCGCCGGCTGGGCCTTCCCGGCCAAGAAGGCTTTGCTGAGTTTGGTACGGTCGTAGGGCGCGGCGGCATCGGCCGATACGAGTACGAGGCGCCCCGCAAAGCCTTCCTGCCGCAGGGTCTGGGCCGCAAACTCGCCGGCCGCCCCGCCGCCGATGATAACGAAGGTGCGCGCATCGGCCGGGGCCGAAACGGCCACTGCGGGCGGCGCACCCCCAACCTCCGCCGTGGGCGTGGCATTGGCATCGCCGATACTGGCGGGCGGGTTGAGCGGCACCTGCACCCAGATGCGGCCCTTGGCCTCGCGCACGGCAAAGGCGGGCAGCGTATCCAGCGCGGGCGGCTCGCAGAGGCGGCCGTCCGGCACCCGAAAACAGGCGTGGTGCCAGGGACAGACAATCCGGCCCGCTACCAGCTTGCCTTTTTCCAGCGGCGCACCGTGGTGCGGGCAGTGCGCCGCAAAGGCGTGCACTACGCCTTCGTGGCGGGCCAGCAGCACGGCCGGCCCGTCGTGGGACGTGGGGAAAGTGCACAGCTCGCCCTCAAGCACGCTGGCAGAGTCGGTCAGGTCGATTTCGGGAAGCATGGCATTGGCGGCTTGTCCCGGTTGCAACGGAAACCCGGCTGCTCAGGTTGACCCAATTCATGGAACGGCAGGCGACCATTACCTTTGAGGCTGCCAACGAGGGCAGCTTTTTCTTCCGGTATGGTTTTCAGCAGTACGCTTTTCCTTTTCTACTTTCTACCCAGCTTTTTACTCCTCTACTACGCAGTGCCGGCCCGCCTCAAGAACGCCGTGGCTCTGCTGGCCAGCTTGGGATTCTACGCCTGGGGCGGCCTGCACTTCCTCGGCCTGTTCCTGGCTTCTGTCGTGGTCAACTTCGTCCTCATCCGCTACATGGATGCGACTTCCCAACGCAGCCGCAAACGTGTCTTCCTGCTGCTGAGCATCGTCCTCAACGTGGGCATGCTCTTCTACTTCAAATACGCCAACTTCTTTCTCGACAATGCCAGCGCCGTGCGCAGCTATTTGGGAGGGCCGGCCCTAACCTGGGAAAAAGTGGTGCTGCCCATTGGTATCTCCTTCTTCACCTTTGAGAAGCTCACCTACACCATCGACGTGTACCGCGGCGTGAATAAGCCTCTGAAGTCGTTCTGGGACTTCCTGCTGTACATCATGCTCTTCCCCAAGATGATTGCCGGGCCCATTGTCCGCTTCCACGAAATCGCGGGCCAGCTCACCGACCGCAGCGCCTTCGACACCGTGGACCAGAAACTGGCCGGACTGTTTCGCTTCGGAATTGGCCTGGCCAAAAAGGTGCTCATTGCCAACGTGCTGGGCGAGCAGGCCGACCTGATTTTCAAAATGAACCCGGCCACGCTTTCCGCGCCCCTTGCCTGGCTGGGTGCGGTGGCCTACACCTTCCAGATTTACTTTGACTTTTCGGGGTATTCCGACATGGCCATCGGCCTGGGCCGGATGATGGGCTTCCAGTTTCCCGAAAACTTCAATAACCCCTACATCTCGCGCTCCATCACCGAGTTTTGGCAGCGCTGGCACATCACGCTCGGCCGCTGGATGCGCGACTACCTCTACATTCCGCTGGGCGGCAACCGTGTGAAGCCTAGCCGCCTCTACGTCAACCTCTGGACGGTGTTTATCCTTTCGGGCTTCTGGCACGGCGCGGCCTGGAACTTCATTGCCTGGGGGGCCTTCCACGGGTTGTTTCTGGTGCTGGACCGGCTGTTTCTGCTGCGGCTTTCCCGGCGGCTGGGGTCGTTTAGCATCGTGCCCACGTTCCTCATCACGGTGGTGGGCTGGGTGCTTTTCCGGTCCGAAACGCTAGGTGGGGCGCTGGCCTACGCCGGCCGCATGTTTGCGGGGGGTACCAGCAGCCTGCCTTATTTCACCCCCGAGTTCTGGACCACGCTGACATTGGCCTCCGGCTTTGCCTTTCTGGCCGCCTTGCCTACCGTGGAGCGCCGCGCGCTGCGCGTGCTGGCCGCCGAGCACCTCACCCTGCCCCGCGCCCTGGCCCTAAGCATAACGACCGCAGTATTGCTCATCCTGAGTGTGAGCTACGTGCTTAGCAGCAGCTTCAATCCGTTCATTTACTTCCGTTTTTAGTCTGCATATGGCGGCTCGTGTTTCTACCCCTGGCGCACAGAAGTGGTCCAAGCGCTTATTATTTGCCTTGTTGTTGGCGCTGTTGCTGCTGCCGGCCATCCAAGCCAAGTTTCAGCTGGTGGAGCTGATGCCCCTGAGCGGCTACTCCGAGGCAGCCCCCGAGCCCGATTTTAGCCCGGAAACGGTATTCGACAACTCGTATCAGCCAGCGCTGGATAAATACCTGGAAGAGCAGATAGGCTTCCGCCCCTGGATGATTCGCCTTCGCAACCAGCTGGCCTATAGCGTTTTCAAGTTGGACAGGGCCAACAATACGGTTCTGGGCATCGATGATATGATGTTTGATGGCCGAGCCGCAGACTCGTACCTGGGCCGGGACTTTGTGGGCGAGGCGGAAATTGACCGCAATGTCCGGCGTTTCAAGGACGTGCAGGACACCCTGGCGAGCCATGGCACGCTGCTGGTGTTCGTCATCGCGCCCGGCAAGTCAGACATCTATTCGGACATGATGCCGGCCGACTATCGCAATGCGCCCCACACCCGGTCCAACTACACGGCTTACGCCGAAAAGCTCGCGGCGGCCAACGTCAACTTATTGGATATGAGTGCGTTATTTCGGCATTGGAGAGACACCAGCGCCTACCCCGTGTTCCCGCGAGGTGGAATTCACTGGAGCTTGTGGGCGCGCGACCTCGCCGTCGATACCCTGTTTGATTACGTGCGCCAACGCGGCCACTTCAACTTTCCGGACTGCTACGTTACCAACCGGGAAGTCAGCAACATTCCCCGCGACACCGACGATGACCTGGCCAAGGTGTTGAACTTGTTCAAGGAGCCCGAGGCCTTCCGGATGTCTTATCAGAAGCTGGAATTTACACCCTTGCAGCCCGGGCAGCGCAAGCCCAATTTGCTGTTAGTTGGCGACAGCTTTGCCTGGGGCATCGTGGCTTACCTGTCCTCCGTTTTCAGTCCCGAATCGCACTTTTGGTACTACAACACCGAAGTTCAATGGTCGGGTGCCGGCGGGCTTCCCGAGCAAAAGCAAGTGAATCAGCTCGATAAGCGAGTGGAGCTTAAAGGGCGCGACGTGGTGCTGGTGCTGTATACCGAGCCCAATCTAACGGCGTTCGACAACTATTTCAGCGCCAGCGTCTACAAGGCCTACCATCCGTACACGGCCGCCGACAACCTGCGCATTCAAGGCATCAAGCAGCAATTGATGCAGGATACCGCGCTGACCAGTCGCCTTCAGGAGCGGGCGTATCACGATAACATTCCCCTCACTACGCTCTTTGAATGGGAGGCCATTGGGGCGTTTGACAAGATACGCTGATACGCAGCGCCGACGCCTGGCGAGCAAAAAAAGAAGGGGCGGTTTGGCCGCCCCTTCTTTTTTTGCTCGTTAAAATGCCGCGTTTTTGGGGTAGCGCGGAAAGGGAATCACGTCGCGGATGTTGCTCATGCCGGTTACGAATAGCACGAGGCGCTCGAAGCCCAGGCCGAAGCCGGCGTGCGGGGCGCTGCCGAAGCGGCGCGTATCGAGGTACCAGTCCAGGTCTTCGGTGGGCACGTGCATCTCGGCCATGCGGGTGGTGAGCTTGGTGTAGTCCTCCTCGCGCTGCGAGCCGCCGATGATTTCGCCGATGCCGGGAAACAGCACGTCCATGGCGCGCACGGTGCGGCCGTCGTCGTCCAGCTTCATGTAGAAAGCCTTGATTTCTTTCGGGTAGTTGGTGAGAATGACGGGCTTCTTGAAGTGCTTCTCGACCAGGTAGCGCTCGTGCTCCGACTGCAGGTCGGTGCCCCAGTCCACGGGGAATTCGAACTTTTGCTTGGCCGATTTCAGGATTTCGACGGCCTCGGTGTAGGTGAGGCGCTGGAAGGCGTTGTCGGCCACGGAATGCAGGCGGGCCAGCAGCTCCTTGTCGTACTGCTCGTTGAGGAAAGCCAGGTCGTCGGCGCAGTTAGCCAGCGCGTACTTTACCAGGCTTTGGAGGAAATCCTCGGCCAGGTCCATATTCTCTTCGAGCTCGTTGAAAGCCACTTCGGGCTCAATCATCCAGAACTCGGCCAGGTGGCGGGCGGTGTTGGAGTTCTCGGCCCGGAACGTGGGGCCGAAGGTGTAGATGCTGCCCAGCGCCATGGCGGCCAATTCGCCTTCGAGCTGGCCCGACACGGTGAGGTTGGTTTGCTTGCCGAAGAAGTCCTGGGTGTAGTCGACCGAGCCGTCGTCGGCCAGCGGGGGCTTGTCGGCGGGCAGGGTGGTGACGCGGAACATCTGGCCCGCGCCCTCGGCATCGGAGCCGGTGATGATGGGCGTGTGGACGTAGAAAAAGCCGTGGTCGTTGAAATAGTTGTGGATGGCGAAAGCCAGCGCGTGCCGGATGCGCAGCACTGCACCAAACGTGTTGGTGCGGGGGCGCAGGTGGGCGATGTCGCGCAGGTGCTCCAGCGACGTGGCTTTCTTTTGCAGCGGGTAGGCTTCGGCATCGGCCGCACCCAGCACCGTTACTTCGGTGGCCTGGATTTCGACGGCCTGGCCCTTGCCTTGCGAGGCCACCAGCTTGCCGCGAATGGCCACGCAGGCGCCGTTGCCCACGTCTTTGAGGTTTTCTTCGGGAAATTTCCCGGCGTCGGCAACGGCCTGGATGGTGTGAATCGTGGAGCCGTCGTTGACGATGATGAACTGCACGTATTTGTTGCCGCGGCGGGAGCGAACCCAGCCTTTGACGAGGACTTCGCGGTCGAGGTCCTGGCTGGCCAGAAGTTCTTTGACGGTGGACCGTTTGAGGGACATAGTGTTGGGGAAGCGGATTGTAATTGGGGCAAAGGTAGGCCCCAGCATCAGGAGCACGGAATGTAGCGCGGACTTTGTAGTCCGCGAGTGGTGGGAAACGGGTCGTTTACTCGCGGACTACAAAGTCCGCGCTACACCAACTTTTCGTGCCAAATTCCAGTAAAATTGATTGGCGGCCCTTCCTTTCCGTATTTTCGTGACTATGCAACGCCTCGACCTTAAACAACTCCTCTCGCAAAAGCTTAGTCCGCAGCAGATTCAGTTTATCAAGCTGCTGCAAATCCCCACGGCGGAGCTGGAAACGCGCATTAAAGAGGAAATGGAGGTGAACCCCGCCCTGGAAGAGGACGAGCCCGACGACGCCGAAGAGCTGGACCGCGACGAGGACGACAACGAGGCCGACGACGACCCCGATGCCAGCCTCGACAACGATGAAAATACGCTGGACGAGGACTTCGACGACCGCAGCGGCAACGACTCGGAAATGGCCGACGACCTGCCCGAGCCCGATATCCAGCCCAAGGACGACAGCCCGGTCGACAGCGAAAGCGCCGCCGACAACACCGACCTCGACCTGAGCGACTACCTCAACGACGACGAAATAGCGGGCTACAAGATGCAGGGCGACGGCCCCGGCGAAGAAGAGGAGCGCGACACGCCCCTGGCCGATACCAGCGGCTCGCTCCTGGATTCGCTCCTCGACCAGCTGCATTTTGCCAGTCTGGACGAACAGCAGGAGGCCATCGGCCAGCAGCTCATCGGCTCCATTGACGGCGACGGCTACATCCGGCGCGACCTGTCGGCCATTGCCAACGACCTGGCTTTCTCGCAAAACCTGGAGGTGACGGTGGCCGAAATTGAGGCCGTGCTGCGCGTGGTGCAGGGCTTTGACCCGCCCGGCATCGCGGCGCGCGACCTGCCTGAGTGCCTGCTGCTCCAGCTGGAACGCCGGCCGCAGGACGAGAACACGGTGAACGCCGAGCGGATATTGACCGACACGTTTGAGGAGTTCAGCAAGAAGCATTACCCACGCATTCAGCAGAAGCTGGATTTGGAGGATGATGAGCTGAAAGAGGCCATCAACGTCATTCTGAAGCTGAACCCCAAGCCGGGCGGCAGCGGCCCCAGCGGCCTGGGCAAGACGCAGTACCTGATGCCGGACTTCATCCTGACCAACGACAACGGCGTCTTCAACCTGACCCTGAACGCCCGCAACGCCCCCGAGCTGCGCGTGAGCCCGGCCTACACCGAGATGTTCCGGACCTACGACAAGGCCGCCAAGAAGGACACCAAGATGAAGGAGGCCGTGACCTTCGTGAAGCAGAAGCTGGACTCGGCCAAGTGGTTTATCGACGCCATCCGGCAACGGCAGAACACGCTCCTGCGCACCATGAACGCCATTGTGGAGCTGCAGCGCGACTTCTTTGCCGAGGGCGACGAGGGCAAGCTCCGGCCCATGATTCTCAAGGACATTGCCCAGCGCATCGGCATGGATATTTCGACGGTGAGCCGGGTGGCCAACTCCAAATCCATCCAGACCGAGTTCGGGATTTACCCGCTGAAGTACTTCTTCTCCGAAGGCATTGCCACCGATTCGGGCGAGGACGCCAGCAGCCGCGAGGTGAAAAGCATCCTGAAAGACCTCATCGGCAAGGAGAGCAAGGAACGGCCGCTGAGCGACGACAAGCTGGAAAAGATGCTCAACGCCCGGGGCTACAACATTGCCCGCCGCACGGTGGCCAAGTACCGCGAGCAGCTGAACATTCCGGTGGCCCGGCTGCGCAAGGAACTGTGATTTCATTTAACATTTAGCAGGCCGCCGTACGGAGCACGGAGCAGGGAGTCGTTTCTATCTTTGGAGAATTACCGTTGAGGCAATTTTTCATTTATGCCTGCTCGCTGTTAAATGTTAATTGATAAATGTTAAATGCCCCTTTAGATGACTTTTCGCCGGCCGAGCTGCGCGACTTGCTGCTGGCCGAGCGCGCCCGCCGCGAACAGGCCGAAGCCGAAATAGTCCGGCTGCGCTCCACAAGCCGCATTCCGGTGCTCAACCCCAATCCGCTCATGCGGCTGAATGCCGCGGGCGAGCTGCTGTTTGCCAACCCCGCCGCCAACAAGCTGGTCGAAGAGATGCAAACCACCGGGCCGTCGCGGGTGCGGCCGCAGCTGATGCATGCTGCCGCTCAGGCCCTGCGCACCGGCGAGGTGGCCCACAGGGAGCTGCTGGCCAACGGCCAGTACTTCCTGCTATTTACGGTGCCGGTGGTAGAGGAAGGCTACGCCATGCTGTACCTCACCGACGTGACGGCCCAGCGGCAAGCCGAGCAGGAAACCCGCGAGCAGCGCGAATTCTACGAAGCCATTCTGGACCACTTGCCGGCCGTGGTGACGGTGCTCGACCCCGACCAGCGCTACCGCTACGTGAACCCCTACGCCGAGCCCGACCCCGCCCGGCGCCGGGCCCGCGTGGGCCTCACCTTTGCCGACCATTGCGCGGCCCGCAACCTGCCCCTGGCACTGGCCACGCGCCGCTCCCAAATGTTTGAGCGGGCCGTGAGAACCCGCGAGCTGGTGAGCTGGGAGGAACGCTGGCCCGGTCCCGACGGCCAAACCGTCCTGTTCTGGGTGTGCTACTACCAGCCCGTGTTCGGGCCCGAGGGGGTGCTGCGCACCGTGATGTGCTACGGGCTGGACATCACCACCCGCCGGCAGGCCGAGGCGCGCACCCGCCAGAGCGAAGCCCAGGTCCTGGCCCAACAGTCGTTCACCAACCTGGTGCTCGACCTCAACCCCAACCTGATTTGGGTGCGCGACGCCGAGGGCAACACCGTGTTTGAGAACGCCGAAATGAAAGCCCTGCGCCGGCGCATCAGCGAGCTGGCCGGCATCGAAAGCATGGAAGCGGCCATGAGCAAGGAGGAAATTCAGACCTCGGTGCTGGCCGACCAGAAAGTGCTGCGCACGGGCCAGCCCCTGACCATTCAGACGTCCATAAAACTGGCCAATGGCGAAGTGTGCTGGCTGCAGACGGTGCGCTGCCCGCTGGTGCAGGCCGACGGCGCGGCCCAGGTACTGGGCGTGAGCACCGACATTACGGCCCTGAAAGCCGCCCAACACGCCGCCGAAGCCGCTGCCACCGCCCGCGAAAACTTCCTGGCCAACATGAGCCACGAAATCCGCACGCCCCTGAACGGCGTGCTGGGCATGACCAGCCTGCTGGCCAAAACCGGCCTCAACGAGCAGCAGCGCGACTACACGGCCGTGATTCAGCACTCGGGGCGCCACTTGCTGAACGTGGTGAACGACGTGCTCGACATGGCCAAAATCACCTCCGGGAAGCTGGAGATGGAGAAATCTGCCTTTAACCTCTGCGACTCGATGGCCAACGCGGCCCAGCCGCTGGTGATGCAGGCCCGGGAAAAAGGCATTCGGGTACTGGCCACCCGGCTACGGGACTCCTGCCCCCACCCGTGGGTGCTGGGCGACTCCTACCGCCTGAACCAGATTCTGATTAACCTGCTCTCGAACGCCATCAAGTTCACGCCGGCGGGGGGCACGGTGACGATGGCCGGCCACTACGTGGCGGAAACCGAGGACACCCTCACCACCGAATTCCGGGTATCGGACACGGGCATTGGCATCGCGCCCGACAAGCTGGACAGCATCTTCCAGGAATTCACCCAGGCCTATGCCGACACCACCCGGCAGTTTGGCGGCACGGGCCTGGGCCTGAGCATCAGCCGGGCCCTGGCGACCCAGATGGGCGGGCACCTGAGCGTGCAGAGCGAGCCGGGCAAGGGCAGCTCGTTCTCCTTCATCACCACCCTGCCCAAGGCCAGCGCGGCGGCCCGGCAGGCGGCGCTGGCCCCGCTGGCCCCGGTGCAGGAAGCCGCCGTGCGCGGCTGCCGCGCGCTGCTGGTGGAAGACAACGAGGTGAACCGCGAGGTAGCCAAGCTGCTGCTGGAAGGCCACGGCGTGCTGGTGGACGAAGCCGCCAGCGGCATCGAAGCCCTGGAATTATTTGAGGCAAACCGCTACGACGTGGTGCTGATGGACATTCAGATGCCCGGCATGAATGGCCTGGAGGCCACCGCCCGCATTCGGGCCCACGCCGACCTGCGCCGGGCCACCACGCCCATCCTGGCCCTCACGGCCAATGCCTTTCGGGCCGATGCGGAGAAGTATGCCGCCGCCGGCATGAACGACACCCTGCCCAAACCCTTCGACGAAGCCGAGCTGCTCAGCAAGCTGGCCTCGCTGATTGCGGGCGTGCGGGAGCCGCTGGTGGAGGTGAAGGCCACGGCCACTCCGCCCGTGACCACGCCCGCCACCCCGGCAAAAAAGACCGCATCCAAGCCCCGCAAGGCCGCTGCTCCCCCAGCTACTCCATTATACGACCTGGCCCTGCTGCACGAAACGGCCCACGGCAGCACCGCCTTCGTGAACCGCATCCTGGCCTCGTTCCACGCCAACACGACCGGCAGCGTGGCCGACCTGCGCGCCGCCCTCGCTGCCGCCGACTGGCCCGCCGTGGCCGCCGTGGCCCACAAGCTGCGCCCCTCCCTGCGCCTGGTGGGGGCCGCCCGCCTCACGCCCGGCCTCGCCGCCGTAGAAGCCGAAGCCGCCACGGACGCCGAGCGGCAAGCCGCAACCGAGGGCCTGGTGGCGGGACTGGAGGAGCTGCTGGCGGCGCTGCCGGCTCACCTCAACTCCTGACCCCGCGGCTGCTTCATGCGCGGAGCCCCGCAGAGAAGGAGCTCCGGCTTGGCTTCTGTGCAGGGGGCTGGCCCCTCCCGCGGGCCGCAGTCTAAGCGCAGCGACGCCTGCGGCCCGCAAGGGCCCCGCCACAAGTGGCGGGGCCCTTCGGCACACCCTCCACGGGCACCGCCACCGGTGGCGGGCCACCCCGGCCCACCCTCCACGGCTACCGCCACCGGTGGCGGGCCACCTCAGCACTGTGCCCATGGGCACCGCCACCGGTGGCGGCACGCATGGGCACTGGGGGCATGGCCATCGCCACCGGTGGCGGTGGTTTTCCGGTTAGGCGGCAGCGGAGCCGTCCTTTGCGGCTTTGGTGCGGCCGGGGTTGCGGTTGGGGAGCAGGCCGTAGTTGAAGTAGATTTCGGCCTGCCCGGGGTGCTCCCAGAAGGCGGCCAGGGCCGTGCAGTGCACCTGCCACAGCAGGGCGCAGGCCTGCGCCCACTGCCCGCCCAGGGCCCCGATGGTTTCCTTGGCCACTTTCAGGCCGGCGTCTTTGGCGGTGGTGGCTTCGGTCAGCTCCTTGAGGAGGTCATCGGCGGTTTTGCCCAGGTCGGCCCCGAGGGCCTCGGCGTGGGCGGCCAGGGCCCCGGCAAACGCCTCGAAGCGCACCGGGAAATCGGTGTCGTTGGCTTCGGTGAGGTACATGAGGCCCTGGGGCAGCAGCTCCTTCAGCTGGTCGGGCTCCGTGCGGTAGGTGGGCACCAGCTTCACGGCGTTGGTGTCCTGCACGAATACGTGCATGGCGCGCAGCACGTCCTTCTTCGAGCGGGTGAGGGTTTGGCCGGTGCCGTCCTGGCCTTCGCGGGCCACCACGGTGCCGCCGAGGGCGGTAGCAGTCGCTTGCAGGCCCGCGCTCAGGGCCTTGATGGCGGCATCGGGGCTGGCGGCGGTGGCCGTCACGGCGTAGTTCAGGAAGCCCAGGAAGGTGGGCCGGCTGCACCGGATGTTGACAAAATGGTTGGTGTAGAGGTCGTGGTACGGAGCGGCCATCGGCGTGGGAATTGGGGTTGGTAAATAGATGGCTGGAAGGTAGGCAAAGGAATTGATAGTGCTGAGGTTAGCGGTGCTTTTTTTCACCACCACCACTTCCCCCTCTCCCCTCCTGCCTGCTCCCCGGCCGCCACTCGGCGGCCAGCTCAACATACGGCAGCACCCGGCGCGTCTCCTGGGCCAAACCCTGGGCCGAATAGCTCTGCCGATGAACGTGCCGGTGCCCGTGGTGCAGGTGGAAAAACGGGGCCGGGGGGCGGCGCGTGCGAGAGGCCGGCCGGGTTGGTCAAGGCATTTTAGCGCTGCGTTGCCATGCCAGCCGCAACTGGCTAATTCAGCCTCCTGCTCCTCACGGGAAGGCCCTTCTTTCCCAGTGGCCAGGGTGCTGCTACTGGCGGGCACGGTGGCGTAGTCCGGGCGGCAGCAATCCATCAGGGCAATGCCAATGAGCTATGTGGCAGGCAGTAACAATTTCACTACAAGCACAATTACCAAACACAAAGTAGAGGTATAACCGCTGTGCATGTAGCTTTGGGCTTTCAACTACCGGTATATTAATGGAGCCCGAACCACATAAACGGCCAATTCGCTTTTACGAGATTGACTTACTCCGCTTTCTCGCCGCCCTATCAGTCGTTTTCTACCACTACACTTTCCGGGGCTATTCCCTGGGTCATTATAGCCCCCTTGCCTTCCCGGAGCTGGGACGCTTCACGCGGTATGGCTACCTCGGGGTCGAGCTGTTTTTTATCATCTCCGGCTACGTGGTGCTGCTGAGCGCACAGGGCAAAACCATTCGGCAGTTTTTCCTTTCGCGTATCACCCGGCTCTACCCGGCCCTCTGGGTGGCCTGCACGCTCACATTCATTGTCAAGTTGCTGTGGGGCACCGGGCCGGCCGATGTGGGCATGAGCCCGTTGCTGCACGCCACCCCGGTGCAATACGTGGTCAACATGAGCATGCTGCCCGAGTTTTTCCACATCAACGCAATGGACGGGGCCTACTGGTCGCTCACCATTGAAATCACGTTTTACCTACTTATTGCCATCCTCATCGGCTTCGGCCTGCTGAAGCACCTCACGCTGGTCCTGGCCTTGTGGTTGGCTTATACCGCACTGCCAGGCACGATGCACGAGGGCGGCCTGTTTCCCGCCCTGTTCTTCCCGGCCTACGCGCCCTACTTCGCGGCAGGCATGCTCCTCTACCTGATGCAACAACCCGAGGGCCGCACCTGGCAACGGTACGCCCTGCTGCTGGTTACGTACGTACTGGGCCTGCGGGCCAGTATCGACCACGTCGGGAGTCTGGCGTTGGCCTACCATGAGCCCTTTTCTACGAAAGTGGTGGCCGCGATTATCACCGGCTGCTACGTGGTGATGTACCTGGTGGCCTTCCGCAAAATCGACCTGAGCCGGTTTTCCTGGCTGGCCTGGCTGGGGGCCCTCACCTACCCGCTCTACTTGCTGCACAGCGACATCGGCTTCATCATCTTCCATCGAATGCAGCACTTCACCAATAAGTACGTGCTGGTAGGAGGCACCATGGTCCTGATGCTGGTTGCTGCTTACCTGGTCCATGTTTTCATCGAAAAGCGCCTCAGCAAGGCATTGGGCCAGCAAGTAAACCGGCTGCTGACGGCGCTGGCAAAGTAGAATATCCTCCTCTCCTACCGCTTCCCCAGCCGCCACTCCGCCGCCAGCTCGAAATACGGCAGCACCCGGCGCGTCTCCTGGGCCAAATCCTGGGCCGAGTAGCTGCTGCCAATGAACGTGCCCGGCCCGGTGGTGTAGGTGTTGTAGGTGCGCATCCACTGCAGCCAGATGCTGGCCGTGAGGTTGAAGCCGGCCGTGGCGCGGCGCTCCACCGCCACCTCGGGGCCCTGCTGCCGGGTGATGTTGTGCAGGTAAATCAGGCTCGACGTGGTGGCAGGCGAGGCCGCGTCGGGCAGCAGGGCGGCGCGGCCGTAGTTGCGCTGCTCCAGCAGGCGGTAGCCCAGGCGCAGGCTGGTGCTGCCCTTGGGGCCGGCCCAGCTCTGGCGCGCCCCGGCCGAGAAGTCGTGGGTCACGCTCGTATCGAGCGGGCTCTCGCGGAACCGGGCCCAGTCGAGCTGGCCCACGCGGTTTTCGCGGCGCACGTAGTCGGCCAGCAGCAGCAGGCGGGGCCGCAGCTGGTAGGTCAGGCTCTGGGTTTGTTCCAGCACGCGGCTGGCGCGGTTGCGGGCCTGCTCGGCCGTGAGGTCGCGCACCTGGTAGCTCACCCACAAGTGGTAGTTCGAGCGGATGCTCCACTTGCCCGGCGCCCAGGTAAAGCCCGGCTCCCAGTGCAGCAGGTGGTCCACGTAGTTCTCGGCGCTCTGGCTGGCCCGGATAAACACAGTCTGGCGCACCTCGCCGGCCACCCCCAGCGTGGTGCGGAAGGCCCCGGCCCAGCGCCCCGTCCAGGTGAGGCGCAGCAGGTGCTGGGCCTCGTCGCGGGTTTGCTGGTTGTCCTTGCTGGGGGCATCCACGCGCAGCAGCTGGGCGGTGCCCAGCAGGGCCAGCGCGTGGCGGGGCGTGGGCAGCCAGGTCAGGTTGCCCTGCCACAGGGTGGTTTGCTCGGTGATGTCCTTCACCTGCTCCCGGGACAGGGCCGTGGCCAGCTTCGCCACGCTCAGAAAGCGGGAGTTGTCGAGGTAGTAGGCCCGCGTCCGCTCGTGGTAGCTGAAGCTGAGGCTGCTTTGCAGCTTGGGCCGGGCAAAGCGCAGCTCCTGGCGGGTATCCAGCTCGCGCTGCCGGTAGCCCACGTCCTGCAGGGTATCGGCCCCGGTGCTTTGCCGCCGGTACTTGAAGGCCCGCGTCGGCAGCAGCAGGCTATTGTCCGAGCGCAGCGTGGCAAACTCGTTGATGCGGTACGTAGCGCCCGCCTGCGCCAGCAGGGTATCGGACTGAATGCGCTGCACCGAGCCCAGCAGGTAGTCTTCGGCGCGGTTGGTGCGGTAGCCCAGGCGGCCCTGCACCGTGAGCGGCGCGCCCGCCAGAAAGGCCTGCTCGCCGGCCGCCTCGGCCACCAGCCGCTGCATGGTGCGCGGCCCCAACGCGGCCCGGGTGCCCAGCACGCGCACCGCCAGCGGGGCCGCCGTGGGCCCGTTGAGGTAATAAATGGCCGCCGCGTCGAAGCCGTAGGCGAAGCCCGCGTCGTTGCGGCCGTTGCGGCGGTCGGTGGCCAGGCCGCCCAGCACCGTCAGGTGCATCTGGGAAAGGGAATCGATGGGGTTGGCCGGCCGCAGGCGGCGCTGGTAGCCCAGGCGGCCCAGCCACAGGCCGGTGCGGGTGGCATTGGCCCGGCTTTGGTCGTAGTGCAGCTGCTGGCCCAGCTGCCAGTGGTTGGCCGCGTCCAGGGTGAAGACGTCGGCCACATCGGCCCCGTAGTCTTCCCGCACGAAGGGCGGCGTGCCGCGCGAGTCGTAAATCATGTCGGTGCCCACGCGGTAGCGCAGCTGCTGGCGCGGCCCCAGCCGCAGGTAGCCCCGCGCCCCGCTGGTTTGCACGAAGGTGCTCACGCCCACCCGCCGGGCCCGGGCCACGAGCAGCAGCGTGGTATCGGCCCCCGCCGGCCGCAGCCCGCTGAATACCGGCCCAAACGGCGTGGCTCCCACCAGCACCTGCGCCCGCCCGGCCAGCGAGGCCCCAACCAGGAAAATTAATAAAAGCCCTGCTGCACCCACATGCCGGCCCCGGACGCGGCCCCGCGCCGCGCCCCACCGCCGCCATACCGAAAACCACCAAATTATCACGGGTACACGGCCCGCAAAGTCCTGCTTCGCGGCGCCGCACCGGGAAGGTAATACATAGCCCGGTGAGGCTCCGCAAATAGTTTTTCGTTAGGTTAGCTGTTGAAAACACAACCGTGGCCCGGTGGCGCTACTGTAAATTTGCCCGGCCCCGGTCCCCCATTTCTTTTTTTCTACTATCGATACCATGAATAATTATCCTATGACCCGCTTACTCGCTGCCGTGCCCCTGGGCCTGGGCCTGCTGGGGGCTGCGCCGGCCCAGGCCCAGCACGTGCAATGGGCAGCCCGCCTGGTGGCCGTATCATCGCAAAAGTCGGAAGGCAAGGACCCTTTCTCGCCCTCGCAGGTGCTGAGCACGCCCAACGCCCTGCCGCTGGGCCAAATCAGCAACGATGCCTGGATACCGCGCAAGGAAGGCCCCAACGAATTTATCGAGGTGCGCTTTGCCCGCTCGGTGCCGGCCCAGCAGGTTACCATCGTCGAGAACTTCAACCCCGGCTCCATCACCAAAGTCGAGCTGGTGGATACCAAGGGCGTGCACCACGAGGTGTACGCCAACCCCAACCCCGGCCCCCTGCCCGAGGCCTACCGCACCCTCGAAGTGAAGTTCCCGGCCGCCGAGTACCGCACCCTGGGCGTGAAAATATACATGAACACCGCCAAGGTGGAAGGCGTGAACCAGATTGACGCCATCGGCATCGCCGACGTGGTGTCGACCATGGTGAAGCAGGCTTTCACGGAAGAGAAAGGCCCCGACGCCGTGAAATCGACCCAGTTCGACTCCTCGCTGGTGAACCTGGGCCCGAACGTGAACACCCGCTACGTGGAAACCCACCCGGTGATTTCGCCCAACGGCCGCACGCTGTACTTCGCCCGCGAAAGCAACCCCGAGAACGTGGGCGGCGGCCGCGACCCGCAGGACGTCTTCGCCTCGGCCCTGGTGAGCGGCAAAAACAAGACCTGGGGCCCGGCCAAAAACGTGGGCGGCCCCGTGAACACCCCCGACGACCCCAACGGCATCGCCTCGGTATCAGCCAACGGCCAGAGCGCCATTCTCATCAACATCTACAACCGCGACGGCACCATGGACCCGCTCGGGTGCAGCCTCACCAAGCACACCCGCATGGGCTGGACGCAGCCGGTGCCGCAGGTCATCAAGGACTTTGTGAACCTGGACAAGGAGCACGTCGACTTCTTCCTGGCCACCTCGGGCAAGGCCCTGCTCATGGCCGTGGACCGGCCCGACGGCATTGGTGGGCAGGACATTTTCGTGAGCTTCCCGGTGCCCGAAACCACCAATACCTGGACCAAGCCCAAGAACCTGGGCCGCAACGTGAACACCGAGAAATCGGACTTCGCCCCCTTCCTCGCGGCCGACGAAAAAACCCTGTACTTCGCCAGCGAAGGCCGCGGCGGCTATGGCAAGTCCGACATATTCTACACCAAGCGCCTCGACGATACCTGGACCAACTGGAGCCCGCCCCGCAACCTGGGTCCGGTGGTCAACTCGCCCGATTTCGACGCCTACTACACCATTTCGGCCGCCGGCCAGGATGCTTACCTGGTGTCGTCGCGCAACGGCACGGATGGCTCCAAGGACATTTTCCGCATCTCCCTGGCCCCCGCCTTCCAGCCCGAAGTGGTGACGCTGGTGACCGGCCGCGTGCTCGACGTGAACACCCACAAGCCCATCCGGGCCATCATTCACTACGAAAACCTGCTCACGGGCGAGGAAATCGGCGTCACCGAAACCGACCCCGTGGATGGCTCCTACACCATCGTGCTGCCCAGCGGCGTGCAGTACGGCTACCGCGCCGAAGCCAAAGGCTACCTCGCCGAAGGCGCCAACCTCGACGTGACGGCCAAGGACAAGTACTCCGAGCAAAAGCAGGACCTGTTCCTCGTGCCCTTCAACGTGGGCCAGACCGTGAAGCTAAACAACATCTTCTTTCAGCAGAGCCGGTACTACCTCAACACCAGCTCCTACCCCGAGTTGCTGCGCCTCATCCGCATCATGAAGGATTACCCCACGGTGGAAATCAAGATTTCGGGCCACACCGACAACCAGGGTGACCCCGCCCTCAACCTCAAGCTGAGCCAGGACCGGGTGAACGAGGTGAAGAAATACCTCAGCAGCCACGGCATCATCGGCACCCGCATCACCGTGGAAGGCTTTGGCGATACCAAGCCAATCGCCAGCAACGACCAGGAAGAAACCCGCGCCAAAAACCGCCGCGTGGAGTTCACGATTACTAAGAAGTAGCCCTTCGTCATCGGCCAGGCCGTTTCTTTGGCCCACCAAAAAGCCCCGGCTCTGAGCAGAGCCGGGGCTTTTTGGTGGGCCAAAGAAACGGGTTTTCAGTGGTTGGCTGCTCGTTGTTAGTCAAGCGGTTGTCAGTACACTACTTACTAATAACCAACAACTAACCACTTAGTATGCCCGGGCAAAATAGGCGCGGCGAGCGCTCGGCCGGCCGGTCACCATGCACACGCCCTCTTCGTCGGGCTCGGCCAGGGCCAGGCAGCGCACGGTGGCCTTGGTTTCGTCCTTGATGCGGTCCTCGGTTTCGTTGGTGCCGTCGTAGTGGGCCAGCACGAAACCGCCCTTGCCGTCGAGCACCTGCTTGAACTCGTCGTAGCTATCTACGCGGGTCATGTGCTGCTCGCGGTAATGCTTGGCCTTCGCGTAGATATTGGTTTGAATATCGGTCAGCAGCTGGTCCACGCTGGCCACGATATCGGCCAGGGGCAGGCTCATTTTCTCCTTGGTGTCGCGGCGCACCACTTCCACGGTGCCGGCATCCAGGTCGCGGGCGCCGATGGCCAGGCGCACGGGCACGCCTTTCAGCTCCCATTCGGCAAATTTGAAGCCGGGGCGCTCGGTGTCGCGGGCGTCCAGCTTCACCGAAATGCCGCGGGCAATAAGGCCTTGCTGAATGGGCCGAATGCGCTCAATTAGCGCGTCAAGCTCCCCGGTTTTGTAGATGGGCACGATAACCACCTGAATCGGCGCCAGCTTGGGCGGCAGCACCAGGCCGTCGTCGTCGGAATGCGCCATCACCAGCGCGCCCATCAGGCGGGTGCTCACGCCCCAGCTGGTGCCCCACACGTGCTCCCGCACGCCGTCCTTATTGGCAAACTGCACGTCGAACGCCTTGGCGAAGTTCTGGCCCAGAAAGTGGCTGGTGCCGGCCTGCAGGGCCTTGCCGTCCTGCATCAGCGCCTCGATGCAATAGGTGTCCACGGCCCCGGCAAACCGCTCGTTGGGGGTTTTCACGCCCTTCACCACGGGCAGGGCCATGTGTTCCTCGGCAAACTCGGCGTATACGTCGAGCATCTGGCGGGTTTCGGACACGGCCTCTTCGGCGGTGGCGTGGGCCGTGTGCCCTTCCTGCCACAGGAACTCGGCGGTGCGCAGAAACAGGCGGGTGCGCATTTCCCAGCGCACCACGTTGGCCCACTGGTTGATGAGCAGCGGCAGGTCGCGGTAGCTCTGCACCCAGTTTTTGTAGGTGCTCCAGATAATGGCCTCCGAAGTGGGGCGCACGATAAGCTCTTCTTCCAGTTTGGCGGCGGGGTCCACGCGCAGCTTGCCGGGGTTGTCCGGGTCGGTCTGGAGGCGGTAGTGCGTCACCACGGCGCACTCTTTGGCAAAGCCTTCGGCATTTTTCTCCTCGGCTTCAAACAGGCTTTTGGGGACGAAGAGCGGGAAGTAGGCATTTTCGTGGCCGGTGCGCTTGAACATATCATCCAGCTGGCGCTGCATTTTTTCCCAGATGGCGTAGCCATAAGGTTTAATGACCATGCAGCCGCGCACGGCGGAATTTTCGGCCAGGCCGGCACGCTTCACTAACTCATTGTACCAAAGCGAATAATCTTCTTGGCGGGTGGGCAACTTTTTGCTCATGGGAGGCATCTAAGGGGTAATTGAAAAGGTTTCCAACTCTGGTACAAGATTTGACCTGACCCAGGGGCACCGTTCCGGGGTCAAATTACGTTATTAATGCGCGGACCTTAATTACGTGGGTCCTCGGGCTGACCGGCCGCAGGTTGCTTAAACTAGTGCGCGTTATTTGTCTCTTCATTCCGCTTCCATCGTTTAAGTTGTTACTTTACAGTATGCCCATCCATCCTTACTTTTCTCTGTCATGAAAAACCTGCTCACCGCCTGTTTGCCCGCCTTGGCCCTGTTCGCGCTGGGCGGCTGCGCGGGTACGTCGGCCCTCACTTCTTCGGAAGACGACGGGGTCTATTACTCTTCTAAAGACCACACCACGGCCATTGTGAGCGCGCCCGCTGCGCCGGCCACTACCGACGAGGCCGCCAACCCCGATTACAACGGCGGCACGAGTGGCTCGACGGCCCGCCAGGGCACCGGCTCGGACCAGTATTACGACAACACGTACACCTACATGCGCGGGGCGCCCAGCTACAGCCCGCCACTTTCGTACTACGCGCCCTACAGCCCCTACACCAGCCTGAGCTATGGCATGGGTGGGTACGGCGGTGGGGCGTATGGCTTCTCGCCGTACTCCTACGGGGGATTTTACGACCCGTTCTACAGCCCCTTTTATAGCCCATTTGGGTACGGCTACGGGTCGGGCCTGAGCATTAGCTTCGGCTTTGGGCGCTCGTTCGGTTATGGTGGCTTCGGCGGCTACGGTGGCTATGGCTACTCGCCGTTTGGGTACGGCTACGGTTCGCCTTATGGCTACGGCGGCTACGACCCCTTCTATTATGGCAGCTCCTTTTACGGCGGGTATTACGGCCGGGGCGGGTACTATGGCAATAACTATTACGGCAGCAACTACGGCAACGGCAACGGTTATTCTGGCGATGGCGGCGGCAACGGCCGCACTTCCGGCCACCGCACCGACCGTGCTTCTGATGGCCGCTACCTGTCGAATGGCGGTGGGGCGACCACGCCCGGCACCACCACAAGCGCCCCAATCGGTGGCCGTGGGCGGACCAGCGACATGGTGGTTGCGCCCAACGCCCCCGGCACTGGTTCGCAGCCCATTTCGAACCCCGAAATGCTAAACCGCGGCGGCCGGACGCGGACTGATGCCGTGACTGCTTCGCCCGATGCCACGCCGGCCCGCACCGACGGGGGCTTTAACCAGCCCCAGAGCATCGACCGCACCAATCAGCCGCGCTACCGCAACATGGACCAGTTGTCGAATAACGGCCAGCCGCAAAACGTGAACCCCGGCCAGGGCCAGATAACGCGCGACGACAACCGGGGCCACTGGCGCAACACCGACGCCGCTCCCCAAACCGGGCAGATGCAGCCCTCGGCTGCACCACAAGGGCAGCAGGAACAGCGCCGTCGGGGCGGCTTCTTTCAAAATGTGTTTTCGCAGCCCAGCGCTCCCACTGGCCAGGCTGCTGACCAGTCGCAGCAGCGCCAACGCTCGGTGGACCAGCCGCAACGGTCCTACAGCCAGCCCCAGCCCCAGTCCCAGCCGCAACGCTCGTTTGAGCAGCCCCAGCAGCGGTCGTACGACCAGCCCCAGCGCTCTTATAGCCAGCCTTCCTATTCGGCCCCATCCTACGGTGGCGGCGGGGGTGGTGGCGGAGGAGGCGGGGGTGGCGGCCACGGTCGCGGCCACTAATTCCGAAGCTTTCTTTCTGTAAAAACTTCCCCAAGTGAGCCGGCCCGACGGCCGGCTCCTTTTCTTCCCAACCCATGAAAAAACGGATTATTTGGCTCAGCCTGGCCCTCGCAGTGGGGCAGGCCAGCCACGCCTTTGCCCAAGACGCCAGCGACGCACTGCGGTATTCGCGCCTGCAGTTTGGTGGTCCGGCCCGCACGCAGGGCATTGGGGGAGCCAACGTGGCCCTCGGCGCCGACTTCGGCAACCTAACCAGCAACCCGGCCGGCCTGGGCATGTTCCAGAAGTCGGAAGCGCATATTTCGCCGGGCATTGGCTTGGGGCAGAGCGACTCCCGCATCGACGGCAATTCAGCCGCCTCGCAAAACGAAACCAAAAACAGCTTCCATATTGCGAGCCTGGGCCTGGTGCTGGCCACCCGCCGCCCCGACGATGACCAAAGCACCAACTGGCGCGGGGGGGCCTTCGCGCTGGGATTTAGCCGGCTGGCCGATTTTAATTCGGCCTCGCAGTACCAGGGCTCGCTGAACAACAATCAGTCGTACCTGTCCCGCTTCCAGCCGGCGGCGAATGCGGCCCGCGACCAGGCTACCTTCAATGACCTGGACAAGCAGGTAAATGACAACTACTACACCTCCAATCTCGGGCTGGCTTACGGGGCTTACCTGGCCAATATCGTGAGCGCGCGCGGCGGCACGCGGCCCGATTCGGCCGTGGTGCTGCGGCAACAGGGCAGCACGGTGAACCAGGGCGAACGAATCACTAATTCCGGGTCGGTATCGCAGTTCGATTTTGGCTATGGGGCTAACTACCGCGACCGGCTGTACATCGGCGGCGCCATCGGCATTGTCAGCTCCAATTACACGCAGATACGCACGCTGACTGAATCCGATAACGACGTAAACACGCACTTCAACAGCCTGACCAGCGAAACGCAGCTGAAAACCAAAGGCACGGGCTTCAACGCCCGGATCGGGGTTATCTACCGCTTGCTCGACAATTTGCGGTTGGGGGCTTCCGTGCAGACGCCCACTTTCATGCGCCTCACCGACACCTACAGCGAAAGCCTGACGTCCAATTTCAGCGCCCAGGGCACCGACCATGTGCCCAGCGACTTGCCCGTGGGCCAGAACACGACCGTGTCGTTCCCCACGAATGACTATGCTTACACGCTCACCACGCCATTTCGCGCCAACGGCGGCGCGGCGCTCACGCTGGGCAAGCACGGCTTTGTGACGGGCGACATTGAGTACGTGGGCTACCAGCAGGCCCGCCTGCACAACGATTCGCAGAATGCCAACGGCGACGACTATTCGTTCACCGCTGAAAACAACGACATCCAAACCCGGTACAAGAACACCGTTAACCTGCGCTTTGGGGCCGAGGGCCGCTTCGATGTGTTCCGGGTGCGACTGGGCTACGCCCGCTACGGTGACCCCTACACGGCCGACACCAACAACGAGCGGGTGCAGAATTTCTATACCGCCGGTCTGGGCCTGCGCCAGGGCAATTTCTTCCTCGACGTGGCCGGGGTGTACACCGCCATGGACCAGCTCTACACGCCGTACTCGCTGAATAATGGCTTGCAGCCGGTCATCAAAGTGAACAATACCCGCTACACCACGAGCGTAACGGCCGGCGTCACGTTCTAAGCGAGCGGCCCCACGGTCCTGCTGCACTTTCATAGGAAAGGCTGCTCTGAACCAGAGCAGCCTTTCCTATTTTTGATGCGATAAGCTACTTATTTCTGCACCTTCACCAAGCAGGTGAGGATGGGCGAGGTGCCGAGAACTAAATCAGACACCAATATCAGCCCGGTATAATCCTGATTGTCCTCGTTCACCCGAAAGGCAATGACCTGGGACTTCGCCAGCACGCCGGTGCTTAAGGGCGTTGCGAATGGCGTACCGGTACTGAACGCGGTTTCGAAGGTCGCCGTGGTGGCGGCGTTGGTGAAATCGGTAACAGAGAGGGTGGTCCGGCGCAGCTGGGTGGCGCGCCGGGACGCGGTGGGCCAGGTATTCGGGTTGAGCCGGAGGTTCTGAGCATCGGCGGGTGCGCTCAGGATAACCGTGTTATTCGTGGTGGTGCATACCAGGTCAATTAGCTGCTGGTTGGCCTGCAACGTGTGTTCGTTGTTGATGAGGGCGTACTTGGGCAGCAGCAGGCCCGAGCGCAAACTCAGGTACACGCGGGCCTGGTCGCGGCGCTGCGCCGAATCGGCCGAGGCCCGGCGCACCACGGGCCGCAGCACCGCCGTGTAGTTGTGGAACACGGCCGCCGAGTCCGGTTTGTGCACCGTGAGGCGGTAGGCGCGGCTGGCCGTCTGGCTGGTATTGTCGGTGGCGGTGTACTGCCAGAGCTCGGTGCCGGACGTGGTGCGGGCGGTAAACTTGTTGTTGAACAGAAATTCGCCGCCCCGGTAGGCCGCGCTGCTGCCGGTACCGAGCAGGTTTTGGCCCCGGATTATCGCCGAATCCAGAAACACCAGCTCGTTGTCATTAATGGCCTTTTTGGGGTCGTAGCCGCTGATGGGCACAGGGTAGAGAATGGGGTTGCGCGTGGGCTCGTACTTCACCGTGATGCGCAGGTTGGTCAGGTCGTTGTCGTTGCCCACGGCGTAGGCGCGGGTCGAGAGCGTGTCGCTCGGGTTCACGGTTCGGTTGCCGGAGGTCAGGCCCGCAATGCCAATGAAGTCGAGGCGAACGGGCGTGTCCGTTTTGGCGCAGGCCGCCAGCAGCGCGGGCAGGAAAAGTAAAAGAAGGCGAAAACGCATGATGCAAAGGTAACGGGAGCCACAGCTGGCGCCGGTGCTGCGGGTGGCTATTACCTTTAACGTTCCGTTCCCCCCCTTATTTCGTCTATTTCATTTCCGTCGATGCGTTTTCGCTTTTTCGCGCTGGCCGCGCTGCTGGCCACCAACGGCCCGGCCCTGGTACCGGGCTTCACCCCCACCCTCGTCCTCGCCCAGCAAAAGCTGCCGCTGACGCTGGAAGACATCTGGGCCAAGCCCACGTTCCGCACGGCCGCCGTGCCGGGATTCAACTGGATGAACGACGGCCGCTACTACTCGGCCCTAGAAAGCGGCAGCCTCGTGCAGCACGAAGTAACCACCGGCAAAGCCGTGCAAACGCTGGTAACTGCCGCCGAACTGCAGGCGCCCGGCGCGGCGGCTCCGCTCAATGTGGACGGCTACTCGTTCAACGCCAACGAGCAGAAAATCCTGTTCACCACCGCCACGGAGCCCATTTACCGGCACAGCGCCCGCGCCAGCTACTACGTGTTCGACCGCGGCACCAAGAAGCTGACGCCGCTGAGCGCCGGCGGCAAGCAGGGCTACGCCACGTTCTCGCCCGATGGCCAGCGCGTGGCTTTCACCCGCGACAACAACGTGTTTGTGACCGACCTGGCCACGATGCAGGAAACCGCCGTGACGACCAACGGCGTCAAAAACAACCTCATCAACGGCTCAACCGACTGGGTGTACGAGGAGGAATTCGGCTTCGCGCAGGGCTTTTTCTGGTCGCCCGACAGCAAGCAGCTTGCTTATTACAGCTTCGATGAAAGCCAGGTGCCGGAGTACGACATGCAGGAATGGGGCGGGCTTTACCCCAAGGAATACCGCTTCAAATACCCCAAAGCCGGCGAGAAAAACTCGGTGGTGAGCGTGAGCACCTACGACGTGGCCAGCGCCCGCACCGTGAAAATGGACGTGGGCCCGGTGGCCGACCAATACATTCCGCGCGTGCAGTGGACCACGGCCCCGAACCTGCTCAGCATTCAGCGCCTGAACCGCCTGCAGAACAAGCTCGAAATCCTGCACGCGGATGCCACCACCGGCAAAACCCAGGTAGTGCTGACCGACACGAACCCGGCTTACGTCGAAATCAACGACGATTTGAAGTACCTGGCGGGCGGCAAGCAATTCCTGTTCACCAGCGAGAAAGACGGCTACCAGCACCTGTATCTGCACGACATCGGCGGCAAGCAGGTGCGCCAGCTCACCAAGGGCAACTGGGAGATTTCGGCCATCAACGGCTTCGACCCCAAGACCGGCAACGTGTATTACACCAGCACCGAAGGCTCGGCCTTGCAGCGCCACTTGTACCGCATCAACCTCAGCGGCTCGGGCAAAAAGCGCATCAGCGACGCTGAAAACGGCACCGATGTGGTGAACATGAGCCCCGACACGCAATATTTCCTCAACACGCATTCCTCGGCTGGCATCCCGCCGGTGGTGAGCCTGCGCGAGGGCAGCACCGGCAAGCTGGTGAAGACCCTGGAAGACAACGCCAAACTCAAGCAAACCCTCACGCAGTACGACCTCGGCAAGCTGGAGTTTTTCACCTTCAAAAACTCGGAAGGCATCGAGTTGAACGCCTGGATGATGAAGCCCAGCAACTTCGACCCCGCCAAAAAATACCCCGTGCTGATGCACGTGTACGGCGGCCCCAGCTTCGGCACCAGCAGCACCCAAACCGTGCTCGACAACGCCGGCGGTGGCACGGCGTTCACCAACTACCTCTGGCACCAGATGCTGACGGAAAAGGGCTACATCGTGGTTTCGGTGGAAAACCGGGGCACCTCGGGCCGCGGCTCGGCCTTCCGCAAAGCCACGTATGCCAACCTGGGCAAGTTCGAAACCATCGACCAGGGCGAAGGCGCCAAATACCTCGCCACGCTGCCCTACGTGGATAAAGCCCGCATCGGCATCTGGGGCTGGAGCTACGGCGGCTACATGACTTCGCTGGCCATGACCAAGAACGCCGACCTGTTCAAGATGGGCATTGCCGTGGCCCCGGTCACGAACTGGCGCTACTACGACACCGTGTACACCGAGCGCTACCTGAAAACGCCCCAGGAAAACCCCGGCGGCTACGACGACAACTCGCCCGTGCAGTTTGCCCAGAACCTGCGCGGCAAGTTCCTGCTCGTGCACGGCACCGGCGACGACAACGTGCACTTCCAGAACTCCATCGCCTTTGTCGATGCCCTCATCAAGGCCAACAAAGACTACCAGACGCTGTACTACCCCAACCGCAACCACGGCATCGCGGGCGGCAACACGCGCCTGCACCTCTACCGCCAGATGACGAATTTCGTGACGCAGAACCTATAGCCGTACCGCTGCCCGCGCTCCCAAAAGCGGAGGTACTGGTTCAGAATCCTGAAAAGCAGAAGGCCCGTTGCGTCATGCAGCGGGCCTTCTGCTTTATAAGCTGCTCGAACCGCAACTTCCGGCATCGTCCCCGGCATCGTTTGCGCTAGTATAAAACTGTTTTATAGCCGTTTATCAGGCGTATGGCTCTACTATTACCGGCTCAACCATACGCTCCCCATCAATCCCACCCGTAGTCACCCTATGAAACACGTTTTACTACTCACCTTACTGCTGACTTTAGCCAGTGGTATTTCCGCCTTCAGCCAAACCCCGGGCGCTACATATGGCCTGTTCGGCTACGCCCAGATGACGACCGGCACCACCGGCGGCGCGGGCGGCACTACCGTCACGGTGAACACCGGCACCGCCTTGCAAGCCGCTATTCGCAACAAGGGCACGCCGCCGCTCACCATTTACGTCAACGGCACCATCACGCTGGCCAACTCGCCGACTCTCACCAAGATTGACGTGAAGGACGTGAGCGACATTTCCATTATTGGCTTCGACCGGCTGGGTGAGTTCAACGGCATCGGCATCAAGATTTTCCGGGCCAACAACGTCATCCTGCAAAACCTGAAGGTGCACAACGTGCTGGCCAGCACCGGTAATGGGGACTGCATCGGCATCGAGGGCCCGGCCAACCACATCTGGGTAGACCACTGCGAGATGTACAACGTGTACCAGGGCGTGAGCACCGACGACGACGACGGCCTGCTCGACGCCAAGGCCGACTGCCAGTTCATCACCTACTCGTGGAACTACCTGCACGACGGCTGGAAGGCCAGCCTCTCGCCAGCCCCGTACGCATTGCACTATTCAACCTCACGGGAGCCAAAGTAGCCGATGCGGTGAATGCCGCCATGCTGGCCGCCGGCATGCACCGCATCGAATATCAGGATTCAACCCTGAAAGCAGGCGTGTATTTCTACGTGGTGACCACCTAAAGCGGCATTTATCGCGACAAGCTGCTGGTGGAATAAGCCACGCTCAAAGTAACATAGCGCGGTTCTCGGGTAGGAGTACGCGCAGGCTCCGGTCCGACCGGTTAAAGAAAGAACGTTCTAATAAACAACGACAACCGGTCGGACCGCCTGGGGCGGTCCGACCGGAGCCTGCGCCGACAAACCGCTTCCTACTGAACCACTACCTAAAAGGCTCAGGAATTCGTTTCCTGAGCCTTTTGTGCTGCTGGCTGATTGCCCCGCACCACGCGCGCCTTGCCGAACATATCGGGCAGCACGCGCACCTCCACAAACCCGTATTTTTCGAGCAGTGCGGCCGTTTCCGGCCCCAGCGCTTCGTTGATTTCCAGGTAAAGCCCGCCGCCGGGACGGAGCAGCTCGTGGCCGATTTCGCACAGGCGGCGGTAGAACAGCAGCGGGTCCTCGTCGGGCACGAACAGGGCCGTGGCGGGCTCCCAGGCCAGCACGTTGTCGCGCATCAGGGGCCGCTCGCTTTCGCGCACGTAGGGCGGGTTGCTCACCAGCACATCCAGCGTGCCGGGGGCCAGCCCGGCCGGCATCGCCTGCAGAATATCGACTTGCTGAAATACGACCTGGGGGGCGTAGCGGGCCCCATTGCGGCAGGCCACGGCCAGGGCTTCTTCCGAAATATCCACGGCCAGCACCTGGGCTGCGGGCAGGACTTCGGCCAGCGCCAGAGCCAGGCAGCCCGAGCCCGTGCCCACGTCGAGCACGCGCAGGCCGTGCTGGCTGCCCTGCTCCAGCCGTATCACGCGCACCAGCTCTTCGGTTTCGGGGCGGGGAATAAGGGTGGCGGGGGTCACTTCCAGGGCCATGCCTTCGAAAAAGGCCGTGCCCAGCACGTACTGCACCGGCTCGTGGGCCAGCAGGCGGGCTTGCAACGGCTCCAGAGCCGCTATTTTTTCCGGCGGCACCAATTCCTGCGCGTCCATCATGCGTTGCAGCGAATCCATGTCGAGCAGGTGCTCTACCACCAGGGCAGCGATGGCCTGGGCTTCGCGTTCAGGATAAATGGGTTGCAGCGCGGACGCTAATGAGGTAGTGAATCGGCGGACATTCATTGGGTCAAAGGTAGGCCCAAGGCGTAGCGATGGCGCCGTTGTTACCTTCGCCCCAATGAAAACCGACGACGCCACTTTCATGCGCCGCGCCCTCGATTTGGCGCACCTTGGCACCGGCTATGCCCGCCCCAACCCTTTGGTGGGGTGCGTAGTAACTCACCAAAACCGCATCATCGGCGAGGGCTGGCACCGACAGTACGGCGGCCCTCACGCTGAAGTAAACGCCCTGGCCGCAGTGGCCGACCAGGAACTGCTGTCACAAAGCCGCGTCTACGTGACCCTGGAGCCCTGCGCCCACCACGGGAAAACGCCGCCCTGCGCCGATTTGCTCATTGCCAAGGGTGTGCCCGAGGTCGTGATTTGCAATCCGGACCCTTTTCATCTGGTGGCCGGGCGCGGCATCGGAAAGCTGCGCGCCGCCGACGTGCAGGTCGAAACCGGCCTGCTGGCCGAAGAAGGCCGCTGGCTGAACCGCCGCTTCTTCACCTTTCACGAGAAGAAACGGCCCTA
This sequence comes from Hymenobacter terricola, assembly GCF_017921975.2. Lineage (GTDB taxonomy): Bacteria > Bacteroidota > Bacteroidia > Cytophagales > Hymenobacteraceae > Hymenobacter > Hymenobacter terricola. The sequence goes on from NZ_JAGEMO020000007.1 coordinate 68,338, forward strand.
CCTGGTACTGAAATGGGCCGAAACGGCCGACGGCTTCCTGGCCGGGCGCTACTTCCAGCCCATCAAAATCAGCGGGCCCCAGGCCAACCTGCTCACCCACCAGTGGCGGGCCGAGGAACAGGCCATATTAGTGGGCACCCGCACCGCCCTGCACGACAACCCGCACCTGAACGTGCGCGACTGGCCCGGCCCTCAGCCCACCCGCCTCGTCATCGACAAAAACCTGAGCCTGCCGCCCACCCACCACTTGCTCGACGGCTCGCAGCCCACCCTCATCTACACCTACCGCCAGCCCTACCACACCACCAACCTCGACCACATCATGCTGTCCGAAGCCGACGACCTGATTCCGCAGGTACTCGCCGACTTGTACCAGCGCCAGGTGCAGTCCGTCTTCGTCGAAGGCGGCCCCACGGTGCTGAACGCCCTGCTCCACGCCGGCTTGTGGGATGAAATCCGGATATTCCGGTCCCCCATGAAGCTGGGCCAAGGCATTGCCGCGCCACGTATAGGATTTAGTGGATTGTATGAGCGCACGAACGTTGGGGCCGATGAGCTGTTCTGGTACGTGAACGACAAGTAGCGCGGACTTTGAGAGTCCGCGCATGAACGACAACCGCACAAAACCCAACTACTCCACTCGCGGACTCTCAAAGTCCGCGCTACATTCCGCTACCTCATGGCCGAAAGCCTCGCCCTCGACACCACGCTCACCAAAGCCGAGCAATACCAGCAGCTGCTGCCCCAAATTGAAGCCCTCACCACCGGCGAGCCCGACCTCATCGCCAACCTTGCCAACACGGCGGGGGCTTTGCACCAGGCGTTTGGCTTTTTCTGGGTGGGGTTTTATCTCGTGAAAGGCGATGAATTGGTGCTCGGGCCATTCCAGGGGCCCATTGCCTGCACGCGCATTCGCCACGGCAAGGGCGTGTGCGGAGCCAGCTGGGCCCAGGCCCAAACCATCCTCGTGCCCGATGTGGAAGCCTTCCCCGGCCACATCGCCTGCAGCTCCGATTCCAAATCCGAAATCGTGGTGCCCATCCTCAAAGATGGCCGGGTAGTGGCCGTGCTGGACGTGGACAGCGACCATCTCAACGACTTCGACTCCGATGACCAGGCCGCGCTGGAGCAGCTGATGCAGCGGGCGGCGCAGTGGTTTTAGCCCCTGCTTCCCAACGCAAGCCCTTTTTTCCATTCTCATGAAAAAGCACTTCCATCCCCTCGGCGACTGGCGTCGCAACGTGTTGCTGGCGGCGGCGGCCAGCAGCCTGGGCCTTGCGCTGCCCGCCTGCTCTTCCAACGACAACAGCACCGCCGACCAGGGGGCCGAAGCCAGCTGGGGCGGCGGAACTTACAGCCAGGGCGTCGTCACCGAAATGACCGAAGTAAAGCCCAGCGAGTGGAAAATCACCGCCGAGCGCCCCGCCGGCAAGGAAGAAGTGGCCGCCGTGCTTCACCATCTCGACGGCAAAACCGACACGCTGCAAGGCCAGGCCCTGCAACGCCAGATGCAGGACTACAGCCGCCAAAACCCCGAAAACCGCGCCCAGGGCAACGGCATGATGAACGTGCTGATGTGGAGCAGCATCGGCTACATGGCTGGCCGCTACATGACGCCCAACCCCGGCTACTACGCCAATCCCGGCCTGCTCCAAAACACCCAGGGCTGGCGCGCCAACGTGGCCCGCGAGCGCCAAAGTGGCCGGGGCTTCTTCGGCCGGGGCTTTGGGGGCGGCCGCACTTCCCCCAGCGCCGGCATTCAGGAAAGCCGCTCCACGGTGCGCTCTTCGCCCCGCCCCAGCTTCCGCAGCAGCGCGCCGGCGGGGCGCAGCAGTCGCTTTGGTAGCCGCGGCGGCTTCCGGGGCTTTGGCGGCTGAGTTTCATTGAACAGTTATCAATCAACGTTTAACTGCTGTTCTGTTATCCGGCTGCCGTGTTACTGTTGCTAATTGGACCGCCTTCTAATTGATAACTGTTCAATGATAAATGAGCATTAACCTTCTTCCCCTCACCGGCGACGTTTCGCCGGCCGTACGCACTTTGGGTTGGGACTGGGCCATTGAGGATGCCTGCCAGAACTACGTGGCCCGCGAAGCCGTGCAGCTGCCCGAAAGCGACGCCGAAATGCTGCTCCAGGCCGGCGACACGCTGTATGATATGCTGGTGCAGGCCATTCCGGACCCCATTCCCGACGAGTTTCTGCAGCTGCTGGCCATTCCGGCCACGCTGTGGGAAGCCGTGCGCCACTCCTGGAACGACGAGCGCCACTGGCATCTCTACGGCCGCTTCGACCTGGCCCTGACGCCCAGCGGCCCCAAGCTCCTGGAATTCAACGCCGACACCGCCACCAGCCTGCCCGAAACCACCGTGGTGCAGTGGGCCAGCCTGGTGGCCGCCGGCCAGGCCGAGGACGACCGCCAGGCCAATGGCCTGTTCGAATGCCTCGAAGACCAGTTCCGGCACTGGCGCGCCCTCAACCACGAGCTGCGGGCCACGCTCCTGCTCGTGTACCTGCCCGGCAGCGCCGAAGACGAAGCCAACTGCGCCGTGCTGGCCGAAGCTGCCCGCGTGGCTGGATTTGCCGATACCTACACCTGCCCCATTGACGATATGCGCGTCACGGTGGCCGGCGAAGCCCGCGGCATCTGGGCCGAAACCGTGCCCGGCCAATGGCAGCGGTTCGATTTCCTGTTTAAGCTGGTGCCCTGGGAAATCCTGGCTGAGGAAGAGTCCGACCTCACCGCCGACCTCGTTCAGCTGCAACTCTCCCGCGACGTCATCATCGCCAATCCGGCTTATGCGTTGCTATTCCAGAGCAAAGCGTTGCTGGCTCATCTGTGGAGCGTGTTTCCACACCACCCGCTGCTGCTCGAAGCCAGCCTCCAGCCGCTGCCCGGCCACCACGTTCGCAAGCCGTTCTTCGGCCGCGAGGGCCAGAACGTGGCCGAAATTCAGGCCGATGGCCAGACCGGCGCCGAAATACCCGGCGATTTTTCCGGCCAGCCCCAACTCTACCAGCAATGGGCCGAGCTGCCGACTGACACACAGGGCCGGCGCTACCAGGCCGGCGTTTTCTGGGCCGGTGAGGCCTGCGCCATCGGCTTTCGGCGTGAAGCCGGGCTCATCACCAACCTGTCGGAGTTTGTCCCGCACCTTCTCGGACCACAGATTTAACGGATTGCAACGGATTGCAACGGATTTGTTGCGGTTCCACTCCGATAGCGTCTGTTCACTAGTGAAAAGTATCAGCAAAAAAGAGGCCGCTCATTGAATTGAGCGGCCTCTTTTTTCAACTGCTTAAAGGGCTGCGGAGCCACAACAAATCCGTCCTAATCGGTTGCAATCCGTTAAATCTGCGGTCAGACTTTCAACTGGCAGATGACGGTTTCGCCGCCTTTCACTTTCTGGCCCAGCTCTACTTTCACTTCGGTGTCGAGCGGCACGAATACATCGACGCGGGAGCCGAATTTGATGAAGCCGAACTCCTCGCCCTGGCTCACTTCGTCGCCCTCGTTCACGTACCACACAATGCGGCGGGCCATGGCCCCGGCAATCTGCCGGAAGAGCACCAGCGGGCCAGCATCGGACTCGACCACCACGGTGGTGCGCTCGTTTTGGGTGCTGCTTTTGGGGTGCCAGGCCACCAGGTAGTTGCCGGGGTGGTACTTGAAATATTTCACCAGGCCCGAAATCGGGTTGCGGGTGACGTGCACGTTGATGGGTGACATGAAGATGCTGATTTGCTTGCGCTCATCCTCAAAATACTCGGGTTCGAACACGTTCTCGATAACGACTACTTTGCCATCGGCCGGGGCCAGCAGCAGGTCTTCGTGCGTGAATAGGTGGCGGAACGGGCTGCGAAAAAACTGCAGAATTAGCAAAAAGATAATGACCGTAGCCCCGGCAAACAGCCGGTTGACCAAGTCAGCGCCCTTATTGAGTTGAAATACCAGCAGGTTGAGCGCCAGCAGAACCAGCAGCGTAACGAACAGGATGCGTCTTCCTTCTTTATGAATCTTCATGCGAATTAGCGGGACAGGCCGCCGGGGGTGCAAGTTAAAGCCCACTTGCTAAACAACGGCCCACCTTGCCGCGAACGGGCAAAGTGGGCCGGGAGTTACTTAGCGCGCAAAACGTAGGCTTCGCGCAACCGTCATCCAACTAACGCAATGTAGCGCGGGCCGGATTGCGGATTAATTACTAGAAGCCGCCGCGGAATTTGTAGGTCTGGGCTACCTTATCGATGGCCACCACGTAGGCCGCGATGCGCATCGGAATCTTATATTTCAGGCTGGTCTGGTACACTTTCTCGAAGGCGTCGGACATGATGCGGTCGGCGCGCTCGGTCACCATTTCCAGGCTCCACTTGAAGCCCTGCTTGTTCTGCACCCACTCGAAGTACGACACCGTGACGCCGCCCGAGTTGGCCAGAATATCCGGCACCACCATGATGCCCTTCTCGTTGATAATCGGGTCGGCCGAGGCTGAGGTGGGGCCGTTGGCCCCTTCCACGATGAGCTTGGCCTTGATGTCGTGGGCGTTGTGCTCCGTGATAACGTCCTCCACGGCCGCGGGCACCAGCACGTCCACGTCGGACGTCAGCAGCTCGGTGGGGTCCATCGGCGTGGCGCCTTCGAAGCCTTCGAGGCGGCCGCCGTGGGCGTTTTTGTAGGCAATGGCGTCGTCGATGTTGATGCCATTCTCGTTCCAGTACGCCCCCGAAATATCGGACACGGCCTTGATTTTCACGCCCTGGCCGTGCAGCAGCACAGCCGCCCAGGAACCCACGTTGCCGAAGCCCTGCACGGCGGCCGATACGTCGGCGGGGTTCAGGCCCAGCTTTTTGAGGGCGGCCAGGGTCGACACCATTACGCCGCGGCCGGTGGCCTCGGTGCGGCCCAGCGAGCCGCCCATTACCAGGGGCTTGCCGGTGACCACGGCCGGCGAAGTCATGCCGTTGGTCTTCGAGAATTCGTCCATCAGCCAGGCCATTTCGCGGGGACCGGTGCCCATGTCGGGGGCCGGAATGTCGCGGTCGGGGCCGAAAATATCTTTCAGGGCCAGCGTGTAGCCGCGGGTCATGCGCTCTATTTCGCCGGCGCTCATCTTGGTGGGGTCGCAGATGATGCCGCCCTTGGCCCCGCCGTAGGGAATGTCGACCACGGCGCACTTCCAGGTCATCCAGGCCGCGAGGGCCTTCACCTCGTCGAGGTGCACGTTGATGTCGTAGCGAATGCCGCCCTTGCTCGGGCCCAGGATGGTGTTGTGAATCACGCGGTAGCCTTCGAACACGCGAATCTTGCCGTTGTCCATCGTCACCGGAATATTGACGATAATCTGCTTGTCCGGCGCTTTGAGCACGTTGTAGGTTTCATCATCAAGGCCGAGAATCTCGGCCGCGATGTTGAAGCGCGACATCATGGATTCTAGTGGGTTTTCGCGGTCCATTAACGGGGCCGGCTCTTTGTACACGGTGTGGGTTGCCATTCGGAAGGGATGTTGGTTGGAAAAGTGTTGGGTGGGAAGTTGGGTACGATTCAGGGCCGCAAAGGTATTGCTTTTGTCAGGATGCGGAAGGAATCAGCCGCAAACGTTTGGGGAATTTCCGCGCGGGAGAAAGCGGGTTGGGGAGTCCGTGGCCGGGGGAAAATACCGGGAGCTGAAGGCGTGGCCTTCGGTGCTCCTAAGAAAATACAGAGGACCGAAGCAGTGAGTTTTGGTGCTCCTAAGAAAATACAGAGGGCTGCCGCACCCAGCGACAGCCCCCAAAATAAAATACAGAGCACTGCCGCGCCCAGCGGCAGCCCCCAAAGGGAAATACAGAGGGCCGCCGCACACGGCGGTAGCCCTCTGTATTTTTTTACCTCCTCCCTACCCCACCAGCAATTGCAGCAGCGCCAGCACCGGCAGCACCAGCAGAAAAGCATCGAACCTATCGAGCAGCCCGCCGTGGCCGGGCATGATGCTGCCCGAATCCTTCACCCCCACGCTGCGCTTGAGCATGGACTCGGCCAGGTCGCCGAGGGGCGCGAACACGGCCACCACGCCGGCCGCCACCAGGCGGTGCGTGAGGGGCATATCGGGCAGCATGTAGCCGATGGCCCAGCCCACCACCAACGTCATCACGAAGCCGCCGGCCCAGCCTTCCCAGGTTTTGCCGGGCGAGATACTGGGGGCAAACTTATGCTTGCCGATGGCCCGGCCCACGGCGTACGCGCCGATATCGGAAGCCCAGATGAGGAAGAGCAGGGCGAAGATGCGGCGGTAGTCGTAGTGAGGAAGGTCAGAGGAATAGCTCTGATTGTAAGCAATAACTTGAAGCAATGATATTGGGATACTGATGTAAAATATTCCTCCAACTGTTATTGCCACATTTACAAATGGACTAGGTGAACTGGGCCACAGAAATATTTCACGTAAAACGAGTATCAGAAACAAGACGAGCAAAATGGCCGCAATACCTGCCAACGCCCATGCCACAACTACCATGTGTTGTTCAGGCGATGCGCCGCTACCTATTGCGACTGATGCATTTCCTATTTTGACATATGTATTATTTGCTTGAGCATGCCAATATTGAGGCAAGCCTTGCCAAGCATGAATCACAGCAAACAATAGTAAGCTCGCCCCAACTCCAAGCCACGTAGCCGGCGCGTAGCCGCCCGCCCGCATCATGCGGTAAAACTCCCAGAGCATGATGGCCTGCACGACGGCGAAGAACAGCCCAAAGGTCCAGGGGCTGAACCAGACGCTGCCCAGCAGCAGCGCCGCCCCGATAACGCCCCAGATGACGCGCAGGCGCAGGTTGCTGGGGCCGGCTTTCGCGGCGGGGGTTTCGGCAGAAATGGGGGGAAGCGGAGGCGTAGAGTCGGGCAAAGTGGGAGGGGATGTAGCGACGGAAGGTTGGAACGTCATGCAGAGCGCAGCGAAGCATCTCGCGTGCAATAGTAATTCAATAGCTCAACGATGCGAGCGAGATGCTTCGCTGCGCTCTGCATGACGTTCAGGTTTCGGTTTTATGTTAACGGTTCGGAGCGGCGCACGGCCACGCCCTCGCTGCTGAGGGTGAGCATGGTGGTGGGCGCCACGGGTGCCGTCATGCGCTGGTGCAGGAAATAGAGCAAACCGGCTGAGAGCAGCGCCGACGGAATGGCCAGCCACAAGGGCAGCGCATCGGTAGAATCGGGGTCGAAGCCCCAGCCAAACTGGCCGCGCTGGGCGAGGTAGAGGATGAGCAGCTGGAAGGCATTCTGGGTGAAGTGCGCGGCCATGCTCACTAGGATATTGCCGCTCCAGAGGTACAGATACCCCAGCACCAGCCCCAGCACAAAGCGCGGCACGAAGCCAAAGAACTGAAAGTGAATGGCCGAGAAAAGGGCCGCTCCCAGCCACACGCCCACCTGCGGCGAAAACCAGCGCACCAGGTTTTTCTGAATCACGCCCCGAAACACCAGCTCCTCGCTAATGGCCGGCACCAGCGCAATGACCACCACGCCCACCCAAAACCGCGTCGGCGAGTTGAACATCGTGAGGAACTTGGTGAGGTCGGCAGCCCGGTCTTCGCTGGCCCGCGCCCACACCTCAAACCCGTGCAGCGCGCTGGGAAAATGCGCCCCGGCATTCCAGGAAATGAGCGTGGACATGAAGGGCAGAATAACAATAATGAGCACGGCCGCCGCCAGCAGCCACCAGCCCGCTCCCGGTCGGCGCGGACTGAAATACTCGGCCCAGCCATAGCCCAGCGCCCAAGCCAGCGCCAGCGCCCCGCCCGCGAAAGCCCCAAACAGCAGCAGGCCCTGGTAGGCCATCAGCAGGCCCCAGCCCTGCGGGTAGGCAGCAGGGTAGGCCACCACTTTGCCCATGTCCACCAGCGACACCCCAAAAGCTAACCGGGCGTAGGCGAAGAAAACCGCCAGGCCCACGCAGGCCCCTGCCACCATCATCACCAGCAGCATCAGTATCTGCAGGCCGGGGTGCAGGGTGCGGGGCAGGAAACCTTTCATAGCGGGGTACAAGTTGGGAAGGGCGTAAATTTACCGCAGATTTAATTTAGGCTTGTTTACAACGAGCAAACAAGAACGTCAATCCCCCAGAACGTCATGCTGAGCTTGCCGAAGCATCTCTACCGGGCAAGTAATCAGGTTTACTATTGCGGTAGAGATGCTTCGGCTTCGCTCAGCATGACGTTCTGTAAAATTTCAATACCCCGTGGTCAACATAGGCAACATCCAGCTCCCCGATTTCCCGCTCCTGCTCGCGCCCATGGAGGACGTGAGCGACCCGCCCTTCCGCGCCGTGTGCAAGGCCCACGGGGCCGACCTGATGTACACCGAGTTTATTTCCTCGGAAGGCCTCATTCGGGCGGCGGCCAAGAGCCGCAAGAAGCTGGACATCTTCGACTACGAGCGGCCCATCGGCATCCAGCTCTTCGGCTCCGACGTGGAGACGATGGGCGAGTGCGCGGCCATCAGCACCGAGGCCGGGCCCGATTTGATTGACATCAACTACGGCTGCCCGGTGAAGCAGGTGGCCTGCCGGGGCGCCGGCGCGGCCCTGCTCCAGGACATCCCCAAAATGGTGGCCATGACCGCCGCCGTGGTAAAAAACACGCACCTGCCCGTGACCGTGAAAACCCGCCTGGGCTGGGACGAAGGCACCAAAAACGTGGAAGAAGTGGCCGAGCGCCTGCAGGACGTGGGCATTTCGGCCCTCACCGTGCACGGCCGCACCCGCGCCCAGCTCTACAAGGGCGACGCCGACTGGCGCCTCATCGCCAAAATCAAGGACAACCCGCGCATCCACATTCCCATCTTCGGCAACGGCGACATTACCTCGCCCGAAAAGGCCCTCGAATACAAAACCCGCTACGGCGTGGACGGCGTGATGATTGGCCGGGCCAGTATCGGCTACCCCTGGATTTTCCGGGAAGTGAAGCACTACGTGGCCACCGGCCAGCTCCTGGCCCCGCCCACGCTGGAAGAGCGCGTGGCCGCCTGCCAGATGCACTTCGACCGCAGCATTGAGTGGAAAGGCCCGAAGGTGGGCATCTTCGAGATGCGCCGTCACTACGCTCATTACTTCCGGGGCCTGGAAGGTGCCAAAAACTGGCGCACCAGCCTGGTGAATGCCGAAACGCCAGCAGTCGTGCTGGAAATCCTGGCCGAAATAGCCAGCAGCGAGGCGGTGCTGGTGGGGTAATGGGATTTTCCCAACCGAACGTCATGCTGAGCTTGCCGAAGCATCTCTACCGCAATAGTAATCCACTCGTAAGAGTTTAGCTGCGCGGTAGCGATGCTTCGGCAAGCTCAGCATGACGTTCTTTTTTGTTCAATGACTACCCCTTAATGATTCCGATTTACGACCAAAAATCCCGCGTTAAAATCCTGGTGGCGGTGCTGGCGCTGCTCATTGGCGCGGCCACCGTTATCTACACCAACCTGCTGGTGCAGCGCGTGTCGAAGCGCGAGCAGGAGCAGATTCAGCTCTACGCCAAGGCCCAGGAGTTCATCATCAACTCGGAATCGGATTCGAATACGCTGTTTGTTTTCAGTGAGATTGTGAATGCCAACGCCACCATTCCGGTCATTCTCAGCAGCGACGGGAAAGACATTGTCGCGGCCAAAAACATCGAGATGCCGGCTCATCTATCGAAAGCCGATTCGGTGACGCTGCTGGCGAGCGAGCTGCGGCTGATGCGGCAGCAGCACCAGCCCATCGTGGTGAAGTTTGGGGGCGGGCAGGTGAACTATATTTTCTACCGCGACTCGCAATTGCTGCGGCAGCTGCGGACGTACCCATTGGTGCAGCTGGTGGTGATTGGCTGCCTGGCCATCATCGCGTACTTCGCGTTCAGCTCGTCGCGCCGGGCCGAGCAAAACCGCGTGTGGGTGGGCCTGGCCAAGGAAACCGCGCACCAGCTGGGCACGCCGCTCAGCAGCCTGGTGGGCTGGCAGAACTACCTGCGCGACTCCGAGCGGTTCCGCGACGAGCCCATTATTGAAGAGCTGGGCAAGGACATCCGGCGGCTCGAAATTATTACGGAGCGGTTCAGCAACATCGGCTCGGTGCCGGTGCTGAAGGACGAAAACCTGCTCCGCACCACCCGCAACGCCATCGAGTACCTGCAAAGCCGGGTGTCGAAAAAGGTGGTGTTCAAGATTGAAACCGACCTGCCGATGGACACGCCCGCCCTCATCAACGTGCCGCTGTTCGACTGGGTGATTGAGAATATCTGCAAAAACGCGGTGGACGCCATGGACGGGCGCGGGTCCATCACGCTGCACCTGCGGCGGGTGCGCACCCGCCGCAGCTGGTACCGGCGCGGCGCCCCGCCCCGCCAGGTCGCCGTCGACATCACCGACACCGGCAAGGGCATCCCCAAAAACAAGCTCGAAAGCGTATTCATGCCCGGTTTCACCACCAAGAAGCGCGGCTGGGGCCTGGGCCTGGCGCTGGCCCGGCGCATCATCGAGAATTACCACGAAGGCAAGCTTTTCGTGAAATGGAGCGAGATGGGCCGCGGCACCACGTTCCGGGTGGTGCTGAACCAATAGCGCCGCCCGTCATTGCGAATGGAGCGCAGCAATGACAGACGACTACCTGTTCGTGATTTCCACGTAGGCCTTGCCCGTCACCGGCTGGCCATTATGCGTGCCCGTGACGCGGCACATGCCCTCCCAGTAGTACATGGTGAAGGTGTGGAAGAAGCGCAGGGCCAGTTCCTGGTTGGGCACAAGGGGCTCCACGGTGAGGTCGTAGCCCTGGCCGGGAACCTGCACGCGCCATTTGGCGGGGTATTTTTTCTTTGATTTGGGGCTGGTCCAGTACGTGAGGGGCGTGAGCTGGAAATCGGGGCCGGTGAGGTGGATGTCTTTGCCCGTTGCGGAGCTGAAGGTGCCGTTGTTGAGGCCCTGGTTGGTGGCGCTGTTGCGCAGGGTGTTCAGCATAAACTCCTCGCGGGGCTGGTCGAGCTGAATGCTGAGCCAGTCCCAGCCCACGTTTTTGCTCACGATGCTGGTGCAGTTCCACTGCCGGTCGTACCACAGCTCGCCGGTTACCTGATGGGTTTTGCCGCCCACCACGAGCGTGCCCGTAGTGGCCAGGCGCGGGTAAGAATAGTAGCCGGCCGAGATGCCGTTGCCGTAGTTTTCGTAGCCGGTGCCGCTGTGCAGCACCACGGCCCGGGCGGGCGTCGTGCTCAGGTCGAGGGCGTAGCCGGCGTTGGCTTTGCCGGAGAGGGCGGCTTGCAGGTGGTAGGCCCCCTCCTGCCCGTCAAACTTCCAGACCTCGCCGCCCTTGCCATCGCGCAGGCGCAGCGGCAGCGAGTCGGTGAGCAGGCGCGGCAGCCGGCCCAGCTTGTAGTCGTAGCGAAACTGCTGGCCTTTGGGGTCGGTGAGGGCCACGTTCACCAGCTGGTAATCCCGCTTGCCATCTTTCAGGTTGAAGTGGAAGAAGACGTACTCGATGCCGAACTGCTCGCCGGTGGCCTGGTCGGTGAGGTGGCCGGTGAGGTACCACCATTCCAGCGAGTTTTTGGGATGCGGGGCTTCCTCGTGGGGCAGCTCGGCGCGGGTAGCGGTGGGGTTGAAGCGGGTGGTGGGCCGGAGCGGTGCGCAGGCCGCCGCCAGCAAGATTATTAGGGCAAAACGCAAAACTTTCATACCCGAGGAAAAGGCTTTTCCGGGCCGAAAGGTTTAGGCGTGATGCAAGGTGCTTACCGGAAATCAATTCTGTATTCGTGCCTTTTTAGCCGCATAGTATATAGCCTCACGCGAGTGGCATCGATAGGCAAGTCTGCTCGGAAAAAGTAGCGGCTGTATTGCGTTTCGCGTTCTTTGATGGTGCTTAACGCCCGCAACACCACGCTATCGGCTTGAGCTGGACGAGGCACAATCAGCATAAATCTTCCTCTTTTATCGGTCCACGTTGAAGCAACAATAGTAGACCTGCTGTAAGCAGCAGGATGATTTATCACCCTTACCCGCGCTCGGTTTCGGGGAATACCCAGCCAGTTGCAAGCAGGGGCCCGAACAACCAGACTATCGAGTGCATTCGAAGTAGTGACTGGCGGCAGCGCAGGTGGCCCCCCGAAGCCGAAGTATGCTGCCAGCCTAAAAAAGCAGCCACCGCCAGCAGCCACCGCCAGCAGCCACCGCTGAGCCCTGCTAACTCTTTTGTGACGACGAGGCGCAATTGTAAGCGCGCGCTGCCCTAGGAGTTTCACCATAAACGCCAGAATTTCGGCCTCGTTCAGGCGCGAGAAATTTACTACTTCGGTCTGGCAGCTGCCGCAATAACGGCCAGCGGTGGTGGGTGTCAGAATATCCCAACATCTCAGAACATGGCTTTGGAATAGCAACCATTGTGATTACCCCTGCGGCGGCTTCACGGGCGGCACGGGCTGACGGATTTTACCCATTATCTGCCCCCGGCCTTCCACCGATTGCATTTTGATGTTGAGCTCGATGGGTTGAATAGCGGTGCGCAGATTTACGGGCACATCCTGGGGCTTGAACACGAACGGGCTGCCCTCGACGTGCAGCGTGAGCGTGCCGGCTTGCACGGGCTCCCAGGTAGCGGCCATCACCAGCTCGAAACGGCCGTTTTCGTCAGTAGTGGCCCCGTATTGGGTCTTATTGATAAAAATGAACGCACCCGCTACCGCAGGCCCTTTCTCGCCGTCGAGCACCTGGCCCCGGATAACGACTTGCTTGTGCGCAGCGGCCGGGTCGGCCACGGCGGCGGTGGGCGTGGGCGGCGGCGTCTGGGGCGGCTTGGTGGCGCACGACGACATGGGGTGCCAGCCCAGCACCGCCAGCCCGGCCAGCAGCCACTGCCGCCAGCGCCCAATCGGGGCGGGCGGGGCCAGTTGCGTGGCGTAGGCATTGGCACACACCGGCCGCCCACCCTGCCGCGCCAGGAAAGCCAGGATTTCGGCTTCGCTCAGCCGGGTAAAATCCACCACTTCGGTGGCGCAGGCGGCGCAGTGGCGGCCGGCGGCGGTAGGCGACATGGCGGCCCAACTGACGGCGCAGGGCTGCGGAATGCTGACGGCAAGGCGGGAGGTCATGCGGCTAAAGTAGCTGAATTTCGGGAGTACCGGCGGGTGAGCGGGTACGGCTGGTCGGGCTCTGCTTCGCCGCCCCCGGCATATTGCTCCTTCAGGGCTTTCGCATTGGCCGTTGTGCGCCTGCTTTCCCGCACGGCCCTGCCTGGCCCTGATTTCGGCGTTGGCTGGCAGGGTAAGTGCGCTCAAAAGGCGTATGCGTGGTAGAAACCCGGAAATAGAGTCCCCGGGCAGCCGCGCTAGTATTGTGGTTCGTTCAGGTCGGCCAGGCTGATGGAGGAAGTGTACCGCTCCAGCGCTGCGGTACCGGTGAAACTGCTTAGCCTCACCATTGCCCTCGTTTCTGCCTCGAAGTACACTTCGCAAAAGAGACCGCCGGGCAGGTCGTAGAGGGCCACAACATTGCCGCCCGCCCGCCGGCGGGCCAGGAAGGTGCCTTCGCTCAATACCGCCGCCCATTGCTCCCGCTGCGATAGGATGCGGAAGGCGCGCAGGGAGAAGCGTTTTGCCGGAATGGAGGGCATGGCAACCCGTCGGCAGTCAGGAGTGTGCGTGCCCCAATAATCGTGTAACACGAGGCAAACACATACCACAACCGGGATGAGCAGCGTACCAATGATGGTGTTCATGGGCGTGCTTATTGAAGGTAGCGGCGGAGTAAAGGCAGAAAGCCGCACGGCACGCACCGAGTTGGAGGAGAGCGCCGGGAACGGAAGCGCTATTGCTGATAAAACCGTTGTGCCAGCGTGCGGATAGAATGTCGCATCAAATTTAGGGTTGCGGCCAGTGAGTGTGCACACACTAACCATGCGATTATACAGAAAGCTACGCACAAAAACCCGTAGTTGAAACCATTAAAAAAGTCGGGAAATGCCGGGGACTGAATAGCCAGCCGGGCAGCAGCCCGGCCAGGCCGCCGAAGAAATCGAAAAGGGACGGCGGTAGCTAGGCAATAAGCAGCCGGAATGGCTCAAACAGGCAGCGCCGTGGTGCGGGGCGGCCTCCTTCAGCGGCTCATTATCTGCGGGTTTTATTCAGCCCAGCGGGTCAGCAATACTGGCCCAGGCCGGCAATGCACCATGATTTTGGCTTGAGCAGCGCAGTGGCGGGCGGTGGCAGCGAGCGTCATTTCGGCCCGGCTGCCGGCGCGGGGCGACGGCGGGTGAGCGCGGGAAAGCAGAGGCTTGCGTGAGGAAAAGGCGTGGCTCTTGCCTCGGTGTCCGCTCGCCCCACTTAGCCCAGGAAGCGCTTAATAATTTTTCGTTTCGACCCGCTGCAGCTCTTGCCAGTTGACTTGGCCGGCATCGAGCGGGACGTTGGTGCTGAGGGTGGTGCCCTGGCGGTCAGAATAAACGTGACTGTAGCCGTCGGCCACTTTCACGCGCTGGCCAGTGGCGGCGTCTTCGTATTTAGCCTCGCCCCGGATGTAGTCGCCGAAAGCCTCGCTCTGGCGGTCCTGGGAGGCCTGGCGGTTGGCAGCAATTTCCTTATAGGTTTTGGCGCGGTAGTCCTGCAAATCTTTCTGAATGGCCATGCGCTTCTGCGCCTCGGCGTTGTTCGACTGCACGCCGTTGTTGGTGAGCTGCTGAAGCTGCTGCTGCCACGCTGGGTTGAACACCACCGATTTTTGCGCGGCCAGGTTGTAGGCATAGATGGCGGCCAGGTCGCCGTCGCTCTGCGTTACGTTGGTGTTGGCGGTCCAACTGCAATACACTTCGCCGTTCATGTTGTTGGTGAGGGAAGTAAGAGTGGCGGCGAGGCGCACCTTGCGGCCCGAGGGCAGCACGCCATCGACATAACCCGTGGCGCGCTGCTGGCCCTGGCCGAGGTTCTCGACCGGGCCGGTGTGCTCGCCCGTGACGCGGATTTGCGCGCCGGCCGTTTTGGCCAGCTGCGGCAGCAACACGGCTTTGAGGTAGCCGACGGGCGGCATGGGCGCCAGCCGGCCGGGGTCGCGCATGCCACCGTATTGGGCCGCCATCTGGTTCATGCTGCGGGTCTGGGGGCCATCCACGTAATGGTAGCCGGCCTCGGGCAGGTACTCGATGGAATTGTGCTTATCGGGCGAGTTCAGGCCAATGTAGATGACATTGCTGGGCACGGCCCCATTCCAGGCCCGCTGGAAGGACTGGTGCATCTGCCAGCCGCGCGGAATTTTGAAAGCATACGCCACCATGTTGTTGATGCCGGGGTCGAGCAGGCCGCGCACCTCGTAGGGTGAGGCGGCCGAACCGGGGCGCGCCGGTGCCCCTGCCCGCGCCACCGAGGCCGGCCGCGCCTGCCGCTGGGCCGCCGTGGATGCCTGGCCATCGCAGGCCGTAGTGCCGCCCCAAAGCAACAATACCGAGAAAGTAATGGGAAATTTCATAAGCCAAAGGGACCACGGGCACAACAAAAGGAAGCTGCTTGGCACAATCGCCGCAGGCCAACCAATTGGCTAATTTAAAATTAATATAGACATTTTACAAATGCATCCATCTGGAGTCCGGCAAGGGGCACTGCTCGAAGGCCCTGACAAGCTTTGCTAGGGCGGGTGCGCACCACTCCGCGTTGGGGCAGCCGGGCTGGCGCGCTGCAACGGCCAATCCAGCTGTCCCGCCGCGAAACGGCCGTGGGAGGCGGCTGCTCGCGGCTCTGGCCGGAAAGGCCGGAATTTCGGCTTCGGTAGGATGGGAAAGGAAAAACCCTCCACGGTTTGCGGGTGGGCCGCTCCATAGCAACTCGCAGCAAGGGGAGCAATGGTGGCCCGGCTTTCGTTGCAGGGCCGCGAAATGGTGGAGGCAACGGCGGAGCGGATGAACAGGCCGGCAGCAGGTTTCCTACCCGATGCCGGGCCGCAAGAGAATGCACACGCCCAGAGGCAAAACATTGTATCTTAGCCTTCGTTCCTGCGGCTCACGCCCTTTCCTCTCTTTCTCCGGCCATGACTACCGTATTCCGCATTGCGTCGCTGGCGCTGGTTTCGCTGCCTTTTCTGAGCCACGCCCAGACGGGCACCGGGGCTGCGCTCGGGCTGGAAATTCCGGCGCCGGCACCGCCCAGCCGGGGCCATTTTCTGACGGGCGCTTACGTTGTAGGCAACTACACGCCCCTGCCCACCACCAGCAGCTACGGCTATGGCGTGCAGCCCTACCTGCGCTACCAGCTGGGCAGCAGCGCCACGGGCCGCCCGCGGCCCTTCGTGCAGTACACCTTTATTCCCTACCGCCTGCAAGGCAACGGGGCCGGCATGCTCTATAACCCGGATGCCGCCTTGCCACTTAATCCGGGCTTTGCCCCACTGGCGCAACGCGCTGCCCCCTTTGGCTACGGCAACACCAGCAACTACGGTGGCCTGGGCGCTTTTTCGGTGGGTATCCCCATGCGAATTGGCAACGGCTCGGCAGAGCTGAGCGTGGGCGGCAGCATCGTGGAAGGGTTGCTCAGGTCTGTAATTGACCCGCGGTCGCTGGAGATTTCGCCGCTGGGACCGTACTGGAAGCGCTAGTGAGGTCTGCCGTCTGGTAGGACCGGATGGCGGGATGCGGGCCGCAACCCGTGCCGGGGCGTTATCTTTTCGCCCCCAAACCCTGCTTCCCACTCCTGCATGAGTTCCGATAAATCTCTTTTTCGCCGCAAAACCATCGCGGCCATTCTGCAAAATCCCCCGGCCGACCACGAAAGCACCTCCTCGCCCGGCGGCCTCGAACGCCACCTCACCGTGCGTGACCTCACGGCGCTGGGCATCGCGGCCATTATTGGGGCCGGTATTTTCAGCACCATCGGCAAGGCCAGTCTGGATGGCGGACCGGCGGTGTCGCTGCTGTTCGTGTTCACGGCCGTGGCCTGCGCGTTTTCGGCGCTGTGCTACGCGCAGTTCGCGGCTACTATTCCGGTCAGCGGCTCGGCTTATACGTATGCGTACGCTTCGTTTGGCGAGCTGGCGGCCTGGATTATTGGCTGGGCGCTGATTATGGAATACGCGGTGGGCAACATCGTGGTGGCCATTTCGTGGTCCGATTACTTCACGGGATTGATGGAAGGCATTGGCGTGCACATTCCGCTTTGGCTCACGATGGGCACGCAGACTGGCCATGCGGGCTACGAGGCGGTGATGACCATTATGCAGGCCGGCCGGCCCCTCACCGACGCCACCCCCGCCCAGCTGGAAGGCTACAAAGCCTGGACGCAGGCCCCGGAGCTGTTCAACGGCTTCCATTTCGTCGTCGACCTGCCCGCCTTCACCATCACCGTGCTCATCACGGCGCTGGTGTACACGGGTATTAAGGAGAGCAAAAACGCGTCGAACCTGCTGGTGCTGCTCAAGCTGATTATCGTGTTCATCGTGATTGCGGTAGGCGCGTTCTACGTGCAGCCGGCCAACTGGCACCCGTTTGCGCCGCACGGCGTGGGCGGCGTGCTCAAAGGAGTTTCGGCGGTGTTCTTTGCCTACATCGGCTTCGATGCGATTTCGACCACCGCCGAGGAGTGTAAGAATCCGCAGCGCGACCTGCCCAAGGCCATGATGTACGCCCTCATTATCTGCACGGTGCTGTATGTGCTTATCACGCTGGTGCTCACGGGCATGGTGTCGTATAAGGAACTGGGCGTGGGCGACCCGCTCTCCTTCGTGTTTGCCAAGGTGGGGCTGCCGCGGCTGTCGGGGCTGGTGGCGGTGAGTGCGGTGTTTGCCATGGCGTCGGTGCTGCTGGTGTTTCAGCTCGGCCAGCCGCGCATCTGGCTGACCATGAGCCGCGACGGGCTGCTGCCCCAGGTGTTTTCGAAGATTCACCCGCGCTTTCACACGCCGTCATTTGCCACCATCGTCACGGGTTTTTTCGTGGCGGTGCCGGCGCTTATTCTGAACATGGATTTGGTGGTCGACCTCACCAGCATCGGCACGCTGTTCGCGTTTGCGCTGGTCTGCGGCGGCATCCTCATCATCGACCCGTATGGCCGCTCCGAGGCCCGGTTCAAGGTGCCGTACATCAACGGGCAGTGGCTGGTGCCGCTGATTCTGGTCGTGGGCGCGTTCCTGGTGGTGCGCTACAACGCGGCCAGCAACCACGAATTCCTGCTCGACATCAGCGGGCAGCGCGGCTGGCTGCAAACCGATGCGCTGAGCGGCCGGGTGAGCGGCGGCTTCGCCCACCAGATTCCGACGCTGGTGTTTTTCCTGTTCTGCATCGCCCTGAGCGTGCTCTCGTTCCGCAAAAAACTCTCGCTGCTGCCCACCCTGGGCTTGTTGATTAACTTGTACCTGATGACCGAGCTGGGCATCAGCAACTGGACGCTGTTCTTCGTGTGGCTGCTGATTGGCCTAATGGTCTATTTCGGCTACGGGTACAAGAATTCGAAGTTGAACCGGATGGCAGCGTAAACGGTTGCAGGCCGGGCCGGCATTTCCTCGCTAAGGCTTTTTTGCCAACGTCTGTCTTATGCCTCTCTCCGCCGAAATTTTCCAGCAGCTCCTCGACAGCAGCCCCCAAACGTTTTTCGTGTACAGCGTGAGCGCTGGCCGCGTGCTGTACGTGAGCGCGGCCTACGAGCAGCTGTTTCCCGGCACCCAGCGCGCCGATGTGGATGCCGACCTGCCCCGGCTGCTGAGCTACCTGCCGGCCGACGACCAGGCCTACGCCCTTCACTGCTTTGGCCAGCTGGCCGCCGGGCACCTCTGCGACGACCTGCTGCTGCGCCTGCAGCCCCGCCCCGATGTGCCCCTGCGCTGGCTGGCCGTGCAGACCCAGCGCTCCCTCACGCCCGACGGGCAGGCGCTGCTCTCGGGTACCGTGCAGGACGTGACGCGGGAGCAGGAGTACCTGCGCAACGCCGACAAGTACATGGCCAAGAAGAACACCACGCTCGAAATCCTCTCGCACGACCTGGCCGGGCCCTTCACCATGCTCCAGCAGCTGGCCGAGTTCATTGAGGAAAAAACCCAGCCCCTGCAAGACCCGCAGGTGCAGAAAATGATAGGCATCATGCGCGAAACCTGCCGCGAGAGCGTGAACCTCATCCGCGACTTCGTGGACGGCGAGTTCATGGAGTCGGCCAGCGTGGACCTCAAGCGCCTGCGCGTGGACCTGGTGCTGAACATTCGCCAGGTGGTGGATACTTACCATCAGGGCGAGCACCTGGTGGCCAAGCACTTTTCGTTCTCGCACTCGCAGCCCACAATGTACGTGGAAATCGATAACAACAAATTTTTGCAGGTGATTAACAACCTGATGTCCAACGCCATCAAGTTCACCCGCGAGGGCGGCCGCATTGCCGTGGGCCTGGAGCAGCGCGCTGATTACGTACTCGTGACCGTGGCCGACGACGGCATTGGCATCCCCGCCCACCTGCTGCCCGTGCTCTTCGACCGTTTCACGCCGGCCCGCCGGCCGGGCCTGCGCGGCGAGAAAACCACCGGCCTCGGCATGCACATCATCGAAACCATCGTGCGCCTGCACGAGGGCCGCATCTGGGTGGAGAGCCGGGAGAACGAGGGGACGACTTTCTATATTCAGCTGCCGACTGCGGCCGGGGCAGTGGGCTAGAGCGGCGATGCCACGGCCCTAGGCTGCTTTCAGGGCCATAAAAACCTTTCCGCTGGCATTACTGGCTTGTCTGACTGGCTTGGCGGCCCTCGCGCAACCGGCGGCTCCCAGCATCCCGGCCACGGGCCGCACCCCGGCGGCGTTTCCCGGCGGCGTTTGTTCCCGTCGGCTACGGCCTGCTGCGGGGCAGCCGGGCCACCGGCGGCCTGAACCGCGCCGGGCGCGCCGATGCGGCGCTGGTGCCGGGTCGTATGCTGGAAGACTCCCTTGGCTTGCTGAGCGACAAGCTGCCTCCCGGTTGCGGCTGGTGCTGTTTGGCACGCCCACGGGCTAATTGCCATCAAGCGAGGAGTTCTCACGATTAAACACGATGTTGGTGGCAACGTGGGCCACATCATGGCCACCAAATTCCGGTATCAGCAGAGTAGCTTTTACTTCATCGGCGAAACGAATGAGTACGGCTCGCACGCTCCCAGCTGCGAGCACCTGCTCTACCCGCCGGGGTATGATTATCGGGACACCAACTTTGCCACCGGCGACTATGAAACGATACAGACCTCGGAAGCCTGCAGGCTGCTGGTGCACCAGAGCGGCCGCCGCAAGCCCGCCCCGCTACGCAAGCTGGCCGATTATGCGGTGAAGCCGTGAGTGCGTCGTTCATTGTCAGGGCAAACAACTCCAACGGCCCTTTCAGAAACTAGAGAAGCCCCGGCTGCGCGTGCGGCCGGGGCTTCTTTGCGCAGCGCGTCGCACGGCAGTTGCCGCGCGCCTACTCCACCACCAGACGGCGCGACCCACCACCCGGCACCTCAAAAGAGAGCAGGTAGAGGCCCCGGGCTTGGCTGCTCAGGTCCAGCTCGCGCTCGGTGATGGGGCCGGCGGCGGAGCGGGCGGGCAGGGCCAGCACGGTGCGGCCCAGGGCATCGCGCACGGTGAGCGGGGCGGCGGCCAGGGCCGCGTCGGGGGTTCGTATTACGAAGCGCCCGCCCGCGCTGGGGTTTGGGTAAACGACGGCGGCGCTGGCCGCCTGGCCGGGCGTGGTGGCGAGAACGCCGCCGCTCAGGCTCAGGTCATCAAGAAGCAAAACCGCCGAGCCGGCCGAGCGCGTGGAGCCCACCACCGTGGTAAAGCGCAGCGTGTCGGGGGTGAAGGTGCCGGCGCCGTAGGTGAGCGGCAGGGTGCCCAGGGTGTAGACGGTGGTGGCGTTGGCGGGGGCCACCAGGAAAGAGGTGCCCAAAGCAATGGTGCGGGCCGTGGCGCGCGGCCCCTGCCGCAGCTCCAGGTACAGCACGGCCGAATCCTGGGCCGCGCCGCTGAACCGGTACCAAAACTGCAGCCGGGCGGGCTTGGCCGTGTAGGGCAGGCCGCCGCGGAAGGAGAAATTGGCTGCCGAAGCCGGCGTGAGCCGGGCAATATCGCCGAGCACGAGCACGCCCGGCACGTTCTGCCCCAGGATGCTCGCGCCCGCCACGCGGGCCGCATACTGCCCGCCGTGGGCGGCGGTGGACTGCGTGACGCTGCCCAGGCCGAAGCCAATCAGGCGCTGGGCGAAGTCGTCGCTGGTCACGTAGCCCTGCGGCACCTGGTTGCCGGTGCGGGTGGTCCAGGTTTCGAAGCCGGAGTTGGGCAGCTGCTGGGCCTGGGCGGGGGCCGCCGTCAGGGCACCGAGTAGCGTCAATAAGGAGAAGAAGTGTTTCATGAAGTTAGTTGAGGGGTGGAGCCACGAAGTTAGAGCGGCTGTTTCGAAAGCGCTTAAGAAAGAAGGCGTCAGGAGGCTCGCCCCAAAAAGCAAATTTTCACACGCGTGCTACGCCTCGCCTACTACCTTGCGGGCCAACGCCTGCCCCCTGCCCATGCCGCTACCATCCGGTACCACTTCCTTCCTCACCTTCCGCCTGCATGGCACCATCCCCGCCGCCACCGGCCGCGAGCTGAAGGCCACGCTGCACCAGGCGCAGGAAGCCGGCACCGCGCACCACCGCGCCCAGAAGCAGTTTTTCGCGAAGTTTGACGCCGTGCTCGACCGGGCTCCCATCGGTGCGGCCTACTTCGAAAACGAGAAAATGGCCGAGGTGCTGGCCGGCGAAATTATGATGCTCGAAGAAACCGGCTTTATCGTCCACGGCTTCGCCGTTCTGCCCAACCACGCGCACATTGTGCTGCATTTGCCCGAATCCAATAACCTCTCGTTCGCCAAAGCCATCGACCTGCTGCACCTGCGCACGGGCACCAGCTGCCGCCGCCTGGTGCGCCCCAAGCTCCCGCCCGAAGCCGAATTCTGGCAGGTGGGCTGGTTCGAATACGCTGTGCAGGACGAGGCCGAGCTGACGCGCCTGCTGGCCTACGTGCGCGGCAATGCCCGGCAGGCGGGCCTGCCGGCCCGGTTTCAGGAATGGCCGTATGTGAATGAGTAGCGGAGTGAGCCCGCTCGGCTAACTGCCAATCCTCCCAGCCCGGCAAGCCCGTACCTCCAGCCACTCATGCGCCTGCCGATACTCCTGTTTCTCTCGCTGCTGCTTCACGGAGCCCAGGCTGCCCCCGCGCCGGCCGATACCCTGCGCCCCCTCAGCCCCGACCGCCTCCTGAGTTGTACCTACGCGAACGACCTGTTTTTTCGCACCGACTACTACTTCACGCAGGGCATGACCCTCACGCTGGTGCACCCGGCGCTGGCCCGCCTGCCGCTGCGGCACCTGCTGGCCGGCGGCCCCAGCGGCAGCACGCAGTACCACGGCCTCACGCTGCGCTACGATGGTTTTACGCCCCTGCGCATTCAGGACCCGTTTATTCGCCTCGGCGACCGGCCGTACGCGGCTTACTTATATGCCTCGTTTTTCCGGGTGAGCAACCAGCCGGCGCGC
This sequence comes from Hymenobacter terricola, assembly GCF_017921975.2. Taxonomy (GTDB): domain Bacteria; phylum Bacteroidota; class Bacteroidia; order Cytophagales; family Hymenobacteraceae; genus Hymenobacter; species Hymenobacter terricola. The sequence goes on from NZ_JAGEMO020000007.1 coordinate 90,786, forward strand.
CACCAGCGCCTGACGACGGCCCTGGAAATCGGCTTCATTGGGCCAGCTGCCGGGGGCAAGGAGCTGCAAACCGCCATCCACCGCGTCACGGGCAACGTGGAGCCGCGCGGCTGGAACTACCAGATTCCCAACGCGCCCATTGTCGGCTACCGCGTGGCGTTCGAAAAGCAGCTGGCCGCCGCCCGCCACTTCGATTTACTGGGCAACGCGGAAGCTTCTCTGGGCACGCTTTACACCTATGCCGGAACGGGCGTGCGCCTCCGCGCCGGACAGCTCAATCCTTATTTCGACCACTTGGGCGCAACCGGGCCGGGCAGCCAAACCAGTCGGAAAAGCTGGCAGTGCTACGGCCAGGCCACTTTGGAAGGCCGCCTCATCGGCTACGATGCTACGCTGCAAGGTGGGGTTTTCACCAGCAATCCCCCGTATGTGTTAGCCGCTGCCGATGTGCGCCGGGCAGTGCTGCGCAGCTCCGGCGGCGTGGTGCTGGCCCACGAAGGGCTGAGTTTTGCTGCTACGGCCACCTGGGTTTCGCCCGAGTTTGTGGGCGGCCGCTCGCACCGCTGGGGACAATTGGGGGTGACGAGGGCATTTTGACGCCTTTGGCTTTATGAGGAATGAGGAATGAGGAATGAGGAATGAGGAATTTTGGGACCGTTGGCTCCAATTACAATTCTTCATTCCTCATTCTTCATTCCTCATAAAGCCAAAGGCGTCATCTCGCCCGGTGAATAATCAGCACGCCCGCCAGAATAATCACCATGCCCGCGAAGTGCCACAGGTTGAACGCCTCCCCATCCAACGCACCCCAGGCCAGGGCCACGATGGGAATCAAATAAGTGCTGGACGACGCAAATAGCGCCGTGGACTGCTGAATGAGCCGATTGAACAGCACCATGGCCACGGCCGTGCTCATGGTGGCCAGCAGCGCGATGTAGCCAAACGCCACCCAGGCCCCCGGCACCGTGGCCAGTTTGTGCATAAAATCAGTACCCAGCAGCAGATATACCAGCGCCGGGCCGCCGATGAGCATCAGCAGCACGGCCGTTACGGCCACCGGGGTCATGCCGCCCAGCTTGTGCTTGATAACGTTCACACTCAAGCCGTAGCCGATGGTGGCGGCCAGAATGTAGAGGCCGTACCAGGCATTGCCGATGCCGGCGGGCGTCGCGTCGCCACCACTGCCGCCGAGCAGCAGCATCACCACCGTGCCCGCCAGGCCCAGGGAAATTCCCAGCACCCGCAGGCTCGTCAGACGCTGCCCAAATAGCAAGGCGCCCATCAACAACGTGAAAACCACCGTGAGGGCATTGAGCACACCGGCCAGCCCCGAGGCCAGCTTCGTTTCGGCGTAGGCAAACAGAAAGGCCGGAATCAGTGTACCCACCACGCCGCTCAGGGCCAGCCACTTGAAGCGGCTGCGCTCGACGCGGCCCACGTGGCGCAGGGCAAACGGCAGCAGCAGCAGCGCGGCCACGCTCACGCGGGTGGCGCCCAGCTCCATGGCCGAAAACACGACCAGTCCCTTCTTCATCAGAATAAACGACGTGCCCCAGATTGACGCCAGAATGAGCAGTAGCGCCCACGCCACCGGCGAGGTGACGGTGGGCGCAGTCACGGCAATGGCCTCGGCGGCTTCCAGGGAGGCAGTTTCGTCGGTAGCGCCCAGCAGGGCCGTTTTATCGGCTGATTTGGGCCCGTCCGAAGCAACCCCGGCGGGCACCGGCACGAGTGGAGAACCAGGAGCGGGTGGGATTTTGGTGAGCATGGCGCAAAGGTACGAGGCCTCCGCACGGCGGACTTCCGGATTATTGCGCAGTTGCCCGAACCGGAGACTTGCGTCGGCTGTTTCATACTTGCCGATTCCTGCCGTAATTTTGTCGTCCGGTTTCGTGCCGATTTAGTCTATGTCGCATCCGTTCAAGGCCGTTAGCCTCTCGTTTAAGAAAGCCCCGCTTGCCATCCGCGAGCTGCTCTCGCTGGACGAAGCAGCCTGCCGCCGTTTCCTGCACACGCTGCACAATGAGCTGGGCCTCACCGACCTGCTCGTGCTCAGTACCTGCAACCGCACCGAGGTGTACTACGCCGCCGAGGACGACCGCAGCCGCGAAATCATCCTCGCGCTGGGCGATTTGAAGGACCGCGCCGACATCGGCCAGTTCCTGCCCTACTTCGACCTGCTGCCCGACGCCGACGCGGCCGTGCAGCACCTCTTCGAAGTAGCCATGGGCCTTGATGCTCAGGTAGTCGGCGACCTGCAAATCAGCAACCAGGTGAAAACCGCCTACCAGTGGGCCGCCGATGCCGACGCCGCCGGCCCCTTCCTGCACCGCTTGTTGCACACTGTTTTCTTCACCAACAAGCGCGTCCAGACCGAAACCAGCTTCCGCGACGGGGCCGCTTCCATCAGCTACGCCGCCCTGGAATTGGTAGAAGAGTTGACCGCCGACGTGGCCAACCCGCGCGTGTTGGTGGTGGGCCTGGGGGAAATCGGGGCCGATGTCTGCCGCCACCTCTCCGCCAGCAAAGCCTTCGGCGAAGTGGTGCTTTGCAACCGCACCCGCGCCAAAGCCGAAGCCCTGGCCGAAGAATGCGGCATGCGCATCGTGAATTTTGAAGACCTGGTGCCCGCGCTGAAAGAGGCCGACGTCATCATCTCCTCCATCAACCGCGCCGAGCCGTTCTTCACCCGTGAGCTGGCCGAAAACCTCGACGTCCTCAGCTTCAAGTTCCTGATTGACCTGAGCGTACCCCGCAGCATTGCCGCCGATGTGGAGCAGGTACCCGGCGTGCTGGTGTACAACATCGACGCCATCCAGAGCAAGGCCTCGGCCGCCCTCGAAGTGCGACTGGCCGCCGTGCCGCAGGTGCGCGCCATCATCAGTGAAAGCATCGCCGGACTCAATGACTGGGCCAAGGAAATGATGGTGTCGCCCCTCATCCAGAAGATGAAGGCCAACCTCGAAACCCTGCGCCGGGAAGAGCTGGACCGCTACCAGAAAAAAGCCACCCCCGCCGAAAGCAAGCTCCTCGACGAAGCCACCCGCTCGCTGATGCAGAAGATTCTGAAGCAGCACGTCCTGCACCTGAAATCAGCCTGCAAGCGCGATGAAGCCGATAAGCTGGTGGCCATGCTGGGCGAGATGTTTGACTTGGAAAAGACGGGGGAGACGGCGTAACCGTTCCACCTCACCCCCGGCTCCTCTCCCGCGGAGAGGGGAGCCTGACAGCGCTGCGGGTTGTTCCGAATAATAATATCAAAAAAAGCCCCGGCTCATTTCGTAAGTCGGGGCTTGTTGTTAGCAGTCGTCAGGCTGCCCTCTCCGCGGGAGAGGGGCCGCCCCACAGGGGTCTCGTGAGGTTACGCCATCATCGCCTCGCGCTCCTTGATGCGCACATCGTTGTTCACGGCCGTGGGCACCACCGTCACCACCACGTATTTTGAGGTGGGCGTGTTGCTCACTTTGGCCACGCTGCCGATGGGCACCAGCGGGTTAGCCTCCGGAAAGTAGGCGCAGACGTTGCCTTTCGGGATGTCGTAGGGCACGGCCACGAACTTCTCCACGCGCCGCTCCTCGTCCTGGAAGTGGCTGGTGATGTCGATGAGGTCTTTGGCTTTGATGCTGCGGGCGGCCATGTCGGCCGGGTTCATGAACAGCACGCGGCGCTCGCCGTGGATGCCCCGGTACCGGTCGTTGTACTCGTAAATGGTGGTGTTGAACTGGTCGTGCGAGCGCACCGTCATCAGGATAAGTTGGTCGGGGGCCACTTCGGGCCGCTCCAGCGTGGTTTTGGTGAAGTGGGCCTTGCCATCGGGCGTGGTGAACTTGCGCTCGCGCGGGCCATTGGGCAGGTAGAAGCCGCCCGGCTGCCGAAGCTTCTCGTTGAACTTCTCGAAACCCGGAATGACGCGGGAAATATGGTCGCGGATGACGTCGTAATTCTCCGTCATGGCCACCCAGTCGGCGATGTTGGTTTTTTCGCCCAGCGTGGCAATGGCCATGCCGCTGATGATGGCGATTTCGCTCATCATCTCGCCCGCCAGCGGCACCAGGATGCCTTTGTTCTGGCTCACCACGCCCATGGAGTTTTCGCAGCTGGTCATCTGATGGCCAGACTTCTGCATGTCGATATCGACGTGCGCAAAGCAGGGCAGCAGCAGGCTGGTTTCGCCCGTGGTGAGGTGGCCGCGGTTGAGCTTGGTGCCCACGAAAACGGTCAGCTTCTGCTTGCGCATGGCTTCGGCGATGAGCTCGGTATCGGGGCCGGCGGCCAGCAGGTTGCCGCCCAGGCCGAAGTACACCTTGGTCATGCCCAGGTGCATGGCCTTGATGGCTTCCACCACATCGAACCCGTCTTTGGTGGGCGGGGTGAAGTTGAATTCCTTTTGCAGCCCGTCCATGAAGGATTTCGGCATGCGCTCCCACACGCCCATCGTGCGGTCGCCCTGCACGTTGGAGTGGCCGCGCACCGGGCAGGTGCCCGCGCCGGGCTTGCCGATGGCGCCCTTCATGAGGTGCAGATTCACGATTTCCTGAATCGTCTGCACGCCCTGGCGCTGCTGCGTCACGCCCATGGCCCAGCAGGTAATAATCTTCTGCTTGTGGGCAATGAGGTTGGCCGCTTCGAGCAATTGGGCCCGGCTGATGCCGCTTACTTCCTCAATTTCCTCCCAGCCGGTGCTGCGGATATTCTGCTCAAACTCGGGGAAACCAACCGTGAATTCGTCGATGAACCTGCGGTCCACCACCTGGCCGGGGTTCATATCCTCGGCTTCAAACAAGTGCTTCATGATGCCGCGCAGCAGGGCCATGTCGCCGTCCACTTTCACTTGCAGGAACACGTCCGTGATTTGCGTGCCGTCGCCCAGCAGGGCGCCCAGCGCCTTGAGCGGGTTCATGAAATCCTGCGGGTTGCGGAAGTGGTTGAGGCCGGCTTCAATGAGCGGGTTTACGGCAATGATTTTGGCCCCGTTGCGCTTGGCAATCTGTAGGGCCGAGAGCATGCGCGGGTGGTTGGTGCCGGGGTTCTGGCCGATGATGAGGATGACCTCGGCCTCGTGCAAGTCGTTGAGCGTCACCGAACCTTTGCCCAGGCCCAGCGTAGGACTGAGGGCCGAACCGCTGCTCTCGTGGCACATATTGGAGCAGTCGGGCAGGTTATTGGTGCCGAACTGGCGGGCGAAGAGCTGGAACAGGAAGGCCGGCTCGTTCGGCACTTTGCCGGAGGTGTAAAACACGGCTTCGTTCGGCGATTCACAGGCGTTCAGCTCTTTGGCGATGATGTCGAAGACATCGGGCCAGGCGATGGGCGAGTAGTGGTTGTCGCCGGGGCGCTTCACCAGGGGGTGCGTGAGGCGGCCGGCGTTGTTCTGGTCGCGGTCGGTCATGCGCGAGAGCTCGGCCAGGCTGTGATTGGCGAAAAACTCGGGACCGGCGGCCTTGTCGTCGGCATCGGAAGCAGTGGCTTTGGCGCCGTTCTCGCAGAATTCGGCCACCGAGCGGTGCTCGTCCGGGTCGGGCCAGGCGCAGCTGGAGCAGTCGAACCCGTTTTTCTGGTTGAGGCCCAGCAGGGCCTTGGTGCCGCGCCCCACGCCGCCCTCCGTCCAGCTGAACTGCATGGATTTGATGACGGCCGTGACACCGGCCGCAATCTTCTCGCGGGCTTCCAGCTTGAGGCCGGTGAGGGCTTCGGGCGGCTGGGCCAGGATTGGGTAGCGGTACTTGGCCGTGGCCACATCGGGAGCGGGAATGTGGGTGTGGATGTGGGTATCCTGCGGCTCAGTGCGGTAATGGTCGGGCGCGGGGGCCCTGCCCTGGTCGGGCCGCTCGCCGCTTTTGGGGGCGTTTTCAGCTTTCTGCTCCTGAGCCTTGCCGGCTTTACCGGGGTCTGTTTTAGGGGATTCTTCCATCATTTGAGTTAAAAGTTAAAAGCTATGAGTTAAAAGTTGCCGAAAATATTGAGAGCTTATCGGCTGTAACCAGCCCTTTTTTAACTCCCAACTTTTAACTTTTAACTTCCTAATGGCGGCAGTCCAGGTCCTTCTCAACCAGAATACGGAGGTGCTGATTTTCAGCCAATGGCAGCGCATGCGAAAAACCATTCTGGTCGGTTTCGAGCCAAGCCCGGGCCAGGGCAAACGGCACCAGCACAGTGAGCGCGCCCGGCTCGTAGTGCACCTGCACGGGTTCTTCGTTGGGGAGGGTCTGGGCGGGCTCCGAGCCGCGCTCCAGGGCGTAGGTCAGGCGTTGCGCGGGGCCGAGGCCGAAGTGCACCGCGCCCTCCACGCGCCCTGTTGAGGCAAATTCGTCCAGCTCGCCCTGGGAGAGGCGCAGGCGCAGGGTGTCGTCTTCAATCCGGAGTTTCATTTCATTTAAGAATTAACATGTAACATGTAGTACCCCGTCGGCATGGCCTTGGCGCTGGCGCTGGTATTACGGGCGGCCCAGGTGGTTTGTTGATTCTTGATTTTCAATTGTTAACTGTTCATTGATAAATGTTAAAGGACCAGCCGCCAGCCGTGGCTGTAGATGTTGAACCGTTCGTTGCGCACGAAACCCAGCACCGTCATCCCGAAGCTTTCGGCTGCCTGCACGGCTAAGCTACTGGGGGCACCCACGGCCGCCAGAATCCCAATGCCGGCCGCCGCCGCTTTCTGCACCAGCTCGAAGCTGGCCCGGCCGCTCACCAGCAATACGTGCTGGTGCAGGGGCAGCCACCCGGCCAGTAGCGCGGCGCCAATTACCTTGTCCAGCGCGTTGTGGCGGCCCACGTCTTCGCGCAGCAGCAGCAGCTCGCCTTCCGGCGAAAACAGCGCCGAGGCGTGCTGCCCGCCCGTTTGCTCGAAGCCAGCCTGGGCGGCGCGCAGCTTCTCGGGCAGCTGGTGCACCACGGCGTAGTGCAGGTGCGGGCCCTCGGTGGGCAACACCGGGCAGGAGGCAGTACGCACGGCATCGATGCTGGTTTTGCCGCACACGCCGCAGCTGGAGCTGGTGTAAAAATGCCGCTCCATGGCCGCGAAATTGACTTTTACGTGGGCGGCCAGCTCGGCGCGGACTACGTTGCCGGCTTCTTCGGCCTTCTGCACATCGGGGCAGGGAATGATGCCGAGCAGGTCGGCCTTGGCCTGGATGATGCCTTCGGTGAGCAGGAAGCCGGCGGCCAGTTCCTCGTCATTGCCGGGCGTGCGCATGGTCACGGACAGGGTGCGGTGCCGGCGCTGGCCATCGGTTTCGTAGCCGATGCGGATTTCCAGCGGTTCCTCGGCGGCCAGCTGGTCGGAGGCGGGCACGGGCGGGCCGGAGCCGCTCACCTTTTGGATGGTGACGAATTCGTAGCTGGCGGCGGGCAGGAGGATGGCGGGTTGCATGGGTGGGCAGACTGAATTTGGGCCAACGAACGACAGCATATAAGCGCGAAAGCATGGCGTGGGTTTACGGTTGGAACGCGCCATGGCGCGTTCGGGCGTTGTATGATTCCGGCTGCCACTTATTTGCCCCGTACGTTTGGATTGTACTCGTTCACCGATTGAACGCGCCGTGGCGCGTTCCTACCGCCTATGAAACTTCGCAAAATCACCCGCAACCTCACGCTTTGGGTGCTGCTGGCCATTGTGGCCGGGGCGCTGCTGGGCCACTTCCGGCCGGCTACGGCCGTGCAGATGGAGCCGCTGGGCAAGCGGTTTATCGACGTGGTGAAGCTGTTCATCAACCCCATTATCTTCCTTACCATCACGCTTGGCATCAGCACAATGGGGGATTTGAAGAAGGTGGGGCGCATTGGGGGCAAGGCGCTGCTGTACTTTGAAATTGTGACTACGCTGGCCCTGCTCATTGGCGTAGGCGCGGCAGCGCTGGTGCGGCCGGGGGCGGGAGTGGCCACGGGCAAGCTCAATGCTGAGAAGGTGGGCGAGTTCACGAAGCGGGCCACGGAGTTTTCGTGGGGGCACTTCCTGGCCGATAATCTTACGCTGCAAGTCCTCCTCATAGCCATCCTGCTGGGCATTGTGCTCAGCAAATACGCCGGCCGCAAGCCCATCATTCACTTCCTGAAAGAGGCTTCGAAATACGTATTCCGGGGGCTGCACCTGGTGATGCTGCTGGCGCCCATCGGCGCGTTTGGGGGCATGGCTTTTACCATTGGCAAGTACGGCATTGCCACGCTGCTGCCGCTGGGCAAGCTTATGGTGACGGTGTATCTGACCATGGGGGTGTTCGTTTTTCTGGTGCTGGGAGCCATTCTGCGCTACTGCGGCATTGGCATGTGGTCGTTTCTCACCTACATCAAGGCCGAGCTGCTGATTGTACTGGGCACTTCTTCTTCCGAAGCCGGCCTGCCGGGCCTGATGGAAAAGCTGGAGGCCATGGGCTGCGCGCAGCCGGTGGTGGGGCTGGTGGTGCCCACGGGCTACTCCTTCAACCTCGACGGCACCACCATCTACCTCTCGCTTTCGACGCTGTTTCTGGCCCAGGTATTCCACGTTGATTTATCAGGAGCCCAGATTCTGACCATGATGGGCATTCTGATGGTGACCTCGAAAGGCGCGGCCGGGGTGGCGGGCAGCGGCTTCGTGGTGCTGGCCAGCACGCTCACGGCCATGAAGGCGATTCCGGTGGAGGGCCTGGCCCTGCTGCTGGGCGTGGACCGGTTTATGTCGGAAGCGCGCAGCATCACCAACTTCATCGGCAACGGGGTGGCAACTGTTTTCCTGGCGCATAATGAAGGCGAGCTGGACCACGAAATGGCCGTCGAAGCCCTGGGCAAGCGCCTGCAACCCTTGCGCCTGCGCCGCCGCCGGGGCCTCACCAGCGGCGAATACCTGGGCGAAGTGGCCGAAGAAGCCGCCCCGTAGGAACGCGCCACGGCGCGTTCAGTCGTTGTAAAAACCCGTTAAACCAGCGTCGAACAACCGGCCGCACCAAACCGTTGAACGACCAAATGCGCCGTGGCGCGTTCCTACATTGCCTCAATGCAGCCTCCTACGCTCCCGCCGCCCGCTCCCGCCCGCCCGCCCATCCGCTTCGACCGCAACGAGCTGGCCGGCGCGTTTGGCGACCTCGGCACCGACTTGCCGCTGCTCATCGGCGTCATCGCCGCGTCGGGCATCGACAGCGCTTCGGTGCTGATTCTGTTCGGGCTGATGCAGGTTTTCACCGGGCTGTGGTACCGCATGCCCATGCCCGTACAGCCGCTCAAGGCCTTCGCGGCGCTGGTTATTGCCCAGAAAATCCCGGGTCGGGTCATTTTTGGCGGGGGGCTGGCCATTGGCATCAGCATGTTTTTTCTGTCGGTAACCGGGCTGATTGATGGGCTGGCGCGGCTGGTGCCCAAGGCCGTGGTGCGCGGCATTCAGTTTGGGCTGGCGCTGCAGCTGGCTACTTTGGCGCTCACGAAATACGTGGGTTCCGATGGCGCGGCCGGCTATGCGCTGGCGGCGGCGGCCTTTGTGGTGACGGTGGGGCTGTTTGGCAACCGGCGCTGGCCGGCAGCGCTCATTGTCATTGCGCTGGGCGTGGCGTATGCGCTGGTTTTCAAGCTCGATTTCGCGGCGGCGCAAAAGGCGGTGGGCCTGCACCTGCCCACCTGGCACCTGCCCCAGTCGGCCGATATCCTCACCGGCGCCCTGCTGCTGGCGCTGCCCCAGATTCCGCTGTCGCTTGGCAATTCCATTCTGGCCACCAGGCAGGTGGCGCAGGATTTATTCCCGGAGCGGGAGCCCCTCACGATTAAGAAAATCAGCTTCACCTACGCCCTGATGAACCTCGCGAACCCGTTTTTCGGCGGCTTTCCGGTGTGCCACGGCTCGGGCGGCATGGTGGGGCACTATGCGTTTGGGGCGCGCACGGGCGGCTCAGTGGTCATTTACGGCAGCATTTTCCTGGTGATGGGCCTGTTTTTCAGCCAGGGCTTTGCCGACGTGGTGCAGATTTTTCCGCTGCCGGTGCTGGGGGTTTTGCTGTTGTTCGAGGCCCTGTCGCTGGCCACGCTGCTGCGCGACATCAGCGGCCAGCGCTCCGATTTGCTGGTGGCGCTGCTGGTGGGCCTGCTCTGCGCCGGGCTGCCGTATGGCTACCTGGTGGGCCTCATCGTGGGCACCGGCGTGTACTATGCCATGCAGCGCGGCTGGGTGGGCCTGGGAAAACATTAGCCGGGGCGATTTAGGGCGCAAACCCGGCGTTACCAACGCTGGTGATGCTGCCTTTGGCGCCAAACCCTCTTCCCATAGTTTGGGAAGCTGCCTTTGGCGTCAAAAGTACCTCCCCCATTTCCGGGGCGCGTTGGTCCCACTCCCTCGCGGTCCGGCCACGCAGCCGGCGATAACCGTTGCACCGGAGCGGCATAATTTGATAACGCCCGGCCAGGCATAGTTTATCGATTCCCAGAACCAATTGCACCTACATTAGCCGTGGAATTACTTCGCTATTTTCTTGAATCGATGATTATTCATCGTAATTCGCACCCGCATCCAGCCCAGGCCTTGCCTGCTCGACCTGGATTGTTGCGCTAACTTATTTCCTTTCATCACTTTTCACATTTTTCAATCTGCTTATGACTTTACTTCGACTCTCTCATTTGGGTTCTTCTGCCGCGCCGCGCTGGGCCGGCGGCCTCACGGTAGCGCTCCTGGCGGGACTAGCTGCGCCCGCGGGGGCCCAAACGGCGGGCCGCATCGGCGATATGAACATGGCACCGGCCGGTGTGGCGCAAGCGGCGAACCAGGTGGCGGCCCCGCCAATTCCAATGGCGGTACCGGCGCCTACCGTGCGGCGCGACATCCTTTCCGGGCCCACCGTTACGGCCCTGGCGCCCACCCGCAACCTGCGCAACACCCCGCGCCCGGGCAACGTCGCCGCCACGTTTTCGGAAGCCCTGGCCAACACCGCCGCCACCCAGGGGGCCCTGAAAGTATACAGCGCGCAGCGCGGCGGCAAAGTAGCCGGCACGGCCGTTGTAAGCGGCAGCACCCTCACGTTCGACCCGAGCACCGACTTCCAGGCGGGCGAAACCGTTTCGGCCACCATTACCACGGGCGTGCAAGGGGCGAGCGGCAACCTGGCCCAGCCGCAGGTGTTTCAGTTTATCGCGGCCGTGGGCGGGGGCAGCGCCAACCTGTCGACTCCGGCGGCTACTTCGGAGGTTACCACCGGTGCCCAATCTTTCAACCTGGCCAGCGGCGACGTGGACGGCGACGGCGACCTCGACCTGCTGGTGCCTGCTACGGGGGGCAACAGTGTCAGCATTCGGTTGAACAACGGCCTGAACAGCACCAATTTCGTGGCTCCGGCCACCAACTCCCAGGTGAGCGTGGTTAATACGCCCCGCACCGTGGTGCTGGGCGATATCGACGGCGACGGCGACCTGGATATGGTGGCGACCTCAAACTTTGGTGGCAACAGCGTCAGCGTGCGGGTAAACAACGGCAGCGGCGTATTCTCGGCCCCGGCCTCCACCCCCGAAGTAACCGTGGGGAACTGGCCCCTGACCGCCGCCCTGGGCGACGTGGACGGCGACGGCGACCTCGACCTGCTGGTTGGCAACAACAACGATAACACGGTCAGCGTCCGCATCAACAGCGGGCTGAACAGCGGTGCTTTCGTCACGCCGGCTACCGGCGCAACGGTCAGTATTGCGGCTTTTCCCCTCGGCATGGCCATCGGTGACGTGGATGGCGACGGCGACCTGGATTTTTTCACCGCCTCCTACGGGGGCGGGACCGGCAACACGGTCAGCCTGCGGCTCAACAACGGCAACGGAGTATTTTCCGCGCCCGCCGTCGGGGCCGAAATCACCGTGGGCATCGCCCCCGTGCAGGTAGCCGTGGGCGACGTGGACGCGGATGGCGACCTGGATATGGTGACCTGCAACTACTACTCCAACACCATCAGCGTACGCCTCAACAACGGCAGCGGCACCTTTCTGACGCCCGCGGCCAATGCGGAAGTAGGCGTGGGGACTAACCCCGAGCACGTGGCGCTCGCCGACGTGAACGGCGACGGCTATCTGGACTTGCTCTCGGCCGACCAAAACTCCAACGGCGTGAGCATCCGGCTCAACAATGGCAGTGGCGTGTTTGCCGCGCCGGCTACTAACGCGCAGGTTTCCGTCGGGTCTCAGCCGTCGGGACTGGCCGTGGGCGACCTCGACGGCGACGGCGACATGGACTTTGCAACCGGCAACTATGGCTCCGCCAACACCAGCATCCGGCTGAACCAGGGCTCGCCCGACCTGGTCGTGTCCACGCCCCAGAACGTGAGCGGCACGTACAATAACGTGACCGTGACCAGCACCGGCGTGGCTACCCTGACGGGGCTGCTAACAGTAGCCACCACCCTGACCGTGCAACCGGGCGGCACGCTGAACACGGCCTGCCAGGCCCTCACCGGTCCGGGCACCTTCACCTTGCAGGGCGGCGCCACGCTGGGCATCTGCGACCCGGCCGGTATCAGCACCTCCGGCGCCACGGGAGCCGTGCAGCTCATGGGTGCCCGGTCCTTCAGCCCCGACGCCAGCTATACCTACAACGGCACGGCCGCCCAGGTGACGGGCTCCGGCCTGCCGCCGCAGGTGCGCAACCTCACCACCACCAATGCCAATAGCGTCACGCTTAGCGCCCCGGTCAACATCGCGCAGGTGGTGACGGTGGGCGGCGCGGGGGCCCTGGCCCTGAATGTTCAGCGGCTCGTGCTGCTGTCCAGCGCGGCCGGCACGGCCCTGCTCGTCAACAGCGGCACGGGCGTCGTAACCGGCAGCACGGGCGTGCAGCAGCGCTACATCGACGGCAGCGGCAACCCGGCCGGCATCGGCTACCGCCAGTTTGCTTCGCCCACAGCGGGCAGCACCGTGGCCGACCTGACCACCCCGGGCTTCGCGCCCAGCGTGAACAGCGGCTACAATACCTCGCTCGCGCCCCTGGCCTTCACGCCTTTCCCAAACGTATTCAGCTACGACGAAAGCCGCCTGGCGAACGCGGCCACGGGCATTGCCGTCTTCGACAAAGGCTGGCAGTCGCCGGGGAGCACCGCCGACCCCATGCCCTTTGGCAAGGGCTTCACCGTGAATATTGCCAACTCGGCCGTGGTTGATTTCGAGGGGCAATTCGGCCAGGGCAACGGCACGATTACCGGCATTGTTCGCTCGAATCCCATTCCGGCCGCCGGCCCCACCGACCAAACCGGCTGGAACCTGATTGGCAACCCCTACCCTTCGCCCCTGGATTGGGGCACGGTGAGCTCGGCCAGCCGCCCCAACGTGGAAGGCGCCGTCTACGTGTTCCAGAGCACCAGCCAATACGGCGGCGTGTACCATTCCTTCGTGAATGGCGTGGGCGCGGGCACCGGGCTCATTGCCGCCGGCCAGGCCTTCTTCGTGCGGGCCAGCACCGCCGGCACGGCCGGCAGCATTGCCCTCACCAACGCCAACCGCCAGACGACCTTCGCCGGCCAGCCGGTGTTCCAGCGCTCCACCAGCACCAATCCCCAGGTGCAGCTCACGCTGAGCAACGCCGCCGCCACCCTCACCGACCAGGTGTACGTGTATGCCACCACCGGCGCCACGGCCGCTTTTGATGGCAATTTCGATGCCCACAAGCTGCCCAACACCACGGGCCTGAACGTGGCCGCCCTGGCCAGCAACAGCGAAGCCCTCTCGGTGCAGGGCCTGGCCCCGCTCTCAACCGCCGACGTGGTGGTGCCGCTGCGGGTGGATGTGCCCGCCGCGGGCACGTACTCGTTGCAGGCCGCGCAGCTGGTGAACATTCCCACCGGCACCACTGCGTACCTGCGCGATGCCCAAACCGGCGCGGCCATTGACCTGGCCCAGCAGCCGAGCTACTCCTTCAGCATCGGGATGGCCGGCTCCGGCACCCGCTTCTCGCTGCTGCTCACGCAGGGCCGCGCATTGGCCGTGGCGTCGGCGGCCCTGGCCCGGCAGATTGGGGTGTACCCCAACCCGGCCCACGCCGCCGTGGCCATCGAATTGCCGGCCGTGCTGCGCCAGCAAGCCACCACCGTCACGCTGCTGAACCCGCTGGGCCAGCGGCTACGCACCTTCACGCTGCCCGCAACCGGCAGCGCCGAAGCCCGCACCCTGCCCCTGGCCGGCCTGGCTCCCGGAATGTATCTGGTGAGCCTGGCCACGGCCCAGGGCGTGGTGGTGAAGCAGCTGGTGATTGAGTAAAGCTTTTCCGAACCGTGCTTCCGGCACGGCTAACGCCGGAAGCACGGTTCGGAAACAAATTAGTGGCGTGAGCAATAAAAAAGGGCCTTTGGCAATTGCCGAAGGCCCTTTTTTATTGCTCACGCCACCACTTCGGGGCCGGCGGCGATAATGCGCACGGGCTGCTTGTGCTCATCGACAGCCACGAAGGTGAACAGGCCCGTGACGGCTTTGTGGCGGTCTTCGGAATACATCTGCTCCACGAATAGCTCCACGCGGACCTTCAGGCTGGTATTGCCGACGTGCTCGATGTTGGCCACCAGCTCCACCAGCGAGCCGCCGGGAATGGGGTGCGTGAAATCGACCCGCTCGGAGGAAACCGTCACCATTTTCAGGCGCGAGAAACGCGTGGCCGCGATGAAGGCCACCTCGTCCATGAGCAGCAGCGTGGTGCCGCCGAAGAGGGTATCGTAGTGGTTGGTGGTGTTGGGGAATACGGCTTTGAAGATGCGCGTTTCGGCACGGGCAATGCGGTCGGCAAGAAGCATGAGCAGCAGGAATAGAGGTAAAAAAAGGTCTCCGCTTGCGTTCAAGCCCTTGTTTTGCCTAAGCCAGCCACCGGCCGCATGCCGCCCCGGCCGCGCCCAGGGCGCAGCGGCACGGCACCGCCGATGCCAGCCCCAGGCGCGAGGGCAGCATCACTCCGCGGCCGGCAGGTCTCCTGACTTGTTTCGGGCCGACCCCGCCCTTCTCGGCCCGTTTTGAGGGGGCCAATGGGCTTCAAGTAGGGGCTGCCGGCTCCGGCCGTATCAGGCCGGGAAACTCACAGTAGCGCGTCTGTTCGGGAGTTGCACCCGATTCCCTTTTAATTCCCGTCAGGGCCGAGGCCCCGGCCGAAAACCGTCCGCTGATTGAAGGAAATCAAACCGAGAACCAACGGAGCGAAGGTACGGGTAGTTGAACGGGATTGGTAGACCGTCATGCTGAGCGCAGTCGAAGCATCTCTACCGCGCAAGCAATTAGTTACTCTCGCGGTAGAGATGCTTCGACTGCGCTCAGCACGATGTGCTTTTTCTCCTTCACCCTACTCCGCCCCAACCGGTGGCCCTTCGTTGCTCTTGCGCAGGGGCAGCTCGGGGATAAACAGCGTCAGGATAAACCCGCCCACTACCAGGAAGATGTTGAAAAAATAGACCCGCGAAATGGCTTTGGAAAACGCGGCCCGCACCACCGGATTCGGGCCAGTAGTGGCGGCAGCCGAGGCCAGCGTCGGCCCCTCGGCCACTACGGTTTGCTGCGCGGCGGGCCAGCCGGCCGGGGCGGGCAGGTTCCGGGCCAGCGTGAGGGTGAGCACCGTGCCCAGCGCCGAGGCCGCGATGGCGCCCCCAATCTGCCGGGAAAACTGGCTGGCCGACGTGGCCTGACCCATGAGCTGCGGCTCGGTGGCATTTTGCACGGCCAGGGTGTAGAGCGGCATGGTGGGGCCCAGGCCCAGCCCGCACATGGCCAGGTAGATGAGCACCTGGTGGTATTGTGCCGTGGGCGGCATGGTGGCCAGCAGCGACAGCCCGATGAGCAGCAGCATAATACCGCTCAGCATCCAGCGCTTGTAGTGGCCGAAGCGCGACACCATCTGGCCGGCCAGCATGGAGCCCGTGACCACGCCCAGCGACATGGGAATGAGGCTAATGCCGGCGCGGGTGGCCGACTCGCCCAGCACGTTCACCATGAACAGCGGCTCGAAAATGATGACGCCCAGAAACGCCCCGCCCATGAGAAACAGCGCCCCGTTCGCCGCCCGGAACACCGGGTTTTTGAACAGGCTGAAGTTGAGAATCGGGTTCTCGTGGCGCAGGCTGCGCACCACGAATAGGCCCAGCGCCGCCACCGCCGTACCCAGCAGCCCCAGCGTGAGCGGAGCCGTCCAGGCATACACGGCTTTGTTGAGCTGCAAGGCCACCACCAGCGGCCCCAGGCCCGTTATCAACAACACGGCCGACACGAAATCGAACGGCTTGGGCGCCGTGCGCGGGCGCAGCGGCGGCATTTGGGTGATGATGAACCAGAGCGCGATGAGGCCCAGCGGCAGGTTCACGTAGAACACCAGCCGCCAGCCCGCCACGCCCGGAATCAGGCCCGTGCCCTTATCCGTCAGAAACCCGCCCAGCAGCGGCCCCAGCACCGACGACGTGCCGAACACCGCCCCCGTAAACCCCTGGTAGCGCCCGCGTTCGGCCGGCGCAAACAGGTCGGCAATGATGATGAAGGCCATGGCAAACAGCCCCGCGCCGCCCAGCCCCTGAATGGCCCGGAAGATGACCAGCTGGTTCATGCCATCGCCCAGCACCGGCAGCGAGCCAAACTCGCCCGCCAGCCCGCACAGCATCGAGCCGACCAGAAAAATACTCACGGCCGTGACCTCAATGGTGCGCCGCGAGTACATATCCGACAGTTTCCCATAAATGGGCACCAGCGCCGTGCTGGCCA
The DNA here is from genome assembly GCF_017921975.2 of Hymenobacter terricola. Taxonomy (GTDB): domain Bacteria; phylum Bacteroidota; class Bacteroidia; order Cytophagales; family Hymenobacteraceae; genus Hymenobacter; species Hymenobacter terricola. The sequence goes on from NZ_JAGEMO020000007.1 coordinate 107,427, forward strand.
CCAGATACGCCGTGGCCACCCACGTAAACCGGTCAAGCCCGTGCAAATCGGCCACGATGCGCGGCAGCGCGGTGGACACGATGGTTTGGTCGAGCGAGCCCAGGAACATGGCCAGCAGAATGCCCGCGAATGTGAGCATCTTCTGGCGGTGGGTGAGGGTTGAGGTCAAGGGGAAAGGGAATTGAATGGAGAGAACGCGGGGCAGTGGGAACGCGCCACGGCGCGTTCAATCGTCGCACGATTTACATTCAGACACGACTATGGCCAACGACCGGACGTCAGAACGCGCCAACGACCGAACGCGCCATGGCGCGTTCCTACAGCAGCCCGCGAATCCAGCCGCCATCTACGGGGATGGACGTGCCGGTGATGTAGCTGGCCCGCTCCGAGCACAGGAACGCCGCCAGCGCGGCAAACTCGCGGGGCTCGCCCAGCCGGCGCATCGGAATCTGAGCTTCCCAGCGGGCCGTGGCTTCTTCGGCCGAGATGCCTTCTTTCGCCGCCGTGGCATCGGCCAGGCCCACCACCCGCTCGGTGCGCGTGTAGCCGGGCAGAATGTTGTTGACGGTGATGCCCTGCGCGGCTACTTCCGTGGCCAGCGTGCGGGCCATGCCCGTCACGGCGGCGCGCAGGCTGTTGGAGAGCATCAGGTTTTCAACGGGCTGCTTTACGGAAATGGACGTGATGTTCAGAATCCGGCCCCAGCCCTGCGCCTTCATGCCGGGCAGCACGACGCGGGTCAGCTCCACCACGCTGGTGAGGAGCAGGCTGGTGGCAGCCTGCCACATTTCCGGCGTCAGCATATCGAAGGTGCCGGCGGGCGGGCCGCCGGCATTGGTCACCAGAATGTCGATGCGGCCGAAGCGGGCCTGCGCGGCCTGCACCAGGCGGGCCACGTCGGCGGGGTCGGCCACGTTGGCAGCCAAGCCGAGGACAGGCACGCCGTACGCGGTTGCGATGGCGGCGCAGGTTTCCTGGAGGGCCTCATTGCCGCGGGCGCAGAGGATGAGGGAGGCTCCTTCGGCGGCCAGCTCTTCGGCCACGGCGCGGCCCAGGCCCTTGCTGGCGGCGGTCACCAGGGCTATTTTTCCTGTCAGTCCGAGGTCCATGGGGCTATTTCTGGCGCAGGTAGTCGTCCGATTTATCGAGCCAGTCCTGACGCGGCGGGCTGAAAATATCCACGTCCAGCGTGTCCTCCACGGCCTCGGCCTTGTGCCAGACGTTGGACGGAATGTGCAGCACCTCGCCCACGCCCACCACAATCGGCTCGGCGTCCTCCGAGCCAATCCAGAAGCGCAGCGCCCCTTCCAGAATATAGGTAATCTGCTCGTTGTCGTGCTGATGCAGCGGCACGATGCAGCCTTTTTTGAGGTAGACGTGGGCCAGCATCATCTTATCGCCGGTGATGAGACGGCGCGAAAGCTGGTCGGTCACCTGCTCTTTGGGCATGTCGTCCCAGGTGTATTTGGTGACGGTTTGGGGGGATTCCATGGGGGTTGAAATGAGGTTTTTTCGCAGTCGGTAGCCTTATACCTCCACTTTCAGTGTGGCGGGAGCTTTGGTTACTTCAAACAGCTCACCGTGGGGCACGATGGTAATCTGGCCGTATTCCTGGAGCAGCATCTTGTAGGCGTCGGCCACGGGGCGGGGCTTGCGGTCGAGGTCGAAAAGGCCGCAGGGGTTCACGGTGCCCACTTTGCGCTCCAGGCCCTTGTCCCAGTCGAGCTGGTCGATGAGCGAATACCAGGTGAAGCCCAGCACGGGCACGCCTTCCTTGCGCATCCGCAGGATGTTGACCCACTGCTTCCAGAGCCAGAGCGGGGCCTCGTTGGCTTCGAGCACGTTGGTTTCGGTGTGCATCACCGGTTTTTTGTAGCGCTGGTAGTAGTCGTGGGTGATGTTGTACCAGCCCAGCACGTCCATGCTGGTTTGAATGGAGCCGTCGGGCAGCATAATTTTCTCGTTGCGGCCGTAGTAGTCATTGCCCATCACCTGGTAGCCGGGCGGCTCACCGGCCATGAACCAGTCGTACTCGCGCCGGGTCAGGCCGTTGTCGTAGAGGTAGTTCAGCACGTCACCCTCGGGGTGGTAGCCATACAGCAAGTCGAGCGAGGCGAAGCGCAGCTTGTTCTGCATCTGCACCTCGTAGGTGTGCTCGGCCCGCAGCTCGTGGGTGAATTCGGCCGACTCGCTTTGCACGATGATGCAGTCGGGCCGGTGCTTGGCAATCTTCTGCGTGCCCATGATGCTGGCGGCCACCGTGTGCTTCAGCGCCGTCACAAAGGCCTTGTCCGACCTCAGCTGCTCGTTCCAGATGCCGTCTTTGGCGCTCATCTTGGCCGTCACGTAAATCTCGTTCACCGGCGTGTAAAAGCGCACCCACGGGTAGCGCTTGGCCACTTCTTCGCAGTAGGCCGCAAAGTGCACCGGCAGCTCGGGGTTTTGGAAATTGCCGATGAAGTCGGGCACGCCGAAGTGCATCAAATCCAGAATGGGCGTGATTTCCAGGCGCTGCATCTCGGCCATGGCCAGGTCCGCAAATTCCCAGTCGTATTTGGTGGGGCTGAGCTGGATTTTGTAGTACGGCAGGCCGTAGCGCAGCACTTTCAGGCCCATTTCCTTCACCAGGCCCAGGTCTTCTTTGTAGCGGTTGTAGTGGTCGCACTCGGCCAGCAGGTCGCGGCGGGTTTTGCCGTTGTCGATGGTCGGGTAGCTGCACTCGATGCCGGTGGCGAACATGAAATTATTGGGCAAGCCCGTGGGCAAGCCGTTACCGTTGTGGCCGGTGGCGCCGCCAAACTGGTCGCCCTCGTAATTGCCGTCGCCAAAATGCTCGTTGATTTCTGTGAGGAAAGACTTCATGTTGTTTATTTTTGGAATTCAAAACGTCATGCCGAGCGCAGCCGAGGCATCTCGCACGTGGTAGTGACGCAATCGTTAGCCGGGCTAACCTTCGGTTCAACGATGCGAGCGAGATGTCTCGGCTGCGCTCGGCATGACGTTCTTTTATGTATCCCTCTACTTCAGGCTCTCCAGAAACTTATCGGCCGTGCGCAGGCTCAGGGCCATGATGGTCAGGGCCGGGTTCACGCTGAGCGCGCTCGGGAAAGTCGAGTTATCCGAGATGTAGAGGTTGGGCACGTCGAAGGCGCGGCCGTTGGCATCCACCACCGCGTCGTCGCCGCTTTTGCCCATGCGCGCCGTGCCGATGACGTGGGCGTAGCGTTGAAACGCCCAGATGTCGGTGGCCCCGGCGGCTTCCCAAATGGCGCGCATCGTCTTTTCGGCGTGCGCGTTCATGCGCTGCTCGTTTTCCTGGGCCGTGAAGTGCAGGCGGGGTTTGGGCAGGCCACGGGCGTCTTTTTCCTCCGCCAATTCCATAAAGTTGTCGGCGTGGGGCAGGCAGTCGCCCAAAATATTGATGCCGGCAATGTGGTTGTACTGGCGCATATAGTCGCGCAGGGGCTGACCCCAGAGCTTGCGGCCCCGCGCCACCTGCCCGGCAAACGTCACGGGCATCACGCCGATGCTTTGCAGCAGGTAGCCCCCGATGAAATCGGCATCCTTCGGCCGGTGGGTATCCTGCGAAATCAGGCCGCCGGGAATGCCTTTATTGGGCCGCACCATGTCTTCAAATGTGCCCCAGACCTGCACGCCGGGGTGCGCCATCAGGTTGCGGCCCACCTGGCCGCTGGTCAGGGCCAGCTCGTTGAGCAGCAGCAGGCGCGGCGTTTCCACCGAGCCGCCGCAGAGGAACAGGTGGCGGCAGCACTGGCGCTTCTGCTCGCCGTTCTGGATGTACACCACGCCCGTCACGTAACCCCGCGCGTCGCGCTCAATCTCGGTCACGAAGCTGTTGGGCCGAATGTTGGCCCCGTGCTGCACCGCCAGCGGAATGAACGTGACGTCCATGCTGGCCTTGGCCCCATTGGAGCAGCCGGCCTGGCAAAAACCACGGTTGGTGCACGCCTCGCGCCAACCAATTCCTTCCTGATAATAGCGCGCCGAAAGCGCCGCATTGGCCGCCGGCGAAGTCCGGATGCCGAGCTTCTCCGCGCCGCGCACCATGAGCTGGGCGGCGCTGTTGAGCGGCAGCGGAGGCAGGGCGTAGCCCTTGCGCCGCGCCGGCCCCCACGGGTACGGCGTGGGCCCCGAAATGCCCAGGAACTGTTCTACTTCTTCGTAATACGGCTCCAGCTCCTCGTAGCTCACCGGCCAGTCCTCGCCCTGCCCAAAGTCGCGCTTTACGTGCAGGTCATCGGGCAGCGGGCGGGGCGTGTAGGCGGTGTAGTGCAGCGTGGAGCCGCCCACGCCGGTGCCGGAGTTGTTCTTGCCCATGGCCAGCGGGTCACTGCCCGCGGCCAGCCGCTCGTCGTTCCAGAACAGGAAATCCTGGGCTTTTTCGTCGGTGGCAAAATCCTGCTCCGGGTTGTGCCAGGGCCCGGCTTCCAGGGCCACCACTTTCAGGCCGGCCATGGCCAGGCGGGCCAGCAGAGGGGCGCCGCCTGCCCCCAGGCCGATAACGACGCAATCGACCTCATCAGCCTCGGCCGGAATGGCCTGGGGCTGCTCGGCCGGAATATCAAGCGGTGCCGGAGCGGGCTCATCGGCGAGCAGGGCGCGCAGCAGCGGGTCCTGTATTTCGGGCTGAACGGGGCTGAGGACGCCTTCTTCGAGGACTTCTTCGTCGGGCATTAGATGATGTGCTGATTTTTTGAGGTGATAATGTGCTGATTTTGACCGCCCATTTGGCGGGGGATGAGATGAGAAGTGCTGCTCTTGAATCTATCGGCACATGGTCACCTCAAAAAATCAGCACATCAGGAGACTTCCCGGTCGTCTTTTTCGTTCAGGCCGATTTTCGTCCAGCTTGGCAGGTCGGCCATCCCCACGTAGCCGATTTCTTCCTGGGCCAGCGGGTGGGCGTAGTAGGTTTCGGTAAGTTCGGCCAGCAATTCCTCGAAAAAGCGGCCAGCGGCCAGCGTTTCCCAGGCGGGGCCGGGGGGATGGCCGTCGGCCAGGGCTTGCAGCACGGCGTCCTGCTGGCCGGGATTCAAGGCCATAAAATCAGCCTGAAACAGCGCCTGCGCAATTTCCTGAATGCCACCGAGGCCCAGGCGGTAGGCTTCGCGGTCGGGCGGCAGGGCGTCGTAGCGCCAGCCATCGGCGCGGCCTTCGGTGAGGCGCTGGTCCACGGCCGGGGCCAGCGGAATGGGCTGCGTCGGCCGGTCGGGCTGGGGAAAGAGGCGGGCCGCCACGGCTTCGAGCAAGGCGTAGGTGTCGGGGGCCAGGAACTGCGGCACGTAGGCTGCGGGCGCATCGAGGCGGCTTTGCACGGCGGCGCGGGTGGCCTCGGACACGTGCTCAGTGCCCAAAAGGACGCGTACGGTGCCGCTCGGGTAAACGGGGACTGGCATAGAAAAGGACTTTGACTGAAGCTGGGGCAATACCGCCGAGGACGACTCAGCTAACAACTCCTTACGAGCAAAAGCTTCCCGAAGACTAAAGGCTTTTGCAAAGAATTTAAAGGATGGCGCGTGGCGACAGGCCACCGAAAGCCCGTCAGGCTGAGCATGCTCAGCCTGACGGGCACTCAACGAACTACTCTTCCAGCGGCTACTTCAGCAGCATAATCGCGGCCATGGTTTCGATGCCGGCCCAGAGGTTGCCGAGGCGGATGTTTTCGTTTTCGGCGTGCTGGTTGTTGTCGTAATTGGCCACCGGCACCGTGATGGTGTGCGCCTGCAGCTCCTGCTCGAACACGTACAGCGGCAGGCTGCCGCCCATGGTGGGCAGCACCACCACGGGGTCGGCCACGGTGGTTTGCACGGCCGCCACCACTTGCCGGGCCATGGGCAAGTCGAGGCGCGTGCGCTGGGCATTGTAGCCGGGTTCGGATTGCACGCGGGCCAGCAGCGGGTACCGGGCGCGCTCGGCATCGGTGGGCTCGGCCGTGACGACGTGGTAGCCCTGCTGTTCGATGTGGCGAATGACTTTCTGCACCTGGCGCCGGGCGTCGTTGCCGGGCACGAGGCGCAGGTCGAGCACGGCCGCCGCCGTGGTGGGAATGACGTTGGCCGCCTGCGCGCCCACGTTGGCACTCTGCATGCCGTTGATGTTGAGCGAGGGCTGATTCAGCAGCTCCACCAGGGACTGCCCGCGGCCGTAGGGCCGCGCAAAACCCAGCTCCTGCCGGATGGTTTCGTCGAGGTTGGGCACCTGGGCGAGGGCGGTTTTTTCGGCCGGGCTCAGCGGCGTCACGTCGTCGTAGAAACCGGGTACGCGCACCCGGCCGGTGCTGTCTTCCATGGAGGCCAGGAGGCGGGCCAGCGCCAGGGCGGGATTGGGGGCCCAGTTGCCGTAGTGCCCGCTGTGCAGCGGCCGGCGCGGGCCGTACACGGTCAGGGACATATTCACGTCGCCCCGCGCCCCAAACACCACCTGCTTGCGGCCCGACTGGTGCACCGGCCCGTCGCAAATCACCCACAAATCGGACGCCAGGCGGGCCTTGTGCCGCGCCAGGATTTCGGCCAGGTGCGGCGAGCCCCGCTCCTCTTCGCCTTCAAAGAAGAACTTGATGTTGACCCTGGGCTTGAGCTTGCACGCCACCAGGGCCTGGTAGCCGCTGAGAATGGCCATCACCCCGGCCTTGTCGTCCGACGCGCTACGGGCGTAGAGGCGCCAGTCGGGGTTCAGGGGCGGGCCGGCCGCCGACGCGGTGGCCAGCTGCCCGCCCCGGTCGAGCGGCCCCGTGGCCAGCACCGGCCGGAACGGGCTGAGCTCCGCGCGCCACTGCGCCGGGTTCACGGGCTGGCCGTCGTAGTGAGCGTAGAAAATGACGGTGCGGGTGGCGCCCGGCGTGCGCACTTCGCCAAACACCACCGGCGGCACGCCCGGCGTGGCCGCCGCCAGCAGCTGCGTGCCGATGCCGCGCCGCCGCATCATATCCTGCACAAACAGGGCGGTGCGGCGCAGGTTGTCCGTGTCGGCGGCCACGTTTGGAATGGCCACCAGCTGCTCGAACTCGGCCAGCAGCTGGGGCTCCTGCGCTTGCCGGAACTGCCGGACTTTCTGCACCGGGCCGGGGGCCGGCACCGCGCCCAGCAGCGCCACCAAGGCCAGCAGAAGTAGCTTTTTCATGGGAACAAGGTAAGGAATGGCGCGGCCGGAAGCTGACACAAAAAGAGCCTACTGCAACTGCAATGGGCTCTTTTGGGCCAACAGAAACCAATTGATGGGCGCTACTTGAACAGGGCCAGCGCTTTGAGGAAGGTTTGCGACACGCCCCAGGCCAGGGGCAGGCCCACCACCAGCCACGCCAGCACCACCGAGCCGCCCGAGCCGCCATCGGCAGCAGGAGCAGAAGAATTTAGTTGCGGATTCATATCAAAGTCGAATTAGAAATTTGAAAGACTGAGGGCTAGTGAGCACCAGCGGCTATTGTGACGGGGCCTTTTTCGTAGTACTGCTCGTTCACGGCCTTCACCAGCAGGTTGGCCATGAAGCCCACTACCAGCAGGCCCGCCATGGTGTAAAACACCGTTTGGTACGCCGCCGCGCCCGAGAAGCCTTCGGCCTTGCGGCTGTCGGAGAGGTAGTGCACGATGAGCGGGCCAAGCACGCCGGCCGTGCTCCAGGCCGTGAGCAAACGGCCGTGAATGGCGCCTACCTGGTACTTGCCAAACAGGTCGGACAGGTAAGCCGGGGCCGTGGCAAAACCGCCGCCGTACATGCTGATAATCACGCAGGCCACTGCCACGAACAGGGTCAGCTGCAGGTTGTGGCCCAGCGTAGGAATGAGGGCGTAGAGCAGGATGCCCAGACCAAAATAAATGCCGTAAGCTACCTTCCGGCCCAGCTTATCCGAAGCCGACGACCAGAAGAAGCGGCCCAGCAAATTAAACAGGCTGAGCAGGCCCACGAAGCCGGCCGCCGCGGCCGCCGTCACGCCCTTGCCCGCGCCCATGGCCGCATCCGAGAAAGTCTCCTGAATGAGCGGCGAGGCCGTTTCGAGCACACCGATGCCGGCCGTTACGTTGCAGAGCAGCACCACCCACAGCATCCAGAATTGCGGCGTTTTGATGGCGTTGTCGGCCGACACGTTGGCTGTGGTGATGAGGTCGTTGTGCTCGGTGCTGGGCACGTAGCCCGCCGGCTTCCAGTCATCGGCGGGCACGCGGATGGTCCAGACGCCAAACTGCATGAAAATCAGGTAAATGATGCCCATCACGATGAACGTGGGCGCCACACCCAGCGGCGCCGAAGCCTTGAAGTGCGTCATCAGGTTGTTGGCCAGCGGCGAGCCAATCATGGCCCCGCCGCCGAAGCCCATGATGGCCATGCCCGTGGCCACGCCCTTGCGGTCGGGAAACCACTTAATCAGGGTGCTCACCGGCGAAATGTAGCCGATGCCCAGCCCAATGCCGCCCACAAAACCGTAGCCGAAATACAGCAGCGCCAGACTGTGCAGGTGCACGCCAAGCGAGCCAATCAGGAAGCCGCCGCCGAAACACAGCGACGAGGCCAGCATGGCCTTGCGCGGCCCCACGCGCTCCAGCCACTTCCCAAAAATGGCCGCTGAGAGCCCCAGCAGCACAATGGCAATGGAAAACGTGATGCCGATTTGCAGCGGCGTCCAGTCGTCGGGCGCGGGCTTGGCCGTGTCGCCGCTGATGAGCGCCCCCAGCGGCTTGTTGAACACGCTGAACGCGTAGGCCTGCCCAATGGCCAGGTGAATGGCCAGCGCAGCCGGCGGCACCAGCCAGCGGTTGTAGCCGGGGCCCGCCACGGTGCGGCTACGGTCGAGCACGGATGAGGAATTATCGGCCATGTAGGAAGTGGGAATTGATGTGAAAGAAAAAATGAAAAACACAGGGCCGGGGAACTGCCAGGGCCGTGCCGACTACTGCGAACGGAAAGGTAACCAGCCTATAAACAGATTGATTGTTTGCAATTCAGAAACTTTGCTAAACAACTATAGCTCGCTTCAAGAAGCGGGGAAGGAGAAATTAGCAGCTGACAATTCCCCATTCCCCGGTAAGCGCAACCCTATTCGTCACTGCTGAGCTTACCACCCGTGACGTGCACCAGGCTGCCGGTCATGAACGAGCCGTCCTGGCTGGCGAGCAGCACGTAGGCCGGCGCCAGCTCTTCGGGCTGGCCGGGGCGCTTGAGGGCAACTTCGTGGCCAAATTTGGTGATTTCCTCCCGCGGCATGGTGCCGGGGATGTTCGGCGTCCAGACCGGGCCGGGCACCACGCAGTTTACGCGAATGCCCTTTTCGCCCAAATACAGCGCCAGCGACTTGGTAAGGGCATGAATGCCGGCCTTCGAACTGGCATAGTCCACCAGAATCGGGATGCCCGTGATGCCCACGATGCTGCCGGTATTGATGATGCAATCATCCTTCCGGAGGTGCGGAATCGCGGCCTGCGCCATCCAGATGTAGCCCAGAATGTTGGTGTCGAACGTGCGCCGGATTTGCTCTTCCGGAATGTCTTCGAACTTCTCCTGGCTCATCTGGAAAGCGGCGTTGTTCACCAGAATATTCAGCCCGCCCAGTTCGGCCAGGGTGCGGCGCACGGCCTGCTTGCAGTGCTCCGGGTCGCGCACGTCGAGCTGGAGCAGCAGGCATTTGCGCTGCTCTTTCTCGACCAGCTGCTGGGTTTTTTGGGCGTCTTCCAGGTTTTCGTTGAACACGATGGCGACGTGGGCGCCCTCCTTGGCGAAGGCAATGGCCACGGCCCGCCCAATGCCCGAATCGGCCCCGGTGATGAGGGCAATTTTGTCTTTGAGCTTGCCGGCGGCCTTGTAGTTGGCCAGGTCTGAGTCGGGCTGCAGCTTCATATCGGCCTGCCGGGCCGGGTAGGGCAGCTTTTGCGCGGCGGCCTTCATGTCTTTGGCGGTGGGGCGGCGCTCGGCTTTGGCGGGGGCGGGTTTGGCAGGAGCGGCGGGCTTTTTGGCGGCGGGCTTGGCCGGGACGGGCTTTTTTGTAGTCATGGCAAGTGAGCGGGAAATGGACTATTGCTTACGCGAAAAAGCATAAAACGGCCGATGCCGGATTGACCGAGCAGCGGAAGAATTACCCCGGTTTCGGGCAGCGGTTGCTGGGTCAGGGCATTAAAGCGCGGCGTTGTGCAGCTAGGCCGCTGGGGCAGGATAAAGCGGCGGCCGTGTGGTGGGCGGCCGGCGGCGGCGGTGGCGGCGGTACATCTCGGCCGTGGCCCACATGGCCCCCAACGGCCCCAGAAAGTACAGCCACAGGTGCGGGCCATAGCCGGCCGCCGCCGCCGCGCCCAAGGTGCGGGCCGGGTTCAGGCTCATGCCCGAAAGGGGCGATTCAACCACCACGAACAGCGCCAGCGCCGTGCCCACCAACCCGCCCGTCCACTTGCTGAAACGCGCCGAATGAAGCGAACAGAGCAACACCAGCATGAGCGCGGCCGAAATCACCACTTCGGCCCCCAGCGCCCAAGCCCAGCCGTAGGTTTCGGCGGGCGGGCGCGTGGTGTTGTAGTGAATGGCTTCGTAGCCAAACCACGGAGCCAGCAGCCGGAACAGCGCAAAGCCCGCTGCCAGTGCCCCGGCAAACTGGGCCAGCACGTACCACAGCGCATCGGCCGTGCGGATGTGGCCTAATTGCCAGAACCCCAGCGTCACGGCCGGGTTGAAGTGGGCACCCGAGCGCTTGCCCCAGGGCGAGTAGGCCATGGCCGCCACCAGCAGGCCCAGCACCGCAGCCACCCCGCAGCGCTGCACCCACTCGTGGGGCCCCAGCGCCCGCGCCACCACCGAGCTGGGGTGGTGAAACACCACCGACGCCACGCTCGACACCGTGAGAAAAGCCATTGGCCCGCCGGCTTCTACCAGGTAGTGGCGCCAGTTGTGGCGCAACGCCTGAACTAAGTGGGTGGCAAACGCCATAAACAGGAATGGGCAGTGGTAAGCTGCTGCAACGCAAAAACACCCGGCAGGTTGGCATCGAAACCTTTCCCGATGGTCTTACAATCGCCGCAGCACTACGCGCCGGTTGCGGGGGCGCTGGGTGGGGTCGGCGTTGTCGGCCACGGGCTGGGTGCCGCCGTAGCCCACCGAGCGCAGCCGCTCCGGAGCCACGCCGTGCGCCGCGAGGTAGCGGCACACGGCGTCGGCGCGCTGCTGCGAGAGCTGGCGGTTCAGCTCGGCATTGCCCACGTTGTCGGTGTGGCCCTGCACTTCGAAGCGCAGCGTGGGCCGGGCGCTGAGCGCGGCAGCCAGGCCATCGAGGGCGCGGCGGGCAGCGGGCAGCAGCACGGCCTGGCCCTGGTTGAAGTATAGCTCTGGAAGCGTAATGGTTTCGCCCACGCCCAGACCTGATAGCCGGGCGGTGCTGCCCGAATCGGCCAGTAGCACGCTGGGCGGGGGCAGCGCCTGAATCTCCACCCGGGCGGCCGCCACCGGCGCCAGTGGCGCAGGAGCCGGGCGGCGCGGCGGCGCAGCCGGGCGGCTGGGGCGGGTTGGCACCGGGGCCGGCCGGGCCACCACCGGACTTTGGCGCGGAACAGGCGACGGCAGCTTGGCCGGGGCCGGCCGGGCCACCACCGGCCGGGGGTTGCGGCTGAACAGGAATTGTGTCGGAATCGGCCCGGGCCTGGGGGTTTCGGCAGTCCGGCCCCAGAAGTTGCGCCACGACGAGGGCGGCGATTTCAGTGGCTCGTCGGGCCGCTCCCAGGTAATGCGGGCGCGGGTGTCCAGAATTTCCTGAAAATACTCAACCCGCAGCCGGTACGGCTCGCCGGCGTTCAGCTTGATGCTGGTGGTGAAGGTGCGCACCGGCTGAGGTCGCCACTCGTTCAGAATCAGCTTATCGTTCAGCCAGATGCGCATGCCGTCGTCCACGGTGGCGTGGAAAACGTAGCGGCCGCTGGCCGGTGGCACCAGCCAGCCGGTCCAGCGCACCGAGAAATACTCGGCCGGTACTCCCGGCGCGGGCGGCTGGTGCGTCCAGTCGAATGCCAGGGTGGCATCGCGACGGCTCAGCACCAGCCGGTCGAACTCGACCCCATCGTAGTAGTCACCGGTTATTCCGTCGCCCGTTGGCAGCGGTGCCTGGGCCCGCGCCGGAGCCGCTGGCAGCCCCAGCGCCAGCATTGCCAGCAAAAGCTCCCGGAGTCTGCGGTCAGTCAACCATGCCATGACGTAGCAACGACAATTCAGAAAATGTAGTATTCGCTTTCAGTTGTCGCCGCCGGGGTGCTACTCAAACTCGTTGCCGCAATGGAAGCAATGGTAGCGCCGGCCGCGCACCGGGTACCGCAGCAGCACCGACAGCACCGACGCCCAAAACCCGTAGGTGTTGCGCGTGGCGGCCCCGTACGCCACATTCGACGAGCCGCACCGGGGGCAGCGCGGGGCGACGGGGTCGGGGGCATCGGCAGCGAAAGAAGCCACGTCGGGGCCGGTGGCCAGCGGCACGGGCTCGTAGTGCAGCACTTCCAGCGCCTCCTCCACATCGCGCTGGCGCACGTGCAGCCGCACCCCGCCGGTGATGGGGCTATAGAGCGGCATGATGGACACCAGGTTTTCGTTGCTCAAAAAGCACGGGATGCCCGCCGCCTCCAGCCGGGTGCGCGCCAGATTGGCCGCCATCGGTTCGTAGAACGATTCAAGAAAAACGACGGAATCGGGGCTGGACATGGGGATGGGAATTGTGAATTAAAAGTCATGAATTGGCAGGGAAACAATCTGGCGTCGCAAAAGGCAAAGCATGATAGCCAATTCATAACTCATAATTTTTAATTCATACTTCTATTTTGGCTGCTGCCGGGTGGCCGCGTCAATGCCCTTGGCCGTGTGGCCAGCCTGCAAGGTCACAAATTCGGCCTGCCGGGCGCGGATGGGCAATTCGTCGCGGGCGGGCATGTCCATTCGCACCTGCTTGAGCTGGTCGTTCAGGCGCTGGTACACGGCGCGGGCGTAGTCCCAGTCGCGGTCGGTCCAGGCGGCGCGGCGGGCGCGGGTTTCGCGCACCAGCTGGGCGTAGGCGGCGGGCAGGTCCTGGGGCGTGAGGGCGTTTATTTGGCCCGAATACGGCCCCATCAGCTTGCCTTCCATGGCAATTTGCTGGTGCGGGTCAAGCGGGCGGGCGCGGCGGGCGCGGTTGGCGGCGTCGTAGCTGGCGGTGGCCTTGCCCACCCGGCTCAGCTTGTGGGCGGCCGTGCGGGCCATCGTATCCAGCTCGTGCCCGGCATTGCGGGCCACTTCCTGCCGGTCGCGGGGCGTCGAGTCGCAGCCGGTGAGCAACAGGGCCGCGGCCGCGATGCCGCCCCAAAGCCGTGCTTCCGCCCCCAGGCGGCCAAATTGTAGTGTCATAAGAAATGCCGATTCGTTGGGATTGGGCAATCAGGTGGTTGAAACCGGGAGCGGCCCCTTCCACCAAAAGCCCTTTCCGCCTTTTACGGCTGGGCCAGCCGAAAGGTAAGCGTCAGCTCATACTCCGCGGGGACGGCGCGGGTGCCCAGTTTGGCCGGAATCCACTCGTCGGGAATGGTATGGGCAATGCGCAGGGCTTCCTGGTCGCAGCCGGCCCCGATGCCGCGCAACACCCGGTGGGCGCTGGCCCGGCCCAGCGTGTCGATGGCAAACCCCACCGTGACCTGGCCCTGCACGTTGCGGTCCTGCGCCTGCTGCGGGTATTGCAGCTGTGTGGTGTAGGCGGCCAGCGCGGCTTCGCCGCCAATAAACAGCGGCGGGCGGTCCACTATGCGGCGCGTCCACTGCCCGGGCATTGCTTCGATGCTGTAGGTCATTTCGCCCACGGGCCGGTAGTAGAGCAGCTCCTTGGTGGTGTGGTCGTAGCGCTGCACCACAATTTGCTCTTTCGAGCGCGTGATGCCGTAATACTCCCACGGGCCCACTTTGGTGCGATGGTCCAGCAGGCCGCTTTCCCATTTGGTGGTATGCATTTTCTGGGCATTGGCGGCCAGGGATAATGCGAGCAGCAGCCAAAATTGCCCAATAAAGTAGATAGTGTTTCTCATACGCAGGTGGGTTTGGTAGAATAGAATATTTACAAGTTTCGCACCCCCAAACGTTTGGGGATACGAAAGGTAATAAATTGTTCGCTAAAATTCAGCTTTTCTATTCCAGCGGGTCGCGGTCCTCCAGCTGTTCGCGCAAACTGCGCTGCTGCTCGCGCAGGCCGGGCAATCCGGGACAAATTGCTGATATCCTTTCTAATACCTGAAGGGCACGGCGGTGCTCGCCCAGCTGCCTCAGGATATCGACCTGGCCCCATAACGCCCCAAAATGGCGCGGTTCCCGGCGTAAAGTTTCCGCAATATCAGCCAACGAAGCCCGGTACTCGCCCCGCAGGTAAAGGGCCGTAGCGCGCTTATTCCACCCCTCGGCGAGCTCCGGCTTTAATTGAATTATATCCGTAAAATATTTAATGGCTACACCATAGTCATCCATCTGCATGGCGCGTATTCCGGCCTCCAGCGCTTTGTCGAGGGCTACGTCGCCGGTAGCAAGCCACAGCTGCCAGATGCCGTTTTGCAGGGCTTCAATCTCGGCCGGTGCGGTTGCGGTGCGCAGTTGGGCAAACAGGTCATCAAGCATTTTTCAGGGGCTAAAATGATTGACAAGGATTAGGTGCTTGGTGTCAGTTGTTAGTTGTCAGGCAGGCAGTTGTCATCGCACCAACAACTAATAACTGATAACGAGCAACTTAAAATAGCTCCTTGGCCACGCGCCGGATGCTTTCCGACTTGCCCATGGAGTAGTAGTGCAGGCAGGGCACGCCGTGGGCCATCAGCTCGCGGCTCTGGTTGAGGCACCACTCGATGCCCACGGCGCGGGCGGCTTCGTTGTCGCGGCACTGGCCCACGGCTTCCACCAGCAGCTCGGGCAGGTTGAGGTAGAAGGACCGGGGCAGCATGGTGAGCTGGGCCTTGGTGGTGAGCGGCTTGAGGCCCGGAATGATGGGCACGGTGATGCCCGCCTCGCGGCACAGCCTTTCGAAACGAAAAAACTCTTCGTTGTCGAAGAACATCTGGGTCACGACGTACTCGGCGCCGCGGTCCACTTTGTGTTTCAGGTAGCGGATGTCGGCGTTGTAGTTGGGGGCTTCGAAGTGCTTTTCGGGGTAGCCGGCCGTGCCGATGCAGAAGTTGGTGGCCCAGGCTTCGTCCTGCTCCTCGTCCAGGTATTCGCCCTTGTTCAGGTTCGAAACCTGGCCGATGAGGTCGCAGGCGTAGGCGTGGCCGTCCGGCTCGGGCTTGAAGATGCCTTCCGACTTGATGGGGTCGCCGCGCAGGGCCAGGATGGAATCGATGCCCAGAAAGTGCAGGTCAATCAGCGCGTTTTCGGTTTCCTCCTTCGTGAACCCCCCGCAGATGAGGTGGGGCACGGTGTCCACGTCGAAGCGGTTTTTGATGGCCGCGCAAATGCCCACGGTGCCGGGCCGGCGGCGCACGGTTTTCTTCTCCAGCAAGCCGTTGGGGTGGTGGCGGTACACGTACTCTTCGCGGTGGTACGTCACGTCGATAAACGGCGGCTTAAACTCCATCAGCGGCTCAATATTGGAGAACAGCGTGTGGATGTTTTCGCCCTTTTTGGGCGGCAGCACTTCGAAGGAAAACAGGGTTTTGCCGTTGGCGCGACTGAGGTGGTCGGTAACTTTCATTGGGGGGATGTAGGAACGCGCCATAGCGCGTTTGGCAGCAAAGTAATTCTTGTGGGGCGCCGTTCAATGAACCTGTCGCCCGAACGCGCCATGGCGCGTTCCTACGATTTGGGTTCGTAGTTCAGGTTGGGCATCAGCCAGCGCTCCAGCTCCGGCAGCGGCATGTGTTTGCGCCGGGCAATGTCGGCCACCTGGTCGACCCCAATTTTACCGAGGCCAAAATACCGCGAGTCCGGGTGCGCGTAGTACATGCCGCTCACCGACGAGGCCGGGTACATGGCCAGGTTTTCGGTGAGGATGATGCCGGTCTGGCCTTCCGCGTCGAGCAGCTGGAAGAGGGTGATTTTCTCGGTGTGGTCGGGGCAGCCGGGGTAGCCGGGCGCCGGGCGCACGCCGCGGTATTTCTCCTGCACCAGGTCTTCGTTGGTCAGGTGCTCGTCGGGCGCGTAGCCCCAGAACTCGCGGCGCACCCGCTCGTGCAGGCGCTCGGCGAAGGCTTCGGCCAGGCGGTCGGCCAGGGCCTTCACCATGATGCTGGAGTAGTCGTCGTGGTCGGCATCAAACTGCTCAATCAGCTTTTCGATGCCGATGCCGGCCGTCACCGCAAATCCGCCCATGTAGTCCTGGCGGCCCGATTCTTTCGGGGCCAGGAAGTCGGAGAAGGCGATGTTGGGGATGTTGGGCCCTTTTTCGCCCTGCTGCCGCAGCGTGAAAAACTCGGCGGCCACTGCCTCGCGGCTGTCGTCGGCGTAAAGCTCAATGGTGTCGCAATCGACGGTATTTGCGGGCCAGAAGCCCAGCACGGCGCGGGCTTCGAGCAGCTTTTCGTCGATGATTTTCTTCAGCATGGCCTGCGCGTCCTCGAACAGCTTGGTGGCCGCTTCGCCCAGCGTTTCATCCGTCAGGATGCGTGGGTAGCGGCCTTTCAGCTCCCAGGTGTGGAAGAACGGCGTCCAGTCGATGTACTGGGCCAGCTCGGCGAGGTCGTAATTCGCCAGCACTTTGGTGCCGAGGAAAGTCGGTTTGGTAATGGGCGTCGTTGCCCAATCGGCGTGGAAGCCGTTGGCGCGGGCAGCCTCAATGGGGAGGTAGTTTTTGTCGCGCTGGCGGCTGGCGTAGTCGGCGCGCAGGGCGGCGTAGTCGTCGGCCACGGTCTGGGCATACGCCGCTTCGCCCGAGCCCAGCAGGCCCGCCGCCACGCCCACCGAGCGCGAGGCGTCGTTGACGTGCACCACGGCGCCGCTGTAGGCCGGCGCGATTTTCACCGCCGTGTGCAGCCGCGATGTGGTTGCTCCGCCAATGAGCAGCGGCACTTTCATGCCGCGCTTCTGCATGGCCTGGGCTACGTACACCATCTCATCGAGCGAGGGCGTGATGAGGCCGGAAAGGCCGATAACGTCCACCTGCTGCTTCTGAGCTTCGTCCAGAATGCGCTCCAGCGGCACCATCACGCCGAGGTCGATGATGTCGAAATTGTTGCAGGCCAGCACCACGCCCACGATGTTCTTGCCGATGTCGTGCACGTCGCCTTTCACGGTGGCCATCAGGATTTTGCCGGCGGTCTGGCGGTCGGCGCCGCGCTTGTCGGCCAGCAGGTAGGGCTCCAGGTAAGCCACGGCTTTCTTCATCACGCGGGCCGATTTCACCACCTGCGGCAGGAACATTTTGCCGGCCCCGAACAGGTCGCCCACCACGTTCATGCCGGCCATCAGCGGGCCCTCAATCACGTCGAGCGGGCGGGCCAGCTCCTGGCGGGCGGCCTCGGTGTCTTCGTCGATGAATTCGGTGATGCCCTTCACCAGGGCGTGCGACAGCCGCTCCTGCACCGGCAGGCTGCGCCAGGCATCGGCCACCACTTCCACCTTGCCTTTTTGCTGCACCGTATCGGCAAATTCCAGCAGGCGCTCGGTGGCGTCGGCGCGGCGGTTGAGCAGCACGTCTTCCACCAGCTCCAGCAGGTCTTTGGGCACTTCGTCGTACACGCCGAGCTGGCTGGGGTTCACGATGCCCATGTCCAGGCCCGCACCGATGGCGTGGTACAGAAAGGCCGTGTGCATGGCCTCGCGCACCGCCTCATTGCCCCGGAACGAGAACGAAATATTCGACACGCCGCCGCTGGTGAGGGCGCCGGGCAGGTTGGCCTTAATCCAGCGCACGGCCTCGATGAAGTCGATGGCGTAGTTGCGGTGCTCCTCCATGCCCGTGCCCACGATGAGGATATTGGGGTCGAAGATGATGTCGGTGGGGTCCATGCCGACTTCCTTCGTCAGAATGTCGTAGCTGCGCTGGCAGATTTCGATGCGCCGTTCCAAGGTGTCGGCCTGGCCGTTTTCGTCGAAGGCCATCACCACCACGGCCGCGCCGTACTGGCGCACCGTGTGGGCGTGCGCCCGGAACACGTCCTCCCCTTCTTTCAGGGAAATCGAGTTGACGATGCTCTTGCCCTGCACGCACTTCAGGCCGGCTTCGAGCACGCTCCATTTCGAGGAGTCAATCATCACCGGCACCCGCGCAATGTCGGGCTCCGAGGCGATGAGGTGCAGGAAAGTCGTCATCACCTGCTCCGAATCGAGCATGCCCTCGTCCATGTTGATGTCGAGCACCTGCGCGCCGCCCTCCACTTGCAGGCGGGCCACGGCCAGGGCTTCCTCATAAGCCCCGGTGCGGATGAGGCGGGCAAAAGCGCGCGAGCCGGTCACGTTGCAGCGCTCGCCTACGTTCACAAACAAGCTTTCCTTGTTGATGCCGAACGGCTCCAGTCCGCTGAGGCGAGTGGAAGCCACCAGCTCCGTGGGCAGCTGGCGCGGCTTGTACTGCTTGGCCAGCCGGCTCAGCTCCGCGATGTGCTGGGGCGTGGTGCCGCAACAGCCGCCCACCACCGTCACGATGCCGTCCTTCAAATATTCTTCGACCAGGGCAGCGAATTCCTGCGCCGACTCATCGTAGCCGCCAAAGGCGTTGGGCAAGCCGGCGTTGGGGTAAGCCGAAATGTGCACGTCGGAAATGCGGCTCAGTTCCTCCACGTACTGGCGGAGCTGGTCGGCCCCGAGGGCGCAGTTCAGGCCCACGCTCAGCAGCGGCAGGTGCCGAATCGAGTTCCAGAAAGCCTCCACCGTCTGCCCCGACAGCGTGCGGCCCGAGGCATCGGTGATGGTACCCGAAATCATGATGGGCACCACCCGGCCGCCTTCGTCGAAGAAGCGCTGCACGGCGTAGAGCGCCGCTTTGGCGTTCAGCGTGTCGAAGATGGTTTCGATGAGCAGCGTGTCCACGCCGCCGTCCACGAGGCCGCGGACCTGCTCCAGGTAGGCCGTGGCCAGCTCATCAAACGTCACGGCGCGGAAGCCGGGGCGGTTGACGTCGGGCGAGAGCGAGGCGGTGCGGTTGGTGGGGCCCACGGCGCCGGCCACGAAGCGCGGCTGCTCGGGCGTGGAGTATTCGTCGGCCGCCTCGCGGGCCAGGCGGGCCGACTCGTAGTTTAGCTCGTACACGACGTGCTCGAGGCCGTAGTCGGCCTGGGCAATGGTGGTGCCCGAGAAGGTGTTGGTTTCCACCATGTCGGCCCCGGCGGCAAAGTATTCGGCGTGAATGCCTTTGATGATGTCCGGCCGGGTAAGCGAGAGCAGGTCGTTGTTGCCGCGCAGGGGCTTGGGGTGGTCGGCAAAGCGGGTGCCGCGGAAATCCTCCTCCGTCAGCGGGTGGCGCTGAATCATGGTGCCCATCGCGCCGTCGAGAATCAGCAGGCGCTGGCGAAGGAGTTCGGGAAGGCTGAAGCACGCGCTTTGCAGGTCGCGTTCCGGGAGGGTGGTGAGGGTGGCGGTGGGCATTTCTTTCGGATTGAGGTAGCGGGCA
This sequence comes from Hymenobacter terricola, assembly GCF_017921975.2. GTDB lineage: Bacteria > Bacteroidota > Bacteroidia > Cytophagales > Hymenobacteraceae > Hymenobacter > Hymenobacter terricola. The sequence continues at coordinate 126,943 of NZ_JAGEMO020000007.1, forward strand.
ATGCGGCGCGTATCCAGAAAGAAACCCGTGCCGGGGCACGGTTCCGGCTGACATCTTCTTTCACCCAAAACGACGGTGAAACGGGAGTTGGCACCTACTCAGGGTAGGTTGCCAAGACGTCATCGGGCCCGGTCCCTCGGTCTTTCTGGATAGCAGCGTGCCACGAAGATACAACGCCGCCGCAATTGTGTATTCGATTAGCGCCGGACAAATGTCTGCCTTTAAATTTCGTGGCCTCCAGGGCTTCGATTCCCGGAGCTACAAATCCAGCAATTCAGAGCAATAGTCTGTTCCTGGCAATAATATATTATTTAAACTATATTCAATCCTTTGTCCCGGAAAATTGACGCGTTGCACTGCCCCGCATTGGCCGCGAGACAATACAATTAATTCCGGTTATTGTCTATTTAATATAAAATTGTATCTTGCAGTTGTACTATTTCACGGCTCGGAGCAACGTACGGCCTCCGCTGTTGCTCCTACCAACCACTTCGGGACTGTGTATCAGGCATTAATCACCACGCTGCTTATTTTTTGGTATGTAGTCCAGGCCTATTTCTTGGGGTCTTGCCTCTATCTCATTTCCTCGGCGGGCATCTTTTTGTTGTTTCACAACAAAATCAAACGCCTGTTCATCAGCCGGGAACAAGCCGGATACACGCCGGGAAGCACCGCTTTTGTGTTGTTGATTCCGGCCCACAACGAAGAGCGGCTGCTGCCGAAGTTGCTGGCCAGCGTGCAGCAGTTGAAGTACCCGGCACACCGGTTCCGGACGGTGGTCATTGCCGATAATTGCACGGACAAAACGGTGCTGATGGCGAAAACAGCCGGCGTTTTTTGCCTGGAGCGCCACACGCAGCGGCCTTCCGATAAGGCGCAGGCGTTGCGGTTCGCCATCGAGCAGCTGCCGGTTCAGGCCCCTTTTCCGGCGGCCGTGGTCTGCATTATTGATGCGGATTGCGTGCTGGACGCGGATTACCTGCTTGAGTTGGATAAAATGTACTCACAGCCGGGGGCGCCGCCGGTCGTGCAGTCGTACCGCAGCGTGGGCAACACCTTTGATTCGGACGTGACCGTGCTCGATGCCGCCGCCGAGGCGCTCCGGCAGTGGGTGCAGCTGGGCACGCGCAAGTGGCTGGGGCAGAACGCATTCTTGTTCGGACTAGGCTGCTCTATGCGCGCCACTGTTTTTGCCGAGCTGGCGGCGCTGCCCCTGGCCTCCCTGGCCGAGGACAAGGAGTGGAAGGTGTACCTGACCGCCAAAAACGTGCGCGTGGGCTATTGCCCCACGGCCCGGCTGAGCTACGAAGTAGTGACCGACGCCAAAGCGTTTCGAAAGCAGCGCAACCGCTGGCTAGCGGGCTATTATCGGTCGCTCAAAACTCATGGCATCAGCATGTTGCTCCGGGGAGTGAAGGCCGGCAGCCCGGCCCAGCTGGATTTGGCCGGTGACCTGCTGCAGCCGCCCCGGTCCATTTTGCTGCTGGCGGCAGTCGTATTGGGGTTGCTGGCCTTTGGGTTCGACCAGTTTGCGCTGGTCAGCGGGTGGGTTTGGGTGGGCATTATCGGGGCTTTCGGGCTGTACGGCGCCCTGGGCCTGCGGCTGATTAGGGCGCAGCCGCGCTATTACCTGCTGCTGTTTTCCTGTTTCAAGCTCATGGGCGCCGTGGTAAAGTCCACCATCGCCATCATGCTGGGCCGGGGCGTGGAGGCCTGGGACGCCACCCGGCCCGAAAGCCGGAAAACCTGATGGACGGCCCCGGAATCCCCGTGCTGATGTACCACGCCCTGCTGGCCCAGCCCGCGCCCGGCACCAGTCCAGTGCACATCGCGGCCCAGCTGTTCGAGCAACAGATGGCCTGGCTCCATGCCCAAGGCTACGAGGCCATTACCGTAACGGATATGCACCGGCAATTGACTACCAGTCAATTAAATCAGAAGAACATCGCCATTACCTTCGACGACGGATATCGTTCTTTGGTAGCGCGGGCTGCTCCTGCCCTGAAAAAATACGGCTTCACCGCCACGCTTTTTCTGGCCACCGGCTTTGTCGGATTGCCAAAATTCATCGGGGCATTTGCCAACGCGGTTCCTCCCGACGACCGGCCGCTGACCTGGGCCGAAGTGCGGGAGTTGCAGGCTGCGGGCTGGGACATTCAGGCCCACAGCCGCACCCACCGGCTTCATGCCGCTCTTCCCGCCGCGGAACTGCGCTCGGAGCTAACGGAAAGCAAGCAACTTATTGCGGAGCAGTTGGATAGCAGCGTCCAGTTCTATGCCTTCCCTTATGGCAATTACAACCGGCACGTCTTACAGGCACTGGTTAATGCAGGCTATCAGGCAGGTTTTTCGGTGCACAGTGGCTTGGCCAACACCGCCCACGACTTGCGCAGGCTGCCGCGAATAGAAATGAATACTGGCTGCGACTTGCACATTTTTGCGAAACTGGTGCGCACCGGATACCCTTCGGCAGCCGCCGCGTACCGCGCCCGCTTGCGCGATGCGCTTTTCTATTTTCCGGGCATTAAAGACGTGCTGCAGAGCATTTTTAAACGATTTATTAATTAACCCAAGTTTGCGGAGTAGCCGCAGCGCGGCGACAGGTTTGGAGAAAAATGCCGACTGGTTGTCCAAAAGCCGCGTAGCGGCGACAGAAGCAGCTGCGCGGTTCCAGGGTAGTTTCTGGCACCGCTACGCGGCTTTTCCGTCCCAAAGCGTGGGGTCGCTGCAAACCTGCCGCCGCGCTGCGGCTACTCCGCAACTCGGGTTACCTACTGCCCACCCAAGGCGGCTGGCTATAGCGCCCAGGCCGGCCACACGCTGCCCGCTGGAAACACGGCCAGTTCGGGCGGAAACTCCAGAAACGCGGTGGCCCCCACCAGCCCGGCCAAATCGCCGGAGCCGCCCACCCGCAGCGGCGTGGCCAGGCGGCGGCCTTCGGCGTCAACGGTCAGGCGCACGGGCACGAAATGGGCCAGCAGCGGCTTGAAATGGATGTCGACGGTGAGCATGGCGGGGGCGGGCGCTTCAACAGCGGCGGGTGTTTCGGCCGCATCGGCGGGCTGTTGCACGGCGCGCAGCCAGGGCCGCACGTAGCGGCAGGCCGTGATGAACGTGGACACCGGGTTGCCGGGCAGGCCGAACACCACCGGCCCAGCGGCCCGTGCCCCAAACCACAGGGGCTTGCCGGGGCGCTGGTTCACTTCGTGGAAGATTTCGACGACGTGCAGCTCGCGCAGCAGGCCGGGCAGGTGGTCGGCGCGGCCCTTGCTCACGGCCCCGCTCAGCACCACGGCATCGAAGCCCGCGCCGAGGATATTGGTGAGGCCCTCACGCAATGCCACCAGCTCATCGGTGAGGTGAAACAGCGACACATCGGCCCCGGCCTGGGCGAACAGCGCTTGTAATGCATAGGCGTTGGAACGCCGAATCTGGTGTGGCAGGGGCGTTTCGTTGATGCCCACCAGCTCATCGCCGGTGCTCACCACGGCCACGCGGGCGGCGCGGGTCACGCGCAATTCGGCGGCACCCACGGTGGCGGCCACGGCCAGCTCGGCGGGGCCCAGGCGGGTGCCGGGCCGGAGCAAGGCATCGCCGGCGCGGCGGTCGGCGGCCTGGCGATGGATGTTGACGCCGGGCACCTCGGGCGGCGTAATCTGGATGGCGGCGCGGTTATCCGTCAGCAGAATATCCTCGTAGCGAATGACGACATCGGTGCCGGGCGGCAGCACCGCGCCAGTCATCACCTCGATGGCATTTTGGGGATTTTGGAGCGGCTGGGCGGGCGCGCCGGCGTACTGGGTGCGCTCGATGGCGAATTCCGTCTGGCCGCCGGCCCACGCGGCGTGCACCACCGCAATGCCGTCCATGGCCACCCGGTTGAAGGGCGGGAAGTCGCGGTCGGCCGTGAGGGTTTCGGCCAAGATGCGGCCGGCGGCGCGGGGCAGGGGCACGGTTTCGGGCGGCAGGGGGCGGGCGGCGGCCAGCACGCGGGCAAAGGCTTCGGCTACTTCAATTAACATGTATCAATTAACATTTAACAGGTGAAATGCCGCTGGCGGGAGCCGCAGGCAAGTGTCCGCACCACTTGCTACCCGTGCGAAAGCTTCTTGCCAAACGCTGCTTGCGCAATTTTGTTGAACGAAGGTCATCGGCAGGGAGTAAATGTCCGGCCCCACTACCTTGAAGCCCCGGCGGACTGTTAAATGTTAAATGATACCTGTTAAATGAAGAATTTCACCCACGTCAACGCCGCCAACCAGCCCACCATGGTGGACGTAGGGGCCAAAACGCCCACCCGCCGCGTAGCCGTGGCCCACTGCCGCGTGGTGCTGGGCGAGGAATTACGGGGCCGCGTGCAGGCCGGCGAAATGCCCTCGCACAAGGGCCCGGTCATTCATACGGCCATTCTGGCGGGCATTATGGGGGCCAAGCGTACCTCGGAATTGATTCCGCTGTGCCATCCGCTGGGGCTGGATGATTGCAAAGTGACCATTGAGCCCGACGGCCCCGACGCCCTGCGCGTGGAGTGCACCGCCGTGGTCACGGGGCGCACCGGCGTGGAGATGGAGGCCCTGACCGGCGCCACCGTGGCCGCCCTCACGATTTACGATATGTGCAAGGCATTTTCGCACGACATCACCATCGAAGGCGTGCAGCTCATTGCCAAAACCGGCGGCAAGCGCGACTTTCATCGTTCCGAAAATTCGTAAATTCCCTTATGGATAGCCTACCAAGCTCAACCGCAAAACGAACGAAACACACCGCCCTGGCCCGGCCCGATACGGGCGAATTTGGCCGGCACGAACTGGCCATTCTGGGCGCGCCCTGCGGCGATATCCAGGCCCTGGTGGCGCGGCTGCTGCCCTACCTGGCCCCGGCGCTGCGCGTGGCCTACGTGGATGCCGACCATGCCGCCGGCGATGCGGCCAGTGCGGCCGAAGATGCGGCCGCATCGCCGGTCAGGCCCGTGCCCTACGTGGCCGAAAACGGCCTTTCGGCGGAGCTGGTGGATAAAATAACCTACCGCCAGCTCAACCTGACGCGGGCCCTGGACAAGTTCTCGCAGCCCGAGCTGCTGGCCCACGAAAGCGTGGTGCTGGTGAACGGCAACCACTTCCGGGCCCGCCAGCAAGTAGTTATTGTCGACCCGCGCAAGCCGCTGGATAAGAAACTCGACCGCCTCACCGACGTGCGGCTGATTCTGCTGGCCGAGGGCCAGACCGACCTGCCCGCCGGGCTGGCCGGGCCCCTTGGTGCCGCCCCATTGCCGCCCGTGCTGCGGCTGAGTGACACGGCGGGCATCGCCAAATTCATTCGGCAGTGGTACCAGCTGGCGGTGCCGGTGCTGCGTGGCCTCGTGCTGGCCGGTGGGCGCAGCGAGCGGATGCAAACCGACAAGGGCGCTTTGCATTATCACTCCCTCGACCAGCGCCAGCACACGGCCGCGCTGCTCGGCGAATTCTGCCCCGACGTGCGTGTGTCCGTGCGCCCCGACCAGGCCGCCGACCTGCCCGCCGGCCTCACCGCGCTGCCCGATACGTTCCTGAACCTCGGCCCGCTGGGGGGCGTGCTTTCCGCCTTGCAGGCCGACCCCAACGCGGCGTGGCTGGTGCTGGCCTGCGACTTGCCCTTCCTCACCCGCGCCACGCTGGAACATCTGGTGACGAACCGGCAGCCGGCCCGCATGGCCACGTCCTTCCGCAGCCCGTGGGACGAGTTTCCGGAGCCGCTGGTTACCATCTGGGAGCCGCGCAGCTACGGGCAGCTGCTGCGGTTTCTGAGCCTGGGCTACTCCTGCCCCCGCAAGGCCCTGATTAACTCCGACATCGAGCTGCTGGCCCCGCCCGCACCCGGGGAATTGCGCAACGTGAACACGCCCGAGGAGCGGAAAGCGGCGGAGCAGGAACTCACCAATTAGCGGCAATCAGCCCGCAGTAGAAATCAAAAACCGCCGACCCCGGCGGTTTTTTTGTGCCTTGGCCACAGACGTTTTCAGTCCGGCACATCGTTTAGGGCCCAAACTGGCACGTTTTTGAATCACGAACCAGTCGAACAGATTATCACCTAACCTTATCGCATCATGAAAAAGACTGCAATTTTAGGAGCCGCGCTCTTGGCCACGGCCGCTATTTCTTCGGCCCAGGCCCAGAGCATTCGCTTCGGCCTGCGGGCCGGGGCCAACTACTCCAACCTGTCCGGCAACATTCAGAACCAGGATACTTACAACAACAAAGTGGGCTTTCTGGGCGGTGTCATGCTCAACGTGCCGCTCATCGGCGACGGCTTCCTGTCGTTGCAGCCGGAGGTGCTGTATTCGCAGAAAGGCTTCGAAAATAAGCCCACCGAATACTCGTCAGTATTTGGCACGCAGAAGCGGGAAGGCAGCGTCAACTACAACTACCTCGACGTGCCGGTGCTGCTGAAAGTGCGCGCCTCGGGGCTGGTATTTGAGGCCGGCCCGCAGTATTCCTACTTGCTGAGCGCCAACAACCAAACCAAGGTAACAACTACGCCTGCCCTCGGCGGGCAGCCTTCGGTGGCTGATTCGCAGAACAAAACCGACATCAGCGGCCTGAACCGCAACGAGCTGGGCTACCTGGCCGGCGTGGGCTACGAAGCCACCAACGGCCTGAGCCTGAACCTGCGCTACACCGGCGCCTTCAGTGACTTCGTAAAAAGCGACAACAGCACCTACTTCAACGGCGACCTGAAAAATGCCCGCCACTCCGCGTTCCAGCTCTCGCTGGGCTATCTGATTCCGAGCAAGTAGAAACGCCATATTCTGCGTCTCGTCGTCCTGCAAAAAAGCCCGGCTTCTGATGGGGAAGCCGGGCTTTTTGCCGTGTGATAAAATACCTTACGGATGCGCGGCCACCCATTCGGTGCCGTCCTCGTATTCCTCGCGCTTCCAGATGGTGACCACCTGCTTCAGCGTGTCGATGATGAACTGGCAGGCGGCGAAGCTTTCGGCGCGGTGCGGCGTGGCCACGGCCACCACCACGGCCACATCGCCAAGCTCCAACGTGCCTTTGCGATGCACCACGGCCACTTCCTGCAGCATGGGCCACTTTTCGTAAGCCTGGGAAACTACGTGGCCAAGTTGGGTGAGGGCCATGCTGTCGTAGGACTCGTAGTGCAGGCGGCGCACCGGGCGGCCACCCGACTGGTTGCGCACCGTGCCGATAAAGCAGTTGACGGCCCCGGCGGTATCGGTTTGCACGGCGGCCAGCGCGGCGGCTACGTCAATGGGCTGGTCGGTGATGGCGAGGTGAGGAGTCATGCAGTAGCGCGGACTTTGCGAGTCCGCGAGTCCGGGGCTAGGAAATTGTTTGTGTATCGTTCACGCGCGGACTCGCAAAGTCCGCGCTACATCAGCCGCCGGCTACGGGTGGAATCAACGCAATTTCGTCGACCGTGTGCAGCGGGTGGTCGTTGTCGGCGTACTCGTTGTTCACGGCCACGGCGCAGCTGCGGAGCTCACCCAAGGCGGGGTATTGCTTGCGCAGCTCTTCCAGCAGTGCCCCGACGGTGGCGGGGGCCGGCGCGGGCAGCTCAATCACGGACGTGCCCACAATCTCGCGGGTGATGCCGTACAAGGCGATTTTTAAAGACATATCTTCGGCGTACATTTTGGGTGAAAACCGGCGCGGCGCGGCCGTTGAGGCCCGGGCTTTGCTCGAAGCCTGAACACCTTTCGGGCGTTGGGGGTTTACTGCAGGCCGGCTGTCTTACGTATAGCCCGACAAAATTGGTGATAAACGTGCTTCCATCCCTACGCTCTCCGGCCGTCACGCCCCTCTACGACCAGCACGGCCGGCCGCTGGAGTACCTGCGCCTGGCCGTGACGGACCGCTGCAACCTGCGCTGCTTCTACTGCATGCCCGAGGAAGGCATCAAGTACATGCCCAAGCAGGAGCTGCTGACTTATGAGGAAATGCTGCGCCTCACCGGCCTGCTGGCGGGCCTGGGCGTGCGCAAAGTGCGCCTCACCGGCGGCGAGCCCTTCGTGCGGCGCGACCTGGTGCCCTTCATGGAGCGCCTGGCCCAGCTGCCCGGCATCGACGACATCAGCCTGACCACCAACGGCGTGCTCACCGCGCCGCATGTGCCCGCCCTGGCCCGGATGGGCGTGAAAGCCGTGAACCTCAGCCTCGATACGCTGAACCGGGAGCGGTTCTTCCAAATCACGCGGCGCGACGAGCTGCCGCGCGTGATGGAAACGTTTCACGCCCTGCTGGAAGCCGGCATTCAGGTGAAAATCAACGCCGTGGTGATGGACGGCCAGAACATCGACGACCTGATTCCGCTGGCCGACCTCAGCCGCGACCTGCCCGTGGACGTGCGCTTCATCGAGGAAATGCCCTTTAATGGCGGCAGCCACGCGGCCGGCCCTGCCTCGCTGCCCTGGAATCACGTTCGCATCCGCCAGCACCTGGAGGCGCATTTCGGCGAGTTTGCGCCCGTGGCAACGGCGGCTGGGGCCACGGCTTCGGAATACACCATTGCCGGGCACCGGGGCACGGTGGGCATCATCGCGGCCTACTCGCGCACCTTCTGCGGCACCTGCAACCGCCTGCGCCTCACGGCCGAGGGCGGCATCAAAACCTGCCTCTACGACCAGGGCGTGCTCGATACCCGCGCCCTGCTGCGCGGCGGCGCTTCGGATGCCGACATTGCGGCTGCCCTCGCCAACGCCTTCCGCTACCGGGCGGCCAATGGCTTCGAGGCCGAGCGGCAGCGGCCATTGCACCAGCTCAGCTTCGAGAGCATGGCCACGATTGGGGGGTAAAAAGCCTTTGGGCTTTACCTTGCCGGCCGTAGGGCGAGTGCCCTGCCTGGGCCCGGCCCGCTGCTTATGAAAGTTGTGCTGATTGTGGTGGGCGTGGTGGCGGCGCTGTACGTGCTGCTGTGCGGTGTGCTGTATTTCAAGCAGGAAAAGCTGCTGTTTGCCCCCACGCGGCTGCCGGCCGGCTACCGGTTTCATTTCCCCGGCCGGTTTGAGGAGCGCTGGACCACAGCCGCCGACGGGGTCCGGCTGCACGGGCTGCTCTTCCGAACGCCGGATTCCAAAGGCCTGATATTCTACCTGCACGGCAACGGCGGGGCCCTGGATAGCTGGGGCGATGCCGCGGCTACCTACACCGCGCTGCACTACGACGTGTTCCTGCTCGACTACCGGGGCTACGGCAAAAGCGGCGGCACCATCAGCAACCAGGCCCAGATGCTGGCCGACGTGGATACCGTGTACCGGCAGCTCCTGCCCGAATACCCCGAGAGCCGCACCGTCATTCTGGGTTACTCGCTGGGCACCGGGCCGGCTACCTGGCTGGCCGCCCATCACCAACCCAAGCTGCTGATTTTGCAGGCCCCCTACTTCAGCATGCGCGACATGGCGGCGCGGCTCTACCCGTATGTGCCGGGCTTCATCCTGCGCTACCCCATGCCCACCAATGAGCTGATTGGCCGGGTGAGTGCGCCCATCGTGCTGTTTCACGGCGACCACGACGAGGTGATTGACTACAACTCCACGCTCCGGCTCAAAGCCCTGCTCAAGCCCACGGACAAGCTGATTGTGCTACCCGGCGCACGCCACAACGGCATGACCGATAACCCGCAGTACCGGCAGGAGTTGGCGAAGCTCCTCTAGCCACACGGCCCCGAAACACCCCGGGAACGTTTGGTGCATGAGCCGCGGGTATTTAGCGTTGGAGGCAACTTCTGGCAGCGGCCGGGCGTTGCGAAGGCTTATTTTTGCCTCAGCTCAGGCCCCGTTTTGGGCTTGGCGGGGCAGCTAAGCGTGGGCAAACTATGATTTCATTGGCTTCTTCGACCGGATACATTTCCCGCAAAACCCACCGGGTGGCGGTGGGCGCGTTGTTTTTTCTCTTAGGACTGTGCTTTGCCACCTGGGCCTCGCGCATTCCGAGCGTGCAGCAGCGCATGGGCATTTCGGAGGCCGGGCTGGGCGGCGTGCTGCTGGCCATTCCGCTGGGGCAGCTGGTGTCGCTGCCGCTGGCCGGGTGGCTGGTGGCCAAGGAAGGCAGCCGCAAAGTGGTGCTGTGGGGCGTGGTGCTCTACGCCACGGCCCTGGTGGGCCTGGGCTGGGCCGCCAGCCTTTATCAGCTCATTCCGTGCCTGGTGCTGTTCGGCATCGGCGGCAACCTGACCAATATTTCGGTGAACACCCAGGCCGTGGGCGTGGAGCGGCTCTACAAGCACAAGCCCATCATGGCCTCGTTTCACGGGCTGTGGAGCCTGGCGGGCTTTGTGGCGGCGGCCGTGGGTACGTTCATGATTGGCCACGCCGTGACGCCGGGCGTGCATTTTATCTTCATCGCGCTGTTTATTCTGGCGGGCCTGGCGGTGAGCGCCGGCTATACCGTGCGCGAGGACAGCGGCGTCGACCCCGACCAGCCCATCTTTGTGAAGCCCGACAAGGAGCTGCTGGGCCTGGGTGCCATTGCCTTCTGCGCGCTCATCTGCGAGGGCGCCATGTTCGACTGGAGCGGGGTGTATTTCAAGAAGGTTATTCAGGCCGATAAGGACTGGGTGGGCGCGGGCTACACGGCCTTCATGAGCACGATGGCGCTGGGCCGCTTCGGAGCCGACTGGCTGGCCGGGCGCCTGGGTTCGCGGCGCGTAATTCAGCTAAGCGGCCTGCTCACGGCCACCGGCCTCATGATTGCCGTGCTGTTTCCCACCCTGATTACGGCGCTGCTGGGCTTCCTGCTGGTGGGCTTCGGCACGTCGGCGGTGGTGCCGCTGGTGTACAGCGCGGCGGGCCGGTCCACGCAGATGTCGGCCGGCATGGCGCTGGCCTCGGTGTCCACGATTGGCTTTTTCGGGTTCCTGCTGGGGCCGCCCGTCATTGGCATGGTAGCCGGGGCCACCAGCCTGCGCGTGTCGTTCGCGCTGATTGCTTGTATGGGCCTGTGCGTGTCGGCGGTGGCGAGCCGGGTGCGGGTGTAGGGGCGCGAATGCCCCGGCCCACCGCCGGGCAACGTATGCTGGCAATGCCCCTCCCCCCGCCCGCCTCCCTCCCGCTCCTGCGCGTGGCCGCCACCTGGCAACTGCCCGGCCTGGGCCTGCTCGCCCTCCCCGATGGCCCCACGCCTCCCCTCGCGCCCTTCGCCCTGCACACCGCCCTGGCCGTGGAAGCCCGGCTGCCCGGCGGCACCCGCCACGCCGCCATTGCCACGGTGGAGGAAGTGACCCGGCCCGAGGCCCCTGATGCCCCGGCGCGCGGCCTGCTGCTCGATTTTGGCGCGGCCGTGGAGCTGCCGGCCGGCACCGAAATCTGGCTGGTGGCAGTGCCGGCGCAGTAGCCCCGCAGCGGCCCCGCTTCCCACCAAAACAAGCGCTACTTTGCGGCGCGGCCGTCCCTCCCGCTTCCGCTTGTTGTCCACCCTCTTACCGGTATTTACCCATGCCCTTTCGGAACCGCCGTCCCGGCGTTCCCGCTGCCTGCCGCCCACCCCGCCCACCCCGCCCACCCCGCCCACCCCGCGCCCCACGCAGTGCCCCACGCAGCGCCCGCTCCCCGGCCCATCTCCGGCCCTTCGGGACCCGGCTCCGGCCCGGATTAATCCTGTTCCGGCGCTATTTCTGGGTGCTCCGGTTCGCCGTTCGGCTGCTCCGCAACGCCGGAATCCTAGTCTGGTAAAAATAAATTCTATTCCTGTGGCAGGTTTGGCTGCTCCGGTGGCCGGTTTGGCTGGTCCGGTGCTCCGGGAGACCGCTCCGGTGCCCGGTTTGCCTGCTCCGGCGGTCGTTTCAGCCACCCCAGCTGCCCCAGGGCATCGCCAGGGCCGTTTTTCAACCGCAATCTGCAAAAAACACCATTCTTCACCCTTTTTCACATCCCCCTTTTTCAATCAACATTTCCATGAACAAAGACCAGCTCGCCCAAACCGCCCGCCATCGCAAGGTGAAGCAAACCCTCGCCGATTTTGCTGCCGATGTAGCCGCCGTGCCCGCCCTCGACCGCCTCGCCGCCACATACCTCGCCCAGCTGGCCCTACTCGATAGCACGGCCCGCAAAAACCCCATCACGTCGCAAGGCATCACACTCACCAAAAACAACGCCGGCACGGCCCTCATCGCCCGCCTCGTGCACGCCGCCAACGCCCTCTACCTGCTCTACAAGGCCGAAGGCAACCTCGAAGACGCCGCCAAGATGCATCGCAGCCCCAGCGACTACCGCGACCTGCCCGAGCTGGTCCTCGCCACCGAAGCCATCGACCTCAGCACCCGCCTCAGCGCCCGCGCCCAGGACCTGACCGACTACAACGTCACCGCCGCCGACGTCGAGGCCCTGGCCGCCGATGCCCAGTCCTTCGACCACTTCCTCCCCGCCCCCCAGCTGGCCATCGACGCCAACAAGCTCAAGGGCGCTGCCGCCTCGGCCACCCTGCGCACCCTCAACACCTACCTCAAAGACGACCTCTACGCCGGGGTTCTCTTTCGGCTCCAGCCGCAGCCTGCTTTCGGCCGGCGAGCGGCGCCTGCCCACCAGCGGCAGCGGGGCCCTCACCATCCGCTAGGCATGGGTTTCAATGCCTAGCGGATGGTGAGGGCAGGCATTAGGGGAGCAGAATCGCGCTTTCCTGATGCTGCCCGAAAAACTCGTCGCACCAGAGGCAGACGTTCTGCAGCTCTTCGGTGCGGGCGTGGGCGTGGGCTTCGGTCACGCCCACGGACTCGCCCATCTTCCAGGGCTCGCCCTGGTTGAGGCGCTGCATGATTTCGGATTTGGAAGCGCGCAGCAGCACATCGGCCACCTTTTCCCGGCGGGCATCGCCGAGCGGAAACTTCGTACCAGGGCAGCAGGGGTTGATTTTCCAGAGCTGGATGCTGATTTCCTGGGGCAGGTCGGTGCCGCCCAGGAAGCCCTTGGCCCCGGAGAGGATGGCGCAGAAATTATGGCTGGGGTCGCGCAGCCAGATGTTCTTTTCCAGGGCGCGGCCGCGGGCCCAGTTGCCGCCCAGCCACATGTCCTCGGTGGCGCCCCAGTAGCCCCAGCTCAGCGGGTTTTCGGCCAGGTAATGCGCCTTTTCGATGAGCGGGTCGTGGTCGTCGCCGTTCACGCCGCGGCTTTCGAAGAGGTCGGCCAGCGTCATCAGCCGCGCGCCGGAGAGCTTGTGGTAGCGGTCGATGCTGGCGATGTCGAAGCGCGTCACGCCCTTGGCAATGAGCTTATCGAGGATGTCGCCGTTGAGCAGGTCGCCGTTGGTTTGCAGCATTATCTGGGTGCGGCCCTGGTATTTGGCCTGAATCTCATCCAGGATGAGGTAGAGCTTGGCGCGGTCGGCCAGCGGCTCGCCGCCGGAAAGGATAAGGCGGTCGACTTGCTCGGGCAGGTTGCGGATGATGCGAAAACAGTCCTGCGCGCTGATGCGCTCGCCCTGCGGCCCGGAGCTGTTGTAGCAATGGTCGCACTTGTCGTTGCAGAGCTGGGTGAACACCCAGTAAATGGACTCGCAGTGCGTGAAATCGGTTTTCATATGTTGGTTGATAAAACGTCATGCTGCGCTACGCGCAGCATGACGCTTATTTTTTATCTCTCTTTTTTTAATAACGCGTTCTGCTGCACATTCTCCCAGAAAGCCAGCTCGGCCTGGATGTTCGTGCGCGGGTCCGCGATGAACTCGTGCACGGTGGCAAAGCTGGTGAGCTCGCCACGGTCGAGGTAGGCGAACTGGGTGCCGACGGTGAGGGCTTCGCGGCTGTCGTGGGTGACGAAGATGGAGGTGATGTGGTGCTGCTGGCTGACGTGCAAAAACAGCTGCTGCATGTCGGCGCGGGTCTGGGCGTCGAGGTTGCCAAAAGGCTCATCGAGCAGCAGCAGGCGCGGCCGGATGATGAGGGCGCGGCCAAACGACACCCGCTGCCGCTGCCCGCCGGAGAGCTGGTGCGGGGCTTTTTGGGCGTGTTCGCGCAGGTCCAGCTCATCGAGCAGCTCGGTTACCTGGCGGTCGGCTTCCGCCTTCGGCACCTTCCGGATGCGCAGCCCAAAGGCCACGTTTTCGAACACGTTGAGGTGCGGAAACAGCAGCGGCTCCTGGTAGAGGTACACCATCTGGCGCTCGTTGGGCGGCACGGGCAGCAGGTCCTGCTCGTGCAGCAGCACGTTACCGGCATCGGGCGTTTCCAGGCCGGCGAGGATTTTGAGCAGCGTGGTTTTGCCGCAGCCGGAGCGGCCCAGCACGCCCAGCACTTGCCCGGCGGCGAGGCTGAAAGAAATATCCCGCAGCACCGGCTGTGGGCCGAAGCTTTTGGTGAGGTGCGCAACGGTCAGCAGTTGGCTCATACCTGGGCGCCCGCGCCATACGCGGCGGCGTCAATGGTCATGCGCCCGGGCGCGGGCCGCACGCCGCCGAGCCACTCGGTGAGGCGGTCCACGTAGTTATCCAGGTGGGTGATTTGCTGCACGCCGTGCTCCACGATGGGGTCGAGGGTGGTGGCCAGCAGCGTGCCGCCAAACTCGTGGGTTTGCCAGGTTATCACGTCGCCTGCGGCATTGGTCTGAATGATTGCGGCCGCGGCGGGCACGCTGGTGTACACGCCGTGGGTGTGCCAGCAGGCCTGGCGGGGCGTGAGGCCCTGGTAGACGGGGTGGCTGAAATCGGTGTCGGCCACGGGCGGGTTGTTGGGGTCCGTCACCCACCAATAGTTGTTCACGGGCCGGTCTTCCCACTGCGCGGGCAGCCAGGAAGTGCGGCTGTCACCCTCCACAAACACCTTTTTGCCGGCCCGCAGAAAGTCGTAGATAATTTCCTTTTTCTCGGTCAATACTGCCTGGTTGGACTGGAAGGGAATGACCAGCGCGGCCAAGTCCTGCACGGCGGCCGCGTTCAGGTCGTGCACGTAGAGCAGGCGGTAGCTGTCGCGGTACTTGGGGGCCGTTGCCAGCGCGTAGTGCGACCACACGCCGTTGAAAATCAATCCGATGTTAGACATGAGCAGGAATTTTGGAAGTGGAAAGCACCCGGATAAAGTTTCGGTATAGCGTCACCAGCGCGCTGTCGGACTGGCCGGCGTAAGTAACATCGGCCAGCGGGCCGCTGGCCGTGAGCAACACGCGGCCGGCCGTGGTCGTTTCGTCGAGCACCACGATGGGGCGCTGCCAGGTATCGGCCAGCAGCACCTCGGCCCCCGGCGCGGCCCGAATGTAGCCGCAGGCCCACCAGCCGCTCATGCCGTGCGAGAAAATCAAGTCCTCCAAATCGAAGCCCTGGAGCAGGCCGTGGCGGTCCGGGCCGGGGAAGTAGCGCACGGCCTGGGTGCGGTGGGCATTGTCCATCACCCACTGGTTGCCGGGCACCCAGGCCGTAAACCAGCCGTCGCAGCACACCAGCGCCCGGCCCGCACCGAGAAAGGCGCGCACCTTATCCTTGATTTTCAGCATCGCGACGTGGTCGGAGCCGTTGGGCACCACTAGCAGGTCGTAGGGCATCAGGTCGGGGTTGAAATCTTTGGTGATGAGGCAGGTAGTGTAATGCACCAGCTCATTGGAAACGTAGTAGTTGTCAAGGCCGACGAGGCCGTTGGAAATGAGCAGGGCTTGAAGCATAAGGGTGAAGAATAAGTAAAACCAGAACGTCATGCTGAGCTTGCCGAAGCATCTCTACCGCTTCGTTGAATCGATTGAATTACTTGCGCGGTAGAGATGCTTCGACTTCGCTCAGCATGACAATATCGAATGTTCTACCCCAAATCCGGGCGGCGCAGCAGCGCCTTTTTATTCACCCACAGCAGCAGCGCCGGAGGCAGCAGCAGCAACAGCGAGGCCACGGCAGCCAGCTGCGCATTGGCTTCGCCCACGTATGTAAATACCTGCACCGTGAGCGTGCGCACCTTGCCCACGCTCAGTAGGTTGGTGAACCCGAAATCGAACCAGCTGAGCAGAAATGTCTGGAACAGCGCCGTGCGCAGCAGCGGCCACGCCAGCGGCAGCAGCACTTGCTGGAACGCCTGCCGCGGCGTGCAGCCCAGCGTGCGGGCCAGCTGCTCATACTCCGTGGCCTGCTGCGACCAAAAGCTGCGCAGTAGCAGCGTGGCGAAGGGCAGCGCAATCAGCAGCAGCCCCACCAGCACTCCACCCACCGAGCCCGACAAATGCAGCCGGATAATAAACGGCTGAATGAGCACGGCCAGCAGCACCGGCGGCAGCGCATAGGGCAGGTAGCTAAGGGCCTCCCAGCGCCCCGGCCGCGCCGTGCGCGCGATGGCCCACGCCAGCCCAAAGCCGCCCGCCGTGGCCACCGCCGCCACCACGCTGGCCAGCAGCAGGCTGCGGCCCAGGCCGGCCAGCAGCTCGTTGTCGGCGGCCAACAGGCTGCGCAGCGCCCCCAGCGAATATTCGGCGGGCAGCACGGCCGGAAACCGCCACCCCGGCGCCACCGCCAGCAAAGCCAGCAGCCCAAACGGCAGCGCAAACAGCCCTCCCAGCAGCGTCGTGAGCAGCTTAGAACGCATGGCGGCGGGTTAAGCGAATGAGCACCAAAATCAGCCCCAGCAGCCCCACGGCCACCAGGAAGCCAGCTAGGTATGCGGCCGGCAGCTCCCGCAAATCGAAGCGCTGCAAGCGCGTGGCGATATACACGCTCAGCATCTGCGGATAGGGCCGGCCCAGCAGCAGCGGCAGGTCGTAGGCCCCGAGCGTGGCAATGCCGCTGAGCAGCAGGGCGGGAGCCGCCCGGCGCAGTAGCACTGGCACCGCCACCCGCCACCGGAACTGCGCCGCGCTGGCCCCCAGCGTCTGGGTCAGCTGGCGGTAGTCATCGAGCCGGCTTTCCTGGTAAATGGCCTGGAACAACAAGGTCAGAAACGGGAAAGCCAGCAGTACCTGCGCCAGGATGATGCCCCCGCCGGCCGCGTCCTGCACCAACTCCGGAAAGGCGTCGAGGCTGTGGGTAAGGCCCAGCTGGAAGCTGAGGCGGGACAGCCACCCGGCCCGGCTCAGCAGCTGAAACAGGTAGAAACCCATCACCAGCGAAGGCATGAGCAAGGGCACGTACAACAGCGTCGGAAACGGCCGGCGCCGCAGCGTGGCCTGCGCCCCCAGCACCAGCCCAAGGGCCGCCGCTACCGACAATCCCAACGATGCGCCGGCCACCCAGAGGCTGAACAGCGCCGACTTCAGCAGGCCCGTATCGGCCCCCAGCGCCAGCCAGTAGCGCCCGGTGAAGCCCGCCGCCAGCGGCCCCACCACGCCCACGCTCCCCAGCAGGGCATAGCCCAGCCCGGCCAGCGGCAGGCCCACCACCAGCAGGGCGTACAGGCCCAAAAGCAGTTTACCGGACCGGAGCTTCGATGACATGGGCGCGGAAATCTTTGAACAGCCGGGTCATGTATTCCGGGTCCGGCTCGGCCAGGGCCAGGCCCTGAATGCTGGCTCGCCGGGGAGCATAGCGGCGCGAGGGCAGCTGCTCGAACTGCTGGCGCTGGGCCGCAGTTAGCGCAGCCAGGTTCAGCACGGTGTGGTCGCCCCACACGTTGGGGTCCATTTTTTTGAGCTGGGCTTCGGGCGAAATCAGGAAATTGACGACCAGCAGGGCGGCTTCGGGGTGCTGGCTGCCCTGCACCACGCCCAGGTAGTGCGAGTTTTGAATGGTGCCGGGCGTGGGCACGTAGGCGCGGGCCGTGGCCGGAAATACGCCCTGGTTCACCTTGTTGTCCACTTCGGCGTCGTTGTTGGAGAAAGTGAAGGCTACCTCGCCGTTGGCAAAGAGCTGGTGCAGCTGGGCCAGCTGCTCGGGAAAGGTCTGGCCCTGCTTCCAGAAGTAGGGCCGGCTGGCATTCACCTGCCGCCACAGCTCGCCCGACCATTTGGTATACACGGCCTCGTTGAACTTGCCCTGGAACAGCTTCGGGTCGCCCGCCAGGGCCATCATCCACGATTTCAGCAGCGTCATGCCCGTAAACTCGTTCGGGATGGTGAACTGGCCGGGGTGCGCCTTCACAAAAGCCGGCAGCTCAGCAAACGACTTTGGTGGCCGCGCCACCTTGCTCGAATCGTAGATAAACGTGAACTGCACGTTGCCCCAGGGGCACTCCATGCCCGCCACCGGCTGTTGGAAATCGGTGTTGATGAACGGGTTTTGCAGGTCGAGGAAGTGGGCGTTGGGCAGCTTGTCCACGAAGGGCCCGAGCAGCGCGTCCACTTGCCGCAGCTGGTAAAACGTCTCGCCGTTTATCCACACGATGTCGGCCTGGCTGGGCTGGCCGGCCTCTTTTTCGGCGGCCAGGGTTTGGGCCAGGCCCGCGCCCTGGGCAGCTGAAATTTGCAGGTCGATGCCATACAGCCGCTTCACCTCGGGCTTCACGTAGGTGCTCATGTACTTGTTGATGAGCGGGTCGCCCATCCACATCTGCATGCTCACGGGCTGGTTCCGGCCTTTGGCTTCGATTTGCGGCCAGGTTTGGGCGAGGGTTTGCTGGGGCGTGCGGAACATATCGGAACCGCAGCCGCTGAGGAGGCTGAGGGCGGCGAGGAATAAGAGGAGGATTTTTTTCATTGTTGAGAAAGCACGTCATGCTTCGGCTACGCTCAGCATGACGTTCTGTTTGATATTTCATTCAACCACCTACAGTGCGTAGCGCAGGCCGAACTGGAACTGGCGCGGCGCACTCGCATTGCGCCGGATGATGCCCGAGCCTGCGGGCCCTGCCTGAATCTGGTTGCTTTGCGTTGCGTTGTTGGCGTAGCCGCTCAGGTTCTGGGTGTTGAGCACGTTGAAAACGTCGGCGGTCAGCTCCAGGCGGCTGGTTTTCTCGCCGAAGTGCAGCGTGTACTGCGCGCCCACATCGACCGTTTTCGACCAGGGCAGGCGGTCGGAGTTGCGGCCTTCGCCGGGGTAGCGGTCGGCGTTGCCGAGGTAGGCGGTGCTGAAGGAGCTGCCGTCGCCGTTCAGGTCGTTGGTGAACACGTTGGTGGTGCCGGGCACCAGGTAGCCGCCCGCCACGCGGTTGATGGGCTGGCCGCTTTGCAGCAGCGCCGCCAGCGTAAAGCGCAGGCTGTTAACTGGGTAATAGCTGCCAATGGCGTTGATAACGTGCGTACGGTCGTTGATGGAATTGGCAAACTCGGCTCCGTAGTTGTTGCCGTCGGCGGCGCGGAAGTTCACGTCCTCGGTGTCGTTTTTCAGGTTCGAGAGGGTGTAGGAAACGCGGTAGCCGAACTGGTCCTCCGCCGCGTCTTTCTGGAGGTTAAAGCTGGCGGCCATGTAGCGCGAGCGGCCCTTCGACTCGGTTTCGACCACGCTGCGGGCCACGCCATTCACCCGCTGCCCGTCGATGAGGGCGTAGGAGCCCGTGGCATCGGTCACGATGGGCACCGGGCGGGTGGCATCGGCCTGGGTTGGGGTGCGAATTACCACGTTGTTCGGGTTCGTTACCGGGTATTCCGACACGCCGTTTACGTTGCGCAGGCGGAACAAATCGAAGGAGCGGTTGTACATCAAATCCACGTAGAAGCGCGTTTTGGGGTTCACCTGGTACTGGTAGCCCAGCGTGGCCTGGTGCGAGTAGGGGTTCTGGTAGCCCTCCGGGTTCAGGATGCGGCGCTCGCCGCCGAACACGGTGGCCCGCTGGCCCTGCAGGCTGGCCGCCGACGGCCCGTTGAGGTAGGCAACCCCGCTGGCGCTGGCGCCCTGGTTGCCATCGAAGGTGATGCGGTCCACGTCGGTACCGGCCGGCAGGGCGCCTACTTTTATCAGCTGGCGGAGCTGGGTTTTGTAGTCGGCCGAGTTGGTATTGGCCCCGAGGGCATCGCTGTACACGGTGTACAGAATCTTGTCGTAGAACAGGCCGTAGCCGCCGCGCAGGCTGCTGCGGTCGGTCAGCTGGAGGTTGAAATTGGCGCGGGGCGCGATGTTGTTGCGGTCGCCAGTGGCCGCGCCGCCTTTGGAGAGGTTGTCGTAGTCGTAGCGCAGGCCCAGGGTCACGTTCAGGCGGTCGGTCACGGCCACCAGGTCTTCCACGTAAACATTGTACAGGTTCTGAGTGGTGCCGAAGGAGGCCGGCCGCAGCTCCACGCTGTAGTAGTCAACGGCCGCGGTGCTGGGAATGTCGTTGATGCTCAAATCCGCCCCGAGGTTGCGGGCACGCAGCGCATCCAGCTGCGGCTGCGTCAGGTGCACGGTGTAGCTGCCGTTGGGGTTGCCGCCGCCAAACAGCAGATGCTCGGTGCTGATGATGCCGAAACCGCCCTTGAAGGTGTTGCGGCCTTTGAGCAGCGTGAATTTCTGCTGGGCCTGCCAGGTGCTCTGGTGCGAATCGAAGAGGTAGCCGGGGTGGCCGAGGTAGGCCAAGGTGGTGCCGGTGGGGTCGTTCACCGTCACATCGGGGCTGTTGGGGTTCTGGGCGCGGGCGTAGTTCCAGCGGAAGCGGGCGTACTGCACATCGGTTTCGGAAGTGAAGTTGCGGCCCACGTACACGTTCTGGGTGGCAATTTCGATGGAATTCCGGTCTTGCTTGTTGCCGCTGGACGGGAAGGCGATGCCGCCATCGAGCCCGCCGCCCTGGCGCTCAATGTTCACGATGCCCACGTTGGCCCGCAGCGACGAGCGGAACCGTTCCGTCCAGCGCTGGTCGAGCTTGCCCGAGAGGTAGGTGAACTGGTTGCGGCCGCGCACGGTGGCGTTCACGCCCAGCGTGGGCGACGTCAGCACGTTGTCCTTTAAGTCGAAGGTCTGCTCGGCGTTCAGGTAAAAAAACGTCTTGTCCTTCACCAGTGCCCCGCCCACGCCGAAGCCAAACTGCTGGCGCTGGAAGCCGCTTTTCACCTGGTTACCCGACAAATCGCGCTGGGCAAAATCCGTCTTGCCGTCGATGCCGGGACCGGGCCGGGTGAGGTAAAAAACTTCGGCCGTCAGGTCGTTGGAGCCCGACTTGGTGGTCACGTTCACGATGCCGTTGGCTGAGTTGCCGAACTCCGTGGAGAAGTTATTGGTGAGCACGCTCACGTTCTGGGCAAAACCCACCGGAATGGCGAAGCGCGAGCCGCCGAGGAAGTTCTCGTTGTTGTCGAGGCCGTCAATCAGGTAGTTGGTATAAAGGCCATTGGCCCCGTTGATGCTCACGTTGGGAGCTTCGGTGAAGAAGCCGGTGGCCAGCGTCACGTTGGGCAGGCGGTAGAGGGCGCGGGTGATGTCGCGGGCCTCAATCGGAATCTCGCGCAGCTCGCGGGCCGACAGTTCCGACGACACCTCCGCGTTCTGGGTGTTGATGGTGGTGGCGTTGTTGGGCGCCCGCACCGTCACGCCTTCCAGCGTTTGGTTGCTCAGCAGGGGCAGGTTCAGCGTCACGCTGGGGCTGGAGTTGGCCCGGAGCGTGAGGCCGGCTTCGCGCACGGCCTGGTACTTGTCGCTCACGGTGGTGCTCACGGCGTAAGAGCCGGCGGTACTCAGGCCCCGGAAGCGCACTTTGCCCTGGGCATCGGTGGTCAGCTCCGCGCTCAGGCCCACGGCGGCATTATCGAGGTGCACGGGCAGGCCCGCAACCGGTTTACGGGTGCTATTATCCAGCACTGATACCACCAAATCTACCTGCGCGGCAGCCCGGTGCAGAGGAATGAAAAACAGAAACAAAAACGCAATAAGCGAAGAAACTTTTTTCATGTGAAACTGCTAAAAATCAAGATATAAAAGCACAGCCCACCATCAATTCCCCATAAGAAAACTGGCAGTAGGCTGGCAAATGCCAGGATTTTAGCAATTTGGAGGGCCTCGGTGCGGATACGCCGCCGTGAGGGCCAGCGGGGCCGCGCTCTGCACGCCCGGCCAAGGCCGGGGGACTAAATGCCGCCGCAGCCGCCGCAGGGCGCGCAGCTGGTGCCGGGCCATCGGCTGCCGTAGCACCTGGGCCAGGTCTTGTTCGTTGTCCACATCGGCCAGGGCTGGCAGCTGCTGCACGGCAGCCCCGGCGGCCCGCAGCCGGTGGGCGAGCGCCCGGCCTAGCAGAGCCGTCTGCCAGGGCAGGGCAGCCCAGACCGCAGAGTCGAAATAAGTGCGCGCCACACCCAACAAGTACACTCCGCCGTCGGTGGCGGGGCCCAGGACCGCGCCAGTCATGGCCAGCATTGCCAGGGCCCGGCGCAGCAAGCCTACATCCAGTTGCGGGCAGTCGTTGCCGATAACCAGCAACTGCTCGTAGCCGCTGGCAAACGCCTCGTGCATGGCCCTGCTCAACCGGGCGCCAAAGGTGGCGCCAGTCTGCCGGCATGAATCGATGCAGAGAAAATCGGCCCCGACCTGCCGGGCCGTGGCCGTAGCGTGGCTAATAAGCTGGGCAACTACGGCTACGTTATCCGCCCTTGCCCCATTGCTCACCAGCTTTTTGTGCGCGGCATCCTGGCCCGCCGAGCGGGTAAAAAGCAGGATGGCAACAGCGGAAGTAGGCTTGGTCAAGGGTGACGAGTGGATGAGCTTGCGAGAAACTGCAGGCACTTACGACGGTACGCAGGCTTTAGATGTACCCAAAACTACCGTTTATTGTAAATAAGCGCTGCCGTGCCAACTGCACAATCACGCGGTTGTTCTACCGGAACAGCACCCTTTTACCGCGTTTTATTGCCCGGCCATGCACGCGGCTGGCCCTGCTTCAGCAACTGAGACTTATAGTTCTGGCCGCGCTTCAATAACACAAAAAGACCCTATATGCTTTGCTAAGGGCCTTTTTTATTTTGCACCGCATTTGCAGCGCGGCCAAATCCAGGGTGTGTTTAAACCAGAGCTTCCAGCATTTTTCCTCTTGCTGGTACGCCAGGCGGCCCGCCACTTTCGCCACTC
Organism: Hymenobacter terricola; assembly: GCF_017921975.2. Classification (GTDB taxonomy): domain Bacteria; phylum Bacteroidota; class Bacteroidia; order Cytophagales; family Hymenobacteraceae; genus Hymenobacter; species Hymenobacter terricola. Next base: position 149,736 of record NZ_JAGEMO020000007.1, read on the forward strand.
GCACGGTAGTGCCGGTGGTCTGCTCGCGCAGTACATATACCCCGTCGGGCAGCCCACTCAAATCCACCTCGCTTTGCTGTGTAAGCGGGATTTCACCCGTTTTCACCGCTTGGCCCAGTCGGTTGAAGACCTTCAAACCCGTGCCTGCCGGCCCCGTGACGGTTATTACGGCCGTGGCCGGGTTGGCATACGCTTGCAGGGTCAGCACCGCCGCCACGGTAACTGCCACCACGGGGCTGTTGGTGCTCGTGCCATCCTTATCGACTTGCCGGAGACGGTGGCAGGCCAGGTCAGTGGGCGCGACCGGGGCAAACCGGTAGGCGACCGGCTGCGTGCGATTGCCCACCGCCGCTGAAGCCTGTCAGCATGCTGACGCAGGCCCCGACGGGCACCGTGGTGGCCAAGCCCACCCGCAACGCCGCGCTGCTGAGCGCTACCACTGGCGAGATAGTGGCCGCCGTAGCCGCATTGGTGTCAATCGCATCGAGCGGGGTACTGATAATGCCACAACCGATGATGACACAACCACAGTCTTTATCGACGACGGTGGACGCCCATTGCATCTGCGCCAAGCCCGCGCGAGGAACAAGGCGCCTAACAGCACAATCAGAAAGAGAGAGAGAGACTTCGAAAGAGAATTCATGACGAAGCTATTTAGAAAGTCAGTTCGCTGATGTAGAGACGCCTATTTGCGTCTCGTCGTTGAGTGATACCAGGGGTTCCCATTCAACGATGAGACGTAAATAGGCGTCTCTACGCCGTTCTGGCGACTTTCTAAACAGCTTCGACTGTAATAATTGGGCGATGTAATACCCTTCAATCAAATTTGATAAAATGTTAATAATTAATATATTGATTATTAACGCGGAATTTATTCCACTAGTTGAAAAAGGTAGTTTCTGAGCTGTGCCCGCTTTCTATGTACTCGCAGCATCTTCCCATAAGGGCAGCTTGTGGCCAGCTGACGCATACACGGCTGCGCCCCGAAATGCCCCCTTCTTTTCCCATAAAGTAGGACGATTGGCAAGGCCCGGCTCCCGGCCCAGGCAGCGGCAGAGCGGGGGCGAAGGAGAATTATCCCTCCGCTGAAAATGCTGGCTATCAAATTTCACCAGTTGTTTTGGCAGCGTTCAGCGGGCCCCGACAGCCACTGGTGGGGTTAGTTTAATCTTTCACCAAAAAAACTGGCTCTCCCACGTGGAACTAGTTAGAAGCCACGCACGCTTTGCGTAAATTGCGGGACTGCTACTGGTCCTCGCATTTGGCTTCTTTGTACTGCGTATGAAATTTCTTGCTCCGCTGCTCCTGGTATGCCTTTGGGCATTGCCAGCCGCAGCCCAGCGTATCGTAATCAGCGGCCAAGTAGTTGAGGCTACAAACGGTGAGCCGGTGCCGTTCGCCTCCATCTTCATCCCCAAAACCAGTACCGGCGCCACCGCCGATGCCGACGGCAAGTTTAAGCTGGCCGTCACGGGCTCGCCCGACTCCATTGCGGCCTCGGCCATGGGCTTTGCCACCCAGCGGCGCAAGCTGAGCGATGCCGCCGTGCAAACGGTGCTCTTCCGGATGAAAACCGGCGGCGTGGCCCTATCCGAAGTGGTGGTGCTGTCGCGCCAGCCCGAAAACCCCGCCTTTCGCATCCTGCGCGAAGTGCAGAAGCACAAGCCTGAAAATGCACGCAGCGGACTGCAAGCCGCCGAGTACGATTCTTATAATCGCATCGAAACCAGCCTGATTGACCTGCCCGCCAGCTTGTCTAAGCGCAAGGTCATCAAAGACATTCGGGCGCTGGCCGTGCGGCAGGGAGCCGCCGCCGCCGCCGCCGACGACGCGCCACTACCCGTATTTGCGTCCGAAGTAGGGTCGCGGGTGTACCAGAAAAACTCGCCGTTGCGGCGGCGCGAAGATTTGCTGCACAAGCAGATGCGTGGCGTAGGCCCGCGCGAAGGCTCGGTGCTTTCCCAGATGCTGGGCTCGAACTTTCAAAACTTCGACTTCTACCCCAACTGGCAGAGTGTGCTGGGCAAGGACTTCATCTCGCCCATTGCCGAAGGCGGCCGCGTAACGTATGACTACGAGCTGCAGGATTCGGTGTTTGTGGGCAAGGACTGGTGCTACAAGATTGCCGTGACGCCCAAGCGGGCGCACGACCTGGCCTTCAAAGGCACCATCTGGATTACGCAGGAAGGCTACGCCCTGCGCCGCGCCGACCTGATAGCCAGCCCCGAAGCCAACATCAACTTCGTGAGCGACCTGCGCATTTATCAGGACCTCACCCCTCCCACCGATGGCCCCGGCCTGCCCACCCGCACCAAGCTAGTGCTCAGCGTGCGGCCCTACGAGAAGCAGGCCGCCATGCTGGTGCGCTTCACCACGGTGAGCAGCAATTTTGTGCGCAACCAAGTGCACAATGAGCCGGGCTTCTACGACCAGCCCATCGTCTCGACGCTGATGGAACCCACGGACGGCAATGCCACGAGCAGCCTGATTCCGGGCCTGCCACAGGGCGGGGCGGGTGGCTACTTCGACCAGCACCGACCCGATACGCTGAGCCTGAGCGAGCGCCAGACGTTTGCCGTCCTCGACTCGGCCAGGCAGCTACCGTCGGTGCGCAACGTCCTCGACTGGGTCGATTTGTTCGTGAACGGGTACAAGCGCGTGGGCAAGCTGGACCTGGGACCAATCTCCACACTCTATGCCCACAACGACTTCGAAGGCAACCGCATCCGCTTTGGCTTCCGCACCACGCCTGATATCAGCCGCAATTGGGTAACGCAGGTGTTCGTGGCCTACGGCACGCAGGATGGGCGCTTTAAATACGGTGTTCGGACCAACTATATTGCCGAGCGGCGGCACTGGACCGTTTTCACCGGCGAGTTTAAGCACGATGTGGAGCAGGCTGCCTTGCTCGACAATGACTTTCTCGACAACAACAACCTGTTCATCGCCGCCTCACGCTGGGGCCGCTTCCGAGGTGGCAGGCCTGTATTGCGCGACCTTACCTCCCTTAGCGTGCAGCGCGACCTGTTCCATGGCTTCACCCAGACCCTGACGCTGCGGTACCAATATATCAACCCGCTATTTGAAACGCGCTTCAAGGCCAACACGGGCGGTGGAGTACCACCAACCGACGAGTCAGAAACCAATATTCTGCATCTGAACGAATTGGTAGCGGAATCGCGCTATGCGCCCGATGAAAACCTGGTGCAGAGCGAAAACCGCCGGCGCGCGGTGGGCCTGAAGCGCCTGCCAGTGTTTGGCTTCCGCTACACGTTGGGTGCCATCGACTGGACCCAAGGCACCTTCATGTACCACAAGTTCAACTTGTCGATTATACACAGCGTATCGGCAGGCCAGTTGGGCCGCCTGACTTACCGCGCCGAGGTCAACTACATTCCTTCGCCCCTGCCCTATATTATTCTGAAAACGCCGCTGGGCAACCAAACGCCGTTTTACAACGCCAACGCCTTCAACCTGATGAACTACTTTGAGTTCATTACCGACCGTTCGGCTTCGTTACGCCTCGACCACCATTTTGAAGGCCTGCTCATCAACTCCATTCCCGGTTTACGCGCCCTTAACTGGCGCTTGGTGGCCACTGGCAATGTGCTCTATGGCAAGCTGTCGGACCGTAGCCGGCGCATCAACAGCGACTCACCTGACTTACCCGGCCCCATTTCGATGCCTTATGTGGAGGTAGGCTACGGAATAGAGAACATCCTCAAGTTTATTCGGATTGATTTTATCCATCGCCTTACCTACCGTGAGCAACCGCTGCTTATAGATGCAAGACACCCAGAGCACCAAAATTTCGGCATCAGAGTAGGGGCTCAGTTCCGCCTCTAATCCTTCATTCCTTGCTTAATTTGATACGTCAGGCCTGCCGTAGCTTCATTGCGGCAGGCCTGACGTATTTTAGTTGAACGGCTGACCGACCACCGGCACGGTGTAGACAACTCGGGACCGATGACCGGCTACCACCGGTGCGCCGGCGTAGTCAATGCCCCCACCAGTAGCAGCGCAGCGAATTAAAGAAGTTTTCATACCAGGGAAGAAAAGAATTCGAAGCACATCCCTTTGGCGGGTGAAACGCGGGCTCGGCGGGGGCCTCACAAGCAAGCTTATGCGTTTAGCCAGTGGCCCAACTTGGCCATTGTGCGCAAGCAGGACCATGCCTGTCAACGCGTTATCGAAGCGCTTTTTCGTACGTTAGTCCCCGCTATGCCTACTCCCACCCATTTAGCCTCATGGACCAGCAGTTGGGCTCGCCTGCTGCGCTACCACTTTTATGCCCTGCCGCTGTTGCTGGGCCTGCTTTGCCCCACCAGGGTATTGGCCGCGCCCGAAGACACCCTGGCCGTAAACCCTGCCCAGCCCGAGTTCTACCTCGACGAGAACTACTACAGCATGCTGGAGGACCCCACGAACCGCCTCACCGTGGCCGAGGTGCAGTCCCCTGCCTGGGCCCGGCGCTTTGTGGTGATGCGGGGGTCGGGCCACCCGCCCAACATCCAGCATCCGCGCAGCACCTACTGGCTGCGCATCACCATGCGCCATGCCCCCAACGAAACGGCGGCCTGGTACCTCGAGCTCTACGATTCGCACATCGGGCAGGCGGTGTTCTATTGGCCCGAGGCGGGCCCGCACCAACCCTACAACAGCGTGGCCACCGGGGCCAGCCAACCGTTTGCCACCCGCCCGCACCCCTACAAAAACTTCCTCTTCGACCTGCCACCCCGGCCGAGTCAAACCACGACGTACTACCTACGCCTGCGCTCCGACACCAAAACCAGTTTCCGGGCCATGTTGCATAGCGGGCCGGGCCTCATCCCGGAGCTTTCGCTGCAGTACTGGCTGCTGGGCATTTTTTATGGCATCCTGCTCATCATGGTGCTGTACAACCTGATTCTGTTCTTTTTCCTGAAGGAGCAGACCTATCTGTACTACGTCCTGTACGTGCTGAGCGGGGCCCTGCTGTTTCTGACCGAAGACGGGCTGGGATTCCAATACATCTGGCCGGGTGGCCCCCGGCTGAACCACTTTCTGGGGGCGGCGGCCCCCGTGCTGCTGCTGCTCACCTTTGCCACCTACGCCAGCGGCTTCCTCGATACCGCCTCGCGCCTGCCGGCCCTGCACCGCACCGGCCGCTGGGTGGTAGGGCTGAGCACGGCCCTGCTCGTGCTCGATGCGGCTGCAATTCACTCAGGCTTTAGCTTTTGGCTGTACCTGCTACCGTATGGGCTGCTGTACTACGCCGGTTTTCAGGCCTATCGGAGTGGGCTGCAGCCGGCGCGCTACCTGCTGCTGGCTCAGGCGCTGGTGGCCACCAGCCTGGTATTTCTCATCATGCGCAAGCTGGGCATCAACTTCTATAGCAACGTCTACACGGTGTACAGCCTGAACGTGGCGTTTGTGCTTGAGGTAGTCATTCTGAGCTACGCGCTGGGTAAAAAGCTCAAGAGCCTGATGGACACCACTCTCCTTACCCAGAACCGCCTGCTGAAGCAGCTCCGCAAAAAGCATCAGGCCCAGGACCGCCTGGTGGAGCAGATGCGCGAAAACCAGCAGCTCAAAGACCAGCTCAACACCGAGCTGGAGGCCCTGGTGGCCCAACGCACCGCCGAGCTGCGCCGCCAGAACGACACCGTGGCCGCCCGCAACCGCGACTTGCTCGAAGCCAACGGTCTGCTGGCCTTGCAGTCGGCGGCCATCGAGAAGCTCAACAACGACCTCAGCCGCGACCTGCACGCCGAGAAGGCCGCCCGCATTGAAGCCCGGGAAGTGGATTTTGGCGAATTCAGCCAGATTTATCCCGATAAGGATGCCTGCCTGCACTACCTCGCCGACCTGAAGTGGGCCCACGGCGGCTACCGCTGCCGCAAATGTGGCCACGAGAAAAGCTGCGAAGCCCGCGAGCCCCACGCCCGCCGCTGCACCCGCTGCCGCTACGTGGAGTCGGCCACGGCCGGCACGCTGCTGCAAAAGTGCAAGTTCTCCATTGTGAAAGCCCTTTACGCAGTGTTCCTGCTGCACGCCCACAAGGGCAGCTACTCCTCGTCGGAACTGGCGCGGGTGCTGGAGCTGCGTCAGGCCACCAGCTGGGCCTTTGCCCAGAAAGTGCTGGCCGCCCTGCAGCGCCGTCGTTTGGCCCAGGACTACGAAGACGGCGAACCCTGGACCCATGTGCTCCTGGATGCCACCGCCGAAGCCGAACTGGCGGAAACCGAACTGGCCAAACAGGTAGAATAAGCGGCTCTATTGCCCCGGTAACGATTGCAATAAATTACCGACTACTAATTCTGCCTTCAGTAGGCTTTCTGGCCACTATATAAGGTGAAAACTACCTGCTGGATACTTGACGTCACTTTTTTTCGAAAAAGCGACGTTTTTTTTCGTTGTTTTTTAGCGCAGACGCTCAAATGGGCCAAACGCTACTATCGGAGGCGCCAAGCAGCAAAGCGGACTTTTTACGTGTGTGGCAAGCGTATAGCGAGCAGGTTGCTATTTAGATAAAACGCTTAAATCAGCGCATCAGGAGCCTTTTGTTGCTTGCATTTGCAAAACACGCCCCTATACATTTGGGTAACAATTCCCACCCTACCCTCGTGTTTCGCACTGCATTTAGCTTCTTCTCGGCGGCAAGCTTCCGCGCGATATTGGCTGCCTCAATCCGTCCTTCGGGATGGTGCAAGGCACTCCTGGTCCTGCCACTACTGGCAGCTTGCCAGCGCGGGGGAGTGCCAACCGTAGCAACAGCTGCCCCTCCGGTGGCCCCTGCGCAAGCCGACTTGCCGGCGCCTGCTTTTAGCCCGCGCGTGCAGCAGCTACTGGCCCAAATGACGCTGGAAGAGAAAATCGGGCAGATGACCCAGCTCAACCTTTCGGCGATAAACCATACCGGAGCCGGTGGCGATGTCACCCTGGACTCGGCCAAAGCCGCCGGGCTGGTCCGGAATTTTCATATTGGCTCGTTTATCAATGGGGAAGCCGTACCGGCTACGCAGTGGCTGCACTACTCGGCGGCGCTGCAACGCATTGCCCTGCGCGAGTCGCGGCTGCACATCCCCATGATTTATGGCATCGACCACATGCACGGGGCAAGCTACGTGAGCGGCACGGCCATTTTCCCACACAACATCAACCTGGGTGCCAGCTTCAACCCCGAGCTGGCCCGCCAGACGGCCCGCGCCACGGTGCTCGAATCGGCAGACCTGGGGCACCACTGGATATTTGCACCGGTTCTGGATTTGGGCGTAAACACCTACTGGCCGCGCTTTTACGAAACCTATGGCGAAGACCCGCTGGTAGCCGCCACGCTGGGGGCCGCTTTCGTGCGGGAAATCCAGACCAATACTGAAATCGCTCCTTACAAAGTAGCGGCCTGTGGCAAGCACTTCCTGGGCTACTCCGACCCGCGCAACGGCTGGGACCGCACCAACGCGCTAATCCCCGACCAGCGCCTCCAGGAGTTCTTTCGGCCTTCGTTTCAGGCCGCAATCGATTCCGGACTGAAATCCATCATGATTAATTCCGGCGAAATCAATGGGGAGCCGGTGCACGCGTCGAAGGCCATTCTCACCGATTTGCTGCGCCGCCAGATGGGCTTTAAAGGCGTGGCCGTGACCGATTGGGAGGATATTATCCGGCTGGTGCGCGTTCAGAAAGTGGCCGCGAACGAGAAGGAAGCCACCTGGATGGCCGTCGACGCGGGCGTGGACATGGCCATGACGCCGTACACCACCAACTTCTGCCGCTACGTGAAGGAGTTGGTGCAGGAAGGCCGCCTCACCCAGGCGCGCATCGATTTATCGGCGGGCCGGGTGCTGCAAATGAAGGATGAAATCGGCCTGTTCGAAAACCCCATGCCGCGCGGCGACCGGCTGAACCGCATCGGCGACCCGGCGCTGCGGGCGCAGGCCGTGGCCGCCGCCCGCGAGTCGGTGGTACTACTTAAGAATGAGCAGAATGCGCTGCCTTTGGCGCCGGCCCGCGTGAAGCGGCTGCTGGTGGTGGGGCCGTCGGCCGAATCGCGGGCGAACCTGAGCGGCGGCTGGACCCTGGCCTGGCAGGGCCGCGCCGAAGAGGCCTACCCCAAGGACGTGCCCACGCTGGTAGAAGCCTTGCGCAAGGAATTTCCCAATGCCCGCGTGGAAACCCTGCCGTACCGCGACACCAAAGGCAACTTGTTGCTCACCAATATTTCAGCCGCTGCCAGGCAGGCCGATGCCGTGGTGCTGGCGCTGGGCGAGCGGCCTTATACCGAAGGCCTGGGCAATACCTCGGACCTCACCTTGCCCGATGACCAGCAACAGCTGGCCCGCGCGGCGCAGGCCAGCGGCAAGCCCACGGTGATGCTCCTGATTGGGGGCCGGCCGAGCATTGTGCGTGGCGTGGCCGAGGGCACGTCGGCCATCATCTGGGCGGGGCTGCCGGGCTACGGCGGCGGCACGGCGCTGGCCGAAATCATCAGCGGCAAGACGAACCCGAGCGGCAAGCTGCCCTTCACGTACCCGCAGTTTGCCGGGCACATTGCCAACTACCACCACGACAACAACGAAAACAGCCTCGACCTGAGCGACTTCGGGGCGGGCTTTGAGAAGCGCGGCCCCAAGTACAAAAGCTCGATGCGCACCGAGTTTGGCGAGGGCCTGAGCTATACCACCTACGCCTACTCCGGGCTGGCGCTGAGCGACTCGGTGCTGACTGGCAGCGCCGCTACCCTGCGCGCCACGGTGCGCGTGGCCAACACCGGCCCCCGCGACGGCCAGGAAGCCGTGCTCTGGTTCCTGACCGATGAAGTGGGTCGCATTGCCCGGCCGGTGCGCCTGCTCAAACACTTCGAAAAACAGGCTTTTGCCACTGGCCAGGCCCGGGAAATGACCTTCACTATCGACCCGCTGCACGACCTGAGCTACCCCGACGCGCAAGGCCGGCCGCAGCTCGAAGACGGCTGGTACACCCTGCGCGTGGGGGCGCAATCGGCGCGCTTCCGCTACGTGAGCGGGCCCGTGGCCCGCAACGCCACCGCCCCAAGCGGCACCGGGGCCGTGCTGCCCGCCGGCAGCAACACCCGCACGGCCACGGCCGAGGCCGGAGGGCCCAGATAAGCTATTCCCACCCGGATTTTCTCGTTGATTTTCAGCACGTTTTTTCCCACCACTTTTTCAAAAATCCCACAATGAAGCGAAATTTATACCTGATTGCGCTGACGCGCAGCACCGCGGTATTGCTAGCTTGCGGGCTGCCCGCGCTAGCGCACAGTGCGCCGGCTACCCTGGCGGCCGGCCCGCTGGCTCGCCCCGCGGCAGATGTGCCCGTGAGCGGGCGCGTAACGGGAGCCGACGGCGTCGGGCTGCCCGGCGTGACGGTGCTGGTGCGCGGCACCAGTCTCGGCACAGCCACGGGGGCCGATGGTTCGTTCAGTCTCACGGCGCCCGAAGGCAGTACCTTGGTGTTCAGCTTTGTGGGCTATGCCACGCAAAGCGTCGTGCTATCGTCGGCCAACAGTAGTAGCCTGACGGTTAGCCTGAAGGAAGACACCCAGAAGCTGAATGAGATTGTGGTAGTGGGCTACGGCACCCAGCAGCGCGGCAGCGTGACGGGCGCCGTGTCGTCGGTATCGTCGCGCGAAATCGCGTCGCAGCCGGTGGCCGATGCTACCCAGGCCATTCAGGGCCGGGCCGCGGGCGTGACGGTGACCTCGAACGGCGGCGCGCCGGGCGGTGCGGCCGGCACTTCTATTCGGGTGCGGGGCATTACCTCGGCGGGCAACAACAACCCGCTGTACGTGGTCGACGGCTTCCCGCTGCCCGACAACGGGGAGAGCCAGCTGAACGCCATCAGCCCCAACGACATTGAATCCATCGACATCCTGAAGGATGCTTCGGCTACGGCCATTTATGGCGTGCGGGCCGCCAATGGCGTGGTCATCATCACCACCAAGCGCGGCAAGGCCGGCACATCCAGCATCAACGTGGATGCTTACCGGGGCGTGCAGGAAGTGTGGCGCAAGCTCAGCCTGCTGAATGCCACGGAGTACGCCGTGATTAACAACGAAAACCGCATCGCGGCGGGCCAGCCCATTGTGGTTGACCGCCTGCGCAACCCGCAGGCCCTGGGCGAAGGCACCAACTGGCAGGACGAGGTGTTCCGCCGGGCGGCCATTCAGAATTACTCGCTGTCGGCGGCCGGCGGTAGCGACAAGGCCCGCTTTTCGGTGGCAGGCAGCTACTTCCAGCAGGATGGGACCATTATCGGTTCTCATTTTGAGCGGTTTACACTACGCGCCAACGGTGATGTGCAGGTAAACAAAATTCTGAAAATCGGCAACAGCCTTTCGCTTACGCACGTGGAAGACCGCCAGATTAACTCCGGTGGTGGCAACGATGGTGCCCGTAACAACGAGTATGGCACGGTGCAACAGGCCATTCGGATTCCTTCCATCATTCCGATATACCGCCCGGACGGCTACTACTATGAGCCCCGCGGCCAGCAAGACAACTTCGTGGAGGAGAACCCCTTGGCGTCCGCAACGATTAGCAACCAGAAGTTCATTCGTAACCGGGCACTGACCACCTTCTTCGCTGAACTGGAACCAGTAAAAGGACTCCGCTTCCGTACCAACCTAGGCGCTGACCTTGTATTTGAAAACTACAACGGCTTCCGGCCGGGAGTGCCGGAACTGCGCGTAGGCACCGAAGTGTACAACACCCGCTATACTCAGGAAACATCGGGCGGGACTGCTACCTCATCTTACACGCCAAGCTTTCTGATTGAGAACACCGCCACCTACGACCACCTCTTCGGTGACAAGCACCAGGTGACGGTACTGGCAGGACAGTCGGCGCAGTCGTTTGGCTTCAGCAACGTGCAGGCTTACCGCACTGGCTACTCGCGCAACGATTTGCAGGTAATCAACACGGGCCCTCTTAACCCAGCGCTGGCCAATGGGGGAATTATCAACCCCGTTGCGCACATTGCCAGCTATTTTGCTCGTTTGAACTATGAGTTTGCCGGCAAGTACCTGTTGTCGGCCATTGCCCGCTACGACGGCGTGAGCAACTTCCAGCCCGGCTCGCAGTTCGGCTTCTTCCCCGGCGTATCGGCCGGCTGGCGGATTTCGGAGGAAGAATTCCTGAAAGGCAACCGCGTTATCAGCAACCTGAAGGTGCGGGCGGGCTACGGCAAGGTGGGCAACCCCAACAACGCCGGCCGCTTCGCCTACCTCTACGCCATCAACTCGAACATTCAGTATCCGTTTGGCGCGGCGGGCAACATTCAGACCGGGGCCGCGCCCACTCGGCTGGCCAACGACCAGCTGCGCTGGGAAACCAACAACCAGGCGAACGTCGGCATTGACTTCGGCTTTCTGGAAAACCGCTTCGAAGCCACTGTTGACATCTACGAGCGCAAGTCGCCGAACCTGATTGCGCCGGTGCCGGTGTCGCTGGTGTCGGGCACGTACGAGAGCGTGAACCGCAACGCGGCTTCGGCCTACAACCGCGGCGTTGACTTCTCCTTCACTTCGCACAACTTCCAGGGCGGCGAGAGCGGCTTCAACTGGACCACCAACCTGAACCTGTCGGCCTACAAAACCCGCCTGGAATCGCTGGGTGTAGGGAAGCCCTACGACGGCCTGAGCGGCCTGAGCGGCGTGATTGTGCGCTACGACCAGGGCCAGGCCTTTGGCTCCTTCTATGGCTACGTGGCCGACGGCCTGTTCCAGACGCCCGAAGATGTGCGGAACCACGCCACCCAGAACGGCGCCGCCCCCGGCGATATCCGCTTTAAGGACGTGAACGGGGATGGCGTTATCAACGCCGACGACCGCACGTTCATTGGCGACCCGAACCCCAAGTTCACCTACGGCGTGAATAACACGTTCTCTTACCGAGGCTTCGACCTGAACGTGTTCCTGCAGGGCTCGCAGGGCAACAAGATTTACGACCAGAACCGCTACGTCTTGGAAAGCGCCTTGTACGGCAACAGCAACGGCAGCACCCGCGTGCTGGGCCGCTGGACCGGCCCCGGCACCAGCAACGACGTGCCCCGCGCCATTGCCGGCGACCCCAACACCAACCTGCGCGTGAGCAGCTACTACGTGGAGGACGGTTCCTACATGCGCATCAAAACCCTGACGCTGGGCTACGCCCTGCCCAAGAGCGTGCTGGAACACATTGCGTCCAAACAAGTGCGCGTGTACGTGAGCGCCCAGAACCTGCTCACCCTGACCAAATACACTGGTTTCGACCCCGAAGTAGGCTCCCGCGGCGTGGACCTGGGCGTCTACCCGCAAGCGCGTGTGTTCCTCGCCGGCCTCAACATCGGTTTCTAACCTTCTAATTTTCCCAACACGATGTTATCCCTCCCTAAATACACCGGCAGCGCCTTGCTGCTCACGCTGGGCCTCTTCCTGACGGGCTGCGGCGAGAAATACCTGGAAGAATCCCCGACCGACCAGGTGACCGACGCGAACTTCTACAAAACGACCACCGACGCCATTCAGGCCACCAACGCCATTTACAGCGAGCTGGGCAAGGGCGGCCAGTACAACTACGCCCTGTGGGGCATCGGCGACATCGGCGGCGACATTTCCTACACCGGCGGCGGCGGCGGCGGCGACGGCATCGAGCAGCAGCAGCTCGACCACTTCAACATCCCGACCACCAACCCGCTGATTACCCGCCTGTGGGGCGGCTGCTTCATCGGCATTGGCCGCGCCAACATTGTGCTGCAGAAGGTGCCGACCATGCAAATTGACCCGGCCATTCAGACGCGCAGCCTTGGCGAAGCCGACTTCCTGCGGGCCAAGTACTACTTCGACCTGGTGCGGGCCTACGGCGATGTGCCGCTGCTGACCTCGCCGCCCACCACGCTGGACCAGGTAAACATTCCGCGCACCCCGGCCGCCCAGGTCTACGCGCAGATTGAGAAAGACTTGCTGGACGCCATCACCAAGCTGCCTGCCTCGTACAGCGGCGACGACCTGGGCCGCGCCACCAAATGGGCCGCTACCGGCCTGCTGGCCAAGGTGTACCTCACCGAAGGCAAACTGGCGGAGGCGGCCACGCAGGCCCGCGCCGTTATCAGCGGCAGCGGCAAAAGCATGTGGGCCAACTACGGCGACAATTTCAAGGTGGCCAATGAGAACGGCCAGGAGTCGTTGTTTGAAGTGCAGTACGTATCGGCCCGCAACCAGTACACGTTCGACGGCCTGGGCTTTGTGGGCAACGAATTCTTTGGCCCGCGCGGCCAGGGCATCGTGCCCCAGGGCGGCTACGGCTTCAACATCCCCGAAGACGCTTTCGTGGCCGGCTACGAAGCCGGCGACACGCGCCGCGACGTGACCATCTGGAAGCCGGGCGACGTGTACCCCAACGGCCAGGTTCAGCCGACGTCGCTGCCGGGCTCGCCCCACGGCTACGGCTGCAAAAAGTGGTTTGTGGGCAAGGTGAACACCAACATCTGGGATTCGGAGCTTAACATTCCGGTGTTGCGCCTGGCCGAAGTGTACCTGATTCTGGCCGAGGCCGTGGGCCCCACGCCCGAAGGCCTGGAAGCCATCAACAAGGTGCGCCGCCGCTCATTTGGCCAGCCCATCAACACGGCGGGCTCGCACGACCTCGCGGCCAGCCTCAGCGCCACGGCATTCAAAACGGCCGTGTGGCGCGAGCGGAAGTACGAGCTGGCGTTTGAGAACGACCGCTGGTTCGACATGAAGCGGACCGGTGAGCTGCTCGCCTACCGCGAGTTTCACCCCTTCAACATCGTGCTGCCCATTCCGCAGACGGAGCGCGACGTGAACCCCGGCCTGGCCCAGAATCCCGGCTACTAAGCCGGCCGCCCGTCCGCCCGGGCTGCAACCCAGCGCGGGCGGGCCCTTGGTTTTCCCTTCATTCCTTCTCTGAGATATTCCCATGAAAAATATAGTACGCGCGGCGGCACTGGGCCTGTTGATGGCCCCCCTGCTGCTGACTTCCTGCAAAAGAGCGGGCGACGATTACAAGCTGGAGGGCCCGGCGCCGCAGTCCAGCTTCACCTATCAGGTGAATACTGCCGAGTTTCCGACGGTGGTAACCTTCACCAGCACCAGCCAGGATGGATTCCTCTACGAGTGGAATTTTATTGGCGAAAACTCGCCGGCCACCGGCAATTCGGTGCAGCACACCTATCCGCGCGGCGGCACCTACCAGGTAGAGCTGATTACGGCCGGCAAGGGCGGCACGGGCATTTCGGCCAAGCAAACCATCACCATTCCCGATGCCTGCGCCAACGCCGCGTTCAGCAAGCTGGTGGACTGCGCCGGCAGCGGCACCCGCGTGTGGGCCTTCTCGGGCGCGGCGGGCGCCATTGTGAAAGAAACGGCAGCGGGCGTGCAGCTTTCGGCCTCGGGCACGCTGCCCGCCTGCCAGCTCGACGACCAGTTCTCGTTCAGCAACAGCTACTCGGTGAACTACGAAAGCGCCGGCTCTACCTACCAGAACGGTGCCTGCGGCACCTCGCTCAGCAGAAGCAGCAGCTTCGTGTTCCGGCCCAACACCGGCGGCAACCCCCAGATTGTGCTCAAAGGCAAAGGCGCTTTCCTCGGCCTGCCCGACTCGGTGGCGAACAAAACCTACGACATTCTGGAAGCTACTGACACCCGCCTGCGCCTGCGCGGCGCCAACCCCGACGGCACCCGCACCACCGTCACCTTTGCCCCGTACGACGCCACGGCCCCCATCAAGCAGCTGCTCACCGGCGGCTCGTCGAAAACCTGGAAACTGGACAACACGGCCGATGCCCCCATTGTGGTGGGCACGGAAGCTGCCCCCACTTCCTACTTTGCCGGCGTGCTGGCCGGAGCGCTGCCCACCTGCCAGTCCGATGACGAATACACCTTCTCCACGGCCAACACCATGGCTTATAATGCCCTGGCCGAAACCTTTGTGGCCGGGCCTTACACCTGCCAGGCTCCGCGCACCGCGACGTGGGCGTACACGTTTGGCCCCGCCGCCGGCACCGGCCTCGCGCAGTTCACCTTCAGCGACCCCGCCGCCTTTATTGCCGCCACCGACGCCTCGCCGACCGAGCGCGTATACCGTATTCTGTCCATTGATGCCCAGCACCTGGTGCTCCGGGCCGGCAGCGGTCTGAACGGCGGCACGGTGTTCACCATCAAGATGGTGCCCAGATAGGTGGGCATTAACCCTCGCCTTATTATTTAGCTAACAATCCTTTTATGAAAATCCCATCCGTGATTACGCGGCGGAACTATCGGCTCGGGGCCAGCCTGCTGCTGGCCCTGGGCCTGATGTCCTCCTGCACCGATAAAGGCTCTACGTTTACCCCCGTGCCGCCCACGCCCGTGGTGCCGGTGGTGAACGAGGAAGCCCACAACTACGCCGACTACAACAACCTGGTGTGGAGCGACGAGTTCGACGGCAGCGCCCTCGACCAGACCAAGTGGGCCTACGAGCTGGGCGGCGGCGGCTGGGGCAACAACGAGCTGGAAGCCTACACCAATTCCAGCGACAACGTGTACCTGACCGGCGGCAACCTGGTTATTTCGGCCCGCCGCCAGCAGTCGGGCACCAACGCTTATACTTCGGGCCGCCTTATTACGAAGGGCAAGCAGAGCTTTCAATACGGCCGCATCGACGTGCGCGCCAAGGTGCCCAAAGGCAAAGGCGTGTGGCCGGCCATTTGGATGCTGGGGGCCGATATCGACCAGAATAACTGGCCCAAGTGCGGCGAAATCGACATCATGGAGCTGCGCGGCAGCCAGCCGCTCCAGTTTCTCACCACCATGCACTTCGGCACCAGCACCGCCGACCATCGCTACAAGGGCACGACGCAGGTAATGCCCGCCGACCTTTCGGCCGACTTCCACCTTTTCTCCGTCGTGCGCAGCAAGGACTTGCTGCGTTTCTTCATCGACGGGCAGCAGTACTACTCCTTCACGGGCAGCGACGCCAGCCCGTTCCCGTTCAATAACCCGTTTTTCGCGGTGCTGAACGTGGCCGTGGGCGGCGACTTCGATGGCAACCCCGATGCCAGCACCACCTTTCCGCAGCAAATGCAGGTGGACTACGTGAAGTATTTCCAATATCGATAAGCCTGCCCGTCCGCACAGGCGCGTAGGCCCGCTGTCACTCCGGCTGGGGCTTGGTGGGAACAAATAGACCCGCCGGATAGGCGGTGGCCGTACCCGGCTCATGGGAGCTGGGTGCGGCCGCCCCCGATGGCAGTAATGAGCAGTTAATTTCTCAACCGCATGCTTTCACCCCTGCTTGCCGGCCTGCTGTTCCTAAGCAGCGCCTTCCACACCGACTTACCCGCGCCGCCCCCGGACCGGCCGCGCTACACTTTCCACAAGCTGGCCTGGAGCGACGAGTTCAACTACACCGGCCTGCCCGATTCCACGAAGTGGACCTACGACGTGGGCGGCCACGGCTGGGGCAACAAAGAGCTGGAATACTACACCAAAAAGCGCCGCGAAAATGCCCGCGTCGAAGGCGGCAACCTCATTGTGGAAGCCCGCAAGGAAGCCCTGGTGGCCGGCAACGACTACACCTCCGCCCGGCTGGTATCGCGCGGCAAGGGCGGCAGCCAGCTCTATGGCCGCTTCGAAATCCGGGCCCGGATTCCGGGCGGGCGCGGCACCTGGCCCGCCATCTGGATGCTGCCCGATGCGAACACCTACGGCAACAAAGGCTGGCCGGATAACGGCGAAATCGACATCATGGAGCACGTTGGCTACGACCCCAACGTGATTCACGCCACCACGCACTGCAAGGCGTACTATTTCCGCATCAACACCCAAAAAACCGGCATCACCAAAGTGGCCGATGCCACCACGGCTTTCCACACCTACGCCATTGAGTGGACGCCCGAAACCATCACCGCCGAAATCGACGGCGAGCTGTACTTCGCGGCCCGCAACGAGGGCACCGGCTGGGAAACCTGGCCCTGGGACAAGCCCTTCCACCTGCTGCTGAACGTGGCCGTGGGCGGCGAGTGGGGCGGCCAGAAAGGCATAGACGAAGCCGCATTCCCCCAGCAGATGGTGGTGGATTACGTACGGTTTTACGAGATGAAAAAAGCGTAGCCTCACCAAACACTTCCTTCGAAGCTGTTTAATAAGCCCCCCGAACGTCATGCTGAGCGCAGCCGAAGCATCTTTACCGCGTGAGTAATCAGATTTACTATTGCGGTAGAGATGCTTCGGCTGCGCTCAGCATGACCGTTATTTTGCGCTGTATATCGGCAATTACACCAGCAGCGCCAGGAAATCGGGCTGGCCGTTCAGGTATTCGAAGCTGAAGCCCTCCTCCCCCATCCGGGCCTTGATGGCTTCCACGTCGTGCGGCTGCGTGACTTCGATGCCGACGAAAACGGGGCCTTTTTCCTTGTTATTTTTCTTGATGTACTGAAAGTGGATGATGTCGTCGCCCTCGCGCAGCACGTTGTTTACGAAGCGGCGCAGGGCCCCGGGGGCCTGGTTGAAATTCACCATAAAGTAGTGTTTCAGGCCCTGATACTTGGCGGCGCGCTCCTTGATGTCCTCCATCCGGGTGATGTCGTTGTTGGAGCCGCTCACCACGCACACCACGGTTTTGCCCTGAATGCGGTTAGCAAACTGGTGCAGGGCCGAGATGGTGAGCGTGCCGGCCGGCTCCAGCACAATGCCTTCCTCGTTGTACATCTTCAGCAAATCGAGGCAAACCTGGCCTTCGGGCACCAGCACCACTTCATCTAGCAATTCCCGGCACAGCTCATACGTGAGCTGGCCGGGGCACTTCACGGCCGCGCCGTCCACGAAGCTGTCGATGCTGGCCAGCGCCGCGTGCTGGTTGTTTTGGATGGCGTTGTGCATGGACGGTGCGCCCAGCGGCTGCACGCCAACGAGCCGGGTAGCCGGGCTCAGCAGCCGGAACACGCTGGCCACGCCCGAGGCCAGCCCGCCCCCGCCAATCGGCATGAAGCAGTAGTCGATGGGCACGGTGGCCGCTTTCAGAATCTCCAGCCCCACCGTGGCCTGCCCTTCCACAATGGCCAGGTCGTCGAAGGGGTGAATGAAGGTGCTGCCGCGCTCGTCACTGAACGCCTTCGCTGAGCGAAACGAGTCGTCGAAGCTGGCCCCGGTGAGCACCACTTCCACGTATTCCTTGCCGAAGAGGCGCACCTTGTCCACCTTCTGCGCGGGCGTTTGGGCGGGCATGAAAATGTAGCCTTTCAGGCCCAGCAATTGGCAGGCGTAGGCCACGCCCTGGGCGTGGTTGCCGGCGCTGGCGCACACTATTTCGCGCTCCCCGATGATGGGCGGCAGCGTGCTCATCTTGTGGTAGGCCCCGCGAATCTTGTAGGAGCGCACCACCTGCAAATCCTCCCGCTTGAGCAGCACCGTGGCCTCGTAGGTGCGCGAGAGGCCGTGGTTTTGCAGCAGTGGCGTTTTGTAGATGACGTGCTTGAGGTTGCGCGCCGCCCGCTCCACATTTTTCAAGGTCACGGCCGACGGGGCAGTGGTGGCGTTTTCCATAAGGATTGGGAGAAAAAAGAACGTCATGCTTCGGCTGCGCTCAGCATGACGTTCAGGGATAGACGTTCAATGCGGACCGTTCAACGACGAGACGCGAATACGCGTCTCTACACCGCCTCCACCTTCTCGGCCGCTTTCGAACGCAGCTGGCGCACGGTGGCGCCGGTCTGCCACAGCTCGGAGTCGCGCACTTCTTTCAGCTCGGCGTCCAGCTCCTGGCGGTAGTTGGGGGTGGTGCCGCGCTCGATGGTGCGGGCGGCTTCTTTGCCCGAGGCCACGCTGTCGTACAGCTCATTCAGCACGGGCAGGGTGGCCTCGCGGAAGCGGCCTTTCCAGTCCAGGGCGCCGCGCTGGGCCGTCACCGAGCAGTTGGCAAACATCCAGTCCATGCCGTTTTCGCCCACCAGCGGCACCAGGCTTTGGGTCAGCTCTTCCACGGTTTCGTTGAAGGCCTCGGAGGGCGAGTGGCCGCGCTGGCGCAGCACCTGGTATTGGGCTTCGATGATGCCGGCCAGGGCGCCCATCAGCACGCCGCGCTCGCCGGTGAGGTCGGAGTACACTTCCTTCTTGAAATCGGTTTCGAACAAATAGCCCGAGCCCACGCCGATGCCCATGGCAATGGCTTTTTCCCAGGCCTTGCCGGTGGCATCCTGAAACACGGCAAACGAGGAATTCAACCCGCCCCCGGCCAGAAACAGACGGCGCAGGCTGGTGCCGCTGCCCTTGGGCGCCACCAGAATCACGTCCACATCGGCGGGCGGAATGATGTTGGTCTGCTCATTGAACGTGATGCCGAAGCCGTGCGAGAAGTACAGCGTTTTGCCGGCCGTGAGCTTGCTTTTCAGCATGGGCCACAGGGCAATCTGGCCGGCGTCGCTCAGCAGGTTGCACACGATGGTGCCGCGCTCGGCCGCTTCTTCCAGCGAAAACAGGGTTTCGCCCTCCACCCAGCCGTCCTTGATGGCGCGGTCCCACGAAGACGTGCCCGAGCGCTGGCCCACAATCACGTTGAAGCCGTTGTCGCGCATGTTCAGCGCCTGGCCGGGGCCCTGCACGCCGTAGCCGATAACGGCAATGGTGTCGTCTTTGAGGAATTCCAGTGCCTTTGCGAGGGGGAATTCGTCGCGGGTGATGACGGTTTCGTCTACGCCGCCGAAGTTGATTTGGGCCATGGGCTTGGGGGTTGGGTTGTAGCGCGGACTTTGTAGTCCGCACGTGGGTTGAAAGAACATCGTTTGACTCGCGGACTACAGAGTCCGCGCTACTTTACATCGTAAACACCGCGTCGCGGCTGTTCAAAAACTCGTTTTCCGACACGTCCTCGCTGGGCTCGCGGCGCTCGAATTCGCGCAGCTTGTGGTTGAAGCCGTCGCTGGCCTTGATGATGGCAATGCGGGCGCTGCGCACAAACTCAATCAGCCCGTATGGCTGCAAAACCTTAATCAGGTTGTCGGTTTCCTCGCGGTGCCCGGTGGTTTCAAACACCGTGTAATCCTTGCGAATCACCACGGCGCGGGCCCCGTTTTCGCGCAGCAGGCGCTCCACGGAGGCCTTTTCGGCAATCACGTCGGTGGGCACTTTGTAGAGCGCCATTTCCTGCCAGATTACGTCGGCGTTGGTGTTGTAGTACACTTTCAGCACCTCCACCTGCTTCTCAATCTGGCGGGCCAGCTTGCTCACCACCTCCTCCGTTTCGGTAATCACGATGTTGAAGCGGTGGATGCCTTCAATTTCGGACGGCGAAGTGTTCAGGCTCTCAATGTTGATTTTGCGGCGCGAGAAAATGATGGCAATGCGGTTGAGCAAGCCCACCTGGTTTTCGGTGTAAGCCGTGATGTTGTATTCCTGGCGGTCGATGGTTGGGAACTGGCTCATGAGTGGTTGGGTATCGTTTCTCAGAACGTCATGCAGAGCGAAGCGCAGCGGAGTCGAAGCATCTCGCGTGCTGTCACTAATTCAATCGTTCTATTGATGTGGATTACTAAGGCAAGCGAGATGCTTCGACTCCGCTGCGCTTCGCTCTGCATGACGTTCTTTTTTTGTTCTGCCTTCGTTCTATTTCAGCCTGATTTCCGCCACGCTGCACCCCTGCGGCACCATCGGGAAGATGTTATTCTCCTTGGCCACCATAATATCCAGCAGAAAGGAGCCGGGGTGCGCCAGCATCTTTTGCAGCGCGGGCTGTAGTTCTTCCCGCGCCTCCACGCGCTGGCCGGGGATGCGGTAGCCGCTGGCTACGGTCACGTAATCAGGGCTTTGGATATCCACAAACGAGTAGCGGCGGGTGTGAAACAGCTCCTGCCACTGCCGCACCATGCCCAGGAAGCGGTTGTTGAGGATGATAATTTTCACGTCGACCCCGGTTTGCATGATGGTGCCCAGCTCCTGGATGGTCATCTGCACGCCGCCGTCGCCGATGATGGCCACCACCGGCCGCTGCGGCGCGCCAAACTTGGCCCCGATGGCGGCCGGCAGCGCAAAGCCCATCGTACCCAGCCCGCCACTGGTGATGTTGCTGCGGGTGTGGTTGAACCGGGCGTAGCGGCAGGCCACCATCTGGTGCTGGCCCACGTCGGTCACGATGATGGCCTCGCCCTGGGTCAGCTCGTTAAGTTGCTGGATGACTTCGCCCATCGTCAGCTCCTCGCCGGTCGGGAACAGCTCGTCGTTTATCACGGCGGCCACTTCCTCGGCCATGTGGTCGCGGAAGCGCTGGTGCCATTCAGGGTGCGTTTTGGGCTCGACGAGGGCGGTGAGCAGCGGCAGGGTTTCGCGGCAGTCGCCCCACACGGGCACGGTGGCGGCCACGTTTTTGTCGATTTCGGTGGGGTCGATGTCGAGGTGAATGACCTTCGCCTGGCGGGCGTACTTATCGAGGCGGCCCGTTACCCGGTCGTCGAAGCGCATGCCGATGGCGATAAGCACGTCACACTCGTTGGTGAGCACATTGGGGCCGTAGTTGCCGTGCATGCCCAGCATGCCCACGTTCAGCGGATGGTCGGTGGGCAGCGCGCCCGCCCCAAGGATGGTCCAGGCCGCCGGGATGCCGCTTTTCTCAATAAAAGCCTTGAACTCCCGCTCGGCCGCGCCCAGCACCACGCCCTGGCCCCAGAGCACAAACGGCCGCCGGGCCTGGTTGATGAGCGCCGCCGCTTCCCGCAGGTACTCGGGGCGCACGATGGGCACCGGGCGGTAGCTCCTAATGTGCGTGCACGGCGCGTAGGATGCGAAATGGAAGGCCTGCTGCTGGGCGTTTTTGGTGATATCAATCAGCACCGGACCGGGCCGGCCGCTGCGCGCGATGTAGAACGCCTTGGCCAGCGCCTCAGGGATTTCCTCGGCCTTGGTCACCTGGTAGTTCCACTTCGTAACCGGCGTGGTGATGTTGATAATATCGGTTTCCTGGAAGGCATCGGTGCCCAGCAAATGCGCGAACACCTGCCCCGTGATGCAGACCAGCGGCGTGCTGTCAATCAGCGCATCGGCCAGGCCGGTGACCAGATTGGTCGCGCCCGGCCCGCTGGTGGCAAACACCACGCCCACTCTGCCCGACGCCCGCGCATAGCCCTGCGCCGCGTGGATGCCGCCCTGCTCATGCCGCACCAGCACATGGTTCAGCTGCTCCTTGAAGTCGTAGAGCGCATCGTAAATCGGGATGATGGCCCCGCCGGGATAGCCGAAAATCGTGTCCACGCCCTCGGCCAGCAGGATGTTCAGCACGGCCGTGGCCCCGGTGGAATTGGGCGCAGGGGCAGTTTCTTCCGTAGCTGCTGGAGCAGCAGAAACAGTGGTTTCCGGCTCGGCAAGGGCAGTTGTTGGCTCGTTGGTTAACATGGCTTTGAGCTAATAATTCGGTGGAATGGCGCACCCGTCAACTTCAGCCCCTGCCCCCCTCTCCAAAAAAGAGGGGGCACCAGTTTAGCGCAGATGCGAGGTTCTTAGAAGGGCATTTCCGGTGCTCCCTCTTTTTTGGAGAGGGGGTCAGGGGGAGAGGTTGACGTGGGCTGCGGCCGGAACCGCCACCGGTTCCTCCTCCAGTAAATCGGTGATGCAGCCGTGACTGGCGTCGCTCACGGTGCGGATGTATTTGAGCAGCACGCCCTGGCTGACGCTGGGACGCGGGCGCTGCCACTGGCGGCGGCGCAGCTCCAGCAGTGCGGGGTCCAGCTGGATATCGATGGTGTTGGCGGCGGCATCGAGGATAATCCAGTCGCCGTTTTCAACCAGCGCGATGCCTCCGCCGTCATACGCCTCGGGGCAGACATGGCCCACTACGAAGCCGTGGGTGCCGCCCGAAAAGCGCCCGTCCGTAATCAGGGCCACCTTATCGCCCAGCCCGGCCCCGATGATGGCCGACGTGGGCTTGAGCATTTCGGGCATGCCCGGCCCGCCCTTCGGCCCCACGTAGCGAATCACAACCACCTCGCCGGCCTTGATTTTGCCGGCGGTGATGCCCTCGTTCAGCGCTTCTTCCGAGTCGAACACATTGGCCGGGCCTTCGAAGCGCAGGCCTTCCTTGCCCGTGATTTTGGCCACCGCGCCTTTGGAGGCGAGGTTGCCGTAGAGAATCTGGATGTGGCCGTCGGCCTTGATGGGATTGTCCAGCGGGCGCAGCAAATCCTGTTCCGCGCCCAGCGGCTTGATATCGGCGAGGTTTTCGGCCAGGGTCTGGCCGGTCACGGTCAGCAGGTCGCCGCGCAGCAGGCCCGCATCCAGCAGGGTACGCATCACGGCGGGCACGCCGCCCAGGGCCGACAGGTCCTCCATGAGGTACCGGCCGCTGGGCTTGAGGTCGGCCAGCACCGGCACGCGGTTGCTCACGGCCTGGAAATCCTCCATGGTGAGGTGCACGCCGGCCGCGTGGGCAATGGCGATGAGGTGCAGCACGGCATTGGTGGAGCCGCCCAGCACCGTCACCACCACCAGCGCGTTCTCGAACGCCGCCCGCACCAGAATGTCGCGGGGCTTGATGTCGCGCTCCAATAAAAGCCGCAGGTAGGCCCCCGCGTCCAGGCACTCCTGGTTTTTCTCCACGCTCACGGCGGGCAGCGACGACGAAAACGGTACGCTCATGCCCAGCGCCTCGATGGCGGCGGCCATGGTATTGGCCGTGTACATGCCGCCGCAGGCCCCCGGCCCAGGACAGGCATTGTGGATGATGCCGCTGTAGTCCTCGTCCGAAATCTGCCCCTGCAGCTTCTTCCCATACGCCTCAAAACACGACACGATGTTGAGCTGCTGCCCCTTGAACGTGCCGCCCTTGATGGTGCCGCCGTACACCATGAGCGAGGGCCGGTTGAGCCGCGCCATGGCGATGAGCGCGCCGGGCATGTTTTTGTCGCAGCCCACCACGGTGGCCAGGGCGTCGTAGTTGTGCGCGCCCGCCATGGCCTCAATCGAGTCGGCGATAATCTCGCGCGACACCAGCGAAAACCGCATCCCCGGCGTGCCGTTGGTGATGCCGTCGCTCACCCCGATGGTGTTGAAGCGCAGCCCCACCAGCCCCTGGGCCTGCACCCCGATTTTCACGCCGTCGGCCAGCGCGTCCAGGTGCATGTTGCAAGTGTTGCCCTCAAAGCCCGTGGAGCAGATGCCCACGAACGGCTTACGCAAATCCGCATCCGACAAGCCCGAACCGATGAGCATGGCCTGCGAGGCCGGCAAGCTGTCGTCCTGGGTGTAGATGCGGCTGTATTTATTGAGAATCATGGCAGGATTTGGGGTGGATTGGAAATCGTATGTCATGCTGAGCTTGTCGAAGCATCTCTACTGCTCAACTAATCGATGCCATTGCAACGAAGCGGTAGCGATGCTTCGCTGTGCGGACGCCAGATGAGCATGACGTTCTTTTATGTCGTTCAGCTAGGCGTTTTGCGCCACCAGCGCGCCCGTCACCAGCGCCCGGTAGCGCTCACCCAGCCGGGCCCCCAGCGTCTCGGAAAAAGGCACGTTGAACTCCAGCTCATCGATGGCCGCAATGCCCACGACTTCGGCGGCCGTGCCGGTATAGAAGGCCCCGGTGGCACCTTGCAGCTCATCGGGCGTGAAAAACTTTTCGGTGACGCTGATGCCGGCCTCGCGGGCCAGGTCAATAATCGTGTTGCGGGTGATGCCGCGCAGGATGCTCCCGGCGGGAGCGGTGAACAGCTCCCCGTTTTTCTCAAAGAAGAAGTTGGCACCCGGGCCTTCGGCCACATAGCCGTTCATGTCCAGCAACAGGGCTTCGTCGAAGCCGCGACCCTTGGCTTCAGAGCTGGCAATGATGGAGTTGACGTAGTGGCCCGAAACTTTGGCCTCGATGGGCACGGCCTTGGGATTAGGGCGCTGGTAGGGCGAGATGCTGAGGCGCAGGCTCTGGTCGCCGAGGTACTTGCCCCAGTCCCAGACGGCGATGAGCAGGTTGCTGCTGCTGGCGCATTTCAGGGTCATGTTGGGCGTGCCGGCATACACCAGCGGGCGGATGTAGGCGTCGGCGAGGCCGTTTTTCTCCAGCAATTGGTAGGTAATATCGGTCAGCTCTTCCACCGAGTAGGCGAAGGGCAGGCCGATGCTCTGACACGAATACTGCAGCCGCTCGAAATGCTCGCGGGCCTTGAAAATCTGGGTACCAGCCGGCGTGGCATAGGACCGGATGCCCTCAAAAACGGCATAGCCATAGTGCAGCGACTGCGCATAAGCGCCCACCTGGGCCGCCTCAGCTTTCACAAACTCGCCGTCAACGAAGGCGAGGGTATCGGGATTGAAATACATGCTTGCTTAAAACTTGAAAGAGAAGAGAGTATATCTAAAAAAGCCTTCCTGAGCGCGGAGCTTAGAAAGGCTTTTGCAGCGTGCAACAAGCTGTTCCTAGGCGCCCGCCAGGCAAGGAGTAATGACCGTAATGACTAGTGTAAAGAGGTTTTTCATGGGTGTCAAAGCGGTGTTAAAACGGCATGCTCATCTGGCGTCCGCAGAGTCAAAGCATCTCGCTCGGGACAGTAAACCAATCGATTGAGTTACTACCACACGCGGGATGCTTCGGCTGCGCTCAGCATGACGGCCTCATTTGTTTCAATCGGCCAGCATTCAATCAAATAATCGTGCTGATGCCGATTTCCACGTTGTTTTTATTCCATTGCTTCTCGTTGGAATCAGCAATCCAGAAGGCGATGTAGTTGCCTACTTCCTCGGTGGTATAAGGCGCGGTCGTGTTCAATTCGCGGGTCAGAATGCCGTTGTTTAAGGCCTCGTCCACGGCCTCGCGCACCAGGGCGGCTTCCTCGTTCAGCGACAAGTGTTCCAGCAGCAGAGCCACCGACAAAATGGCGGCGATGGGATTGGCAATGCCCTTGCCCTTGGCCTGCGGGTACGAGCCGTGGATGGGTTCGAACAAGGCCACCTGTTCGCCCACCGAAGCCGAGGGCAGCAGGCCCATGGAGCCGGCAATGACCGAAGCCTCATCCGATATAATATCGCCGAACATATTCTCGGTTAGAATCACGTCGAACTGCGTGGGGTTCAGAATAACCTGCATCGCGGCGTTGTCCACGAAGAGGTAATCCACCGTCACTTCGGGGTATTGAGCGGCCATTGCACGCACTTCCTCGCGCCAGAGGCGGGAGGTTTCCAGCACGTTGGCTTTGTCGACCAGCGTGAGGTGCCGGCGGCGACCGGCGGCGGCCTGAAATGCCAGGTGCGCGACGCGGCGGATTTCGTGGCGGCTGTAGGTGCAGTGGTCGTAGGCGCCTTCGCCGTCGGCAGTGCGGCCCTTTTCGCCGAAGTAAATGCCACCGGTAAGCTCGCGAAAGATGACCATGTCGGTGCCCTGGATGCGCTCCTTTTTCAGGGGCGAATGGGCCAGCAGCACGTCGTAGGCCTTCACGGGCCGGATATTGGCGAATAGGCCCAGCTCTTTGCGCAGGCGCAGCAGGCCCTGTTCGGGGCGCACTTTGGCGCTGGGGTCGTTGTCGTATTTCGGGTCGCCGATGGCGCCGAGCAGTACCGCATCGGCGGCGCGGCAGGCGTCGAGGGTTTCGTCGGGCAACGGGTTGCCGGTCGCGTCGATGGCGCAGGCGCCCATCAGGTGGGAGCTGAGGCCGAAGCGGTGGTCGAACCGCTCGGCCACGGCCTCCAGCACTTTCACGGCCTGCCGACAGACTTCGGGCCCGATGCCATCGCCGGGCAACACGGCTATTTTCTTGCTTACCATCGTCTTGCTAGTTGCTTACCAGGTCCAGGTTCGGTTTGATTCGTAGGCCTCAATGGCCGGTTTTTGACTCACTAAATAATCAATATCGTCGTAGCCGTTAATCAGGCATTCCTTCTTGTAGGGGTCGATTTCGAAGCCGATAGTAGCGTTGTGGGCCGGCACATGGAGTGTTTGCTCCGGCAGGTTCACCACGAATTGCGTGTCAGCATCCGCTTCCACCCAGGCGAAAAGCTGGCTCAGTCCGGCATCGGTCACTTGCAGGGGCAGCAGTCCGGTATTCAGCGCATTGCCCCGGAAAATATCGGCGAAGTAGCTCGAAATCACCACCCGAAAACCGGCGTCGTACAGCGCCCAGGCAGCGTGCTCCCGGCTGGAGCCGCAGCCGAAATTCTTGCCCGCCAGCAAAATCCGGCCGGCGTAGCGCGGGTCGTTGAGAACGAAGTCGAGCTTCGGCGTTCCGTCGGCGTTGCAGCGCCAGTCCCGGAATAAATTCTCGCCGAAGCCCTCCCTCGTCGTAGCTTTCAGGAAACGGGCCGGAATAATCTGGTCCGTATCGATGTTTTCGAAGGGCAGCGGCACGGCGGCCGAGTGCAGGGTCTGAAACTTTTCCATGGCCCTAATTCAAGTACTGCGTGATGTCTACAATGCGCCCCTGCACCGCCGTGATGGCCGCCACCAGCGGGCTTGCCAGCAGCGTGCGCGAGCCCGGCCCCTGCCGCCCCTCGAAGTTGCGGTTCGAGGTAGCCACGCAGTAAGCGCCGGCCGGAATCTTGTCCTCGTTCATGGCCAGGCAGGCGCTGCAACCGGGTTCGCGCAGCTCGAAGCCGGCTTCGGCCAGAATCTTATCCAGCCCTTCGGCAATAGCCTGCTGCTCCACCTGCTTCGAGCCGGGCACAATGATGGCCTCGACGTGCTGGGCCTTCTGCTTGCCCTGCACGTAAGCCGCCACGGCCCGCAAATCCTCGATGCGGGAATTGGTGCAGCTGCCGATGAAAACGTAGTTGATTTCCTTACCCAGCAGCGACTCGCCCCGTTGAAAACCCATGTATTGTAGCGACTTATCGAAACTTTCGGCTTCGCTGGCGGGCACTTCACTGGGAATGTGGCCGTTCAGCGCGATGCCCATGCCGGGGTTGGTGCCGTAGGTAATCATCGGCGGGATGGCCGCGGCATCGAAACGGTGCTCGGCATCAAAAACCGTGTCTTTGTCCGAAAACAGCGTTTTCCAATAAGCCACGGCCTGGTCCCAGGCAGCTTCTTTGGGGGCGTAAGGCCGGCCTTCAACGTAAGCAAACGTCGTTTCATCCGGTGCGATGAGGCCGCCGCGGGCCCCCATTTCGATGCTCATGTTGCAGACTGTCATGCGGCCTTCCATGCTGAGGGCGCGCACGGCACTGCCGGCGTATTCCACGAAATAGCCGGTGGCCCCACCCGTGCCGAGCTGCGAAATCACGTAGAGAATAAGGTCTTTGGCCGTGACGCCGGGTCGTAGTTCGCCGTCTACGGTGATGCGCATGCGCTGGGGGCGGCTGAGCAGCAGGCACTGGGTGGCCATCACCTGGGCCACCTGACTGGTGCCGATGCCGAAGGCCACCGCGCCAAACGCGCCGTGCGTGGAGGTGTGGCTGTCGCCGCACACGATGGTGGTGCCGGGCAGCGTGAGGCCCAGCTCCGGCCCGATAACGTGCACGATGCCCTGGCGGGCGTGGCCCAGGCCGTACAGCTCCACGCCGTATTTGGCGCAGTTAGCAGTCAGCTTGTCCACCTGCGAGCGGCTCAGCGGCTCCTCGATGGGCAGGTGCTGGTTGCGGGTGGGCACGTTGTGGTCGGCCGTGGCGAGGATGCGCGCCGGGCGGTACAGCGGCAGGTCGCGGGCTTCGAGCTCGTCGAACGCCTGCGGGCTGGTCACTTCGTGAATGAGGTGCCGGTCGATATAAATCACGTCGAGGCCGCCCGGCGCGGTTTTCACCACGTGCGCGTCCCAGATTTTATCGAACAAAGACGTAGCCATTGGGTGGGGTGGATATCGGGGGAAAAGGTGAACGTCATGCTGAGCGTAGCCGAAGCATCTCTACCGCAACCGTCATTCAATTGACTCAACGAAGCGGTAGAGATGCTTCGACAAGCTCAGCATGACCGCCAGTAATCGTTTCGTTCAGAACTCAGAATCGGAGGGTGAATCGGCCCCGTCGGACGGCGCTTGCAGCGTTACGGCCACGGCGTAGCTAATCCAGTCGGCATGGCGCGGGATTTTATTAGGCTCGCGCTGCTCTTGCTGACTGTTATTTTCGGGGGCGCCGGCCGGGCCGACTGGCTGTTCTTGCGGGATATTCATATCGGTACCATAATTAGTTGGCAGTTACTAGTTTTTCCTGTTCGACCAAGGCGTGCAAGTCTTCATCGACGACCTCGCGCTGGCGGTCGGCAAGTTCCATAAAGCGGGCATAGGCCTTATTCAGCGCCACTTTTTCGAAATCGTAGCCGATTTTCTGGAGGCGGTAGGCCAGCGCGGCGCGGCCGGAGCGGGCCGTGAGCACGATGGACGAATCGGCCACGCCGACTTCCTTGGGGTCGATGATTTCGTAGGTTTCGCGGTGCTTGATGATGCCGTCCTGGTGAATGCCGCTGGAATGCGAGAAGGCGTTGGCGCCCACAATGGCCTTGTTGGGCTGCACGGGCATGGTCATCAGGTGCGACACCATGGCCGAGGTTTCGGCCAGCAGGCGGGTGTTGATGTTGGTGTGGAGGTTGAGGTAAGGATGCTGGCGCAGAATCATCACCACTTCTTCCAGGGCCGTGTTGCCGGCGCGTTCGCCCACGCCGTTTATCGTGCATTCAATCTGGCGGGCGCCGTTCATCACGCCGGCAATGGAGTTGGCGGTGGCCAGGCCCAGGTCGTTGTGGCAATGCGTGGAAAGCCGCACGTTGTGGATGCCGGTTACGTTTTCGTGCAGGAATTTAATTTTCGCCCCGTACTCGCCGGGCAGGCAGTAGCCGGTAGTATCGGGGATGTTGAGGACCGTGGCCCCGGCCTTAATGGCTGCCTCGCAGACGCGGGCCAGGAATTCGTTATCCGTGCGGCCGGCGTCTTCGGCGTAGAATTCCACGTCCTCCACGAAGCTTTTGGCGAGCTTGACGGCGACGATGGCGCGGGCCAGCACGTCCTCGCGGGTGGTGCAGAGCTTGTGCTGAATGTGCACATCGGAAGTACCGATGCCGGTGTGGATGCGCGGGTAGCGGGCCGGGCGCAGGGCCTCGGCGGCCACGCGAATGTCGTTTTCGACGGCCCGCGAGAG
The DNA here is from genome assembly GCF_017921975.2 of Hymenobacter terricola. Taxonomy (GTDB): domain Bacteria; phylum Bacteroidota; class Bacteroidia; order Cytophagales; family Hymenobacteraceae; genus Hymenobacter; species Hymenobacter terricola. The sequence goes on from NZ_JAGEMO020000007.1 coordinate 179,740, forward strand.
GCCGCAGACGGTGGCATTCACCGTCTGGGCGGCGATGGCCTGCACGGCGGCAAAGTCGCCGGCGCTGGAAACCGGGAAGCCGGCCTCAATCACGTCAACGCCGAGCAGCTCCAGCTGCTGGGCAATGAGAAGCTTCTCGTCCTTGTTTAGCTTGCAGCCCGGCACCTGTTCGCCGTCGCGGAGCGTGGTATCGAAGATTTGGATTTGCTGCTGCGCCATGCTAGAATAGCCTGTATGACCGGACCTGGTAACTGCATCGGAAATTGAATCTGGATGTAAGTACTACCCGGCACAGCGGCACAAAAACCACGATTTCGTTATTTCTACTATTTCCAACCGACCATTTAATCAAACCAAAAACCTATCCATCAGAACTTTATCAAATAATTTAGTACAATGCCAAATAAGAGTCCGGAGCCGGTTTTTCAGCTAATAAAGTCCCTGACACGGTCAGAAAAGCGCCATTTCCGGCTGTTTACCAACCGGCAGGGCTCTACGGAAGACCTTAAGTTTCTGCAGCTTTTCGATGCCCTCGACACGCTGGAAACCTACGACGAGGCCCACGTGCTGGCCCAGGTGCCGGCCCTCAAGCGCGTGCAGCTGGCCAATCTGAAAGCCAACTTATACAAGCAGGTACTGTCCAGCCTGCGGGTGTACCACGCCGGCCAGAATCCCGATATTCAGCTGCACGAGCAGCTCGACTACGCCCGCGTACTTTATAACAAGGGCTTTTACCAGCAGAGTTTGCGGATGCTGGAGAAAGTGAAGCAGGCGGCCCGGCAGGTCGAAATGCCGCACATCGTGCTGCTGGCCCTCGATTTTGAGAAGCTGATTGAGTCGCAGTACATCACCCGCAGCCTGAAGGACCGGGCCGAAACCCTGACCACGGAGGCGGTGGAAACGGTGGAGCAGCTGGCCCGAATCCACTCGCTGAGCAACGCCTCGCTGCGCCTGTACGGGCTGTACCTGAAGGCCGGCCACGCCCGCAACCGCGCTGACCACGAGCGCATCACGGCGTTTTTTCGGGAAAACCTGCCGGCGGTGGAGGACCGCCAGGCGGGCTTTTTCGAGAAGCTGTATTTCTACCAGGCGCACGTGTGGTACCACACGCTCGACCAGGATTTCCGGGCCAGCTACCGGTATGCGCAGAAGTGGGTGGACCTGTTTGAGCAGGCCCCGCACATGAAGGATTTACAGGCCATGCTCTACATCAAAGGCCTGCACAACCTGCTGGCCACGCTGTATAACATGCTGTACTACAGCAGGTTTATGGAAGTATTGCGCACGTTGGAGGAGTTTGCCGCCAACCAGACCCGGCGCAGCAGCCCCAACACCGAAATCCTGCTGTTCCAGTACATCTACACCAACAAAATCAACGCTTATTTTCTGGAAGGGCGCTTCACGGAGGGGCTGGAAATTATTCCGGAGCTGCTGGAACAGCTGGAGCATTTCAAGTCGCAGCTCGACATGCACCGCACGCTGGTGTTCTACTACAAAATTGCCAGCCTGTACTTCGGCAGCGGCGAGTATGCGAAGGCCATCGAGTACCTGAACCTGATTATTCAGCACAAGGATTTGAGCCTGCGCGAGGACCTGCAGTGCTTCGCCCGCATCCTGAACCTGATTGCGCACTACGAGGCCGGCGACGACGCCAGCCTGGAGTACCAGGTGCGCTCGGTGTACCGATTTCTGGGCACGATGGACGACCAGCAGCCCATGCAGGTCGAGATTTTCCGGTTCCTGCGCAACGTGGGCAGCATTGCGCCGCACCAGATGCGCGAGGCCTTCACGGCCCTGCGGGACAAGCTGATTGTGATAGCGGCCAACCCGTTCGAGAGCCGGCCATTTCTGTACCTGGACATCATTTCGTGGCTGGAAAGCAAGATTTCGAACGTGTCGGTGCAGGAGGTGATGAAGCGGAAGTTTCTGATGATGAAGTAGCCACGGTGGGCGCTTGGGAACATTACGCCGGAGGCGGGGTTATGTCGGCGGCAGCAGGGGCGACAACCGCCCTTTACCAGTTAATTTTGGGCTTTTGTCGTTGCTCGCCGCTACCGGTGAGCGTGGTTTTCAGGCCTGTATTTGCCCCGGAGAAAGATGTCGGCTACGACTGTTTTGCTAGTGTTCGGGTTGTTTTTCAACAACCCGTTTTCAACCGTTGGAGCTAGATTGCCCGGCACGCCTTTTCCAGTCCCGAGCGGGGTAACCAATCAGTTATTCTACCTGCAGCGCGACCCCAATACCAACACGGTGATATACCAGCTGAACGTAAACAGCGCGGGCCAACTAAATGACGCTGAGCCCATCAATATTTTCTGGATACGCTACGGCGAGCACGGCGAGCACAAGGACTTGAACTTCATTCAGCGCAAGTTCGCCTACGGCCTCACCGCCCAGAAGCTGGCGGCCGACAAGTACGAATTGAAGTTTGCCGCTTACAGCAAAGTCCGGTTTTTCCTGCTAAAATCGCCGGCGGATAAGGCTTTTCACGTGTACGCCACCATCGCCAACAAGCAGATTCAAGTGGAGCGGGTTTTCCTGCGCATCGAAGGCGGCACGTTCTGGGTGCCGAACGTTAAATACATCGAATTCAAGGGCCTGAACACCGCTACGCGCGAGCCAATAGTGGAGCGGATAATGCTGTAGACCGGGTGGAACCTCACCCCCTGGCCCCCTCTCCAAAAAAGAAGGGGCCAGGGGGTGAGGTTCTGCGGCTCCCTTATCTTTGGCAATAGCCGCGCCCGGTGGCGCTGGCTTCCTTTCCGCATGATTTCGGCCACCTCTCTGCAAAATCTGTTCGGCATCAAAGCCAGCGAAACCCGCACCGTGGGGCTGTTTTTGCTGCACAATTTCCTGCTGGGCATCGGCTCAGTGCTGGTGTACGTGGCAGCCAACGTGCTGCTGCTGGAGCATAACCCCGAGCACAGCCTGCCGCTGGGCTACCTCGTCGGCGCCCTGGCCATGATGGCCGTGGGCCGGGTTTACACCCACTTCGAGCACCACTTGCTGCTGAAAAAACTGGCTGTGCGCGTGCTGCTGGCGGTGGTAGCCCTCGTGGGCGTGCTGGGCGTGCTGGTGAGCGTGGGCCACTCGGTGGCGGCGGCCGTGGCCATCATGGCGGGCTACCGGGTTATATACCTGCTGACGAATCTGGAATTCTGGGGCATTTCCGCCGTCGTGTTTGACGTGCGCCAGAGCAAGCGGCTGTTCAGCATCATCAGCTCGGGCGACATGCCGGCCAAGGCACTGGGGGCCATTCTGGCGGCGCTTATTCACGGCGATGCGCAGCTGCCGGTGCTGCTGGGCGTGTCGTTTGTGGCGTACATCGGCGCGCTGTTTACGCTGCGCGCCACCCTGGCCTCGCACGTAGTGGAAGCCGTGGAACGGCCGGTGCGGCGGCCCCAGCGGGCCCCGGGCCAGCTGGTGCGGCAGCTGTTTGGCGGCAGCGAGCTGGTGTTTGCCATGTGCCTGAGCCTGGTGGCCATTGCGGCGGTGATTACGGGGGTTGAGTACATGTTTTTCCTCAACGTGAAGCACAAGTTTCACGAGTCGGACGACATCACCCGCTCGGTGGGCTGGATACTGGGCGCCACGTACTTAGCCGCCACGTTCTTCAAGCTGCTGGTGAGCCGGCAGGCACTGGACCGCTACGGCGTGCAATGGTCGCTGCGGCTGCTGCCGGCGGTGGCCCTGGTGTGCCTGGCGGTTTTTGGCGGCCTGAAAGTGGCCAGCGGCTATTCTTCGGCGGGGCAGCTGGCCTTTTACTGCGGCCTGTACCTGCTGCTGGAAGTGCTGCGCCGTGCGGTGTTCGACCCCGTGTTTCTGGTGCTGTTTCAGCCCCTGGCGCCGCCGCAGCGGCTGGCCGCCCACACGCTGGCCAAGGGCTTTTACGAGCCACTGGGCATGGGCCTGACGGGCCTGCTGTTCTTCGCGCTGCGCTATTCCGGCCGGCTCGATGGGGCCTTGCCGCTCATTTGGATGGGCGCGCTGCTGCTGCTGGCGCTGTTGTTTCTGCGGCGCACCTACTTCAGCTATCTGGCCGAACTGAAGCAGGGCCTGGGCCGCCGCTTCACCGAAACCGCCGAGCTGGCCCTGCCCGACGTGGCCCGGCAAGTGGTGCTGGCCCAGCTGCTGAGCCCGCGCCCCACCGAAGTGCTGAACGCCGTGGCCTGGCTGCGCCAGCGCGAGCCCGCCGCTCTCGCCCGCCACGTTCCCGCTCTGCTCGCGCACCCGGAGGAGCGCGTGCGCCTGGCCCTGCTGGCCACGCCCGCAATCCGCCCCCTGCCCACTGCCGCAGTAGAAAAGCTGGCCCAGCACGACTCCTCTCCTACCGTGCGCGAGGCCGCCGCCCGGCAACTGGCCAGCGCCGCCCCCGATGCGCCGGCCGTGGCCGCATTGCTGACCGGCCCCGACCTTGCGGCCCGTCAGGGCGCCATCCGCGGCAGCCTGGAAACCGCCCCTGGGCACGAAATGGCCCGGGCCAGCCTGCAGGCGCTGGTGAGCGACCCCGCCGCCAGCCAAACGGTGCTGGCGCTGCTGGCGCTCTTTCCCCTCGAAACCCAAACCCAGCTAATCGAAGCCGGCCTGGCCAGCCCCGAGCCCGATGTGGCCCGCGCCACCCTGGCGGCCATCGGCACGGTGGGGCACATCCAGCTGGCGCACTACCTGCTCGCGGCTCTCGACGACAAGCGGCGCTGGCAACCGGCCGCCGACAGCCTCGTGGCGCTGGGCCCGGCCGTGGTGCCGCTGGTGAGCGAAGAAGTGCTGGCCCACGAGCACAGCAACGCGCTTACGTACCGCCTGGCCACCGTGCTCGAACGCCTTGACACCCCTGCCAGCCGTGCGGTGCTGGTGGGGTTGGCGCAGCATCCCAACCTGTTTTCGCGGGCCATTGCGTTGCGGGCCCTGCGCCGCTTTCCGGCCCTGCCCGCCGATGCGCCCGCCTTTGAGCGGCTGCTGCGCGAGGAGTTTCGGCTGGCGGCCCAGCTGCTCAGCGGCCTCGCGGCCGACGACCGGCCCGCTCTGCACGCCACCGTCGGGTACGAGTTGCTGCTGTTGCAGCAGCGCGTGTTTGGGCTGCTGCAACAGCTTTACGACGCCGATTTGGTGGCCACCGCGCAACGCAACGTGGCCCACGCCGCCCGCGAGCGCCAGGCCAACGCGCTCGAAATCCTCGACAACCTGATTCCGCGGCCCATGTACCAGGGCTTGCAGGCGCTGCTGGACGACACGCCGCTGCCCGAAAAAGTGCGGCTGTTCGCGGCCCTTGTCGTGCCCGAAACCGCAGCCCACGCCCACGTACCGGCCCTGGCCGGCACCGGCACCGCGGCCGGTAGCGCCGGGGCATCGGCCTACCCCAAGGCCGCGCCGCTGGCCGTGAACCTGCCCCGGCTGCTGTTGGAGCGGGGCCACAACGCCTTCACTTCCTGGAGCCTGAGCGTGGCCCTGCGCCACTGGCAGCCTGCTGAAAATGACGTAGAAATAACCGAAATACTGGTCGATTACCTGCAATCTCCCAACGAGCTGCTGCGCGAAAGCGCCCGGCTGGCGGTGGCCGCGCTGCCGGCCCCGCTGGTCCGGCAGCTCGCCGCTTACGATTTTCAACGCCCATTTATGAGTCATTCCCCAGCCACCGAAGCCCGCATTTCCGCCCTGGAGCGGGTGGTAGTGCTCCAGGGCACTTCCCTGTTTGCGCACACGCCCGAAAACGTGCTGAGCAGCATCGTGCCCATTATGAAGGAAGTGACGTTTCACGAAGGCGAGGAGATTTTTGCCAAAGGCGAAATCGGCACGTCGCTGTTCATTGTCCACGACGGGCAGGTGGGCATTTTCAACGGCACCCAACAGCTGGCCACGTTCGGCCCCGGCAACTTCTTCGGCGAGCTGGCCTTGCTTGATACGGAGCCGCGTTCGGCCACGGCCGCCGCGCTGAGCCAGGTGCTGGCCTTCCGCCTCGACCAGGAAGATTTTTATGACGTGATGGAAGAGCGGGCCGAAGTGCTGCGCAACATCCTGCGCATGCTGTGCCAGCGCATCCGGCAGCAAAACGAGAAGATGCGCGAGCTGGCGGGGTAAATAATTGGTGAACAATGCGCTACAAGTGGCATTCGCTCCCAAAACCCCGCCGGGCCAAATGCGACTTTCCAGTTGTTGTTGAGTGCCTAAATCTTACTTGTTAGAAATCCGCGAAGTGTCGAATAGAAAGCCAGCCTTTATCCGAAATTGTAAAATGTTGATTATCAGCGCTGTGCTGCTAGCACTGGGGCCGGGACCGGCTGGGGCCCAGCCGGCCGGGCAGCACATCACAGCGGTGGCGGTGATGACGCCAGACGGCATCGCGCAATACGAGAAATTTGAGGTAGCCCTGGCGCTCGACCGGTCCTTCACCAGCAGCGAACCCGACAACAACCCGTACGAGCCGGACGATGTGTCGGTGGAAGGCCATTTTACCAGCCCCGGCGGGCAGGAACGACCCGTTCGCTACGGCTTTTATTATGCTGATTTCGCCATTGACGACCAATACCTGCAGGCCAACGACGCCCGTTATTGGCGCGCACTGGCCACGCCACAGCCCTGGCGCATCCGTTTCGCGCCCGATGAGCCGGGAACGTGGCGTTACACCCTCACGGTGCGGTACCGGGACGGCACCACCGAAACGCTGCCGGCCCGCACCTTTACGTGCGTGCCCTCCGCTAACCGCGGCTTCCTGAAGGTGGCGCCAAACCGCCGGAACTTCATTTTCGACAACGGCGCACCGTATTTCGCCATCGGCAGCAACGTCGACTACTGGGGTGTCTCCACGATAAAGGCGCCGCCGGGCATTCCACCGCCCGCCCCGGGCTCTCCAAACCTCTCGTACTGCGGCCCGGGCCCGCAAGCCGAAATTCCCTTATTGACTCTGTCCGAATCACAGCCGCTGGGGTTTTCCACTTTTAGCTATGCCGCTTATGACCAAGTATTCCGGGAGCTTCAGGCCAATGGGGGCAATTTTGCCCGGGTCTGGCTACAAAGATTTAACTGGGATATGGAAACCTACGACCCGGCTTCGGGAATGAATACGCTGGGCTACTACACAACTCACCAGAACCGCTTGTACGACTTTGACCGACTGTTAACGTCGGCGCGGCAGCACGGCATCTACCTGCACCTGAGCCTGCTAAACGGATTTTGGCTGTGGAGCGTTGGGGACAAGCCCAATTGGCCGGGATTTCCCTATAAGGTAGGGCTGGGCCTGTCCCAGCCCGTGGAGTTTTTTACGGACCCTCAGGCACGGCATTTTTTCAAAAACCGCATTCGCTACGTCATCGCGCGGTGGGGCTACAGCCCTTCCATCGTTTCTTATGAGCTCATAAACGAAGGTGATTTCACGGACGCTGGCCAAACATTTCTGCAAACGTATGGGCCTTCCGGGCCCGATTTTGAGCCCTTACGCGCCTGGACTATCGAAATGGCCCGGTACCTTAAAACCCTGGACCCACGGCACTTGCAAACCCTGGCGTATGGTCCCGAAAATGCGGAAGAATTTATTAATGGCTACCCCCGGTTGTTCGATTACTCGGTTTCTCATGATTACACCAGCAGCTTTCACGCGCAGGTGCAACGGAGTTTTCGAGCCCAGGTCATGACGCAGCTGCACCACAAGCCCTACCAGCTGCAGGAGTATGACTACACTCCGTACATCAGCGCGCCGTATGAAGTAAAATTCCACGTTACGCCTTGGGCCACTGCCTTCAACGGCTCTTTTGGCATCGCCCTTCAGCTGTCGGCTTTTGCCAACCTGCATCACCCGTGCTGGCCGGCCTACAGCTACTACCAGCCGCTGGCCCGGTTCCTGGCCGCTACGCAGTTCAGCAGTGCGGCCGACAACAAGCCCATTGGCAACGCAGCGGGCACCGCCACGGCACTATACGGCCGGTACCGTGCCGCCCTGGCCGCCGACCCGCTCCTGCTGATGAAGATTCCGGCCACCGCCAACCCCGCCTATTCTTCGGCCTGCGACCGCAGCTGCCCGCCGCCGTATTATGCCAGCGTGGGCCTGGCCACGAACGGGTACAAGGGCAACCAGCGGCAGTATCTGGTGGATGGCATTACCACCAGCGAGGACGGCCTGATTGAAGTATTCGCGCTGAAAAATCCGACCCAGATTACGGGCTGGGTGCACAACAAAACGCACTACTGGTTCAACTTCCCACACGACCACAACGGCTTCTGCGACACTTGCTACGCCAACCCCGGCCTGAAAACCGCGCCCCAAACCATCACGCCGCTGCGGGGCCAGCAGCTCACCATCACCCACCTGAAACGCCGGGGCACCTACACCGTGCAGTGGTTTTATCCCTATCCGGGAACCGATGTGGACGGCAACGGCAACCCGGATGACGGTGGGTTTCTCCCCAATCTGGCCGTGACGCTAACCGCCACACGCGGGCGCCTGACAGTGCCCATCCCGCCCCTGGTGGCGCTGGGCACCGATGGCCCCACCTCGGCTCCCGACTACGGGTTTGTCATTACTGAAAAGCCCAATAAGTAAGCTTTCGCCTGCGCCCCGCCCCTACTCCACTACCTCGTAAATCTTCACGGGCTGGGCCTTGTTCTTCAGCGTGACTTCGCTCACATACTGGCAGCTGAAAGACTCTTTTACTTTCAGGTACACGGCTTCGCTGATGATAATCTGGCCTGCTTTGGCGGCGGATTGCAAACGTTGCGACACGTTCACCACGTCGCCGATAACGGTGTAGTCCAGGCGTTTGAGCGAGGCCGAGCCGATGTTGCCGGATACGACTTCGCCGGTGTTCACGCCGATGCTGACTTCGGGGCGGTACTCGAAGCCGGGGGGCAGCGGGGTCTTGTTCTGCTGCAGGGCCACGCGGGCCGACAGCGCCGCGTCGATGGCCCGGTCAAGGTGGTGCTCGCCGCGGAACACGGCCATCACGGCATCGCCCATAAACTTATCGACGTGCCCGCCCTGCGCGATTACCTCCTTCACTATCAGGTCGAAGTAGGTATTGAGCAGGCTCACGACGTCGGTAGGCGCCAGCTTTTCCGAGAGGGCCGTGAAGCCGCAGATGTCGAGAAAAACGATGGTTGCTTCCACCGTTTCGCTGGCCATGAGCGTGTTTTCGAAGTCGGGCCGGGTCATGAAATTGAGCACGGTTTCGTCGACGTACATCTTCAGGATGTTGTTTTCCTGGATGGCGTGGAGTGTTTCGCGCAGCTGGCGCACCTGGTCGGCGGTTTTTTCGATGGTGACTTCCAGGTCGGCAAAATCCACGGGCTTCACCACAAAGTCGAACGCCCCGCGGTTCATGGCGGTGCGCAGGTTGCCGAGGTCGCCGTAGGCCGACACGATGACCGTTTTCATGGCCGGGTGCTCGGCGTGGGTGCGCGTGAGCAGCGTGAGGCCGTCCATCACGGGCATGTTGATGTCGCTCAGAATCACGGCCGTATCCGGGTGTTCCAGGATGCGGGCCAGGGCTTCTTCGCCGTTGGTGGCGAAGACAAACTCGTAGGTGCTTTCACGGATTTTGCGCCGAAACTTCTGCTTGATGAGCAATTCGAGGTCGGTTTCGTCGTCGACCACCAAGATTTTCGTTTTCATAAAATGGCGAAGTAGAGAATTGGTCTGCGGCTCTGAGGAATGGCTGTTACGGCCGCAAATGCAGCAATTTATTCTTGAGGACGGCGAAATCCAGGGGCTTGGTCAAAAAGTCGTTGGCGCCCAGGGTCAGGGCCCGGCGGTGGCTTTCCTCGTCGCCGTAGGCCGTAATCATCATCATGGTGGTGGGCGGCATGTCGAACTCTTCCTTCACGTGGCCGAGCAGGTCCAGCCCGCTCATGCCCGGCATGTTGATGTCGGAGAGAATAATCAGCACTTCGGAGTGGTGCGCCCGCAGGAACGTCATGGCCTCCTCACCCGAAAAGGCAAAGCTGAAGCTCATCTCGCCGTTGCGGATTTCGCGCCGAAACCGCTGCTGAAACAAGTCGCGCACATCGGTTTCGTCGTCAACAACCAGAATTTGCATGGATAGATTTTTCAGGAATTGGGCTGCACCAAAGTTAGGGCGCGGCACGGGTTAGACCGGCAGGGCCACCACAAATTCGGTGCCCTGGCCTTCGGTGCTGCGCACGGCCAGCGTGCCGCCGCGGCCTTTGGCGATGATGCCGTAGCTGAGCGACAGGCCCAGGCCCGTGCCTTCGTCGGTGGGCTTGGTGGTGAAGAAGGGCTGGAAGATTTTCGCCTTGACGCTCTCGGGGATGCCCGTGCCGTTGTCCGTGACCCGGATTTCGACCGTGTTCGCGGTGCGCCGGGTGCTCACGTTGACTGTGGGCACGTACCCCGCCGCGCCCGCTTGCTGGCGCTTTTGCACGGCGCAGAAGGCATTGCTGAACAGGTTGAGCAGCATTCGGCCGAGGGCCCCCGGCGGGGCCGGCCAGCAGCCGTACGGCTGCAAGCAGTAGAAGGTAGCGCATCGGCAACAGCAGGCCCCGCACAACAACCTACCGCCAGTGATTATAATTAATACTCGGAAGAATGGTGTTCTAGACCGGTAAGCTAATGATAAACTCGGTGCCCTGGCCTTCCTCGCTTTCCACGGTGAGGGTGCCGCCGTGGCCGGTGGTCACGATGTCATGGCTCAGCGACAGGCCCAGGCCGGTGCCCTCGCCCACGGGCTTGGTGGTGTAAAAGGGCTGGAAGATTTTGGCCTTCACCTTGTCGCTCATGCCCGTGCCGTTGTCCCGGATGCGGATTTCGACCCGGCCCGGCCCAGAGTGGGTGCTCACGGTCACCTCGGGCACGTAGGCGGGGTCGGTGCCCTGCCGCTGGCGCTGCTGCACGGCATGAAACGCGTTGGTGAGCAGGTTTATCAGCACCCGGCCCATATCCAGCGGCACCACCGATACGTGCGGCAGGCCCGGCGCGTACGACGTGGTGAGCTGGGCCGTGAAGCCTTTTTCTTTGGCCTGTAGGCCCTGGTAGGCCAAGCGCAGGCTGTCCTCCACCAGCGTATTGACGTTGGTGAGCACGCGGTGGCCGGTACCGGTGCGCGAGTGCTCCAGCATGCCCTTGATGATGGAGGTGGCCCGCTGCCCGTGCTGGCTGATTTTCTGGAGGTTCTGCTTCAGCCCGGCCAGGATTTCGGCTTCCAGGCCGGTGCTGCGGCTGGGGTCGCGGGGGTCTCCGGTAATCTCGTCCACGAGGTCGGTGCTGACTTCGGCGAAGTTTTTCACGAAATTGAGCGGGTTTTGCAGCTCGTGGGCAATGCCGGCCGTGAGCTCGCCCAGAAACGCCATTTTCTCACGCTGCACCAGCTGCTCCTGCGCCGTTTTCAGTTCAGATAAGGATTGTTCCAGCGCTTCCCTGGCGCGCTCTTGCTGGCGGGCGTGACGGCCCAGCAGCAGCGCCAGGGCCAGCAGCCCCACCACGCCCGCCAGCAGGGCGTAGGTGCGGTAGCGCGAGCGCAGAGCCGCCTGGCTGGCGGCGGCGGCCTGCGCCCGCTGCTGCTCGCGGTAGTTCAGGCTTTGCAGGCGCATCACCTTTTCCTGCCCAAACAGCGTGTCCTTCATCACCAGCATCAGGCTCTGGTATTTCAGGGCGCTGTCGGGGAAATCGCGGCGCTTGAAATCCTGGGTGAGCAGGGTGCTGGCGTTGAGCACGCCCCGCAGGAACCCGTTTTTCTGGGCGGCCTCGCAGCCCAGGCGGGCGTAGTAAATGCTGGAATCGGTGCGCCCGATGGTTTGGTAGAGCGTAGCCAGGCCCACGTAGGCGAAGTTGAGGCTGCGCAAGTGGTGGACTTTCTTCGACTCAACGATGCTTTCGCGGTAAAAAATGCGCGCCTGGGCAATGTGGCCCTGCTTGCGGGCCACATTGCCCAAGCCGTACAGAATGTAGTTGGTGGGCGTGTGCAGGCGGTGCGCCAGCGCATAGGCCCGCTCCTGAAAAATGCGCGACGAATCGAGCTGACCAAACAGGTCGTAGGCCAGCCCAATATTGCTCAATTCAATCACCTCGCGGTGCTCATCGTGCAGCTGCTGGCCAATTTCTAAGGCCCGGAAATAGTAGGCCAGGCCCTGGCGCTGGTCGCGCAGGTACACGTAAATAATACCGATACTGCGCAGGTTCTGGGCCATCAGGGCCCGGTCGTGGATGGTTTCGGCAATGCGCAGCGACTGCTGAAACACCTCCAGCGCGCGGGCCAGGTTGCTTTCGCGCAGGGCCGCGCCCAGTCGGTTCAGGGCCTCGCCCTCGCCGCTGCGGAAGTGAATGCGCTGGGCCAGCGCCAGGGCCCGGCGGGCGTACACGGCCGCCGAATCGGTGTTCTGGGTCCAGAGCTGGTCGCTGACCTGGCACAGCAGCAGCACCCGGTCATAATCGGTTTGGGGCAAGGTAAGCAGCCGGCGCAGGCTATCCACGGCAATGCTGGGGGCTGGTTTTGGCCCTGCGCCGGCAGCGGCCACCGCCGGGCCGGCCAGGAGCAGTAACGCCAGCAACCAGCCAACCTGGCCAAGCACACGGAAAACAGAATAGCGGGTATGGAATATCAGCAATGCACTAGGCCTGAGGCAGGCGAATATATAGAATCCGTTCCAGTCCCCTGGCATGGCTCGCGGCCAGCGTGCCGCTATGGCCTTTATCGACGATATGAAAACGCAACGATAGACCCAAACCTGTACTATCCCCGGTTGGTTTGGTGGTGAAGTAAGATTGGAGAATTTTTTGTTGCTCCCGGCCAATGCCGGCGCCTGCAAAATTCCTGGCGCCATCGAACAGTTTCTGCGGCTCGCAGGCAATGTCGGCAGGCAATTGGGGCAGCCGCGTTTGGGTTTCCGCCACGGCAATGCACTCAGGGGTGGCTGGGGGCAGTGAGCAAATTGGGCGATGGGCGCATGCGGAAAACCAGGAAGCAGGAAATGGCGGCATTGCCACAGCTGCCAAGGCCGCCGGTCGGCCCGCCGAAAATGCCCCCGGCACCTCGCCCCCGGCCAATACCCCCGCCCTAGCCCTCTGGCCAGGAAGGCGTTGGGTTACGAACTGGCCCAGGGCGCGCAGAGGAAGCGAACCGGCACGCGGACCAGCAACTAGCCAGCTTGATTAAGTGGCAAGCTAATCAGAAACTCAGTGTAATTACCTTCCTCAGAGGCCACCGCGAGCGTGCCGCTGTGGCCCTGGGTAATAATGTCGTAGCTCAGCGACAGGCCCAGGCCGGTGCCTTCGCCGGTGGGCTTGGTGGTGAAAAACGGCTGGAATATCTTGGCCCGCACCGCTTCGGGAATGCCCAGCCCATTGTCCCGCACCCGAATTTCTACTTTCTCGCCCGTCTGCCGGGTGCTGATGCTCACGGTGGGCGCGTAGCCGGCCTCGCCGCGCAGCTGGCGCTGGCGCACCGCGTAAAAGGCGTTGCTGAGCAGGTTGAGCAGCACCCGACCCAGGTCTTGGGCAATGACCTCGACGGGTGGCAGGGCGGGGTCAAAATCGGGCTTCAGGGTGGCGTTGAAGGACTTGTCTTTGGCGCGCAGGCCGTGGTAGGCCAGGCGCAGGTACTCGTCGGCCAGCTGGTTGATATCGGTGGGGGTGCGCTCGCCGGTGCTGGTGCGCGAGTGCTCCAGCATGCCGCGCACGATGCTGGCCGCCCGCCCGCCGTGCTGGCTGATTTTCACCAGGTTCTGCTTGAGGTCGGCCAGCAGGTCGGCTTCCAGCTCGGGGTCACGGGTGGGCTTGTCCTGCTCCTCTTCCAGCTCGGCCACCAGCTCAGCGCTCACCTCGGCGAAGTTGTTGACGAAGTTGAGCGGGTTCTGGATTTCGTGGGCAATGCCGGCCGTGAGCTCGCCCAGGCTGGCCATTTTCTCGGACTGCACCAGCTGGGCCTGCGTCTGGCGCAGCTCGGTGAGGGCCCCGCGCAGCTCCTCGGCCTGGGTGGTGAGGGCCACGGTGCGCTCGGCCACCAGCCGCTCCAGCTCCACGTTCTGGGCCGCGATGAGGCGCTTGGCTTTTTCTTCTTCCTCGCGCAGCACCCGCTCTTTTTCCAGGTTTTTTTTCTGGCTGCGGGCGATAAAAATGAACGTAAACAACCAGATAAGTGCGAATCCCTGCGTGGCATCCATGAAGGAGTCGTAGCTCTTCGGCATTTTCCCGGTGGGGTCTTCGAGCACCAGCTCAATCACTTTGTAGAGCACGAAAGGGAGCGCCGCAAAAAGCAGGGTGCGCGACGGCCGGTACCCGCGCACGGCAAACAGCACCGCCAACATGACCAGCAGCACCAGCAGGAAGTAATAGTCGGTGAGCAGCGGGACTCTTATGTGAAGCAAGGCGGTGAACCCAAAAAGCATCGCCGCCGGCACCCAGATGTAGCGCAATGCCCATTGCCAGCGGGGCAGGCGCTGCGGCAAGTCCAGAAACTTGCTCATTGACCGCACTAGGAGCGTGGCCGCCGGGGCCAGAACGAAAAGCAGGCCAGAATCAGCCGAATGAGCCATAGCAAAAGTGTAGCAGGACGGGATAGTTTAGGGGAAGCAAAAGCCGGATGGCCCGCAAAGTCGCTCATTTTGGCCAAAGCCCTGCCTGGGTTCCGCCAAACGCCGGAAATGTACTACTGGCGCGGCTATCTGGCCCCGGCGGCTAGGCCGGCAGCGTCACCACGAACTCGGTGCCCTCGCCCTCGCGGGTTTCCACGGTCAGGCTGCCCCCGTGGCCCTTGGTCACGATGTCGCGGCTCAGCGAGAGGCCCAGGCCCGTGCCTTCGCCGGCGGGCTTGGTGGTGAAGAAGGGGCGGAATATCTGGTCGCGCACCGCCGGGCTCATGCCCGTGCCGTTGTCCCGCACCCGGATTTCCACGGTATCGGGGGTGGGCTGTCGGGTGCTCACCACAATGGTGGGCTGGTACGGGGCCGGGCCGGCCGGCCGCTGGCGCACGGCATACAAGGCATTGGTGCACAGGTTCACCAGCACCCTGGTCAGGTCCGAGGGCGCGACGGCTACGGCCGGCAGCTGCGGGTCCAGCTCCTGCACCAGGGCGGGGGCGGAACCGGCCTCCCGGGCGCCGGCCCCCTGATAGGCCAGCGCCACGGCTTCCGCAACCAGGGCATTGAGGTTGGTGGGCACGCGCGGGCCGGTGCCGGTGCGGGCATGGGCCAGCATGTCGCTGATAATAGACGAAGCCCGCTGCCCCTGCTGGCTGATTTTCTGCAGGTTCTGGCGCAGGCCGGCCATGATTTCCTGCTCCAGACTGGCGGGGCCGGCGGGCGCGGCCGGGTCGGCATCGAGCAGGGCCACGCTCACTTCGGCAAAGTTTTGCATGAAGGCGAGCGGGTTTTGCAGCTCGTGGGCAATGCCGGCCGACAGCTCGCCCACCAAGGCCCACTTTTCGGCCTGCACCAGCTGGCTTTGGGCGGCGCGCAGCTCGTCCTGCTGCTGCTTCAGCAAGGCGTAGGCGCGCTGCTTTTCGTGGCTGTTGCGCCACAGCACCGCGCTCAGGCCGGCCACGGCGGCCAGCGCCAGCAGGGCTCCCAGCAGCACCCAGCGCTGCTGGCGGTTCCGGGCCTGGCTCAGCTCACTGTTTCTGGTGAGCAGGGCAATCTGCACCTGCTTTTTGGCCAGTTCGGCGCGGTACTCCAGCACGGCGGCCTGGCGCTTCAAATCGCTGCTGTTGAGGCTGTCGCGGTACGCTCCAAACAGCTGCTCGTAGCGGTAGGCGTCGGCAAAGCGGCCGAGCCGGGCGGCGGCCTGGGCCAGTACCTGGCTGGCGTCGCGGCTGTATTCCTTGGCGCCGCTGCGCTGGGTGGCGCGCAGGCTCCGCTGCGCATACACGAGGGCGCTGTCGGGGTGGCCAGTGTGCAGGAACGTCCGGGCCAGCACCAGCTGCGCCCGCGGCGCTTCGCCCACGGCCTGCAGGCGCCGGGCCCGCCGAAGGCCGCTGCGGGCGCTGGCAAACGCCTGCGCGTACTGGCCCTGCCGCTCCTCCATGTCCCCGATGTTAATTTCCTCAAACAGCAGGCCCGCTTCGTATTTTAGCTGCCGGAAAATGGTGGCGTCCTGCTCGTAGTTGCGCTGGGCTACGGCCCACTGGCCCCGCATCCGGGCCAGGTCGCCGAGGCCGGCGTAGGCGTGGCCAATGCCGGTTTGGTCGCCCGACAGCTTCGCCCAGCGCAGGCCCTGGTCGAGGTATTGGCGGGCGTTGGCATACTCGCCCAGGTAGGTGCTCGTGATGCCCAGCTGGGTGTTGAGAAATGCCAGCCACTTTTCGCTGTGCTGCGCTTCGGCCAGGGCCAAGCCCCGCAGGTTGGCGCGCAAGGACTTGGCGTAGAGCCCCTGTTCCGAATACACGCACGACAAGTTGTAGAGGCTGCGGGTCTGGCCCAGGCGGTTGCCCACCTGCTCGAAACCGCGCCGGGCCTGCTCCGAGTACCTTTCGGCCGGGCCGTACTCGCTGCGGTGCCGGAAATAGAACGCCAGCCCCAGCTGCGCCTCGGCCGCGCCGGCCGTATGGCCCAGCTGCTGCGCCAGCTGCCGCGCCGCCTGAAACAGCCCGGCCGACTCGTCGGGGGCGTTGGTGCGCAGCTCCAGGGCCAGGGCGTTGAGGCGGTTGACGCGGGCCGTATCGGGCCGGGGGTGGGCGCGCACTTCGGCGCGCAGGCTGTCGGCCGCGCGGGTCTGGGCCCGTGCCGGCGTGGAGCAACCCAGCACCAGCAGGCAGCCGGCCACGCCCAGGCACCGGCCCAGCCGCTGCAAGCCACCGGCCCAGCCGCTGGCAGCTGCTTTTGGTTTCCTCGGCTTCTCCACGGCTAGGCTGGCAGAACAATGATGAATTCAGTGCCCACGCCCTCTTCGCTTTCTACCGTGAGGGTGCCGCCGTGGCCTTTGGTCACAATGTCGTAGCTCAGCGACAAGCCCAGGCCTGTGCCCTCGCCCACGGGCTTGGTGGTGAAGAAGGGCTGAAACACCTTTTCCCGCACGGCCTCGGACATGCCGGTGCCGTTGTCGCGCACCCGGATTTCCACCACCTTGCCGGTGGGGCGGCAGGTGCTCACCGTCACGGTGGGCTCGTACTCGGCTTCGGAATCTTCCGCGTCCGTGTTGGCGGCGGCCAGCAGCTGGCGCTGGCGCACCGCATACAAGGCATTGGTACACAGGTTGAGGAGCACGCGGCCCATGTCCTGCGTCACCACGGCCACGGTGCCCAGCTTGGGGTCAAATTCCCGGCCGAGCGTGGCGCGGAACGATTTGTCGCTGGTACACACGCCCTCATAGGCCAGCGTCAGCGACTCCTCCGCAACGGCGTTGAGGTCGCAGGGCACGCGCTGGCCGGTGCCGCTGCGCGAGTGCTCCAGCATGTCTTTGATGATGGACGAGGCCCGCTGCCCGTGCTGGCTGATTTGCTGCAAATTCTGCTTCAATCCAATCAGAATCTCGCCCTCCAGCCCGCCGTCGCGGCGCACGCCCTCGCCGTGAATATCGTCCACCAAGTCGGTGCTGACTTCGGCGAAGTTTTTCATGAAGTTGAGCGGGTTTTGCAGCTCGTGGGCGATACCGGCTGTGAGCTCGCCCAGAAACGCCATTTTCTCGGCCTGCACCAGCTGCGACTGCGTTTGCCGCAGCTGGGCCAGCGTGCGCTGGTTCACCTGCAGCTGCCGGTAGATGAACACCACCAGCGCCAGCACCAGCAGCACGGCCAGCACGGCCCCGCCCAGCAGCCAGTTGCCCAGGCGGAGGCGCTCGGCCTGCACGGCCTGCGCCTGCCGCAGGTCGCTAATCTGGTTGTTCTGGGCCTGCTCCACCCGTTCGCTTTCATACTGCGCCACGTGGAAGTTAGCCTGCGCGGTGTTGAAGGTATCGGCCAGGGCAATGTAGGCGCGGGAATAGCGCTGGGCCTCGGCGGGCTGGCCATGGGCGTCGTAAAAAGTGGCCAACTGCTGCAAATATTGGGGCCGCAGGCGGTCGAGGCGGGCAGCAGTGGCTTTTTTGTACGCCAGCAGCCAGTGGGTTTCGGCGAGGGCATCGTCGTGGCGGGCCTCGTAGTACCGGGCCCAGGCGGCGTCAATCTCAAATTCGCCGGGCTTGCCCGACATGGGCAGGCCGAGCGAATCGTCCATCTGCTGGGCCCGCTTCAGCAGCGGGCCCACGGGGGCTACCTGCCGCATGCGCAGCAGCACCGCACTCTTTTGCACCAGCCCGTAGGCACGGCCCACCTGCTGCTCGTAGGGGTCGGCCACGCGGGCCACCAGCGCAGAATCGGCCTGCCGCAGGGCCGCCGGGTAGTTGCCTCCTTCGGTGTAGAGCCGCGACAGGGCCAGGAAGGTAAACACGCGCTCCAGGCCCTGCAAGCGCCGGAATTCGGGCAAGCCCTGGGCCAGGCGCAGGTAGTGCACGGCCTTGGCGCGGTTGCCCCAGTCGGCGTATACGTCGCCGGCCACCAGCAGCTCGCGCACATACAGCCGGTGGTCGAAGCCCTGCACCAGGTCGGCGGCGCGCAGCAGCGCGTTCAGGGTGCGGTTGTAGTCGCCCGTGCGCCGGTAGTAGCCGCCCTGCGACACGTAGCAGGCGGCCACGTTTTCGGCGGGACCGTGAAACTTGTAGTAGGCCAATTTTTCTTCGTAGTACTGCTTGCGGGCCGCCATGCGGTTCAGCCGGTTGTAGAGGGTTACCAGGTCAATCAGCAGCCAGGGAATGGGCCGGCCCATGCGGTCGAAAGCCGCCACCGCGGTTTTCATCGAGTCGAGGGCCTCGGCATCGGCCGTGCCGCGCCGCCAGAGGGTCAGGCCCGCGCGCAGGCGGCGGTAGGGCTCATCGTTCAGCACTTGCAGGCGCTGGTTCAGGGCCAGCAGCTGGTCGAGTAACGGCAGGGCTTGCGGGTTGGTCGGGTGCAGGTCGAGCAGGTGCACCACCATGCGCAGCCGGGCCGTGTCGGTGCGTTGCCGGGGCAGGGCACGGGCCAGCGAATCGTAGTCCGCGTCCCAGTAGCCTTGCCGGGCCAGCAGCGGCCCGCTCAGCAGCCAAACAGCCAACACCGTAAAAATCCATTTCATGGGCAGAACCAGAGCTTAAAGTAGAAATCTACGCCGACCAACCGAAACTTTACTCCCCGTACGGAGGAGCTTAGTTACTGAAAATCATGGCAGGTAGAACATGGAAAGAATCCTGTGCGCTCAAGGTTGCCCTAACAGCTCGCCTCAGGCACCGGTTCAATGAGTTGAGAACCGCAGGTTTTCAGCCCGTAAAGATGAATTAATTCCGGGGCATCTGGCTGTATTAGCGGATATACTTGCCATAATGGCCCGCCCGCGCCGGCAAGTTACTTCGGCTGGTGCGGCTGCCTGGTTCAGGAGGCCAGGTACCAGCTGCCGTCGGAGTACTGCAACGCCGGGCCGCCGCACATATTGCGTGGTAAAAGACAAGCAGATTCGCCTGCCGTTGCCCCACCCAACACGCACAAATTCAGCCGCTGCCGCCACGCGTCAGCTTGCAACAACCGTGTTATAATGCGGCCCGCAATGGCTCGCCCACGGCCGCAAAACCACCGCCCGGCCGGCCCGCTTCAGCAGCAAAACCGGGGCCTGGGGCGGGAGCTCCGGGCCCCGGCAGAACAAGCGGGCTCCTTGGGCCCGCGCCGGCACCAGCGGCGCCCCCACTTACGTTATGATTTGATTTTTACTTGCTTGCTTTGCGTTTGAGCGGGGCCACCTGCCGCTGCCCGCGCCCGTTCCCATGCACGCCCAAGCCGCCGAAGATTTTATTGTTGCGGAGCTGCAGCGCGGCCTCTCGCCCACGCTCTACTACCACGGCTTCCTCCACACCCTCGACGTGGTGCAGGCCGCCCAGGAGCTGGCCGCCGCCGAGGGCGTAACCGACGCCGATGCCCTCGCCCTGCTGCGCACGGCCGCTTTCTACCACGATGCCGGCTTCCTGCACACCTATCAGGGCCACGAGGCGCGGGGCTGCGAGCTGGCCCGCGCCACCCTGCCGGAGTTCGGGTATACGCCCCCCCAAATCGAGCAAATCTGTGCGCTGATAATGGCCACCAAATACCCGCAGGACCCGCAAAGCCACCTGGCCCAAATCCTGTGCGATGCCGACCTGGACTACCTCGGCCGAACCGATTTTGTGCCCATTTCCACCAGCCTGTTCCATGAGCTGACGGCCCACGAGCTCATCGCCAACGAACGGGCCTGGTTTGAGCTGCAAGCCGGTTTCCTGGCCCACCACCACTACTGGACGGCCACCGCCCTGGCGCGGCGCGCAGCCCCCAAACAGGCGCGGCTCGACCATATCCGGACGCTCCTGGCCACCTGGCCGCCCGACGCAGATTCGGCGGCTACCGGCATGCTCCTGCGCTGAGCGCGGGCGCGGCCGCGCCCGCCGCTAGTAGTCCGCCAGGCCGTTGCGGAGCGAATACACTTCGGCAAAATCATTGGCCAGCAGCAGCAGGGCGGCTTTCTGGCTGCGCACCCCGCTGGCGCAATGCACCACCACGGGCACGTCGGGCCGCAGGCGGGCCAGGCTTGCGGGCAGCTGCCCAAGCGGCAGCAACAGCCCGCCAATGCTGCGCCGGGCGTGCTCGTGCGGCTCGCGCACATCCAGCAATTGCAGCGGCCGGCCGCTCTGCTGCCAGGCTTTCAATTCATCAGCAGTGATTTCGGGGGCCCGGGCCGGTGCGGCGTGCAGTGGGGCTTCCCCGCAGAAGGCGGCGTAGTCCGGGGCCAGGGCCGTGAGCTGCTGGTTGGCGGCCACGGCCCGGAAGCGAATGGTCTGGAAGCGCATGCTGAGGGCATCGACCAATAGCAGGCATCCGCTCAGCACCTCCCCCAGCGCCAGAATAATTTTCAGGGCTTCGTTGGCCTGCATGGTGCCGATGAGGCCAGGCAACACGCCCAGTACGCCGGTTTCGGCGCAGTTCGGGGCATCGCCGGGGGCCGGGGGCTCGGGGTAGAGGCAGCGGTAGGTGGGGCCGTTTTGGTAATTGAACACCGAAACCTGACCTTCAAACTTGAAGATGGCCCCGAACACCAGCGGCTTGCCCAGCACCACGCAAGCGTCGTTGACGAGATAGCGGGTGGCAAAATTATCAGAGCAGTCCACCACCAGGTCGTAGCCGGCAAACAGGCTCAGCGCGTTATCGGCCGACAACACGACCTGGTGCGGGCGCAGCGCGATGAACGGGTTCTGGGCGCGCAGCTTTTCGGCGGCCACCACGGCTTTGGGTCGGCCCACGTCGGCGGTGGCGTAGAGCACCTGGCGCTGCAGGTTGCTGTCGTCCACGGCATCAAAATCGAGCAGGCCCAGCGTGCCCACGCCGGCGGCGGCCAGGTATTGCAGCACGGGGCAGCCCAGGCCGCCGCAGCCCACCACCAGCACGCGGGCAGCTTTCAGCTTCTGCTGGCCCGCCACGCCGATTTCGGGGAGCAGCAGGTGGCGGCTGTAGCGGTTGGTTTCGGCAGCGGAGAGGGTCGGTTCGGTCGGGTTCATTGGGCGGGGCACTGGGAAAATGCCGTTGTGGCTAAACAGGTTTGCGGCCCCGTTGGCATGATTACGGCCGCAATTTCGAGTTAATGCCGGGCATTCATTGGGGAAGGCATTCCTGCCAGCATCTCGGCAACAGCTCCCCTGGCCTCCTGTGTGCCCAACTACTGCGTTGCTTTTGGCCTGACCGATGAGCTACATTTGCCCGCTTCAGAAGCTACTCAAGCGGCCCTGGAAAGTGGGCTACTATCAGCACACTTGTTTAACATAATAAATAAATGGCTTAAAATATGCCCTGATTCGCCAAATCGCGGGTTTTGGTCTTTATTGATAAAAGTTTTTCTGGCCACGGCTTGATAGTTCGCTTCCGGTCCGAACTTACCGGCATGAAAAACCGCTCCTTCCTTTTTCCACTCGCGGCGCTAGTGCTTTGCCTGGGTTTTGCACCCGCCGCCCAGGCCCAGCGCGCCCAGCACGAGTTGCAAATCACGCCCGCCACTGCCGCCTGGGGCTACTACGATGCCGCCGCGCCGCCCGTGCTGCGCATCAAATCCGGCGAAACCGTGACCGTCCACACGCTCATCACCTCCACTCCTGCCCGGCTGGAGGGCGCGGGCGTAGCACCGGCCCAGGTAGAGCCCGCCCTGCGCGACATCACCGAGCACGTCACTAATAAAGGGCCGGGCGGGCACATCCTCACCGGCCCCATTTTCGTGGAGGGTGCCGAGCCCGGCGATGTGCTGGAAGTGCGCATTCAAGCCATCAAACTGGCCATTGCCTACGCCTACAATGCTTTTGGGGCCAAAAGCGGCTTCATCCCGGAAGATTTTGGCTACGCCAAGATGCGCGTCATCCCGCTCGACGAGAAGAAGATGGTGGCGCATTTTCTGCCCGGCATTGACGTGCCGCTGCGGCCATTTTTTGGGAGCATGGGCGTGGCCCCGCCGGCCGCTTCGGGCCGTATCAACAGCGCGCCGCCCGGCATTCACGGCGGCAACCTGGATAATAAGGAATTGGTGGCCGGCACCACGCTGTATTTGCCGGTGCACGCGGCCGGGGCGCTGTTTTTTGTGGGCGACGGCCACGCCGGGCAAGGCAACGGCGAAGTCGATATCACGGCCCTCGAAACCTCGCTCACCGGCACGCTGCAGTTCATTGTGCGCAAGGATTTGCACCAGACCTGGCCCCGCGCCGAAACGCCCACCGCCTACATCAGCATGGGCCTGAACGGGGATTTGACCCTGGCCGCCAAGGACGCGGTGCGCGAAATGATTGCCTTCCTGGTAGCCGAAAAGCACCTCAGCCGCGACGACGCCTACATGCTGTGCAGCGTGGCCGGCGACCTCGACGTGACCCAGGTGGTGGACGGCACGCGCGGGGCGCACATGCTGATGCCCAAGAGCATTTTCGGAAAAGTGAAGCCGGAAAAAAGCAAGTAACCGGAGAAAAAGCAAATAAAAGAACGTCATGCTGAGCTTGCCGAAGCATCTCTACCGCGAGAGTAAATAATTACTTCTCCGGTAGAGATGCTTCGGCAAGCTCAGCATGACGTTCTTTTATTTCTTGGCCGAAAACAAAAAATCCAATATCTTCGTCTACTACGCGCTACTATCGACTTATCTTCTTGCTATGATACAAAAGACTCTACTTTTCTTCGTGTTGCTGAGCGGCTCTTTTGTAGCCCGTGCCCAAGTCGACACGGTGCGGGCCAGCACCCTGCCCGGCCCGCAGCTGGCCGAGAAAGCCTACAACAGCGGCCTCGCCAGCTTCAACGCCCAGCGCTACCCGGCCGCGTTGCGCAGCTTCGACCAGGCCATTATGGCCAAGCCCGATTTTGCGGCCGCCTACACCAACCGCGCCGCTACCCGCTACGAGCTGAAAGAGTACCCGCAAGCCGTGGCCGACTACGACCAGGCCCTGAAGCTGGAGCCCGGCAGCTACGCCGGATTTTTTGGCCGGGGCCGCGCCCAAGAGGCCCAAAACCATGTTAACGAGGCTGACCAGGACTATTCCGAAGCCCTGAAAGCCAAGGCCGACTACGCCCCGGCCTGGTACAACCGCGGCGTGCTGCGCTTCGAAAAAGGCGACTACCAGGCCGCCCGAGACGATTTCGACGGCGCCATCAAGGCCGACCCGAAAATGGCCTACGCCTACCACGACCGCGGCAGCGCCAACGAGAAGCTCAGCAACTACCCCGCCGCCGCTCAGGACTACACCCAGGCCCTGGCCTTGCAGCCGGATTTGCTGCCCGCTCTGCTGAACCGCGCCACCGCCGAGCGCCGCAGCAGCCAGTTGCCCCAGGCCCTGAAGGATTACGACGCCTACATCGCCAAAAAAGCCGACAACCCGCTGGCCTTCAACAACCGGGGCAGCGCCCGCTTCGAAAACAAGGATTACGCCGGTGCCATCGCCGATTTCAGCCAGGCCATCAAGCTCGACGCGGCCTACGCCTACGCCTGGAACAACCGCGCCGCCGCCCAGCTCAAGCTGGAGAAATACGCCGAAGCCGCCGCCGATGCCTCCGAGGCCATCAAGCTGAAACCCGAGTACGCCGAGGCCTACCTCAATCGCGGCCACGCCCGCGAAATGCTCCGCCAGGCCGATGAGGCCTGCCAGGACTGGCGCAAAGCCGCCGCGCTGGGCATTGCCGTGGGCAACAACTACGCCGCCGCTGCTGGCTGCGCGGGCGAGGCGGCCGAGTAAATCGGCAGTCAATTGTTTTATACAGCACGTCATGCTGAGCGCAGCCGAAGCATCGCTACCGCGCAAGTAATCAAGACTCTTGCAACGAAGCGATAGAGATGCTTCGGCTGCGCTCAGCATGACCGTTGACTTATCCTACATTCTTATCACTTCACTGCGATGCCCTTCCTCAATCGCCTGCTATTCCTCCTGCTACTCGCCGGCGCCGCCCTACCGGCCGCCGCGCAAAGCACGGCCTTCACCAAAGACAACTTTGGCGACAATAAAGACGGGCTGAAAGACGCCCTGCGCGAGCTGAAAGCCGGCGACGAAGAGTACCGCGCCGACCCGCCGCGCTACGCCCAGGCGCTGCCGCACTTTTTGGCGGCGCAGGAATTTAACCCAAACAACGCCGCGCTGAACGTGAAAATCGGCGACTGCTACCTCAACTCGGCCACCAAAACCGCCGCGCTGCCCTACCTGCAAAAAGCCGCCCGGCTCGATGCCACCGCCGATGCCCGCACCCACTACCTGCTGGCCCGCGCCCTGCACCTGAGCGCCAAGTGGAACGAGGCCATTGCCGAATACCAAAAGGCCCAGCCCGTGGGCAGCAACACCCGCAACGGCGACGCGCAAACCCTCACGGCCAACGACTTGCAGCGCCGCATCCTGGAGTGCCGCAACGGCCTGAAGCTCATGGCCCACCCCACGCGCGTGTTCATCGACAACGCCGGGTCGGAACTGAACTCGTCGGCTTCCGACTACGGCCCGGTGGTGTCGGCCGATGAAGCCACCATCTTCATCACCTCGCGCCGCGAGGGCTCGACGGGCGGCAAAAAGGACCCCGAGGGCAACGGTTTTTTCGAAGACATTTACCAGGCTACCTGGCGCGGCAAGGCCTGGAGCAAGGCCACCAACCTGGGCGCGCCCGTGAACACCGACGACCACAACGCCACCGTGGGCCTCACGCCCGACGGCCAGCGCATGCTGGTGTACGTGGGCACCAACGGCGGCGACTTCCTCGAAACCACCCTCGGGGGCAGCGCCTGGGACAAGCCCCACCGGCTCAACAGCCGCATTAACACCAACAGCCACGAAACCTCGGCCAGCTACTCGCCCGATGGCCGCTACCTGTATTTCGTGAGCGACCGGGCCGGCGGCGCGGGCGGCTCCGACATCTACAAAGTGGATTTGGAGGGGAAAAACAACCCCGTGAGCCTGGGTTCCACCATCAACACGGCGTATGGCGAAGAAGGCGTTTTTATGCAGCCCGATGGCAAAACTATGTTCTTTTCCTCGGAAGGCCACAACTCGATGGGCGGCTACGACATCTTCAAATCGGTGCTGGAGAACGGCAAATGGAGCGAGCCCGAAAACCTGGGCTGGCCCATCAACACGCCCGATGATGACGTGTTTTTCGTGACCTCGGCGTCGGGCCGGCACGGCTACTACAGCAGCGACCGGCCCGGTGGGCTCGGGGCTAAAGACATTTACCGCATCACCTTCCTCGGCCCCGAAAAACAGCCGCTGCTGAGCGAGGAGGACCAATTGCTGGCCTCGCGCCTGGCCCCGGTGAAGCAAACCGTGCTGGCGCCCGCCGTGGCCGTGGCCACCGCCCAGGTCACCATCCTCAAAGGCACCGTGACGGACGATGCCACCCACCAGCCGCTCGAAGCCGCCATCGACCTGATTGACAACACCAGCGGCCAGACCATTGCCAACTTCCGCAGCAACGCCACCTCGGGCAAGTACCTCGTCAGCCTGCCCTCGGGCACCAACTACGGCATTGTGGTGCGGCAGGAAGGCTACCTGTTTCACTCCGAAAACTTCGACCTGCCCGCCGGCGCGGCCTACGCCGAAGTGGTGAAGGACATTCCGCTGAAGCGCCTGGAAATCGGCACCACCATCGTGCTGCGCAACATTTTCTTCGACACCGGCAAGGCCACCCTGCGCCCCGAAAGCACCGCCGAGCTGGAGCGCCTGCAAAAGCTCCTGGTTGAAACGCCCGCCCTGAAGCTCGAAATGGCCGGCCACACCGACGACGTGGGCGAAGCCGCCATGAACCAGGACCTCAGCCAGCGCCGGGCCCAGGCCGTGGTCACCTACCTCACGCAGCACGGCATCGCGGCGGCCCGCCTCACTGCCATGGGCTACGGCGAAACCAAGCCGGAAGTGCCCAACACTTCCAGGCTCAACCGCCAGCTCAACCGCCGCACCGAGTTTAAGGTCACGGCCAAGTAGCGGCTTGTCGCACAGGGCGCAAACGGGTGGTTGGATGCAGTGAGGAAGCCGCTAGGAGTGAATGCCGAGTAGTTTTATCGTCAAATTGTCAGCATAACCTGCCATAACCCCACCTCCGAGAACCGAAACCCCACCTCCGAGGGCCGGTTTCGGTTCTTCGAGGGCCGGTTTCGGTTCTCGGAGGGCCGGTTTCGGTTCTCGGAGGGCCGGTTTCGGTTCTTCGAGGGCCGGTTTCGGTTCTCGGAGGGCCGGTTTCGGTTCTTCGAGGGCCGGTTTCGGTTCTAGGAGCATCCAAACCGGACTTCCGGAGCACCGGCACCCGGCGGCCACGCTACAATCGAGAAAAACTTCAATTTCAACGGGCCACGCCCGTCAATAATCGTAAATCCGGCCCGCCGCCACACGGCCCGCTCTACCTTGCAGCGTCAACCAACTGCCCGACCGGGCGGCCGGCTTTTCCTGCTTGAAAATACTTCTCCACTTTCTTTACACCCGGCGGCTGGGCCTGCTGCTGGCACTGCTCGGGCTGCTGCTGTTCTGGGCGCAGCCCGCCGGCGCCCAGCAGGCCTACCTGCGCCAGTTTGGGCCCACGGAAGGGTTTCAGCCGCCCTTCGTGTACGCGCTGCTTCAGGACCGGCAGGGCTACCTCTGGCTGGGCACCGGCGAGGGCCTGGTGCGCTACGACGGTAGCCACTTCAGCACCTTCACCAAAAAAGACGGGCTGGCCCAGGACTTTGTGGTGTCGCTGCGCGAAGACGCCGACGGCCGGCTCTGGGTGGGCCACTATCAGGGCGGTATTTCGGTAAAAAGAGTGGCCGCTGGTCCCTTCGCGCCCGCCGCCCAAGCCACCGTGCCCGCCGCCCTGCACCTGCCCGCCAACGGGGCGCCCCCGGTCGACAGCGCCGCCATTGGCCGCTACCTGCGTCGCTACCACCTGCACCTGCCCGCCGGCACCGTGCCCACCTGCCTCCTCGAAGACCGCGAAGGCAACGCCTGGCTGGGAACCGCCGGCCAGGGCCTGTGGCGGCATTCGGACCGCTACCTGCGGCTGGACTACGCCAAAAACTGGGACGTTTCGGCGGTGCCGGCGCTGGCCACGGTCGACAAACCCGCCAAAACCGAGGCCTGGGCCACTTCGTTTGGCAACCAGTTTTTTCAGCTGAAGCCGGCCACGCTCACGCCGCAGGTTTTCGGCAATCCTCGTTTGGCGCCGCTGCCGTTGGGCAACACTTCGGTAGCGGTGCTGCTGGCCCGGCCCGGCGGCTTCTGGCTGGGCACGGCGGCCGGCTTGTGGGCTACCACCGGCTTTGCTACGCCCGCCCGCCTCGCCCGCCGTCTCCCCGCCGGCCTGGCCATCACCGCCCTGGCCCAGGCCCCGCGGCAAGGCCTCTGGATGGGCACCGCCGCCGATGGCCTCTACCTGCTGCCCTCCGATACCTCGCTGGCCGTGC
Source organism: Hymenobacter terricola (assembly GCF_017921975.2). Lineage (GTDB taxonomy): Bacteria > Bacteroidota > Bacteroidia > Cytophagales > Hymenobacteraceae > Hymenobacter > Hymenobacter terricola. The sequence goes on from NZ_JAGEMO020000007.1 coordinate 207,562, forward strand.
GCCACTTCACCACCGCCAATGGGCTGCTGCACAACACCATCACGGCCCTGCTGGCCGACCATGCCGGCCGCGTGTGGGTGGGCACCCACGGCACCGGCCTGGCCGTGTACGAGCCCGCCCTCCGCAAATTCACCTACCACCGCCTCACCGCTACTGGCCTCGACGTCAGCAGCTTCGCCGAAGACTCCGATGGCCGCCTCTGGATTGGGACGGAAGGCCAGGGCATTTTCTGCCGTCAGCCCACTGGCCGGTGGCAGCACTTCGATACGGCCAACGGGCTGCCGTCCAACTACACCTCCGGCCTGCACCTGCTGCCCGCCATTTCCGGCCAGCCCGAGCCGCGCCTGCTGCTGGTGCACCGCCAGGGCCTGACCGTGCTGGCGGCTCGCACGGCCCGTTTTATCCCGCTGACCACGCCCGACGACCCCCTGGTGCGCGACTGCCTGGGCCCGGCGGCCCTCAGCACCGAAACCCGGGCCCAGCCCGTGGCCTGGCTGAGTACCCGCGCCGGCCTGCTGCGTCTGGAAGTGGCGCCGGCGCTGCGGCAGCTGGCCGCCCGCCCGCCCGGCCTGGCCCTCACCAGCGCCGAAGTCGACGGCGAAATGCGCCCCGTGGCCGCGCTGGGCCGGCTCTCGGCCACCCGCCACCGCGTCAGCTTTGCCTTTCAGGGAATTAGCCTGACCACGGGCGAAGCCCTTAGCTACCAGTTTCGCCTACGGGGGCTTTCCGATGAATGGAGCCGGCCCAGCAGCGCGGGCGAGGCCCAGTTTCCCGGTCTTGATGCCGGGCGGTACGAATTTGAGGCGCGGGTGCGGCGCGGCGCGGCCGGCCCATGGAGCCCGGTGGCCACTACCAGGTTCGGCGTGGCCACCCCAATTTGGCGCACCTGGTGGTTCCGGCTGATGGCGGTGCTGGTGCTGGGCGGCCTCGCCTACGGGCTGGTGCGGTTTCGGGAGCGCACGCTGCGCCGCACCCAGTACGTGCTGGAGCGCACCGTGCGCGAGCGCACCACCGAGCTGCGCCGGCAAAAAGCCCACATCGAGGACATCAACGCCGATTTGGTGGTGGCCCGCGACGCGGCCGAGGCGTCGCGCCGGGCCAAGGCGCAGTTCCTGGCCAACATGAGCCACGAAATCCGCACGCCGATGAACGCGGTCATCGGCCTTACCAACCTGCTGCAGGCCACGCGGCCCACGCAGGAGCAGGGCGAATACCTCACGGCCATCGAGTCGTCATCGCAAAACCTGCTCGTCATTATCAACGACATCCTTGATAGCTCCAAGATGGAGGCCGGCAAGCTCTCGCTGGAGCAGGTGCCCTTCCGCCTGCCCGAGGCCGTGCGCCGGCTGTCGGCCATGTTCAAGTTTGCCACCGAGAGCAAGGGCCTGTATTTGAAGGTGCAGGTGGCCGGCAACGTGCCCGCCGCCGTGCTCGGCGACTCGGTGCGCCTCAACCAAATCCTGGTCAACCTGGTCGGCAACGCCATCAAGTTCACCCGCGCCGGGGGCGTCACCCTCACGGCCCAAGCAGTACCCCCGCCGGCTGATTCGCCCGGCCACTCCGCCACGCATGCGCTCATCCGGTTTGCGGTGCGCGACACCGGCATTGGCATTGCGACCGACAAGCTGGGGGCCATTTTCGAGGATTTTTCGCAGGCCAATACGTCCACCACGCGCGAGTTTGGCGGTACCGGCCTGGGCCTGAGCATTGCCCGCAACCTCGTGCAGCTGCACGGCGGCCAGCTCGGCGTGACCAGTGAGGAAGGCCAGGGCTCCGAGTTTTTCTTCGAAATACCCTACGAAGTGGCCGATGCCAGCGCCGCCCAGCCCGAAGCTCACGCCGGCCTGCTCGCCCCCTTTGAGCCCGCCCTGCGCGTGCTGGTAGCCGAAGACAACGCCCTCAACCAGCTGGTAGCCCGCAGAACCCTGGAAGCCTGGAACGTGCAGGTCGTAATTGCCGAAAACGGCCGCCTGGCCGTGGAAGCCGTCACCGGGGCCGCGCCGCCCTTCGACGCCGTGCTGATGGACGTGCAAATGCCCGAAATGGATGGCTACGAGGCCACCCGTCACATCCGCCGGCAGTTTCCCGACGCGAGCCAGCTGCCCATCATCGGCCTCACGGCCTCGGTGCTGCCCGAAGACCGGGTGCTGGCCCTGGTCGCCGGCATGAATGACACGCTGGCCAAACCTTTTGAGCCCGCCGTGCTATATGCCCGGCTGGCGCACTTCACCGGCCGGGCAGAATCAGGGCACGCGGAAAAGAGGCTAGAGGAGCCTGAGGGTACTGCGGCCGAGTTGACTGAGTCAACTCCCACCTTCTCAGCCCACCACCCTACTACCCTGAAACCCGACTGGCACCTATTGGAAGAGCTGGCTGGCGGCAACGAAGGCTTCCTGCGCCAAATTATCAACACCTTTCTGACCGAAGCCCCGGCCCTGGAAGCCCTGCTGGTGGCTGCCTGCCCGCACGACCCGGAACTCCTCGCCAGCACTTCCCATAAGCTGAAGGGCCAGGTCGCTTACTTTGGCGTGCCGGTGCTCCACACCCAGCTCGACGAGCTGGAGCGCGCTGCCCGCCACCCGGCCTTGCCCTACTGCGAGCCGTTGCTCGACAGTATTCGTAAGCAGCTGGCCGAGCTTTATCCGCAGCTGGAAGAACGGGCCGACACCTAATCAGCACGTACCCCGCAGGCACTGGCCAGCTTAATTTCCTATATATTCACCACTATGCCAATCAATTCTCACGCTGCTCCCCTGCGCTGCCTGGTCGTCGACGACGACCCCCTTTCGGTTCAGGTAGTGCTCAATTGCATTGCTAATACGCCGTTTCTGACGGCCACTGGCAGTTACACCAGCCCCGTCGAAGCCGCCGAAGCCCTGCGCACCGAGCCGGTTGACCTGCTGTTTCTGGACGTCGAAATGCCCCTGCTGTCCGGCATTGAGCTTTTGCACACCTTGCAGCACCCGCCGCTCGTTGTGCTCATCACCAGCAGCAAAGACTACGCCGTGCAGGCGTTCGAGCACGCCGTGGTTGATTACCTGGTGAAGCCCATCAGCTACGCCCGCTTCCTGCAAGCCGCCCAAAAGGCCCTCGAAATGGCCCAGCGCCCACCCGCCGGGGCCGATGCCATCGAAGCCGCCGCCCCCGGTGCCGATTTCACCTTCGTGAAAGTGGATAACAAGCTGGTCCGGGTCGGGTTCGATGAAGTGCGCTACGTCGAAGCCCTCGGCGACTACGTGCACATCGTCACCGGCACCAGCAAGCTCATCGTGTACAGCACCATGAAGGCCGTCGAGGAGAAGTTTCCCGCCAGCCGCTTTGTGCGCGTCCATCGCTCGTTCATCGTCAACATCAACCGCATTCAAGCGCTGGAAGATAATTCGGTGCTTGTCGAAGGCAAATACATTCCCGTCGGCCAAACCTACTTGCGCGACGTGCTGCAACGCCTCAACAAGTTCTAACTCCCGCCCAACTTCCTGTTCCCCGATTGCTTCTTTCTGATAATCCCCTCATGCGCTTCCTCCTGACCCTTGTCCGCGGCAATTTTTCGCTATCGGCTCCAGTGCTGGTGCTTGCGGCCGGCCCCGGCGCGCATGCCCAGCAGGCCGGCGACACCACCAGCGTGCACTGCGGCCTGTCACTCGCCCGCATGCTGTGCGTCGACCTCGACGGCCAGAACGTGAAGTATATCTGGGATTTTCGCGATTTCAGGGCCGCACGGCACAGCACGTTTTTCGCCGGCCGGGCACTTATTCCGTGCGGTTGAGCATGCGCGGCTACGGCTCCAAGGCCTGCGTGGCCAGCCATTGTGTTTCGCGTGAAATCGTGGTAGAACCCTAGCCCTACGCAACGAGCAGGGCCCCGGCCGTCAGCGCATCGTGCTGGCAGTCATGACCCTGGCTCGTTATCCATCAGCTTCCCAGCTCATTTGCCACGGGCGCCCCTTCGCGCAGCAAGCCCAGCACCAGGTTCCACAGCTGCTCATAAGGGATAATTTCGACTTCGGCAAAAGCTTCGCCGGGCGGGGGCGTGTCCCGTAGCTGCTGGAACAGGGTTTTGCCCCGCTCTGCCGCCTTGGGCGCGTCGAAGTTCTTTTCTACGATAACTTGCAGAAGCCGCAAAAACAGCCGACTCCGCAGCGTCGCCGGTTCATGTAAGTGCCGCTGCTGGTACTTGCGCAGGCGTTCCAGGCGCATCAGCACGGCCTCCAGGTTGCGCTCGCGCAGGAAATAGAGCAGCTGCAGCACCAGAATGGCCACGTTGTGGCCGCGCTTGTCGCGGCTGTATTCGGGCAGTTGCAGCACCCATTGGGCCATTTGCCGCTGGCGGGCCGTGGTGAGGCGCTGCGGCGGCAGCACAAATTCGATGTAAGCCTTATATAAGTCCCACCGCTGCAGCGCCGCCTCCCGCTGGATGAGGTACGCCGGATTTTTGGTAATGAGGCTCATCAGCTGCTGCGCCCGCTCATACTGCTCGGCGTGCAACGCCAGCAACACGTGGTGCTCCTGAAAATAAAACCAGTTGCTGGACGATGGGTGGAAGTCGCGGGAATACTCCTCGGCCAGCCGCAGCCCCTGCACCGGCTGCCGGCTGCGCAAGTACGCGTAGATGCTCATAAAATGGTTGAAGCGGATATCAAACCGCCGCGCGTTGAGCTTGCCGTCGCGCAGCCGCCGCGAAGCCGCCGCCGTCACCCGGATAATTTCCTGGTAATTTCCCTGCAGCTCTTCAAAAGCCAGCCGCACCCGGTAGGTAGCACTATAAGTAGTAAAGCTGCGGGCCTTGCGGTGCAAGGCTTCGAGGTGGGCTATGCGGTCGGGCAGCAGCGGCAGCACCGTGCGGCGGGCGGCCACGGTGCCGCTCAGCGCCAGCTGCGTATCGGTGTACAGCTGCTCGGCCTCGTCTTCCCACGCCAGCACTTGCTGCGCCCGCAGCAGCACCTTCACCACTTTCTTGTATGGAATAACTTGCCGCTGCTCGGCGTACAGGTTGCGCAGCATGCGGGCGCATTGCACCGCGTATTGCGTAAACTCGCCCGTTTCGGCCAGCCGCAGGCAACGCTGTAGCAACCGCTCCGACATCTTGTATTCGCGCTCAGCGTACAGAATGCTTACTTTATGCAGCAAGTCCAGGCACTCCAGCTCGTACCGGCGCGACACCAGATGCCGCGAGTCCGAATGGTCCAGGAAATACAGCTGGTTGAGCAGTTTGGTGCGCACCCGCGACTGCAGTTTTTGCAAGGCCCGCACGTTGGCCGCCGTGGCTTTGCCATACAGTGCCTTCACCACCTGCAGTTGGGTAGCCTCGGGAGAATCGGTCAGGGCCGCGACAAATTGATTCTCCTTGTTGGCTTGGCGGCTGCGCAGGTCCAATACCGGCAAAGAAGCCAAGCTACGAGATGTCACAATTCGCGCCAAATTCGCAATTTCATTCATCTCAAAAACGGCTTATTGATGCGTTTATGGCGTTTTACCCCAAAAAGCAGGTCGTAAAAGCTACGTCACAAAAATGGGTATTGTTTCCTTTTTCCATCGGTGTCATCCCGTCAATCTTTGTATTGTGGTTTTTTATGGGCAATTCAATGGTTTGACGTCACAAATTGGTTATTTTTTCTCAAACCACTCAAAAAAAAACTCCATCTGGATGCTAATAAGGTTATTTTTTAATTCAATTTATCAATATAGTTACTATTCTCATAAAAATTATACAGGTCAACTTTAGGCAAATATTGTCCTTTTGAACAGGAGCGTGAAGCGTCAACTTTGTGTCACTCAAACATCTGACACACCTTTTAATCGCTAAGCATCATGCTAAATATCCTCGCCATCGCCCTGTTACAATTTGCTAGCCTCGCTTCTAGCGCCTCCCAAGAAAGTGTTGCTTCGAAGGCACCGGTTGTTACAATCAGCGCAGGTACGAACATGACTGCTCTTGGTGGCAGCGGCGGCTGGGGCGGGGATGTTGCTTCGCTTGGCGGCAGCGGCGGCTGGGGTGGTGACGTTGCTCTTGGCGGCAGCGGCGGTTGGGGTGGTGACGTTGCTTCGCTTGGTGGCAGCGGCGGCTGGGGCGGGGACGTGGCTGCTTTAGGTGGCAGCGGCGGCTGGGGCGGAGATGTTGCTCTTGGTGGCAGCGGCGGCTGGGGCGGAGATGTTGCTTCGCTCGGTGGCAGCGGCGGTTGGGGCGGTGACGTTGCTTCGCTCGGTGGCAGCGGCGGCTGGGGCGGGGACGTGGCTGCTTTAGGTGGCAGCGGCGGCTGGGGCGGGGATGTTGCTTCGCTTGGTGGCAGCGGCGGTTGGGGTGGCGATATCGCCGCTTAAGCAAGCGGCAAAATTTCATACCTATATTGCCTGCCCTCTGTGACAGGGCAATTTAGGTGTGCCGCGTGAAGCAAAATCCTGCAGTTGGAATATTACTCTATACAGCAATTATCTTGCTGATATTCAGCTGCACGTCTAATCCCAACAAATCGGATTCCATCCGCATTCGTTGGGTTCACGACCCCGAAACATTGGACCCGATGCTGTTGCCTAATCAGGCAGCCTTTGATGCTAATAATTTATTAAATATCAGCCTGCTTCAGGCAGATGTACTCACCAAGGAGCTGGCACCGGCCTTAGCCGAAGCCCTCCCCGCCATTCAGCTTGTTGGGGATTCGCTGATGAAGCTTGGCTACCGGATAAAGCCCGCCGCCGCCTGGGATACCGGCCGCCCCGTGCTGGCTAGCGACGTCGAATTCACGCTGAAGCTGATGTTTTGCCCGGGCCTATCCAACGAGGTTGCCCGCAACCAGTACCGCTTCATCCGGGCAGTGCTGGCTGACGCCAGGGACCCGCGGCGTTTTGCGCTGGTATGCCAGGGGCAAGCCATCGAATACCAGAAGGCCTCCGGGGAATTCTTCGTTTTATCCGAAGCTGCTCTGGACCCCCGCGGGCAGCTTCGCCGGTTTGCCCTGGCCGACCTGCAGAATCGCCCAGCCGCTGCGCCCCCGGATTCGGCCTTGCAGGCCCTGGCGCGGCGCTACGTGGCCGCTACCACCGGTCACATTTCCAGTCAATTGCCGGGCTGCGGGCCCTACCGGCTGGTGGCTTGGGAAAAAGACCGGTACCTCACTTTTCAACGCAAGCCGCACTGGTGGGCCGACCAGCTGCGGCCGGTGCCGTTTGTGTTGCAGGCCCGGCCCCGGCTGCTCCGCTACGTCATCATTCCCGATGCCGCAACCGCAACCCTGGCGCTGCGACGCGGCGACCTGGACGTGTACCCGCAAATGCCCGCCCACGAATTTGCCCGCCTGCAGGCGTCGCCTGCGGCGCGCGCGTCCCTGAGCTTTTATTCCACGCCTTCTTACGATGTCGTGACGGCTGGTTTCAACACCCGCCATCCGGCCCTGGCCGATGCGGCCACGCGCCGGGCCCTGAGCCGGTGCTTCGACGCCGCGGGCTTGCTACGGGCTACGCAGCTGGGCGCGGGGCAGCGCAGCACCGGCGTCATCAGCCCAGCCGACAGCCTCAATTACAACGACAGCTTAGCGCTGTTGCCGTTCGACCCGCCTGGCGCCGCCTGGCTACTGCGCCAGGCGGGCTGGCAGCGAGCGGGGCAGGCCGACAGCGGCTGGTTCCGCTCGGCCGGCCTGCACGGGGGGCGCCAGCAGCTGCGGCTGGTGCTGCGATACCGCGCCGACGAATCATTATTTGCCACCATTGCGCTGCAGTTTCAGGCTACCGCTGCGGGAATTGGCATTCCGGTAATTCTCCAACCAACCGAATCTGGGGCCTTTACGATGGCGCTGCGGACCGGCGATTTCGACATGTACGTGCGCGTGCTGAAGGGCAACCCGTTCATGTTTAATTTTACGCCGGTCCTCCATTCCTCAAGCGTCGGAATAAGCAATTCGACCGGGTTCAGCACTCCGGCCAGCGACCGGCTTATCGAGGCCATTACAACGGCCGACACCAGAGTGCACCGGGCGCGGCTCCTGCGCCAATTTCAAGCCCTGATGCAGCAAGAAGCCCCGTTGGTGCCGCTGTTCTTTTTGCCCAATCGCATTGCGGCCGACCGGCGGCTGCGCGGCTTGCACGCCAGCAGCCTCAAGCCGGGGTATTCTGCTGCTACCCTGGAGCGCGGCCCATCCTCTTCGCCAACCCCGTAGCGCATGGTCCGATTAGTATTCTGGCGCCTGGCCCGCACGGGGCTCGCGGTGTGGGCCCTGGCATCGGCAGTGTTCCTGCTGAGCCACCGGGACGCCAGCGCGGCCTTGCTGCTGGCGGCCCCAACTGCTTTCGACCTGGGGGCCACCCACACCGCCGCTACCCCGGCCCAACAGCTGGCGGCCCAACGCGCCGTGCAGCAGCGGCTGGGCCTTGACCGGCCCCTTTTCTACTTGAGCCGCAACGCCAACCCGCGCATCGGCCGGGTGCAATGGCACTGGAATGGCCGCCGCAATCAGTACCACCGCTGGGCGGCGGGGCTATTGCATGGCGACTGGGGCACGTCGTTCCGCACCGGCCAGGCGGTACCGGCCCGGTTGCGCGCTGCGCTTGCCTACACATTGCCGCTCACGGGCGCGGCAGCGGTGCTGGCGGTGCTGGCGGCCCTGGCCCTGGCCCAACGCCTGGCCGCCGCACCGTGGTGGCAGCAGCCCCTGCGAGTGCTCCTGACCGCGGTCCACGCCCTGCCCTTGTTCGTGGTGGCGCTGGCCTTGCTGCTGGTCTTTGCCAATCCTGAAGTAGTGGCGTGGTTCCCAGCCTATGGGCTCGACCAATCCCCTGAGGTTGAGGCGAGTGCATGGGGGCACCTCGCCACTTACCTGCTGCACCTGGTGTTGCCGGTGGCGGCCCTCACGCTCACGGCCATGCCCGAGCTTGCCCTCCAGCTCGATGCGGCCCTGGCGCGGGAGTTGCGCACCGGCTATGCCACCACGGCCCGCGCCAAGGGGCTGGCCGAACCCGCGGTTATCAGGCACCATGCCCTGCGCAATGCCTTGCTGCCCACCATCGCCCAGGTCACCGAATTATTGCCCGCTTTAGTGGCCGGGGCGGTGGTGGTTGAAGTGGTATTTGCGCTGCCCGGCATGGGGCGGCTATTGGCCGAAGCCGCCGCTGCCCGCGATTACCCCGTGCTGGTGGGCGGGGTGCTGCTGACGGGCGCGGCGCGCCTGCTGGCCCTGCTCCTGGCCGACCTTCTATATTTCTGGGCCGACCCCCGCATCCGTTGGCAATCCTGACTTTCGCCCCACTTTCCTGGGCCCAAAAGCTGGCGCTACTGTGGCTAGGCCTGGTGGTGCTGGCCGCTGGGCTGGCCCCGGTATTGCCGCTGCCCTACCGGCCCGGCGTGCCCGATTTAGCTCATCTGGCCCAAGCCCCTTTTGGCCCGGGGCGCCACTGGCTCGGCACCGACCCGCAGGGGCGCGACGTGTTAAGCGTGCTGGTTTTTGGTGCACGCACCGCCATGCTGCTCACGTTGCCCGCCGCCGTAATGGCGGGCCTGCTGGGTGCGGCGGCGGGCGGGGCCGCGGGGTATTGGGGCAATACCACCCGGCTGGCCGCTCCTTGGTGGCTATTGGGAGTGGGCAGCACCTGGTGGGCGCTACGGCTGCCCGTTCCCTTGCTGGGGCTGGTGGTGGCGGCGCTCGGACTGGGCCTGACGCTGGCCACCCGGCTGTACCGTCGGCCCGTGCCCGCTTGGCCAGTGCCCATCAATGCGGTGGTAATGGGCGCGGCAACCACCCTCGACACCATTCCGCGCCTGGTGCTGGTGGTGGCTTTGGCGGCCAGTACGGCCGTATCACAGCCGGTCTTATTGGCACTGCTCACCCTCACCTCGTGGCCGTACCCGGCTCGACTGGTGCGTGCCCAAATGCTGCGGGTGCGTGCCCTGCCTTTCATCGAAGCAGCCCGAGCCGCCGGGGTTCCCGCTGGTCAGATTTGGCTGCGCCATGCCCTGCCACAGGCATTGCAGCCGCTACGCACCACGCTTCCCCTCAGCATAGCCGGGCTGCTGGCGCTGGAAAGCACCTTATCGTTTTTGGGCATTGGCTTGCCTCCGGATGTGGCTAGCTGGGGACGTCTCCTGGCAACCGCGCGAGAGGAGCCGACCGCTTGGTGGATATTTTTATTCCCGAGTATTTTATTAATAATAAGCATGTTAAGCCTCAATGCATTGGGGCGCCAAAGGCGTATCTTGGGCTGATTTGGTCACTCCCGCGCCCTTCAGGAGATGGCCTGTTTTCGGCCGAAATTATCAGGGAAATCGAATGTTCCCGATGTCGCAAATCGGGTTTTTTTTCGAAAACCAGAAGCCCCATTATTCGACGACCTAAACGAATCAATTCATTGATTATCAAATCAATGAATGCCATTCTTCCTGTAGTATTATTCTGCAAAAAAGATTTTTACGGGCAATTACTTGTGCTTTTCCTCTAAGATTGGCTGATTTCTGATGTCTTAATCTGAAGCGTTGTGTCCTTTTTTTCAGGTAAAGAGGGGCCGTAACATTGTATTGCCTTAGCGGAACTTCTGTTTGCGCTGTGGCTATTTCAACTCCTTACCTCTACCTAACCCAGTATGTATCTACTCATTTACCCTTCATTAAGTACCCCTCGCCGCCCCAAAGCGCTAAACCGACTGGTCCGTCCCGTTTCTGTGGGCATCGATTTTGTGACGCCGGATGGCACAGTTGTTCCGCGCGCCTTGGGCGAAGCTGCTTTGCTGGGCCGCACCGCCGTGCTGGTAGGCGGCTTGTTGGTGGGAATCTGGCCCCAATCCTAAAAATCACGCACCTGCTTTCCCTCCTTTCTATTCCACGTATTTTCTATTCTCCTGCTCCTTAATCTACCACCAACACTGTTCTATCTGGCGTAATACTCTACCCCCAATTCTGTATCTACCGCTCACCGGCTACCCCTGTTGAGTTTAACCCGCCGTCTACCCCGGCGGGTTTTTTTTAGCCCGCTGCCGTTTTGCTTTGCTCCCCAACCACGCCAATGCCTTCGGCAAAAGTGTGCGGGCGGTAGCCCAGTTCGCGCCGGGCCTTGTCGATGAGGAACCCGGTGCGGGCAGGCCGCCGGGCCGGCTGCGAAAACGTGTGCGCATTGACCCGCGCAATCAGGCTGCGGTCGAGGCCGAAATAGTCGGCTACGCGCAGGGCCATGGCGTAGGGAGTGAGCAGTTCGTCGCTGCTGAGGTGGTAAATGCCCTGCGCGGCCTGCTGCGCCACTAGCCAGCAGCCCTGGGCCAGGTCTTCGGCCAGGGTGGGCGTGCGCCACTGGTCGTCCACTACTTTGATGGCTTTGCCGGCGCGCAGGGAGTCGCGCACCCAAAGCACGATGTTGGTGCGGCCGTATTCGTGCGCTACGCCGTACACCAGCACCGTGCGGGCAATGGCCCAGCGGCCGGCACTGGCTTGCACCAGGCGCTCGGCGGCCAGCTTGCTTTCGCCGTAGAAATTGATGGGGCCGGGCTCCGCTTCTTCGGACAGCGGGCCGGCTTCGCCACTAAAAACAAAGTCCGTGCTGACGTGAGTGAGGTGGATATTCTGGGCAGCGCAGGCCAGCACGAGGTTTTCCACGGCCGTCACGTTTTGCAGCCAGCAGGCCTCCTGGTTGAGTTCGCACTCGTCCACGTTGGTCAAGGCCGCGGTGTGGATGAGGTGAGTGGGCTGCTCCTGGGCCAGCACCCGGCGCACCTGGGCGGCATCGGTAACGTCGAGCGGCCGGAACTGCAGGTCGGGGTAGAGGCCGGCCAGCTTGTTGGCCCCGCGTGAAGTAGCCACCACGGCAACCTCCGGCTGCTGCCGGAGCAGGGCCACAAGCTTCTGGCCCAGCAGGCCGTTGGAACCGGTGAGCAGAATTTTCACCGGTTTATTGGTAAGTGTAGCCGTAGAGCTTGGCAATTTTCTTGCACTTCAGCTTCTCCACTTTCATGGTCATTTTGAGGTCGGCTAGGGGGCGGTCGCGGCCGTCTTTGGGCTGCTTGGCAATTTTATCGATGACGTCGAGGCCTTGAATCACCTGGCCGAAAACAGTGTACTGGCCATCAAGAAAATGAGCCCCGTCGTGGTTTTCGACCAAATAAAACTGGGTGATGCTACTGGGGGTGCCCGCCGGGCCGCCCATGCGGGCGGCGGCCACGGCGCCGTATTCGTGCTTATGGCCGGGAGTCAGCTCGGCCGGAATGGTGCCTTCGTTGGGCTGGCCCAGGCCGTCGTTGCCGGGGTCGGCATCTTTAGAGTTGGCATCGCCGCCCTGAATCATGAAGCCAGGGATGATGCGGTGAAACGTGGTGCCGTCGTAGAAACCGCTTTTGGCTTTCTTCAGAAAGTTAGCCTTGTGCAGCGGGGTGTCTTCGAACAAAACCAGGCGAATGACACCCTGGGCAGTGGTGAGGGTGACGACTTCGTCCTTGTGACTTTTTTTAAGGCGTTTGCCGGGTTTGTCGGCGGCAAAGGCGGGGCTGACCAGCCATAACAGGGCCAGCAGCGCCCACCCGAGGCGAGGAAAATAGAACTTCATTTGAAGAAAAGCGAGTGAAACGGAATGCCCGCAAAACTACGCGGATTCACTTACCAGTCGCAAACGGGCCGCACGCCACGCGGCGAAGTCCTTACCCTCGGTGCTCGCGGATGCTGGCCAGAATCTCGCGGCCGCCGCGGGCCAGCACAGCATCAGCCACCGAAACACCCAGAGCATGAGCTTCGGCCACGGTTTCGACGGCCTGAATTTCCTCCACGTATTCCTCGCCGCTCAGGCTGATGAGGCCGCCGTGCAGGCGCAGGCCGTGGCCATCGAGCGTGGCCAGCGCGAATGAGGGAATGCTGCACCCGCCTTCCATGGTGTGCAGAAAGGCGCGCTCGGCCAGCAGGCAGGTGTGGGTGGCGGGGTGGTCGAGGGCGGCCTTGAGGCGGGCTTTGAGGTCGTCGTCCAGGTCGGCGGCACACTCGATGGCGATGCTGCCCTGGCCGGTGGCGGGCACAAATTGGTTGGCGGGCAGCGTGTGGCGCACCAGTTGCCCGTAGCCCATGCGGTGCACGCCGGCGTAGGCCAGCACCAGGGCATCAAACTGGCCCTCTTCCAGCTTGCGGAGGCGGGTCTGGAGGTTGCCCCGGGCTTCAGCCGTTTCGGCAAGGGGATAGAAGCGGCGCAGCTGGGCCTTGCGGCGGGTGCTGCTGGTGCCCAGCACGATGCCGGGTTTGGTAAGCGAAAAATGCTCGTCCAGGCTCAGCACCACGTCGTTCACCTGCTCGCGCTCCAGGAAGGCCAGCAGCTCCAGCTCGCGCGGGATACTGCTTTGCACGTCTTTGGCCGAGTGCACGGCGAGGTGGGTTTCGCCGCGCAGCAGGCTGGCTTCCAGCTCTTCGGTGAACACGCCTTTGGAGCCGATTTTGGCCAGGGACCGGTCCTGCACCGCGTCGCCGGTGGTTTGCATGGGCACGATTTCGGTGGCGAAACCGGCCACGTGCAGCAGGCTGGCCACGTGTTCGGTTTGCCAGAGGGCGAGGCGGCTGGCGCGGGTGGCGAGGCGGATGGGGAAGGTCATTTAGCAAGTAACATTTAATATTTAACAACCCTGTGGCCCTAGCTCTGGGCCAGGCGGAGCTGGCTGCCCAGCCGGAGCGAGCTATCCACGAACACCATTTTGGGGTTGGCGTTGCGCTCGATATGGTAGTGGGCGTCGGTCAGCTCTTTGGTGAGCAAATCGGCGTTGCGGGGCGTCACAAATTTGGCGAAGCCGGCCACGAATTGCTGCTCGCCGTTGGCGAGGTGGGGCACAAATTTCGGGTCGATGCCGAACAATAATACTTTGCGCACCAGGCCCAGGGAGTAGGCCAGCATTTCCTTCTGGTTTTCGCGGCCCAGCTTCTGGAATTCCTCGCTTTTCCTCAGGATGTCGGCCGCTTTGCTGCCGTAGTTGAAGCACAGGCGCATCCAGCCGCTGAAGAACTCGAAGTAGTCGTGGTCGGCATTGGCGTCGCGACTAGCCAGGGCGGCGCCCAGGCTGCCGTCGGCCAGCTGGGCTACCTGGCGGGCTTTCACTTCGGGCACCTGGTACTCGTCGCGCAGGTAGGCGGTGATGTCGTCCTCCGAAAACGGGCGCACCACCACCGGCTGCACCCGGCTGATGATGGTGGGCAGCAGCTGCTCAGGCGCGTGGCTCACCAGCAGGAAAATGGTGGCGGGCGGCGGCTCCTCTAGCAGCTTGAGCACGGCGTTGGCGGCGGCGGGGTGCATGAGCTCGGGCAGCCAGAGAATCACGATTTTGAAGCGCGCCTCAAACGCTTTCAGGCTCACCAGCTTCAGGATTTGCCCGGCCTCATCCTTGGAGATATTGCCCTGCTTGTTTTCGGCCCCGATGTGCTGCATCCAGTCGTTGAGGCCCTTGTAGGGGTTGTCGAGAATGAATGCCCGCCACTCGGCCATGAACTTGCTGCTGACCGCGTCCTTGGCCACCGTTTTGGTGGTGGTCACGGGCACGATGAAGTTCAAATCGGGGTGGGCCAGCTTGGCCGTCTTGGTGCAAGCCGGGCAGTGGCCGCAGCTGTCCTCGGCGTCGGCGGCGCGGGCCTCGCAGTTCAGATACTGCGCGTAGGCGAGGGCGAGGGCCAGCGCCGCACCGCCTTCCTGGCCCCGGAATAATTGGGCATGCGCCACATGCTGCCGCTGCACCGACTGGCGCAGGAGCTGCTTGACGGCGGACTGGTTGGGGATGTCGTTGAAAAGCACGGCAGTTAGTTGTCGCTTGGTTTCAAAAGTTTCTGACGCGACTTATGCTGCCAGAGCAACTTGAGGGAGTTGAAGTAATCGTTATCGAAACTAATAAGCTGAACTTCTGACAGCACAAAGGGTGGCTTGCCATTGTCGCGCACCCGTACCGTGCAATTGGGCGACAGTGTATCGACCCACAAATGCACAGTATCGACCTCGTTAATCCAACCAAAGAACGTGCAGTCTTCCTTATCAGTGAATTCTATCAGTCCATATCGCTGCTCCACCCATCGCATCATTCCCAGCAAGTCCAGAAAAGCAAAACCGGATGGCACATTTGCTTCGATATTCTTGAGCTTTAAAACCTGCTCGACTTGCTTTCGATTGCGATGCGGCTTGCGCGACACTATGTGCGCCTTCGCAATCAGCACATAACCATCTACTACATAATCAACGGGAATATGATGTAGTAATAGCCAATCCTCGTTTTCAGCCAGCCACAAACCTACCACGTCGGTTTCCCAACCAGCTAGTTGCACATATTCGACGCGGTAGGATTTCATCTTACTTCACCTTTTCCCAAATCCTGTCCGCCTCGGTGGCCTCAAAAACCACCTTCATTATTGCCTGCTCCACGGCATCGTACGGCAGGTTGCGCCGGGCCATCACGCGCTCGGCCACCTCGTTCACCTTGGGCAGCTTGAAGGTTTCGAAGCCCGCCGGCCCGCCCCAGCTGAAGCTTGGGATGAAGGTACGCGGGAAGCCGGCTCCGAAGATATTGGCCCCCACGCCCACCACCGTGCCGGTATTAAACATGGTGTTGATGCCGCACTTGCTGTGGTCGCCCATCATCAGGCCGCAGAAGGTCTGGCCGGTGTCCACGAAGCGGTGGGTGGCGTGGCTCCAGATTTTGACGGGTGCGTAGTTGTTTTTGAGGTTCGAGGTGTTGGTATCGGCCCCCAGGTTGCACCACTCCCCGATAACGGAATTGCCGAGGTAGCCGTCGTGGCCCTTATTGGAGTAGCCCAGCAGAATGCTGTTGCCGACTTCGCCGCCCACTTTACAAAACGGCCCTACCGTGTTATCGCCGCGCATTTTGGCCCCGGCGTTGATGTGCGAGCCTTCGCACAAGGCCAGCGGGCCTTTGATGATGGCGCCCTCGTGCACCTGCGAGTTTTTGCCCAGGTAAATCGGGCCGTCCTCGGCGTTGAGAATGGCGGCGCGGATTTTTACCCCAGGTTCAATGAAGATATTTTCGGCCCCGTACACGATGGTGTGCGCATCATTGACCGGCTGCGAGATGCGGCCTTTGGTGAGCAGGGCGAAGTCGCGACGGATTTCGACCCCGTTGCGCAGATACAACTGCCACGGCCGGTCGATGACCGTGACCGGCTCCGCCACCTGGATTTCCTCCGTCAGGCCATCCTGCACCAGTTCCGCAATCAGCGAGGCATCGGCCAGGTGGGCTGCTACCAGCAGTTCGTCGCAATACAGGCCCTGGCCCGGCCGCAGGGCCTGCACCTGCCGCACCAGCACGTCATCGGGGCACACGGCCCCGTTGATAACCAGCGCGGGACCGGTCACCAGGCCGTCGGCGCACACCGGAAACTTGGCCTGCAAATACGGCTGGGTGAGGTAGCCCACGGTGGGCGCGGCCAGGTGCCGTTGCCACTTTTCGGCCAGCGTGAGAATGCCGCAGCGCAACGCCGCCACCGGCCGCGTGAAGGTAAAAGGCAACAAGTGCGGCCGGATGGCGGGGTCATCGAAAAGCAGGATGTGCATCTACTTAGTTGTCAGTTGATAATTGTTGGTAGTCTGGTCAAACCCACGACCAGGCTGAGATAGCGCCGACTGCAAAGTTCGGGTATCGTAAAAAGAAAAGCTCCCGGCAGCTGGGCTACCGGGAGCTTTCGGTTGTCATGTCTTCAGCCTAACAACTGAAAACGAGCAACTGACAACTAAATTGGCTATTCTTTGTTGGCGCTGGCCTGCTCTTTCTTGGCGTAGCGGCTGCGGAATTTCTCCACGCGACCGGCCGTGTCGATGAACATGTTTTTGCCGGTGTAGAAGGGGTGCGAAGCAGAGCTTACTTCGATTTTCACCAGCGGATACGTCTTGCCGTCTTCCATCGTGATGGTGTCGGTCGGCTTCATCGTGGAGCGGGTGATGAACTTGAAATCCGAAGAAGTATCCTGGAATACTACTTCCTGATACTCGGGGTGCGTGTCTTTTTTCATATCGAGGGCCTGTTTTACCAGTTGAACCCTGCCGATTTTGCGGAAGGGACTGCAAAAGTACAGCTTAGCTCGGAAATACCCAACTATGGGTCCAATATTTTCCGGGCAGTGCGCGCGGCCACGGCGTGCGGCTGAGCTTGTTGACTCTATGAAAAGGTTGTACATTTGAATCCGACCCTCATTCGGGGCCGGTCCGTCGCGCGTGCTGAAATTTGTACTCATCCGCCGTCTGTTCCGTCGTTCCGGCCTTGCCACGCTGGCGCTGGTGCTGTGGAGCGTTGCCGTGGCGTATGCCGCCACGCTCACCTTGTTCACCGCCGCCTACGATGGCGCCAACGTGCGGGTGGAGTGGGAAGTAAACAGCGAAACCGACGTTACCGGCTTCGAGCTGGCCCGCAAAGCCGCTTCCGAAACCACCTACACCACGGTGAACAGCGTGACGCCCACCGGCCAGCGGCGCTACCAGTACCTCGATACCAACGTGTACCGGACCACGGCCGGCAGCGCCCCCGTCCCGGCCAATGCCAGCGGCCCCTACACCTACCGCCTCACGGTGCGCGGCCCCGGCGGCGACCAGAGCTACCTCACGGTGCTGGCCGGCACGCCCAGCGCCGTGCTCCGCTCCTGGGGCACCATTAAGTCGATGTTTCGGTAGGCCGGCAGCAAGTAGGATAAAAGAACGCGGAGCTTTGCTGCGCGCTGCCTGACGTTCTTTTGCACCCTAAAACTTACGTCTGACAAAAATGCCGGCTCCCACCCAGCTCTGCTTCGCTTCCAATAATGCCCACAAGCTGGATGAAATCCGGCCGCTGCTGCCGCCCAGCCTCGCCCTGCTGAGCCTGGCCGACATCGGCTGCCACGAAGAGTTGCCCGAAACCCAGGACACGCTGGAAGGCAACGCCCGCCAAAAAGCCGAATACGTGCGCCAACACTACGGCGTGGCCTGTTTTGCCGACGATACGGGGCTGGAAGTAACGGCCCTTGACGGCGCGCCGGGCGTGTACTCGGCCCGTTACGCCGGCCCCCAGCGGCTGGCCGAAGACAACGTGGCCAAGCTGCTGCAAGAGCTGGCCGGTTCGGCCGACCGTTCGGCCCGCTTCCGGACGGTGGTGGCCCTGGCCGGGGCCGATGGCACAGTGCACGAGTTCGCCGGCGAAGTGGCGGGCCACATTGCCGAACACGGCCGGGGCACGGGCGGCTTTGGCTACGACCCCGTGTTTGTGCCGGCGGAAGGCGACGGGCGCACGTTTGCCGAGATGAGCGGCACCGAAAAAAACCTCATCAGCCACCGGGCGCGAGCGGTGGCGGGACTCCTGACCTTTTTGAATGAGGACTGAGAGATGAGGGATTTCGGGCACCTCTGCCGATTCTTCATTCCCCATTATTAATTCTTCATTAAGCGCAGCGTTAACTTTGCCAGCTATGCAAACCCCGTATCTAATTGGCATCACCGGCGGCAGCGCCTCTGGCAAAACCACGTTTCTGCGCCGGCTTCTGGCGGCTTTTCCCGAAGAGCAGATTTGCCTCATTTCGCAGGACAATTATTACCACCCGCGCGAAAAGCAGCTCCGCGACGACCAAGGGGTTGAGAACTTCGACCTGCCCGCCAGCATCGACGCGGCGGCTTATGCCGCCGACGTGCTGAGCATCAGCCAGGGCCACGAGGTGCGGCGCAAGGAGTACACGTTCAATAACGCGGCGGCCACGCCGAAGGAGCTGGTGTTTCGGCCGGCTCCCATTGTGGTGGTGGAGGGCATTTTTGTGTTTCACTTCGAGGAAATCGCCAAGCTGCTCGACCTCAAAGTGTACATCGATGCCCAGGAGCACGTGAAGCTGCACCGCCGCATCATCCGGGACCGGGACGAGCGGGGCTACGACCTGGCCGACGTGCTGTACCGCTACACCCACCACGTAGCGCCTACTTACGAGCAGTTCATCGCACCCTACAAGCACTACGCCGACATTGTGGTGCCCAACAACCGCCACTTCGAAAAGGGCCTGGAAGTGCTGATTGGCTTTCTGCAAACCAAGGTAACGGCCGAAAAATAGCGGGCTGCTGCTCAGGGAAGTGGGGCGGCGGCGGCCTTCGCGGTCACTTCATCGGGGGTGAGCCGAAGCGTATTTTTGGGGGAACTTCATAATAATGTGAGTAAATACGGATTATCTTGGACCACCAAGCTTGAAGAACCGCCCGCCTTGGGGCGGCGTAAGTAGTGCTTGGTCTGGGGGAGGCAGTTACTTTTTGTTCGGCATTATTTCTTATGAAGCGCACGATTCTAGGGGTTGCGGTAATGGCCTTCGCGGGGCTGGCAGGGCTCACGAGCTGCGATAAAAACGGCCAGACCGGCGTGCTGCAGCACCCGGCCGGCAGCGCGGCCCTGCGCGTGGCCGTCACGCCCGATAAGGAGTATAGCGAGGTGTTCGACGCCTCGCTCAACAAGCTCAGCGATACGACCTACCTCATCATCACCAAGGCCGAGCGGGGCAGCGTATTTGCCGTGCACACCGGCCCATTGCCCACCGCCGACCACGCCGTGTGCTTCGCCAGCATCAATAACCCCGGCTTCCGGGAGTGCGTGGAAGAATACTACCACACCGCCGGGGGCGTGGCCATTCAGAATAACGAGGCCGGCTGGTGGGCCACCCCGCTGTAGCGGTTAATTGGGGACAGCACTTATTCAGAACGTCATGCTGAGCGGAGCCGAAGCATCTCTACCGCAGGAGTAATCCAGTCAAAAGGATTAGTTGCGCGGTAGAGATGCTTCGGCTCCGCTCAGCATGACGTCTTTTTTACCCTACTATTGAATGTATAGCAAAGCAGAAGTAACCCAGCTCCGCCAGGCGTTCTGGACGGCCTTTGGGCAGTACATGGCCCCGGTGCCCTCGGCCGAGGGCGACACGACGAACTGGATTAACTATAAGACGGGCCTGAAAAACGTGTATTTCCGGATGCAGGCCGATAACCGCCGGGCCACCATCGCCATCGAGCTGAACCACCCGGACGCCGGTATTCGGGAGCTGTTCTGGGAGCAGTTTCTGGAGCTGCGCCCGCTGCTGCACGAAGCCCTGAGCGAAACCTGGACCTGGGAAGCCGCCGCCACCGACCCCCACGGCCTGCCCTACAGCCGGATTTACACCGAGCTGAGCCCGGCCAACCTCTTCAGCCGCGACGACTGGCCGGCGCTGATTTCGTTCTTCAAGCCCCGCCTCATTGCCCTCGATGCGTTCTGGGCGGATGCGCAATATGCGTTTGAGGCGCTGAAGTAGCCTCCAAGCACAGCCACAAAAAAGCCCTGACCGCACAGGCGACCAGGGCTTTTTTGTGGTTTTAGGGCAATTCCCAGCTTTGTGTATGTAGGGTGCGGGGACGTACCCTACATACACAAAGCTACACATTGGGTGGCACGGCCGGGCCGGCCGCACTGCCTTGGCCGCCGCCGGTGCTGCCCACGCGGCGGGCTTTTTTGTAGGCCCGGTAAAGCGGCTTGTTCAGGAAGCGGAACACGGCCATGGGCTTGTCGAGCTCATACACCTGCTGCATGAGCACGAGCAGCAGGTCGGAGGCCGATTGGTTGCCTTCGCTGCGCTGGTCGATAAGGGAGCTGGTGCCGCGCACGGTGGCGGCAAAGGCCGTTTGCTTGCCGCGCAGCAGGGCCAGCGTGGGGACCGAAAGGCCGTAAGGAGCCAGGGCCTTGGCGTGGGCATCGGCATCGTGGAAGAGGCCGGCGGCCACGTCGCGCAGCTCTTCGGGCTTCATGTTCCGGAGCTGGGTGCTGCTGAGGGTGGCGCGGGCCAGCAGGGGGGTATCGTTGGTTTTGGTGGCAATGGAGCGCAGCGGGCCCAGTACGGCGGGCAGCACGTCCAGCAGCTCGGCGCGCAGGTCGGCGGCGCGTTGCGTGACGGCGGCGGTGCTGAGCGGGGCCGTGCCCACGGCCGTGGTGAGCAGCTGGTAGGCCGGGGCAATGTCGGCGGCTTCGGCGGCGGCCACTTCGCTGGCGCCGATGGCCTCGGCGTTGTCGGCGACGAACTTGACCAGCACGGTGGTCATGGCGTATTGTTTCTCTTCGCGGGCATCCATAAAAATGAAGGGGTTAGAACGATGGCACCGGTAGAATGGCCGCCGGCCGTCAAGGTTACCGCTTTTATCCGGACTTGACGGGATAAAGCTTGCCTGCGCAAATCTTAACACCTAAGTATAGCGGATAATTACCGTTGGATTCTACATTTGACGCGCTGTTCAGCTGCGCGCCTCCACCGCTGCGGCTGCCCCCTAGGGTCTTTCCACGGCCCGCTTGCCTTGCTGAGTTTTTCTACCGAGCTCTGGGCTTACCTGCAACTGGCAGGTCCCTCCGCGTTCGTGCCACTGTTTGCACGCTGCCTGTCGGCTTCCGACCCGTAACGTTTCCTTTTTTGGGCTGCTACTTGTGCTGTGCTACCTCATTTGTCCGGGGCATGGGCTCTTCATGCTCACCAACTGCGATAATTGGCGGACGAATTGCCCGCCGTTTTTCCAAGCCATTTTCCCTCATCCAACCTTTTGACTATCCCTATGAAAAGATTTTACAGTTTCCTGCTTCCTGCGCTCACTTGCCTGGCCCTGCTGCTGGGCCGCCCCGCCCCGGTCGCCGCGCAGTTCCTCTGGCAGCGGGCCGTGGGCACGGCCACTCGCGACGAAACGGCCGAGTTCATGGTGCCCGTCGCCGGCGGCTTCGTCACGCTGGGCAAGTTCCATCCGTCGGGTCAGCAGTTTGGCGAAGGATTATACCTCAGCAAGGTCAACTACGCCGGCGACACGGTGTGGACCAAGCGTTGGGTCCTGAACCAAGCCGACATCCTCTATCCCAGGGGCCTCATTGAGGACCGTAGTGGCAACCTCGTCGCTACCGTCATCACGTCCAACCCCTTGGCCAACCCCACCAGGCAACCGGTCTCACGGGGCCGGCTGGTTAAGTTCACGCCCACCGGCGACACGCTCTGGACGCGCACGGTGCAGGCAGCCAGCAACGCCGCCCTCGACGTGCTCGTGCTGGGCAATGACGGCAACTACGTCGCCATCGGCAATTTGGCCGCTACCCTACCGGCACTCTTCAAATATTCCCCAACCGGCGCGTTGCTCTGGACCCAACTTGTGCCGTACAACAATAGCATACTGGGGTACCTGCAAAATCTCGTCGCCGTTCCCGGCGGGTATTTGCTATTCGCGTCGTCCAATACCAATATCCGGGGCAAGTACATCTCCGTCGATGAGGTCGGCTTCTACCGGTTTGAACGGCTTGCTTCCTTCTATGGCCCGGTGCGCCTACAGCTGGATACGCAGGGAAACGTGTTGGCTATCGGGGGCGGCCTCACCAAGCTTACCGTGCAAGGCGACTCGCTTTGGACCCATTCCTACCAGCAGTACGGCGTTCTGCTATCCTTGAGCCGGCTCGTGGAGTTGCCCAACGGCCGCTACCTGGCCGCTGGCACCCGCGCCAACGGCCCGACCCACGACGTGGGCCTCGTGGTGGTGGACCGCAACGGCACCCGTCTGCGCGACACGCTCTTCGTACGCGGCGGCGACGAGAACGTGGCCGGCGTGGCCCTCACGCCGACCGGCAATTACGTCGTGGCCCTGGGTAGCGCCCCCGGTCCCATCGGCGGAACCGACCAAATCCTGTTCGCCTACCGCAACTGGGACCGCCTGCTGCCCACCCGCACGGCCCAGTCCGCAGGTCTGGCCCAACTGGCCGCCTACCCCAACCCCACCGCCGACGAACTCACGCTGATGGCCGCCGACGCGCACTTGCTTGCCGGGCACTGGGTGCTGTATGACCTACTAGGCCGCGCCGTGCAGACCGGTACCCTGCCCGGCCTAGCCTCTTGCCGCCTCTCGCTGGCCGGGCAGCCCGCCGGGCTCTACCTTCTGCAAGTCACCGACCCGCGTCGCAACACCATCCAAACCCTTCGGGTCGAAAAGAACTGATTTCCTAACCCGTTTTTTTACCTAAGCAGGCCACTAACGATGCGTTACTGGCCTTTTTTGATGCGTGGGGATGCCGGTTGGCATTGCGACCGGCTGCTCCCAGCCTGCGACTCCGATTTATAGCCTTGCGAGTTGGGTTTATGGGGTTGCGACTTCGGTTTATAGCCTTGCGAGTTGGGTTTATAGGGTTGCTACTTCGGTTTATAGGCCTGCGAGTAGCCTTCATAGGGTTGCGAGCTGACTTTATAGCCTTGCGACTTCGGTTTATAGGTCTGCGAGCGGACTTTACAGGGCTGCGACTTCGATTTATAGGGTTGCGAGCGGCCTTTATTGCCTTGCGACGGCCGTTTCCCTGGTCACGGGCGCGGCTCTTGCCTCGGTTTCGTCCAAAATGGTATCTTTGCAGACCCCGTCCATCCCCATGCTGGTTTTGCTCGCCCGTTTTTGGTTCTCGCTCCGCTTTGCCCTGCTCACCGCCACGGTGCTGCTGGTGCTGGGCCTGAACCAGCGTGCCGTGAGCGTGCTGCGCCCCGTGGGCCAGGGCGAAACGCGTCTGAACCTGCCCACGCGGGCCACCGTCGTGAAGCAGAAAGTATTGCTGGAAGCCACCACGGCGCTCGACCACTTCGTGGCCCCGCCGGCGGTGGAAGCCTGGCTGCCGGCCGCCGTGCCGGCGATGTGGCTCCCGGCCCTGCGCCGGGCCTTGGCGGTGCCGCGCCTTCGGGCCGGTGTGCGGGCGGGAGAGGTTTTCCGGGCGCGGCTGCTGGCCGTGGCGCTGTCGCCGCAGGCTCCTTAGTTTCAGTTGGCAGTTAGCAGTTAGCAGTGAACAGTTCATAGGCATAGTCCGGGGCTGTTGGCTGAGGGCTGCTTGTTTGCCACTCCCTCGTTTTCACTGCACACTGACAATTGTTAACTGATAACTGATTTTACAATGCGTAACAAAGGATTAATCATCGCGCTCACCCTCGTCGTCACGGCGTTGTGCGCGTACTTCCTGTTCTTCACCTACGTCTCGCGCGGGGTGCAGCAGAAGGCCATCACCTATGCCACGCACGATGGCAAGCTCAACGAAGGCCAGCGCCAGCACTACCTCGATTCGGTGTGGCGGGCGCCCGTGTTCGGCCCCTTCACCTACCGCGAAGTGCGCCAGAGCGAGCTCGGCCTCGGCCTCGACCTGAAAGGCGGCATGCACGTCACGCTGGAAGTTTCGCCGGTGGAAATCGTGCGCGCCATGAGCGGCAACAGCAAAGACCCCGCGTTCGTGAAGTCGCTGGAGCAGGCCCAGGAAGCCCAGAAAACCAACTCGGGCACGCCGTTTACGGCACTGTTTGCGCAGGCTTACCAGCAGAACGCCAATGGCAAGCCGTTGGCCACCATCTTCGCCAACACCACCAACAAGAGCCGCAACATCAACATCAACTCGAGCAATGAGAAGGTGATTGGCGCCATCGACAAAGAAGTGGAGGAAGCCATCGACCGCTCGTTCAACATCCTGCGCACCCGCGTCGATAAGTTCGGCGTGAACCAGCCCAGCATCCAGCGCGTGAAAGGCACCGGCCGCCTCCAGATTGAGCTGCCCGGCGTGGACAACCCCGACCGCGTGCGCAAACTGCTGCAAGGCCAGGCCAAATTGGAGTTCTGGGAAGTGTGGAACCAGAACGAAATCGGCCCCTACCTCGTGGCCCTCGACAAGCAGCTAGCCGCCAAAGCCGCCGCTGACAAAGCCGGCCCCGCCACCGCTACCGCCGCTGCCGACACTACTGGTTTTGGCACCGCCAAAGGCGACTCCACTACCTCACTGGCCCAGCAATTGGCCAAGAAATCGAAAGACGGCAAAGCTGCGGCTGACTCGTCGGCTACTTCCGCCAAGGGCGGCGTGCTGGCCAAGCTCTTCACCATGCCCGGCCGCCTGGGCGTGAACCTGCGCGACACCTCGGCCATGAACACCATCCTGCGTTCGCCGGAGGCCAAAGCCACTCTGCCCCCCACCCTGGCCCTGCTCTGGAGCCTGAAGCCGACCACCATCGACAAGCAGGAATACCTGGAGCTGATTCCGGTGCGCAAAACCCGCGACGGCGTGCCTCCCCTGGGCGGCGAAGTGGTGAGCGATGCCCGCTCCGACATTGGGCCGAACGGCCAGCCCGAAGTGCTGATGAACATGACGCCCTCGGGCTCGCGCAAGTGGCAGAAAATGACCGCTGCCAACATCGGCAAGCAGGTAGCCATGGTGCTCGATGACTACGTGTGCTCGGCCCCCGTGGTGCAGAGCGAGATTTCGGGCGGCGGCACCAGCATCACCGGCAGCTTCCAGCTGGAAGACACCGAGGATTTGGCCAACCAGCTGAAAGCCGGTAAGCTCCCCGCCCCTACCCGCATTGTGGAAGAGGCCGTCGTGGGGCCGTCGCTCGGCAAGGAAGCCATCAACCAGGGCCTGTACTCGTCGCTGGCCGGTTTGATTATCATCATGATTTTCATGGCCGCTTACTACGGCCGGGCCGGTATTGTGGCCGACGTGGCGCTGCTCTTCAACATGTTCCTGATTATGGGCGTGCTGGCGCAGTTTGGCACGGCGCTCACGCTGCCCGGCATCGCGGGCCTGATTCTGGTAATCGGCTCGTCGGTGGATGCCAACGTGCTGATTTTTGAGCGAATCCGAGAGGAGCTGGACCACGGGCTGAGCCTGACCGATGCCATCAACAAAGGCTACTCGCGCGCTTTCTCGGCCATTTTTGACTCGAACGTGACCACCATGCTGATTGCCGTCATCCTCGGCTTCTTCGGCACGGGCCCGGTGCAGAACTTCGCCATTACCCTCGGCATTGGCGTGCTCACCTCGTTCCTGTCGGCCGTGTTCGTGTCGCGCATCATCATCGAATGGCTGGTGAAAGGCAACGAAAACCACCCGATGACCTTTAGCACGGCCATTTCGCGCCACCTGTTCAAGAACCTGAACTTCGACATTGTGGGCAAGCGCAAGATTGCCTATACCTTCTCGGCCGTGGTCATCATCGTGGGCTTCACGCTGATGTACTTCCAGGGCGGCCCCAACCTGGGCGTGGACTTCAAAGGCGGCCGCGCTTACGTGGTCGACTTCAACAAAGCCATGGTCGCTTCCGACGTGGCCGACAAAATCCGTCCCGCCTTCAAGGACAACGGCCTTGAGGTGAAGCAGTACGGCTCGCCCGAGCGCTTGCGCATCACCACCGGCTACCTGGCCGAGGACGAAAGCCCCGCCGCCGACGCCAAAGTGGCCGACGCCCTCAACCAGGGCTTGCAGCAGTACAGCGCCGACGCGCCGGCCATCAAATCGACCTCGAAAGTAGGCGCCACCATCGCCGACGACATCAAGCGCACCTCGGTGCTCTCGCTGGGCCTGACTTTACTGGGCATCTTCGTCTATGTGCTGTTCCGCTTCGAGAAGTGGCAGTATTCGATGGCGGCCGTGGTGGCCCTGTTCCACGATGCGCTGCTGGTAATCGCGGCCTTCCCGATTGCCCGCGCCTTGGGTGCGAACTACGAGATGGACCAGATTTTCGTGGCCGCCGTGCTCACGGTTATCGGCTTCTCGATGAACGACACGGTGGTTATCTACGACCGAATCCGCGAGTACCTGCGCGAAAACCCCAAGCTGACCTTCGCCCAGGTGGTGAACCCGGCCCTGAACTCGACCTTCTCGCGGACGATGATTACGTTCACGACGGTGTTCCTGGTGGTGTTGGTGCTCTACATTTTCGGCGGCGAAACGTTGCGCTCGTTCTCCTTCGCCATGATTATCGGCGTGATTTTCGGCACGTATTCGTCGCTGTTCATCGCCACGCCCATCATCCTCGACACCTACGGCAAGAAAGAGGAGCGTGAGCGCCTTGCCGCCGGGGAGGACGTTTCGGGCCTGCCCGGCGACGCTCCCAAGTTGAGCACTGCCAACGTATAATCACGGATTTCGCGGATTGTTGGCTGAGCTGTTTTGGCCTTAATTGATTATTCGGATTCTATGCAAAAAAGGCCGCCCATTGGGCGGCCTTTTTTATTATGAAGCTACGAGTGATGGGCACGCATAAAACCCTTTCCCACAGGCACACAAATCATTCGTGCAATCCGAATAATCCGGCTAAATCCGTGACAAGGCAACCCTTTTTGCTTATCTTCCGAGTGGTCTATAGAAGCCCGCCAACTGCCCCAGCCGCACTATGCTGCACGTCTCCCCCTTTCATTCTGCCCCGCCGACGCTGCCTGAGCTGCTGGCGGCCTGCCAGCGGCAGGAGCGAGTAGCTCAGCGGCGTCTGTACCAGCAGTTTCACGGCTTCGCGATGGGCATTTGCCTGCGCTATGCCCGCGACCGCGACCAGGCTCTGGAAGCGGCCAACGACGGATTTCTGAAAGTGTTCCGCGACCTGTACCGCTTCGACGCGGCCCGCCATCCCGAGGATGTGCTGGGCTCGTTCCGGGGCTGGCTCAAGCGCATCATGATTCATACCGCCATCGACCACTACCGCGCCAACGAGCGCCACCAGCACCAGCAGGAGCTCGACGACGTGACCCTGAACCAGGCCGACCAGGGCGCCACGCCCCTCGACACCCTGAGCTACGACGAGCTGCTGGCCTTGGTGCAGCGCCTGCCCCCGGCCTACCGGGCGGTATTCAACCTGGCGGTGATTGACGGCTTCGGCCACGAGGAAATCGCGGAGCAGCTGCACATCTCGGTGGGCACTTCCAAATCAAACCTATTCAAGGCCCGAGCCCACTTACGGACGATGCTGGCCCAGTGTACTACTTCTGAGAAAGCCCGCTATGTGGTCCGATAACGATATAGATAACGCGTTCCAACGGCTCAACCCGCCGGAACCGGAGCCTACGCCCTTCCCCCTGGATGCCTGGCTGCGCCTCGAAACGCAGCTGGACAAAGCAGTGATTGAGCGCGCCGTGCGGCAGAAGCTGCTGCGGTTTTTCGCGGCCGAGGTGGTGATAGTCGCGTTGGTAGCCCTGGGCTGGCTGCTGTGGCCCGTAGGCACTGCCGCACCGGCTGCCAAGGAGAAGGAAGCCGCGACAGCGGCAACTGGCGCCCGCACCACGCTCGCCACTGCCAGCCCCATCGAGCCAGTCAACCATGCCAAAAATATCCCGGCTGTAGTTAAAACTGCCGTTTCTCCTGCTTCATCCGCAGCTCCAGCTACCGGGGCGGCCACGCCTGGGGCCGTGGTTACGGCAGCTGCCCCCGCTCCGGTTGCGACTACGGAAGCACTTGCCCCTGACAAGCACGCTGCTGCGCCCCGGCTGCTTG
The DNA here is from genome assembly GCF_017921975.2 of Hymenobacter terricola. Classification (GTDB taxonomy): domain Bacteria; phylum Bacteroidota; class Bacteroidia; order Cytophagales; family Hymenobacteraceae; genus Hymenobacter; species Hymenobacter terricola. Next base: position 235,734 of record NZ_JAGEMO020000007.1, read on the forward strand.
CCGCCATTATTCCTGACATCCGCCGCAAGCACCCGGCGGCAAAAGAACACCCCGCCGAAAGCCGTGCCGTAGCTGCCGCGTTGGCAGCGGGTGGTAATAGCTCGACGGCTTCGCATACCCGTACCCGCCTTTATCAGGCCACGGATGAAACCAAAGCGGCCGGGACGTCCCGGCTCGCAACCACCGCGGCTGCCGTTAATGCGGGCGCGTTGTCCGCCTCAAACGCAGCGAGCCACGGTGCATTGGCACACGGCAAACCGTATTCTGCCGAGGTGCGCACGGCTGCTTTGGGCCGCCGCACCGCCGGCCGGTCACGCAACCAGGAGCGCGAAGTAGCAGCCAAAACCGCAGCCAATTCATCCGCAACCAGCAAATCCGCTACTATATCCGCTGAGAACAACGTTGCTGCCACTGATTTTGCAGCCCCGGCGTTGCGGGCCGTTGCCCTGGCGCCGGCTGATGCAACTGCTCTACCCACCCCGCTGGCAACCGTGGCCGTAGCCGAGACTCCTGCCAAAGCCGAGGTGCCAACGCCCGTGCGGCAACCCCGCTTTTACGTGGGCCTGGTAGCCGCGCCCGATGTAACCACCGTGAAATTTGCCAGCGTGGAAAGCCCGCTGCCTAACCTGGGCATCACGCTGGAATACCGCCTCACCAGCCGCCTGCGCGTGAGCACCGGGGTATTACGGGCGAAAAAGCAGTACATGGCGCGGCGCGATGATTACGACTGGGGCACCTACAAGACCATGGTTTACAGGCACGATTTTGAGGATGTGGACGGCACCTGCACCGTGCTCGACATCCCGCTGAACCTGCGCTACGACCTCCTCTCGCGGCCCACTTACAACCTTTTCGGCAGCATCGGCCTGTCCTCGTTCTTCATGCAGCGCGAACGGTACACCTACGATTACTGGGAAAACAACATGTCCAAGGTGTGGGACGGTGGCGACATCATCAACCAAAACCGGCACCTGCTCAGCCTCCTCAACCTGTCGGTGGGCTACGAGCGCCGCCTGAGCAGCCACTGGCGCCTGCAGGCCGAGCCTTACTACAAGCTGCCCCTGGGCGGCGTGGGCGCGGGCAAGGTGAAACTGACCAGCGCCGGCGTATTCCTCGGGGTGAAGTACGGCTTCTAACGCTGGCGCATTTCGGCGCAGCGGGCACGGCCAGGGGACGAAGCCGCACGCCTCCGCCTAACTTACATGCTGTCAGGCTGCCCTATTAGCTGGCGGAGCTGCTTTCGTTTCTTTCATTTCCAGTTTTTGATGACGTCCGATATGTTCGTTTCCCATTCATTCTCTACATCTTTCCGGCTCGGGCTCATGGGCGCGGCGGCGCTGGTCCTCGGCCTCGCGGCGGGCTGCTCGTACTCGCACGGCGACCCCGCCCCAACCTGCGATGTGGCCCACGAAACCATCACCTACGCCGGGGTTATTGCGCCCATTTTCAGTGCCAATTGCCTGCGGTGCCACGGCAGCAGCGTGGCGGCCACGCTGGGCGGCGGCAACGATTTCAGCACCTACACTGCCGTGAGCCGCTACCCGCAAAACAACCTGCTGGGCTGCATCCGGCACGACCCCGGCTACATTGCCATGCCCGAAGACGGCGGCAAGATTTCGACCTGCGACATTCAACGCATTGAGGCCTGGTATGCGCTGGGCAAGCCCCAATAACCCTTCTCCTCCCTCCTCCTGCTATGAAACGGCCTTTTTTTCTGCTCCTGCCCACCTTGCTCTTGCTTACCGGACTGAGCTACTCCCACGCCCAGGGCAAGTACCTGACCAAAACGGGCCGCGTGTCGTTCTTTTCGGCCACCCCGATTGAAGACATTGAGGCCAAAACCCAGCAGGTGGCGGCCGTGCTCGATTTTGGCACCGGCCAGCTGGCCTTCACCCTGCCCGTCAAGAGCTTCGTGTTCAGGCGCACCCTCATGCAGGAGCATTTCAACGAGAACTACATTGAGTCGGATAAATTTCCGAAGGCCACTTTTTCGGGGCACTTCGTGGGGTTCGACGCGGCCACGCTGGGTGCCGCCGGGCCGCACAACGTGCAAGTGGATGGCGACCTGACCCTGCACGGCGTGACGCGCCACGTGCAGGTGCCCGCCAGCGTGGAGCTGAAGGGCAACCAAGTGCTGGCCTTTGCCACGTTTCCGGTGGCCTCGGCCGATTACAACATTGAAATCCCCCTGCTGGTGCGCAACAACATTGCCAAAACCGTGACCGTGCGCGTGGCCCTCGCCTGCGACCCCGTGGCGGGCGCAGTGGGCGCCAGCACGGAACCGCGCTAATTTCACGTCCCTCCGTCCGCCGTATTCCCACTTATTTTCCATGAGCCGTAACGTGTACTCTTCGCCTTTTTTTGCGGGCCTGCTGCTGGCGGCTTGTGCCTTCGCCCGCCCGGCCCACGCCCAAACCGACCTGCTGAGCGACCTCGAAAAACAAACCGCCGACTCGACCACGCGCGAGGTGGTGCGGGCCACTTTCAAGGGCACGCACATCATCAATTCGCAGTCGATTGAGACGCCGGGCAAGGGCACGCTGGCCTTCCTCATTCAGCACCGCTTCGGCACGCTGAATAGCGGTGCGTACAACTTTTTCGGGCTCGACCAGGCCGTGCTGCGCCTCAGCTTTGAGTACGGCCTGACCGACCGGCTGGCCGTGGGCGTGGGCCGCACCAACATCGAGAAGACGTTTGACGGCTTTGTGAAGTACAAGGCCCTGCAGCAAACCACCGGCGTGCGGCCCGTGCCGGTGTCGGTCACGCTGTTTGCGTCGTCGGCCATCACCACGCTCAAGTTTGGCACCGTGCCGAATGTGCCCGACCGCAGCACCGCCTCGCGGGTCGATTATGCCTACCAGGTGCTCATTGCCCGCAAGTTCAGCCCCGGCCTGTCGGTGCAGCTCATGCCCACGCTTATTCACCGCAACTACGTGGCCCTGGCCGGCATGCAGAACGACGTGTACGCCATCGGCGCGGGCCTGCGCCAGAAGGTGAGCAAGCGCATCGCCCTCACCGCCGATTATTTCTACGTGCTGCCCGGCTACGCGGCCGACAACTTCCGCAACGCCCTGGGCGTGGGCGTCGACATCGAAACCGGCGGGCACGTCTTCCAGCTGCACTTCACCAACGCGCAGGGCATGACCGAGAAATTCTTCGTGCCCCAGACTTTCGGCAATTTCTTCAACGGCGACATTTATTTCGGCTTCACCGTGGCGAGAAACTTCACCATCAAGTCGCAGCTGAAATAGGTCTTTATGCTAATAAAGAACGTCATGCAGAGTGCAACGAAGCATCTCGCATGTGGTAGTAATCCAACCGATTGAAATTAGTGGTAGCACGCGAGAGGCTTCGCTGCGCTCTGCATGACGTTCGAAAAGTTGAAAAGGCCCGCCTGAATCGTCAGGCGGGCCTTTTCAACTTTTAACTCTTCCCTTTTAACTTACACCAGAATGCCTTCGGCCACCACGCTGGTCACCTCGGGCACCATGCGCTTGAGCAGGTTTTCGATGCCGGATTTCAGAGTAACCGTAGCCGAGGGGCAGCCGGAGCACGAGCCTTGCAGGTTCACGGTCACGATGCCTTCGTGGTAGCTTTTGAAGGTGATGTTGCCGCCGTCCTGCTCCACGGCGGGGCGCACGTAGTTATCGAGCAGGTCGATGACTTTCTGGGCAATCTGGCCTTCCTGCTGGGTGGGGTCGCCGGCGGTGGCGGCCTGGGCAGCCTTCTGCTCGGCGGCGGGGTCGACCAGGAAAATGGGGCCACCGGCCTCCACGTAGCTTTTCAGGAACTGGCGCAGCTCCGGGATGAGCTGGGTCCAGGCCAATTCGGGCTGGCTTTTGGTGACGGTGACGAAGTTCTGGGCGATGAACACGCGGCCCACGTAGTCGAACCCGAACAGCTCCTGCGCCAGCGGCGAGTTGGCAGCGGCTTCGAGGTTGGGATAATCCACGCTCACGCCATCGGCCAGCAGGTTCGAGTTGAGGACAAACTTCATGCTCTCCGGGTTGGGAGAGGCTTCGGCATAAATGGAAACTGCAGACATGGCTGGGGTGCTTAAAATCAAGGGGAACAATCGCGACACTGGCGGCTGCAAAGGTACAACCGCGCGGGGGCCGCAGAGGTTGCAAATGTACCTACATCATTCTAACTACAGTTGGTTAGCGCGGGCGCGCAGCAGCAAATCAGCCAGCACCAGCTGGGTCATGGCTTCCACGATGGGCACGGCGCGGGGCAGCACGCAGGGGTCGTGGCGGCCCCGGCCCACCAGCGTGATGGCCTCGCCCTGGTCGTTGATGGTTTGCTGGGGCTGGAGCAGCGTGGCCACGGGCTTGAAGGCCACCCGGAAATAAATATCCTGGCCGTTGGAGATGCCACCCTGGCTGCCGCCGCTGTGGTTGGTGCGGGTGCGCACGGCTCCGGTTTCGTCGGTATAAAATTCGTCGTTGTGCACCGAGCCGGGCAGCCTGGTGCCCGCGAAGCCGGAGCCGAACTCGAAGCCTTTCACCGCATTAATGCTGAGCAGGGCGTGGCCCAGCACGGCGGGCAACTTGTCGAACACGGGCTCGCCCAGGCCGGCCGGTACGTGGCGCGCCACGCCCGTAATCACGCCGCCCACGGTGTCGTGCGCCGCTTGCGCCTCGCGAATGCGGGCCTCCATCCGCACGGCGGTTTCGGGGTGCGGGCAGCGCACGGGGTTGCTGTCGATGAGACTCAAATCCAGCTCCGCATACTCCAGCGGCACTTCTACTTCGCCCACGGCCGAAACATAGGCCACGGTGTCGATTCCGAAATGGGCCAGCAGCTGCGCGGCCACGGCGCCGGCGGCTACGCGCGCCGCCGTTTCGCGGGCTGAGCTGCGGCCGCCGCCGCGGTGGTCGCGCCGGCCGTACTTGGCGTCATAGGTGTAGTCGGCGTGGCTGGGGCGGTAGGCGTGCGCAATATGCGAGTAGTCGTCGGAGCGCTGGTCGGCGTTGGGAATAAACAGGCCGATGGGCGTGCCGGTGGTAAAGCCTTCGAACAGGCCCGACTGAATCTGGACCGTATCGGCCTCCTTGCGCGGCGTGGTGAGGTCGGACTGGCCGGGCCGGCGCCGGTCGAGCGCCGTCTGAATGTGGGCCGCGTCCACGGCCACCCCCGCCGGGCAGCCATCGATGATAACGCCGATGCCCGCCCCGTGCGATTCGCCAAACGTGGTGATGCGAAAGAGGGAGCCAAAAGTATTGGACATGGTATCTGTTGTTAGTTGTCGGTTGTTAGTTGTTAGTCGTTAGTGCCACTTCTTTTTCCTGACTACTAACAACCGACAACTAACAACTAATCTGCCCCGCAAAGCTAGCCCCGCCGCCCGGCCCGCCACCAGCCAAAGCCGGCCACGCCCGCCAGCCCCACCAGCAGCCAGTCGGCGTAGCGGCGCACGTTGCGGTACACATCGAGCGACTGGATGGTGGTATCGGCTTCGGCCAGGGCCGGACCGTAGAAGGGGTCATCCTCTGGCTTGGGCAGGGGCGCGGGCGCGGCCATTACGCCGCGCACCAGCGGCCGCACGCCGGGGCGCAGGGTGTCGTAGTGGGCCGTAGCGGGGTTGAACACGACGAGGCGCAGGAGGCTATCGAGCGGCAGCACGCCGGGCTGCTGCACCACCAGGCGGTAGCGAAACAGCTTGCGCCCCCCGCCCGGCGCGGGCTCCTCGCGCACCTCGGGGCCATACACTTCCAGGCCCGCGCGCGGTTCCATGGCCGGCGCCAGAATTGCCGACAGATTCCCGCGCCCCTCCACCCCAAACGTGTACGTGAACGACTCCCCCACCCGGAACGCGGTGCGGCTGATGGCCTCGTGCAATTTGTAGCTCCCCACCGCCACGGCGCCGTGCTCGGCCGCCTGCGGCAGGGGCCGCACCTGCACCGTGGCACCCGCCGAATAATACGTTTTGTACCCGGCCAGGCGGTTGTCCTGGCCCGCCTCGGGCTTTTTCAGGAACTTGAACTTCACCATGGTCAGGGCCAGAGGCGGGAAGTGCAGGGGCTGGGCCGTGAGGGGATAATACAGGTTTTCGGCCAGCCGGAAGCGTAGGTAGAGCTGCCCGGCCCAGCGCATGGTGTCCGGCGTGACGCTGGCTTCGGGGCCGGGCTCCTGCCAGGCGGTGGGCTGGTGCAGCTCGTGCAGCAACGGCGGCAGTTGGTCATCGAAATCGTGAAACGCCAGCATGGCCTGGTCGGCGGGCTTGAGGAAGAAATACAGCCCCACGCGCACGTCTTCGCCCATGTACACGCTGGGCCGGTCGGCCACCACGGCCATGAAGGCGTGGTCGGGCAGCTCCTGATAAAGCGCGGGCTTGGGCTTGCCAAATAGCTTGTCGAGGTCACCCACGGCTTGCAGGGGCGCGGCCGGATTGGCCGGTTTGGTGAAGGTGCCCGGGTTGGCGGGCAGCGCGGCGCTCACCCGCACGGTGGCGCCCCCGCCGCGCAGCACCACGCCGTTCACCGTTAGTTGGAAGGGCTTGATGACGTAGTCGCCCTCGCCGTAGGGCATGTAGCGCTGCGTGATGGTGAGGTCGGTGAAGCGGCGGCCCTGCACAATGCGGGTGGTGGTGGTGCTGGTCTTGCCGCTTTTCTTGAAGCCTTCCAGCTCCGGAAACTCCGAATATTTCTCCAGCGCCCCGCCCCGCAGCCGAAATCCCAGCGTGAACACGCCCGTGACGGGCAGCGTGGCCGGGCCAGGCACGAGGGCTACCTCGGCCGGGGCGGGCTGGGTAGCCGGCGGCGCGGCCTGCTGCGCACTGCACAGCCCTGCCCCCAACAGCCCCACCAGCACCCCTATCCACCCAAAAAGTCTTCCCATAATCGCTGGCTCGTTAGCGGCCCCTAAAAGTAGCTCCAAACACTGGAATCGACTTTTCAGTCAAAATCACAATTCCTTGCAATCAAAGAAATAACCCGTGTATAATTAAAAATGAGGGCCGAATGAATCCTTATCCCCCTCAATCGCCGTATCTGCCCCCAACTCACCACATAGTTCTGGTTGTTTTCAATACAACGGGCCACTGGCACCGTGCGGAACCCTATTGTCTTTCCCCAGTTAGTTTAATTTTTTTACCTAACCACTCCATTCTCATGTCCGATAACCTCCAGCCCCGCGGCGCCGACGATACCACGTTTGCCCAGCCGCTGTACACGCCCATCAAGCGGCGCTCCTTCTTCATGTATGCTGGCGCCACGGCCGGGGCCACGGCCCTCGTGCTGGCCGGCTGCTCCAAAGACAGCGACACCACGCCCACCAGCAGCACCATCAGCCTGGGCACCGGCGATGTGGGCGTGTTGAACTACGCTTACGCTCTTGAGCAGCTCGAAGCTGCGTTCTATGCCAAAGTGGTGGCAACGCCCGCCACCGACTTTCAGACCGGTGAGCTGGCTTATTTCACCGAAGTAGCTGCCCACGAAGCCATTCACCGTAACTTCTTCAAGGCCGCAATCACCCGCGATGCTCCGGGCAAGCTGTTGCAGGACCTAACCCCGAACTTCACGAGCATCGACTTCACGAAGCGCCTCAGCGTGCTGACGACCGCCCAGACGTTTGAAGACCTGGGCGTGGCCGCCTACAACGGTGCGGGCATTCTCATCAAAACAGGTGCTTACCTGGTAATCGCCGGCCAGATTGTGTCGGTGGAAGCCCGCCACGCGGCTTATGTCCGTGAGCGCCTCGCGATAAACACGTTCTCTTCTTCGCCCCAGATTGATGCCAATGGCCTCGACAAAGCCATGATGCCGGTGGATGTTATTGCAGCGGCTCAAGCCTTTATCACGGAGAAGCTCGACGCCAGCACCGTTGGCAAATAACCTCCCTTCCCTTCACTTGTAATCAATTTCTGTTATGGATTTCTTCAAATTAATTGACCAGCTTTCGGAAGTGGACGCCGATGTTATGGGTCGCTTCGATTCGCGCCGCGCCGTGTTCAGCTCGTTGGGCACTGCCGCCAAGCGCACGGCCTTGGCCGCTACGCCCCTGTTCCTGGGTGCAATATTCCAGAAGGCCTACGCCGGCACTACCTCTACCCCGGTAGAAGTGTTGCAGTACGCCCTCACCCTGGAGCTGTTCGAGCAGGACTTCTACGCCAAGGTGAAAGCCTCGTCGCAGTACGCCGGGGCTTCGGCCACCGACAAAGCCGCCATCGACCAAATCAAAGGCCACGAAGATGCCCACGTTGCCCTGTTGCGCGGTGCCATCACCGGCCTGGGCGGCACGCCGGTAGCTGCTGCGCCGTTCAAAGCGGCGGTGTTTGCTACGCTCACCACCTTCAACGGCCCGGTTTATGGCACCAGCCAGCTCGGCATTGCCCAGCTGTTGGAAGACACCGGGGTGCGCGCCTACAAAGGCCGCGCCGGCGAGCTGCTCGGCACTGCGCTGCTGACCACCGCCCTGCAAATCCACTCGGTGGAAGCCCGTCACGCCTCGAAAATCCGCCAGATGCGCGGCCAGAAGCCTTGGGTGAACCCCGGTGATGACGCAGTACTTCACCCCACTTATACCAGCGGCGTAACCGGCCCCACGTCGACCACCACTCCTTTCGGCTACGGCATCCCGGCGTACACCACTGCCAGCCCAACGGAGAACAACACGACGCAATCGGGGGTGGCAATCACCACGGCCCTGGGCGCTACTTACACGACTGCCGACGCGGCTGCTTCGTTCGACGAATACCTGCAAGCCGCCGAAGTACTCGATGCTTCGCGTGCCGGCGGCCTGGTAGGCGCTTAATAGCCCTATTGGCCTTCCGAGGCGCTTAATTCTGGCAAAGCCGGCTCCGCTCACGCGGGGCCGGCTTTGTTGCGTACTGTGCCGGGCCGCAATACCGCTTTCGCCCCGGCGTTTGCAACGAGTTAGTTTTGCATCGGCACCCCCGCTTGGAATCCCATTCAACCCACAGCTCCAGTGCGCTGGCCCAGAGTTTCTGGAAAGGCCAAAGCTGGTGCTTTTCGAATCAATTCCTCCGTACGCTTCTTCAGTTCCTCCTGCTCATGCCCGACACCCCTCGGCCTATTGGTTCCGATGCCCCGCAGCTCGCGCAGCCACGCTATACGCCCATCAAGCGGCGCTCCTTTTTCATGTACGCCGGCGCCACGGCCGGGGCCACGGCCCTCGTGCTGGCCGGCTGCTCCAAAGACAGCGACACCACGCCCGCCAGCACCAATACCACCATCAGCCTGGGCACCGGCGATGTGGGCGTCCTCAACTACGCTTACGCTCTGGAGCAGCTCGAAGCCGCTTTCTATGCCCAGGTAAAAGGTCTGACTTCTACGCCCCTCTCGCCCGCTGAAGTCACCTACTTCACCCAGGTAGCCGCCCACGAAGCCATTCACCGCGATTTCCTCAGGGCCGCCATCAACCGCGATGCTCCCGGCAAGCTGCTGCAAGACCTGACCCCGAACTTCTCGGGTATCGACTTCACCAAGCGTACCATGGCCGCCGGCGATTCCAAACTGGGTATTCTCGACGCCGCCAAAGCGTTTGAAGACCTGGGCGTGGCGGCCTACAACGGTGCCGGCAAGCTCATCAAATCGCCTGCTTACCTTGTGATTGCCGGCCAGATTGTGTCGGTGGAAGCCCGCCACGCGGCTTACGTGCGAAATTTAATTACGCCCGGCTCCTTTGCCGCTGATGACCAGGTAGATGCCACCACCGGCCTCGACAAGGCCCTGACCCCAAGCACGGTTATCGCCATCATGGGGGCATTCATCACCCAGAAGCTCGACGCCAGCACCGTTGGTCATTAATCCTCCTCCATCCCTTGTAGTCAACTTTCGGCATGAATTTCTTTCAACTAATTGACCAGCTTGCGGAAGTCGACCCCGACGTGCTGGACCGTTTCGACTCGCGCCGGGCGGTATTCAATTCGCTTGGCACCCTTGCCAGGCGGTCGGCCCTGGCCGCTACGCCACTATTTATGGGCGCGCTGTTCCAGAAAGCCTACGCCGGCACCGCTTCGGTGTCTACCGACGTCCTGAACTACGCCCTGACTTTGGAGCTGCTCGAAGCGGACTTTTACCGCCAGTTCATCGCATCTACGCTGATTCCCGGGGGTGCTCCAGCCGCCGCCATTGCCAAAATAAAGCAGCACGAAGATGCGCACGTCACCTTGCTCACTTCCACTATTCGCACGTTGGGAGTTACGCCGGTAGCGGGCACATCCACCACCGGGGTCCGGTTCAAAGCGTTGCCGGCCGGCGCTACTTACGCCAACTATTTGGCGGTAGCCCAAGTGCTGGAAGACACGGGCGTGCGCGCTTACAAAGGCCGCGCCGCCGAACTTATCGGCGCGCCCAACGACTTGCTGACCATCGCGCTGCAAATCCACTCGGTGGAGGCACGCCACGCGGCGCAAATCCGCACCATGCGCGGCCAGCTGCCGTGGATTAATAACAACGACGACCTAAAAACGGACCCCGCTTACCTTAATGGCGTCAGGAATGCGACCGGTACTTCGCTGACCCTCGGCGGAGCCACGTTCGCCATCCCCGCCTACGACGCCACCAAGCCTAGCCCACTCGAAAGCAACGTGTTGCAAGGCGCAACAGCCGCTGCGGCGGCGGTGAACACGGCCACCGCCCTGGGCACCCCTTACACTGCAGACGATGCCGCCGCGGCCTTCGACGAGTACCTGCAGGCGGCTGAAGTAGTTGATGCTTCGCGCGCTGGTGGCCTGCTGGCCTAATTGCCATCGGTGGCCTTTCGAGGCACTTAATTTGGATAAAGCCGGTTCCGCACACGCGGGGCCGGCTTTGTTTTTGAGGGCTTTGCAACCATTGGAAAGGTAGCGAGTACCTTTGTAGTGGCTGGGGCCCGAGGTTTCGGACCAGCGGCTGGCCTGAATAATTACCGAATGTCTGACCACTCATTTTTGTCCGCCTGGCGGGAGCAGTCGCTGGGGCGACGCTTGTTTTTACGCGTTTCGGCAGCCTCAGCGGCTTCCGTGACCCTGGTGGCCGCGGGTTGCTCCACCTCCACCCCCGAGCCCACCGCGGTGGACCCGTACCAGCTGACCCTCCCCGCCGGCGACCCCGGCCTGCTGTACTACGCCTACTTTCTGGCCCTGACCCAGGCTGCGCTCTACCAAAAAGTAACCGACACGCCCCCCGCTGACCTCACGGCGGCCGAACGGGTGATTTTCGCGGACCTGCGCGACCACGAAGTCATTTATCGCGAGACGATTAAGTACGTCATCGACCCCACCGGCGCCACCGTGCTGCTGCCCACCGACTTTGCGATTAACCTCACTTCCTTCACGCTCACCACGCGGGCGGGGGTGCTGGCCGCGGCCCAGCTGCTCGAAGACCTGACGGCGGCGGCCTACCCCACCATCCTGCCGCTGTTTACTTCGGCCAATATTCCACAGCGCACCCTGCTGCTGAAAATATCGTCGGTGCAGGCTCGGCACGCGGCCACGGTGCGTGACTTGCTCACGCCCGGCTCGTTTGCCAGCAGCGACGTGGTGGAAAACACCGGCGCCCTGGCCGGCCAGCTGCGCACCAAAACCCCTACCGAGGTAATGACCGCCTTCGCGCCTTATTTCGCCCCCTACGTTATTACCGTGGCCAATCTGGCCGTTCCCGTATGAAGCTGATTTCCCTTCTCGACCGTTTGGCCGCGCCCTCGGTTACAGCCGTTGGCCCGGCGCCGCGCCGCGCGCTGCTCCAGCAGCTGGGCCGGGCGGCCGTGGCCGCGCTGCCGCTGGGCCTGGGCGCGTTGCCCGCCGCCGCCGGCACCAAAGACACTTCGTTTGATGCCGTAACGCAATTACTGCTGCTCGAACGCCTGCAATTAACGCTCTACACCCAGGCCCTGGCCGTAACCGGTCTGATTCCGGCGGCGCAAGCTGCCGATTTCCAGCGCATGCTGAGCCACCAGACGCAACACGCGGCCTTTCTGGCGCAGGCGTTGGTTAGCGCCGGCGCGGCAGTGCCCTCAGTGCCCGCCTTCGACTTTAGCGGGCAGCACAACGTGGCCGCCAACCCGGTGCTGTTTCCGAACGTGCTGACCAACTACGACAATTTCCTGGCGCTGGCCCAGCAGCTGGAAGACCTGGGCGTGCGCATGTACAAAGCCCAGGCCTTCGTCATCAGCGACGATTCGCAGCTGTCCAAAGCCGTGCTCCGCATCCACTCGGTCGAGGCCGAGCATTCGGCCCACGTGCGCGGGCTGCGCCGGGGCCGGGGCGCGGTGGTTTCCACCTGGCCCAGCGAAGAAGATGCCGCCATTGTGCGGCCGGCGGGTGCGCAGGCCCTCACCACGGCCGCTACCGGCGGCGAAGAAAATGCCGTTCAGTACCGGGCGGCCAACGTTAAGATTCCGTTCTACAACTTCCTGCTCAGCCGCGACAATACCGCCATTCACGACCCGTCGCTGGCCGAAGCTTTCGACGAGCCGGTGACCAGCTTCGTGGCCCAGGCGGCCCTGAATTTGTTCGTCTAGCCGAGTGGTGCAACATTCTGGCTTTTTCCAGCAAAAGAGTGGCCCAGGCTGCTCTTTTCGCGTATCGGGGCAGCCCGGCGGCTTTTAGCAAGTCCGGGTGCTTGCCAAGGCCTGCTTTCTTATTGTATCTTTCATATCCTGGCAGCGCCCAAGCTCCTCACTGGAATTTGGCAGCTGCCGCCACCTATTTTTTCACCGTCCTTCGTACTCAATCCCGATGCTAGACTACGTGAAAATGATTCTGCTGAAAGTCAGTTTCAACAAGGCGCTGTTCGAAAAAGAACTTCGCAAAGCCCTCAAAGTACTGGTCCCAACTGAGGTGCCGGATTTCCGCGTCTGGTGCTACCAGCAGTTTGCCCGCATTTACCGGAGCGTGCTGAAGCGGGTGTTTGGCAACTTCCAGGAAGACTTCCCAATTGCCGGCGTCGGCTAGTTGCCCGTGCGCGGCTATGGCCTAGGCCTGCCCGTCGGCCACAAACCTGATGTTGCGCTTTAGCCCTTCGTAGCCCGTGCGCTTCACGGCTGACTGGCGGAACAGCTCCGTGAATAATTCGTGGGTGATTTCGCGCCAGTCGCCGGGCGTCAGGTCTTTCAGGCCCTGCGCGGGGTTGAACTGCGGCTCGTTGTGCGGCTGGCTGAAGCGGTTCCAGGGGCATACGTCCTGGCAGATATCGCAGCCGAACACCCAGTTGCCGAACTGCCCGGCCACCTCGGTCGGAATCTGGTCCTTGAGCTCGATGGTGAAGTAGCTGATGCACTTGCTGCCGTCCACCACGTACGGCTCGGTGATGGCCTGGGTGGGGCAGGCGTCCACGCACTTGGTGCAGGTGCCGCAGTAGTCGCGGATGGGCCCGTCGGCGGGCAGCTCCACGTCCACAATCAGCTCGGCGATGAAGTAGAACGAGCCGGTGCCCGGCGTTATCAGGTTCGCGTTTTTGCCTACCCAGCCCAAGCCGCTTTTCTTCGCCCAGGCCTTGTCCAGCACCGGAGCGGAGTCCACGAAGCAGCGTCCGCCAATGGCGCCGATTTCGGCCTCCATGTCGGCCAGCAGCACTTTCAGCTTGTCTTTGATGACGAAGTGGTAGTCGCGGCCGTAGGCGTATTTGCTGATTTTGAGCGTGTCGTCGGGCTGCTGGGCTTCGGGCGCGGGGTAGTAGTTGAGCAGCAGCGAAATCACCGATTTGGCGCCGTCCACCAGCAGGCGCGGGTCGAGGCGCTTGTCGAAATGGTTTTCCATGTAGCCCATCTTGCCGTTCATGCGGCGCGTGAGCCAGGTTTCGAGGCGTGGGGCCTCTTCCTCCAGAAATTCCGCTTTCGAAATGCCGCAGGCCATGAAGCCCAGGGCGGCCGCGCGGCGCTTGATGAAGGGAGCCCATTGGGAGTGAGGGAGCATGGGCAATGGGGAAACTGAGCTGCAAAGAAACAGGAAACGCGCCGCTGGGGGCGGCGCGTTCCAAGAGTTGAACGATGTAGAGACGCATATTTGCGTCTCGTCGTTGAACGAGTTGGGCAGGCAGCTAGCGGCGCGAATGCCGAGACGCAAATATGCGTCTCTACGAGGTTATCTCATCAAACAAGCTGGTGCCGTTGTTGCCGCGCAAATGGTTTGGCAGCAGGCGCCCCAGGTGCTGGTAGGCGGCTTCCGTCGCCTCGCGGCCGCGCGAGGTGCGCTTGATGTAGCCTTCCTGAATCAGGAAAGGCTCGTACACTTCCTCGATGGTTTCGCCTTCCTCGCCGCAAGCGGTGGCGATGGTGCTGATGCCCACCGGGCCGCCCTTGAACTTGTCGATAATCGTGGTCAGGATGCGCTTGTCCATGTCGTCGAGGCCGCGGGCGTCCACGTCGAGGGCGTTGAGGGCGAACTGGGCGATTTCGACCGTGATGGTGCCGTCGCCCTTGATTTGGGCAAAGTCACGGGTGCGGCGCAGCAGGTTGTTGGCGATGCGCGGGGTGCCGCGCGAGCGGCGGGCAATTTCAAAGGCCGCGTCCTCGTGAATGGGCGTGCCCAGGATTTCGGCCGAGCGCAGCACAATCGTGGTCAGCAGCTTCGAATCATAATATTCCAGACGGGCCGAGATGCCGAAGCGGGCCCGCAGCGGGGCCGTGAGCATGCCCGAGCGCGTGGTGGCGCCCACGAGGGTGAAGGGCGACAGCGAAATCTGCACCGAGCGGGCATTCGGACCCGAATCGAGCATGATGTCGATGCGGTAATCCTCCATCGCCGAGTACAGGTACTCTTCCACCACGGGGTTGAGGCGGTGGATTTCGTCGATAAACAGCACGTCGTGCGGCTCCAGGTTGGTGAGCAGGCCGGCGAGGTCAGAGGGCTTGTCCAGCACCGGGCCGGAGGTCATCTTGATGCCCGAGCCCAGCTCGTTGGCGATGATGTGGGAGAGCGTGGTTTTGCCCAGGCCGGGGGGGCCGTGCAGCAGGACGTGGTCGAGGGCATCGCCGCGCATTTTGGCGGCGGCCACGAAGACTTTCAGGTTCTCCAGGATTTTTTCCTGGCCCGTGAAGTCGTCGAAACTGAGCGGCCGGAGGGCTTTGTCGATGTCCTTGTCGGTGGCATCAAAGCCGTCGGTGCCGCCGGAAAGAAAGGCTTCGCGCATAAGAATGTTACTAAAATTATTGGTCGGGGCTTGCTAAGCTAATGAGTAACTGTTTTGGGGGCAAAAAAGCTCCGTTGAGGAGGAATAATTAGGCCGTCATGCCGAGCGCAGCCAAGGCATCTCGCTTGGGGTAGTGACTCAATCGCTTGGATTGATTACTTGAGCACGCGAGATGGCTCGGCTGCGCTCGGCATGACGTTCTTCCTTTTTCCTTCAACGCCCTCCTCTACTCGTGCAGCAGCACTTCGATGTCGAGGTGCAGCCAGTCGGTTTCCCAGGACTTGTGGTTGAGGCGGGCGGTGAGGTGCTTGCCGGCGTCGAGCAGGCGGGCCACGGTTTCGTTGCGGCCCTCGGGCAGGTAGCCGAGCCAGACGTTGGCGGGGTCGGTGGCGGGGGCGGTGTGGACCTGCACGGCCCAGTCGTCGTAGTGGTTATCGGCCTCGCGGGTGAGCAGCAGGGCCTGGCCGACTTTCAGCTTGGGCTCGTATTTCTCCAGGTTGGGGCGGTGCGAGGTGCCGGCCACCAGGCATTCGAGCAGCACGAGGGGTTCGGACGCAGGGACGATTTTCATCATGGGGCCAAATTACGGCATGAGCGGCGGGATTGGGGTGAGGCCGGGCGCAAGTCGATATTTTCCCCCAATTTACCGCGGCCATCGTGTGTGGCGCTCAATTGCCTACTCAACATGGCTGATAACGACGACGCCACCAACTTTGACCAGTCAGCAGACGAAAACGAAGACTTCGACGCGGAGCTGCGGCGACAGGCGGACCTGTTGCCCCCCGAGCTGTTCGAAACCATGAAACCGCTGCTGATGCTGGGCAGCCTGGCCAACTACATCCTCATGGGCCACGACGAGGACCCCGTGCCCCGGGCCCTGGAAGAGCTGCTGGGCTACGACCTGGAGGCCGTGAGAAACGTGACCGATGCCAAGGACACCCTCAGCCTGGCCCGCGTGATGGCCCGGCACACGCTGCAGCTGTTCGATTTTATTTCGATTGCCCGGCTGGTGTTCGAAAGCCGCCTCGATGCGCCCCTGCGGGCTTACCTGGGCCGCTTCAGCGCCTCCGACGATGAATTTGTGGGGCCGCGCGAGTACGTGCTGACCTCCGGCGAATCGTTGCTGGAAAACATTGGCCAGTACCTCAGCGGCGGCGATGCCGACCTGCGCGAGGAGCTGCGCATGCGCCGCCTGCAAACCGAAAGCATCTTTGCCCGCCTCGACGAGACGCTGCGGCCCTTTTACCCCTCCGGCAACTCGCCCGACGAGGACCGGGCCCGGGCCCTGGACGATGTTGACGAGGCCGAAGATGAGGAAGAGCCCGCCGTGCACGTCAACTTCAACGAGGTGCAGCGCGTGACGCTGAGCACGGCCCTGCGGCTGCCCTGGCTGCTGACCAACCTGGGCGAAACCCCGTTTGCCCGCGCGTTGGCCGAGGTGAGGCGGTTTCGCAAAAAGGCGCTGGAACGGCTGGCCGACCGCCTGACCATGGCCGGGGACGGCGAGCCGTTCGCCCTCACCTGGTCGGAGCTGCTGCGCCTGTACCAGGCCGCCCAGGTGTGCGCCCTGAGCACCGTCACGAACGTGGTGGGCGCGGGCAGCCTGGAAGACATGATGCTGCACGACCCGGCCCACGCAGCCGATGCGCCCGACGAGGTGGCCCAGGAGGCCCGCCACGCCCGCGAGCTGATGCTGCTGCTGATGGCCGGCTTCGTGGAAACCATTGAAGTGAACCACCCCGACGACGAGGACGTGGCCGAAGCCAAAGCCGAAATCAGCCGGCTGGCCGAGCTGCTGGCGGAGTAGGCGCGCGCGCGCCGACGTACGCCTGTTTATGGCCTCCCCTTCCCCCCCGCAACCCCTCCGCCATGCCCACCGACGACCCTGCCGATGCCCAACCGCCTACCCTGCTGACCACGCTGGGGCCGGGCCTGATGCTGCCGAGGGCGGCCGTTCAGCAGCTGTTTGCGCTGCCCGGCGATGCCTTGCCCCAGGCCATTACGCGGCTGACCGGCCTCACCCGGGACGACGTGCGCCGGTTCGCGGCGTTCGATACGGCAGAAGCCCTGGACCAGGCCCTGCGCCACGAGCCCGCCCGGTTTTACTACTACGCCCTGGTGGGCTGGCTGGCGTACGACAGCCCCCTGGGCGAGGCCGTTCGGGAGCGGCTGCACGACGTGGGCGAGCCCCATGCGCTGGCCCTGGCCGAGGCCGTGACCGAAGGCATCGTGGGGCTGCTGGCGGGGTGCGTGCCCACCCCCACCGCCGACACCGTGGCCGAGCTACAGGCCTTGTTTGCCCAGGAAAAACACGGGCTGGTGGCCTGCCTGCCCGCCCTGGCGCCGCCCGGCCCGCCCCCCGCCTCCCCGCCCGACGACGACGACGCGGTGTGGCTGGCCATGACTCCCCGGCCCCGGGAGCTTCGGTTATTCAGCATGGCGCTCTACTTCACGCACACGGCTTCCTACGCCGTGCCGCACCCGCTGGGGCGGGCCCTGCCGGCGGTGGCGGCCCTGGGCACCCCGGCCGAGCTCATTGGGCTGGCCCAGCGCTTCAAAGCCGCCGGCGCGGAAGCGGCGCCGAAGATTGACTTGGGCGGGCCGGACGTCATCCGCCTCTACCTGAGCCTCCAGGTGCTGGCGCTGCTGTTCGTGGCCGAGCTGCAGCCGGTGCTCATGTCCCGCCTCAACCCCACGCCCGACGGCGACACGCCCTGGCTCGACCCCCGCCAGCAGCAGAACACCCTGCGCTGGGTGTGCACCCAGGTGGAGGCCTTCGGGATGCTCTTCGACGACTTGTTTGGCGACGAGCCCAGCTACCATGCGGCCAAAGCCACCGCCCGGGAGCTGGCCGCGCTGGTGTAGCGGGCGGCAAAAAGGCCGTTTCCAGCGACATGTGGTGACTTGGGATGCCCAAGTGGCCTCTCTGGATGCCTAGGTAGCCTCTTGGGGTAGCCAACTGACGCCTCAGGGTAGCCAACTGACGCCTCAGGATAGCCCAGTGGCTTCTTGGGAGGGCCAATGGGCAACCCGGGAGGACCAGGTAGCCTCGTGGGCAGGCCAGATAGCTGCCTGGGGGTGCCAACCGGGCCCTGGGGATGCGCAAGAGGACGCTGGGGGTGGCCAGCGGGTAGCGGGGGAGGCCCGGCGGCTGGGTGGGGGCCGCCGGGAAACAGCGCGGGCGGGCCGGCGGGCCATTTTATTTCACTACATTTCGGGCAGCAATACCCATTGGTTTTCAGCGGCTTTGCTCTCACTACCATTCAGATGACGCAAGACCAAAAAAACCACCGCAAAATGTATGGCACCGTGCTGGCTTGGTTTGTCCAATCGGGGCAGCCACTGCTGGCCATTAAGCTGATTGGGACGATTACGAAGCAGGTGCTAAAGGACGTGGCCATCCTCGATGCGCAGGCCGGCCTGCAAGGGGCCCTCACCACGGGCGTGACGCGCACCCGCCTCGCGGTGAAGCAGGAAGCCGCCGAAAAGGCCGAGGTGCTGCGCGGCCTGGTGCTGGTGCTCAGCACCGACGACAAGGTGACCGCCGCCCTGGCCAAGCCGGTGGGCAGCTATTTCTACGGCTCCGACGAGGCGTTCCGGGCCTATTGCCAGCTGGTGGCAGATGCCGTTGCGGTCCTGGAAAAGTCGGACCTGGAAGATGCCGGCTACCAGCCCGACGTGCTGGCCACCCTCACCACCGACCTCAAGGCCCTGGCCGAAACCACCGGCGCGGCCACGCTGCTGCAGGCCGGCTCCAAAACCGCCACCGATGCCCTGGTGCCCCTTTTTGGGGCGATAGACACCGATTTGGTGCGCCTCGACCGGCTGGTGCACGCCCAGCACTTCACGCAGGGCCCGCTGGAGGCCCAGTACGAAGCCCTGCGCCGCCTGCCCAAAACGCCGGCCGCCCACCAGTTCCGGGCCAAGGGCCTCACCCCGTTCGACGTGCCGCAGCTGGCCTTCAATATCCTGGACGAAAGCGTGCCCACCCCCACCCTCTACAACACCGGCGGCCGGGGCCATGACGTGGTGTTTTACCTGGGCGCCACCCCCACCAGCCGCCCCGCCCCCGGCCAGGGCGTGCTGGTGAAAAACGGCAAGAAGGTGACCCTGGCCGACTATTCGGCCCTCGGCGACGCCGCCACCGCACCGTATTTATTGGTGATGCAAACCAGCGAGCTGGCCGCCGGCGGCTGGCGCGTGCGGGGCTAGGGCCAGCGGGTTGTGATGGTTTCTGGTGAGCGCCCCGGCCGGCTGGCCGGGGCGCTTCTCTTTGGCAGCAGCCTGCTTGGCCACCAAGCGGCTGACGCCGGCATTGGCTCCGGCCGTGGAACGAGACTACGCAGTGGCGTAAGTTGCGCGGGTATTCAGTTCCCCCTTACCCGTTCATTTTATGAAAAAAGCATTTCTCTCCGCCGCATTGGCGCTGGCCGTGGCCGGCTCGTGGGCCTTTTATCCGAAGGCGGCCGAGCCCACCGGCTACATGATGGTCATTGGCAGCGCCACGTTCGCGGGCTTCACCAGCAAGGCCGAAGTGACGGTGGTGGACCCGACGGGCAAGGTAACCGTGGCGGATGTCGACGCCCGCAACGGCTCGGCCAAAAAGGTAACGGAGTCGCTGGCGGTGCTGCACCAGGCAGAGCTGAAGCAGCTCAATGCGCTGAAGCAGCAAGGCTGGAGCATTGTGCAAACAACGGCTCAAACCATTTCGCCGCCCGCCATGCTCACCACCACCTACGTGCTGGAACGGAAGTAGCCCGGAGCTGCCTGCCTATCTCATCGAAAAGGCCGCCCATTGCTGGAGCGGCCTTTTTTCGTTCTGCGCGGTACAAGCTAGAGCATATGCTGCAAGGCTTATTCGAATGCTTGAATACTGGTAATATCGGCTCCCGTAATCAGCAGGTGGATGTCGTGCGTTGTCCTGACTGGTGATGCCCATGCCGCTGTGCAGCTGGCGGACTTCGCGGGCAAAACGCTTATTATTCATCCGCTTCCTGACGTAAACGCGCTATTTCGTCCCGGCCGATGGAAGCTACTTCCGACTTGTCATAAATCGACAGCAGGAACAGCTTCACCGCTTGCGTACTGGCATCCACGACGCGGCGGTAGGTGATGAGGCGGGCTCCGCCGCTTTTGCCCCGGCTCTTACTAGCAATGGCGAGGCGGATTTTATAGCAGTCCTATCCCAAGGGCTCGCCGTGAGTAGAATCCTGCTCCAACACGCCCACCAAGTGGGCCAGCTCGGATTTTAGCGAGCGGTATTTTTTCAGCAGCGGCTTGGCTTCGCGGCGGAAGTTGGCCGTGGTGATAAGAGTGGCCGGGAACATTTAGGACGAGGCCAGGAAATCGGTCAGGGTGATTTCGGGCTGGCGGCCGGCCAGGATTTCGGGCACTTCGAGCAGGGCCTCGCCCATACCTTTGAGCACCAATTCGCGGCCTTGCAGCTGGCGGTAATATTGCTTTAGCTCCAGCCAGTCGGCGATGGGCAGCACCACGGCTTCGGGCTTGCCGCTGGCATCGGTGAGGTAGTGCAGGGAGTCGGGGGCGGACATAGGATTGAGTTTTAGCAAATAAACAACCTGGCGACGATTAGCGCCTCCTGTTTCTGTTAAAAAACGCCGCTCAGCAGCCAATAAAGCAATACCAGAAGCAAAAAAACAGGTAAGCCACGCCGAAAACCTGCGCTGGCTTTAAGCCCGTAAATGGCTAGTACTAAAACCCCAGCCGCGCCCCAGGCTAGCACGAGCCCTACATAGGGCAAGATGCACAAGCCGCCATCGCAACCCGAGCCCCAATCGACACTCCGAAACCAGACCAGCAACAAAACGCAAAGGACTAGCCATGCAAAAACATAGTTCTTCATAGCTGAGCCAATGATGTCTGTACCTACGAACTAAAGCTTACTCTACTTGAACGCCTGAATGCCGGTAATGTCCGCGCCGGTGATGAGCAGGTGAATGTCGTGCGTGCCCTCGTAGGTAATCACCGACTCCAGGTTCATCATGTGGCGCATGATGGGGTACTCGCCGGTGATGCCCATGCCGCCGTGAATCTGGCGGGCTTCGCGGGCCACGTGCAGGGCCATGTCCACGCTGTTGCGCTTGGCCATACTGATTTGGGCGCTGGTGGCTTTGCCTTCGTTTTTGAGCACGCCCAGGCGCCAGGCCATGAGCTGGGCTTTGGTGATTTCGGTAATCATCTCGGCCAGTTTCTTCTGCTGGAGCTGGAAGCCGCCGATGGGCTGGCCGAACTGCTCGCGCTGGAGCGAGTATTTCAGGGCCGACTCGTAGCAGTCGATGGCCGCGCCGATGGCACCCCAGGCAATGCCGAAACGGGCCGAATCGAGGCAGGAAAGCGGGCCTTTGAGGCCGTCGATGTTGGGCAGGATGTTCTCTTTGGGGATTTTCACGTCCTCAAACACCAGCTCGCCGGTGGTGCTGGCGCGCAGGCTCCACTTGTTGTGGATTTCGGGGGTGCTGAAGCCTTCCATGCCGCGCTCCACGATGACGCCTTTGATGCGGCCCTGCTCGTTTTTGGCCCAGACCACGGCCACCTGGCACTCGGGCGAGTTCGAAATCCAGAGCTTGGCCCCGTTCAGCAGGTAATGGTCGCCCATATCCTTGATGTTGGTGGTCATGCCGCCGGGGTTCGAGCCGTGGTCGGGCTCGGTGAGGCCGAAGCAGCCGAGCCACTCGCCGGAGGCCAGCTTGGGCAGGAACTTGCGGCGCTGCTCTTCGGAGCCGTAGGCGTAGATGGGGAACATCACCAGCGAGCCCTGCACCGAGGCCGTGGAGCGCATGCCGGAGTCGCCGCGCTCAATCTCCTGCATGATGAGGCCGTAGCTGATGTAGTCGAGGCCGCCGCCGCCATATTCCTGCGGGATGGTGGGACCGAAGGCGCCCACGTCGCCGAACTTCTTCACGATTTCGCTCGGGAAGTGCGCGTCCTGCGCCCATTTCTCAATGTTGGGGCTGATTTCTTTTTTTACGAAATCGCGGATGGACTGGCGAATGAGCAGGTGCTCCTCGGTCAGCAGGCCGTCGAGGTCGAAATAATCGGTGAAGCCGTTGGCGTTGGTGCTGCCTTTCTGGGCAGTGTGGGCTTTGGCCTGGGGGGAGAGAACGTCGGCTTCCGAAGACATGGGTGGGGGGTTGGGGTGGGAGTTGGCACAAAGATAACAGGCTGGGGCGAGGTGCCGTTTCGGGAGGCACTTCTCCAATAAGCAGTACCAATGGCTTACCTTTCATTCCGCCAGCCAACTTATTAGCACCGGATTTCACCCCCGAGGACAATGCGCCTCCTGGGCCGGCGGTTGATTTTCCTCCGCCTCGCGGCCTTTCATGAGCCATAAAAGAAAACTATCCGAGCTGGAAGCCACCGCCATCTGTGGCAACGACATTTCCTCCTCCTGCCTCTACGTGTCGGCGCTGGCCATTTCCTACGCCGGGCAATACGCCTGGCTGGCCCTGCTGCTGGTGGGCGCGGTGCTGTTTCTGTTCCGCAAAATATACGGCGAAGTAGTGGGTGCCCTGCCCCTGAACGGCGGCGCCTACAACGTGCTGCTGAACACCACCAGCAAGCACAACGCCGCGCTGGCGGGCTGCCTCACCATCCTCTCGTACATGGCCACGGCTGTGCTTTCGGCCAACGAGGCCATGCACTACCTGCACACGCTGTGGGCGGCGCTGCCCATCATCGGGGCCACGCTGGGGCTACTGGGGCTGTTTTTGCTGCTCACCATCCTGGGCATCTCCGAATCGGCGAAGGTGGCAGTGGTTATTTTCATTACCCACCTGGCTTCGCTCACGCTGCTGGTGGGCGTGGCGGGGTGGTACATCATCACGCACGGCATGCCGCACCTGGCGCTCAACTTCCAGGTACCGCCGAAGGGTGGCAGCATCGTGGGGGCGCTGTTTTTCGGATTCAGCGCAGCCATGCTGGGCATTTCGGGGTTCGAAAGCTCGGCCAACTTCGTGGAGGAACAGGCCCCCGGCGTGTTCCAGAAAACGCTGCGCAACATGTGGGTGGTGGTCACGGTGTTCAACCCGCTGCTGGCCTTTGTGGCCATTGCGGTGCTGCCGCTGGCCACCGTGGGGCCGCACGCCGAAACGCTGCTTTCGTACCTGGGCACCGTGGCCGGCGGGCACTGGCTGGGCACGCTTATTTCGGTCGATGCCGTGGCCGTACTCAGCGGGGCCGTGCTCACTTCCTTCGTGGGCGTGAGCGGGCTGATGAAGCGCATGGCCCTGGACCGCATCCTGCCCGAGTTTTTTCTGCGGGAAAACGGGCGGCAGAGCAACTACGTCATCCTCCTCACCTTTTTTCTGCTGTGCGTGTCGGTGCTGCTCATCACCCACGGCGAGCTGGGGCCGCTGGCGGGCGTGTACACCATCTCGTTTCTGTCGGTGATGTCGTTTTTCGCCTACGGCAACTTCCTGCTCAAGAGCAAGCAGCCGCACCTGCCCCGGCCGATTCGGGCCAGCATCATCACCGTGGGGCTGGGCCTGACGGGCGTGCTGGTGGCCCTGTTCGGCAACATCAAGCTGCACCCCGAAGACCTGGTGGTGTTCCTTGAATACTTCCTGCCCTCCATGTTCCTGGTCTACTTCATGCTGAACCGCACCACCGTGCTGCAAATGCTGATGATGGCCGTCGAAACCCTCACCAAGCCCCTGCCCCGGGCCGCCCGCATCACCCGCCTGCTGGTGTGGCGCGAGCTGCGGGCGCTGGCCCGGCAGGAATACATCTTTTTTACGAAGGATGACAACGTGGTCAACCTCAACAAGGTGATGGCCTACGTGGTGGCCAACGAGTTTACCAACCGCCTCAAAATCGTGACCCTGCTCAAGTACGATGAGGACTACCCCGCCGAGCTGCTCGCCGACATCGGGGTGCTGAGCCAGGCCTACGAGCAGATTTCAGTAGACGTCGTGGTGATGACGGCCCACCTCGGCCCAGAGCTGGTGAACGACCTCTCGAAGCAGTGGAACATCCCCAAAAACTTCATGTTCATTGGCTCCACCGGCGACTGGGCCCCGTACCACATTTCGGAGCTCGGCGGCGTGCGATTGATAATCTAAGGCCCAAAAGAAGCCCCGAATCCTGCCGATTCGGGGCTTCTTTACTTATCAGCGGGTTAAAACCGCAGATTCAGCGAGGCCAGGAAACTGGTTTTGGCCTGCGGGTAGAAATAGTTGAAATACTGGGCCTGGCCTCCGCTCACGTAGCCGTAGGTGTAGCCGTTGTTCACGTACTCGGTGGCGAAAACGTTGTTGACGAGCACGGCCATTTCCACCTCGCGCAGGCCGGCGAAGGCGGCCGGGTGCCAGAGGTAGCGCAGGCGCACGTCCTGCACGTAGTAGGGCGCGATGCTACGGCTTGCGGTGCTGGTGTTGTCGAGGTACTGGCGGCCGGCGTAGCGGGCCAGCGCGGCCAGGCGCAGGCCGGGCAGGGCCTCGTACTCGGCGGTGTAGGCGGCGGTGAGGTCGGGCGAGAAGGCGATGTTCGTCTGCTTGAACGCGGTGGCTTTTTCGCCGCCCTGGTCGTAGTCGGTCAGGTAGTCGGTGTAGTTGTTAATTTTGTTGCGACTGGCCGTGGCCGTGCCCGTGAGGCTGAGCTTGGTGACAGGCCGCCAAGTCGCTTGGGCTTCCACGCCGGCGCGGTAGGAGTCGGCCACGTTGGTGTGGATGGGGTTGCCCACGTCATCGAGGTGGCCGCTGAGCACGAGCTGGTTGCGGTAGCGCATGTAGTAGCCGTTCAGGCTGGCCTGCACCTTTTCGGACGAGTGGCGCAGGCCGGCTTCGTAGTTGAAGAGGGTTTCGGCGGTGGGGCGGCGGTTGGCGGGCGTATCGGTGTAGTCGGTGCGGGTGGGCTCGCGGCGGGCCACGGCGAAGGAGGCGTAGGCCTGCAGGTCGGATTGAACCTGGTAGGTCAGGCCGGCCTTCGGGTTCAGAAAACTGAAGTTGATACCCTGCTGGCTTTTGCCGCCGTTGGGGCTGCCATCGGGGGCGAACAGCTCGTAGCGCACGGTGCGGTATTGCAGGTCGCCGAAGGCAGCCAGCGCATCATTGATACTCACGTTGGCGCGGGCATACACGTTGAAGTCCGTCTTGTGGGCGTTGGGCTCGTCGTAGTAGCGGGTGCCGGTTTCGGGAATGAAGGTGCCGCGCTGGGCCCAGGTCAGCTCATCGAAATGCTGGCCCCGGTAGCCCACGAAGGCGCCGCCCAGCGTGGCCTCGGTCACGCGGCCGCTGGTGGGGCGCAGCTGCAAGGCGTAGGTAGCGCCGTAGAGGTCGGTTTTGAGCCAGCGCCGGCGGATGACGTCAGTGCTGGTCAAAGTATCAAGACTACCCGCGGAATTGGGCTGGTACACCGGCCCGCGGATGCCGTATCTGGCGAAATCCTGGTTGGCCTTATACTCCTCATAGTAGCCGCCGCCGCGCGTCCAGAAGGGCGTCACGCTCAGGTTGAGCGTTTTCGTGAGCTGGCGCGAAATCAGGAACTGGTAGTAGTCCTGCTGGTAGTTGTCGGTCTGGTTTTTATAGGCCGGCAGGTGCTGGCCGTAGTCGGTGCCGGCCTCGTTGTAGCGGCGGTTTTTGTGCAGCAGCGAGTCGGCCAGGCCGTACCAGCTTTGGTAGGTGGTCTCGTAGCCCGTGAGGACGAGGGCGCGCAGCAGGGTCTTGCTATCCGAATACGTGCCGGCCAGGTACAGCGACTTCAGCCGCGACCAGCCCCGGTCGATGTAGCCTTCGCTCTGCACCCGCGAGGCGCGGGCATCCACCGTAAAGTGGCCGTTTATCAGTCCCGTACCGGCCATGATGGTCGATTTCCAGGTACCAAACGAGCCGGCCGAGTTATTGACCTCCGCGTAAGCCTTGGGCCGCAGGCCGAGGGTTTCCACGTTCAGGCTGGCCCCGAAAGCGCCCGCGCCGTTGGTGCTGGGCCCGGCCCCGCGCTGCACCTGGATGCTTTGGGTGGAGGAGGCCAAATCCGGCAAATCGACGAAGAACACGCCGTGGCTTTCGGCCTCGTTCACCGGCACGCCGTTCAGGGTCACGTTGATGCGGGTGCCGTCGGTGCCGCGAATGCGAATACCGGTGTAGCCCACGCCAGTGCCGGCGTCGGAGGTCGTGACCACGCTCGGGGTTTGGTCGAGCAGGTAGGGAATGTCCTGGCCGAAGTTGCGGGCCTGAAGCTGCTCGCGGCTCACGTTCTGGTAGGCGGTGCCGGTTTTGTCGGTGGCGCGGGTGGCGGTTACCACGGCCTCGGGCGTGAGCAATGAATAGGTCGCCAAATAGATATCCGGCAGTTGCTGAGCACTGGGCGAACCGGCGACTGTTAACGTCGCCGGCATCCAGCCCTGGAGGATTACCTGCAGTTGGTGCTGTCCGGGTCCTACCACCGGAATAGTAAAGCGCCCATCCGAACCGGTGGTGCCCACCACTTTATCATCGAGCACCACGGTGGCCTTGTTGACCGGGCCAGGTTCGCTAACGTGCGCAAAATCGGCCAAGGCAAGGCCGGACACGGGGCCTTGCGCCCATGCCGGCGCGGCGGCCAACGCACATAGCGCCGCCCCCGCAAAGAGTTTCGTTTTCAAAAAAGTAAGGTAAAAAATGGAACGCGCCGTCGCCCCAGGGGTCGGAGCGGCAGCGGAAACGTCCGCGGATTGTTTATTCCCTTCGCCGGCATTACCCGGTTCAGGTTCGATGGGTATCATCTCAGCCGATGTCGTGCACAACATCAGCACCCCTAAACAGGACGCAAAGGTACACCCGCGGGCCGCTACGGCCCTAATGCCTCGCAGCCGGCCGGCCACAGAGTAAGCAGCAGCTTGGTGGTTTGCTCAACGTCAGTTAATTTAGGGACGTCGCTCGGCACAACGCCGGGCCGGGGCCATACGTTGTATACTCCGCACCGCTTCAGCCGCATTCGCCATGTTCAGCCTCGTTTACGCCGTTGCTCTTTGCGCCTTCTTGTTGTTTGTGCTGGCGCTGCCACGCCGGCGGCGCGTGATACCGCCCCCGCCGCCCTCCGACGGCGACGACGACGGCGGCGAACCGCACGACCCCGGCCTGCCCGACCTGGACCTGCCGCCTGGTATCTCGCGCCCCATCAACGACTGGGAACCGGATTATAATAAGCGCCGGGTTGAGATTTAAGCCGTCATTGCGGCGCTGAACTGAACTAATACGCCCTGTTGCTGGCGCCCAAATACGGAATCAAAAAGCCCCGGCTCTGCTCGAGAGCCGGGGCTTTTTGATGTGGTGGTGAAGGGTTGGCGCGTTATCGGGGTGGGTGCTGCGGGTGGCACGGCTTGACGCCGCTTCTCCTTGCAGTGCCGCCTGGCGTTACCCTACTTCAATGGTGTAAGCGGCCGTAAAAATCTGGCCGGGCTCCAGGGTCAGGATGCCTTCTTTTTCGCGCAGCTCGCCGGGCTCGCCGGTGGGGCTGGCCACGCCGTGCCAGGGCTCGACGCAGACAAAGCCCGCGCCGGGCCCTTTGGTCCAGAGGCCGAGGTAGGGAAAGCCATCGAAGCGAAAGCGCACGAAATGCGCCGACCGGCGCGAGCGCAGCGTGAGGTTGGTGAAGTCGTAGTGCTTGAACACGAGCGCATCGTCGGCAAATAGCTCGTAGGTGAGCGGCAGCTCCCGCCCTTCGGTGAGGACCGGGGCCGTTTGGCCGGTGAGCAGGCCGCCGTGCAGCAGGTGGCGCTTCAGGGTAACGGGGTGGTCAAATTCAAAGTAATAGTCTTCGAACAGCTCGCCGGGCAGCAGGGGGCAGCGCACGGCCGGGTGCGCGCCAATGCTAAAGAGCAGCGGCTGGTCGGGGGCGGGGTTGCGCACGTCCCAGCGCACGGTGAGCAGCGCGTCGCGCAGGGTATAGGTAATGGTGAGCTCGAAGGCGAAAGGAAACACCGTGCGGGTGGTTTCGTCGTGCTGCAGCCGGAACACCAGCTCGGTGGGGCTGTGGTGCACCACGGCAAATTCCTGGTCGCGGGCGAAACCGTGCTGGGGCAGCTTGTAGTCGCGGCCCTGGTACTGGTAGGCGTCATCGGGCAGGCGGCCCACCAGGGGAAACAGCACCGGCGCGTGGCGGGCCCACACGGCGGGGTCGGCGGGCCACACGTACTCAAGGCCGTTGGCCGTCGTGACCAGGCTGGTGAGCTCGGCGCCGTGGGTGGCAAAGGTGGCGCGGCAGCGCGGGGTGTTCAGGGTGTAGCGGGCGGGATGGTAGGACACCTTGGGCTCTTCAACAAGGAGCGGTTGCGGGTGGGTGGCGCTATACAGCAGCTCATCCACCAAAAAGCAGGCCTGGGCGAAGCGGCGTTCTTCATCGCCGGAAATTTCGGCAAAGTTGGACATTTGCTCCCGCAGCTCCCGCTGGTAAAGGTCGTAGAACTGCTGGCGCAGGTGCGGGTGTTCGCGCAGCGGGTCGGACTGCCAGGGAACGTCTACGCCCATGAGCAGCACGAGGTCGTAGTGCTGCTGGTCGATACACTTCAGTATCCATTCGGGGCAGGAGCCGAAGGAGTGCTCGGCCCAGATTTTTATCACCAGCAGGTCGCTGTCGAAGAACACCACGCGATGGGCCCGGGCGGCGGCTTCGGCTTCCGCGGCCAACTGGCCCCGGGCTATTTCCTCGAGGTCTCCGGCAGTGTAGCGGGGCCCGGAAACGGCCAGATACTCACGGGCAAACTCGGGGGCAAAGGAGGTGCCGTAATGCGCCGCCAGCCGCATGGCCAGCGTCGATTTGCCCGTCGATTCGGGGCCGGTAAGGGAAACGCGCAGCAACTGGGTGGGGGCGGAAAGGAGGTGAAAGAAAGAGGGAAGGCGGCGGGAACCGTCAGCGAGTCATTATTGGGTGGATAATGAGGGTGCCTCGCAGCGGAGCAATCGGGTAAAGGTCGTAATGGTTTGTGATTTTGCGAGGCATTTTTTTCAGTACCCGCTTAGGTATCAGGCGGTGGCTGGCGGCGAGGCGGTGAGCGTGGTCAGCATATCGCGGCGCCACTCCCGGTAGCCGTAGGCCGCCAGCCCCAGATAGAGGGCGTAGAGCAAGCTAGTAGGGTATAATTCCTTATACCAGAGCACGGGCACGTAAATGATATCGACCAATATCCAGAGCAGCCAGTTTTCGAGGCGCTTACGGGTGAGCAGGTACTGGGCCACGATGCTGCCGGCCGTGGTGAAGCTGTCCAGGTACGGCAGCGAGGCGTCGGTATGGTGGCGCAGGTAGTAGCCGAAACCCAACGTAAAAACCACGGCAAACGCGGCCCCGGCCAGCCACTCGCGGCCGGTGGTGGGCGTCACGCCCAACTCGGTTTTGCCGCGCCCGCCGTACAGCCACTCGTACCAGCCGTACAGGCTCAGGGCGATGAACAGGACCTGGAGGTAGCAATCGGAATAGAGCCGCGCCCGGTAGTAGACGAAGATATAGAGCAGGCAGCTCACCAGGGCCACCGGGAAGTTCCAGATGGCCTCGCGCGCGGCCAGCCACACGCAGGCAAAGCCCGTGACCACGGCCACCAGCTCCAGCGGGGTGGTGGTGTGCAGGTATTGGGCAAAAGACGCGGAAATATCCAGCAGCAGGGAAGCGAACACAAGTACGGGCATGGGTGAGGGGCCGCAAGGTAAAACGCCCCGAACCTATTTTTGTCCCCTAATCCTCCCACAATGGAAAGCGCAACGCTGGAAATCAGCCCCGAAGAACTACACCGCCGCCTGCAAGCCGGCGACGACCTGCTGCTGGTGGACGTGCGCGAGCCCGAAGAATTCGACTACTGCCACCTGCCCGGCAGCCTGCTCGTGCCCCTGGCCGAGGTGCCGCGCCGGGCGCCCGAAATCCGCGCCGAAGGGCCGGTGGTGCTCATTTGCCACCACGGCGTGCGCTCGGCCCAGGCCCTGGGCTACCTGCGCCACCGCCTGGGCCGCACCAACGTGCTGAACCTGCGGGGCGGCGTGGCCGCCTGGGCCGCACGAGTCGACCCGGCGTTTCCGACGTATTAGAAATCAGTTGCTGGTGCTTCGTTGTTAGTTGTTCGTCGTCAGCTGCTCGTCGGTAGTTGTCAATTGTTTATACCCGATTGACTAGTAACGAACAGCTGACAACGAACCACCAGCAACCAGCAACTATGCCCGATTTCCCCGTTCCCGCCAGCTTTTTGACCGCGCCCGCCGCGCCTACGCTGGCCCAGCGCCTGGCCCTGCGCGAGCGGCCCGCAGGCAGCCCCATTATGCGGCAGGACTGGCGCGAGCTGCTGTTTATGCACTGGCCGGTGCCGGCCGAAATCATTCAGCCGCACCTGCCGCCCCGGCTGCAAGTCGACACCCACGACGGCATGGCGTGGCTGGCCGTGGTGCCGTTCCAGATGTCGAAGGTGCGCACCCGCATCAGCCCGCCGGTGCGCGGCACCAGCGAGTTTCTGGAGCTGAACGTGCGCACCTACGTGCACCTCGACGGCGTGCCGGGCGTGTGGTTTTTTTCCCTCGATGCCACCAATGCGCTGGCGGTGTGGGCGGCCCGTACGTTTTTCCACCTGCCCTACCTGCGCGCCACCATGCGTCTGGACATGCCCAGCGCGGACTTGCGGCAGTTCACCGCCGCGCGCACCCACGCGGGGGCCCCGCCCGCCACGTTCCGGGCCACCTGGAAAATTGGCCCGCCACTGCCGCCCTCGGCGCCCGGCTCGCTGGCCTTTTTCCTTACGGAGCGGTACTGCCTCTACGCCAGCAACAAGGCCCACACCAAGCTCTACCGGGGCCGGGTGGCGCACGCGCCGTGGCCCCTGCGCTCGGCCCAGGTGCTGCACTACGAGTCGACCCTGATTGAAAGCCACGGCCTGCCCACGCCCGAAGGCCCGCCCGTGCTGCACGCCGGCGGCCCCGTGAGCGTGGAGCTGTGGCCCATGCAACGGGTATAATGGCTGGGGCCATGGGGACTGGCCTCGCCCTTCAATTTCACAAATACAGCTCCACCATGCGCTGCCAGGCCGGGGGCGTGTGGGCTTCTTCGGCCCACACGTGGAGGTGGTTGGCAATGCCTTTGTCCCAGAGCTGCTGGCTGAGCACGAGGTTGTTTTCCAGGAAGGCATCCTCAGCCCCGACGGCCAGCGTGATGTCGAGCCGGCGCAGGTGGGAAAGGTAAAAATCGTGGTCGAGGTGGGCGATGAAGCGGTTGGGCGTGTTCAGGTACACGGCTTCGTCAATGTAGCCCTGGAACAAATCGCGGAAGCTGGCCATGGGCTGGGTCAGGTCGTAGCGGCCGCTCATGCCCACCACCCGGCCAAATAATTCCGGGTGCCGAAAGGCGATGTTGACGGCGTGGTAGGCGCCCATGCTGCAGCCGGCGGCCATCAGGCACATGTTGGGGTTGAGGCGCTGGGTGAGGGGCAGCACCTCTTCCAGAATGTAGCGCTCGTACTGCAGGTGGCGCTGAATGCGCTCGGCGGGGTGCTTGTCGGGGCAATACAGGCTTTCCGCGTCGATGCTGTCCACGCAGTAAAGCTGGAGCTGGCCGGCCTCAATCTTGGGGCGCAGCGCCTCCACCACGCCCCAGTTCTCGTAGTCGAAGAAGCGGGCCCGGCGGGTGGGAAAAAACAGCACCCGCGCCCCGGCTTCCCCAAACACAAGCAGCTCCATTCGGCGGCCCAGGGCCGGGCTCAGCCATTCGTGGTATTCGCGGTGCATCGGCAAAGCAGTTTTCAGGGGGTGGTGATAGAGAAAGATGGCGGCCGGAGCCAGCGCTACGGGGCGGGCGGGTAAAGCCGGTCGAGCTGGGCCCCGATTTCGCGTTGCCACACCGCGTAGCCCTGCGGCGAGAGGTGCAGGCCGTCGGCCTCGAACAGGGCCAGCGGCGGCTGGTCCCGCCCGTCCAGCATGGCGGCATTCACGTCCAGGTAATAATGGGGCGGCCCCGTGGCGGCTATTCGCTGGCGAATGCAGTCGTTGGCGTACGTGACGCTGGCGCGCAGATGCAGCCGCGCCGGGCTCAGCTTGATGCCAATGAAGCACACCGGAATGCCCCCCAGCGTGGCCGTGATGGAGGCCATGAGGTGCTCATAAAACAGCACCACTTCCTCGGGCGTGCGGCCGTCGCCGAGGTCGTTGTCGCCGGCGTAGAGCAGCAGCGCATCGGGCTGCTGCCGGGGCACCAGCTGCCGAAAAAACCAGGCGCAGGCCGCCAGCGTCGAACCCCCAAAGCCCAGGTTAACCGTTTGTACCTGCGGGAAGGACTGCGCCAGTCCCGGCCAGCGCGTGAACGTGGAGCTGCCGTAGAACACCACTTTCGGCCGCGCGTCGGCCATTTCCACCGGCCGTTGCGCCAGCCGCGCTACTTCATCCTCGTACCACTGCATTCGTTACGGCGTAAATCCTTTGTTGGGGCGGGGCACGCACGTTCGGCGGCTCCTATCTGCTTCAAGATAAGGCCACCGAAACGCTGCCGGCCCCTAAAGGTCGGCAGTAAGCGACGATGCCCGCACCACCCGAACGTTATGGCTAAGTGAAGGTTGAGCGGCGCCGGGCGGCAATGGGCGTAATTTTGGCCCGATGCCAACCGCCTTCGTCCTGCCGCCCCTCCCCGATTTGCCCATCCTCGCGGCGTTGCCCGCGCTGCGGGCCGCGCTGGCCGCCCACAGCCGCGTGGTGCTGGAGGCCCCGCCCGGCGCGGGCAAAACCACCGTGGTGCCGCTGGAGCTGCTGGCCGCCGAGTGGCGCAAGCCCGACGATAAAATCCTGGTGCTGGAACCCCGCCAGCTGGCCGTGCGCGGCGCCGCCGCCCGCCTGGCCCAATTGCTGGGCGAGCCCGTGGGCCGCACCATCGGCTACCGCGTGCGCCTCGACAGCAAAGTGAGCAAGGAAACCCGCGTGGAAGTCATCACCGAAGGCATTCTCACGCGCATGATTCAGGACGACCCGGCCCTGGAAGGCGTGGCCGCCGTGGTGTTCGACGAATTCCACGAGCGGAGCTTGAACGCCGACCTCGGCCTGGCCCTGGCCCTGGATGCGCAGGCCGTGCTGCGGCCCGAGCTGCGCATTCTCATCATGAGCGCCACGCTGGAAGCCCAGCGGCTGGGCCAGTGGCTGCCCGCGCCGGTGGTGTCGTCGGCCGGTTTTTTGTTTCCGATTGACACGCATTACCTCGACCCGCGTCGCGCCTCGGCCCTGCCCAACAAGCCCAACGAGCGGCTGGCCGAGCTGGTGCCCGCCCAGGTGCGCGCCGCGCTAAACACGCACCCGGCGGGCGACATCCTGGTTTTCCTGCCCGGCGTGGGCGACTTGCAGCGCAGTGCCCGCAAGCTCACGGACTCACTGGCCGAAAATATCGACCTGCACCTGCTGCACGGCGAATTGCCGCTCGAAACCCAGGACGCGGCCCTGCGGCCCGCCAAAGCCGGCCGGCGCAAGGTCATCCTCGCCACCAGCATTGCCGAAACCAGCCTCACCATTGAGGGCGTGCGGGTGGTGATTGACGGCGGCTTTGCGCGGGTGCCGCGCTTCGTGCCGCGCACCGGCTTCACCACCCTCGAAACCGTGCCCGTGGCCCGCGCCGCCGCCGACCAGCGCCGGGGCCGCGCCGGCCGCCTCGGCCCCGGCACCTGCTACCGCCTCTGGACCGAAGCCGAGCACCACAACCTGCCGGCCCACCGCCCCCCCGAAATCCACACCGCCGACCTCAGCAGCCTCGTGCTGGAAATGGCGCTTTGGGGTGCGGCCGAGCCCACCAGCCTGCGCTGGCTGGATGTGCCGCCGGCCGCCGCGTTTGCCCAGGCGCGGGAACTGCTCCTGCGCCTGGGCGCTTTGTTCAGTGACCAGTTAGCAGTGAACAGTGAGCAGTTGTCATCCAGCAACTATTCCCTGTTCACTGCTAACTGGTCACTGAAACCCACTCCCCACGGCCGGAAGCTGGCCGCGCTGGGCCTGCCGCCTCGCCTCGGCCACCTCGTAGTGCGCGGGCAGGAGCTGGGCCACGGCGCAGCGGCCGCTTCTCTGGCGGCGCTGCTGGCCGAGCGCGACCTGGTGCGCTGGGCCTCGCCCACCGACACGCGCCCCGCCCCGCCCGACCTGCGCCTGCGCCTCGAAGCACTGGCCAGCGGCCGGCCGCCGCTGCCCGGCCTCACCCTGCACCACGCCACCTTGCAGCGCGTGCGCGACGTGGCCCGCAACCTCACCGGCCGGCTGGGCTCGAAAACCAGCACCGCAACACCGCAATCCATCAGCACAGCCCCTGTCGGATTGCTCACCGCCCTGGCCTACCCCGACCGGCTGGCCCAGCGCGAGGCGCACGACCGCCTGCGCCTCGTAACCGGCCAGCGGGTGAGCCTGAATACCACCGACGTAGACCCACAGGCCACGTTTTTCGCGGTGGCACATTTGGCGGGCACGGCCTCGGCGCCGCGCGCTACGCTGGCTGCGCCACTGGGCCAGGAGGAGCTGGAGCTGGCCTTTGCCGACCAGATTACGACCACCGACGAAGTGCGCTACGACCCCAGCGCCCAGCGCGTGACCGGCCGCCGCGTGCGCCGTTTGGGCGCTTTATTATTGGATGAAAAAGTAATTGGCCAGCCTGAACCGGCATTGGTGGCCCGCGCCCTGCTGGCCTATTTGCAGGAAGCCGGCCTGAGCAAGCTAAACTGGACGGCCAGCGCCCGCCAGCTTCAGCAGCGGCTGGAGTTTCTGCGGCAGCACTTCCCCACTCCGGCCTCTTCAGACCTAACAACCGACAACGAACAACCAGCAACGAACATCTGGCCCGCCTTCGACGACGAGACGCTGATTCAGGAATTAGCCGACTGGCTCGGGCCGCACCTCTCCGGCCTCAAAACCCTCGACCAGGTGCAGCGCCTCGACCTCTGCGAGCCGCTGCTAGCGCGCCTGCCCGGTGGCTGGAGCCAGCGCCAAACCCTCGACCGTTTCGCACCGGCCGCGCTGGAAGTGCCCAGCGGCTCGCACATCACCCTGGATTACAGCGACCCCGCCGCGCCCGTGCTGGCCGTGAAACTCCAGGAATTATTCGGCCTCACCGAAACGCCCACCGTGGCTGCCGGGCGCGTGCCGCTGCTGCTGCACCTGCTGTCGCCGGGCGGCCGACCCGCCCAGGTCACGCGCGATTTGCGCAGCTTTTGGGAGAAGGGCTATTTTGAAGTGCGCAAGGATTTGAAGGGCCGCTACCCCCGCCACCCTTGGCCCGACAAACCAATGGAGCACATCCCGACCAAACTCACCAAAAAGCGGCTGGGGCAGTAGCAGAGAAGCGGGCCAGCAGAACCGGCCAATGTTAAGTTTTGCCAACTCAAGGTAACAATTACATAATACTAGGTAACAATTCCGTAACTTGAGGAGGTGAAACACCTCTTCCTGCTGCTGCTGGCTTTGCTGTGTGCCTCAGGCCCTGCCGCTTATGGCCAGGGCGGGGGTGCCCCCGTGGGCTGGGTAAAGCTGAGCCTGGATTCGCCCTTGCGCGGGCATTGGAGCCTGTATTCGGAAGTAGAGTCCCGCCAGAGCAATGCCTTGCTAACGGCCCAGCACCTGGGGCGCGTAGGCTTCCGCCTGCACGTAGGGCCCAGCTTTAGCCTGACCACCGGCTACGTGCTGGCCGCCAACGATTGCGGCCGCCCCAACGGCGCCACCGCCCCTGAGCACCGCTTCTACCAGGAAGTAGCCATTGCCGATGCCACCGGCCCGGTGCGCGCCAGCCACCGCCTCCGCGCCGAGGAGCGGTGGCTGCGCTCGTCGCCAGAAACGGCCTTCCGGTTTGCCCCGCGCCTGCGCTACCAGCTACGCCTGGTGGTGCCGCTGCATTCGGGCGGCCAGCTACCAGTAGGCAGCTTATTTATAGTAGCCGCCGATGAAGTTTTTGCGGGCCTGGGGCGGCAGGAGGGCCGCAGCTTTCTGGAAGAAAACCGCGCCAGTGCCGGCCTGGGCTACCGCGCCAGCCGTCGCACCATGCTGGAAATGAGCTACCTGCACCAAAGCCAAGCCGCTGGCGCGGCCGGAATGGCGTTGTCCCGCAATGCCGTGCAACTGAGTGTGGCAGTAGCCCTTCCCACCCACGTAGCCCTGGTGCGCCTGTAAAAAAGCCCGATTAGCGGCTCACGCCACCAGTTAGCGCATCTCGTTGTCATCCAGGAAGCTGCGGCCGTTGCTGCGCGGGGAGTAGTGCCGGTGCAGCCAGCGGCTGAGGCCGCCAAGGCCCGGCAGCAGCACCCGCTCGGTGATGTTGGCCTGGTCAAGCTTGTCGCGGATTTCCCACTTCAGGCGGGCCGGGATGATGATGCGGAAGTAGAGCTCCGGCCGGTCGGCCAGCCAGTCGTGCAGCACGCTTTGGGCCGTGCTCATCAAGGAGAAAAGTGCGTATTGATGCACGATGCGGGCGTCGAGGCTGGGCGGCTCCAGAAA
The DNA here is from genome assembly GCF_017921975.2 of Hymenobacter terricola. Classification (GTDB taxonomy): domain Bacteria; phylum Bacteroidota; class Bacteroidia; order Cytophagales; family Hymenobacteraceae; genus Hymenobacter; species Hymenobacter terricola. The sequence goes on from NZ_JAGEMO020000007.1 coordinate 272,206, forward strand.
CAGCACGTAGGGCTCGGCCTGCAGCTCTTCCAGCTCGCGCAGGCTGCTGCTCACAGGCAACAGCAGTTCGGAGGTGAAGACGTTGGAGCCCTCCTGGCGCAGGGCCTGGCGCAGGCGCTGGGGCAGGTGCTCGGCGGCTTTCACGTAGTTCAGGGCCCAGATGATGCCATCTTCGTGGTAGGCGTCGAGGTCGTCGGTGGCAAAGTGCAGGGCCACGTAGGGCGAGTAGGTCCAGTCGAGCAGGCGCGTGGGCAGGCCGTGGTGCTGGGCCAGCGCCAGCCAGTCCCAGGTACTGGCCGCCTGCGTGGGCACGGGACTGGGCGTGTCGCGGGCATACTTGCGGAAGTTGCGCAGCAAGTGGTGCTCCAGCTGGTGGTACTCGCCGCCAAGGCGTTGCAGGCTGGTTTCGAGCTGAAAATGGCGCGAACGGCCGCCCCGGTACACAAACGGCGACCGGAACCGCCCAATGCGCGCATCCCAGGTGTCCTGAAACAGCAGCCGTTGCAGGTCTTCCCAAGAGGTAGCTTCGTAGTCGTTGGCGGATAGCGGCATGGGGCGAAGATACGCCGGTCGGCAGGCTAGCCAATGTTAAAAAACGGTCATGCTGAGCCTGTCGAAGCATCTCTACCGCACAAGTAATTTGATTTACTATTGCAGTAAAGATGCTTCGACAGGCTCAGCATGACCGTTTTTAGTAGTCGGCAACAAAAGATGCTTTCCTATTCGCCCGCCGGAAAGTCGGCCGCATTGCCCACTTCGGCGTATTGCTCCAGCTCTTTGGTGAGGGTGGCAAACTTGTCGCGGGCGCCTTTCACGGCCGCTTTGCCCAGCGGCAGGTGCAGGGGCGGGTTTTCCATCTGCACCACGTCGTACATGGCGTGGGCGGCGCGCACCGGGTCGCCGGGCTGACGGCCGCTGTAGCCCTCAATGCCGCGCAGGTTTTCGCCCACCGTGGGCTGGTAATCGTCGATTTTGGTATTGGCGATGGTCGCCGATTCCCCCGCCCATTTGGTGCGGAAGCCGCTAGGCTCGATGTTGGTGACCTTAATCCCCAGCGGCCCCACCTGCTGGCTCAGGCTTTCGCCGATGGCCTCTAGGGCAAATTTGCTGGCATTGTAGATGCCCACGCCGGGGAAAGTTTTCAGCCCGCCGATGCTGGTGATGTTGAGGATGTGGCCCGAGCGCTGCTTGCGCAGCTGCGGCAGCACGGCCCGCAGCACGTGCAAGGCGCCAAACACGTTCACGTCGAATTGCCGCTGCACTTCTTCGGCGGGCACTTCTTCGATGCTGCCCATGGAGCCGTAGCCGGCATTGTTGACGATGACGTCGAGCTGGCCGAAATGGGCCAGGGCATCGGCCACGGCCGTTTTCACCTGGGCTTCGTCGGTCACGTCGCACACCACGCCCAGAGTGCGGCCGTCGGCTTTGGCGGTAAATTCGTCGGCTTGCTCGGCTTTGCGGAAGGTGGCGACCACGCGGCCGCCCTTTTCGAGCACGTATTCGGCCAGGGCTTCGCCGAAGCCGGACGAGGCCCCGGTGATAAACCAGGTTTGGGGAGTGGAATCAGGCATAAAATCAGTCTGTGAAATGGTAGGTGCTAAGACGGGCTGAAGCAGGAAATTGTTTGCGTTTTGGGCCCGAAACATTGGCTTACTGCCTTTGCCGTACCTTCGCGCTCCGCAAATTTTTCCCTTCCCACCCACTGCTCCGTTTATTCGATGAGAAAGCTTTTCTCCCTGCTGCTGACCCTACTGGGCCTCACCGCCCAGGCTCAGGTCACGTTCAAAATCACGGCCGTGCCGGCTAACACGCCGGCCAATGCCACGCTCTACATTGCCGGCATTTTCAACAACTGGGCCCCCGGCAGCGCCGCCCATGCCCTCACCTACAATGCCACCGATGGCACCTACTCCATCACCCTGCCCGCCAGCGTGACGGGCATCATCGAATACAAATTCACGCGCGGCACCTGGGCCGCCGTCGAAACCAATGCCACCAATGGCGCGGTGTCCAACCGCAGCTACACTGTGGGGAGCAGTAGCGGGCCGGTGCTGTGCCAGGTGCTGAACTGGGAGGATTTGGCCGGCGGTACTCCCACCGGCACCTCCACGGCGGCCGCCAACGTGAGCGTGATTTCTACCACGTTTGCCATGCCGCAGCTGGGGCGCACCCGGCGCGTGTGGCTGTACCTGCCGCCCGGCTACGCCAGCAGCGGCCGCCGCTATCCGGTGCTGTACCTGCAGGACGGCCAGAACGTGTTCGACAACCTCACTTCCTTTGCCGGCGAGTGGGGCGTGGATGAAGCCCTGAACCAGCTAGCCGCCAGCGGCCAGGACCCCACCGGCTGCATCGTGGTGGCCGTGGACAATGGCCCCAACCGCCTCGACGAATACTCGCCCTGGAACAACCCGCAGTACGGCGGCGGCCAGGGCGATTTGTACGTCGATTTCCTGGTCCAGACCCTCAAGCCCTACATCGACGCCACCTACCGCACCCTGCCCAGCCGCGAGAATACCGGCATCGGCGGCTCCAGCATGGGCGCACTTATTGCCACCTACGCGGCCCTGCGCGAACCCGCCGTGTTTGGCAAAGTGGGCGTGTTTTCGCCGGCCTACTGGTTTGCCGACACCCAACTGTTTCAATACGTCCACCAGCACCCCGCCAACCCCAACACCCGCTTCTACTTTGTGAGCGGCACCACCGAAAGCACCACCATGGTGCCCCAGATGGCCGCCATGCGCGACTCACTGCGGCGCGGCGGCGTGCCCACGGCCAACCTCAACTTCAACACCCGCACCGATGGCCAGCACGCCGAATGGTTCTGGCGGCGCGAGTTTCCGGCCGGGTATTCGTGGCTGTATGCCCCGGCCACTGCCACCGCCGCCCGCCCGAGCCAACGCCTGGCGGTGAGTCTGTATCCGAACCCAGTCGCCCGGGAGTTGCGCGTGAGTTTGCCGCAAAACCTGGCCCAGGCCCAGCTCAGCATCAGCGATGTGCAGGGGCGCACGGTACTCCAAACGACTGTGCACCACGGCGAAGCCGTGGTGCTGCCGGCTCTGGCCCGCGGGCTGTATCTGTCCAGAATTGAGGCGGGCAGTGAAGTGAGCACCGTGAAGTTCATTAAAGAATAACCCCACGCCTTCTATTGACAGATTTTTAACCCAACTTCCCGCCGTACCTTTGACTGGCAAAAGGCACCAACCCCCAACCCCTTTTGCCATGGCGGATTCCGCAACCCCAAAAATTGCCTTCGAGGCGCTAACCTACGACGACGTACTGCTGCTGCCAGCGTACTCCGAGGTTTTGCCCCGAGACTGCGACACCGGCACCCGCCTCACCCCCAACATCCGGCTGCAAACCCCGCTCATTTCGGCGGCCATGGACACCGTCACGGAGTCCGACATGGCCATCGCGCTGGCGCAGGAAGGCGGCCTGGGCATTATTCACAAGAATATGTCCATCAAGGCCCAGGCCGACCAGGTGCGGCGCGTCAAGCGCAGCGAGTCGGCTCTGATTCAGGACCCGTTCACCCTGCCGCCCTCCGCCACCCTGGGCGACGCCCGCCACCTGATGCGCAAGCACGGCATCGGCGGCATTCCGATTATTTCTGAGGACCGCCGCCTCGAAGGCATCCTCACCAACCGCGATTTACGCTTCGAGCGCGACCTCACCCAGTCCGTAACCACCGTAATGGTGCCCCTGGCCCGCCTCGTGACCGCCCCCGCCGGCATCGACCAAACCGCCGCCGAGGAGCTGCTGCAAGACAGCAAAGTCGACAAGCTGCCCTTGGTGGACAGCAACGGCCACCTCGCCGGCCTCATGACTTATAAGGACATCCGCAAGCGCCGCCGCGCCCCCCACGCCAGCAAAGACAGCCAGGGCCGCCTGCGCGTCGGCGCCGCTGTGGGCGTGACGCCCGATTTGCTTCAGCGCGTAGCCGCGCTGGTTGAGGCCGGGGTTGACATTGTCAGCCTCGACACTGCCCACGGCCACTCCAGGGGCGTAATGGACGCCGTGCGCGCCATCAAAGCCGCCTACCCGAACCTCGACGTGATGGCTGGCAACGTGGCCACCGCTGCTGGCGCCCGCGCCCTGGCCGACGCCGGGGCCGACTGCGTGAAGGTGGGCGTGGGGCCGGGCTCCATCTGCACCACGCGCATCATCGCCGGCATTGGGGTGCCGCAGCTTTCGGCCGTGCTCGAAGCGGCCCGCGGCCTGGAGGGCACCGGCGTGACGCTGGTGGCCGATGGCGGCATCAAATTCTCCGGCGACCTGGTGAAGGCGCTGGCCGGCGGGGCCGCCGCCGTGATGGTGGGCTCGCTGCTGGCCGGCACCGAGGAAGCTCCCGGCGAGCTCATTATTTACGAAGGCCGCAAGTACAAGTCGTACCGCGGCATGGGCTCGGTGGAAGCCATGGAAGACGGCAGCAAGGACCGGTATTTCCAGGACGCCGAGGACGACGTGAAGAAGCTGGTGCCGGAGGGCATCGTGGGCCGCGTACCGTTCAAGGGCAATGTATCGGAGGTGATTTACCAGCTGGCGGGCGGGCTGCGCGCCGGCATGGGCTACGTGGGCGCCGCCAATATTGAGGCGCTGCAAGCCGCGCAGTTCGTGCGCATCACCGGGGCCGGCCTGCGCGAATCGCACCCGCACGACGTACAAATCACCCGCGAAGCTCCCAATTATTCGAGCCGGTAGGCGGCTTCCGTCACGGGCTGTTTCTCAAGAAAAAACGTCAGCGAATGCTGACGTTTTTTCTTGAAACCGGACGGTAACCCCCTCATTGGTTTTGGGCGCGTGATTGTATCTTGCATGCCGGTTGAGCGTTGGCAACGACGCGACGGGCTGGTATGCTTGTGTTATTCCTAGTTTCTGTCTGTGCGTCATCCGCTCCTGTATCTTGGTTTTTTGCTGGCATTGCTGAGCGGCGGCTTGGTGATGGTCAACCTGTTGGGTCTTGGCGGCGCCGGGGCTCCCCAGTGGATAACCTGGCTGATGCTGGCCGCCGACCTGGGCGTGCTGGGCCTGCTGGCCGCGCTGCTGTTCCGGCCCCCGGCGGTGTCAATTGAAAAGGCAACCTCGTTGCGCCGCACCGAAATCCAGAGTCTGCAGCACCTGGTCCAAATCATCCAGCGCGGCCAAACGTCGGGGGAAGTTTACCGCATTCTCCTCGAATCGGCGGTGCAAACGGTGCAGGCCGATGCCGCCTGGCTCGACCTCGCACCCGACCACACCGAAGCGGAAACGCCCAACGCCACGCAATACGTCAATTTGGCGCCGGGCCAGGCCGACGAGTTGCGGAAGCTCCTCAATCTCCACAACCTGCCTGAGGGCGAATTCATTACGAATGACCTAAACCTCCGGGCTGGGTTCGAAGGCTTGCCGCAGAAATTTCGTTCGCTGCTGCAGCTGCCCTTGCGCGGCATGCACTTCACTTACGGTATGCTGCACCTGCTCAAAGTTGAGCCGCACACCTTCGTTACCGAAGACCTCAGCGTTCTGCAAACATTCACCAGCCAGGCCGTGCTCAGCATCGAAAACCTGGAGCTGGTGCGCACCTCGCTGGCCAACCAACGCACCCAGGAGGAACTCAAGATTGCCTCCCAGGTCCAGGATAGCCTCATCCCGAAGAATCTGCCGACGGATAACTGGTTTGACATCAGCTCGCATTCGCTGGCAGCAAAGGAAGTGGGCGGCGACTTCTACGACTTTCTGCACCTGCCGGGCCGGCGGCTGGCCGTCATCATCGGCGACGTGAGTGGCAAGGGCGTGACGGCCGCTTTCCACATGGCCCAGATGAAAGGAATTTTCCACTCGCTGATGCAGGAAAATCCCCTGGCCAAGAACGAGCGCGACAAATTCCCGGTCCCCAGCAAGTTCATGGCGCAGGCCAACACGGCCCTCATCCACTGCCTGGAAAAGTCGTCGTTCATCACCTCTTCGCTCTACATCATTGATTATGAGCAGGGAGGCTTCGTCTTTGCCCGCGCTGGGCACTGCCACACGCTCTACTACCACGCCCTGCGCGAGGAAGTATTCTACTTCGAATCGCAGGGCCTCGGCCTCGGCATCATCCGCAACGAGAGCTACGAGAAGCACATCAAAAACCAGTTTTACGACTACAGCCCCGGCGACGTGATGGTGATTTACACCGACGGCATCGTGGAAGCCCGTGGCGGCACCGGCACTGACGAGTACGGCGAGGACCGCCTCAAACTGCGCCTCGAAGAAAGTTATTTTCAGGAAGCCGATGACATCAAAAACTTCATCCTCGAGGACTTGAACGCCTTCACGCAGGGCTTTCCCATCCACGACGACCAGACGCTGCTCGTCATTAAATTCAAATCGGCCCAACCCCCACCGTTGGCCTGACGTATCGCCCTCATTATGAAAGTTACCGCTCAACCCTCCGCCGATACCCTCACCCTCTTGCTCGATGGTGAGCTGGACGCTAGTTCCGCCATTGTCCTTGATACTGAATTAGCAAAACCCGACATTTTAAATTTCCACAAGGTGCTCATCGATTGCGCCAAGCTCAGCTACATTTCCTCGGCGGGCCTGGGCGTATTTATTTCGCACCTCCAGCGCTTCCAGGATGCCAACGTGAAGCTGGTGTTTTTTAACATGCAGGAAAAAGTGTTCAACGTGTTCGAAATTCTGGGTCTGGATGCCTTGATGACCATTGTTCCCAGCGCCACCGAAGCCGAAGCCGCTTAATTTAATTATGAGTTAAGAATTATAAGTTATGAGTTGAAATTGCCTACCGGCTGTCTTTAACTCCTTTTTCAACTTATAATTCATACCCCATAATTCATAATTCCTCTATGAAGTCGGTCCTCCGCATTGCCTGTTCCCGTCGCCACCTCCAGCAGGTGCGGGACTTCGTGCGGAATTACCTCAGCAGCCGGCAGTTGTCCGAAGTGACGGTGAACCAAGTGGTGCTGGCTGTGGACGAAGTGGTGGCCAATTTCATCATTCACGCCAATGGCGAGGACGAAAACCAGTTTCTGGATTTGGAATTGGCCATTAATGAGCACGACCTGAACGTGGAAATTGCCGACCACGGCGACACCATCTTCCTGCCAGGGGCCCACCAAAGCCCCGACCTGCGCGACTACATCCGCCAGGGCCGCAAAGGCGGCATGGGCATGACCCTGGTGAATCGACTCATGGACCGGGTCGAATTCTTCACGCGTGGCAACCACACCGTTTGCCACCTGAGCAAGCATTTGGCGTAAAAAAACCAGAAGCAGAACAGTAGCAAAAGGACGTCCGGCTGTGCGCAGTTGGGCGTCCTTTTTTTTGGCCTGACCATCTGACCGTTCATTTGCTTATTTCCCCCCGGAAATTAGTTAATTTCGCACCGGTAATTTTATGCCCGCGTCGCTTGCTTCTTCTTACCCGGCGCGCTCGTCTCCTTCATCGTTATATGCACAAACGCATTTTGTACGCCGGCGCTGCCGTCGTCACGCTGCTGGCTGGCTGCCAGGCTTCTAAACCCGCCGCAACCACTGCTTCGACCGCTACCACCTCCGGCCCCGCTGTCGAAACGCTGGGCACCTACCCGGTGCCAGCCAACGAGTTTGCCTACGTGTACCGCAAGAACAACAGCACTGCGGCCGACTACGGCACCCGCCAAAGCGTGACCGATTACCTGGACCTGTACACGAATTTCCGCCTCAAGGTGCTGGAAGCAGAGCAGAAAGGCCTCGATACCACGCAGGCCTTTAAGCGGGAACTGGACGGCTACCGCCAACAGCTGGCTCAGCCGTACCTGACCGAGAAAAGCGTGACCGACCAGCTGGTGCGCGAGGCCTACGACCGCATGAGCCAGGAGGTGAATGCCTCGCACATCCTCATCCGGGTAGCACCCGATGCCACGCCGCAGGACACGCTGGCCGCCTACCAGAAGATTGATAAAATCCGCCAACAGGTGCTGGCCGGGGCTGATTTTGCCCAGCTGGCCCGCACCCAAAGCGAAGACCCTTCGGCCAAAGAAAACGCTGGCAAGCTGGGCTACTTCACGGCCATGCAGATGGTGTACCCGTTCGAGTCGGCGGCCTACAAAACGCCGGTGGGCCAGGTTTCGGCCCCCATTCGCACGCGTTTCGGCTACCACATCATCAAGGTGAATGATAAGCGGGCCGCGCAGGGCGAAATCAAGGTGGCCCACCTCATGATTCGGATGAATGCCAACGCCGCCAAGGCCGACTCGCTCACCGCCAAGAAAAAAATCGACGAGTTGTACAGCCGCCTGAAGAAGGGCGAGAACTGGGATAAGCTCGTGGCGCAGTTCTCGGAAGACGCCGGCTCGGCGGCCAATGGCGGGGAATTGCCGCCCTTCGGCACGGGCCGCATGATTCCCTCGTTTGAGGAAGTGGCATTTAAGCTCCAAAAACCCGGCGACATCGCCGCGCCGGTGCAGACGCCGTACGGCTGGCACATCATCAAGCTGATTGAGCGCCAGCCGGTGGCCAAGTTCGCCGATGTGGAATCATCCCTGAAAAGCAAAGTAGCCAAGGATTCGCGCTCGGAGCTGAACAAAGCGGCTTTCCTGAAGCGCGTGCGCCAGGAAGACCAGTTCGTGGAAGTGCCGGCGGCCAAAACCTACGCCTTCAGCAAAGCCGACACCGCGCTGGTAGCCGGCCGCTATAAGTACATGGCTCCGGCCGCCACGGCCAAGCCCGCAAAAGGTGCCATAAGTGACAATGCGGCCTTGTTCACCATCAAAGGCAAGCCGTATTCGGTAAAAGACTACCTGACGTATGTGCAGCAGAACCAGCGGCCCCGCACGGGCGCCCAGCCCAGCTTCGCTATGCAGCAGCTCTACGACCAGTACGTGGAGCAGTCGCTGACCGAGTTCGAAAAGAACAGCCTCGAAACCAAATACGAGGACTACCGCATGCTGGTGAAGGAGTACCGCGACGGCATCCTGCTCTTCCAGTTGATGGACGAGAAAGTGTGGAGCAAAGCCATTGAGGACACCGTGGGCCTGAAGAAATACTTCGCCGACAACCAGGCCAAGTACCAGTGGGACCAGCGTGTGCAGGGCACTGTCATTAGCGCCGCTACGCCTGCGCTGCTGGCCCGCGCTCAGAAAGAGCTGAAAGCTGGTCGCTTTGCGGTCACCAAAGGCGTTTCGAAAGCGGTACAGTTTACCTCGGGCACGGCCTTTCCCAGCAAGCTTGGCAACATGGCCCTGGATGAGATGGCCAAGCGCATGCTGCAGGATACGCTGAGCCGCGTCACCTTCACGGGCCGGGCCAGGAAAGGCGAAAAAGCCGGCCTGGCCGCCGCCCGCGCCGATTCGGTTGCGCGCTATCTGCGCCGCCGCGGCGTTTCGGCCCGCCGCATCAGCAAAGTGGTGCAAAAGACGTCGGCCGCCGATGCCAGCGCCCAGATTGCGCTGGTGAGTGGCAGCCCTACCGCCATCGAAGCCGGACTGAACGAGCAAAACCCGTTGTCGGTGCAAATCACCCAGAAGGTTTTCCAGAAAGGTGACAACAAAGCCGTGGACGACCTGATGACCAAGGGTCCTGGCACGTACAATGTGCAGAAAGACGGCCGCTACTACGCCGTAACCATCGATAAAGTGCTGCCCGCCGGCCCCAAATCGCTGGCCGAAGCCCGCGGCCAGGCCACTTCTGACTACCAAACCTATCTGGAAAAGGAATGGATTGGCCAGATGCGCGCCGCCCGCCCGGTGAAGGTAAACGAAACCGAGGTGAATAAGCTGATAACGAAGTAATCAGCTTGCGGTTAACAGTGAGCACCTATCAGTGAGCAAGAGGCCGAAAGGGGTTGCTCACTGATAGGTGCTCACTGTTAACTGTTTTGAGCCTGCAACCTTCCGGGCGGGGCGATGCTCCTTGTTTTTGTCTGCCAACGGATTTATCGTGAAATTTGTGGGCCCGGTTGTGTGTTAAGCACGCACGGACCAAACTCCGGCACCGTGCCATTGGGTTTATATAGAACTACTCTATGCTTGTTAAAGTGAATCGCATCGCGGCGTTGGCCCTGCTTACGTTGCTGCTGCTACTGGGCTTTGCGCCCGCGTCCCGGGCCCAGTTGGGCATTAGCCGGCCCAAAGGCCAGCAGCTGCTGGACGGTATTATTGTGAAAGTGGACAACCAGATTGTGCTCCGCTCCGAAGTGGAGCTCATCTACGCTCAGGAAGCAGCCCGCGCGGAGGGCAAACCCTTGCCGCCGGACCTGAAATGCAAAATCCTGCAAAGCCTGGTGCTGAACAAGCTGATGCTGGCCCGCGCCGAAGTTGACTCCGTGACCGTGACCGACCAGCAGGTGAACAGCGAAGTTGACCGCCGCATGGCCTATTTCGTGCAGCAAATCGGTTCAGAAAAACGCCTGGAAGAGCAGTACAACAAGCCAATTAAGTCGCTGAAAGATGATTTGCGGCCGCAAATCAGGGACCAGCTCACGCAGCAGAAAATGCAGGAAACCATCACCGGCAAGGTGACGGTGACCCCGCGCGAGGTGGCCCAGTACTTCACCAAAGTGCCCAAGGACAGCCTGCCCTACTTCAGCACCGAAGTGGAAGTGGGCCAGATTGTGGTACCGGCGCAGGTGAATGAGAAGGCCAAACAGGCCGCCATTGCCAAGCTGAACGACCTGCGGGCGCAGGTGCTGGCCGGGGCTGATTTCGCCACTCTCGCCAAGGCCAATTCGGAAGACCCGGGCTCGGCGAAGGAAGGCGGTTACCTGGGCTTTTTCAAGCGGGGCGAGCTGGTGCCGGAGTACGAAGCGGCGTCGATGAAGCTGGAGCCGGGGCAGATGTCGCCCGTGGTGCAGTCGCAGTTCGGCTTCCACCTGATTCAGTTTATTGAGCGCAAGGGCAACACGTATTCGACGCGCCACATCCTGCTCAAGCCCGAAACCGGCACCGCCGATGCCGGCGCCTCGGCCACCTTGCTCACCAAGCTGCGCCGCCAAATCCTGTCCGACAGCATCAGCTTTGCCAAGGCGGCCAAGGACAATTCCTCGGATAAGAGCAGCAGCAGCAACGGCGGCCTGCTCCAGAACCGCCAGGACAACGGCTCGCGCCTGCCCCTCGACAAGCTCGACCCGGCCATCTTCTTCACCATCGACACCATGAAGGTGGGCCACATCACGCCACCCCTGCCCTACCGCACCGACGACGGCAAGGACGCCATGCGCATTCTCTGGCTGAAATCGAACACCCCGCCCCACCAGGCCAACCTGAACCAGGACTACCAGAAAATTGCCGCCGCTGCCCTGAACGAGAAGCGCAACAAGGCGCTGGATGAGTGGTTTCTGAAGAACCGGGGCACGGTGTACCTCGAAATCGCCCCGGAATATGCCCAGTGCAAGGTGCTGGACGTGGCGGAGAAGTAGATTAGTTGTTGGTTGCTCGTTGTCAGTTGTCAGTTTGTTCTAACAGTTGAATTTCGAGCTGCTTTGACTACCAACTGACAACGAACAACTGACAACCAAATGACGAACGACAAAGAAGCCGCCGATGCCCTGGCCGCCTCCTTCCAGAAGCTGCGCCAGGAAATCGGCAAAGTCATCGTGGGGCAGGACGAAGTGGTGCGGCTGGTGCTCACCGCCGTGTTTTCGCAAGGCCACAGCTTGCTGGTGGGCGTGCCCGGCCTGGCCAAAACCCTGCTGATTCAGACCATTGCCGACTCGCTGGACTTGTCGTTCAACCGCATTCAGTTCACGCCCGATTTGATGCCTTCGGACATCGTGGGCTCGGAAACGATGAACCAGCAGCGGGATTTTCACTTCGTGAAAGGCCCCATCTTCGCCAACATCATTCTGGCCGATGAAATTAACCGGACGCCGCCCAAAACCCAGGCGGCCCTGCTGGAATCGATGCAGGAATACGCTGTGACGGTGGCCGGGCAGCGCTACCCCTTGCAGCGCCCGTTTTTTGTGCTGGCCACCCAAAATCCCATCGAGCAGGAAGGCACCTACCCCCTGCCCGAGGCGCAGCTCGACCGCTTCATGTTCAACATTGAGCTGGGCTACCCCACGTATGCCGAGGAATTGAACATCGTGAAGCAAACGACTTCCGACCGCAAGCAAACCGTTAATAAAGTCCTGCACGCGGCCGATATCCAGGCTTTCCAAGAGTTGGTGCGCCGCGTGCCGGTGGCCGATAACGTGGTGGAATACGCCGTGAGCCTCGTGCACAAAACCCGCCCCGGCACTGAGCGCGCCGCCCCCCGCGCCACCCAGCTGCTGGAGTGGGGAGCCGGGCCGCGCGCCTCGCAGCACCTCATCGTGGGGGCCAAGTGCAATGCCCTGCTCAACGGCAAGTATTCGCCCGATATTGAAGACGTGCGCGCCGTGGCGGTGCCCATTCTGCGCCACCGCCTCGTGCGCAACTTCAAAGCCGAAGCCGAAGGCATCGGCGTGGAGCAGATTGTAAAAGAGCTGTTATAAGAATGAAATTTACGGGGACGTCATGCTGAGCTAGCCGAAGCATCTCTACTGCGCAACTAATCTCATCAAGTGAATTACTCTCGTGGTAGAGATGCTTCGGCAAGCTCAGCATGACGTTCTTTTTGCCCCTACCCAATATGGAAGCCCAAGCCTACTACCAGCAATTTGAGCGCAACGTGCGCATCATCCTCGACGCTCTGGCCGCCGGCCTCGACCTGCGTACCACGGCCCTCGAAACCAGCCTGCCCATTGAGGTGTACGTGCTGTGCGAGGTGCTGAACCAGGGCGCGGGCGAGGACTTTGCCCTCACCGCCACCGGCGTGGCGCGGCTGGCGGAGTTTCAGCAGCAGTTTATGAAGCACGAGGGCCAGACGCTGGCCGCCCTGCAGCGCGTGCTGGCCGACAAGCGCGGCACCATGCGCACCCCCGAAGGCCGCGTGCTGGTGAAAGAAATGCTGATTCGCCGGCTCGAATTTTTCAACGAAGCGGCCCGGCAGGTGAACGTAATGCGCACCCAGCAGTCGTTGGGCAGCCCCAGCCAGTACGTGGGCGTGAACAAATAACCCGGCTGTTACTTTACGAAAGGCCGCTTCTGAGCTCAGAAGCGGCCTTTTTGCATTAGCTTGACCACGTTAAGCCAAACTAACGCTTTCTCCCAAACTCCCCTGCCATCGCGGGCATTTTCGCCGTATTACGAAACCATGTTGCCCCGCGCTCCGCTCTTTACCTCCCGCCTCTGCCTGCGCCCCTACGAAACGGCCGATGCGGACGCGTTTTTCACCCTGCTGCACGCCGACCGCGCCCGGTTCCAAACCTCCTTCCCCGACCGCCTGCAGGCCGTGCGCGTCCCCACCGATGCCCACGCGGCCCTCCACGATTTTGCGAACGACTGGCGCACCGGCCGCTTCTACGTGTTTGGCATCTGGCACCGCGCTACGGCCGCTTACCTCGGCGACATCTGCCTCATGCCCCAGGCCAAGGGCCAGGCCGAAATCGGCTACTACCTGGCCGCCGCCGCCGAGGGCCAGGGCTTCGCCCGCGAAGCCCTGGCGGCCGTCATCGGCTTTGGGTTCGGGCCGGTGGGCAGCCAGCGTCTGCTCATTCGCTGCTACGCCAACAACACCCGCGGCCAGGCCGTGGCCCGCGCCGCCGGCTTCCAGCCCGAAGCCCCGCCCAAGCGCCCGCACTGGTTCCGCAACGCCGACGCAGTGGGCAACATCCGCCGCTTCTGGCTCTCCCGCGACGGGGAGTAGCCCGGCTGCCGCGCCCGCCCCAGAGGGCATATCGGGTTGCAACAAGGACTCCGGGACCACCCCGGAGGGCATATCGGGTTGCAACAAAGGCTCCGGGACCGCCCCGGAGGGCATATCGGGTTGCAACAAAGGCTCCGGGACCATCCCGGAGGGCATATCGGGTTGCAACAAAGGCTCCGGGACCGCCCCGGACCATCTGCTGCAATCCGTAACGGCTTGGGGGCAGCTACACTACTGCCCCACCCGCACGCGCCGGGCCACGTTGCCCAGTAGCCACTCCTGCCGGAAGTTGAGGTACACCCCAAACGAGAAATCCAGCAGTTGGGCGTTGAAATCGTAGAGTGGCTCGACGCGCACGGTGAGAGCGGCCGCGTCCGAGATGCGGAAGTCGCGCAGCAGCCGCACCAGCAGAATCTTGCGCTGGCGGTCCAGGTAATCGGGGTTCGATACCGTGCGCGAGGCACTCTGGAACAAGTCGCCCCCCAGCGGCGAAATAAAGCGCGAGCCCTGCCAGTAGCTCAGCATTACATCGGCGTAGCGCGTTTCGAGAGTCGTGTTCAGGTACAGGCCCCGGCCGTATTTGAAGGGCAGTTGGCCCTGCGTGGGGGAATTATCATTGAAGCCGAGCACGTAGCCGTTGAAGCGGAAAGCCTGAATTTCAGAGCTGCTGAACGAGCGACGGGCTTCAATTCCTACCGCTTCATTAAATAGCGTTTGCAGGGGCTTGTTGAGCGTATCAATCTGCCCGCCGTGGTGCTGGGCCGTGAACTGGAACGGAATTGAAACCCGCCACTTGCTTTCGTCGCTGCTGAGGCGGTAGCTGCTGCTGAGGCCGCCCGTTATTTCTTCCTGGTAGTTGCTGTAGCGGTATTGCTGGCGCTGCCAGTCCACCCACACGTCCAGAAATAGCTTATTTCCGAGGTAGCGGTACTGCAAGCCTTCTTCCAGCGGGTTTAGTATCACGCGCTCAAAGTTGAGGAGCGGTTCAATGTAATTATGGTTGAGATTGGCGCGGACATTCCCCAGAATGAATTGGTTGTGGCCTTTCGTCCAGGTAGCACGGTAGGTGGGCCGCACTTGCTTCAGCACGGGGTTGCCGAAGTCCTTCCAAAGGAGTACACCGGCTTCGAGGCGCAGGTCTTTGGTGGGATAATAAACCAGTTCCGGGTTTAGCTGCGTGCCAAACAGCGTGTAGCCGTCCACAATCTTGTTGAAGTATTCGTTGTCTTTAAAGAAGGTGAAGGAGTTCACCGCAAGCCGCATATCGCCAGCCGAAATGGTTTCCTCTAGTAGGAGCTGTCTTTTTTCTCTGTCGAGCGAATCATCCAATTTGGTATCGGGCCCATCAGGATTCCGCAAGATGTAAGTATACTTTAACTGGCCGGGGCGGCTGCCAATAAACGCCCGATTATCCACTTGCGCCCGCGCTTCTCCCACTCTAATTAGCACACCCACAAGGGCAACTAATATTTTTAGATAATTCCGCATATATTTCGCCTTTCAACGGCACCAAACCGCCGAGCACTGTGTTAGAAAAAGCCGCCGTAAAAGGGCCTAATCCGAGGTTTTACTGAGGAATAGATTTATTCGATTGCGACCCGGCCAAAACCGTTAACTTTACCAAACCTAATTCCTTTTTCTCAAACACCCCCACATGGCACTAGCTACCAAATCGGCCCCGAAAGTCGAAAAAGTTGAAAAGGCTGAGAAAGGCGATATGAATGTCGCGGCCGAAAAGATGAAAGCGCTCCAGCTCACGCTGGATAAGCTGGACAAAGCCTACGGCAAAGGCACCGTGATGAAGCTCAGCGACAACAAAGTTGGGGACATTCCGAGCATCAGCACCGGTTCGCTCTCGCTCGACATCGCGTTGGGCATTGGCGGCGTGCCCCGTGGCCGCGTGGTGGAAATCTACGGCCCGGAATCGTCGGGTAAGACCACCCTGACCATGCACATGATTGCCGAAGCGCAGAAGAAAGGCGGCATGGCCGCGTTCATCGACGCCGAGCACGCCTTCGACAAGTCTTACGCCGAGAAGCTGGGCATCGACACTAGCAACCTGCTCATCGCCCAGCCCGACAACGGCGAGCAAGCCCTCGAAATTGCCGACCAGCTGATTTCCTCGGGTGCCATCGACATCATCGTGATTGACTCCGTGGCCGCCCTCGTGCCCAAAGGTGAACTCGAAGGTGACATGGGCGACTCGAAAGTCGGCCTGCACGCCCGCCTCATGAGCCAGGCCCTGCGCAAACTCACCGGCACCATCAACAAGACCGGCTGCTGCTGCGTGTTCATCAACCAGCTCCGCGAGAAAATCGGCGTGATGTTCGGCTCGCCCGAAACCACGACCGGCGGTAACGCCCTCAAATTCTACGCTTCTGTGCGCCTCGACATCCGCCGCATCGGCCAAATCAAGGAGGACAAGGACAATATCACCGGCAACCGCACCAAGGTGAAAGTGGTGAAAAACAAAGTGGCGCCGCCTTTCAAGGTGGTCGAGTTCGATATCATCTACGGCCAGGGCATCAGCAAAGTCGGCGAAATAGTTGACCTTGGGGTCGATATGGGCATCATCGGCAAGTCGGGCTCGTGGTTCAACTACGGCGAAACCAAAATCGGCCAGGGCCGCGAAGCCGTGAAAACCCTGCTGCTCGACAACCCCGAGCTGGCGGCTGAAATCGAAGCCAAAATCCGGGCCATGGCCAAGGGCGACTCCGACGTCATTCCCGTGGACCTGACCATTGTTGAGGACGGCGAAGACACGCTGTAGGCACCGTTGCGCTATCCGCGAATAATCCAAAGCCCGTTGCCTATTGGCAACGGGCTTTTTTTATGTTCGTACCTTTACTTTGCTCAGGAGGTGGCATTACGTTTGTCTACGTCCCGCACCGCTTTGTTCTTATGTTATAGGTATTGTTATGGCCCGCCGTTGGTTCTTTTTTACTCCCATTATCCTGTTGCTTCTGATTGCCGCCCAGCCCGCCTTAGGCCCCGGCGATGCCGTTCGCAGCATTCCGCAAACCAGTTTTGGGCGGGGCGAAACCATTAAGTACACCGTTCACTACGGCCTCATCAACGGCGGCGAGGCCACCGTGGAAACCGGCGGTAGCCTGGAGCGCGTGAACGAGCGCCCCTGCTACAAAGCCACCGTGAGCGGCAAAACCACCGGCTCGTTCGATTTCTTCTTGCGCATCCGCGACCAGTGGCGCGCCTACATCGACACGACCAGCATCCTGCCCATCCGCGCCCAGCGCGACATTGCCGAGAAGAACTACCGCAAGAAGGAAACCGTCGATTTCGACCACTTCCACGACATTGCCGAGGTGCAGGACCATAACAAGGAGAACCCCAAGCACACCACCGTAAAGGTGGCCAATAACACCCTGGAGCTGGTGAGTGGCTTTTATTACCTCCGCACCATCAATTTCGACCACATGAAAGTGGGCGACGTCATCCGGATGCCCGGCTATTTCGACGGCGACAATTTCATGCTCGAAGTGACCTACAAAGGCCGCGAAGTGGTGGAAACGAAAGCCGGCGATGTCCGCGCCTTCAAGCTGGTGCCCAAGATGCCGAACAACAAGCTTTTCCGGGGCGAAAACGCCATCTCCGTGTACCTCTCCGATGACCGGAACAAGATTCCGGTGTTGTTCCAGGCCGAAATGTTTGTGGGCACCGTGAAGGTGGACATGGTGCGCTACCAGGGCCTGAAATGGCGCCTGAATATGGTGCAGTAAGGACGGGAAACGGGCCGTTGCAGCACGTTCCTTCAGTTGCCAGGCGCCAAAGCAGTTACCTCATCGTTGGGCCTGCCATAAACAACGGATTTTCTTACTGATACGCGACTATCTTGCCTCTGCATGGAATATTCCGTTCAGCGATTAATTCTGGATTTTTCAGTGGTGCCGGTGGTCATTGCCAGCATCATTGGGGTAGTGCGGTTCCGTCGGCTCGACCAGGCGCTCCGGTATTTGACGGTGCTGACGCTGTGTGCGCTGGCTGTGGAAATAGTAGCCCGGACGCTGCTGGCTCACGGAAAGCCCAACCTTTTTTTGGCCCCCATCGACACCACCATCGAATTTACCTTGCTGGCCTTGGTCTACCGGCGCACCCTGCGCCCGGCGGCCCTGAGCCGCTACATGCCGGCCATTGTGGGCGCCTTTGTGCTGGGCTCGCTGCTCACCTACAGTCCGCGGCTGGACACGGCCGAATTCAGCCCGATTCAGCGGTTCATCGAAAGCCTCCTGGTTCTCACGTTCGTTTTGCTCTTTTTTTATCGGGAGATTACCCGCAAAGTCGTGCTCGCACGGCTGGAGCGCGAACCGCTGCTTTGGGTTTCAACCGGACTGCTGCTCTATTTCTCGGGCAACATTCTCATTTTTTTGTCCAGCAACTATGTGCTCCATCTCTCCCATACTTTAAGCCTGAATGTGTGGACTATACACGCTTTACTATACATTTTTCTGAACATCCTGTACTCCGTTGCGCTGTGCATCAACCCGCGCAGACACGTATAGCGGGGCTGCTACGAATGCCGGCGGCAGCGGCGGTCTGGCTGCCCAGGTCTTTTTGCTGAGGCGGCACGGGCATCACACAATCGTAACACAGGCCGGCGCACGGATAGCGGTACTTTTGCGCAAGCAAAGCCCTGCTTCAACTAAGCCCCTACTGCTGTGATTGCTCCTAAATCGCCCGTGTATAAGATTCTCGTGGTCGACGACGACCCGGATATCGTTGAGTTGCTGGAGTTCAACCTGAAGAAAGAAGGCTACCAGACTGCCTCGGCTTCCGATGGCCGCAAAGCCCTGGACGTGGCCGCCGAGTTCAACCCCGACATCATTCTGCTTGATGTCATGATGCCCAACCTCGACGGCATCGCCACCTGCCGCCTGCTGCGCGAGCAGCCCAAGTTCAAGGACACCTACATCCTGTTCCTCACGGCCCGCGCCGAAGAGTTTTCGGAAGTAGCCGCCTTTGAGGCCGGGGCCGACGATTTCATCGCCAAGCCCATCAAGCCCCGGGCCCTGCTGGGCCGCCTGGCCGCCGTGAAGCGCCGCGACCAGGACCCACACACCGCCATCGATGCCATCGACATCAACGGTCTGCGCATTGACCGCACCGGGTTTGCCGTGTACCAGGACGGCAAAAAAATCACCTTGCCCAAGAAGGAGTTTGAGCTGCTGGCTTTTCTGGCCGCCACGCCCCACAAGGTATTCAACCGCGAAGAGCTGCTGAAAAACATCTGGGGCAACGACGTGTTCGTGCTGGCCCGCACCGTGGACGTGCACGTGCGCAAGGTCCGCGAAAAGGTGGGCGACCACCACATCCAGACCATCAAAGGCGTAGGCTATAAATTCAACGCCGATTAATTTCAGTAAACTGCCTGCAGTAAATAATGAGCAATGGTCGCAATGACTGTTGCTCATTTTCTTTATATTCCAATTCCCCGTCACCGCACCGAACAACTGCTAACTGTTCACTGCTCACTGCTCACTGCTCACTGAAAAATGAATCTTTCCTCCCGCACCATTGCCATTCTCATTGCGCTGCTGGTGGCGGGCGTGCTCACGGCCTACGCCCGCATCGGCCCCACGCTGCCTTTTCGGGAGGCTTTCCTGGCAGCGGGCGTTACCGTAGCGGCGTGTTTTCTGCTGGTTTACCTGTCGTTTGAAGCGCTGATTTTCCGGGAAATCAACGGCATCTACGCGGGCCTGGAACACATCAAACGCAAGGAATTCAAGAAGCTCAGCAACAAATTCCTGTTCCGCCCCGAGCCGGTGAAGCGCGTGCGCGACGAAATCCTGCTCATGGCCGAGCGCCGCCAGCAGGAGTTGGATGAGCTGGTGCGCCTGCAAGCCCTGCGCCGCGAGTTCCTGGCCGACGTTTCGCACGAGCTGAAAACGCCACTTTTTGCCGCCCAGGGCTTCGTGCACACCATTCTGGACGACGAGGACGATGAAATTGACATTGCCACCCGCCGCAAGTTCCTGCGCAAAGCCGCCGCCAGTCTCGACACGCTGGACGCCCTGGTGCAGGACCTCGTTACCATTGCCCAGCTCGAAAAAGGAGTGGTGCGCATGCGCCGCCAGCGCTTCGATGTTATTGCCTTGGTGCGCGAAATATTTGAGCTGCTGGAGCAGCAGGCCGCCCGGCGTGGCACCCACCTGGTGCTGTTTCCGCCCACGTTGCCAGAAGCCGGCTTGCTGATAGTGGCCGACCGCAACCGCATTCGCCAGGTTCTCATCAATCTGATTGACAACGCCATCAAGTACGGCCGGGAGCAGGGCCGCGTGGTGGTTTCGCTGGTGGAAAGCGGCCGCTCGGTACGCATTGCCGTGCGCGACGATGGGGCCGGCATTGCGCCCGAGCACCAGGCCCGCATTTTCGAGCGGTTCTATCGCATTGACAAAAGCCGCTCGCGCGAATCGGGCGGCTCCGGGCTGGGGCTGGCCATCAGCAAGCACATCGTGGAAGCCCATAAGTCCAATATCCGGGTAAAAAGCACCGTGGGCGAGGGCACGACGCTGGAGTTCAAGCTAAGCAAGCCGAAGGGAACTACGGGTAATTAGAACGTCATGCTGAGCCCAGCCGCACTATCTTTCCCCATAACTAAACCTGACTGGTAGCGTGGTAGCGATGCTGCGGCTGGGCTCAGCATGACGGCGGCCGTACCTTTGCGGCTTCTTATGAAGCTTCCTAATTTTTCCGACCTCGTCATTTTCGAGAATGACGATTACCTTGTCGTCAATAAACCGCCGTTTCTGGCCACGCTTGATGAGCGGGTGGGCGGCGCGCCCAACATGCTGCGCCTGGCCCGCCAGCACCACGACGACATTCAGGCGGCCCACCGCCTCGACCGCGAAACCAGCGGGGCCCTGGCCTTCGCCAAGAACCCCGCCGCCTACCGCCACCTCGCCATGCAGTTCGAGAACCGCGAGGTGAAAAAGCAGTACCACGCCGCCGTGTGGGGCACCCCGCACTTCGACCATCAGCTGGTGGAGCGCAGCATCGAAACCACCACCCGCGGCAAGGCCCGCCTCGCCTACAAAGGCAAGCCCGCCGAAACCTACTTCACCACCCTCGAAACCTTCACCCGCCACGCCCTCATTCAGTGCGAGCCCATCACCGGCCGCATGCACCAGATTCGCCTGCATCTCATGTACTTGCAAGCGCCCATCATCGGCGATAAGGACTACGGCGGCGAGGATTTTTTCCTGTCTTCGCTCAAGAAAAAATTCAACCTCAAGGAAGGCGAGGAAGAGCAGCCGTTCATCAAACGCTTTGCTTTGCACGCGCTCAAGCTCGAGTTTTCCGGGTTGAATGGGGAAGAAATCAGCGTGGAAGCCCCTTACCCCAAAGATTTCCGGGTGCTGGTGGAAGCCCTGCGGCAGAATCAGTAGCCAATGAACCTGAACCTGCGCACCAAACTGCTGGTCCTTCTCATTTACTTGAGAATGGCGCTACCGGGCTGGTTGCTGTCCGTGTTTGGGGAATTGGTGTCAAAGTAAAAACTGTTCATTTGACTACAAGGCTGCTTTTCAGTGGGAAATAGCAAGCAGCTGTTTGCATTCTGCCGAAAAAACAGTACCTTTGTGTCCGTTTTTCCCGAAGCCGTACTGGCTTCGAACTCTTTTTCAATAGTTTAGCATACCTTTTTTTCGACTCATGGACCACCTGAGCTTCAAGACGACCCACGTCAGTAAGGCCAACGCCCAGAAGAGCTGGGTTATCGTAGACGCCAGCGTAGCCCCGTTGGGCCGCGTTTGCAGCCAGATTGCCAACATTCTGCGCGGTAAGCACAAGCCTTCGTTCACCCCCAACGCGGATTGCGGCGACAACGTCATCGTTATCAACGCCGACAACCTGCGGGTAACGGGCAAAAAAATGACCGAGAAGGTCTACATCACGCACTCGGGCTACCCCGGCGGCCAGAAGCGTCGCACCGTGCGCGAGCAAATGGACCGCGACTCGACCCGCGTGATTGAGCACGCCGTGAAAGGCATGCTGCAAGGCAACAAACTCGGCTCGGCTCAGTACCGCAACCTGTACGTGTACGCCGGCACCGAGCATCCGCACGAGGCGCAGCAGCCCGTGGCAATCGAACTCAAAAACCTGTAAGTCAACGACGGCTTACGCTTTTATTTTTTCACTAAATGGCAATTACCAACACCTCTGGTAGAAGAAAAACCTCGGTGGCCCGCATTTACATGCAGGCCGGGCAAGGGATTATCACTATCAACGACCGGGACATGAAGGCGTATTTCAGCAACGAGTTGCTGGAAAACGTTGTGAACCAACCCCTGGCAATTCTTGAGCAAGTCGGCCAGTACGACATCAAGGTGAATGTGAAAGGCGGCGGCATCTCGGCTCAGGCCGAGGCTATCCGTCTGGCAATCACCAAAGCACTGGTTAGCGACAACGAGGAAACCCGTCCGGCTTTGAAGAAGGAAGGCTTTCTGACCCGCGACCCGCGCATGGTGGAACGCAAGAAATTCGGCAAGCGCAAGGCTCGTCGCTCGTTCCAGTTCTCGAAACGCTAAAACCAGGAGGATTTTATCATGGCTCAGACGACTTATAAAGACCTGCTCGACGCAGGTGCCCATTTTGGTCACCTCACCCGCAAGTGGGACCCCAAAATGGCGCCGTACATCTTCATGGAGAAGAACGGCATCCACATCATCGACCTCAACAAAACGCTGGTTTCGCTTGATTACGCTGCCACTGCCATTCGCAACATTGCGAAGAGCGGCCGCAAAATCATGTTCGTAGCCACGAAGAAGCAGGCCCAGGAGATTGTGACCACCGAAGCCGAACGCTTGAAGATGCCCTTCGTCACCGACCGGTGGCTGGGCGGCATGCTCACCAACTTCGCCACGGTGCGCAAGAGCCTGAAGAAAATGGCCACCATCGACAAGATGGTGAAAGAGAACACGGCTTACGCCGCACTCGCCAAGCGTGAAAAGCTGATGATGTCGCGTGAGCGCGCCAAGCTGGACCGCGTGCTGGGTGGCATCGCCGACCTCGGCCGTCTGCCCGCTGCCCTGTTCATCGTGGACGTGAAGCGCGAGCACATCGCCGTGAAAGAAGCCCACAAACTGGGTATCCCGGTGTTTGCTATCTGCGACACGAACTCGAACCCCGAGCTGGTGCAGTTCCCGATTCCCGCCAACGACGATGCCTCGAAGTCGATTCAGCTCATCGTGGGCGTGATTGGCAAGGCCATCGAAGACGGCCTGTCGGAGCGCAAAGTTGACAAAGAAGACGCCGAGCGCAAGGAAGCCGATGAGGCTGCCATCGCCGAGAAAACGGCCGCTGACGAAGAATAGTCCCTTCTTAGCTCTTTGAAAAAAGGGAACCTTCGAGTAGCTAGGCTCCGGAGGTTCCCTTTTTCTTTTATCTGAATTCCAACCCAACAAAAACCTCTCTAATGGCCGCTATTACCGCCGCAGACGTAAATAAGCTCCGCACCATGACCGGTGCGGGGATGATGGATTGCAAAAAAGCCCTGGTGGAAGCCGATGGCGACTTCGAAGCCGCCCGCGACATTCTCCGCAAGCACGGCCAGAAAATCGCGGACAAGCGCGCCGACAACGCCACTTCGGAAGGCGTGGTGCTGGTGAACGTGAGCGAAGACGGCACCAAAGGCAAACTGGTGGCCTTGGCTTGCGAAACCGAATCGGTAGCCAAAGTGGCTAACTTCCGCGAGCTGGCCCAGCAAATTCTGGACACGGCCGTGCGCATCGACGCCGGCACGAAAGAAGACATCCTAGCCGCCAAAGCTTCGGATGGCCTGACCGTGCAGGAGCACGTAACCGACCTGATGGGCAAAATTGGGGAGAAGCTGGAAGTGACTTATGCTACGCTGACCGCGGAGAAAGTAGCTTCGTACATCCACTCCGACAGCAAGAAAGGTGTGCTCGTAGGCCTGAAGAACGTAGGCGGTGCCGACACAGCCGAAGTGGGCCGCGACGTAGCCATGCAAATCGTGGCCATGAAGCCCATTGCCGTCGACAAAGACGGGGTGGATGCCACCATTGCGGAGCGCGAAATTGAAGTGGGCAAAGAGCAGGCGCGAGCCGAAGGCAAGCCCGAAGCTATGCTGGAAAAAATTGCCCTCGGCAAACTCAACAAGTTCTACAAAGACAACACTCTGCTGAACCAGGAGTTCGTGAAAGACAACTCGAAGACCATCGCCCAGCTGCTCGACAGCAAGTCGAAAGGCCTAACGGTGTCGGACTTCAAGCGCGTGGCTATCGGCGCTTAATTGCCGTTTATAGCTAAATTGGAAGCCCCGCTGGCATTATGCCGGCGGGGCTTTTTTTACGGTATCTGCGGTTTGGGCTTGTTCATTTGCCTAGTCACCTCAGTCATCATGTTCAGGTAATCTTGTAGCGGTTCCATCCCAATAGCAGCACGGCGTTTGTCTACATTTTTGGGGTCGCGTAACGATACGGGAACGGCCGTAATGCTCATATCTTTTCCTTTGTATACTAATTGAGTCCCATATTCTTCAGCCTGTCCTGAATTAATTGCTACGCGGTCGATGAGGTAAGCGTATTTTACAGGGGAGGCATTTTTCTTTTTTACCTCAGGTAGCATCAGCTTAAGTATTTGGCGCTGAAAATCCAGATGGGCATCCGCATGCTGTACGAGCAAACAAAAGTTATCAGCGCTTTTTTCGCCCACTTGCTTAAAGCCGGGGTACCCGTATTGTTTGATTATCTTTTCTAGAATAGGCTGATGACGCGCGAAATTGGTCTTTTCTACATCCACTAAATTTCGTCCTGCGCTATCTGCCTTTTGATGAAACATTTGCTGCATTGGCCATTGGTCGACAAAAGCCAGGCTGTCGATGGTTTTGCTTAGGGCGGGATGTAACACGGGCTTGGGTTGCGCCGATGCGGACAATGCGTAGACGCTGAAGACCAGAACTGCGAGATTTTTTTTCATCGGGAAAGTTTTTGGTGTGCTTCCTCAATGGCGGGCGGAAGCAAACTTGTATCGGCAAGTTTACCGGTTTATTCGTTGCCAGGCCCGCACCCGTGCCTTGGCGTTCTCGCGGATGTTCATGTAGAACAGGCCATAATCGGCGATGTGGAAGGAGTGGCGCAACTCAGGGCGGCCGGGGAGCAGGAAGCGCGGGTAGCCGCCGGGCTTGGGCGGGGTTATCCAGAGCAGGCCCTGGTGGACTTTGGCATCGGTTACCTGCGGGTCGATGCGCTTGAAATCCTGACTGACGCCGCCGCGGTTGAGGGCGGCGGGGGCGAGCAGGGTGTCGAGCGTCCAGGTGAGGGGATTGGTGACGGCGAAGGGACGGAAGGGCGCGTAGTCGTTGCCGGTGGCAACGGTGTTGTAGGTAATGAAGCAGCCAGTGGCGAGGGAATCGGCGCAGGGACTGATGGTCTGGTACTCGTTGGGCTTCACCTTGAAGCCGATGAGGTAGGCGGCCACGAGCTGGCGGCGCAGTTTGCGGTCGTTGTCGAAAAACTCGTGGAGGAGGCGGGTGGCGTGGGCGGTGCCCTGGCTGTGGCCGGCGATGATGATGGGCCGGCCCTGGTTGTAGTGAGCGAGGTAGTATTGGAAGGCGGTGCGGACGTCGGCGTAGGCGAGGTCGAGGGCGGCCTGGCCGTTGGTAGTTTCTTCGTCGAAGAAGGAATAGAGGGTGGCCTGGCGGTAGCGCGGGGCGTAGATGCGGCCGGCGGCATTGAAGGCGCTGGCTTGATGGCGGATGGTGCTTTTGTCGGTGTAGCGGTTCAGCTTTTCCTTGCTGAGGTCGGCGTTCCAGGCTTTGCGCCAGTAGTAGGTAGTGGGGTGAATGAAGAAAACGTCGGCGGCGGCGGTGGCTTGCTCGTCGTGGAGGCCGGAGTTTTTGGGGACAAGGTCGGCAGAATCGAGCCGGGTGGGCAGGGCGGCCCAGAGGCTATCCTGGGCATAATCGGGGCCGGGCGCAGAACTATAGGCCACGAAATCGTGACGGGGCTTGAGGAGGTTGAGGCAGCTGGTGAGGGAAAGCAAGAGTGTTACTAACCAGACGGATAACCTCACCCCCCAACCCCCTCTCCAAAAGAGAGGGGGAGCCGGATGCACTTTTTCGGAGTTGCTCATGCTGCTTAAGCTTCTCTTGAAACTGAGGGCCACGATTTCAACTCGCGGGGGCTTCCGTCGGGGTTGTAGAGCAAGCTCAGCGGCTCGGCGGGGTTGGTTACTACGTCGGCGAGGGTGATATGCCAGCGCTGCCACATCTCGGCCAGGGCCTGGGTGTAGGCGCTGTTTTCCCAGGGGTTGAAGATGGCGCCGGTGACGTCATCGATAAGGGCATCGAATACTAATTTGGTATCGCCGGGGCGCGGGTGGCGCGGGTAAAGGTCGGGCACGACGTGCAGCAGATGAGCGGCGTAGTACACACGGGCCTTAAACTCGGCAATCTGGACGGGGTGCAGGGGGCGCTGGGCATCGGCGTACACCTTGCGCATGGCCTGGCCCACAAGGCCGATGTCGACCAGACAGGCAACCAGCACGGATTTGTCGAGCTTAATGCTGAAAACGAGCGTGTTCAGGTCGTCGTCGTATTCGAAAGGCGTAACATCCTCGGTGGGGTCGGCTTCGAGGACGAACACGGAGCCGGGCACGAAATCGGCGTACTCGGTGGGCACGCGCAGGCCTTGCAGCAGCTGGAAAAATGCCTGGAAGCGGCGGACCAAAGCCGCGTTCTCAGCCAGCGGATACTTGGGTTTTATCAGCGGCTCGAACTCGTTCAGCAGCTCGGTGATAAAGATGCCGTAGAACATTTTGCCCATCCAGAGGAACAGCGTGTCGTCGCCGAGGGCGCGGAGGGCAGCGGGGCCTTGCAAGGCCGCGGCCTCTACCCTACTCTCCAACTCCTGAATACGCTGGCGGGCAGCGGGGCTGGCGGGCAGGCGAAGGTCGCGGATGAGGACGGTGCGCTGGTCGAGCAGGTGAATGGGGCGGTCGGCGATGCCGTAGCGGGCTTGCAGCCAGTCGGCGAACACGGGCACGGTATCGTCGGGGCCCACGGGCTGGCCGCTGAGGAAGCAGGTATCGGGGCCGAACCGCATGCCGTCGAACGGGTCGTAGGGAATGAGGTCGGCGGGGGTGAGCTGGGGCATAAAAAAGCAGTAGCGCGAGCGTTGTTGTTCGCGTCGCCACGCGCTGGCCGGGATTGGCCCTGGCAGCGCGGGGACGCGAACTACAAAGTTCGCGCTACAATGGTTACGGAAGATGCGGAGCCGAAGCGGTGGGGATTACCGCGACAGCGTATTGCCCGCTTTGATGAGCAATTTGCTCAGGTTCACGAGCGGGGCGCTGTAGTCGCCGCCGGCTTCTTCGGCTACTTTGGCGGTTTCGGCCCCGAGGCTGGCGAGAATTTCAGCGATGTCGTGGGCGGGCGTTTTGGCATCGGCGAGCAAGGTGCTGAGTTGGCCGAGCTCCTGCTTGATTTTGGCCAGGCCCGGACGTTCCGACGCGGCGAGAACGGCCGTCCACCGCTCAATTTCGGTAATGCCCTGGGGGCCGGAATTGGTGGGCGTGCTGGCGGTGAGAAAGGTGAGCGTATCGTCGAGAAGGGCGGTATTTTGCTGGTCGCTCACGGCCATGGGCACTTCGGGAGTGGCGGGCGTTTGCGGAGTATTAGCAGTGGAATCCATGGGAATGCGAAAAAAAGAAAGATGCAAAATGGCTATACTCACGCCGGCCCCAAAAAGTTAGTCCGGCTATTTTCAGACCGGAAGATACGGCCGCGCCATCAGCGGGCGGGTTACCTTTTTGGCCTTAGTTGATTAAGGGCACATCTCACCTAACTTAATTGAACCCATGAAAATCTCCGTTAAAGCCTTGTTTGTTGCCGCCGCCGTAGCCCTGACCGCCACCGCCTGCGAGCAAACCAAAACCACCACCGAAACCTCGACCACGCCCGAAGGCACCACCGCCACCGTGACCACGGACAGCAGCGCTACCACTGCCGCCGAGGCTGGTGCCGCCGCCGGTGCCGCCGTTGACAACGCCTCGGCCAACATGAAAGAGGGCGCTAAGGACGCTGGTGCCAAAATGGACGCCAAGATGGAAGAAGCCGGCGCCAAAATGGACGCCGCCGGGGCTAAAATGGACGCCAAAATGGATGCCGCCGGGGCTAAGATGGATGCTAAAATGAACGCCGCCGGGGCCAAAATGGACGCCATGGGTGCTGCCGCTGCCAAGTCGGCCGCGCAAACCAAAGAGAACATGAAAGAAGCCGCCAAGAAGTAATTCAGCCGGTTTCATTGCTAAAAAGGCCCGTGTGCAGCTGCACACGGGCCTTTTTTGAGTTTATTCGGTGGTGGTGTAGGCGTGGGCCAGCTCCAGCAGCACGTCGTAGTACGGGCGGCCCAGCACGCGGGCACGCAGCCAAGCGTAGAAGCTCACCACCTGCAAATCTTCGCGCTCCTGGGTGAGGAAGGCGGGGACGTGGGCCACGCGGGCCATAAACTCAGGCTGGCGGGCCGCGGCCGGGTCCTCAATCACCTCGCCCACCAGGGCCAGGAACACGAGCACCGCGTAGTACGGGCCGCCCACGGGCACAGCCTCGATGGCGTCGGCGGCGTTGGCGGGCACGGCGGGAAACTGCTCGCGCAGCACGCGCTCGGTGGCGCGGAGGCGGCTGAGGGCCAGCTCGGTATTGCCCAGCTCGGCCTGGATGAGGGTTTCGCCGATGTTGCGGTTCAGCATCCACTCCAGGCCCAGGTGCTGTTCCAGCCAGTGGTCGGTGCGGGCGAGGCCGAGCAGGGCCTGGTTGGCTTTGGCAATTTTGCCTTCGGCGAAGTAGTGAAACGTGAGCTGGAAACGGGCCGTGAGGTCGTCGGCGAGGGCGAGGGGTTTGGGGCCGTGCAGCGCTTTTTCGAGCAGGCAAATGCTTTCGGCGTTGCGGCGCAGGAAGGCGTAGTTGGCCGCCAGCAAAAACGTGAAGCGCGGCTCGAACTCGCCGAATTGGCGGGCCGGGCCGGCATTCATAATGGCGTGGCCTTTTTCCAGATACGCCACCGACTCGGCAAAGCGGCGCGAGCGGTAGAGCGCATGGGCCAGCATGTAGAGCAGCCGCAGCTGGTGCCCGCGCTGGGCCGGCGCGAAGCCGTGGCGGCGCTCCATCAGCTTGTAGCACCGCTCGATAAAGGCCGCGAAGGTGGTGAAATCGCGGCGTATCAGCATGGCGCTGCGGGCAATGGACATGAGCCGGCTCAGGAGCGAGGGCGAGCGGGCGAAGGCTTCCTGCAGGTCGTACTCGGTCAGAATATTTTGCAGAATGGCATCGACGGGCACGGCGGCCCGGCCGCGCACGCGGGTTTCGCGCAGGCGCTGGCGCAGCAGGCTGTCGGCAATGTTGGCGCGCTCCTCTTCGCCGGCGGCCTTCTTGTTGAGGCGGTAGCGGGCAATTATTTCGTCGAGGGGCACGGCGTGGGGCGAGTCGGCGTGCTGAATCTGGAGGTTGTACACGGCATTCAGCGGCTCGTACTGCTCGTTTTCGCGGGCCAGCTTTTCGGCTTTGCGCAGCGTGTTCCAGGCCAGGCGCGGAATGCCGGCCTCGAACAGGTACTGGGCTAGGGTAAGCTGGCCGCGCACTGTGGCCGCGGCCGTGGTGTCGAGCTGGCGCTGGCGCAGCAGCAAGTAGTCGGTGAGATGGCGCATGAGGCGCTTGCGCAGCGCGTAGTAAGCCACGGGGTTGGCCTCGTCGGGGTAGAGCCTGGCGACGAGCTGCTCCGGCTTCAGCTCTTTGGCCTGCACCAGCAACTCGTAGAGGTGCGAGTCGAGGCGGCCGGTGGCCTTGCGGCGCTGCCGCTGGATGAACCGGCCGAAGTCGCGCCGGTCGTCGGGGCTGAGGGTAAGCAGGGTCGTGCGAAGGTCGTCCATAACGGGGCGGAGCGGCGAGGCCTATTGAATATCAATTTTAATATCCTTTATTTTCTGTATTCAATTCTGAAAATCAGGCAATTGGCAGCAATAAACCTTGTTGACAAAGGTCGAATAATCTGCAAAGTACAGTTGAAAAACGGTTCCGGCCCGCATCATCTTTGGTCAGAAATTCACCCTTAGCCCCCTGACCCATGTTTGCACGCCTACTCTTATTATTGCCCCTGCTGGCGCTGCTGGCCGGCCCGGCCCGCGCCCAGGATTTACTCACCAAGCGCAACGGCGAGGAAGTGGCCGTGAAGGTGGTTGAAATCACGCCCGCCGAGGTGCGCTACCGCCGCACCGACAATCCCGATGGGCCGCTCATCAGCGTGTGGAAGACGGAGGTGTTTATGATTCGCTACGCCAACGGCACCAAGGAAATGCTCAATGCCGCGCCGGCCGCCCCCGGCGCCCCAATGCCGGCCACGGCCGGGCAAACCGTCTTTCCGCGCGAGGTTCCCACGGTCAACAACCAGTCGCCC
Source organism: Hymenobacter terricola (assembly GCF_017921975.2). Taxonomy (GTDB): domain Bacteria; phylum Bacteroidota; class Bacteroidia; order Cytophagales; family Hymenobacteraceae; genus Hymenobacter; species Hymenobacter terricola. The sequence continues at coordinate 302,309 of NZ_JAGEMO020000007.1, forward strand.
GACGACGCGATTCTGGAAGAACCCATTCACCTCGACGGCCCTCGCATCGGCTTTACCGTGCTCACGAGTGGCGTGCTGGACAAAGCCCACGAGCACCTGCCCAGCCTCAACCCCTTTCTTACGCAGTTTGGCTGGCAGTTTGAAACGCGCCTGTTCCGGATGCCCAATGGGCTGAGCGGGCTGGCCGAATTTGTGCCGCTGGTGGGCGGCCTGGAGCAGGGCCAGTTTATCCCGAGCATCAGCGGGCTGATTGGAATTCGCGGGGCCAAAGGGTTTGAATTCGGCCTCGGGCCCAACGTGACCCCGCTGGGAGCCGACATCGTGCTGGCCGTGGGCACCTCGTTCCGCTCCAACGGCATCAACTTCCCGGTGAATCTGGCCGTCGTGCCCGGCAACGGCGGCGCCCGCGTCAGCCTGCTGCTGGGCTTCAACGCCCGCCATCGCTAGGCCATGCTGCTGATTTTATTCTGCCCCGTGATGCAAAGAATACGACTACTGCTCCTGGTGCTGCTGGCAGCCGGGGCCAGCCCGGCCCGGGCGCAAACACCGGCCACTGATGTCATTCTGCGCACCGACGGCACGGAAGTATCTGGCCGCGTGCTCACCATCACGCCCCTGGAGCTACGCTACCTGCCCCCGACCGGGGCCGACACCCTGCCCCTGGCCGTTGCCGACGTGTTCCTGGTGCGCTACGCCAATGGCACCCGCGAGGTGCTGCACCCGGCCCCGGCCAACGCCCCCACTGCCCCCGGCCCGCTGCCGGGCCTGAGCGAAACTGGACGCCGCACCCTGGCGCAGCGGGATGCCACCCACGGATACACCGACCATGCCGCGTTCTGGGGCTCGTTGGGAGCTACGCTGTATGGCGGGCCCGTGTTTGGACTGGTGGCACCGGCCGTGATAGCCCCGCATCGGGTGGCAGAGCGCAACCTGGGAGCCCCGCACCCCGCGCTGCTGGCCGACGCATTTTATGGCGAGGCTTACCGCCAGGAAGCCCAGCGCCGCAAGCGCGGCCGGGCGTGGGCCGGCTACGGCGTGGGCACGGCCGCATGGGTGGTGCTGTTTGCATCACTTCTGGCCAACGCTCACTAGCCGCCACCTGAATGACGGGCAGCAGCGAGCCGGTGTGCAAAATTCTGGCATTCCCGCCGGAGCGTAAACGATACCAAAAGCGAGTGCGTACAAGGCCCATAATTTCAAACCTTCCCGCCCACATTTCCTTCCCTAATCCTTTTCAACTATGGACCTCAACAATAATAACATCGGCGACAGTACCGAGCTCCGGGCTCGCGGCAACTGGAACGACATTAAGGGCCAGGCTAAGCAGAAATGGGCCGGCCTGACTGATGATGACCTGACCTATGACGAAGGCAAGCAGGACGAATGGTTCGGCAAGCTCCAGCAGAAAACCGGCCAGAAGATTGATGACATCAAGAACTGGTTCAACGACAAAACCGACAACGCCACGGCTTCGAGCAAGGGCACCGAGCTGCGGGCGCGCGGCGACTGGAACCAGATTAAAGGCCAGGCCAAGCAGAAGTGGGGCAACCTCACCGACGACGACCTGAACTACGAAGAAGGCAAGCAGGACGAATGGTTCGGCAAGCTGCAAGAGAAAACCGGCCACGCCGTGGACGACATCAAGTCCTGGTTCAGCCGCACGTTCTAACCCGACTTTTCCCGATGAAATAAGGCGCCTTCCTAATCCACACGCCGCTATTTCATCATCAAAAGCCCCTCCTGTTACCAGGAGGGGCTTTTTTGTGGTTCCTTTTTCTTCTTTTGCTTCCCGGTTTGCCTTCGCCCGGCCTTGGGTACTGGCGCAACAGCAAACTTGGGTCTAACAGTAATTTTTTATCATTTTTCCCACGTCCCAATGCGTGAGCAAACCGCATACCTTAGCGCCCGGTAACAACCTTTCGCCAGTGTAGTGGTCAGGGGTCCATCCCGTTTCGGCCGCTACTTTTAATTCCGCACGCCCTTTACAGCCATGACCGAAGCCGACGAGAACAGCGCGCAGCTTTGGGAAACCTTTCGCGGGGGCGAAGCCCGGGCCCTGGCCGCGCTGTTCGAAATGTATTACGACGCCTTGTACCACTACGGGCTGAAGCTGACCGGCGACGAGGAGCTGGTGAAAGACTGCATTCAGAACCTGTTTCAAAAGCTGTGGCGGCGGCGCGAGGGCCTGCGCGCCGTGCAGGTAGTGAAGGCCTACCTGTTCAAAGCCCTGCGCCGCCACCTGGGCGACGAAACCAAGCTGTTGCAGCACCGGCACCTGCTGCCCAACTACACCGATTCGTTCGAAGTCACGTATTCGCACGAGGAGTTTCTGATTGCCCAGCAGGGCGATGCCGAGCAGAGTGCCCGGCTGCTGGCCGCCCTCAACCAGCTCTCGAAGCGCCAACGGGAAGCCCTGTACCTGAAGTTTTTCGACGGGTTTTCCTACGAGCGCATCGCCGAGGTGATGTCGCTCAACACCCAGTCGGTTCGCAATTTGATTTTCAATGCGTTGAAGACCTTGCGCAAGGTCCTGGTGGCGGCGCTGGCCCTGCTTTTCCTGCTGGCCAACTGAAGGTGGCGCCGCTGGCGATGCCCCAACGAGCCCGACCGGAACGGTCTGCCTGCTGCCTTTTATAAAAAAAGTTTTGCGAGGAATGAGTATAAACGGCCGCATCGGCCGTGATGGATATGAACGGGGCTGCCAGCGACTACCCGCCGCGCCGCGCAAACGCGGCACAGAGCCGCCCGCCCGTTCGCTATCTGCTTATGAAATACGCTGTTTACTCGACCGAGGATTTTTTGGCTGACGAGTCGTTTCAATCGTTTGTGGTTGGGACCGACCCCGCCGCCGTGCAGTTCTGGCAGACGTGGATAGCGCAGCACCCGGCCAAAGAAACTGAGTTTAATGATGCCGTGGCGGTGTTGGAGTTGCTGGCCACCCGCCAGCCGCTGCCCCTGCCCGAGGCCCTGAAGCAGATAGAAGCCGCCAAGCTGTGGCACAGCATGCACCCACCCGTAGCGCCCCGCGCCCAGCCGGCCTTGCGCGTGGGCCGGCGCGCCCGCCGTTGGGCCAGCGCCGCCGGGGCTGCCGTGGTATTGGGTTGCGCCGGCCTCGGCCTGTGGCAGCGCGCCGCCGCACCCACCACGGCCGCAGCCTGGACCAGCTATGCCACCCACAGCGGCGAACATCGCCAGGTGACGCTGCCCGACGGCTCCCGCGTGACCCTGAATGCCAACTCCGTACTGAAGCTGGCCACGGCCTGGCAGCCGGGCCAGGCCCGGGAGGTATGGCTGACGGGCGAGGCATTTTTTAATGTTCAACACACGGCGCCGGCGCAATTGAAAGCGGTGACAGCGGCCCCGGCCAATGTGAAATTCACGGTGCACGCCGGGCCGCTGGACGTGGCGGTGCTGGGCACGCAGTTCGACGTGCTGAACCGGCCGGGCCGGACGAATGTCATCCTGAAATCGGGTCAGGTGCAGCTGCGCCATCAGTTGGCCGGCCGCACCGAAGAGCTGCTGATGAAGCCCGGCGAGCTGGTGGAATACCGCCCGGCTGAGGCCCAGGCGCCCCTGGCCAAGCGCCCCGTGAATGCCGAGCTGTATGCCGCCTGGACCACCGGACACCTGGATTTCGACAATACGCCGGTTTCGGAAATTATCACCCTGTTGGAGGACACCTACGGCCTCCGGATTTCGGTGCGTGACCCGGCCCTGCGGCAGCAGAAGCTGACGGGCTCGGTGCCCAACCACGACGTGGACGCGCTGCTGAACGCCTTCGGCAAATCCCTGGATGTCAGCGTGCATCGCGAGGGCAACCGGGTGCGGCTCGACTGATTACTTGCTATTGAAGGCCTGTTCGGGCCGCTTTGCCCTGCTCTTCACCCTAGAATTCCCACCTATGGCACTGTTTACTCACTCGCTAAAGCTGCTCCCGCTGGTGTTGGCCGGAAGCCTGTGCGCGGCCCGGGCTCAAAGCCCGCTGGTAGCGCAGCTCAAGTCCACGCAGCAGCCCGAGCCGACGACGAACCGGCCGGGCGCCCGGGGCACTTCGCTGGAAAGCATTCTGCAGGAATTTAAAGTTGCGCACCACGCTTATTTCCTGTACCGCAGCGACTTAATCAAAGATAAATTCGTCAACATTGAGGCTCTGAGCTTCCGCAGCTGGGAAGATAAGCTGACGTATGCCGTGACGGTGAGCGGCCTGCGCGTGGAGAAAACCGACCGCAACGTGTACGTCATCTCGGGGCCAAAATCTTCCAGCCCCAGCCTGCAATCGATTGGGGCGGGCAGCGGGCCCAGCGTGGCGGGCTGGGAAATGGCCGGCGCCATCAGCCCGGTGCCCGTAACGGTTCGGGGCCAGGTGGTTGGGCCCGACAAAGCGCCCATTCCGGGGGTGACGGTGCTGGTGAAAAACACCACCAACGGCACCACCACCGATGCGGAGGGCAATTTCTCCCTCAGTCTACCTGATGCCGACGGAACGCTGGTTATTTCCGCCATCGGCTTCGTAACGCAGGAAGTACCGCTGCAAGGGCGCACGCAAGTGAATGTGGCCCTGCAAACCGACGTGAAAGCCCTGGAGGAAGTGGTGGTGTTAGGCTACTACAGCCAGAAAAAAACTGACCTGACGGGGGCAGTTTCGCAAATTAATCAGCGTGACATTGGCAGCATTCCGGTGACGGGCGTAGCCCAGATTATGCAGGGTAAAGCAGCCGGAGTGGCCATTACGCAGGCCACCGGCGCACCCGGCGAGAACATTGCAGTGCGCATTCGTGGCGTGGGGACCATCAACGATAACGACCCACTTTACATCATCGACGGTGTGCCGACCAAGGACGGCATCAACCAGATTTCGCCCAATGATATTGAGAGCATCAACATTATAAAGGATGCGGCGGCGGCGGCTACGTACGGGGCGCGGGCCTCGAACGGAGTGGTGATTGTGACCACGAAGCGCGGCAAATCGGGCAAGCCCCGGCTGAGCGTGAGCGCCTATAGCGGGGTGCAAACGGCGGCCAACCTCATCAAAATGGCCAACACCAGCCAGTACGTGAACGCCTACAACGTGGCGGCGGTGAACGACGGCCGCGACCAGATTACCCCCGCGCTGGCCGCCACGCTGCCCGATGTGAACTGGCTGAAGGAAGTGCTGAAGCCCGCCCAGCAGTACAACGTGCAGGCCGACGTGAGCGGTGGCGGCGAAAACTCGCAGTACATCGTGTCGGGCAGCTACCTGAAGCAGGACGGCTTGATTCAGAACTCGTCGTACGACCGCTACAACCTGCGCACGGCGGTGAACAGCACGCTGTCGAAATACTTCAAGGTGGGCACCAACGCCAACCTTTCCTATGCCAAAACCCGGCAGGTGGGCACCTCCGGCGACGGGTTTGGCGACGGCAACCCGGGGGCCAGCATCGTGCGCTACGCCCTGTTCCGGACGCCGGCCACGCCGGTTTACAACGACCAGGGCCAGTTCGTGGATTTGCCGAAATCGAACGGCGTGCTGACGTCGGCCTTTTTCGGCGACGGCATCAACCCGGTGGCTTTGGCCGATGCGGCCGACCGCAACTTCAACGCCTACTCCATTTTGGGCAACGGCTACGTGGATTTTACGCCGGTGGAGCACCTGCGCATCCGCTCCGACTACGGCATCACCTTCCGCATCACCGATTACAAGCAGTTTTTCAAGACGTTCGGCATCGACCGCTCGTTCAACTCGCCGCCGCAGCTGGCCCAGTCCAACACCAACGAATTCAACTACAACTGGACCAACACCGCCACCTACGACCTGCCGGTGGGCGAGAGCATGTTCAACATTCTGGTGGGCACGGAGGCCATTAAGAATAACATCAAAGCCATTTCGGCCTCGCGCCGGGGCTACGTCGACCAGTCGGCCACGTTCCAGTACCTCGACGCCGGCACCGGCATCCAGCAGAACGGCGGGGGCCAGTCGCACTCGTCGCTGCTCTCGGCGTTTGGGCGGCTGGGCTACAGCTATAAGGAACGGTACCTGGCCAGCTTCAACTTCCGGCGCGATGCCTCGTCGCAATTCTTGCCGGGGCAGCGGGCGCAAAGCTTTTATTCGGGCTCAGTGGGCTGGAACCTGGCCCAGGAAGGCTTTATGCAGAACTTCTCGGCCTTTTCGCTGCTCAAAGTGCGGGCCAGCGTGGGCCAGCTTGGCAACTCGGCTATCGGCAACTATCCGTATGCCTCGCTGATAAGCAACACCGGCTATTATCCGTTCGGCGGGGTGTCGACCCAGGGCCTGAGCATCGTAACCAAGGGCAACCCGAACATCCGCTGGGAAACCAGCACCCAGACCGACGTGGGCCTCGATATGGGCCTGCTGAAAGGTGCTTTGCAGCTCACGGTGGACTATTTCATCAAGAATACGTCGAATGTGCTGCTGTTTCTGCCGCAGCCCAGCAGCGCCGGGGCCGGCGGCAACCCGGCCGTGAACGCCGGCAAAATCCGCAACAAGGGCCTGGAAGTGGAACTGTCGTACCGCAACTCCATCGGCAAGGACTGGAGCTTTGGGGTGACGGGCAACATGGCCACGCTCAGTAACGAAGTGGTGTCGCTCGGCAGTGCCGCGCCAATTGTGGGCGGGCGCATCGATAACAACTACTACGCCACGCTCACCGCCGTGGGCCACCCCATCGGCTCGTTCTACCTGCTCCAGACGGAGGGTATTTTCCAGAATGCGCAGGAAGTTTTCACCCACGCCTACCAGGGGCCGGGCATCAAGCCGGGCGACGTGAAATTTAAGGACATCAGCGGGCCGGACGGCGTGCCCGACGGCATCATTGACGGCTACGACCGCACCTTCGTGGGCAGCCCGATTCCGACGCTCACCTACGGCCTGACCGCCAACGTGCGCTACAAGCACCTCGATTTGAGCGTCTTCTTCCAGGGCATCTCCGGCAACAAGATTTACAACCAGGTCAACACCGACATTGAAGGCTTTTACCGGGCCTTCAACCTGACCGAGCGGGCCGCCACCAACTACTGGACCGGCGAGGGCAGCACCAACGTGTACCCGCGCCTGTCGTGGACCGGCGCCACCAACAACAAGCAGCCCTCCGACCGCTTCCTCGAATCGGGCTCCTACCTGCGGCTCAAGAACGTGCAGCTGGGCTACACCTTCGGCGATAAGCTGCTGGCGCCCGTGCACATCTCCTCGGTGCGCCTCTACGCCAGCGTGCAGAACCTGCTCACATTCACCAAGTACACCGGCCTCGACCCCGAGCAGGGCACCAACAGCAACTCGCTGGGCGACGGCGTGCGGGCCACGGGCATCGACTTCGGGACTTACCCCTCGGCGCGCACCTTCACGGTGGGCATCAACGCGGGCTTTTAGCTGATTTTGATTGTCCGAACAGAAAACAAGAACGTCATGCAGAGCAGAGTGGAGTCGAAGCATCTCGCTTGCCACCACCAATCAAACCCGCTGCAATGATTGAATTACTACCACACGCGGGATGCTTCGACTTCGCTGCGCTCCGCTCTGCATGACGTTCTGCCCCTTTCCAACACGTGCTGCCTCCCTCCCCAAAAACCACCCTTTCCCCATGAAATTCCCACCCCTTGCATTCGGCTTGCTCGCCACCCTGGCATTGGCTACGGCGGGCTGCGATAAATTCCTGGACCAACCCGTGCTGGGGCAGTACGAGGCCGGTCAGTTCTTCACGTCGAACACCAACGCCGTGCTGGCCGTGAACGCCGCCTACGTGCCGCTCTCGTTCCGCGACGCGGCCAGCAACCCGCTGTGGGTGCTGGGCGACGTGGCCTCCGACGACGCCGTGAAAGGCAGCAACCCCGGCGACCAGGCCGATTTCGAGAACATCGACCAGTTCAACATCACGCCCACCAACGCGGCCGTGGAAGCCATGTGGAAGCGCTACTACGACGGAATATTCAAGTGCAACGTGGTGACCGACGGCCTGCCCGCCACCAACGCCGCCGTGAGCGCCGACGTGCGCCAGCAGGTGCTGGGCCAGGCGCAGTTCCTGCGGGCGTACTACTACTTCCAGCTCACCACCATCTACGGCCGCATTCCGCTGCGCGTGAAGGTGGAAACCCCCGAGGAGCTGCAAAGCCCGGCCCGCGACCAAACCGTCATCTACGCCCAGATTGAGGCCGACTGCCAGGCCGCCGCCACGGCGCTGCCCGCCACCTGGACCGGGGCCGACATCGGCCGGGCCACCAAGGGCGCGGCCCTGGCGCTGCTGGCCAAAACGTATTTGTATGAGAAGAAATGGGCCCTGGCCGCCACCACGGCCCAGCAGGTAACGGCGCTGGGCTACACCCTGCTGCCCGTGTTCGCCGATAATTTCCGGGCGGCCACCAAGAACAATGCGGAGGCCATTTTCTCGGTGCAGCACACCGCGGGCCTCAGTCCGAACCAGGGCAATAACCTGAACCAGTGGTTTGCCCCGCGCCAGCAGAACGGCTACGGATTCTTTTACCCCACCCGCAGCCTGGTCAATAATTTCGAGCAAACCCCGGCCGGCGTGTACGACCCGCGCCTCGACTACTCGGTGGGCCGGCTCGGCCAGTCGTTTTTCGGCGTGCCCTTCGACACCACCTGGACCACCACCGGCTACCTCTCCAAGAAGCACTTGCAGCCGCTCAGCGAGGTGCCGGCCAACACCAAGGGCGACGGCAACCTGAACTACCAGGCCATTCGCTACGCCGAGGTGCTGCTCATTGAGGCCGAGGCCAGCAACGAGGCCGGCAACCCCGCCGCCGCCCTCGTGGCCCTGAATAAAGTGCGCAAACGGGCCCGCGAAAGCTACCTCAACGACCGCACCCTGCCCGGCTTCGGCACGGTGCCGGTGGGCCTGCTGCCCGACATCACCACCACCGACCAGGGCCAGCTGCGCGACAACATCCGCCGGGAGCGGCGCTCGGAACTGGCCCTGGAATTCCAGCGCTTCTTCGACGTCATCCGCTACGGCGAGCCCTACGCCCGCCTGGCGTTCAGCGACCGGCCCAACTTCAACTACGCCCGCCACAAGTTTTTCCCGGTGCCGCAGAGCGAGCGCGACACCAACAAAAGCCTGGGCCTCTAGCCGCGCTTCCCGCCAACTTTTTCCCACTTTTTAATTCCCACAATTTTCTCAACCTCCCCATGAAAAACGCTAAGGTTTACCTCTTCATCCTGGCCTTGCTGATGTTCGGCGCCGCGTCGGTGATATCATCCTGTTCGAAGTCCAACGATTCGACGCCCGCTCCCACCGCCGATAAAGCCAAGCTCTCGGCCCTGATTGACTCGGTGAACACCGTGTACACGGCCGCCGTGGAAGGCACCAAGCCCGGCACCTACGCCGCGGGCTCGAAAGCCATCCTGAAAACCTCCATCGACCTGGCTACCACGACCAAGAATGACGGCGCGGCCACCCAGGCCACCGTCAACACCTCCGAATCCAGCCTGCGCCGCGCGGCCAAAACGTTCCAGAACAGCCTCATTCAGGAAGTATCGGCGGCTAACCTGGTGGCCCAGTGGAAATTTGCCGGCAATGCCAACGACGCCACGGCCAACGCCAACAACGGCGTGCTGAAGACCGGCCCGGCCGGCGCGGCCCCCACTTTCCCCGCGGCCCCGGCCGATGGCACGGTGCTGCCCATCGCGGTAGCCGACCGCTTTGGCCGGGCCAACCAGGCGTATGAGTTCAACGGCGGCGCCTACATCGAAGTCCCCTACCGTCTGGCCCTGAACCCGCAGGCCATCACCATCAGCGCCTGGGTGAAGCCCTTCGATTCGAACCCGGACAACTACATCGTGTCGCTGAACCGGTGGACGGGCTACAAATTCCAGCTGCAAGGCGACCGCAAGCCCTTCCTGACCGTGACCACCACCAACACCACCAACCCCATTTCGGACCGTGACGCGGCTTCGGGCATCGTGGCCGTCAATGTGTGGTCGCACGTCGTTTCCTCCTATGTCGACGGCACCATGAAGTTCTACATCAACGGCGCGCTGGTGAAAACCTGGACCGACGTTACGGGCACCATCCGGGCCGTGGGCCAGCAAGTGCCCCTGTGCATTGGCCAGCAGCTGCCGAAGAACATCTACAACAGCGCCCCCACCGCCGGCCAGGCCGCCGACTACTTCCAGTACTACAGCCCGGCTTACTTTAAGGGCCAGATGGATGACATCCGCATCTACAACCGCGCCCTGTCCGATGCCGAGGTGCAGTCCATCTTCACCATCGAAAACACGCTGTAGCGCTACGTCTGGATTAAGCAAAATGTAATGAGAACGTCATGCTGAGCTTGCCGAAGCATCTCTACCGGGGAAGTAATCAGATTTACTATTGCGGTAGAGATGCTTCGGCAAGCTCAGCATGACGTTCTTACAGCCGTCCATATCCTCAAAAACCCTCCCGTCTCCCACTGTTCTGACCCTGGAATGGTGGGGGATTTTTTTAGGCCCTTATTCTTCGTAATCGCATGATTCGCCCCGACCTTTCCGCTCCCCGCCTGGCCGGCAGCGCCGCTACGCTGGCCCTGGCCCTGCTGCTGGGCTGCAACGGCACCGACCGCTCCACCCCCGACGCCACCCCGCCCGGCCCCGATAGCTGGCAGCTGGTGAACTTCGTGAAAGCCGACAGCCTCAACCCCATCATGGGGCCGAGCCCGGTGGGCGTGTTTCAGGACCCCATCCTCAGCCGGCCCATTCATTGGGAAGAAAAAGACGTCTTCAACCCCGCCGTGGTGGTGAAGGACGGCAAAATCTACATGCTGTACCGGGCCGAAAACCTGGTGACGCCTACCGTGGGCAAAACCTCCCGCATCGGCCTGGCCAGCAGCACCGACGGCGTGCACTTCACCCGCATGGCCACGCCCGTGCTTCACCCCGACAACGACGCCCAGAAACGCTGGGAATGGCCCGGCGGCACCGAGGACCCCCGCGTGGTGGAGGACGACCAGCACACCTACTACATGACCTACACCGCCTACGACGGCAACAAGGCCCGCCTGCACATCGCCACCAGCCCCGACCTGCTGCACTGGACCAAATACGGCAACGTGTTCGCCCAGTTCAGCGGCGGCAGCTACGTGGATAAGTGGACCAAATCGGGCTCCATCGTGTCGCGCTACGAGACCGACGGCCGCATTATCGCCACCAAAATCAACGGCAAATACTGGATGTACTGGGGCGACGCCCAAATCTGGCTGGCCTCGTCCGATGACCTCATTCACTGGACGCCCATCGAAATGGCCCCCGGCGAAAAGCCGCCCGTGCCCCTGCGCGCCCAGGCCCTCACCATGCCCAATCTGAAGATTGTGCTGCCCACCCGCGAAGGCAAGTTCGACAGCGACCTGGTGGAATCCGGCCCGCCGGCCATGATTACCGACCAGGGCATCCGCCTGATTTATAACAGCCGCAACGAGCCGTCCTTCGGCGACCCGGCCCTGCCGGTGGGCACCTACTCCGCCGCCCAGGCTTTGTTCGACAAAAACGACCCCAGCAAACTGCTCAAACGCATGGACACCTACTTCATGCGCCCCGAGAAAGCCTACGAAACCACCGGCCAGGTCAATCAGGTGGTGTTTCTGGAAGGCCTCGCCCGCTTCAACTCGAAGTGGTTCCTATACTACGGCACGGCTGATTCCAAGATTGCCGTGGCCAAGCGGCCGGTGGAGTAATTTGGAGCACTCGCACGATAAAAACCGTCAGGCGGCAGAACGTCATGCTGAGCTTGTCGAAGCATCTCGCGTGGGAGAGTAATCAATGCCGTTTTCACGATTGAGTTACTCCCCCACGCGAGATGCCTCGGCTGCGCTCGGCATGAAGGCCTTGCGCCTGACGTTCTTTTTTCTACCTTTCCATTCTCTCCCTCCTCCCCCCCCCAATCTCCCTCATGCAAAGCACCGCGGCCATCAGCACCCCTGCCAAAGTCCCGTTCACCGAGAAGAAATACATCCCGACGCTCATCTTTGTCTCGTCGCTGTTCATGCTCTGGGCCATTGCCATCACCATGGGCGACGTGCTGAACAAGCACTTCCAGAACGTGCTCAGCGTGAGCAAGGCGCAGTCGGGGCTGGTGCAGTTTTCCATCTTCGGGGCGTATGCCGTGATGGGCATTCCGGCGGGCCTGTTCATGAAGCGCTTTGGCTACAAGCGCGGCGTGCAGCTGGGCCTGGGGCTGTATGCGCTGGGGGCTTTCCTGTTTGTGCCGGCGGCCAATGCCGGCTCGTTCACCTTCTTCCGGGGCGCGCTGTTCATTCTGGCCTGCGGACTGGCCACGCTGGAGGCGGTGGCGCACCCCTTCATGGCCGCCCTCGGACCGGAAAAAACCAGCGACCAGCGCCTGAACTTCGCCCAGTCGTTCAACGGCCTGGGCGCGGTGGTGGGGCCGCTGCTGGGCAGCTACTTCATCCTAAGCGGCGCCCGCTCGCACGTCGCCGGCGATTTAACTTCGGTAAAAAGCCTGTACCTGGCCATTGGCAGCGTCATTCTGGTAATTGCCGTGGCTTTTTCCTTCGTGAAAGTACCGCCCTTGCAGGACGCCCACGCCGCCCTTCCTGCCGAAACCGAAGCCGGCTTCTACTCCGGCACGGCCGAGGAAGTCCCGCAGGCCAAGGGCTTGTTTCAGCACAGCCACTTCAAATGGGCCTGGCTGGCGCAGTTCCTCAACGTGGCGGCGCAGGGCGGCACCTGGGCCTTTTTCATCAACTACGGGGTCGAGAAAATGCACTTCACCGACAAGGTGGCGGCCGGCTATTTCTCCCTGTTTATGGTCCTGATGATGAGCGGACGCTTCGTGGGCACCTTCCTCATGCGCTACATCGCCCCCAACAAGCTGCTGGCCGCCTTCGCCCTGGCCAACGTGGGCATGTGCCTCCTCGTGGCCCAAAGTTGGGGCTGGCCGTCGTTCATCGCCCTGCTGCTGATTAATTTCTTCTTCAGCATCATGTTTCCCACCATTTTTTCACTCGGCATCAAGGAGCTGGGCCCGCAAACCCAGCAGGCCTCGTCCATCCTGGTGATGGCCGTGGCCGGCGGCGCGGTGTTCCCCTACCTCATGGGCAAAATCGCCAACCACGACATCGGGGCCGCGTATTATCTGCCCATCATCTGCTACGCGTTCATCGCCTTGTTTGGGGCGCGGCTGTACCGGGTGCGGTAGGGAGCCGGCTACAAACCGTCAAACACGTCGGTCCATTCCACCGCCAGGCCGGGCAGCACCGCCGAGGGCATGGGCCCCGGCGCGGCATACTCGCCGGCCAGCTCGTAGCGCTCGTTTTCGAGTACGTAGGCCAGCACCGTTTTTTCGCCTGGAAACAACACCCAGTACTCGCACACGCCGCTTTCCTGGTACAGGTCGAACTTAATTTTCGTGTCGCGGCCCACGTTGCCGGGCGACACGATTTCGATTATCCAATCGGGCGCACCCAGGCAGCCGCGCTGGTCAATCTTGCCCGCATCGCACACCACGCAGATATCCGGCTGCACCACAGTCTGAATCTGGGCGTCGCTGTTGGGTGTGCCGCGGGTGGGGCGCACGTCAAATGGGGCGTGGAACATCTCGTACGGGCTCGTGCGCAGGAAGGTCAGAATGGCGTATTCCAGCCGCTGCGACAATTTCTGATGCTGCGTACTTGGCCCGGTCATCGGCCGCATCAGCTTGCCTTTGATTAGCTCAACAAACTCATCAAACTTCCAGGCCACGTAATCGGCGTAGGTGTAGGTCTTCGTGAAATCGAGTTGCGACAGGGAGGTAATGGGAGGCATGACGGCCAAGAAGTTGGGTTAAAGCAAAGAGTACGAGCCCCGGACGGGCATCAAGCGTTGGCGGCCTCGGCCACGTAGTCCGCCAGGTACCGGTAGCGCTCCGTGAGCTCGCCGTGGCTGGCGATGGTGGCGCGGGCCACGACGTCGTCCGCATCGCGGCCCAGCAGGTGGGGAAACACGTTGTCCAGCAGCTGGCGGCCGAAGTCGCGGCTGGCGTTGCGGGGCAGCTCGCAGGGCAGGTTGTCCACGGCCATCACCGTGATATTATCGGGTCGGGAATAGGGCGGCTCCAATTCCTCGGTGCGGGGGCTGAAGTCGTAGGCGGGGTCGGCAATGGTGCTGGCCCGGCGCGTGACCGGTACCGAGCCATTGATGTCGCACGTCACGTCGGCAATGGTGTTGATGTGGAAATCGGGCCGGTGCAGGTCGGCCAGCTCAAACAGCTTGGGGGCCGCCGGGTGCCAGTAGGCGCAGGCAATGAGCAGGTCCGTGACGGGCAGAAACAGGCCGAACGTGGACTCGTATTCCTCGGGGTGCTGATGGAAGTTCTGGGTGTCCCACACGCGGCCGTCGCGGCGGCGGTTGTAGTCCGAGCTCAGCAGCTGGGTGTACACCGGCTCGTTGAAATCGAGGTACAGGTAGTCGTACACGCTCACCCGCCGAATGCCCATGCGGTCGAGCACTTCCAGCGCGCCCTGCGCCACGCGCCCCGAGCCGGTGACGGCCATCTTGATGGCCGGCAGCTTGCGCACCTTGAAAAACTCCTCCTGCATGTCGTCCATGTCGAGGCACTCGTGGGCCGGCTTGAGGGCAAACAGGCCGTGCTTGCGGCCGTAGGTGAGCAGGCCATTATAGGCCCCCACAATGCCGGCGTAGCGCCCAAAAGCCACGATGCGCTCGCTGCGCGCATTGGTCAGCAGCTCGTAATCGATGAGGGTAATGTGCTTCTTCAGCACCTCGCGCAGCAGGTTGCGGTTGGCGGGCTGCATCTTCACGGTGTGCGAAAAGAAGACGTAGGTTTTGTTGGGAATGAGCTGGTCGAGGGGCACTTCCTTCACGCCCAGCAGCACGTCGCAAGCACTCACATCGTCGCGCACCTCAATGCCGAGGTCGCGGTACTCCTGGTCGGTGTAGCTGCGCACGGCGCTGCTTTGCACCACCACGCGCAGGCCGGGGAAGGTGGCCTGGGCTTCAATACATTTCTTGGGGGTGAGGGGGACGCGCTTGTCAGGCGGGGTTTTGCCTTCGCGAATAAGGCCGATGGTAAAGGGCATGGGCGGGGGTGGGATGGTTGGGAGCCGCAAAGCTAGAATTTTTGGGGTTGGCCACTGCCGGCCGGCTACCCCGCGCCCGGCAGTGGCCAACCCCAAAAGCCGCGTCCCGTCACCAAAATCACCGAAAAGCGCAACTTTAGTCACAAAAATTGCTATTACTGAACTTACTCGCGCTGTTGCGGACCCTATGAGTGCTGTTAAAGAGCCTACCAGAACTATTGCGGGGCCTATTAGTGCTGAGGACAAGCTTACGATTGCTGTAGCGGGACTTACGGGCACAGCTGCCGGTCCTACGGGGCTTCGGAGCCGGCCAACGGGCCCCATTTGCCGGGCCGCTGGCGCCGTCGGCAATCCTTTCAGCCCTACCTTTGTTATCCCGGAACTCAGCCCCCTCCCCCATCTTTTTTTTGTGTTTATGTCGTTGAAATTCTCGCCAGTCGACGTTTTTGAAGCCCGTCACAACGCCCCCGGTGCCGCCGCCCAAGCAGAAATGCTGCGCACCATCGGGGTCGAAAGCATTGAGCAGCTGATAGACGAAACCGTGCCGCCCGCCATCCGCCTCAAGCGCGCCCTGGACCTGCCCGTCGCCCTCAGCGAACGGGCTTTTTTGGCTAAATTCAAACAAATTGCCGGCCAGAATCAGGTGTTCAAGTCCTACATCGGCCTCGGCTACCACGACACCACCCTGCCCCCGGTTATCCAGCGCAACATCCTGGAAAACCCCGGCTGGTACACCGCCTACACGCCCTACCAGGCCGAAATCGCGCAAGGCCGCCTCGAAGCCCTCATCAATTACCAGACCGTGGTAATTGACCTCACCGGCCTCGAAATCGCCAACGCCAGCCTGCTCGACGAAGGCACCGCCGCCGCCGAGGCCATGCACCTGCTGCACTCGCAGACCAAGAAAAAGGCCGCCAACCAATACTTCGTCTCGGAGCAGGTATTGCCCCAGACCATCGACCTGCTGCGCACCCGCGCCACCCCGGTCGGCATCGAGCTGGTAGTGGGCGACCACCGCCAGGTGGACCTCAGCAACGACGGCTTCTTCGGCGCGATGGTGCAGTACCCCGCCGCCGATGGCGAGGTATTCGACTACAAAGACTTCATCGCCGACGCCCGCAAACACGATGTTTTCGTGGTAATGGCGGCCGATTTGCTGGCCCTCACGCTGCTCACTTCGCCCGGCGAGCTGGGCGCCGATGTGTGCGTGGGCAACTCCCAGCGCTTCGGCGTGCCGATGGGCTACGGCGGCCCGCACGCCGGCTTCTTCTCCTGCCGCGAGCAGTTCAAGCGCGTGATTCCCGGCCGCCTCATCGGCCAGAGCGTGGATGCGGCCGGCAACAAAGCCTACCGCATGGCCCTGCAAACCCGCGAGCAGCACATCCGCCGCGAGAAGGCCACCAGCAACATCTGCACCGCGCAGGTATTGCTGAGCGTGCTGGCCGGCATGTACGCCGTGTACCACGGCCCGCAGCGCCTCCAGCAATTCGCCACCAACACCCACCTGCTGGCCCAAACCCTGGAAGCCGGCCTGAAGAAACTGGGCGTGGAGCAAACCAACGAGCACTACTTCGACACCCTGAACCTGCGCCTGGAAAGCGTCGAAATGCAGCAGGCCCTGAAGAAGGAAGCCGAAGTTGCCCGCCTCAACTTCCGCTATTTCGAGGATGTGCGCGTCGGCATTTCTCTGAACCAGAACACTGAGCTGCACGACGTGGCCGACATTCTGGACGTCTTCGCCAAGGTTCTGGGCAAGGAAGCCGACCAGCTGGCCGCAGAAATTGCCGCCGCCGAGCTGCACGTTCCCGCCGCCCTCGTGCGCAGCAGCGAATACCTCACGCACCCCGTCTTCAACACGCACCACGCCGAACACGAGATGCTGCGCTACATGAAGCAGCTCGAAAACAAGGACCTCAGCCTGGCGCACTCCATGATTGCGCTCGGCTCGTGCACCATGAAGCTGAACGCCACCGCCGAAATGATTCCGGTGACCTGGCCCGAAATCGGCGGCCTCCACCCCTTCGCTCCCGTGGAGCAGGCCAAAGGCTACGAGCAAATCTTCTCCGACCTGCAAGCCTGGCTCTGCGAAATCACCGGCTTTGCGGCTGTCAGCCTCCAGCCCAACTCGGGTGCGCAGGGCGAGTACGCCGGCCTGCTGGCCATCAAAGGCTACCACGATGCGCGCGGCGACCACCACCGCACGGTGGCCCTCATTCCGGCCTCGGCTCACGGCACCAACCCCGCCTCGGCCGTGATGGCCGGCATGCAGGTAGTAGTGGTGAAAAGCACCGAAGACGGCAACATCGACGTGGCCGACCTCAAGGCCAAAGCCGAGCAGTACGCCGCCAATCTCAGCTGCCTGATGGTGACCTACCCCAGCACCCACGGCGTGTACGAGGAAACCATTATCGACATCTGCGCCACCATTCACAGCCACGGCGGCCGCGTGTACATGGACGGGGCCAACATGAACGCCCAAGTGGGCCTCACCTCCCCCGCCACCATCGGGGCCGATGTTTGCCACCTCAACCTGCACAAAACTTTCTGCATTCCGCACGGCGGCGGCGGCCCCGGCGTGGGCCCCATCGGCGTGGTAGCCGACCTGATTCCCTACCTGCCCGGCCACGCCGTAATCCCGGTTGAAGGCCGCGCCAGCGGCTCGGTTTCGGCCGCGCCGTGGGGTTCGGCCAGCATCCTGCCCATCAGCTACGCCTACATTTCGATGATGGGCGGCGACGGCTTGCAGCGCGCCACCCAGCTGGCCATTCTCAACGCCAACTACATCAAGGCCCGCCTCGAAGCGCACTACCCGGTGCTCTACACCGGCAGCCACGGCCGCTGCGCCCACGAAATGATTCTCGACTGCCGCCACTTCAAAAAGGCCGGCATTGAAGTCGAAGACATCGCCAAGCGCCTCATGGACTACAACTTCCACGCGCCCACCGTTTCCTTCCCGGTAGCCGGCACGCTGATGATTGAGCCCACCGAAAGCGAAAGCAAAGCCGAGCTCGACCGTTTCTGCGACGCCATGATTTCCATCCGCAAGGAAATCGCCGAAGTAGAAACCGGCCGCGCCGATGCCAAGGAGAACGTGCTCAAGCACGCTCCGCACACCGCCGCCACCGTCCTGGTGCACGAGTGGACGCGACCCTACACCCGCGAGCAGGCCGTGTTCCCGATGGAATACGTGCGCGCCAATAAGTTCTGGCCCGCCGTCAGCCGCATCGACTCGGCCTACGGCGACCGCAACCTGATTTGCAGCTGCACCCCGATTGAGGAGTACGCCGACCAGGAAGAGCACCTGGTGCAAGCCGACAAAGGCCCGTCGTATTAAGGAGTTGATAATTAACAGGTAAAAAGCCCGTCTGACGATTCAGGCGGGCTTTTTACCTGTTAATTATCAACTTTTAACTCATTTATTGCCTCGCTCGCCGAAGCAGCGGCGGTCCATGTAGCCAACAACAGTCTTGCCGTCCTTGTCGAGCCGCACACGCACGAAATACGCGTTGATGGTATCCGTGACCTGCACTTCGTTGCTGGCGGTGGTTTGCGACAGCACCGCGGAAGTTTTTTTCATGCCGTCGTACACGGGGCAATCCACGATGGTGTTGTGCGGGACGGGCGCCCGGTTGGCGGGAGTTTTGGTTAGCTCGTCGCGGGCGGACGAGCAGGCAGCCAGCAGGCCCATTGCAAGCAAAACCAATAGGCCAGTACTTTTCATTGACAACATCAGAAATATAGAATGGGAATTCGGGGGTAAGGTAGGACAAAATCTGGTTATGTCAATATCTCACGGCCGTTCTAAGCTAGAAGTAAACGTGATTTCCTGGCACCTAAAGTTGAACGTCACGCCCGGATTCTTCGTTAATATGACAGCCCACAAAACTGCTCCGTTCCACCCGAAAACCGGCGTTTTAGGCCTTCTTTACTTCTAACCCCTATTCGTGTTTATGAACCGCATCACCCGTTTTCTGGCTCGTCCGCTTGCCTTGGCGGCAGTAGCTTTTGCGCTGCTGAGCACCGGCGGCTGCACCACTGCTTCCCGCGTGGGCGTAACCAACGATTTTGACCACGCTGTTAATTTCCGTGCCTATAAAACCTGGGCATGGTATCCGCAGCAGCCCCGCGATGCCGAAAGCGGCCCCGCTAAAGGCTACGAGTCGTTTCTGGACAAGCGCATGCGCGCTGCCGTAACCACGGAAATGACCCAGAAAGGCCTGACTGAAGTAACCACCGCGCCCGACATCTACATTGCCTACAGCGCCCGGGTGGAGGACAAGCAGCAGGTGTCGCCCTACTACAACGGCCTTGGCTACCCGTACGGCTACGGCTACGGCTACTACGGCCGCAACTACTCGCCCGTGACGCAGTACAAAGCCGGCACCGTGGTGATTGACGTTATCGATGCCCGCCGCAAAGAGCTGGCGTGGCGCGGCACGGGCCAGGCCCAGGTGAACCAAAACACCATCGACGAAGCCGAAACCCACCGCATTGTGAACGGCATTCTGAGCACCTACCCGCCGCAGGACAGCAACGCCCGCCGCTAATTTTGGCCGCTTTATCTGCATAAAAAGCCCCTTCCGTCAGGAAGGGGCTTTTTTTTATTTTCCCATCCCACTGGCTGCAATTCTACCAGTGTCGGGCCTCAGCCTTCGCCTTTAGTTCTTGACGAGGCGCTGGGCGAGGTTGATGAGCTGGCCGCCGTCCTCGCTGCGCACCAGCACCACGTAGGCGCCGCTGGCCAGCAGGCGCAGGTCGATGGCGTGGGTCAGGCCCGCGTCCAGGGTGGCGTGCAGCGCCACCCGGCCAGTGGCGTCGAGCACACTCACCCGGTAAGCGCCGGCCGGCAGTTGGCTCAAATCGAGTTGGGTGATGGTGGTTGCCAGACTAGGATTGGGGTACAGGGCAATGCCTGGGGCGGTTGGTTGCGTGAAGGCCACGGTGCGCACGGGCGAGTACGTAGTGGTGCCGTCCGTATCAAACTGGCGCAGCCGGTAGTACACCCGGCCCATGGCCCTGACTCCGATACCAGTATCGGTCAGGGAATAATCGGTGGGAGTAGTCTTGTTGCCCTGCCCTTTCACCAGCCCGATTTTCGCGAAATCCGTACCGTTGAGGCTGCGCTCCACGTCGAAATGGTCGTTGCTCCGCTCCGATGCCGTGCGCCACGTCAGTAGGGCGTCCGTGTTGCGCACGGCTTTGGCTTCAAACGCCGTCAGCTCCACCGGCAGCGGCACGGTCCCGATGATAAACGTTACGGGCTGGGTCATCACTCCGTTGTAGGCATCGGTGGTCGTCACATTCAGCGTGAAGGAGCCATTCATCAATTTAGTCTTATCAAACACGGTAATCTGGCCCGTGACAAGGTCAGCTACCAGGCTCAGGTCAGCCAGAGTAACAATGGCACCGGACGGCGAGCTGGTGAACGCGCTATAGGTTGCGGCGCGCACCCCGTTGTTCGTTACGGTGCCCGAAGGGGCCGTGCTGCCGCCGTTCACGTCGAAGAGGTTCGTGATGACGTCGCCGTTCACATAGGAGCTCAGCAGCGGCTTGGTTGGGGTATTGGCATAAGCCCCCGGCACGTCCTGATTAACCGGAATCGTGTAGCGGGCCACGTTGGAGGTCAGGGCGCCGTTGTCGGTAGCCGTAAACAGGAAGAAGGCATTGCCGACGAAAGAGCTCAACGGGTCGAAAGTGAGCAGCAGTGCTTCGGCGGGCGTCAGCGTGCGCGGAGCGGTTACAGCCACTCCGTTCACGTAGAGTGTGCCCACCTTGGTAGGGTCCGGAAAGGTGGTGAGGCTGTAGGTCGAAATGGTGGCGCTACCCGAAGGAATGGCCGCGAGCGACGTGATGGCCACGGGAATCGCGGTGTTGCCAATGGGCTGTTGGGCGGCATTGAAACCGGCGCGGCCGGCGTTCACCAGGTCATCGGCCGTGGGGCCGGTGGGGCCTTCGGTGGTGGCCTGCGTACCGGGGCTGGGGGCAGCGCCCGCAGTGGTGCTGCTGCCCGTGCCCGTGATGGAATAAGGATTGGGGGCCGCCGCGGTGCTGGCCGTGCTGAAGCTTACCGTATTCGATACCGCATTGGCCAGGCCCACATAGAGCGTGCCCAGAGCCAGGGTGACGGTGAAGCCCGCAGCCGGCGAGCCCGTGATGACGGCCCCGACCGCGCCGGGGCCCGCCATGGTGGGCGTAGCCGTGGCCACTCCCGCCGGGATGGTGATTACCTGCTGGGCCGCCGCGGCCGGCGAGCCGCCCGCGCCGCCCGCCGTGGCAGGAGCCGTGTTGGTGGTCGTAACGGTGTACGTCACCACCGTGCTGAACAGGGAACTCGCCGGGCCGCTGACTTTCGTAACCAGGTTGGCATTGGGCGTAATAGCGACGCCCGAGGTTGCGGTGGTGTTAACCGCCGTGTTGTTGGCCGTGTTGGCCTCGGCATTGCTGGCGCTGATGCTGGCCACGGCCACCAAGGGGCCGGTGCCAGGAGCCGGCACCTTCACCGTGGAGACGGTGCCCGCGGCGCCCACCGCCAGGGTAGCAATCACGGGGAGTACCACAAGGCCGGTACTCTGATAGTACTGGCTGCCATCGGCATAAGTAAACACCGTGCCCACATTGCTGACGGGCGTGGTCTGGGTATTGATGACGAGGGGATTGAGGCCGCTAACTGCCAGGCCCGCCGGGATATTCAATTGAGGGCGCACATTGGTGGCGGCACTCGCGCTGGTACTGGCGTTGCTGGGCGTCACGGTAAAGATGACCGGCTGGCCGGCCGTCTTGGTGGCAACATCCGAAGCCAGCGTAATTACCAGGTCGGCCGAAGGCACGGACGAGGCCGTGAGCGTAGTATTCAGCACCGCCGAGTTATTGTCCAGGTTCAGGTCATTGCTGGCGTTGGCGGGATTAGCGGCCCAGCCGAGGGCGATGGATGCTTGGTCGGGCGCGTCGAAGCTCACCGTGTTGGTACGGGCCCCGGCCGCGCCGGGCGCCTGCCCCACAATGCTGGCAAAGGCCACAATGCCCGTGGCAGAATTATAGGTAGCCCCATCAGCATAAGTAACGGTGGTGCCAGCGGGCGCGCCGGGCAGCTGCCCGTTCACTTTCACCGGCGAGGTGCCCGTGAGAGGC
Source organism: Hymenobacter terricola (assembly GCF_017921975.2). Taxonomy (GTDB): domain Bacteria; phylum Bacteroidota; class Bacteroidia; order Cytophagales; family Hymenobacteraceae; genus Hymenobacter; species Hymenobacter terricola. The sequence continues at coordinate 324,458 of NZ_JAGEMO020000007.1, forward strand.
AGGCCCGTTGGAAACTGCGCTATAAATGCCGTGGTATTCGCGGCCAGCGTGGGCGAGAGGCCGGAGTTGGTGGCCGTCACGGCGTAGGTGAGCGGCGCGCCGACCAGAGCCGCCGTTGGCCCCGTTACGGCCACCACCACATCCGAGGCGGCGCTCACGGCCGCGCTCACGCTGCTGGTGCCCGTGCTTCCGCCGTTGCCGGGCGCGCCTACCTGCACCGCGCCCACATTGGTGAGCACCGAGCTGGCCGGCACCAGGTAGGTAATGGCGTTTTGGGCCACCTGGCCGCCGGTCATCGTGGGCAGCGTGGGCAGGGTGAGGAGGCCAGTGGCCGGGACGTAAGTGGAGCCGTCGGTGAAAGTGGCGACCCCGGTCCCGGCATTCACGCTGGTGGGCAAGTTGCCGTTCAGCTTCAGGCCGTTGGCATCAGTAATGGATGTCAGCAGGCCTACCGGAATAGCCACCGTCTGACTGACACTACTGGCGGATACCGTGCCGAGGTTCGTGGTGGTCAGGTTGTACACCACCGGCTGGCCGGCAAGGGCCGCGCTGGGGCCGGTGAGCACCGTGCTCACCTGGCTGGCGAACTGCACATTGGTTTGCGTGGTGGCAATATTGTCCGACGGCACGGGGTCCGAAGTGGTGGTGGTGGCCACGGCCGAAGCGTTGAGCACCAGCATGCTGGTCGGCGCCGTTACCGTGAACACGAACTGTTGCGTGGCCTGGGCAGCCAGCGTCGGGCTGGCCGGAAAGCCGAGCGCACCCGTGGCGGTGTTGTACGTGGCCACCGTGGTCACCCCCGCGCCGCTGGTGTAGGTGATGACGTTGCCGAGGGTGGTATTGCCGGTGCTGCCAGTCACGGCGAGAGTAGCGGGCAGCAGGCCGATGGGCAGCATCACCAATTCCTGGACACTAGCGGCGGTACTGGGCCCGTCGTTGATGATAGTGGCGGTGTAGGTAACGGCCTGGCTGACCGGCACCATGCCCGGTGCCACGTTGGTCGGCACCGCGTTCAGCACCGCACTAGCGGTTAGCGTGTTGCGCAGGTTAGCTGTGGTACCGCTGGCCGCGGCACTGCCCAGGGCCGGTGCGCCAGTGGCCGCCGTGGTTACCAACGCGGCGGCAGTCGCCGAGTTATTGGCCGGGTTGGTATCATTCACCAGGCTAGCCGCGGTGAAGGTCGAAACAGGCTGCACGGTGGTGCCGGAAACCGGAGCCGCAAAACTCACCGTGTTGTTCACTGCCTGCCCCGAGTTCAGGCTGATGGCGGGGAAAGTAACCAGGCCCGTCGCGCTGCTGTAGGTGCCGCCGTTGGTGGCATAGGCGCCTAGATTACCCAGGCCGATATTCACCGTTTGCACCACGTTGCTGGCCAATAGGCTGCCACTGGCATTCTGTGCCGTAACCACGTAAGCCACAATATCGCCGGCCGTGGGAGCAGTGCCAGGGCCTGTTATGGTGGTGCTGAGGTCGTAGCCATCGGCTGGCGTTATGGCCACAATCGCCGTAGCCGTATTGTTGGCCGGCACGGGGTCCACGGTGCCATTGGCTACCTGGGCCGTCACATTGTACGGGCCATTGACCGGGGCCGCGACCGAGAAGGTATACGTTTTCGGCGTGCCATTGGTCAGCGTCACGGCCGGAAAGCTCAGCAGGCCGGTGGTTTGGTTGTAGGTAGCGCCGGCGAAAGTGCCGCCGGTGTACGTGATGATTCCGCTGCTGGGTGCGCTGGCGGTGGCCCCCGTGACGGTGAGGGTCGTCCCGGTCAGGCCGGTTTGCAGCTGGGCCGTTTGCACCACGGCGGTGGCGGCGGTGGTCGCGTTATTATTGGTGGCCGTGATGGTGAATGGCACCAGCGAGCCGGCGGCCGGCAGGCTGGCCGTGGTCGAGATGGCCGTGACCAGGTCAAAGCGCGGGTCTTCAATCGTCACGCGCACCAGGGCCGGGTTCGAATTTTTGCCATAAATGTCGCTGACGGTGTACATGAACAGGGCCGTCCCCTTGAAGCCCGCCGTGGGCGTAAAGGTGATTTGGCCCGTCGCAGTAACGTAGGCCGTGCCACCCGACACCGCAATGGGAGCCCCCGCTGTGCCCTGCTGCACCCCCGCCGTGCTGCGGTCAAGGTCAACCGTGGCGGGGTCGAGGCCCCCCACGGCATCCGCATCATTAGTAAGCACGCCAGCCGTGGCCGTGCCGATGGCACCGCTCAGGGTGATGGCCGTGCCGGGAGTGGTGATGTAGGCATCGTTGGCCGCGGCCGGGGCGTCTTCGCAATCGGCGCTGGCAGCTACGCCGGGCGCGCCGCCGCTGGCATCGGCCGCCACGGGCCCGTCGGTGCTACTGCCGGGCAGGGCGAGCACGACGCCGCTGTTGCCGGCGGTGGCGCCGAAGGTGACGGTGGTACCCCCATACTGCGAGGTGCCGGCCGCACCGCCGGCCACCGCGAGGGTGCCGAACGTGCCATTGGCAATCACGGCCCCGCCGCCGCCGCCGCCGCCCGGCCCGGCGGGGCTGGGAGTGGCACTCGTGGCAACTGTAGTCGCGGTATTGGCATTAAGGCCGCCCGCCCCGCCCGCATTGGCCGCTGTGATGTTGGCCAGGCCCGTGGCATCGCGGAGCGCCACCAGAATGGTGCCGCCGCCGCCACCGCCGCCCATGCCTTCGATGACATTCGATAACGGAGTTCCGGTGGCCACAACAATGCCCCCACCCGAGACGGTTTGTTGGGCCGAGTCGTTGCCGGAGGCGCTAACGGTACCCGTGCCCGAAACACTGCCGGCCCGGATAATCGTGATGCCACCGCCCTGCGCGCCGCCATTAAATAGGGCCCGCATCGCCGGGGTTTTGGCATCCAGCGGCACGTTGTCGCTGTTGTTGGCCGCGCCGCCGCCGCCGCCCATCAGCAGGCGGCTGCTCGATATCTGCGCGGCCGCCGCGCCCCCATAGGCCCGGTTGTCCACGGCAGGAGTTGGGTCACCTAAGTTGTAGCCGCCTTTGCCACCAGCGGCCGCGCCGCCGCCGCCGCCGCCGCCGCCCTTGCGGGTAGCCGTGCCGCCCCCGCCATTGGCCGGAGCGCCGCGCCCCAGGCCGCCACTGGGGTAAGAATTGGTGCCCAAATCAGTGCCGACGCGCACAAGCGCCGCGTTTTGATAAACCACAAATTGCGGCGTGCCGGCGAAGCTCTCGCCTTTCTCGCCGTAGGCCGACGCATTATCGGTGGCAATATTGATGGCCGTGGTGGCCGGGGCATTAAACAGGGCCCGCCCGCCGCCGCCCCGGAAGCCGCGCGCGGCGGACGTGATGGCGAAGCCGGCAAAAGTCAGCTTGCCGGCTACTTCCAGCGCCACCATGCCGCCCTTGGCGCCGTCCCACTGGGCCGCCCCAATGTTGCCGGCCAGCGTCACGTTGCCGTATTGCGGCACCCGCACTACCTGAAACGTGCGCGGGCCGCTGGTGGTGGCTACTGCGGCAGCGTTCAGGTAGGCATTGCGGAGCGGGCTGGCCAAAGTCAGCGTGCCCGAAGCGCCTGCGGCCAAGGTGCTATTGGCCACTACGTACTCGTAGGTGCCGGCCGTGAAGTTGGCGTTGACTAAGTAGCCGGCAGCATCAGCGCCGGTCAGGCCGTCGCCGTACGTGTTGGTATTATTCACGTCGATGTCCGCGCCCTGCATTTGAATGATGAGCAGCAAGTCGCCGGCCGTCACACCGGGGGCCGCCCCGGTGGGGGTGCCCACCACAATACTGGTAGCCCCCACGCTCAGCGTCTGCGCCGTGGTGGCGGAGGGAAAGTACGTATTCACGATGAGGCCCCCGGCCGGGCCGGCCGTTCCCAGGTTGGTGGGGCTGCCGTCCTTGGCAATCGAGGCCGTGGTAGGGGCGCAGAGCGCGCCCGCAACCGTAGTCGAAAGGTTGGCATTGGCGGCCGAGCCGTCGTTGTCGGTCAGCGTGGCTTCGGCATTGGCGGCGCTGGCCGTGCTGGCTGCTTTGCCGGTGTAAGTGCCGGTGCTTTGGGCCAGGAAGCTCACGGCGCTGGCCAGGCTCGTGCCCACGGCCACCGTGGTGGAGGCAAAGGTGACCAGGCCGGTCGCCGGGGCGTAGGTGCCGCCGCTCACCGTACTCAGCGGCAGGCCAATGGGCAGCTTGATGGTGACGACCACGCCCGTGGCATCCACGGTGGTCACGTTCTGGGTGGTCGCAATGTAGGTTATCACCTGCCCGATGCTCGTGCTGGTGGGTCCGCTGATGGTCGTCACCAGCACATTGCCGGCCAGTATCGACCGACTCCCCGCAGGCCTCAACGAGCCGCGCGAAGCCGCCTTCGCCTTAACTGAATTTACAGGCCGGAATCTAGTGGCTGAGCCCACAAAAGGCTCAAAAAGTAAAGTCAGCAGCAAAAAAAATCCCGGCACTCGGGACAAGGGTTGTAATGGTATATCCAAAGTGTGGGGGGTTAAGCAAAAGCGTTATCTCCTCATGCCAGCTTGGCAAAAAGTATTTCTCGGCCCTATTTTCGGCAAAGCTAACCCTTTCACTTGCTTATATTCTTTTATATTTTTACTCAAGCAAGTACAGTCGTTGAGTAGGTAAAAAATATTTATCCTGCTATTGTAACAGGGAATTCCCCACTATTTTTGGCTTTCCTGCGCTCTGTCGCATTATTTCTTTACTCTCCCGAAACAGACGACACCGACCGCAAAAAAGCAGCCCCGGCTGGCTGGCCGGGGCTGCTTCAAATTCAGGCAAAAACAAGTCGACTAAAGTTCGACGTTGGAGAAACGACCGTTTTCGTTCGTTAAATTGGCACGTTTACGTGGCGCTCGGCGTGGTAGGAGCTGCGCACCAGCGGGCCGCTTTCCACGTATTTCAGGCCCCGTTTCAGGCCTTCTTCCTTATAGTGGGCAAACCGGTCGGGGGTGATGAACTCGGCCACGTCGAGGTGGCGCTTGGTGGGCTGCAGGTACTGGCCCAGGGTGAGGATGTCGAGGCCATTGGCCACGAGGTCGTCCATGGCCTGGTACAGCTCGTCGGCCTTCTCGCCCAGGCCCAGCATGATGCCGGATTTGGTGCGGTGGCCGGCCAGTTTCGTGCGACGGATTTGCTCCAGGCTGCGGTCGTAACGGGCCTGCGGGCGCACGAGGCGGTAGAGGCTGCCCACGGTTTCGATGTTGTGCGAAATCACTTCCTGGCCGCCCGAAATCATCACGTCGAGCGCGTCCCAGTTGGCTTTCACGTCCGGAATCAGGGTTTCGATGGTGGTGCCGGGGCTGAGCTGCTTGGTGAGCACCACGGTTTCGCGCCACACGCTGGCGCCCCGGTCCTTCAGCTCGTCGCGGTTCACGCTGGTGATAACGGCGTGCTTCACTTTCATGAGGTGAATGGCTTCGGCCACACGGCGGGGCTCGTCGAGGTCGTACTCGGTGGGGCGGCCGGTGGCCACGGCGCAGAACGAGCACGACCGGGTGCAGATGTTGCCCAGAATCATGAAGGTGGCCGTGCCGGCGCCCCAGCATTCGCCCATATTGGGGCAGTTGCCGCTCTCGCAGATGGTGTGCAGCTTGTGCTCGTCCACGAGGCGGCGCACGGCGGCGTATTCTTCGCCCACGGGCAGCTTCACGCGCAGCCAGTCGGGCTTGCGGGGGCGGGCGGGGGCAGCCGTTTCGGGCTGGATAACGGGCAAATCAATCATTTTCAGTTAACAGTTAGCAGTTAACGGTGAGCAGTTAACCCTATGCAAAAGCAATTCGCAGCCCAATCGGTTCGAAAAAAAAGCTGCACAAAATTAATCAAGGAAGTCTGTGCCTCGGGCATAACTACCTCCGCGTCACACCCTGGCAGCCGTTAACTGCTCACTATTAACTGCTAACTACCCTTATGAGCGGTGGCCGAAATACAGCGTCAGGTACACCGAGGGGAAGAATTTGTGATTCAGCGCGTCAGTGTCGGACAGGGTGCCGGGACTGAGGATGACCATGCGCTTGGTAAAGCCTTCCACCAGAAAGCCCACTTCCAGGCCGGTCACGGCGTCGCGGTAGCGGCCGTACTCGAAGCTGAGACCGCCACGCAGGTGGAAGCCGGGCACCACCTGCGTTTGCCCAATGCCGCTGAACAGCGGGCCGTGGTCGAGAATGGCCCCCGAATCGGTGTGCTTGTAGGGGTCGTACTGCTCGTTCACGATGTCGTCGGTCTGCACGTTGATAACCCTGGTTTTCGTAGCCGTGCGGTCGTAGCTGATGTAGTAAGGCATCAGCAGGCCGATGGACGGCCCCACGCTCAACAGGGCATTCACCTGCACACCGGCATCGGCGGCTTTGCGAAACAGGATGCGCTGCAGGCCCACCGAGGGACGTAGCACAAAGGCGTAGTTGGTTTTGCGGTCGATGTAGGTGCCCCCCACTACCGAAGTAAAGCGCACTTCTTTGCCATTTTTCAGCATCACCCCCTCAATGCTCCAGAAGCGCAGGAAACGGTCGTCGAGCACGTGCGAGGAGCGCACCGACGCGCCGCCCAATAAGCCGCCCTGGTTATTGAAATTAATGCCAAAAACAAATTCCTTGCGGTACGACTGTTCATCGGACGGCGCGGCCGGCACCGCCGTTGAACGCAGCGGTGCCTGGGCTGCGCGCGCCGGGGACGACGAGGGCTCCGGCGCGGACGACGATGCGGCGCGGGCGGGCGTGGAACGTCCAGAGTCCTGCGCCTGGATGCTGCCGGCGGCCAGCAAACCAACGGCCAGCAAACCAAAAAAACGGGAGGAAAGGAGATGCATAGTCAACCAGAAATGGAACCGACCAAGCGCCACAGGCGCGGCGCATCAAGTAGTACGTAATTTAGCTAAATCAGAAACAACTTTGTAAAGATAACTCGCTGACTTGATGAACACCGCCACCGCTCGCTACGACGGGCACCTCCGCACCGAAGCCACTCACGTTGCCTCGGGTACCATTATTCAAACCGATGCCCCCGTCGATAATCACGGCCGGGGCGAAGCCTTTTCGCCCACCGACCTGGTGAGCACCGCCCTGGGTGCGTGCATCATCACGACCATGGGCATCGTGGCCGAGCGCCACGAGTGGGATTTGGCCGGCAGCACGTTTGTGGTGACGAAGCACATGAGCACCGAAGCCCCGCGCCGCATTGCGCAAATCGACGTGACGCTGACCCTGCCCGCCACCCTGGCCCCGAGCGAGCGGGCCCTGCTGGAGCGCGCCGCCCACACCTGCCCGGTGACCATGAGCCTGCACCCCGACGTCAAGCAGAACGTGGTGTTTGAGTATCGGTAGAATGGAAAAGGCCGTCATGTCGAGCATCCTGCGCATGAAGCAGAGACCGAGACATGACGGTCTTTATCAACTTACTTCGTTCTCTAATTCGCCATTGATTTCACATCGCTGAGGCGGATGCCCATGTGGGAGGCATCGTAGCGGCACTCGCCATCCTTGATGAGCAACAGCTGCGGCGACTCGTGGCGGATGCCGAACTGCTCGGCAATCTGGGCCGAAAGGGGCCGGAAACGCAGCAGGTCGAGGTAGTAGATGGGCATGGTCAGGCCGCTGTCGGCCCACTGGCGCTCAATCTTGCTCTTGGCCGCCGCGCTGATGGAGCAGGTGGTGCTGTGCTTGAAGATGAGCACCGGCTGCTCGTGCGAGGCTTGTTGCAGGTCGGTTAGTTGTTCGGGTTGGGTGAGGGGAAGCCAGGGAGTGGACATAATATCGGTTAGCAATTAGTAATTCAGGTAGCTACGGGACGGCGCACCAGGGCACTCAGTGCCTGGAACGGCCGCCGCACACAGCACGAACGGCGGCGTGCACGTCCGGCAGGTGTAATACAACAATTGTATAACACTTGATTCCCGGAAAGTCTTTCAAAAAACTTCGGGGCCCCGCGGCACGGCCTACAGGGACTTCTTTTTGTGGCGCAGGCCCAGGAAGCCGGTCGGCTTCACGTTGGGGGCCGCGCCGGTTTTGTAGCGCAGTTCGTCGCTGCCGCTGCCCTCGGGCAGGGTCTGGTTGCTCTGGCCGCGCTTGAGGTGGTCGCGGGTTACGTCGAGGTGGCTGTCTTTGTAGGGCACGTCGGTGTGCTTCACCTCGCGCAGGGCGCGGCGGTTGGCCGCCTTCACCTGGGCCGGTTTTTCGCGCACGATTTGCGCTTGGGCCGCCGGCGCACCCAGCAGCACGGCCAGCACCACCACCAGCCCCCGCCAGCCGCTAGGGCTTGCCGGCACCATCGGGCTTAGGCACAACTTCTTGCCGGGGCGAGGTATCGGGCTTGGGCACGACCTGGCGGGGCGCTTTTTTATCGGGCTTAGGAGTGTCTTCAGCAGGTGCGGCATCGGGCGTGGGCGCGGCGTCCGGCTCGGCTGTGGGCGCGGGGGCCACGGGCCGGTGGTCGGGGTCGTAGTTGGGTTTTGCATGGAGGCCGAATTTGAAGAAACTGCGAATGGACTGCCAGGGGCGGAAAGGCTTCGACTGCTTGTGCCGTTTGCGGCGGTTCAGCTTGGGCTTTTTCATCAGCCCGTGCTTGTCGTAGTGCACCGTGGGGCCTTCGGGGAGCTTGCTGGCCTCGGGCGCGGCTTCGGGTGCGGTTATGCTCCCGCCCGAAGGCGTGGAAACATCGGTCGCGGCTTCGTCGGTCGGGGCCGATTTCTTCTTGTTAAATATGGCGTCGGAAGCTTTTTCGTTGGCTTTCTTCCGGGCGGCGGCTTCTTTCTGCTGGGCTTTGAATTCCGGCGACGGCTTGGGCGTGGGCAGGCGGTAGGGATGAAAAACCTTGTGGTAGACGCTACAACTGCCCAGCGCTGCCAGCAGCAGCACGCCCAGCAGGGACCGAAGGAGAACAGAGGGCAGACAGTATTTCACCGGCAATGTTTAGTTGTTAGTTGCTCGTTGTCAGTTGTTAGCTGGTTACTGTCAGAGATTGAACCGCTCAATTTACGAAGCGAATACGACCGGACAACTGACAACAAGCAACTAATACCCATTCTAATAATTGCGCAGGGCCGCCACCTGCTCGCGCAGGCGCTGCTGGGGCAGGAAAGCCGCTTCCAGCGGCGGGGCAAACGGGATGGCGGTGTCCAGCGAGGCCACCCGGCGCACGGGCGCATCAAGGTGCTCGAAGCAGTTTTCGCCAATCCAGGCCGCGATTTCGCCGCCGATGCCGCCGGTCAGCGTGTCTTCGTGCAGGATGAGGACGCGGCCGTTTTTCTCCACGGTTTTGCGCACCGCTTCCTGGTCCCAGGGCAGCAGGGTGCGCAGGTCGAGGATGTCGGCCGACACGCCCAGCTCCTGGCACACTTGCAGGGCCCAGCGCACGCCCATGCCGTAGGTGATGATGCTCAGCTCCTCCCCTTCCGCCGCCAGCGCGGCCTGGCCGATGGGCGTGGTGTAGTAGGCCTCGGGCACGGGCCCGGAGAGGCTGCGATAGAGCATCTTGTGCTCGAAGAACAGCACCGGGTTGGGGTCTTCGAAGGCGGCGCAGAGCAGGCCTTTGGCGTCGTGCGGGTTGCTGGGGTACACCACTTTCAGGCCGGGGACGTGGGTGAACCACGCCTCGTTGCTCTGGCTGTGGAAGGGGCCGGCGGCGCTGCCCGCGCCGGTGGGCATCCGGATGACGACGTCGGCGTTCTGGCCCCAGCGGTAATGGCTTTTGGCGAGGTTGTTCACAATCTGGTTGAAGCCGCAGGTCACGAAATCCGCGAATTGCATCTCGACCATGCTCTTCTTGTGCTTGATGCTGAGGCCCAGGCCCACGCCCACAATGGCCGACTCGCACAGGGGCGTGTTGCGCACCCGCGCCTTGCCGAATTTGGCCACGAAGCCTTCCGTGATTTTAAACACGCCGCCGTAATCGGCAATGTCCTGGCCCATGAGCACGAGGTCGGGGTAGCGCTCCATGCTCTGCTTCAGGCCCTCGGAAATGGCGTCGATGAAGCGGATTTCCCTTGTAGTTGCCAGTTGTTCGTTGTCGGTTGCTGGTTCAGAGCTGTTGCCACTGACAACCAAAGAAGCGTCTGGCTCAACCGGCGCGTACATGTCTGCGATTTCCTCCTGCACATCGGCCACGGGCATGGGCTCGGCATCGGCCTCCTGCAGGCCGGCTTCGATGGCGGCCTTGATGGTTTCGCGGATGCTGTGCTTGGCCGTTTCGGTGAGAATGCCTTCGGCCAGGAGCCACTTTTCGTAGTTCTCCACCGGGTCTTTGGCGGCCCATTCTTCCATCAGGGACTGGGGCACGTACTTGGTGCCGCTGGCTTCCTCGTGGCCGCGCATCCGGAAGGTGAGGGCCTCGACGAGCACGGGGCGCGGGTTCTGGCGCAGGTCTTCGGCCAGGCGCTTCACGGTGAGGTATACTTCGAGCACGTTGTTGCCGTCGATTTGCACGGCTTCCATGCCGTAGGCCGGGCCTTTATCCACGAAGGATTTGAAGCGGAACTGCTCGTTGCTGGGCGTGCTGAGGCCGTAGCCGTTGTTCTCAATCATGAAAATGACGGGCAGCTGCCACACGGCCGCCACGTTCAGGGCCTCGTGGAAGTCGCCTTCGCTGGCCCCGCCGTCGCCGGAGTACGTGAGGGTCACCTTCGGCTTTTTATCCAGCACATCGGCCAGGGCGATGCCGCCGGCCACGGCCAGCTGCGGCCCGAGGTGCGAAATCATGCCCACGATGTGGTGCTCGTTGGTGCCGAAGTGGAAGCTGCGGTCGCGGCCCTTGGTGAAGCCCGTGCGCTTGCCCTGCCACTGCGCAAACAGGCGGCCCAGCGGCACCCCGCGCCCCGTGAACACGCCCAGGTTGCGGTGCAGCGGCAGGATGTACTCGTCGGCCTCCAAAGCCAGGGTGCTGCCCACCGAGATGGCCTCCTGGCCGATGCCCGAAAACCACTTGCTCACCTTGCCCTGGCGCAGCAAAATCAGCATTTTTTCCTCAATCAGCCGGGGGCGCAGCAGGTGCTGGTAGAGGTGCAGGAGGGTTTCGTTGGGGAGGTCGTGGCGGTCGAACTGAAGAGCCGGTGCAGCTGAAGTCATGGAACAAAACGGGTGGGTTGGGAAAGACAAAGGTAGCGGGCGCGGCGGCGGCTATATTTGGGCATCGCTCATTTTCGTCCCCGGCCCATGCGTCAGCTCCTACTCACTGCTTTTGGCCTGCTGGCCTGCCACGGCGCTACGGCCCAAGCGACGGCCGCCGCGCCGGTTTCGCAATGGGGCTGGGGCATCCGCGCGGGCCTGGGCCAGGTCAACACCCAACACGGCGATTCCCGACACGAATACGATGAATCATTGGCGGGGCCAGTCGTTGGCCTCATGGCCACGCGCTATTTTGCCGGCCCGCTGGTCAGCCTTGGGGTAGAGGCACTGCTATCCCGCAACGCCATGATAGTCGATTACCGGCAGATGGCACCGTTCCCCGATTACGGGCCCCAAACGCTGCACCAGTGGCGGCTGTTTATGCCGCTCTATCTGCGCACCGCCGCCCCGGCCCGCAGGCTGCACTTCCTGGTAGGTGCCGGGCCCACCTTCGCACTGGGCCGCCCCGGCGCCGACGCCGCCTACTATGTGCGTCCGGTCGAGCTCACGGTCTTGCTCGGCATTGAAGTACGCGTGCTGCCGTGGCACCGGTACGAAACCACGCTCGGCCTGCGGGTGCATGCGCCGCTCACGCCCAGCTATGCCTATGGCTTTCCGGACAGCTACACCAACCCAGGCGCACAGGTTGTCAACGACGAGTCACGCAGAAACGTGGGCATCAGCTGGGTGGGCTTCACCCTGGGCACCACGCTGTACCCCGCAGCCGCCCGCTAGTGGCGGAGCTGCACATCGAACCGGCCGGCGGTTTGCGGTTCAGCGGGGGCGGAGCGGTCGAGCTGAAGAGCCGGGCAGCTGGTATCATGGAACAAAACGGGTGGGTTGGGAAAGACAAAGTTAGCGGGCGCAGCGGTGCCTATATTGGGTTGCCTTCCAACTACTGCTCTCCCGTCTATGCGCCTGGCTTTTCTACTCCTGCTCGCGGCCTGGCCGGCGATGGCCCAGGCGCAGGCCCCGGCCTCCAACCTGCCCGCGCCGGCCACTTCCCGCTGGAGCTTCGGCCTGAAGCTGGGCACCGGCGCCAGCTACTCCAGCGCCGATGGCTCGGGCCAGCACCACCCGTGGTCGGCCTACACCGGCGGCCTCAGCGGCGGCTACGGCTTTGCGGCGGCCGGTGGCTTCCTCAACCTGCAAGCCGATGCCCTGCTCGAACGCCGCCCGGCCCGGCCCTGGCAAGCGTTTTCGGCGAGCAACGCCGTGCTGTTCGTGCCCTTTTACCTGCGCACCGACCGGCCCGCCGCGCGGGTACACCTGTTGCTGGGCGGCGGCCCCACGTTCTGGCTCACCGGCCGGGCCGTGCCTGATAACAGGACCGGGGTTTACGCCACGCACCCCGTGGAGGCCACCGGGCTGCTGGGGTTTGAGGTGCGCCTGCTGCCCTTCGGCCGCTACGAAACCACGGTGGCGCTGGCCTACCGGCCCAGCCTCACACCGGCCCTGGTTTCCTACGGTCATTCTTCCGGCGGCCATGCGTTCGAGGACTACGACACGCATTCCTGGTTCGGGGCCACGCTCAACGTGTATTTCCACCCGGCGGTCCGGCCGTAGCCGCAGTCCCCTTTGCCCAATGGGCAGCTGCTTCACCCCCGGTTTTTCAGCCAAGCCTGCCAAAGGCTTCTATCTTGCCGACTCATTGCGCTACCCCTTTCCACCCTATTTTATGATTCGACCGCTACCAGTCGCCTTACTCACCCTACTCACCGCCGGTACTACCCACGCCCAGCAAGCCCCCACTGCGGCGGCAACCAGCGCGGCCGCGGCCCCCGCCGATACTGTCCGTCGACCCTTTCGGGGAGACTTGCCTGATTCGCTGGCCACGGCCCCCACACCGGGCGGCAGTTTCCGGTTGCAAGGCCGGGAGCAGCCGGTGCGGCCGTTTCTCACCGTACAGGACCAGCTGCGCACCGTGGCCGGCGTGCAGGTTACGCCCTACGACGGCAGCCCCGGTAGTGGCAGCGTGGTGCGCATTCGGGGGGCCAGCGTGTCCCAGGGACTGGCCCAGCCGCTGTACGTGGTGGATGGCCTGCCCGCCCTCAACGACGACCTGACGCCGGACCAGGGCTACGGGGTTTCGGCCCCCATGCCGCCCTACGAGCCCTCCAGTACCTATCCGTACCAGCCCACCGTGGCCGACCAGCACGCCGAAGCCGGGGCCAGCCCGTTGCAGCTGCTGCCGCCCGAGGCCATCGCAGGCATTGAGGTGCTGGCCGGGCCGGCGGCCGTGGCGCGCTACGGGCCGCTGGGAGCCAACGGCGTCATCAGCATTCGGACGCGGACAGGCCGGGCCGACCGGCCGTTGCGTGTGCGCTACGCGGCTTACCTGGGGGTGCAGCAGGTGCGCCAGCGCTACGCCCTGCTTGATGCCACCGACTATGCGAAGCTGGCTAATGAGGCGGCGCTGAAGGGAAGCGCTTCCTCGGTACCCTTTGCCCGCACCGACCTGGGCACCGGCACCGACTGGCAGGCCGAAACGTACCGCACCGCCGGCGTGCAGCAGCACCAGCTGAGCCTGGAAGGTGGGCGAAACAAAACCTCCTTTTTGTTCAGCCTCGATTACCGCAGGCAAAGCGGCGTGCTGCAACACGCCGACCTGACCCGCCTGGGCTTGCGCCTGGCCCTCGACCAACGCGTGGGCCCGCACCTGCACCTGCGCGGCACCGCCGCGCTGGGCCAAACCACCCAGCAGCTGCCCTACACCACGGGCAGCGTGGGGGCCACCCGCGCGGCGCTGCTGGCCCCGCCTACCCAGCCGGTGCGCACCCCCCAGGGCAACTACAGCAGCTACGGCATCGGGAGCACCTTCGGCCCCACGCTGGCCCTGACCAACCCTGTGGCCGTGGCCGACTACTCCTACCGCACGCCCCGCACCCGCCGCCTGCTCACGCAGCTGGCCGCCGACTACGAAGTGGTGCCGCACGTAACCGTGCAGGCCGCCGCCAACTTTCAGCGCACCATCCTCAGTGCCGAAAGCAACCGCCTGGTAAGCTTCTTCAACGGGTCGACTTTCAACCCGCCGAGCAGCCAGGACTACGGCACCCAGATTTACCGCACCAGCCAGTGGGGGGCGCGGCTGGCGGTGCGCTACCAGCAGCAGCTGGGGCTGCGGCACGCCCTCAGCGCCGAGGTCGACTACCAATACCAGGCCGTCAACCTTATCGGGCGCACCGATTACTTGTTTGCTAACGGCGGCTTCGGGTTCAGCAGTGGCTACTACGAGCAAAGTGCCGAGCTGCGCCTACACCGGCCCTGGGCCAACCTACAGTACACCTTCGACAGCACGCTGACCGTGGAAGCGGGCCTGAGCTACGGGCATTATCGCGGGGCCGCCCGCACCGATTACTACCCCAGCGCCCAGCTCAGCTGGCAGGCCCGGCCCGGCCACCCCACCCTGCGCCTGTGGGCGGGCGCGGCCCGCACCGGCACGCTGGGCCTGGGCTGGGGGCTGTTTGGCCCGGCCCGCCTGCCCCCCGCGTCCACTGCGCCCACGCCCATTGGGGGGCCTTATCCGGCTCCCCGCTACCAGTCGCCGCTATACACCGACCAGGTGGAGGCCGGGCTGCGCCTGGGCCGCCGCACCGGCCGCCTCACGGGCCAGCTGGTAGCCTACCAGCGCACCAGCAGCCACGCCCTGATAAGCACGGTATTCAACGTTCCCAGTGGCACAAACCTTAATAATACCCTGCTTGCTTTCGACGAGGCCACCATCCGCAACCAAGGGCTGGAGCTGACCCTGACCGCCGACTGGCAGCGGGGCCGCCTGCAAGGCACCACCCACCTGGTGGGCAGCCTCAACCGCAACCGGGTTCGCGAGGACAACGCCACCGTGCCGCTCAGCCCGCGCTTCGACAATCAGCCCGTGGGCACATTCTACGGCTACCAGCAGGATGGCCTGGATGCCAACGGCAACCGGCATTTCGTGCAAACCAGCAGCAACGGCCTTACCTACCCGGGCCAGGCCGTCCTCGGCAGCGGCATTCCGGCGCAGCTGGCCAGCCTGAGCCAGCAGCTGCGCCTGGGCCGCCTGGCCCTCGACGCGCAGCTCGACGGCCTGTTTGGCTACCAGGTGCTGAACCAGCAGCTCGACCTGCTCGACACGCCCACGGGCTTCAGCAACAGCGCCACCTCGGTGAATGACCGGTGGACGCCCGCGCACCAAAACACTGCGATACCCGTGGCCGGCAACCGGTCGTACGACCCGTCAGTGAATGGCCTCAACAGCTACACAACGGCCAGCCGCCTGCTCGAAAACGGGGCCAACGTGCGCCTTTCCTCCCTCACGCTCACCTACCGCCTGCGCCAAACGGCCACGCAGGACATCAGCGTGTGGGTGGGCGGCCAGAACCTGTTTGTCCTCACCGGCTACCGGGGCTACGACCCCAACGTGAGCAGCGGCGGCGCCACCCCCTCCCTGGCCGGCGTCGATTACGGGGCCGTGCCCGTGCCCCGTACCTGGCTGCTGGGCGTGCGGGCCGAATTTTAGCGGCCTTGCCGGACAAACAAAAAGCCTCCGGCAGTTGCCGGAGGCTTTTTGTTTGCCAAGCGGTGGCTGGGCTGGCTACTCCACCACCAGCCGTTTCACGGCGGTGCCGGCGTCGGTGTCCAGCCGCAGCGAGTACACGCCGTGGGCCAGGCCGCTCACGTCGAAGCGGGCCTCGGTGCCGGTGGCGCTGGCGGGCAGGCGCTGCCGGCGCACCACCTGGCCCAGGCTGTTGTAGAGCGCCGCCGTGGTGGCTTTGTGCGTGAGGGCGGCCGGCACGGCGAGGGTGAAGACGGCCGTGGCCGGGTTCGGATACAGGCTCACCTGGGCGGCCAGGGCACTTTCGTGCGTGGCCGTGCCCAGCACGATGGTGACGAGGTAGTCCTCCGTCTCGCCCGAGCCGAACTGCGTGCAGGCATCGGCGGGGCCGTTGCCGTTGCCGGCCGAGCGGCTGCGCACCCGCAGGCCCGTGCGGCCAAGCGCGGCCGTGGCCGGCACCGTGAACGTGGCCGTGGCGGGCAGGCTGGCGATGCTGCCCAGGGCTACCTGGGTGCCTTCGCCGGTGGAGAATACCCCGTCCTGGTTGAAGTCAATCCAGGCCGTGATGTCGGAAGTACCCGTAGTGGTGACGCGGTACTGGTAAGTTCCATTCCGGAGCAGGCTGGCCGTGCTGCTGCCCGTGGCCGGGTAGGTGGCGTAGGCATTGCCGGAAGTGGTGACGCAGGTGGTGCCGGCGTTGTTGAGCGTGGTGGTGGGGATGGCCACGGCCACGATGTCATTGCCCCCGCAGCCGCCGCCAATGTTGGTGATGCAATACGTGCTGGTGCTGAAGGTGAGCGTGGCCACCGCCGACGTCAGCCCCCCGCCGCAGTTGCTCACCACGGCCACGGTGTAGGTGGTGAAGGGCAGCAGGCCGGGGATGCTCACGGGCGAAGCCGTGGCGGTGACGGTGGTGGCCGTGCCGCCGCTGGGCGTGTAGGTAAGCGTGTAGCCGGTGGCGCTGCCGGGCCCGGTGAATGCCACGCTGGCCGTGGTGCCGGCGATGGTGGCCGCGAGGCCCGTCACGGCCGGACAGGCCGCGTCGGTCTGGGCGCAGAGGGTGAAGGCCCCCGTGGGCGTGCTGCCATAGTTCCACACGCGGGCATAAACGGTGCTGCCGGGCGTGAGGCCCGCGCTGCGGACCTGGGAAAAGAGGCTGGCCCGGGAATCGTCGTTGCAGCCGAGCAGGGTGAGGCTGCCGCAGGTGCCGGCGTACAGCGCCAGGCCGGTATCGGTGAGGGCGGAGCCGGCCACGGGGTCGGTTTCAACTTGCAGAATGCCGTTGGCCGGCACCGTGAGGCTATACCACACGTCATTGAACGTCGAGCCCGCGCAGCCCGGTGCCGGCACGCCCGCCGAAGTCGTCGCGCCCGTGGTGGTGCCGGCCACGGCCGTGCCGCAGGTGCCCGCCCCAATGCTGGCAACCGGCACGGCGGTGGCGCACTCATCGTTGGTGAGGCCCACGGGCAGCGTGGTGAGCGTGGCCGTGAGCAAGGTGCCCAGGCCGGCCGGGCACACGGCCTGCACGGTGACGGTGTAGGTAGTGCTGGCCGTGAGGCCGCTCAGCAGCACCGGCGAAGCGGTGGGGGCCGGGGCCACGGTTTGCACCGGGCCGCCGGTGGCCTGGTAGGTGACGGTGTAGGACGTAGTGCCGGCCGCCGGCGTGAAGCTCACGCTGGCCCCGGTTTGGGTGATGCCGCCCACGGCCAGCGCGGTGGGGCCGGGGCAGGCCGGCGGGTTGCTCACGCAGAGGCTGAAATTGGGCAGGCCGAAGTAGTTGCCTTCGCCCACGCTCACGTAGTAAGTAGTGCTGGGGGTGAGGTTGCTCAGGGCCAGCGGCGGCACGGGGCTTTGGTTGGTGCCCGTGGTGCCGGGGGACGAGAACGCGCAGCCCAGCTCGGTGAACGGCCCGCTGCAGGAGCTGGCCGAGAAGGCCCGCACCTGCTTGCTCACCCCGTTGGGCAGGGTGATGGTGGCCCCCGTGCTGGCCACGCCGGTGGCGGCCGTGGTGAAGGTGTACCACACGTCGTTGCTGGTGCCGTAGCCGCAGCCCTGGGCGTTGTAGCCGGTGGCCGGGCTGGCGGTGGCCCCGGTGGTGGTGCCGGCCGTGGCGGTGCAGCCCACGCCGCTTAGGGCCACGGGGGTGGCCGTGCAGGGCTCATCGTTCCCAATAAGGGTGCTGAAGGTGGCCGTGGCCGCCGCCGACGTTTGCCCGCCGCCGCAATTCCCCACCACGCTCACCGTGTAGGGCGTGCCGGGCAGCAGGTTGCTCAGGGTGTAGGGCAGGGCGGGGAAGGTGGCCGTCAGGGCCGTGCCGCCCAGGGGCGTGTAGGTCACGGTGTAGCCGGTGTTGCCAAAGCCCGGCGTGAAAATGAGCGGGGCCGTGGTCGTGGTCACGTTGCCCACGAACAGGTTGACCGGCGGGGCGCAGCTCACCGGAGCCGTGGCGCAGAGCGTGAAGTTAGGCCCGCTGATGCCGGTGTTGCTTTGGGCAGCCTGCACGTAATAGGTGGTGCCGGGCGTGAGGCCCGTGGCCGTGAGCGGGGCCGCCGTGGGCAGCCCTCCCGACGATGAGCACGCCCGCTCCTGCAAGGTGCTCACGTTGCAATACCCCCCCGACGGCGTGCCCGCGTACAGCCGCAGCAGTTGCACGCCCCCCGTGCCCGTCACGGTGAGGCTGGTGCTGCCCGGCCCGCTGGCCGTGGTCGTCACCGCGTACCACAGGTCGGGGGGGCTTTGGTTGCCGAATATGTTGCAGTTGCTGAGCGCCAGGCCGCCCGTGCCCACCGCGTAGTCGAACGAGCCACTTGTGGGGCCCGCGCAGGTGCTGGCACCGGCAAAGGGAAGCGGCAGCGCCCCGCAGGCCTCGTCATTGATGGGGTGCAGCGTACCGCTGGTAGCCGCCGAGGCCTGTCCACCCGAGCTGCAGGCCGCCCCCAGCGTGAACGAATACGGCCCCAGCGGCAGCCCCGTGAGCACGATGGGCGACGTGGCAGTGGTGCCGCTGCGCGTGGCCCCGTTGCCGGTGTAGGTGTAGGCATAGGGCGGCACGCTGTTGCGGCCCGGCGTGAAGGCGATGGTGACCGTGCCGGGGGCCGTCTGCGTCAGGCTGGTGATGACGGGCGGCAGGCAGGTGGCCGAGCCCGGCCCGTCGCTCACGCAAATGGTGAACGGGCCGGGCGTATCGTTAAACGAAGGATTGCCCGATACCCGCACGTAGTACGTGGTGCTGGCCAGCAGCACGCCCGTAATCAGGCGCGGGGCCGTGGTGTTGGCCTGGTTCGAGGCCGAATAGTCCAGCGCCGTGAACGGCCCCGTGCACGCCGGGGCCGAAAACAGCTGGACGAACGTCGCCGGGTTGCCGTTCACTGTGATGGTGGCCCCGAAGCTGGCCGGGCCCGTGGCCGCCGTCGTAAACGCAAACCACACATCGAGCGGGTTGCCGCTGTTGGCGTAGCCATTGGGCACCGTGGTGGTGGCATTGAGGTTGGTGCTCACCGTGGGGGCCGTGCACAGGCTGCCCTGGGGCGTGAGGGTCACGGCCCCGCAGGGGTCGTCGTTGGCGGGAGCCTGGGCCCGGGCCGGGGCCGTGCCCAGCCACAACGCCCCCGTGGCCGCCAGGGCCAGCAAGGTTCGGCGCGAACGGCCGAGAAAAGCAGTAGAAATCTTCATACGCAGGAAAAGGAAATGGTGAAAAAGGTAATAAGCAGCATTACTAAAACCGGCCCACCCAATGCCCCGGCCCCGGCCGGCAGCCCGCCATGGATGTTGAGTGCCTCACCGGCCACGGCCGGTGGGCCCGCCAGGCGCATGAGCCCCTCACCGGCCACGGCCGGCCGGCCCGCAAAGCTCCCAAGCAGCCCACCGGCCACGGCCGGCCAGCCCACGAGGCGCATGAGTAGCCCACCGGCCACGGCCGGCCGGCCCGCAAGGCTCCCAAGCAGCTCACCGGCCGGGGCCGGCCGGCCCGCAAGGCTCCCAAGCAGCTCACCGGCCACGGCCGGCCGGCGCTAAAGTTGGGGCGGCGGGGTGCCGCGCTTTTTGGTGGGCAGCAGGGCGTAGTCGAACAGGGCGGCGGCCAGGCGCGGGCTCCGGGCATACACGGCCAGGCCGGCGCAATGCACGTCCCACAGGGCCCAGCACACGGCTTCGGCCTCGGGGCCCAGCTTCCCGATGAGGGCAGTTACGCCGCTTTTGGTGCCGGCCTTGGTGCTGGCCACGGCGCGGTAGTCCTTCAGCAGCAGGCGGGCCGCCTGGCCGGGCGCGGCGGTGAGCAGCGCGGCGGCGCCTTCCAGGGCCTGCACGTAGGCCTCAAATTTGGTGAGGCGGGTGGCCTTGCTGGCCTGGGTGAGGCCCCCCAGCTTGGCCGGGTAAATGGTCAGCAGCCCCTCGTCGTTGCCAAAATAGGCGGGCCGCACGGCCTTCACGTCGGTTTCGGTGATGAAGGCCTTGATGGCCGTCCACTGCCCGTCTTCGGTGGCCGTAGCCGTTTGGGCGGTGCCGCCACCGCCCGTGCGGGCCACCACATGCCCCCCAAAAGCGGCGAGCACCAGGGCCAGGGCGGGCGCCAAAGCCGCCAGGGCCGCCGGGGCATCGGGCTTGCTCACGGCCGTGAGGGTGTAATCGGCGAAGGTGATGAACTTGGCCCGGCCACAGTCGATGTGGAGGAAATGGTTGTCGTACTTGTCGTCAAAAAGCATCACAGTGGGTAAAAAAGGAAGGTGAAAAACAAGCCCTTAACCAGTCCGGCCAGGTTCTGCGGCTAAAGATGCTGAATGAAAAGCAAAGTAGCCGCGAAAGAACTGTTTTTTCAGCGAAAAAGCAGGAAGCTGCCGTTCTTTGTTGTGCTCAAAATTCCGCTCTCCCCTCCCCATGATTCACTTCACCGAATTCACCCTCGACAACGGCCTGCGCTGCATCGTGCACGAAGATTTCACCACGCCCATGGCCGTGCTCAACATCATGTACGACGTGGGCTCGCGCGATGAGGACGCCGCCCACACCGGCTTCGCCCACCTGTTTGAGCACCTCATGTTCTCGGGCTCCGTCAACATTCCCAACTACGACGAGCCGTTGCAGCGCGTGGGCGGCGAAAACAACGCCTTCACCTCCGCCGACGTCACCAACTACTACCTCTCGCTGCCCGCCGCCAACCTCGAAACCGGCTTCTGGCTCGAATCGGACCGGATGCTGAACCTGGCCTTCTCCGAAAACGGCCTCGAAGTGCAGCGCAAAGTCGTGGTCGAGGAGTTCAAGCAGAGCTACCTCAACCAGCCCTACGGCGACGTGTGGCTCCAGCTCAAGCCCCTCGCCTACCACACCCACCCCTACCAGTGGAACACCATCGGCAAGGAGATTTCGCACATCGAAAACGCCGTGATGGACGACGTGCGCGGCTTTTTCCACAAGCACTACGCCCCCCAGAACGCCGTGCTGGTGGTGGCCGGGGCCGTGAGCGCCGCCGACGTGCGCCGCCTGGCCGAGAAGTGGTTCGGGCCCATTCCCGGCGGCCCGGCCTACCAGCGCCAGCTCCCCCACGAGCCCGAGCAGCACGAGGCCCGCCACCGCGCCACCGCCGCCCCCGTGCCCCTGAGCGCCCTCTACAAAACGTACCACATGCCCGCCCGCGGCGACGAGCGCTACCACGCCGTGGACCTGCTGAGCGACATGCTCGGCCACGGCAAGTCGGCGCGCCTGCACCAGCGCCTGGTGAAGGAGCAGGCCCTGTTCAACAACATTTCCTCCTCCCTCACCGGCTCGCTCGACCCCGGCCTGCTCGTCATCAGCGGCAAGCTGAACGAGGGCGTGGACCTCAAAGTGGCCGATGCCGCCGTGGAGGCCCTGGTGGCCGAATTCCTGACCCAGGACGTGGACCCCCAGGAGCTGGAAAAAGTAAAAAACCAGGCCGAAAGCAGCCTGGTTTTTGGGGAAATCGACCTCCTGAACCGCGCCATGAGCCTGGCCTACAGCAAGCTTCAGGGCGATGCCAACCTGGTGAACGATGAAAGCCGCCGCATCCAGGCCGTCACCGTGGCCGATGTGCGCACCGCCGCCCAGGCCGTGTTGCGGCCGGACAACTGCAGCACGCTGTACTACGAAGCCACCGCCAGCCAAGAGTAACGCGAAAGCACGTCATGCCGAGCCTGCCGAAGCATCTCTACCGCACGAGTAATCAATTGTACTGCTGCGGTAGAGATGCTTCGGCAGGCTCGGCATGACGGTCTGGTTCTCGGTCTAATTGGCTCTGGCTACCTGGTTTTGCGCTTGCTTTTCACCGGCACCACCGGCGCACTGTTGTCGCGGCTGAGGGTGCTGTTGGTCTTTTTATACACCGGGTGCGGCGTGCGGTTGTCGTTGTAGCCGCCGTTGGCGCGGTAGCCTTCCTGCTTGCGCATGGGCACACCGGGGGCCAGGTAGGCCGTGCCATCCTTGATGTCCTGCGAAACACCGGCCCCGTACGGCTTGCCGGTGTGGGGGTTGATGTTGGGCGCCGGCTTGCGGGGGCCCCGGGCCGAGTAAGGCGCGATTTTTTTGCCGCGGGGCCTGGTCTGGGCGCTGGCATCGGCCACCACCAGCGTGACGAGCAATAAGGAAGCGAAAAAGTAGCGTAGCATAAAGTAAGGTAAAGTTGAGAAGGAATCCCTGTAACGAAGAACGGCCATGCCCGGGGAAACCCCGGCATGACCGTTCCATTTACTGCCTGGTTCGGCAATTAGTTGCCGAGCGTGGTTTGGGTGCTGACGGGCTTGCGGGCCGGGCGCACGCTGTAGGGAACCATGCCGTTGCTGGTGCGCACGTGCACCGGCATGCCGGGGGCAGCGTACACGTTTTGGTTGTCGATTTCGCCGCGGGAGCTGCTGGCAGCCGGGGCCGTCGCCGTCGCCCAGCCGTTGTCGGTAGTAGCGGTGGCGGTGGAGGCCACGGCGTTTTGCGCGTCATCCAGGGGAGGCCAGCCATCGTTTACACGGGGCGCGGCAGGTGCGGTTTGGAGGGCCACGCGACGGGCTTTTTTGGCGGCGCGGCGGGTGGTGCGGGCCGTGGCCTTCACCGTTTTGGTGGTCGATTTTTTAGCGGTGGCCGGGGCCGTCTGGGCGCTAGCTTCAGCCAGCAGGAACATCGACAGGGCAAGGGTAAGGAAGGTGCGGAACATGGCTGAAGGGTTGAGAAAGAGGTTAAAAAAGTTGATTTGTATAGCTGACAGGGTACAAATCGAAAAGTGTGCCAACTTCCCATTCGCCGGGGGCCGCCTACGCAAAACGGCCCGGCTGGCGCAGAAATGCGTACCAACCGGGCCGTTTCATCGACCAAGCGCCCGCCTTAGCGCGGCGTGAGCGTGGTGCCGCTGCGGCGCCGGGCGGGCTTGCCGGCGGGGTCGCCGTTGTAATCGCCCACTTTCTTCGGATTATTGATGTTTATGGGCATGCCGGGGGCGGCGTAGGCGTTCTGGCCTTTGCCATCGGCGCTTTCCGTCGAGCCCACGGCCCCGTTGCCCCCGGGCCCGATGTCGTTGCGGCCACCCGCTGCGGGAGCCGACGGGGCCGACGATTGCGCGGCAGCACCTTTCACGGTGGTTTTGTGGGTGGTACTCCGCACTTTGGCGGGGCGATGAACGGTGGTTTTGGTGTGGGTAGCGGTTTTGGTTTTGACGCCGGGCGTGGCTTGGGCCGAAGCCTCGGCCGCCACGGCCAGGGCCAACAGCAGGGAAAACAGGGTGCGAATCATAGGTGAAGTGGTGTAATGGGAAATGCGAGAGAAAGGAAGTTTGCTCGACAAAGCCGGCAGGCAGACCGTTCAGGCCCACCGCCTTTGAATAAGACGACTGCTCCGGGCATACGCGAAACCAGCCGCCAGGGTACGTCCGTTTGCCGCACTTTATCACCCCTTGCAATCAAACGCTTTGCCAGTCAGGCCACTTGCCATCGCTGGCTTCGGGTCCAATTCATTATTTCAGCGCACCGGGTGGGCAAGCCACGCAAAACGGCCCGGCCGCCCCATCTAACGATGAAGCTGCCGGGCCGTGAAGCTGCCAACAGGAGAAACTAACTTGCTACCGCAGGCTACCAACCATCGGAAGCCGGTGCTTTTTTAGCGGCCTTAGGAGCCGCCTTCTTGGGAGTGCTGCTGGCTTTAACATTGGCCTTTGGTGCAGCCATGGCGCCGTTGCCGGCGCCGCCATTGGCGGCGGTTCCGGTAGCCATTGCATCAGCGGCGGGGGCCGGAGCAGGGGCCGCTACCGGGGCCGGAGCTGCAGCTGCAGCCGCAGTTTTAGGAACCTCACTCGGACTAAGCGGCAGCGCATGGTGTTTGATTTTGCGGTTGAGGCGACGCTCACGGGCTGCTGCTGCGTCGTTGGCCATCACGTTGCGGCCGCTTTGCATCATTACCGGTGTGCCGGGCGCGGCCGACATGCCCATCCCCTGCGGGGCATTGCTGGTAGCAGCACCCGCGCCACCAAAGCCGGCGGCTGGGGCCGGTGCTGCCGCGGCAGCCGGTGCAGGAGTCGCTACCATCTCAGGCTCGGGAGCAGCGGCGGCGCCGCCTTTCTGCAAGTTTTTCTGGCCGGCAGCCTGCGATTGGCTGCTTTTCGCGGTTTTTTTCGTGGTGCTCTTTTTAGGAGCATCCCAGGAGTTTCCGGTGTCCCAGCCACTGGTTTGGGCGGCTGCGGAGGTGGCCAGGGCTCCAAAGGCCAGCAAAAAAAACAGCGCACGTTTCATGGCGAGAGAGTTACGGTGGTAGGCGTGAGGTGAATTAACTGATTGCGGCGGCGAAACGTTCGGCCAGGGTCCGCCCCTTGCCGTAACTTTGCGCCCTATGATGCAGGATTCAATTGCCGCCCTTGAGGCCGAAATTACAACCGCCGACCTTAGCAACGCCGCTCAGCTCGATGCATTTCGCATCAGCTACCTCGGCCGCAAAGGCCGGCTGGCCGATTTATTCGACCAGCTCAAGACCGTGCCCGCCGAGGACAAGCGCGCCGTGGGCCAGCAGCTCAATGCCCTGAAACAGCAGGCTCAGGCCCGTTTCGACGAGGCCCAGCAGGCCGCCGAAGCCGCCGCCGACAACGCCCCCGCCAACCCCGATTTCGACTACACCCTGCCGGTGGCGCCCAACGCCCTGGGCACCCGCCACCCGCTGAGCCTGGTGCGCGAGGAGATGATGCGCGTGTTCGCCCGCATCGGCTTTGCCGTGGCCGAGGGGCCCGAAATTGAGGACGACTGGCACAACTTCACCGCCCTCAACTTCCCCGAAAACCACCCGGCGCGCGATATGCAGGACACCTTCTTCGTGGCCCCGGTGTCGCACGCGGCTGGCGCTGCCAACACTGGCACGGCCGGCAATGCCGCTACCGGCGCGCCCGATTTGCCGCACCTGCTGCGCACCCACACCAGCACCGTGCAGGTGCGCGTGATGGAAACCGAGCCCCTGCCCATCCGCCGCGTGATGCCGGGCCGCGTGTTCCGCAACGAGGCCATTTCGGCCCGCGCCCACATGATGTTTCATCAGGTGGAAGGCATTTTCATTGACGAAGGCGTGAGCTTCGCCGACCTCAAGCAAACGGTGTATTACTTTGTGCAGGAGCTGTTCGGGGCCGATGTTAACATCCGGTTCCGCCCCAGCTTCTTCCCCTTCACCGAGCCCAGTGCCGAAATCGACATCACCTGCCTCATCTGCAAAGGGGCGGGCTGCAACATCTGCAAGTATTCGGGCTGGGTCGAAATCGGCGGCTGCGGCATGGTGGACCCCGCCGTGCTCGAAAACGCCAAAATCGACTCCGATAAGTACTCCGGCTACGCCTGGGGCATGGGCATCGAGCGCATTGCCATGCTCAAGTACCAGATTAAGGATTTGCGCCTGTTCACGGAGAACGACATGCGCTTTCTGCGGCAGTTTGAGGCACTGTAGCGGTTTCTTTTTCCACTCTTGATTGATTGGTTATGGCTTTGTTTTCGCTGTTTAATAAGAAGCCGGCGGCTCCGGAGCCGCCGGCTATTCGCGAGCTGCTATTCGGCGACGTGCCCGTGCTGGAATGGCCCAAACCGGCTGCGCCTGGCCGTGCAGATATGCCCTGGGCCCTGTTTGCAGCGGCCCAGGAAGCTTACCAGCGCAGTGATACCGCCACCGCCATTGCCGCGCTGCAACAGGTTCTGGCGGCCCCAAACCTGGAGTCGCGGCAGTACCTGCAGGCCTGGCAGTTTTTGCGGCTATTGGGCGTGGCGCCGCCCGCCGCCGAGGCCAAGCGCGTGCTGGGCGTGGTGCTGGAAGTAGCCCTGCCGCAAGGCCTCGACCTGGTGGCGGCCTACGCGGACAACTCCGCCCGCTACTTCAATCACAGCGGCGCGGGCGTGGTCTGGGATGGCGGCCACGATTTGGCCGGGGGCCCCATCCAGGCCCTGCTGGCGGCGGCGCAGCCCGTTGCCAATGCCGTTGGCCCGTGGCTGGAGGCCCGGCGGCCGGCCCCGCCCACGGGCCAGGCGCGCATCAACATGCTTACGCCCAGCGGCCTGCATTTCGGCCAGGCTCCTTTCGAAACCCTTTTCCAGGACCCGATGGGTGGCCCCGTACTGGCACGGGGGCAGGATTTGATGCAGGCCCTGATTGATTTTCAGGCGGGCAATTCTCCGGCCGCCTGATAAGCCGGCCGCAAAGCTTCGGCAGCCAGCCAACCTCGTGGAGCTAATTTGTATCTATTAGCCAAATGCCAATAGCCCCGCCCGCCCGCCTCGACCCATTTCTCAGCCAGAAGCTGCGGTTCTGGTCGCTGGTGGCCATGGTGCTGCTGATTTACGTGCACGGCTACAACCTGCACCCGCGTTACCTGCAGCCCTTCACGCCGGTGCAGGAGCCGCTGGGGCCAGGCACCTGGCTGCAGTATTTGCTGGCCAATGGGCTGCTGCGCTTTCGTATTCCCATTCTGTTTGCCATTTCGGGCTACCTGTTTGCCCGGCGCGACGGGGCCGAGCCGCACGGCCAGCGGGTGCGCCGCCGCTTGCGCACGCTGGGCCTCCCCTACCTGCTCTGGAGCGGGCTGTGGCTGCTGGTGCTGTGGGCGCTGGAGCATTTTGCCATCACCCGGCAAGCGGTGATTGATGCCGAAATCAGCCCGTTCTGGCCCCGGCAGTTGCTCAGCCAGCTCACGGCCGGCGAGCTGCTGGTGCGCTGGCTGGTGCTGCCCGCGCCGTTTCAGCTATGGTTTTTGCGCAGCCTGCTGGTGTATAATCTGGCGTATCCGTGGCTAAAAAAACTCCTGCGCCATCCGAAGGTGTATTTCAGCGTGGCGGGGCTGCTGTGGTTTTTCATGGTGCCGCTGCCTTTGGTTGAGGGCGAAGGGCTGTTGTTTTTTGGGCTGGGCGTGTGGCTGGCCCTGCGCCAAGTGGATGTGCTGATGCCGCCCGGCTGGCTCCGGCTGCTGCCGCTGGTGGCGCTGTGGCTGGGCGTGTGCGTGCTCAAAACCTGGCTGGCCTTTCACGCCGGGCCGCCGTTTTCGACGCCCCTGGCGGTGGGGATGCTGGCGCTGCACAAAGTGGGCGAAGCCAGCGGCATACTGGTGGCCTGGTTTGGGCTCGATGGCCTCGTGCGATGGTGCATGGCCCGGGCCTGGTTCCGCTGGCTCACGGGCTTTTCGTTTCTGATTTACGTGCTGCACGTGCCCTTCGTGAACTATGCCACCGAGCTGGCGTTGCGCTACGGACGGGCGGTGCCGCACATCCATTTGCTCACGTATCTGGCCCTGCCGCTGCTCATCATTGCCGTGAGTGTGGGCCTGGGGGCGCTGCTGCGGCGCGTGGCGCCAGGCGTTTATGCGGTGCTCACTGGTGGGCGGGGACTGGCTACGTCGTAATTTTGGGGTTCGATTGGCCGCCGCCTAGTCTAATCCCGCATTCGGTCGCTCATTATTGCCCAACACCTTACGCTACAGCTACCCTTTTTTATTCCCGCCGCCCGAATTCCGGCCCCACGCCCCAGCGCAAGCCCAAGCCGTGTCATCCCCTGCATTCGACTAAATCCGCGATAAGTGAAAGTTAGAAATCAAACCACCAACAAAGTAAACGTCATCACCCTCGGCTGCTCGAAGAACATCGTGGACAGCGAAGTGCTGATGGGCCAGCTCGTGGCCAACGACTTCGACGTGACCCACGAGGCCGAGAAGTCCGACGCCAACATCGTCATCATCAACACCTGCGGCTTTATCGACAATGCCAAGCAGGAAAGCATCGACACCATTCTGCGCTACGCGGATGAGAAGGAGGCCGGCCGGCTGGATAAGCTCTACGTGACGGGCTGCCTCTCGCAGCGCTACAAGGATGAGCTGGAAGTGGAAATCCCGCAGGTAGACGCCTATTTCGGCACCCTGGAGCTGCCCCAGATGCTGAAGGTGCTCAACGCCGACTACAAGCACGAGCTCATCGGCGAGCGCCTCATTACCACGCCCAGGCACTACGCCTACTTCAAAATCGCGGAGGGCTGCAACCGCCCCTGCTCGTTCTGCGCCATCCCGCTGATGCGCGGCAAGCACGTCGACCGCACCATTGAGGACCTGGTGAAGGAGGCCAAGCGCCTCGCCGCTCAGGGCACCAAGGAGCTGATTCTCATTGCCCAGGACCTGACCTATTACGGCCTGGAAGCCTACGGCGAGCGCAAGCTGGCCGACCTGCTTCGCAACCTCTCGGATGTGAACGGCATCGACTGGATTCGCCTGCAATACGCCTACCCCTCGCAGTTCCCGCTGGATGCGCTGGATGTGATGGCCGAGCGCGAAAATATCTGCAAATACCTCGACATGCCCTTGCAGCACGGCTCCGATGCCATGCTAAAAAGCATGCGCCGGGGCATCACCAAGCGCCGCACCATCGAGCTGGTCGATACCATTCGGCAGCGCGTACCGGGCATTGCCCTGCGCACCACGCTCATCGCCGGCCACCCCGGCGAGACGGAGCAGGACTTCCGGGAGATGGTTGATTTCGTGGAACAGACGCGGTTTGAGCGCCTGGGCATCTTTACCTACTCGCACGAGGAAAACACGCACTCGCACACCTTGGTGGATGACGTGCCGGCTGAATTGAAGCAGGAGCGCGCCGACGCCATCATGGAGCTGCAGCAGGGCATTTCGATGGAGCTGAACGAAGCCCGCGTGGGCCAGACCTACAAGGTGCTGTTCGACCGCAAGGAAAGCGGCTATTTCGTGGGCCGCACCGAGTTCGACTCGCCCGAAGTGGACAACGAAGTGCTGGTGCCGGTGGAAAAAGACACCTTCGTGCGCCTTGGCGATTTTGCGAATGTGACGATTGATTCGGCCTCGGATTTCGACCTCTACGGGCATTTGGTGTAGAGACGCAACATTTTGCGTCTCGTTGTTGAACGATTACCATTAAACGACACCCAGGCGGCGCGGACGACGAGCCTTCAACTCTTGCGTCTCTGCACCGTTCATTCACCCAAAAGTAACTTTTCGGCCGGGGCCGGGTTTTGTGCGGACTTTTGCCATTGGCTGAGGTTCGCCCCGAACCCGGCCCCGCTCTTTTGCCATGCCCACTCTTTGTACCACCCTGCCCTACGCCGCCACCGGCGCGTTTTCGGGCCTGCTGACTGACTATATCGCCCAGAAGCCTGAGTTGGCGCCGTTCTACAACCGCTGGCCCGCGCTGGAAAACTTCGCTGCCCAAATCGAGGAGAAGAAAGCGGCTTACACGCCCGAGGCCCGCCAGCGGCTGGTAGCCGCCCTGCGCGAGCAGTATGGCCCCGCGCCCGCGCCCGCCATCGAAGCCAGTCTGCAATTGCTGGCCGCGCCCACCACCTTCACCGTGACGACCGGGCACCAGCTCAACCTGCTCACCGGGCCGCTGTATTTCATCTACAAAATCGTGTCGGCCATCAAGCTGAGCCGGGAATTGAAGGCGAAATACCCGCAGTACGATTTCGTGCCGGTGTATTGGATGGCCACCGAGGACCACGATTTTGCCGAAATCAACCATTTCTCGCTGTTCGGCAAAACGTATTCCTGGGATGCGGCCGGTACGGGCGGGCCCGTGGGCCGGCTCCCGCTCGACGGTTTTGAGGAGCAGCTGCTGAGCCAGCTGCCGCCCGAGGTACCGGCGGCTTTCCACGAGGCTTATTCGACTTCCAAAAACCTGGCCGAAGCCACCCGCAAGCTGGCCGATTCGCTGTTCGGCGAGTTCGGGCTGGTGACGCTCGATGCTGACCGCCCGGCCCTGAAACAGGCCCTGGTGCCACTGCTGACCAAGGAAATCGGGGAGCAGGTTTCGAACGCCGCCGTGCAGGCTGCCAACGGCCGCCTCACCGCCGCCGGCTACAAGCCGCAGGTGTATTCACGGCCCATCAACCTGTTTTTCATCACCGACGAAGGTAAGCGCGAGCGCCTGGAACCCGACACCAACGGCGCTGATTGCGTGGAAGTCACCATTCGCAATACGGCCAAGTGCCACAGCCAGGCCGAATTGCTGGAGCTGGCCCAGACGCACCCCGAGCAGTTCAGCCCCAACGTGGTGCTGCGGCCGGTTTATCAGGAAACCCTGCTGCCCAATCTGGTCTACATCGGCGGCGGGGCCGAGGTGGCGTACTGGTTTCAGCTGAAGGACGTGTTTGCAGCTTTCGGCGTACCCTACCCCATTGTGCTGCCGCGCAACTCGGCCGAATACATCAGCCGGGCCAATGCGGGCAAACTGAAGAAGCTGGGGCTGACTTCGCTGGAGATTTTCCGCCCGCTGCCGGAGTTGAAAAAGCTGGTCGGCGCCGCGCTGGGCCAGGAGGAAGTGAGCCTGAAGGAGCAGCAGCAGGCCCTGGCCGCCGCTTTCCAGCAGGTGCAGGACGTGGCCCAGCGCCTCGACCCGACGTTGGTAAAAACCGTGGCCGCCGAAGCCCAGAAAGCCGCCGCCGGTCTCGCCGGCCTCGAAAAGCGCCTCAGCAAAGCCGCCGAAACCAAGCATGAAACCGCTTACACGCAGCTCGCCGCGCTCAAAGACAAGCTATTTCCCAACGGCGGCCTGCAGGAGCGCAGCGAGAACGTGCTGAGTATTCTGATTAATAACCCCGGCTTCGTTCAGCAGCTGATTGAGGCATTTGAGCCGCTGGCGCTGGCGTTCACGGTGCTGGAAGAGGAGTAACTGGATATCTTTTAAGCAATGGAAATAGCCGGTATAGAAAACCAAGAACTGGTTATTGCCCACTTTGGTCAGTGGCCGGCTTTTCACGATGCTGAAATAGTCAGCATCCTTTTTGAGCGAGCCGAGCAAGGGTACTGGCCAGTTATCTCGCTCAAGATTTATACGGTGGGTGGGTTTGATAGAAAAACCTCCACCGCTGCCAAGCATTGCTTAATTGAGTTGCTCTTTGCTGGAGTACAGGACCATGAACTCGCGGGTTTTAATCATCAAAATGTCGTGTTCAGCATCGATTTCACGAAAGTGGGCAATCTGATTATGTGCGACATTGAACCCTGCTACGGAGTGAGTGGCTACATCGCGGCGGAGCGGGTGGTGGTCGAAAGCGTCTCATTGCTGGATGGTAATCCAAGGCCACTCCTGTAACAATTTATGACCAAAGCCGAACTCCGCCGCACCGCCCTGGCCCGCCGCATGGCACTGGATGCGGGCGAGGTGGCGCGCCGCAGCGATAAGCTGCGCGAGAACCTGCTCCGCCAGTTCCCGGTGGAGCAGTGGCAGTGGCTGCACCTGTTCATGTCGCTGGAAAGCCGTAATGAGCCCCGTACCTGGCCTATAGTTAGTTGGGTGTGGGGCGAGGAATTGCCCCTGCGGCTGGCCGTGCCCGTGGTGCAGCCGGATGGCGAAACCCTGCGGCACTACGAACTGACGCCGGACACCCAACTCACCCAAAACCGCTGGGGTATTGACGAGCCGGTGCCCGACCCCGTGACCGCGCCGGAAGTATTGCCGGCCGTGCTGGATGCCGTGCTGGTGCCGCTGCTGGCCGTGGACCGCGCCGGCCAGCGCGTGGGCTACGGGGGAGGATTCTACGACCGGTTTCTGGCCCGGTGCCGGCCGGGCACGCAGTTCATCGGGCTCAATATGCTCGATGAGCCGCCCGTGAGCCGCATTGCCGACGTGCTGCCCACCGACGTACCGCTCACGGCCTACATCACGCCGGGCAAGGTGTGGCGGTTCTGAGAAATTAAGGAATAACGCCTTTTTAAGGGATTCTGATATGTGTTTGGGGAATAATTTTTCAGCGGTAAATTCCTCACAATAAGCCATTAGAACGCAGCGTTGGCCGGGTATCTTTCACCTCATACGGTACAGAACCCATGGCAGAAATCCAGCAGCAGGCGGCCGGGCCACCCAAAGGCGGCAAACGACGAGCAAAGAAAATGTCGACCAAAATCGACATGACGCCCATGGTGGACCTGGCGTTTCTGCTGCTCACCTTCTTCATGCTCACCACCACGTTCGCCAAGCCCTACGTGATGCAGCTCACGATGCCGGTGAAGAGCACGGAGCACACCGATGTTGCCAGGAACCGGGCCCTGACCATCATCCTCGGTAAGGGCCACCGGGTGCACTACTTCCTGGGGCTGAATGCGCCGAACGACAAAACCGTGCCGGTCCCGGAGCTGCACACGACCACCTTCGCCGCCAACGGCATCCGGCAGGTGCTGCTGGCGCGGCGGCAGCAGCAGCCCGGCCTGGTCGTGCTCATCAAGCCCAGTGCCGATTCCAAGTACCAGGACATGATTGACATTCTGGATGAAATGAGCATCACCGAACAGAAAAAATACGCGTTGGTCAAGATTACCCAGGACGACTTAACCCTTCTTTCCCCCGCCGCATTATGATGACCAATGCCCAGCTGGCCACGGCCAGCCTCGACGACATCGTGTTCGATGGTCGCAACCAGATTTACGGGGCCTATGAGCTCCGCGCCCTCTATCAGCGGCACGTGACGCGGGCGCTGGTCATCGCCACGGCCATTCTGGCGCTGCTGCTGGTGTTTCCCTTATTGGCGCAGCTGCTGAAGGAGAAAATGCCCGTGGCACCCCCCAAAGTCCTGGTCGAAACCATTCTGATTGCCCCGCCCATTGACCCAAAGGCCGTGACGCCACCGCCCATTGCTCCGCCCGTGGCACCACCCGCGCAGCCCCGGCCGCCGGTGGCCACCATCCGATTCACGCCGCCAGTGGTGACGCCCGATGACCGGGTGACCGAGGAGGTACCCGACCAGAAAGTGCTGGAGAACGCGCACGTAGCCACCGTGACCCTGGAAGGCAAAGCCACCCCGACCGATTTAACGCCGCTGGAAGCCGTGGAAGGCCCTAAGACGGTGGAAGACGCAGTGGACAGTCACATCTATGTCTCGGTGGAGCAAATGCCCCAACTACCCGGCGGCGGCGGCCAGCTGGCCATCGTGGCAGCCATTCAGAAGGCCGTGAAATACCCCGGCATCGACCTGCGCAACGGTACAGAGGGCCGCGTATATGTCAGCTTCACGGTGAACGCCAAAGGCGACGTGGCCGACCTGAAAGTAGTGAAAGGGCTGAGCGCAACCCTCGATGAGGAAACGCTGCGAGCCATCAAAACGCTGCCCCGGTTTATTCCCGGCAAGCAAAACGGCCGCGACGTGAGCGTATCGTTCACCGTGCCGATTACGTTCAAAATTCAATAGGTTTCCGGTTCGACAGGAAATCCGTTCAGCCCGTCATGCCCGGCTCAGCTCAGCATGACGGGCTTTTTTGCTCAATTCGCCCGCACCTCTTCCACCCCGGCAATGCGGGCCTGGCCCCACGGCGCAATGCTGACCCGCACCCGCAACGGGTGCGTCCGGCCCACTTTTTCCTGGCGCAGGGGGCTGCCATCGGGCACGTAATACCGCTCCAGGTTGAAGCGCAGGCCCAGGGAATTCCGGTACACATCGGTCACCCAGCCGCGCAGCACGGCTTGGCTGGCGCCGGGGTGCGGGGCGGTGGCATACACGCCCACGGCGGTACTCACGCTGTCGGGCCCGGTGGCCAGCAGCACGAACACGCCCTGGCGGCGGCGCGGCGGGGCGGCATCGTGCCACAGGCGCAACGGGGCGGCGCTGATATTGTAGCGCAGGCGCACGAAGTCGCCGGTGAGCAGCTCACGCGGGTCGATGGGCTCCGTTGTGAGCACGATGCGCTGGCCAAAGGCCGCCGTGGCGTAGCCCGCGCCGGCCACGCCCAGCACGTAGAGCACCTGCGCCGCCACCAGCAGACGCATCAGCGGCCGGCGGCGGGCCGGGGCCGAACACCAGGTGAGCAGGTCAGTCATGGGGAGCGGGAGGGGAAGTTTCCGGGGTGGCGGGCGGAATGATGGGCGGGCTGCCGGCCTGCTGCGCCACCAGCGGCGTGGCGGCGGCCAGCGTCTGCACATTGCGGCGGCGCAGGTACCAGCTCAGGCTCAGCAGCAGCACCCCACCCACCAGGAAGAACACCGACTTATCAAAAAAGCCCCAGGTGAGCTTGAAATACGCCACGGCCGTGGCCACCACAAACAGCACCGCCCCGATGGTGAGCTGGTCGGAATCTTCGTCGCGGTGGGCGCGAGCCAGCACCGAGCCGGCGTGCGCGTACAGCACCACCAGCGTGGCCACAGCCAGCGGCAGCCCGCCCGGCAGGTAAAATCCCGGCAACAGCAGCAGCCAGTCGAGCAAAGTATCGAGCCGGCCCCGTGCCCGCTTACCGGCTACTGACAGCGCAAATACGGCCGCCAATGCCGCCAGGTACGGCAGCAGCGGCGGGCGCAGCACGTTGGCGTAGGTGTCGGTTTCGCCAAACGTGGCCAGCCCGAACATGAACAGGTAGGCCGCTACCAGCGACGGTCCCTGCAAGGCCCGGCCGCCGGCGCGGTTCCGCTGCCAGTCGCCGGCCGCGTAGATGGCCATGGCCGGCACAAAAAACCAGGTTATTTTGGAATGCAGGGCGATAACGAGCAGGCCCGCCTGCCAGAGCAAGCCCACGGCCAGCACGGTGCTGCTCACCACTTCGGGCCGGCGCCACCAGTAGTAGCCCAGCCCGCCAGCCACCAGCACCGCCGTGGCGTAGCTGAAACTGCCCAACGACTCGACGCAATACGTTTGCACGGCCGCCCCAATCAGCACCGTGAGCAGCACCAGCAGCCGCGAGCCGTAGATGTAGCACAGGGCCGTGCCGGCCACCACCCAGGCCAGCAGGCCGCTCGCGTTGTAGCCCACCAGCTGGTAGAGCTGGCTGATGAGAATGATGCTGGCCCCGAAGAAAATCAGCCCCAATCCCATGAGGCCGTGGCCCAGGTCGGGGTTGCCGCGCCGCAGGAAGTAGCCCCCGGCCGCGTAGCTGCCCAGCAGGCTGCCCAGCAGCAGCGCCAGCCGCAGCGCGGCGGGCAGGGCCTGCCAGTTGGCCGCCACCAGGCTCAGGCCGCTGAGGCCCACCAGCACGCTGCCCAGCACCGGCAGCAGGCCCAGTGCCTGCGCCTCGGGCGGGTAGCGGGCCAGCAGCTTCAGCCGCTGCGCGTCGCTGATGATGCCTTCGGTGACCCAGGCCGGGCCATCGGTTTCGATAAATTTACGACTCATTGAGACTGCAACATACGCCGCTGGGCGCAGAAAGAGCCGCTTCGACCAGCTCAGCCACCTCTTCGTCCAGGCCGTGGTACCAGTCCACGTGCAGCGACCACACCGTGCAGCTGGGGCAGCCGGTGCGGCGCCAGCGGTACCGGCACTGTGGGCACACGCCGCCGGTATCGAAGGTATTCCAGACGCACCCGCAGTCGCACACCCAATGGGCTCCCCCATCGGGCTCCCACTGGCAGGCCGGGCAATAAATTTCCAGGTTCGGGTCGATGGGCATGGGGTGTCGAAAATAAATGAAAAATGCTCAATCCTCTTTCCGTGCCCGCGTCATTTCGCGTTTGCCGGGGGGGCCGGGCAGCTTTTCGGTTAGCCAGCCCGCGGCCCGCAGGTTGCGCCGGAACTGGCCCTGGGCGCAGTAGCTCACCAGCACCGCGCCGGGCGCGGCGGCGGCGTAGAGCTGCTGGAAAATGGCTTCGCTCCACAGCTCGGGCTGCTTGTCGGGGGCAAAGGCGTCGAAATAAATCAGGTCGTAGCCGGCGGGCGGCAGCGCCGCTTCCTGCACTGGCTGCAGCCGCTTGGTGAGCAGAAAACCGGGCGCCAACGGGTGCGTTTCGCTCCACGGCGCGGCGTGCAGCGCCTTAAACTGCGCCCCGGCCGCCACCGATTGGGCGACCCATTCCGGGGCCAGCGCGGCCACTACTTCGGCGGGCAGCGACCGGGTTTCGAAGCCGGCGTAGGCCACCGCTGCCCCGGCCTGGGCGGCGGTGCGCAGCGTCAGCAGGGCGTTGAGGCCGGTGCCGAGGCCTATTTCGAGCAGGCGCAACGGCGGGCTCCCGGCCTGCCCCAGGCCGGCGGCGAGCAGCGGCGCGAGGCCGGCCCGAATGAAGACGTGCTCCGATTCCTGCCGGGCGCCGTGGGTGGAATGGTAATGCTCGCCCAGCGCCGGCACAAAGAGCGTGGCCGAGCCGTCTGCCGTCTGCCGAATCTCTACCTTTAGCTCGTTAGAGAATTTCTGTTGGCTCATTGTTCGTTGATATTTGTTTATCTACCAGTTCCAGTTCAGCGCCTGACTCCTTCACCAGCCCACCACATGGCCCGCGTAAAAGTAACCCTGCCCGACACCTTCTCTTTCAGTACCGAAGTTCCCGTGCGCATCACCGACCTCAACTACGGCGGGCACCTTGGCAACGACGCCCTGCTCAGCATTCTGCACGAGGCGCGGGTGCATTTCCTGCGGGCCATAGGCTTGCCCGATGAATTCGACTCCGTTACCAAGCTCGGCCTCATCATGGTAGATGTGGCCGTGGAATTCAAGAGCGAGGCTTTTCACGGCGATATGCTCCGCATCGACATCGCCGCCACCGATGCCAACAAGTACGGGTTCGACGTGGTGTACCACGTCCACAAAGCGGGCAAAGAGGTGGCCCGGGCCAAAACCGGCATGCTCTGCTTCGACTACAACACCCACAAGCTGCGCCAGCTGCCCGAGGAGCTGGTGGCGCAATTGGGGTAGCGTGACAGTTGCTACGGTGACTGCAACGCCAGACGCAAACCTGCGTCGACCTGCTGCAATTCAGCCGCCGTTAATTCACCGATTCGGCCGTGAAATCGTGCAGCCAATCGAAAGAGTCGCTGTGACGCACGGCGGCGGCTACATCGGCCCGAAACGCCTCTTCGGTTTCAGTAGCGGCCCACGGGTCTTCTACCATCGGCAGCTCCGCCCAGAGCTGCTGCGCGAGGAATGCGGCAAAATCGCGAACGGTCCGGGCCTTATCCCCGGGCAAAGCGGCTAGTAGCCTTCCGGTTTCGACAATAAGCGCTTCGCTGTGCATCGTGCGGTTGCGTTGGGTTATTCCTAACTAATGTACGTGGCCCCGCCAAATAGTTCGCCTGCGGAACCCAACGCCCTGTCGGCTTGTATCTTTGCCCTATGCTGTTAGAATTGCCCCTCGCCCCCACTTCAACAAAACGCGATATCCGCAAAACCTCGCCCGACGACCTGAAGGCTT
Source organism: Hymenobacter terricola (assembly GCF_017921975.2). Classification (GTDB taxonomy): domain Bacteria; phylum Bacteroidota; class Bacteroidia; order Cytophagales; family Hymenobacteraceae; genus Hymenobacter; species Hymenobacter terricola. Next base: position 361,591 of record NZ_JAGEMO020000007.1, read on the forward strand.
TCATGGTCGAGCACGGCGAGAAGCCCTTCCGCGCCAAGCAGGTAACGGAGTGGCTGTGGAAGAACACCGCCGCCTCGTTTGAGGAGATGAACAACATCTCGCTGGCCACGCGCGAGCTGCTGGCCGCTCATTTCGTCATCAACGGCGTGACGGTGCAGAACAAGCAGCTCAGCAGCGACGGCACCATCAAATCGGCCTTCCGGCTGTATGATGGCAATGTGGTGGAAGGCGTGCTCATCCCGCACGATACGCGGATGACGGCCTGCATCAGCAGCCAGGTGGGCTGCTCGCTGACGTGTAAATTCTGCGCCACGGGCTACATGGACCGCAAGCGCAACCTCGACGCGGCCGAGATTTACGACCAGGTGGTGCGCATTCGGGAGCAGTGCGAAAGCCAGTACGGCACGCCGCTCACCAACATCGTGTACATGGGCATGGGCGAGCCGCTGCTCAACTACGCCAACGTGGTGGAAAGCGTGCGCCGCATCACCGCCGCCGATGGGTTGAACATGGCCCCGCGCCGCATCACCATCAGCACGGCCGGCATTGCCAAGATGATTAAAAAGCTGGCTGATGACGACGTGAAGGCCAACCTGGCCCTCTCGCTGCACGCCCCGACGGATGCCAAGCGCAACGAAATCATGCCCATCAACGAGGCCAATTCCCTGGCCGCGCTGAAGGAAGCCCTCCAGTATTACCACGAGAAAACCGGCCGCAAAGTCACCTACGAATACATCGTATTCGACGGCTTCAACGACGGGCTGGACGACGCCGAGCACCTCTTCAAAATTGCGAAGTGGCTGCCCTGCAAGGTAAATTTGATTGAGTACAACCCCATCGAAAACGCCAACTACCAGAACGCGGCCGACGACAAAATCACCGCTTTCCACAAGTACCTGGCCGACCGCGGCGTGCAAACCAACATCCGCCGCAGCCGGGGCAAAGACATCGACGCCGCCTGCGGGCAGCTGGCCGTGAAGGAGGAAAAGGCCACGGCTTAGTTTTTCTTTCCTGTCCTCAAAAAAGGGCCCAACCCAGACACACACATAAAAAATCAACCAAAAGACCCGCTGGTGTACCAGACGGGCCTTTTGGTTGTGCGCTGGGCACGGGCAATTATTTTACCCGCCCGAAACGAAACGTTACCTCGGCATAGGGATAGGCCTCGCTGTAGGAGTTGGAGCCATTGTAGCCGTAATACGTGTCGCTGTTCGACTCGTAGGTGTACATCAGCCCCAGGCTGCCGCTGATGCGCGGCCCGGCCACGCGCACGCCGGCAATGCCCCCCACGCCGGTGCTGGACTGATAGGTGTCGCTGTAGTGCAGCAGGTAGGTTTCATCGAGCAGCGAGATGCGGCGGCCCAGGCGGGTAGCGCCGCCCAGCATGACCACCGGCGTCCTCGCAAAGCCACCGAAGCCGCTAAAGCCGTAGCCCAGCCCGGCCGTGAGGTTGTTGTCGGCGCTGCCAAGGGTGCCGTTGGCGTAGACCACGCCGGCCGTGCTGCCCCCGCTGAACAGCACCAGCGCGCCCGCGCCCAGGCGCACTTTGTCGGCCACCGGGAAGCTGGCCTTGGGCGTGAGGCCGAACAGGTTATCACTGCCAGCCTCCGGGATGAAGGTGGCAATCACGCCCATGGAGAAATTGTCCGAGATGCCGTAGTTGGCGCTTAGCAGAAACACGTCGATGTTCTGCACGTAGCCTTCGCCCCGGCGCAGGTTGCGGGCGGTGGGCCCGAAAAAGAGGCGGTTGCCGTTGCCCACGTCATCGAAGCCGCGGCGTGCCTGCTCGGTGGTGAGCAGGGCAAACTCTTTGAGATTGCTGCGCTGCACCCGCACGCTGCCGAGGTCCTTGGTTTCGAACTCTAGTTCCTGCGGCGTGGAACCCCGCAGCACGCCAATGAAACGGTTGCCCGAGGTGAGCTCGACGCTGTAGCTGCGGCCGATGACTTCGGGTGTGGTGCCGGGCGCTACCGGGGCAGCCGGGCCGGGCAGCGCCCCGGCTGGGGCGGCGGCGACCGGGGCAGCATCCCCCAACTCCTGCAGCCGGCGTTGGATGATGTCGTGCACGGCCACGAGTTCTACCGGCAGGCAGGTGCGGTTCACCTGGCGGCCGTCGCGCAGGCGGGTGCGCAGGGTGATGGTGCTATCGGCGGTGAGGGCGCGCACGAACCGGGCTTCCACAAAATCATCGGCGGCGTAGTTGGGAAAAAGCCCAAACCGGGCTTTTTCGGCGGCATCGATGACTTCGCCCACGGCCGGGCTTACCACGATTGTCTTTTCGGGTGGGGTTTGGGCCAGGGCGGGGATGGCGGGCAATGCCAGAGCCACAGCGCAGCAAAGAGAACGTAGAGGTTTACTCATTAATCTTTGAAAATGGTAGTTTCCTCAAAGATGATTGTTTCTGCCCAAACCGTTGCAATACAAAAAATGGCGGTCTGAAACCTTTTGCATGCCCGAACCGCAGCAGACCGCCAAACCTTTCTTTCGGCCAGCACAGTCCATTTCAAGCCGTTGGGATGGCGAAAACCGGAGCTTAAACGAAGGAAAACAAGGATATTATGCGCCTTTTTTCTGCGCTATTCCTTCCAGCGCCCCGTGCTGCGGGGGCGGCCGGTGGCAATTTCCTCGCTCGATTCGCCGGGGGCGATTTCCTCCAGGCGCACGCGCACGGCGTGGGCTTTGGGCTGCACTTTCTGGCCGAAGGCATCGGCAAATTCCTGGGTAAACTCGGCCCCGAAGAAGATGATGAGCGACGAGTAGTTGACCCACAGCAGCAGCACAATGGCCGAGCCCGCGGCCCCAAATGCCGAGCCGGGGTCAGACTTGGCGAGGTAGAAGGCAATGAGAAACTTGCCAACCACGAAAAGCAGCGCCGTGATGAAAGCCCCCACGCCCACGTCGCGCCAGCGGATGATGGCATCGGGCAGGAACCGGTAGATGAGCGCGAAGAGCAGCGTGGTGACGCCCAGCGACAGGGCAAAATCGACGAGCTTGATGACGATGACCCCGACGTCGGGAATTTGCTGCTGGAGCCAGCCGGTGAAGGCACTGAGCACGGCGCTCACCACGAAGGAAATGAGCAGCAGCAGGGCCACGCTCAAAATGAGCCCGAACGAGAGAAACCGCTGCTTGAGAAACGCCCCAATGCCGATGCCCTTGGTTTTCACCTTCAGGTTCCAGATGTCGTTGATGCTTTCCTGCAGCGTGACGAAGAAGGTGGTGGCCGCAAAAATGAGCGTGGCCACGCCAATGGCCGTAGCCACGGGCCCGCGCTGCTGCAGGGTGAATTTGGCAATGCTGTCCTGCAGAAACTTGGCCGAATCGGCGCCGACCAGGCCTTTCAGCTGCCCGTAAATCTGGCCGGTGATGGCTTCGCCGCCGTACGCCGCACTGGCCACCGTGATGACGATAAGCAGCAGCGGCGGCAGCGAAAAAATGGTGTAGTACGACAGCGCCGCCGCGTGCCGAAAGGAATTATTGTTGCTGAACTCGGCCGCGGAAGCCTTGAGAACGGCCAGCACGTCGGAAATTTTATAATACGCCATAAGGAAAGAGCTGGAGCAGCGCAAATGGCGCGCCCCGCTGCTAATACGGCCGAAACAGGCCGTAGTTAACGGGTAACGATGAACAGGTAGCGGTGAACCCAGCGCGTAGCAGGCTATTTGCGCAATACTACCTGCTCACTATTGATTATTAACTGCTACTCATTAAGATGCCCGCAGCGTCCAGCGCAGGGTTTCGACAGGGGCGGCCAGCAGGGCCGCGGCCAGCTCGGCGTCGTCCTTAAACTGCAGCTGGGTGAGCACGCTGGCTTCCACGCTCACCTCAATTTCGGGCGTGGCGAAGGGCCAGGGCGTCACCTGCGCGGGGCCGCCGGGCTGGGGCTGGCGCACGTCGTAGCGCCGGCCGTCGGGGCCGTGGTGGATTTCGAGGGCGCGGCCCATCTCGGGCAGCTCGTGGCGGCAGAGGATGAGCGACAGCCGGTCGCACCAGTGCAGCAGGTCGTAGGCCTGGGTGGCTTCTTTACGGGACACTTTGAGCTCCTTTTGCCACTGCTGCTGCTGGGATTTCAACTCATCGAGAAAGGCGTCGATGTTCCTGGACTGGCCCCGCAGGCCCTCGTGGAGGCAGCTCAGGTGCAGGCCGGTGAGGAGGCTGCGCCAGCGCCCCTGGAAGCGGGCGGCGGCCAGCACGCCGGCGGCCTGCTCCATGGAGAAGGCCTTTTGGGTGAAGTTGGCGGGGGCTCCGGCGGCGGTGAGGCCGTGGTGGCCGCGGCCCCGCCAGGCTTCCTGCTCGTCGTCGTGCTGCGCGATGGCGGCCAGCAGGCCCACCCAGCGGTCGGGCGGCAGGGTGGGCGGCCAGTGCCAGGCGAGCTGCGCGGCCAGCAGGGCGTGGGCCTGCTGGTAGATGATTTGCCAGCCGGCAGGCGTGGAGTTGACTATCATGGGGAGGTAAAAGGGCGGGGTGGCACGGGCCGCAGTCTATCTACGCGGCGGGCGGCAGCGGGATGCCCGGCCATGGGCTGCTACTGCCGGGCTTTTCCCTACCTTGGCGGCCGTAAGGCCTTTTTTATCCACCACTTTTTGCCCACTACCCATGACCCACAAAACCTATTTCCAGAATTTCTTCATCACCCTGTGCGCCGCCCTGAGCGACGACGAGTTTCTGGCCTTCGCCGACACCGTGCGGGCCAACCTGGAGCGCGACCCGGCCGCCCACGCCGACGACCTGGCCTTCCTCACGCCCCTCATCGAGAAGCTGCGCGCCGCCCACCAGCAGCGCGGGCCGCAGGGCCTCTCTGCCACCGCCGCCACACTGCGCACGGCCGTGAAAAACTTCCTGGCCTGGGCCAAGCTCACCAACACCACCAAGGTGTTCCCGGCCTTTCCGGACCGGGCGCAGGCCGAGCGCATCGACATTTTCCCCGGCGGGATGGATGCGCTGTATCATGCCAACCAGGCCAACATCCTGGGCCGGGCCAAGTACTACCTCGACCGCATCGGCACCACTTACGGCTCCCAAACCAAGGTGACGCCCGCCGAGGCCGCCACCGAATACAAGAAGCTGGAAGATGCCCTCACCGGCCGCACCACCACCCACGCCACCCAAAAAGAAGGCAGCGCCGCCGTCGATGCCGAAGAGCTGAACGTGTGCACCGGCCTCTACCGCGCCTACGCCGGCCTGCTGCACGAGCACTTCGAAAACCCCGAGCTGGCCTACAGCTTCTTCCCCTTCCCCCAAAGCACCGGCACCCCGGCCGATGGCAACCTGCCCAAGCTCCCCGTAGCCCCCCACCCAGCCGACTAAATTGCACGGGAGCGGGAAAACCTACTCTCTAAACGGGTCCGGCCTGGCCCGGACCGGTTTAGAGAGCCCTCGGAAGCCCTCCGGCCTCGGCCGGGGGGCTTTGTATTTTCCGCTAAAGGGGTCCGGACCAGCCGGGGGTTCTTCAGAGAGCTCTCGGTGGCGGTCCGGGCTTGGCCGGAGCGGTTCGGAGCCTTCTCGCAGGGGGTGCGGGTGGGGCCGGATGGGTTGCGAGAGCAGTTTTTGCTCAGGCCAGCGGCGGCAGCCAGTCTTGCAACGCCTGGTCGAATTCCGCGAAGTAGCGGCAATTGGCGCGCACCGTCTCGTAATCGACCTGGCCCAACAAGTCGGCGCAGTAGCCTTCGTCGTAGTGGGGTTTGCCCGTGGGGGTGGCATTTTTCAAAAATGCTACCGGGTCGGCAATCGTCATGGGGTCGGCCGGGACTTCACAAACGCACTGGTACCGCGTGTTGAACACCCGGATATCGGCAATAATAAGGGCCTCTATCGCGTGGATATTGAGCAGGTACACACCCTTGCGCTCCAGACCCACGTTTATCTTCCGAAAAAACTCCCGACGCTTTAGCTTCTGCTCCCGGTCGGTTTCCGGGGCATCCAAATCCCGCGTGACCACCACCAAATCCGGCCGCTTGAACTGGTAGTTTTTCCGAATAATGTGCTGGAACTTGGGGTTGTCGAGCTGGCTGCCCGTAATCTCGGGGCTGATAACCGTGAACCGCACCCGCCCGCCGTAACGCGGCCCCAACAAGGCTTCCACCGAGGCTGTGTCGTTGGGCGACTCGCCCAGCAGGCCCACCAAGAAGCTTTTTTCTGCCGCTTTCCGTGCCATGCGCGCTATTCCGCTTCGGTTTCTTCCAGAAACGAATAGCGCCAATAGTCACTCAGGAAGCCCACTTCCTTCATGTACTCGCGGGCCTGCTTTTGCTTCTTCTGGGTCAGCTTATGAAACTGGGTGCCCTTCTTCGGGTCGAGCTCGCAGATGGTGATGCGGTCCAGCTCCTTCTCCGAAAGCATGTCCAGCACCTGCGGCGAGTGCGTCGTCATTATCACCTGGTTCTCCTTAGATATTTCGCGGATGAGGTTGAGGAGTTTGGTGAGTTGCTTGGGATGGATGCCGAGTTCGGGCTCTTCGAGGAAGATGATTTTGCGTCGGTCATATACCCCAATTTCGTTGGTGGTTTTGTTTAGTCCTACAGATTGCGGGGCGAGTAGTTCGGCCACAGTGTACACCAAACGCTTGGTCCCGTCCGATAACATCCCAAACGAAAGCCACTCACTGTTTACTTGGTACTCCAAAACCAACCCTTTAATAGTGTATTGGTCTTGCAACTCTTGGTGATAAACCTGGAAATACTCACTGCATCGCACTGCTTGTACAGGTGTATATAGCGGCAGAAATTGGGTAAGGCGGTCAGAATATGTCTTCATAAGCCGGATAAGTTGATGCCGAACTTCCTCCGCAGTCATAGGGGGCACTGGTACGCTCCGCAATACGGTAAATCCGTTTCTAATTGTGGCAACGATGGTATGCAATACTGCCCGAATAAATTGACTATTGAAGTCGCTTACGCGCTTAGCCCCAAGCCTTAGCTGGACCGTTACGTTTCTTTTCTCTATTAGTAGTTCGGCGCTCTCATCAATGATGGGCATTTCCGAAACAGGAATGCCATGCCGTACTAACACTGGCGGGTAATGAGCTAAGAAACCTTCTACTACTCTTCCCTCTCTTATATGTTCCGAATAGCTATCTGTCATCCGGGCCGTCACGCGTATAAATACCAAGTCCCAAGCCAGTGGTTTATTGGAAAGCCCAGTATCATCCTGCTCTTCAAACTCAACTTCTACTTCGTCTTTTTCCGCGAAAATTCCGCCAAATGCAACACTGCATCCCGCACCCCAATAATGTTCTTTACTCTCCTGCAAATCGGCCAAATCACTCAGGAGCGTTAGAAATCGGGTTTTCCCGGTGCCGTTTTTACCAATGATGATATTTAGTCCGCGCTTAAAAGAAACGGTTGCCTTTCGTAGCGGTGCATAATCACGCACGAACACACGCTTTATAAAAGGCGGTATTTCAGCCCTCGGGTTTAGCAATTCGTCCATCATGCAAAGGCGTTTTTAGAGCAGCGAAGGTAACCCTGGCCGCCGATGCTGCCTAAGAAACCACCCGCCGCCCCGGCCGTACTTTCGGCCATGCCCGTCCCCGACCCCGGAAGCCCCACGCCCCTCACCATCCGCCTGCCCGACGGCCGTACGCTGGGCCTGACGCGCTACGGCCACCCCGCGCACCGGGCGGTGGTGTTTCACCACGGCTTCGGCTCCTCCGGCCTGGAGCTGCCCAATGACGCGGTGCTGCTGGCCCGCTTGCAGCTCCAGCTGCTGGCGCCCGACCGGCCCGGCGTGGGGCAGTCCAGCGTGTACCGGCGGCTCACCTTTCCCTCCTTTGCCGATGACGTGGTGGCGATGCTCGACGCACTGGCCATCCGGGAGCGGGTGGGCGTGATGGGCTGGTCGGTGGGCGGGGTGCACGCGCTGGCGCTGGCGGCGCGGCACCCGGCGCGGGTGGCGGCCGGGCAGCTGCTCAGCACCTGCCTGCCGCTGGGCGAGCGGGCCGCCCACCGCCATCTTTCGTGGGTGTGGAAATTCCTGCGCTGGGGCCAGATTGGCTTTCCCTGGCTGAACCGGACCACGTTCCTGTGGCTCAGCCAGCAGTGGGCCCGCCACCCCGACCGCACCATCGCCTGGTTTATCCGCGGCATGCGCCCGGCCGAGGCCTGCACCACGGCCCGCTTCCGGGCGCTGCTGCGCGATGCGGCGGTGCAGGGCTTTGCCCACGCCGGCCGGGGTGTGTTTGATGATGCGCAGGCCTGGTGCCGCCCGCCCGGCTTCCGCATTGAGGACGTGCGGGCCCCCATGCGCCTCTGGCACGGGGCCGCCGATGGCGTGTGGGCCCCCGGCAACATCCCCTACCTGGCCGGGCGGCTGGGCGGCGCGCCCGTGCGGCTGCTGCCGGGCCAGGGCCACATGCTGTATTTGGAAAACTGGGCCGCAATTATGGAAGAAATGGCGGGATTGCTGTAGGTGCGGGCATTGCCCCGCCCGGCATTGAACGGGCATCATTGCAGCGGAGCAGACGACGGGCGGGAACGAGCCCTGCCCCTACCCAATCCGCACCCGCATCTGGTGCCGTCCCGGCTCTGTATAGTGGTAGCTGAGCAGAAACCCACTGGTTTCGCAAATCTGGCGGGCGATGGCCAGGCCCAAGCCCACGCTGCCGGGCGCCCGCTCGGGGCCGGGGCGGAAGCGCACGAAGAGCTGGTCGGCGGGCAGGGCACGGGGGCGGCCGGTGTTTTCCACGGTGAGAAGCCGCGGGGTAAGCGTGACGCGCACCTCGCCGCCGGGCACGTTGTGGCGGATGGCGTTGCTGAGCAGATTGCTCACCAGGATGTCAATCAGGGAGCGGTTGGCAGCCACAGGTAGCCCGTCAACCAGGTCGGTGACGAGGGCAAGGCCAGCCCCGGCCAACTGCTCGCGCAGCTGCCCCAGCTGCGTGCGGATGGTGCCGGCCAGGTCCACGGTTTCGGTGGGAAAGAACAGCTGCTGGTCGAGGTGGGCCAGCAGCAGCAAGCTCCGGCTGAGGTGAGTAAGGCGCTGCGTCACATCCAGCAAAGGTTCGATGTGGCCGGCTTGCTCCTCGGTGAGGCCGGGGGCCTGCACCAGCATATCGAGCTTGGTGCGCAGAATGGCCAGGGGCGTTTGCAGCTCGTGGGCGGCATTTTCGGTGAATTCCTTCTGCCGGTGGTAGATGCGGCGGTTGCGGCCCAACACCCGGCCCAGGGCCATATTCAGCTCCTTGAACTCGGGGATGCGCGTAGGGGCCAGGTGTACCGGCTCGGGCTGGTCGAGCTTGTAGCGCTGCAGCTGGCCCAGCGTGTGGTAGAAGGGCGCCCACAGCCGCCGCGCCAGCACGTGCTGCAGCACCAGCAGCCCCACCAGCAGCGCGCCAAACAGCAGCGCGCCCGCCTGCACGATGCGCGCCAGCAATTCCTGGCTATCGAGCATGGTGGTGCGCAGCTCCAGCCGGTAGGGCCGCCCCTGAAACTGCACCGGCGCGGCCAGCTGCCGGTAAGGCACGACGTGGCCGGTGAGCTCATTGTACATCATCCGTACGCTGTAGCGGGCCGGTGGGCCGGGCGTTGCCAGCGCCTTGAACTCCACGTTGTGGTCGAGCCGGTGCCAGAATTCCAGGTCGGCGGGCGTGCGCAGGTGCAGGCGCAAGGCCTTGTCCACGCGCAGCTTGCGGCGGCTCAGCGTGCGGTCGACGTAGGCGTAGTAGATTTTGCGGATGAAGCCGTAGTACACGAACGTGCCCGCCGCCGCCACCACGCTGGCGTAAAGCAGGAAAATGACGGTGGTGCGGGCCAGGAGCTTCATGGGGTGGTTTAGGAGTAGAATGTATTACCTGAACGTCATGCTTCGGCTGCGCGGACGCCAGATAAGCATGACGTTCTGTTTGTTTCTATCGTCCAACCTCCAAGCTGCTCAGTTCGGCTCAAACCGATACCCCAGCCCGTACACCATCCGAATGTAGTTTGGCGCGCCGGCCTCCGTCAGCTTGCGCTTGAGGTTTTTGACGTGGGCATACACGTTTTCGAACGTATCAAACTGCTCGGCGGCGTCGCCGGAAAGGTGCTCAGCAATGGCCCCTTTGGTGATGACGCGGCCCTGATTCGCCAGCAGCAAAAGCAGCAGGTCAAATTCGGTGCGCGTCAGGGTCAGGGGTTTGCTGCCTACGGAGGCGCGGCGGGCGGGCACGTCCACGCTCAGCTCGCCGGCTTGCAGCAGGTTGGTGCCCTGGTAGTGGCGGCGGCGCACCAGCGCGGCAATGCGGGCGCTGAGCTCGGGCAGGTAGAAGGGCTTGGGCAGGTAGTCGTCGGCGCCCAGCTCCAGGCCGGTGATGCGGTCGTCGACGGCGGCGCGGGCGCTGGTGATGATGACGCCGGCTGCCTTCTGGTGGCGTTGCAGCTCGCGGAGCAGGTCGAGGCCGTCGCCACCGGGCAGGGTGAGGTCCAGCACGATGCACTCGTAGTCGTACAGCAGCATTTTTTCCTGGGCCTGGGCGTAGGTCGTGGCCACTTCGCAGATGTAGCGCTGGGCCTGCAGGTAGCTCACCACGCTGGCCAGCAGGGCCGGTTCGTCTTCAACGAGCAGCAGTTTCATGGATGGGCAATGGATGGGAATGAGTGGCAAGGTAGCGCCTTGCGGAGTAGCAGAACGTCAGGCTTATCTGGCGTCCGCGCAGCCGAAGCATCTCGCGTGCCGCCACTAATCCTTTTTCAACGATTGGCTTACTACCACAAGCGCGATGCCTCGGCTACGCTCGGCATGACGTTCCTCTCTCTATTACGAACAACCTAAATAAGTAAGCACCCACTCACTGATTTTTCATAAAAAGTCAATTCTTCCAAATGTATTCTAAATCGCCGTGCTACTTCGCTGCATCAATTGCGAATCCATTCCCACTTTCTCAAAATTCCCATGAAGCGAAACTTACCCTCCTCTCCCCGCTCGGCCCGGACGACGGGCGCGGCGCTGCTGCTGGCCGCCTGCCTGGTGGCGGGCCCGGCTACGGCCGCTTCGCCGGTTTCTGCGGTAGCCAAGTCCACAAACGATTTCGGGCTGCTGGCGCGCCGGCCTCTCACCGGCCGCATCCTCGATGGCAACGACCAGAAGCCGCTGGCGTTTGCGTCGGTGGCCATTAAAGGTACCAACCGGGGCACGACGACCGATGCCGACGGCGGCTTCAGGCTCGACGTGGAAGACGGCGACGTGCTGGTAGTGTCCTACGTGGGCTACGAGCTGCGCGAAATGCCCTTGCCCGCCGGGGCCAGCACGCTGGACGTGCCCATGAAAACCGCCACCCACACCACCGCCGACGTGATTGTGGTGGGCAACCGCGCCTCCGAAGCCCGCACCAACGTGGACCTGCCCGTGCCCGTGGATGTGCTCACGGCCAAGGAAATCACCAAAACCGGCCAAACGGAATTGGGCCAGATGATTCACTTCACCGCGCCCTCGTTCAACTCGACCAAGCACGCCATCAGCAACGTGACGAGCTACGTGGACCCGGCCACCCTGCGCGGCCTCGGCCCCGACCAGACGCTGGTGCTCATCAACGGCAAGCGCCGCCACCAATCCTCGGCCTTGAATGTGAACAACGTGGTGGGCCGCGGCTCGGTGGGCACCGATTTGAACGCCATCCCTACGGCCGCCATCGAGCGGGTCGAGATTCTGCGCGATGGTGCGGCGGCCCAGTACGGCTCCGATGCTATTGCGGGCATCATTAACATCGTGCTGAAGAAGAACCCACGCGGCGGCGTGGTGACCGGCAACTACGGCATCACCGACAAGGGCGACGGCGCGACCTATGACACCGGCCTGAACTTCGGCCTGCCCGTGGGCAAGCGCGACGGCTTCCTGAATCTGACCGCGCAGGGCCACCACAACAACCCCACCGACCGCTCGGGCGACTACACCGGCCGCGTATACAACTCGAACCAGGCCACGGATGATGCCCTGGTAGCCCAGAACGGCTTCAACCGCCACGTCACGACTTACGGCACGGCCAAAAACACCATGGGCCAGTTCTTTTACAACGGCGAGGTGGCACTGGGCGAAAACTGGCGGCTCTATTCCTTCGGCGGATATTCCTACAAGGACATCACGGCTTACGGCTTCTACCGCAACCCCAGCAACAAGGCGCGGGCGGTGCTCTCGCTGTTTCCGAACGGCTACAACCCCGTGTTCCCGGCCCAGGTGCACGATTTGGCCTCCACGGTGGGCCTGCGCCGCAAAACGGCCGGCGGCTGGAACCTCGATTTCAGCCTCGGCGGCGGCCAGAACATCATCAAGACCTACGCCAACCACACGGTGAACCCATCGTACGGCAGCGCTTCGCCCACCGAATTCTACGCGGGCACCTTCAAGTTCGGGCAGGCCCTGGCCGATGTGAACGTATCGAAATCGTTTGAAGTCGGCGGGCTCAAATCGTTCAGCTTCAGCTACGGCGGCGAGTTTCGGGTGGAAAACTACCAGCTGCTGGCCGGCGACGAAGCCTCCTGGAAAAAAGGCCCCGTGACCACCAACAACCCCGACGTGGGCAGCAGCGGGCGCGAGGGCATTGCGGCCGTGAACGCCGTGGCCCGCACCCGCAACAACGTGGGCGTGTACGTGGACGTGCTCAGCGACATCACCGATAAATTTCTGGTGGGCGTGGCCGGCCGCTTCGAGCGCTACTCCGATTTCGGCTCGAACGTGAGCGGCAAGCTCTCGACCCGCTACAAGTTCACCGACCTGTTTTCGGTGCGTGGTTCGCTCAACCGGGGCTTCCGGGCGCCCTCCATGCACCAGCTCTACTACTCCAACTACGCCGATGCCCAGTGGCTCACGCTGAACGGCGTGTTCGACTCCTACCCCATCGCCCACCTGCGCAACGACAACCCCTACGTGCAGAAGCTGGGCGTGAGCCAGCTCAAGGCCGAAACCACGCTCGACTACAACCTCGGCTTCACGGCCCAGGTCACGCCCGACCTCGTGTTCACGGCCGATGCCTACCAGATTGACATCACCGACCGGGTGGTGATTTCGGGCCAGCTCGATGCCGCCAGCCCGGCCCTGGCCCCCACGTTTGCCGGCTCGGGCTACGCGCAGGTGCAGTTCTTCTCCAACGCCCTCGACACCCGCACCCGCGGCCTCGACGTGGTGGCCAGCTACCGCAAAAAGATGGACCGCGACCAGGAAATGGGCCTCAATCTGGCCATGGCCCTCAACGAAACCAAGGTGGTGGGCGAAGTCCGCACCCCCGCGCAGCTCGCCAACCTCGGCGTCCCGCTCGTCGACCGGGTGATGATTGGCCTGATTGAGAAAGCCCAGCCGCGCTCCAAGGTCATCGGCTCGTTCAACTACCGCTACAAGAAAATTGAAGGCCTGGTGCGCGGCACCCGTTTCGGCGAAGTCACCGCCATCCAGAGCACCCCGGAGCTGGACCAGAATTTCTCGGCCAAAATCATCACCGACGCTTCGCTCACCTACGGTTTCACGCCGCGCCTGGGCCTCACGGTGGGGGCCAACAACCTCTTCAACGTCTACCCCGACCAGGTTGCCTTCCCCTCGCTCACGGCCTCGGGCCAGACGCCCTACACGCGCTTCACCTCGCAGTTCGGGTTTATGGGGGCGTATTATTTCACGTCGCTGCGATTTAGCTTCTAGGCGAACGGCTTATTATAGAACGTCATGCTTCGCTACGCTCTGCATGACGTTCTAAATTATTTCCACCCTCCTACCTCTTCTCCACCATGCTCGCACTCGCTGGCTTTGCCATGATTCTCACCTTCATGGTGCTGATTATGACGAATCGTCTGTCGGCCATTACGGCGCTGCTGCTGGTGCCGGTGGCGTTTGCGGTGCTCACCGGCTTCGGCCCGCAGATGGGGCCGATGATGCTTGACGGCATCAAGAACATTGCGCCCACGGGCATCATGCTGGTGTTCGCCATCCTATATTTTGGGCTGATGACGGACGCCGGGCTGTTCGACCCGGTGATTAGTCGCATCCAGCGCGTGGCCCACGGCGACCCGTTGAAAATCATCGTCGGCACGGCGCTGCTGGCCCTGTTGGTGTCGCTCGATGGCGACGGGGCCACCACCTACATCATCGTGGTCACGGCCATGCTGCCGCTCTACCGCCAGCTCGGCATCAACCCCTTGATACTAACCTGCATGAACATGCTGGTGGGCGGCGTGATGAACATTCTGCCCTGGGGCGGCCCCACGGCCCGCGCCATGAGCGTGCTGCATCTTGATAGCACGCAGCTTTTCAACCCGCTGATTCCGGCCATGGGTGCGGGGCTGGTGTGGGTGTTTTTCGTGGCCTGGCGCTTCGGCAAGCGCGAGCGGAAATGGCTGGGGCTGGAGCATTTGAACCAGGCCGATGCCGAGAAAAAAACCGTCGTCTTCAACCTCGCCGCCGGGCTGCCCCAGCCTTTGCCCGACGGCCCGGACCTGGAACTCTCGCCCGAAGACAAAGCCCTGCGCCGCCCCAAATTACTGTGGGTGAATGCCCTGCTCACTATCGCCCTGATGGTGGCGCTGGTGCGCGAGCTGCTGCCGCTGCCGGTGCTGTTTATGCTGGCCTTCGCGCTGGCGGCCGTGCTCAACTACCCCAATCTCTCGCAGCAGCGGCAGCGGTTTGCGGCCCACGCCGGCAATGCGCTGTCGGTGGCGGCGATGGTGTTTGCGGCGGGCATTTTCACGGGCATTCTCAACGGCACGCACATGGTGGATGCCATGGCCCAAACCTTTGTGCGGCTGGTGCCGCCGTCGCTGGGGCCACACTTCCCGGTGCTGACGGGGCTGGTGAGCGCGCCCCTCACGTTCTTCATGTCGAACGACGCATTTTACTTTGGCATCCTGCCGTTTTTCACCAAAGCAGCGGCGCAATTCGGCATTTCGGCGGCCACCATGGGCAAGGCCTCGCTGCTGGGGCAGCCGGTGCATCTGCTGAGCCCGCTGGTGCCGTCTACTTACCTGCTGGTGGGCCTGGCCGGGGTTGATATTGGCGCGCACCAGCGCTTTACGCTGAAGTGGGCCGGTGGCACGGTACTGGTGATGCTGGTGGTGTCGCTGCTGCTGGGGATTATCGCACTGTAGAGACGCATATTTGCGTCTCGTCGTTGGCTTCGCTGAACTGTGTTTTGCTGACGTTGTTCCGGATGCAGACTTGCGGCCCTGTTCGTTCAACGACGAGACGCAAATATGCATCTCTACATGTCACCTGTCCCGCTACTCTAGCTTTACCCGCGTGAATCAATACATCGAGCAAAGTCTGCACAACCCGCTGGCCTCGCTGGCCATCGTGGGCAACCTGGTCATCATCGAAAGCCTGCTCTCGGTGGACAACGCCGCCGTGCTCGCCACGATGGTGGGCGACCTGCCCCGCGAGCAGCGGCATAAGGCCCTGCGTTACGGCATTTTCGGGGCCTATATTTTTCGGGGTTTGTGCATTTTGTTCGCGTCGTTTCTCATCAAGTTCTGGTTTTTGAAGCCGCTGGGCGGATTGTACCTGCTCTACCTGGTGTACGACCATTTCAAGGCCCGCCCGGCGCACGACGAGGAGAAAATCGACAAGCAGAAAAGCTGGATTTACCGCCACACGCTGGGCCTGGTCGGGAAATTCTGGGCCACGGTGGCCCTGATTGAGCTGATGGATTTGGCCTTTTCCATCGACAACGTGTTTGCTGTGGTGGCCTTCACCAACAACCTGATTCTGATTTGCGTGGGCGTGTTTATCGGCATTCTGGCCATGCGGCTGGTGGCCCAGGCCTTCGTGCTGCTCATGGGCCGGTACCCGTTTCTGGAAACGGCCGCTTTCGTGGTCATCGCCCTGCTGGGCCTGAAGCTGCTGCTCTCGCTGGTGAGTCATTTCCGGCCCGGCCACCCCATCAGCGCCGCCCTCGACAGCGAAGCCGCCGATGTGGCCCTGACCATCCTCACGGTGGCCGCCTTCGCGGTGCCGTGGGCTACCTCGCTGCTGTTCAACGTGCCCCAGCGGCCCGGCGGCAACCGCATGGCCGAAGCCAAAGCCGCCGAACAGGCCGACTCTGCCCCCCAGAAAGCATAGGGCGTGGCCGAGGTTTTTCGCTCCCTGCAGCACCGCAACTTCCGGCTGTACTACGCCGGGCAGTCCGTGTCCTTGATTGGCACCTGGATGCAGCGGCTGGCCGTGGGCTGGCTGGTGTACAACGCCACGCACTCGGCCTTTCTGTTGGGGCTGGTGTCGTTTTGTAGTCAGATTCCGACGCTGCTGCTCTCGCCCTACGGCGGCACCGTGGCCGACCGCTACAGCCGCTACCGGGTGCTGCTCATCACCCAGATTGCCTCCCTGGTGCAGGCCAGCGTGCTGGCCTGGCTGGTGCTCAGCGGGCACTACGCCACCTGGGCCGTGGCCGGCCTGAGCCTGCTGCTGGGCACCATCAACGCCTTCGACATTCCGGCCCGGCAGTCGCTCATCGTGGAGCTGGTGGACGACCGCACCCACCTGCCCAACGCCATTGCCCTGAACTCGACCATGGTGAACCTGGCCCGGCTGGTGGGCCCCGCCGTGGCCGGCCTGCTGCTGGCCCGCTTCGGCGAAGGCCCCTGCTTCGTGGTGAATGCCGTGAGCTTCGTGGCCGTGGTGGCCTCGCTGCTGCTCATGCGCATTGTGCCGCGCCCGGTGCGCACCCACCGCCCCGGCGCCTGGGAGGGCCTGCGCGAGGGCTGGGCCTACCTGCGCCAGGCCCCCATCCTGCGCCGCCAGATTCTGCTGATGGCAGGCATCAGCTTCTGCGCCATGCCGTTTGGCACGCTGCTGCCGGTGTTTGCCAAGGACGTGTTTCACGGGGCGGCCGGCACCTTCGGCTGGCTCAACAGCCTGTCGGGGCTGGGGTCGCTGGTGGGCGCCTTCTATCTGGCCTCGCAGCCGGGCGAGGCCCGCCGGCCGCAGCTCATTACGTATGCGGCGCTGGTGTTTTGCGCCAGCATCATGGCCTTTGCCCTTAGCCCGCAGCTCGGGCTGGCCCTGGCGTTCATTACGCTGAGCGGGGCCGGCATGATGCTCTTCATCGCGGGCACCAACACGGCCATCCAGACCAACGTGGACGACCACATGCGCGGCCGCGTGCTGAGCTACTACGTGATGGCCTTCCAGGGAATCCAGCCGCTGGGCGCCCTGCTGGTGGGCTGGCTGGCGCGGCACATCGGGGCCCCGCACACGGTGCTGTTGCAGGGCGCGCTGGGCCTTGCGGTAGGGCTGGCGTTCTGGCAGCAGGGCAAAGGAGTTAAAAGTGGTGAGGTAAAAGTTAAAAAGGCTGCCTAAATCGTCAGACGGGCATTTTAACTTTTACCTCACCACTTTTACCTGACTCTTACGCCGGCTGCATTTCCTTCAAATGCACCAGCATATCGGCCGTCATCTTGTCCAGGTCGAAATCGGGCTGCCAGCCCCAGTCCTGGCGAGCCTTCGAGTCGTCGATGCTGGCGGGCCAGGAGTTGGCGATTTGCTGGCGGCCGTCGGGCTTGTAGGTGACCTGGAAACCGGGCTCGTGCTGCTGGATGCTGGCCGTGATTTCGGCCGGCGAGAAGCTCATTGCGCCCAGGTTGTAGCTGGTGCGCACCTTGATTTGCTCGGCCGGGGCGTGCATCAAATCCAGCGTGGCTTTGAGGGCGTCGGGCATGTACATCATCGGCAGGTAGGTGTCCTCTTCGAGGAAGCACTCGTAATTCTCACCGGCCACGGCCCGGTGGTAGATGTCCACGGCGTAGTCGGTGGTGCCGCCGCCGGGCAGGCTCTTGTAGCCGATGAGGCCGGGGTAGCGCAGGCTGCGCACGTCCAGCCCGTGCTTGCGGTGGTACCACTCGCACCACTGCTCGCCGGCCAGCTTGCTGATGCCGTACACCGTGTTGGGGTTCATGATGGTGACCTGCGGCGTGTGGTCGCGCGGGGTATCGGGCCCGAACACGGCAATGGAGCTGGGCCAGTACACCTGGGCCACGCCGTGGGCCACGGCCGCTTCGAGCACGATGAGCAGGCCGTCCATGTTCAGCTGCCAGCCGAAGAGCGGGTTCTTCTCGGCCGTGGCGGAGAGCAGGGCGGCGAGGTGGTAAATCTGCTTGGGCCGGTACTGGCGGATGAGCTTGTCGAGCCGGGTGCGGTCGAGCACGTCGAGCAGCTCGAACGGGCCGCCGGCCAGCAGCTCGGGGTTTTTGGGCGGGCGCACGTCGGCGGCTACCACCAAATGGGGCTCGTAGCGCTGGCGCAGGGCCGCTACCAGCTCCAGGCCGAGCTGCCCGCAGGCACCAATGACCAGCACGGAGCCGGGTAAAACAGGGGTTTCAGGTTCGCCGGAAGGGGAGGCCATGCAGGGAGTAAGATGGAGTGCAACGAGAGTTAGGGGCCACAAAGATACCGGGGCCGCCGTCGCCGGGCCGTCGGGGCCGCCGCGCCGGCCGGTATCTTTGGGCGAATGCTTACGCGGCTTGTTTTCTTACGCTTTTGTCTTGGGGTGCTGCTGTGCGCCGGGGCGGCCACTGCCGGGGCCCAGCCGGCCGCTTCGCGCTACCGCAACCTCGTGATGGAAGGCGGTGGCATCCGGGGCATTGCCTACGGCGGGGCGCTGCTGGAGCTGGAGCAGCAGGGCATTCTGCGCGGCCTGGAGCGGGTGGGCGGCACCTCGGCTGGGGCCATTCAGGCGGCGTTATTAGCGGGTGTAATACCAATGCAGAATAGTCGATAGGTACGCAATAGCCTCACCAATCCATTAATGTATGAGTTCCAATCTTGGCATTGCATTAGCCGCTCTGCTACTTGCGGTTGTGTTCCCGGTAGGACTCAGTATTGCGGAGCACCTGCGCAGCAGCCGAATGGCGCAGCCCGTTGCATCGTTTCGATATGTTATCTGGCGCGATTTTGACTTGCTGTGGACGTTGTTTCAAACGGCTTATGGGATGGCATTAATAGCTGCTGCAGGTGCTGCGGCGAATCATTTCGGCCTTCAACTTATTAGTTTCCTTACAGCCATCCCCCTTTTATTGTGGGCTTGGCGACAGTTCCCGGGAATTCGCCTGTATTGGACGTATTGGCAGCATGATGGCCGGGCACGCTTCGCCGTTCAGCGGAACCAAAAAACAGCCCGCTACACCAACCGCGAAATCAGCCTCACTTTTACCTTGTCGGAGGTAGAGCATATGGTTTTGCATGAGCCTCCCTCTGGCCGGGCCGCCAGCAATGCACATAGCTACACCTGCCTCGTGTTAGCTGACCATCGCACACTATGCATCACCTCTTTGTTATGCGATTCCATAGACCTTCGCGCGTTGTTGCCGGCCGTTACCGTTGAGATTATTCAACAGGGCTTTGCTTGGCTACCCGATGACAGTAACTCCAAGAAGCTATTCGGCCCTTACGGCAAGTAATTTTGACTTTTCATTGCCCATTATTCCCCACCAATCTTCTCCATGTACGCCACCCTCCAACCCGACCTTACCCAGCAGCTCCAGGAAATAAAGGACGCCGGCCTTTTCAAGAAGGAGCGCATCATCACCTCGCCCCAGGGGGCCGAAATTGAAACCGAAGAAGCCGGCGAAGTCCTGAACTTCTGCGCCAACAACTACCTCGGCCTGAGCTCGCACCCCGAGGTGATTAAGGCCGCTAAGGAAGCCATCGACACGCACGGCTACGGCATGTCGTCGGTGCGGTTTATCTGCGGCACGCAGGACATTCACAAGGAGCTGGAAGCCAAGCTGGCCGAGTTCCTGGGCACCGAGGACACCATTCTCTACGCCGCCGCTTTCGACGCCAACGGCGGGGTGTTCGAGCCGCTGTTTAATGAGCAGGACGCCATTATTTCCGATGCGCTCAACCACGCCAGCATCATCGACGGCGTGCGGCTGTGCAAGGCCCAGCGCTACCGCTACGCCCACAACGACATGGCCGACCTCGAAAAGCAGCTCCAGGACGCCGTGGCCAAGGGCACGCGCCACCGCATCATCGTCACCGACGGCTCGTTTTCGATGGACGGCACCATCGCGCAGCTCGACAAAATATGCGACCTCGCCGACCAGTACCAGGCCCTGGTGATGGTGGACGAGTGCCACAGCAGCGGTTTCCTGGGCAAAACCGGCCGCGGCACCCACGAGTACCGCAACGTGATGGGCCGCGTCGACATCATCACCGGCACGCTGGGCAAGGCGCTGGGCGGGGCCATGGGCGGCTTCACCTCGGCCCGCAAGGAAATTGTGGACCTGCTGCGCCAGCGCAGCCGCCCCTACCTGTTCTCCAACACGCTGGCGCCCGCCATTGTGGGCGCGAGCCTGCGCGTGCTGGAGCTGCTCACGGAAAGCACCGAGCTGCGCGACCGGCTGGAAGAAAACACCCGGTACTTCCGCGAAAAGATGACGGCCGCCGGGTTCGACATCACGCCCGGCGAGCACCCCATCGTGCCCGTCATGCTCTATGATGCCAAGCTGGCCCAGGAATTTGCGGCCCGCATGCTCACCGAGGGCATTTACGTGGTGGGCTTCTACTACCCCGTGGTGCCGCAGGGCAAGGCCCGCATCCGGGTGCAGCTCAGCGCCGGCCACACGCGGGAGCACCTGGACAAGGCCATCGCGGCCTTCACCAAAGTGGGCCGGGAGCTGGACGTGCTGAAGGAGAAAAGCGCGGCGTAGTACTCCCGTAGTACCGGCATCGCCGGGCCCCTTCGTTTGTCGGTGCCTCCCCCTTCCTGGCGCTGCCCCGCCGGGGTGGCCCAAGCCGGAGCGTAGCGGTTGCTATATTTCTGACTACCTTTTCGCCGCCGGCCCGCAGGAGTCCGGCGGCGTTTTTTGTTCATCCCTTCATTTATCCCGTCGATGGCCTACCAGAACCGTTTCACCAACTTCTTCACCAGCGCCCGCATCAGCCGGCCCACCATGAAAGCGCTGGCCGCCTACACCCTGGCCGCCGAAGAAGCCGCTGCCCAGCCCACCGGCGCCCCCGATACTAAGGCCCTGGCCAAAGAGCTGCGCCCCCTCTTCGAGAAGTTCGACGGCACCCTCGGCACCGGGGCGGCCGCCAAAGCCACCCGCCAGGACGAGACCATCGGCGTAGGCACCAGCTACGACGCCCTGCGCGCCTGGCCCGCCGAAGCCGCCCGCCGCTTCATCATGCCGCAGTATGCCGAGGGCAGCGGCCCCTACGCGGCGTTTTTCCCCGAGGGCCGCACGGCCTTCTCGCAGGCCTCGCGCAAGAAAATCGGCACGCGCATCGCGGCCTTCATCGCGGCGGCCGATACCTACGCCACCCAGGTAGGCCCCGAAACCGCCACCGAAGCCCGCCGCCTCCTGGCCGCCTACAACGCCGACGAGCTGGCCCAGGGCAAAGCCAAAAAAACCACCCAGGACGGCAGCGCCGCCATCCAGGCCGACCAGCTGGCCCTGGCCGTGGTGCTCTTCAAGCACTTCGGCACCTTCATCGCCGCCTTCGCCGCCCAGCCCACTCAGGCCGCCGCCTACTTCAACCTCGCCCTCATCCCCGAATCGAAGGCCAAAACCAAGCCAGGGGCGTAGCCCTCTCCCACCACAACCGCAACGCCCCGCTACCGCCGTAGCGGGGCGTTGGTGGTTGTGGGCAGCAGGCCAACGGCCGTTGGAGGCGGTTGCGGTTTCTGCAACGGCAGCCAACGGGCGTAGCGGGCCGTTGCGGTTTCTGCAACGGCAGTACACGGGCGTAGGGGGCCATTGCCAAACCGAAAAGGCGTCACCCTCACCTCCTGCCCCCCTTCTGGCGGGGTCCCGTGGGGGCAGACGCGTGGGCGACTCGCAGTAGAACGCCACAGCTCCGGGAGCAGCGGGCGGGGCTTCCCGCCCGGTGTTGCGCCGTTTATCAGGCGGCCGCTTCGGGTTTCAGCGACGCCGACGCGGCGCTGCTGATGCCGGTGCCCAGCCATTCGTTCAGCAAGGCGCGGAGCTCGGCGGCGGGCAGGTTGCGGTGCACTTCGCCGTGGCGCACGAGGCTCATGGCGCCGGTTTCCTCGCTCACCACCAGCACCACGGCGTCGGTGATTTCGCTCAGGCCGATGGCCGCCCGATGGCGCAGGCCCAGCGAAGCGGGCACGTCGGGGTTTTCGCTCACCGGCAGGATGCAGCGGGCGGCCCGGATGCGGCCGTTGGTGATAATCACGGCCCCGTCGTGCAGGGGGCTGGTTTTGTTGAAGATGGACAGCAGCAGGCGCTTGCTGATTTCGGCGTCGAGCCGGTCGCCGGACTCGGCAAAGGGCGTGAGGTCGGAAGCCTGGGCAAAGCAGATAAGGGCCCCGGTGTACTTGCTGGAGAGGCTTTTGGCCGCCTCCACAAAAGGAGTAACGGAGAGGGGCGTGGCCTCGGTGGAGCGGCCCCGCGCCCAGCCGCGCACCCGCTCCAGGGCCGTGGCCTTGCCCACGCTCAGCAAAAACCGCCGGATTTCCTGCTGAAACAAAATGATGCTGGCCAGCACGCCCACGCTCATAAACTGCCCCAGAATCTTGGTGAGCAGCTCCATGCCGGTGGCCTTCACCACGAGGTAGAGCAGGTAGAAGGACACGAGCCCGAGCGCCACGTTCAGGGCCACCGAGCCGCGCAGCAGCTTGTAGAGCTGGTAGAGCAGCACCGTCACCAGCAACACGTCGGCCGCGTCAATCCAGCCAAAATGCAGGAAATTGATGGGAAAAGGGCCGGTCATTATTTTGGGGGAGAGGGGGAGGTAGAGAGGAAGATGGGAACCGAAGGCTACACAAAGCAGCGGCACAGAAGCTATGGTAAAGACGCGCAAGGGCCCAGCCGTTGCACCACAATCGTTCCGTTGCTCAAATTACGCCTTTTATTCCCCTATCGGAAAGGTCTTGGCAAATAATTGTATGGCCTGGTGCGCTTCGGCCACGTCGTGGGCGCGCAGCAGCCGGGCACCGCCTTGCAGGGCCACCATGTGCAGGGCGGTGGTGCCGTTCAGGGCCGCTTCGGGGCTGAGGCCGAGGGGGCCGTACACCATTTTCTTGCGCGAGAGGCCGGCCAGAATGGGCAGGCCCAGCGCCTGCAGCTCGGGCAGGCGGCGCAGCAGCTCGTGGCTTTGGGCAGCCGTTTTGGCAAAGCCGAAGCCGGGGTCGAGCAGCACATCGACCTCGGCCCCGGCCTGGCGCAGGGCGGCCAGGCCGTCGCGGAAATAGCGCAGCAGGGTAAGCACCAGGTCGTCTTCGTACTGCGTGAGCCGGGCCATGGTTTGGGGCGTGCCGCGCAGGTGCATCAGCACGTAGGGCACGCGCAGGCGGCCCACGGTGGCAAACATGGCGGGGTCGAGGGTGCCGCCGCCCACGTCGTTCACCAGGTCGGCGCCGGCGGCTACGGCGGCGGCGGCCACCCCGGCCCGGAAGGTATCGACGGACAGAAAGGCCTCGGGGAATTCCTTGCGCAGCGCTTCCACGGCGGGCAGCAGGCGCCGGGTTTCTTCGGCTTCGGCCACGGCCTCGGCGCCGGGGCGGGTGCTGCAGGCGCCCAGGTCGAGCACGGCGGCGCCGGCTTGCAGCATGGCCTCGGCCCGGGCCAGCAGGTCTTTTTCGGAGGCCACGCGGCTACCGGCAAAAAAGGAGTCGGGCGTGAGGTTGAGAATGCCCATTACCTGCGGCCGGTGCAGGCTGAGCAGCCGGCCGTGGGGCGACAGCAGGGTAGCAGGAATGGCGAAGAGCGAATGTGGCATAACATGTAAAAGTAGCGCGACCCGAAGGCCGGCGAAGCTAACTTTGTAGTGCGCGTCCCCGCGCCGTTTGAAAATTGTTTCAGCGGCGCGGGGACGCGCACTACAAAGTTCGCGCTACTTATGGCCCCCACAACCCCCGAACAATACGACGGCCTGCTGGCCCGCTGCCGCACCCTGTTCCTGGCCAAAACCCACGATTACGGCACGGCCTGGCGCATTCTGCGCCTGCCCTCGGTCACGGACCAGATTTTTATCAAGGCCAACCGCATTCGCACCATCCAGGAAACCGGCGTGCAGCTGGTGGCCGATGATGTGAACGGGGAGTTCGTGGCCATCATCAACTACTGCCTCATTGCCCTGATGCAGCTGCACCTGCCCGCCGCTACCCCGCTCGACATGCAGCCCGCCGCCGTGGCCGCCGCCTACGACCACGAAGCCGCCGAAAACCGCCGCCTGCTCCTGGCCAAAAACCACGACTACGGCGAAGCCTGGCGCCAGATGCGCGTGGCCAGCATCACCGACCTGATTCTGATGAAGCTGCACCGCGTGAAGCAGCTCGAAGACATCGGCGGCGCGGCCCTGGTGAGCGAGAGCGTGGAAGGCAGCTACCGCGACATGCTGAACTACGCCGTATTCGCGCTGATTTTGAGGGGCGGGGAGTGATTGTTGAACTGAAACAGGGAGCAAACAGAACGTCATGCTCAGCATGACGTTCATTTTGTTACACCTCTGCCCGGCCCGACCTTTACTCCAACTCTGCGCGTTGCCTGCGCGTTTGCCACCGGCTTACTTTGTCTTATGTCCGCACCCAGCTCCGTTACCGCCACCGCTCCCGCTTCGCACCCGTTGCGCACCATCACCCGCGTGTGCTGGTTTTTGCTGGGGGCCCTGTTCATTTTTTCCGGCCTCATCAAGCTGAACGACCCCGTGGGCACGGCCTTCAAGCTGGAAGAATACTTCGAGGTATTCGCGGTATCCGTGCCCAGTCTGGACGGGTTTTTCCTGTGGTTCAAAGGCCTTTCCCGGGCTCTTTCCATCATCCTCAGCTCGCTCGAAGTCATTCTGGGGACGGCCCTGCTGCTGCGCTGGCACCTGCGCGTCATCCTGTGGGCGCTGCTGACGCTGCTGGTGTTTTTCGCTTTTCTGACGTTTTATTCGGCCGCGTTCAACAAGGTGACGGACTGCGGCTGCTTCGGCGATTTCATCAAGCTGACGCCCTGGACCTCGTTTTTCAAAGACCTGTTCCTGCTGCTGCTGTGGGCCGAGGTGTTTTTTAACCAGCGGTTTTTGCGCCGCGCCTTTGTGAAGGGCACGCTGGGCGTGATGGTCATGACGTTTGCCTCGGCCATTGCCATCGGCATTGGGGTGCGGGCGCTGGGGCACTTGCCGTATTTCGATTTCCTGCCCTACAAAGTCGGCAACAACATCGGCCAGCTGATGAAGCCCGCCGAGGCCGCCCGCTACCGCTACACGATGACGCGCAACGGCGAAACCAAGCAGTTTGACCAATACCCCACCGACACCACCTGGAAATACCAGGCCATGGAAGCCCTGAATTCCAAAGCTTCCAGCCCCGTTATCACCGATTTTGAGGTGACCGACGTGGACGGCAAGTCTTACACGCAGGAGCTGCTCAAGGGCAGCAAGCTCGTGCTCATCGTGCAAAACACCAACAAGACCGACCGCGACCGGTTCCTGGCCATCAACGCACTGATGGAGGCAGCCGGCAAGTCGCGCCGGGGCATCACGCCCCTCACCATCACCAGCACCAGCGCGGCCAAGTTCGACTCCTTCCGCCACGATGTGAACCTGGCCGGCGCCTACTATTTCGCCGATGCCACCGTGCTCAAGTCCATGATTCGCTCCAACCCCGGCCTCATGGTGCTCAACAACGGCGTGGTGAAGGCCAAGTACCACTACCACGACATTCCGGCGCTGTGGGAAGTAGAAAAAGTCCTGAAGGAATAGTGGATTAACTCCTGAACGTCATGCTGAGCTTGCCGAAGCATCTCGCTTGTGGTAGTAATTAAGAATCGTTGCGACGATTGAATTAGTCATGCCCGCGAGATGCTTCGGCTGCGCGGACGCCAGATGAGCATGACGTGCTGTTTATTAACCGTTAACGACTGAACATCCGTGCTCGCCTTCATTCTCCGTCGCCTGGCCCAGGGCCTGCTCGTGCTCGTGGGCGTGGCGTGCACGGTGTTTTTGCTGTTCAACGTGCTGCCCGGCGACCCCGCCGCCCTGCTGGCCGGCCAGCGCACCGACCTGGCCACCAAAGCCGCCATCACCGCCGACCTCGGCCTCGACCAGCCCCTGCCCACCCGCCTGGTCGGCTACCTCAACGACGTGTCGCCGCTGGGCCTGCACCCGCGCGACTCGGCCGGCCGGGCCCGCTACGGTGGTTTCGCGCTGCTGCCGCTGGGCAGCCGGGCCCTGGTCCTGAAAAAGCCCTACCTGCGCCGCTCCTTTCAAAGCAATAAGGACGTGCTGCGCATCCTGCTCGATTATTTCCCCGGCACCATGTGGCTGGCGCTGGCGGCCATGGTCATTGCCAGTCTGGGCGGCGTGGCGTTTGGCGTGGCGGCAGCGCTGCGGCCTCAGTCGTGGCTGGATAGGGCGTTGGTGAGCACGTCGGTGCTGGGCATTTCGGTGCCGTCGTTCGTGGCCGCCATCGCCATTGCCGTCACGTTTGGCTTCTACTGGAGCCACTGGACCGGCCTCAGCCTCACCGGGCAGCTCTACGAAACGGACCCGTTCACGGGCGAGCGCCACCTGGTGCTGCGCAACCTGCTGCTGCCGGCCGTGGCACTGGGTATCCGGCCGCTGGCCATCATCACGCAGCTCACGCGCTCCAGCATGTTGGACGTCCTCAGCCAGGACTACATCCGCACGGCCCGCGCCAAGGGCCTGAGCCAGCGCGCCACCGTGCTGCACCACGCCCTGCGCAACGCCCTCAACCCGGTGGTGACGGCCGTGTCGGGCTGGCTGGCCTCGCTCATGGCCGGCGCGTTTTTCATTGAATACATCTTCAACTGGAAAGGCCTGGGCACCGTGACGCTGCGGGCCGTCGAAAACCTCGATTTTCCGGTAGTAATGGGCGCCACGCTGTTCGTAGCCGCTTTATTCGTCCTCATTAATATCACAGTCGACGTGCTCTACGCCGTGCTCGACCCACGGGTAAAACTCAGCTAGTCAATTAACATTTATCATTTAACACCGCGACGGGCGTTGCGCCTTTATAAGTGGCCACATATCACAAGCAGCCATTTACCACCAGCAGAATGGCTGTTAAATGTTAAATGAAAAACATGAAACTATACCTCATCGGGATGCCGGGCTCG
Source organism: Hymenobacter terricola (assembly GCF_017921975.2). Classification (GTDB taxonomy): domain Bacteria; phylum Bacteroidota; class Bacteroidia; order Cytophagales; family Hymenobacteraceae; genus Hymenobacter; species Hymenobacter terricola. Next base: position 388,560 of record NZ_JAGEMO020000007.1, read on the forward strand.
GGCAAAACCACGCTGGGCCGCGCCCTGGCCGCTCATTTCGCCCTGCCGTTCCTGGATTTGGATGCTGAAATCGTGGCGCGGGCCGGCCAGGTCATTCCCGCCATTTTCCTGCAGCACGGCGAAGCCCATTTTCGCCGGCTCGAAGCCGAGGTGCTGCGCGACGTGGCCGCCCGGCCGGGACCGCTGGTGCTGGCCACCGGTGGCGGCACTCCCTGCTTCCACGACAACCTGACGGTGATGCACGCCACCGGCCTTACGCTCTGGCTTGATGTGCCGGTGCCGGTGCTGGCTGGCCGCCTCGCCGCCACAGCCGAGACGGCCAGCCGCCCCCTGCTGGCCACCGCCGGCCCCACCGAAAAGTGGCTTAACGAAACCCTGGAGGCCCGAACCCGGTTTTACCGCCAGGCCGGGCTGCACCATTCCGAACCTGCTGCTCCGGCGGCGGCAGTGGCGGAGATGCTGGCAGCCGCGGGCTTTACTCTGCCGCCCGCCGCGTGATTAGCGCCGGGCGCGTAATTTTGTTAATTGATTCGTTCGCCGTTCGTTGTCCCTATGCAATCTGTCTCCACCGAAGAACCGGCCGTATTCCCCACGCAGCCCACTGCCCCGGCACCCGTGCGCCCCAAGCACAAAGGCTCGGCCCAGCTGTTCAAAAACCCTGTTTTAGAGCGGCTTTCGCACACGCACATTGCCCTGCCAGTCGGCATTTTCGCAGCCACGGCCCTGCTGAGCATGTATTACGGCCTCACCCACGGCTTCATGTCGGGCGCGTCGGCGCTGGGGCTGTTCCTGGCCGGGCTGCTGGCTTTCACGCTGGTTGAGTACCTGGTGCACCGCTACGTGTACCACATTCCGGCCACCACGCCGGGCCGGGCCAAGTTCCAGTACACCATGCACGGCGTGCACCACGAGTACCCCAAGGACAAAACCCGGCTGGCCATGCCGCCCATCATCACGGTATTTGTGGCGTCGCTGCTGTTTTTCATCTTCCGGCTCAGCTTTGGCTCCTACGCGTTTGGGCTGCTGGCGGGCTTCACGTTCGGCTACGCCATGTACCTGTTCGTGCACTACGCCATTCACGCCTACTCGCCACCCAAAAACTTTCTGAAAGTGTGGTGGACGCACCACAGCCAGCACCACTACCGGCAGGACGAAGTGGCTTTCGGCGTGAGCAGCACGCTCTGGGACCACATCATCGGGACCATGCCGAGCAAAAAAAGCGAGTAGCAAACCGGCGGCCTTCCACCAAAAAAGCGCGGTCCCAGTGATGGGGCCGCGCTTTTTTTATCTAGCAAGAATCAGAAAGCTCTAATTAGGTTGATAGTTTTCAGCCGTTGATATACTGACAACCAACAACGAGCAATTAACAACCAGTCTACTTTTGGACAACTGATTAGGGGCGCGGGCCACGCATTTTGCTCACGATGAAGAACAACAGCGCCACCACGATGAACACCGCGATAATGCCCGTATAAGCGCCGGCCTTGAAGATATCGGCAATAGCCGCGCAGCCAGTTAGCGAAGTAGCCAGCACGCTGAGAAACAAAAAGAGGGAAATACGGGAAAGTTTCATGGTGTTGGAGGGAAAGGATGAAAGAAGCGGCCGGTAGCCGAAGTACAGCCGAATAGCTGCTGATACTGAGGCAACCCGAAAAAGGTTAAGCTTTTACGTTTTTCGGCCCTTGTTCGGGGCACCTGGGCAGGGCCGAGTAGCTTTGGCGAATGAATCGTGCCCTATTTCTAGGCCTTTTGAGCCGACTGGCGCACGCCCAAAATCCAGCGGCGGGCCATTTGACGGCCGTTGCCCACGCCCAAAGCGTGCTGGAATTTCAGCAGAATCTGAACAAAGAATTTCTCTCTCCGGCCGAATCACCGCTGACGGACCAGGAGCGCGCGGCGTTCAACACCCTGCCCTTTTACCCCACCGGCTACGCCTACTATGTGGCAGCCACTTTGGTGTGCGACTCCAATTCCCAGCCTTTCGCCATTGAAACCAGCACCGCCCGGCGGCCGCTCTATCGCAAGTACGGCGAACTGCGCTTCGTGCTGAACGGGCAGCCGCTGCACCTGAGCATGTATCAAAACCTGGAGCTGCTGAAGCGCCCCGGCCTGGAAGATTACCTGTTCGTGCCCTTCACCGACCTCACCAACGGGCGCGGCAGCTACGGCGGCGGCCGCTACCTCGACCTGCGCATCCCGCCGGCCGGTACCACCCTCATGCAGCTCGATTTTAATTGCGCCTACAACCCATCCTGCGCTTACAGCCACGGCTATTCGTGCCCCGTGCCACCCGCCGAAAACCGGCTGCCGGTGGCCATCCCGGCCGGCGTGCAGAGCGACCACTGAGGCAACACCGTACAATCCAAAACGTCATGCTTCGGCTCCGCTCAGCATGACGTTTTGGATTGTTATCATTCAAACCTACCAGCTGCCGCTGGCACCGCCGCCGCCGCTGCTGCCGCCGCCAAAGCCGCCGAAGCCACCACCTCCTCCTCCACCCCCTCCGAAGCCACCGCCCCCACCACCAAAGCCGCCACCGCCAAAGATGATGGGCGGAATGAAGCCGCCGAAGCCCCGGTTGCCCCGACCGCCGCCCCCGCCCCGGTTGCGCAGCATGACGAAGATGAAGACCATTACGGCAATAATCAGCCAGAACGGGATGCCGGAACCCGTGCGGTCGCGGCCTTGCGGCTGGGCGTCGGCAGGGTCGGCTTTGTATTCGCCTTTGGCGAGGGCAATGAGCTGGTCGGTAGCGCGGTCGAGGCCGGCGTAGTATTGATTCTGGCGGAAAGCGGGCACCAGCACGTTGCTGATGATGCGCTTGGCCAGGGCATCGGGCACGGCCCCTTCGAGGCCGTAGCCGGTCTGGATGCGGGCGGTGTGCTCCTGCTGGGCCACCAGCACCAGAATGCCGTTGTTCTTGCCTTTGCGGCCAATTCCCCAGGCCTCATACAGCTTTTGGGCGTAGTCGGCGATTTCGTCGCCGTCGAGGTTGGGTACGGTTACTACCGCGATTTGCGAAGACGTACTGTCGTTGTAGGCCACCAGCTTTTGCTCCAGCGCGTCGGCTTCGGCGGGCTGCATGAGGTGGGCCAGGTCATTCACCAGCCGCGGCGGGTCGGGGCGGGGCGGAATGGTTTGGGCGCGTGCCCAGGTAGCGGGCAGCAGCCAGAGCAGCACCAGCAGCAGCGGCCACCACGGACGCGCCGCCGCGGTCCAGCCGCTGGCTAGTGAGCGAAATAGCGGTAACGACCTGGCTTCAGCCACGGAATTTTTCATGTGTCGGAAGACGGTTTGTCGCCGCCGAAAGAAATAGCATCGTCCAGCTCGTTCTGGTCGGTGGCGGCGTTGTAGGGGAAGTAGCGCTTGAGCTGCTCGCCCACCATTTTGATGCCGCGCTCCAGGCCCAGCACGTAGTTTTCGCCCCGAAAATGCTCCAGCACAGCTTCTTTGGTGGTTTCCCAGAAGTCGTCAGGCACGGCAGAATTGATGGCCGCATCGCCGATTACGGCAAACTGCCGGCTCTTCCAGGCCAGGTAAAACAGCACGCCGTTGCGGGCGGCCGTCTTGTGCATGTTAAGCTCACCAAATACCTGGGCGGCCCGGTCCAATGGCTCGGGCGTGGGGCAGGTGTCTTCGAGGTGAACCCGGATTTCGCCCGAAGTCGTGACTTCGGCCTGCCGGATGGCCGCGACCAAGGCCGCATCCTGGGCGGGAGTGAGGGGGGATTTCATCTTGAGTAAGGAAAAAACGTCATGCTGAGCTTGCCGAAGCATCTCTACCCCAATAGTAACTATTTACTTACCCGGTAGAGATGCTTCGGCAAGCTCAGCATGACGTTTTGATTAACTCTTCTAAAATTGAACGGTTGGCGCCTTGCTGGCGGCCGGGTCGGCCTCAAAATAAGGCTTGGGCTGGAAGCCGAACATGCCGGCAAACAGGTTGTTGGGGAACGAGCGGGTGAAGGTGTTGTAGTCGTTGGTGACGGCGTTGAACTTGTTGCGCTCCACGTTGATGCGGTTTTCGGTGCCTTCAATCTGAGCTTGCAGCTCCTGGAAGTTGGCGTTGGCTTTCAGGTCGGGATAGTTCTCCGACACGGCCAGCAGGCGGCCCAGGCCGGAGGAAAGCTGGCTTTGGGCATCCTGGAATTTCTTGATGTTTTCGGGCGTCAGGTCGTTGGCATTCAGCTGCACGCTGCTGGCTTTGGAGCGCGCTTCGATGACGGCGGTGAGGGTACCCTGCTCAAATTTGGCAGCGCCTTTCACGGTATTCACCAGGTTGCCGATGAGGTCGTTGCGGCGCTGGTAGGCGCTTTGCACGTTGCCGGCCTGGGCTTTCACGGCCTGGTCGCGCTGCACCATGCCGTTGTAGCCGCACGAGGACTGAGTGAGCAACAGGGCCAGGCCCGCAAAATAGAGAAGAAAGCGTTTCATTGGGAGGATGATGAAGTGAAAGGGTAATGAGGTGACGAAGTTTCGGGGCGGCCGCAAACCCTGGGGCCGCTGCCCGGTTTGGTACCGGGTTTGGCGCAAAGTACGCAGCTTAGCCCTACTAGTTGTAGCTTGCTGCTTAGCTGCGCCTAGCGCCTGCTTTATCGTCCTCGCATCTTATTCGTTACATGAAAGCTGTAATTCCCGTCGCGGGCATTGGTTCGCGCCTGCGCCCCCACACCCACACCCAGCCCAAAAGCCTGGTGCCGGTGGCCGGCAACACCATTCTGGGCCATATTATCGACCGCCTGACGGCCGCCGGCCTTACCGAGTTCGTGTTCATCGTGGGCTACCTCGGCGATAAAATTGTGCGCTACGTGCGCCGCACCTACCCCACCCTCAACGCCACCTTCGTGGTGCAGGAGCCCCGCGAGGGCCTCGGCCATGCCTTGTGGCTGGCCCGCGAAGAGTTCCGCCACGATACCGACGGCGTGCTCATCCTGCTCGGCGACACCATTGTGGACGTGGACCTGCCCGCCCTGCTGGCCACGCCCGGCTCGGTGCTGGCCGTGAAGGAGGTGAAAACCCCCAGCATGTTCGGGCTGGTGGAAACCGGGGCCAACGGCCGGGTGAGCAAGGTGGTGGAAAAACCCAAAATCCCGAAATCGAACTACGCCATGGTGGGCCTCTACAAGCTGGCCTACCCCGAAAAGCTGGCCGAGGCCCTGGAATGGCTGCGCGACGCCGACGTGCGCACCCACGGCGAATACCAGCTCACCGATGCCCTGATGCGCCTCATTGAGGAAGGCGAGGTGATGACGACTTGCTCGGTGGACAACTGGTTCGACTGCGGCCGCAAGGAAACCCTGCTCGAAGCCAACGCCCGCCTGCTCAACCAGCCCGAGTTCCTGGAAGGCCGCGACTACTCCGAATTTCCGGATTCGGTGATTATTCCGCCGGTCAGCATCGGGCGCGGCTGCCAGATTTCACATTCCATTATCGGCCCCAACGTGGCCATCGGCGACAAAACCATCGTCAAAAACACCATTCTGAGCGACTCCATCATCGGCAGCTACTCCGAGCTGCGCTCGGCCGTGATGCACGACTGCATCGTGGGCTCCGACGCTTCCTTTCGGGGCATGAACCACTCGCTGAACATCGGCGACAACACGGAGATTGATTATAGCTGATGGCAAAGAAGACGAAAGCCAGGCTTCACCCGTAGTACCAAAACAATAATAAGTTGCGCTCAAACCCGTACTTTTCCGGTAAAATCGCGCTGCTTATGACCTTCCGCTTTGTTTTGGCCACGCTGCTGGCTGCCCTGTTGCTGGGGCCCGTGGGCCCGCTGCGTGCCCAAACGCCCCTCGGCCAGCCTTCGCTCGACGAGGCCAAGGTGCAAATCTGGTGCGCCACCGTGCGCTTCGTGTACGACGACGCCGGCCGGCCCAACCTTAAAAGCACCGTGCGCTGCGAAGGCGGCAACCTCAACGCCCTGGCCGCCAGCATCCGGCCCGATAGCCTGCGCGTGTACAGCCTCCTCTATCAGGCCATCGAGGGCAGGAGCCGCATTTACCAGGGCAAAAAAGACAACCCCGCCCGCCTCGCGGCTCTGGCCAAAGCCATTGTGAGCAAGCTGAAAGGCTCGCCCGCCCGCCGCAAAGACCCCGCCCGCATGGCCCGCGTGGCCGCCCTCGAAACCGCTCTGACCAACTACGCGGTGAGCGGCACGCCCCTCGGCGACGTGGCCGCCGCCATGACGCCCGAAGTGGCCGATACCACCGTGGCCAGCGGCCACGCTCTCGGCACCGCCGAAGCGGCGGAAGCGCAAGCCGCGGCCGAGCGCGATGCGGCCGGCACTTCAGCGGCCCTGCCCGCTACCGGCCCCGGCAGCCTGCTCAACCGCTTTGCGGCCCCGCTGGCGCTTATTCTGAGCATTCTGAGCCTGGTGCTGTACATCATGCTGCGCATCACGCTGGGCCAGTGGCGCCGCCAGCAGCGCCGCGAAACCCTCACGGCCAGGCAGGCCGCCACCACCGCCCAGGCCGCCGCCACCGAAACCGCCGCCGCCGTAGCCGACTCCGCAGCCCGCGTGAAGCGCGCCGAAGCCCTGGTACTGGCCGCCGCCACTTCCGACACCAGCGCCACGCCCGCCCCGGCAGTTTCCGACCAGCTCAGCCACGCCCAGCGCCTGGAAGTAGAGCGGCTGGTGAGCCAGCGGGTGGACGAGGAACTGCGCTGGCTGCGGGCCAATCTGCCGGAGCTGGTGGCCACAGTGGTAGCCCAGCCTACCGTTACCGCCGAAAAGGATGAGCCGGAAGCCCCCCCCGCTGCGAATGCGGCACCTGATGACTCGGTGAAGCCGATTGCCGATGATGTACCGTAGCGCGGACTTTGTAGGCCGTGTCCCTGCGCCGATAAAGTCAACCTGACGGCGCGGGGACGCGGACTACAAAGTCCGCGCTACAGCTTCGCTGCTCGTTTCATGACGTTCTTCCCCGTCCCTCCCCTCTCCCATTTTTCCAACCATATGAAAGCTGCCCTACCCTTCCTCTCCCTGCTGGCAGCCGCCACCGCCTGCCGCGCCACTGCCCCGGCCGACCGCAACACGCTGCCGCGCCACCAGACTATCACCGAAATGACCACCGCCGAGACCGGTGAGCCTCACCACCTCACCGGTCTCGCCCTTCTTGCTCCGCCCCCCGTGAAATATCCAGAATCCCGCAAAACTGACTTCACCGACACCTATTTCGGCGTGAAAGTCGCCGACCCCTATCGCTGGCTCGAAGCCCTCGACTCGCCCGAAACCAAGTCCTGGGTCACGGCCGAGAACGAGGTGACGTTTGGCTATTTGAATCAGATTCCGTTTCGGGATAAAATCCGGGAGCGCCTCACCAAAATCTGGAACTACGAGCGCTACGGCGTGCCCGAACAGGTTGGTTCGGAGCTGGTATTCAGCAAGAACGACGGCCTGCAGAACCAGGCCGTGGTATACCGCCAGCGCGGCACCGCCGAGCCGCAAATCCTGCTCGACCCCAACAAGTTCTCAGCCGACGGCACTACCGCCCTGGCCGGCACCGAGTTCAGCAACGACCACCGCTACCTGGCCTACGCCACCAGCAGCGGCGGCTCCGACTGGCACCAGGTGCACATCCTGGACCTGACCACGAATAAGCTGTTGCCCGAGGAGTTGAACTGGGTGAAAGTCTCCGGCACGTCGTGGACGAAGACCGGCTTCTACTACGGCCGCTACGACGCGCCCAAGGCGGGCGAGAACAACCTGTCGGGCAAAAACGAATACCACAAAGTCTATTTCCACCAGCTGAACACGCCGCAATCGGCCGACCAGTTGGTGTACGAAAACCCCAAAATGCCCCTGGGCTTCCGCTTCGCCACCGCCACCGAGGACGAGCGGTTCCTGGTCCTGAGCCTCACCGATGGCAAGGCCGATGGCAACCAGCTGCTGGTGCGCGACCTCACCGACCCGAAGCAGGCCAAAACCTGGACCACGCTCATTGCCAGCTACGAGCACAACAACAACGTCATCGGCAACGTGGGCGGCGAGGTGCTGGTGTACACCAACTACAAGGCCCCGAATTACCGCGTCGTCCGCATCGACCCCAAGAAGCCGCAGGAAGCCAACTGGCACGACGTGCTGCCCGAAAGCAAGAACAAGCTCGAAAACGTGACCCAGGTGGGCGGCCGCCTCATTGCCGATTACCTGCACGATGCCAGCTCGCAAATCAAGGTATATTCGGAGCTGGGCCAGTTCCAGCACGACGTGAAACTGCCCGCCATTGGCACGGCCAGCGGCTTCGGCGGCCGGCGCGATGCCAAAGCGGTGTACTACGCCTTCACCTCGTTCACCTACCCCACCACCATTTACAAGTACGACCTGGCCACCAACACCAGCACCGTGTTCCGCGCCCCGAAAGTGGACGTAAACCCGCAGGATTACGTGACCACGCAGGTATTCTACCCGAGCAAGGACGGCACGAAAATCCCCATGTTCATCGTCCACAAAAAAGGCGTGGTGCTGAACGGCCAGAACCCGACCTACCTCTACGCCTACGGCGGCTTCAATATCTCGCTCACGCCGGGCTTTTCGGTGGCGCGCATGCTGTGGCTTGAAAACGGCGGCGTGCTGGCCATCCCCAACCTGCGCGGCGGCGGCGAATACGGCGAAGCCTGGCACCAGGCCGGCATGACCCCACGCAAACAAAACGTGTTCGACGACTTCATCGCGGCCGCCGAGTACCTGAAAACCAACAAGTACACCGACTACGACCACCTCGCCATCGCGGGCGGCTCGAACGGCGGCCTGCTGGTGGGCGCCACCATGACGCAGCGCCCCGACCTGTGCAAAGTGGCCCTGCCCGCCGTGGGCGTGATGGACATGCTGCGCTACCAAACCTTCACCATTGGCTGGAACTGGGCCCCCGAGTACGGCACCTCGGCCGACAAGGCGCAGTTTGAAAACCTGCGGCAGTTCTCGCCCCTGCACAACCTCAAGCCCAACACTGCCTACCCCGCCACCCTCATCACCACCGCCGACCACGACGACCGCGTGGTACCTGCCCACTCCTTCAAGTTCGCCGCCGCCCTGCAAGCCGCCAACGCCGGCCCCAACCCCACGTTAATCAGGGTCGACGTAAACGCCGGCCACGGCGCGGGCAAAAGCACCAAGCTCCAGATTGACGAGTGGGCCGACGTGTGGAGCTTCTGCTATGCGAACATGGGCGTGACGCCGGAGGTGAAGTAAGGGAATCGGATTGTAACCAGGTGCCGCCGCTTTGCGGCTTAATTCTGGTAAGGCGCGCGCAAGTCTACCAACGTGTCGCCGCTTTGCGGCTGTAAGAAGTACTTTCAAGTACGTCATCGCCTACGCCATCATTTAGCCGCAAAGCGGCGACACGTTGGTAGTAATCTCACAGCAGAACGATTTTGAGCCGCAAAGCGGCGACACAGCTTTCCTCACAATCTGCCCAAGAACAATGGCCGGCACCTACACCCAACTGCATATCCAGATAGTATTCGCAGTGTCGGGCCGAACCAACCTGATTCCCGCAAAACATCAGGAACAACTCAACCAATACGTCACTGGCACTATCACCAACAAAGGCCAAAAGGTTCTGGCCATCAACGGAATGCCCGACCATCTGCACATCCTCATCGGGCTCCGTCCCGAAAAGGCACTGGCGGATGTAGTGCGCGACATCAAAGCCAACGCCTCACGCTTCATCAACGAACAAAATTGGGTCGTGGGCAAATTTGCCTGGCAGCGTGGGTACGGCGCATTTTCCTACTCCGCCTCCCACCTCGACCAGGTTATTCGCTATATCCAACATCAGCAGCTACACCATGCCACCCGAACGTTTCGGGAAGAATATCAGGCGTTGCTCGACCGGTTTGGTATTCAATACGACCCGCGTTTTCTGGTGGACGAAGTTGACTAAAGACGCTATTCAATGTGCCGCCGCTTCGCGGCTCTAAACCACAATTGCTACTTCATACTACCAACGTGGCGCCACTTTGCGGCTAATGGATTGCCTTTCGAATCCAAACCATTTGGCCCCGCCGGTGCTTTCCTGCTGGTTTTTCATTATCGCCTTGTCCACCTCATATGCAAATTGGAATTAGCTCCTTCGGTGAAATAGAGCCGGCCCATGTCGCCGGCCGGGACCACGCCGCCGCGCAACGAATGCAGGAACTCCTGGCCATGGCCAGGCTGGCCGATGAAACCGGCCTCGACGTCTTCGCCCTCGGCGAGCACCACCGCCCCGACTTCATCATCTCGGCTCCCGAAGTCATTCTCGCCGCCGTGGCGGCCATCACCAAGCGCATCCGCTTGTCCAGCGCCGTCACCGTCCTCAGCTCCGTCGACCCCGTGCGCACGTTCCAGAATTTCGCCACGGTGGACCTCATTTCCAATGGCCGG
>NZ_JAGEMO020000070.1 GCF_017921975.2 Hymenobacter terricola
TTATCCTTCTTTTCCGGTCCTGTACATGCCAACACTTTCTTCCCCTACGGCCCCGCTCAAATACGTGGTGGGCATCGACATCGCCAAAGACACGTTTGTGGCCTGCTTCGGCCGCATCGAGGTGAACCAGCACCTGCGCTTCGGCAAAGAAGCCATTTTCGCTAATACGCCGGCCGGCTTTGCAGCCGTGCTCGCCTGGACGGTCAAGCAGCAAGCCACCGCCGCCCCGTTGTGGTTCGTGGTGGAGGCCACGGGCGTCCACTACGAAGCGCTGGCCTATTTTCTGTCGGATAACCAGCAAGTGCTGAGTGTTTTATTGCCTAACAAAGTCAAGCACTTTGCCCAGAGTACCGAGCAGAAGAGCAAGACCGACCAACTCGACGCCCGCCTGCTCTGCCGCCTGGGCCTGGAAAGGGCCCTGCCCGTCTGGCAGCCGCCCACGCCGGCCCTGCGCCAGTTGCGGGCCCTGGCCCGCGAACGCCAAAGCCTGAAACGGCAAGGAGCGCGGCTCAAAACCCAGCGCCACGCCTACGACCACAGCTACCAGCCCGACGCCCGGACCCTCGAACGCCTGGCCGCCCGCCAGCACCTGCTGGTAGAGCAGCTGAAAGCCGTCGACCAGGACCTGGCTGCGCTACTCGAAGCCGAGCCCGAACTGGCCCGCAAGCTGGCCCACCTGACTAGTGTGCCGGGCATCGGCCTGACCACGGCCATCGTGGTGGTGGCCGAAACCAACGGCTTCGTGCTTATCGAAAACGAGCGGCAATTGGCCTCCTATGCCGGCCTGGACGTGGTACAACGGCAAAGCGGCCTCTCGGCCCAGGCCACGCGCATCTCCCGCCGAGGCAACGTGCATTTGCGCCAGGCCCTGTACCTGCCGGCGGTGAGCAGCTTACGGTCCAATCCGCAGCAAATGGCCTTTTATGCCCGCTTGCGGGCTCGCCAGCCCAGCGGCAAGCCGGGCGTGATTGCCGTCATGCGCAAACTCTTGCTGCTCTGTTTCTCGCTCTGGAAGAACGACCGGCCCTATGACCCACACTACCATCCGGCCCACATGGCCGAAAAAGAAGTAGCCCCGGCAACGTAAACGCGCCGAGGCTACACAGGATGAACCCGAAGGCCCTCCTTTAAGAGGCCCAAAGGTAAAAATAATTGCCCGATTCCTTGCTTTTCATTACAGTATCT
>NZ_JAGEMO020000071.1 GCF_017921975.2 Hymenobacter terricola
GTGCCCGGCAGGGCGACACTCGTTCACCGAATGCCGCCCTGCCGGGCACGCCCCCGCCGGGGCTTAACTACTGAATCGCAACGGTTTTACTACCGGCCTGCCGCCCCCGCTGGGGCTACGCCTACGCCGCCGGCGTTTCGGCCGGCACCACCCGCATGATGTCGTGGCCCATTTTGTCGCGTTTCGTGGCCAGATACACTTCGTTGTGCGGGTTGGAGTGGATTTCGATGGGCAGCGTTTCCACAATTTCGAGGCCGTAGCCGATGAGGCCGGTGCGCTTCTTGGGGTTGTTGGTGAGCAGGCGCATCTGCGTCACGCCCAGGTCGCGCAGAATGGATGCCCCCACGCCGTAGTCGCGCTCGTCGCCCTTAAAGCCCAGGTCTTCGTTGGCTTCCACGGTATCGCGGCCCTGCTCCTGCAGCTTATAGGCTTGCAGCTTGTTGAGCAGGCCAATGCCGCGGCCTTCCTGGTTCATGTACACGATAACGCCCCGGCCCTCCTGCTCAATCTGGCGCATGGCCTGGTGCAGCTGGGGGCCGCAGTCGCAGCGGCACGAGCCGAAAATATCGCCCGTCACGCAGGAGCTGTGCACCCGCACCAGCACCGGCTCGGGCCCGCTGATGTCGCCCTTCACCAGGGCCAGGTGCTTGGCTCCGTTCGAGCGCTGGGTGTAGGCATACAGGTCGAAATCGCCGTCCTCGGTGGGCATTTTCACTGATATTTCGCGGTGAATCAGGCTTTCCGTGGCGAGGCGGTATTTGATGAGGTCCTGCACCGAAATCAGTTTCAGGTCCCATTTTTTGGCTACTTTTTCCAGGTCGGGCAGGCGGGCCATCTCGCCGTCTTCCTTCAGGATTTCAACCAGCACCCCGGCCGGCTCAAACCCGGCCAAACGGGCCAAATCCACGGCGGCTTCGGTGTGGCCGGCGCGGCGCAGCACGCCTTCCTTGCGGGCTTTGAGGGGGAAAATATGACCGGGCTTGCCCAGCTCCTCGGGCTTGGTGGTGGGGTCGATAAGGGCCAGAATGGTCTTGCTGCGGTCGGAGGCCGAGATGCCGGTGGTCACCCCGTTCTTCAGCAAATCGACCGACACGGTGAACGGCGTGGCGTGCAGGGCCGTGTTGTGGCCCACCATCAGGTGCAGGCCCAGCTCTTCGCAGCGCTGCTCGGGCAGGGAGGCGCACACCAGCCCCCGGCCGTGGGTGGCCATGAAATTAATGATTTCGGGCGTGGCGCACTGAGCGGCGCAGATAAAGTCGCCCTCATTTTCGCGGTCCTCGTCGTCGACGACGATGACGACCTTGCCGGCGCGGATGTCGGCGATGGCGGATTCGATGGAGTCAAGCATGGAGTTGGTGGTATTTCGGGCCATAACAACGAGCCCCGGTGCAAAGTTAGCCCCGCCGTGCGGCACGGGTAGGGCGCACGCCTACTGGCCCTGCTGAAAGCGCTGCGTGGGCTGCCACACCGTGGTTTTGATGCCGCGCAGGTAGCGCCAGTACCCCAGCAGCAACGCCGCGTTCATGCTGTAGAAATGGGTAACAAACCGCAGCGGGCGCGAGTGCCGCCCGCGGCGGCGCAGGGCCGAGTCGAGCAGCAGCAGCAGCGGCAGGCCCAGCTGCCCGGCCAGCGCCAGCTGAGCAAACCAGCCCGCCCCACTAGCCACCAGCCCCGCCGTGGCCGCCAGCAGCACCAGCAGCAGCTGCGGCGTGTACCAGCGCAGCACCTTGTGCGACCACAGCGCAAACGCCACCCCGCGCCACGGCGGCCAGAGCAGCGCCCGAAACTCCTTCAGGTTCTGAAAATTGCCGGCCGAGATGCGGGCTTTGCGCCGGAATTCCTCCGGCAGATGGTCCGAAACGTCCTCGTAGCACACCGCCGTCAGCTCGTTGATGGCCTGGTAGCCGTCGCGCAGCACGGCCAGGGTGATGTAAAAATCATCGACCAGAAACGCCGCCGGGGCCGAATGATAACAGGCCCGCCGCACCGCGAAGCAGCCGCCAAACGCACCCATCATGGCGCCCCACAGCACGCCTTCCTGGTATTTCATCACGTTTTCGCGCTCCAGGTAGGCCTTTTCCTGGCCCGAAATGCCCTCGGCCCGGTGCTCGGGGTTGATGATGTGACCGCCCACCAGGCCAATCGCGGGATTATGGAAGTGCTTCACCAGCTCGTGCAGCGTGTCGGGCGCGAAAAACACGTTGGCATCGGTGAGCACCAGCACGGGCGCGGTGGCCTGCCGGGCCAGGTTTTCGATGACCGTGGGCTTGCCCGTGCGCTGGGCGTAGGCTTCAAAATGCAGCTGCGGGTACTCGGCCGCCAGCACGGCCAGCAGGTCGTTGGTTTCGTCCGAGGAATTATCGGAGCCCACCAGCAGTCGCAGCCGGTCGAGCGGGTAAGTAGTGGCAAACGTGGTGCGCACCTTCTCCACAATCACGGCTTCCTCGTTGTGCGCGGCCAGCAGGATGTCCACGGCCGGCCAGTCGGCGGCGGGGCCGTACACGTCCTGGTTTTGCTGGCGGCCCCGCGCCAGCCGCGCCAGCAGCAGCGGAAACAGCACGTAGGTATGCGCCACCAGCAGCAGGCAGCCCCAAAACACCAGCCAGAGGACCACCGTCGCCATCAAGCCAGCACCGGCCGCAACCGCTCGTAGAGGTCCACAAATTGCTGGGTTACCTGCCGCCGGTCGTAGAGGCGGGTGGCGGTGTGGGCGGCAGCCGCACCAATTGGGGCCGCCGAAAGCTCACCCCGGCCCCAGGCTCGCAGCGCATCCAGCCACTCAGCGGCCGAGTCGCGTAGCAGAATGTCGTGGCCGTCGCGCACGGCAATGCCTTCGGCTCCCAGCGTGGTGCTGAGCACGGCTTTGCCCAGGGCCATGCCCTCGATGATTTTGATGCGCATGCCACCCCCGCTGAGCAGTGGCACCACCATCAGCTCGTACTGCTGCATGAACGTTGGGGCCGAGTCCACAAAGCCGTGGATGATGACGTTATCGGTGCGCGGTTTCAGCAGCTCCTCGGGCGTGCCGCTGCCAGCAATGTGCAGCTCCACATCCGGCATTTCGGCGTGGATGGTGGGCCAGACTTCGCGCAGCAGCCACTGCACGCCTTCCAGGTTGGGCAGCCAGTTCAGCGAGCCAATCATGAACAGCGTGCACGGCTTGGGCTTGATGGCGGGGTCGGGCTGAAAGCGGGTAAGGTCCACGCCGGCGGGGATGAACTTGATTATGGGTCCGTAGACTGGTTGAGGCAGGGCAGCAACATCGGCAGCCGTTACGGGCGCGGGTAGACCTCCATAGAACATGCTCCGAAGCCGGGTGGCATCGTCTTCCGTAATGGCTACCACCGCGTCAAAACGGTGCAGCATTGACTTTTCGAAGGCTTTTAGCCGTCGAACCATATTCTCCAGGTACCACTTTTTCAATGGGTTTCCGGTGCGGCTCGCCAGCATTTCCCAAATAGTATACTCAACGTTGTGTGCCCGCAACGTGAGAGGCGGCAATGTTGACCAATTAGGCAAGATTTTTAATGATACCTGACCAGTAATAAAGCTAGCGTACCAAGCCATAAATGTGCCTTCCATCTGCACGGCGTCAAATTGCTCCGTCAGCAACAGGTGCGTCAGGCTTTGCGCTAGATTGGGACTGATAAAACGTTCCACGATATAAGGCTGCTTGCTAAACAGCAGGTTTTTCAGCGCTCGTACCGGCGTAATATCCGTGTCCACATCCACTGCTACCAGCCGGAAATTGGGCCCCAGGTGGTCCAGCGCATTGGCGGGCTGGTGGTGCTTAGGCGTGTTGATGGCCAGCATCGTGACCCGGTGGCCGGCCTGCACCAGGCCGGCAGCCACGTCATACATGGCAATGGCGCCACCGGTAGTCAACGGAAACGGAACGCGGGGACAGAGTTGCAGAATGTGCATGTTTATTTCAGTGAGCAGTTAACAGTAAGCAGTTAGCACTGCACATGAGCGATGCGGCGATACCTGCTTGGCTTCGAAATCAACTACTACTTGTTCACCGATAACTGTTAACTATTTTTCTAAAGTTGCCGGAAGCGGACCTCAAAGTTCTCAATCTGCTCTTCGCTGCCAAGCACCAGCAGCACGTCGCCGTCCACGAAAACGTAGTCGACGGGCGGGCTCACCAGCAGCGAGCCATTGGCCTGGCGCAGGCCAATGATGGTGGCCCCGGTGATGGAGCGCACGTCGAGCTCGCGGATGCTGCGGCCCCGCAAATCGCGGCGCAGCTGCGCGAAGGTCATTTCTTCGAGGCGCAGCTTGTCGGCGCTGAGGCCGGAGATGAGGTCGAGGAAGCGGATGACTTCGGGGCGCACCACGAGCTTGGCCATGTGCGAGCCGCCGATTTCGTCGGGCATTACCACCGAATCGGCCCCGGCCGAGATGAGCTTGCTTTCCGAGGTTTTGAGCGAGGCACGGGCGATGATTTTCATGCGCGGGTTGAGGGCGCGGGCCGAGAGGGCGACGAACACATTATCCGCATCCTTGGGCAGGGAGGTGATAAGGGCCGAGGCCCGCTCCACGCCGGCCTGCTTGAGCACGAGGTCGGTGGTGGCGTCGCCAAACACGGTAAAAATGCTGCCGCCGGGCACGCCGTCGCCGTCGTAGTCCTCGCCGGTGTGGCCTTCGGTGATGCTTTTCATCAGCTCCTGGTTCGACTCGATTACCACCACGCGGGCCCCGCTGGCGCGCAGCTCCTGGTAGGCCCGGCGGCCGTTGCGGCCAAAGCCACACACGATGACGTGCCCGCTGAAGCGCTTAATTTCCTGGTCGGTCCGAATCATTTTGTAAATTTTGCGCAGCTCACCACCAAAGATGAAAGAGGAAAACACCGACACGAGGTAGGCCACTACAATGAGATTGTAGAGAATGAAGAAGGAGACAAACAGGCGGCCGGCTTCTGAAAAGGGCCGCAGCTCGCCAAACCCCACCGTAGACACGGTGGTCACGGTCATGTAAAACGCATCGACCGGGCCGTAATGCTCGAAATAAGTAAACCCCGCCATGCCAATAACCAGACTTGAAACGGTCAGGACAATGGCCAGAATCAGGCGGTTGATATTAAGGCCTTTGAGCATCTGGGAAGTTTGGGAGGCACAAAAGAACGAAACTTATGCGCCCCGCGCCACCACGGTGCCCAGCAGCGCCGCCAGCTCATTGTCCAATTCCTTGAGCCGCTTGATGTCACCGAGAATTTCGAACATTTCGGCGTCTTCCAGGGGGTGGCGGAGCTTTTCGAGGCACTGGTCGAGCTCGCGCTGGACGTGCACTTTGTTGAGACGCAGCACGGCGTTGTCGCAGGCCAGCTGGGGCAAGTCCACTTCGTTGAAGACGTAGATTTCCTTGGTGCGCCAGTTGGGGCTGATTTCGTAGCGCTCGGTGGCCAGGTCGGTGATGAGCTGGCGGATGTCCTCGCGCTCGTTCTGGGCCAGCAGGCGGGCTTCGGGGAAACGGCCGGCCAATAGCTCCTGCCGGCAGATTTCCCACATTTCGGCGTAGAGCGGCACCGTGAGCGGGTTTTCGCCAAGCTGGCCCATGAGGTAAGCCGCCACGCTGATTTCGGGGTCGATTTCGCGGCCGGCATAGAGCACCAGCAGGCGCAGCACCTCGCGCTCGCACACCTGGAGCATGTCGGGCGCGTCGTCGGCATCGGCCGCTTTGCCCGGGGCCGACTGGAACGAAGCGCCCGCGCCCAGAATTTCCACGGTGGCCTCGTGGCCGCCGTACATGAGCATTTCGGCCTCTTCCTCGTCCGACATAGGGCGCGGCGCGGCCGGCTGGCCGGGGCGCTGGCCCTGGGGGCTGGAATTTCCGCTGTAGCTGGTGCCGCTGCTGTTTCCATAGCTGCTACCGGAGCCGCTGTTGCCGCCGTAGTTCCCTCCGCTCCTGCTGTCGCCCGACTTTGGCGCGGGGGCCTTCACCAGCTTGTTATACTCCGTGATGAGCACCTGCTCATCAATGCCGAACGTGGCCGAAGTCTGCTGCAAAAACACCTGGCGCTTGATGGCGTCGGGCACTTTGGCGATGCTGTGGAGCACGTCGCGGATGGCTTCGGCCTTCTTCACGGGGTCGTTGCTGGCCTCGCGGGCCACGAGCGTGGTTTTGAAGCTGATGAAGTCCTGGCTCTTGGTTTCGATGTACTCGGTGAAGCGCTGGTCGCCCACTTTGCGGATGTAGCTGTCGGGGTCGTCGCCGTCGGGGAAGAGCACCACGCGCACGTTCAGGCCGCCTTCGAGCAACAAATCCGTGCCGCGCAGCGAGGCCTTGATGCCGGCCGCGTCGCCGTCATAGAGCACCGTCACGTTATCGGAATACCGCTTGATGAGCCGGATCTGGCCCTCCGTGAGCGAGGTGCCCGACGAGGCCACCACATTCTTAATCCCGCCCTGATACAGCGACAGAACGTCCAGATACCCTTCCACCAGGTAGCAAACTTCCTGCGTCCGAATGGCCTGCCGGGCCTGAAACAGGCCATAGAGCACGTCGGACTTGTGGTAAATCTCCGACTCAGGCGAGTTCAGGTACTTCGCCATCTTGTCGTCGCGCTTCAGCGTGCGCGCCCCGAAGCCGACCACCCGGCCGCTGATGTTGTGAATCGGGAACATCACGCGGCCCCGGAACCGGTCGTAGCGCCGGCCGGTGTCGTGGCCCTGGTCGTCGGTGCGGGTGACGGTGAGGCCGGTTTTTTCCAGATATTTCTTGTCGTAGCCGGCCGTTTCGGCGGCCTTCATCAGGTCGTCCCAGCTATCGAGGGAGTAGCCCAGCTCGAAGGTTTGGATGGTGCTCAGGTTCAGGCCGCGCTCCTTGAGGTAGCCATAGCCGATGCTCATGCCCTCCTCGGAGTTCAGCAGCAGGCGGTGGAAGTGGCTTTTGGCCCAGTCGGAAACGATGAACTGGGAATCCCGCTCGTTCTGCTCCAGCTGCTGCTGAGGCGTTTTTTCCTCCTCCTCAATGGTTATGGCGTACTTCTTGGCCAGGTATTTCAGGGCTTCCACGTAGCTGGTGCCCTCCACGTCCATCACGAACTGCACCACGCCGCCGGCCTTGCCGCAGCCGAAGCATTTGTAGAGGCTTTTGGCCGGGTTGACGGAGAACGACGGCGACTTCTCGTTGTGAAACGGACACGGCGCCCACAAATTCTGGCCCTTGCGCTTGAGCTGCACAAAATCGCCGACGACTTCCACAATGTCGGCGGTCTGGATAATCTGGTCAACTAACTCTTTGGGGATACGGGCCATTGGGGCAGTTCAATCTAATATATTTGTCCGACGCTTGTTTGCCTGACTGTAGCGACGAGCTAACGCTCAGCGAACAAGGCACCGCCACGCCACTTTGGTGGTGGGCTACCAGCGGCAACGCCCTCGAAAATAACGTCGTCAGCGGGTTTGCTCCTTGTGTGCGGCGCTTCGAACCAGCCTTCTATCACAAAACTACGGCCGGCCGGGGCATCGGTCCACTCCCGGCCCGGCCCACGCCAGCCATCACCCCCTTCATTCCTTATCAGATGCTTTTTCTGAGTCTGTTTTCTTTCTTTGCCAACCAGCGCCGCCACTGGTTCGACAACACCAGGCACTACCCCAAAGAATACGTGGCCGGCGGCTGGGCCGCACTGCTGCAAGCCGAAACGGCCTTCAACAAAGGGCCGCTCTACAACGCACACCTCGAAACGCTGGAGGTAAAAAAAGAGCTTGAGGAAGTGCGCTATAAGTTTACGCTGGCCCGCGAAAAATGGGAAAAGGAAGAAGCGCAGCGCCTTTCCGCCAAGCAGCTGCTGAAAGAGGCGCACAGCCTCTCCCAGCACGACAAGCGCCACGCCGCCCGCGTGCGGCGGGTACTGGAGCGCATGGCCGAAGTAGCTGGCCTTACCGAGTATGAGCCCGAAGTCCGCATGCGCTACATCCAGGAACTGATAAAGCAGAGCCTGGAAAATGAGCAAGCCGAAAACCGCGAAAACCAGCCGCAGTAGCGCCGCAGCACGAACTTTATAGTTCGCGTACCTGAACGATATTATCAGCCCGACGACGCGAACTACAAAGTTCGCGCTACAGCCCTTTGCGCTACGTCCTACCTTTGCCGGGAATAAACTCCGCGCAAGATGCCCGCATACCGCCCCGAAGAAATCGAAAAGAAGTGGCAGGCCCACTGGAAACAGCACCACACGTTCCAGGCCGACAACCACTCCGAGAAGCCCAAATACTACGTGCTCGACATGTTTCCCTACCCCTCCGGGGCGGGCCTGCACGTCGGCCACCCGCTGGGCTACATTGCCTCCGATATCGTGACGCGCTACAAGCGCCTGCGGGGCTTCAACGTGCTGCATCCCATGGGTTTCGATTCCTTCGGCCTGCCCGCCGAGCAGTACGCCATCCAGACCGGCCAGCACCCGGCCGTGACCACCGAGCAGAACATCGAAACCTACATCAAGCAACTCAACAGCCTTGGTTTCAGCTACGACTGGAGCCGCGAGGTGCGCACGTCGGATGCCTCTTACTACAAGTGGACGCAGTGGATTTTCCTCAAGCTGTTCAACTCCTGGTACAACCTCGACACCAACAAGGCCGAGCCCCTCACCGGGCTCACCGCCCGCTTTGCCGCCGGCGGCAGCGAGGGCATCAACGCGGCCGGCGATGCCGAGGAGCGCCAGGTTTTCACCGCCGGCCAGTGGGCCATGTTCACCGAAAAGCAGAAGCTGGCCGCCGTGCTCCCCTACCGCCTCGCTTACCAGCAGGACACCTACGTGAACTGGTGCCCCGGCCTGGGCACGGTTTTGAGTAATGACGAAGTGAAAGACGGCCTGAGCGAGCGCGGCGGCTTCCCCGTCGAGCGCCGCCTCATGCCGCAGTGGAGCCTGCGCATCACCGCCTACGCCGACCGCCTGCTGCAAGGCCTCGACCAACTCGACTGGCCCGACGCCGTGAAGGAGATGCAGCGCAACTGGATTGGCAAGAGCATCGGGGCCGAAGTGACGTTCCCGGTTATTGCCGGGGAGGCTTCCAACGCATCCGAAAGTGCTTCCAACGGCCCGGCCATTAAGGTTTACACCACCCGCGTCGATACCATCTACGGGGCCACCTTCCTCGTTTTGGCCCCGGAGCATGAATTAGTGGATGTCATCACCACGCCCGCCCAGCGGGCGGCCGTGGACGAGTACATCGCCGCCACCAAGCGCCGCTCGGAGCGCGACCGCATGGCCGACGTGAAGGCCGTGTCCGGCGTGTTCACCGGCGCGTATGCCGCCAATCCGGTGAATAACGAGCCCGTGCCCATCTGGCTGGCCGACTACGTGCTGGCCGGCTACGGCACCGGCGCCGTGATGGCCGTGCCCAGCGGCGACCAGCGCGACTATCTTTTCGCCAAGCACTTCAACCTGCCCATCCCCGCCATTTCCGATGCCCAGCAGGGCCTCGACCAGCAGGCCGACCCCACCAAGGAAGGCCACTACATCAACTCCGGCATCATCAACGGCCTCACCTACAAGGAAGCCACGCCGAAGCTCATCGCCTTTCTCGAAGCAAAAGGCCTGGGCAAAGGCAAGGTGAATTTCCGCCAGCGCGACGCCATTTTCGGCCGCCAGCGCTACTGGGGCGAGCCCATTCCGATTTACTACAAGGACGGCACCGCCTACGGCATCGCCGAAAGCGACCTGCCGCTGGTGCTGCCCGAAATCGACGAGTACAAGCCCACCGAAACCGGCGAGCCACCCCTCGGCCGCGCCGCCAACTGGCTCTACAAGGACAAATACCCCTACGAGCTGAGCACCATGCCCGGCTGGGCGGGCTCGTCGTGGTACTACCTCCGCTACATGGACCCCACCAACGAAGCCCGCTTCGTCTCGGAAGAAGCCGAGCACTACTGGGGCTCCGTGGACCTCTACATGGGCGGGGCTGAGCACGCCACCGGCCACCTGTTGTATGCGCGGTTCTGGTATTTGTTTCTGAAGGACTTGGGGCTGGTGAGTGGCAATGAGCCGTTCCAGAAACTGATTAATCAGGGGATGATATTGGGGCGGTCGAATTTCGTGTATCGTTACAAAATCAAGTGGGACGTAGAGCGTAATGAAGACACTCGTAATGAGATTACATTCATTGAATTTCCGCAAGTATTTGTCTCTAAATCATTTTTCGACTTATTGTCAAATGCTGATAGTGAAGATGAAATGCTCACGAATCAAGTTTACAATTTTGTTGACCAATTGGTTAAGAAAATCGAGATTCAGAATCCCGGTTTTACCATTAATGCGCATATTTCTCCTGCCGATAAACACGCGTGCTCTGTATTACATGTTGATGTTAGCATTGTCAATAATGACGTATTGAACGTAGCCGCTTTTAGACATTCGCGGTCTGAATACGCAGCAGCTGAATTCATTTTCGAGGAAAATGGCACCTACTTGTGCGGTTGGGATATAGAGAAGATGTCCAAGTCAAAATTGAACGTCGTTAACCCCACCGAACTCATCGACAAATACGGCGCGGACGCGCTGCGCCTCTACGAAATGTTCCTCGGCCCGCTGGAGCAGTACAAGCCCTGGAACACCAACGGCATCAGCGGCGTGAGCGGCTTCCTCAAGAAGCTCTGGCGCCTCTTCCACCCCGAAGACGGGGCCCTGGCCGTGACCGACGAGCCGGCCACCCCGGCCGAATTGAAGGTCCTGCACCGCGCCATTCAGAAGGTGCAGGAAGACATCGAGAAGTTCAGCTTCAACACCTCCGTCAGCCTGTTCATGATTACCGTGAACGAGCTCACGGCCCTCAAATGCCACAAGCGCGCCATTCTGGAGCCGCTCGTGCTGCTGGTGTCGCCTTATGCGCCGCACCTCGCCGAGGAGCTGTGGCAGGAGCTGGGCCACGCGCCCGGCAGCATCAGCCACGCCGGCTACCCCGAGTTCCGCGCCGAATTCCTGGTGGAAGACTCCGTAGTGTATCCCCTCGCCATCAATGGCAAGGTGCGCGAGCAAATGCAGTTCGCCGCCGCCGCCACCGCCGCAGAGATTGAAACCGCCGTGCTGGCCTCGGACTTCCTGGCCAAGCACGGCGAAGGTAAGTCGGCCAAAAAGGTGATTGTCGTGCCCGGCCGCATGGTGAACGTGGTGGTGTAGTTGCTGCGGTTTGATTGACACGACAAAGGCCCGCTGCGCATGCAGCGGGCCTTTGTCGTAATTCTATTGGGCTAACAATGCCCCGGAGAGCGGAAGAGAAAGTCAAGCCCCAGCGGGGCGGACAGTCAGCGGCAACAGGTATGGCCGGATTTATTTTCGGGTATCTGGCTTTGAATTCTTTGGCTTTTCTACAACCTTACTTCTGTCAGCCGCGGGTTTCGCCACTTTGTAAGGGAGGTTCAGCTCGCGCAGGAGCTTCTGCACAACATTCACCCGGTCATCAGGCACGGTTACAGTCAGGTCCATGATTCAAACTTAAGCCTGAGCGGCGCAGAAGCAACCGGCTGCTTTGGGGGTTGTTCATACCGGGTTTAAACTTACTTCGCGTTGCTTTTGTGCCCTACCTTGTTGCCAATTAAGCCATTTTCCGACCTTCTATGCTACAACGCTTCCTGCGCCAACAGCCATCAACGGCTTCTTGCTCTCAATCATTTTCACGGCTGGCAGTTCTGTTTTTCGCCGCTCTACTCAGCTTCTCCAGCCGCGCCCAAACCACTGACACGGCCGGTCCGCTCCTCACGCCCGAGCAATTTCTTGGCTACAAGCTGGGTGCCCAGTTCACGCCCCACGCAGAGCTGCTGCGCTACGTAGCCCACGTAGCCGCCCACACGCCCGGCCGCATGAAGCTGGTGCGCTACGGCAGTACCTACGAGCACCGCCCGCTGGAAGTGGTGCAGATTGCCAGCGCCGAGAATTTCGGCCGGCTTGAAGATGTGCGTCACAACAATCTGCGTCTGGCGGGCCTGGAAACCGGCACCGGCCAGCGCCAGCAGCCGGCCGTGTGCTGGCTGAGCTACAACGTGCACGGCAACGAAGCCGTGAGCAGCGAAGCCGTGATGCAGGTGCTCTACGACCTGGCCAACCCCCAGGACCAGCAGATGCAGGACTGGTTGAAAAACACCGTCGTCATCGTGGACCCCTGCATCAACCCCGACGGCCACGACCGCTACGCCAACTGGTACAACCGCGTGCGGAACCAGTCGCCCAACGCTGGCCCCGATTCCTGGGAGCACCACGAGCCCTGGCCCGGTGGCCGGTTCAATCACTACTACTTCGACCTGAACCGCGACTGGGCCTGGCAAACCCAGCAGGAAACCCGCCAGCGCATCGTGCTCTACAACCAGTGGCTGCCCGCCGTGCACGCCGATTTTCACGAAATGGGGCCGAATAATTCCTACTACTTCTCCCCGGCCGCCAAGCCCTACCACGCCGATATTACGCCCTGGCAACGCCAGTTTCAGGGCATCCTGGGCGACTACAACAAGGTGGCCTTCGACAAAAACAACTGGCTGTATTTCACCCGCGAAATCTACGACCTGTACGCCCCCACCTACGGCGATACCTGGCCCAGCTTCAACGGCGCCATCGGCATGACCTACGAGCAGGGCGGCGGCGGCCCGGCCGGCGTGGCCTACTCCCGCCTCGACGGCGACACCCTCACGCTGGCCCAGCGCATTGCCCACCACCACGCCGCCAGCCGCGCCACCATCCAGGCCACTGCCGAGCGCCACGATGACTTGCTGCGCGAGTTCCAGAGCTACTTCGCCACTGCCAAAACCAAGCCCCAGGGCGAGTATAAAACCTATGTGCTTTCGGCTGGCAACGACCCCGGCCAACTCCGCACCCTCACCCAGTACCTCAACCGCAACCAAATCAGCTACGGTTTCGCCTCCAAACGCACAAAAACCAGAGGCTTCAACTATACCACCGGCAAAACCGAAACGGTACAAATTGAGCCCCGCGACGTGGTCGTGAGCATGTACCAGCCCAAATCGACGCTGGTAAAGGTGCTGTTCGAGCCCCGCCCGCAGCTCGAAGACTCGCTCACCTACGACATCACCTCCTGGGCCCTGCCCTACGCCTTTGGGGTGAGAGCCTACGCCCTTGCCGGCCGCCTCGATGTTTCGGCCAGCGCGCCCGCGCAGGCCATGGTACGCGGCAGCGCGGCCTCCACTACCGAGCGCCCCTACGCCTACCTGGCCCGTTGGAACAGCCTGCAGGACGTGCGCTTCCTGAGCCGCCTGCTGCAACAAAAAGTAAAAGTGCGCTACGCCGAAAAGGCCTTTGAGTCCGAAGGCCAGCAGTACGCGCCCGGCACGCTCGTCATCACCCGCACCGGCAATGAGGCCCTGGGCACGCGGTTCGACCAGCTGGTGCGCGCCCAGGCCGACTCGGCCGGCACCGTGGTTACGGCCGTGAAATCGGGCTTTTCCACCTCCGGGCGCGACCTCGGCTCCGGCACCGTGCACTTCGTGAAACAGCCGAGCGTGGCCGTGGTGGCCGGCCCCGGCGTCGACGCCACCGCGTTTGGCGAGGTGTGGCACTTCTTTGAGCAGCAGCTGGGCTACCCGCTCACGGTGCTGGGCACAGACTACCTCAGCCGGGTTTCGATGCAGAAATACGATGTCCTGATTCTGCCCAACGGCAGCTACAATGACATTTATTCCGACCGCAACCTCGAAAACCTCAAGGCCTGGGTGCGCGACGGCGGCCGCCTCATTGCCCTCGAAGGCGCCGCCAAGTTCCTCGCCAACAAGAAGGATTTCCTGCTCAAAACCAAAACCGTCGACAGCGTCGCCATCAAAAAGGCCAACAAGGAAAACCCCTACCAACTCCTGCGCCGCTACGGCGACTCGGAGCGCGAAGAAGCCGAGGACGTGGTGCAGGGCAGCGTGTACCGCGTGCAGCTCGACAATACTCACCCGCTGGCCTTTGGCTACGGCGACACCTACTTCGCCTTGGTGCGCAGCCCGCTCAACTATGGCTTCCTCGGCAAAGGCGGCTGGAATGTGGGCGTCATCAAGAAAGACAGCTACTCGGCTGGCTTCATCGGCACCAAAGCCCGCAAGGATTTAACGGATACGTTCGTGGTGGGCACCCAAGATTTGGGGCGCGGCGAAGTGGTGTATCTGGGCGATAACCCGCTATTCCGCGCTTTCTGGCAGGGTGGCAAACTGATGTTTGGCAACGCGGTTTTCTTGGTTGGGCAGTAGGCAACCAAACCGTCGGTAGTCAACCCCGGCGGGGCAGCCCAACTTGATTCTGCTAGGACTCCAGCGCTGCCTTCACCGCCTTTGGCAGCGAGGCCCTCACTAAATCATACGAGTGGTCGATGAGCTGCCGCAGCTGGCTATCCGGCGCGCCGGCACCGATGAGCACGGTGTTCCAGAGCTGCTTATTCATGTGGTAGCCGGGCAGCACGTAGTCGTGCGCCTCCCGCAGCTCCACTGCCCGCTCGGGGTCGCATTTTAGATTCATGCTGGCAAAGGTATTGATGTCGGTCAGCGCGAACATTTTACCGCCCACTTTGAACACCAGCGTATCGGGGCCAAAGGGTGTGTGTTCCGTCACGCCGGCCTTCAACAGACAGTAGTCGCGGAAATCCTCAATATTCATCCCGAATTTTCTTACAGCACGTAGCGGAACAGCATCACTACCAGGCACACCAGGAACATTGCCAGGCTGAGCTTATTGATGAAGTGCATGGTCTTCATGTTGAAGTTATTCTTGCGGTTGGGGTCGTGCTTGCGGAAATAATAACCGAGCACGGGGCCGAAGTTGAAAAGATTTTTACCGTTCATGGCGGGGCGGGTTGGGGTGTAGCTAAGGTAACACCTGGGCAGGAAGAAAGATTTATTGCATTACCTGCTTTCGCTCGCGCCATACCAATTCAGTTGGCAGTTCCACCGAGGCAAATTCCAGGTGCAACACCCGGCGCGGCCGGTCGCTCGTGCTGCGGTTTGACGCGTGCAGTAGCAATGGCTTCATGAGCATGGCGCCGCCAGCGGGCACGGCGCAGCTGGTGGCCGCCAGCGTGAGGCCGGCAATTTCGGCGGCCGGCACCACGCCCCGTTGGTGCGAACCGGGTACCACTTTCAGCGCGCCGTTGGTGGCGTCGCAGTCGTCGAGGTGGATGCGGATGGTGCATTCGTTTTCCAGCACGGCCACGGGCGGCTGCACCGAAATACCCTCCGGCTTGCTGGTCCAGGGGCCGAAACCGGGCAGGTTGGCGCGGCGGTCCACGTTTATCATCAGGTCCTGGTGCCAGGCCACCAGCCAGTTCGAGCCGGCTGGTTTGTCGAAATAAATGCTTTTCGTGAGGTGACAGCCGGCGGGAAAAAGTTGCGCCAATGCCCTACGCAAGGCATCCGTAGCCAGCAGCGGCCACAGTCCCGGCACCTCGCCCAGCACATCCCGGATGGCAAACACCTCCTGGCTGCGCCGAAAATTGGGGCCGCTCGCGGGGGCGCTTTCCACACTTCGCAGCAGCGTGGCCACCTCGTGGGCATTGTAATAGGGCGGGCAGCACCGCAAAGCCTTCGGCCCGCAGTTCCCCGGCCCACTCGCTGGGAGCATTAGTACCTTTCATGGGGCGCAAAGCTACTCCAGTGCCCGCGTCACGACCGAAGCAGCTCACCGCTCTGCCGCTTGCCTGTACCCGATTACTCCCGCTTGCCCATGAAAAAACCCACTCCTTTCCTACTGCTGGCCTCGCTATTCAGCGGCACTACCGCCCTGGCCCAGAAACCCTCAGCCGAAGCCAACGCGGTGAAGCAAACCGTCACCGCCTTTTTCGATGGCATGCGGCGCGGTGATAGCACCGCCGTGCGCCGCACCCTGGCCCCGGCCGCCGTATTTCACGCCTTCGGCGGCCAGCCCGGCCAGCCGCCCACCCTGCAAATCGAAAGCATCAGCGGCTTCCTGAAAGCCGTGGGCTCGCCCCACCCCGAAATCTGGGACGAGCGAGTGCAATTCGAACGGGTTTTAATCGACGCCAACCTGGCCAGTGTGTGGGCTCCCTACGAGTTCTACCTGGGCAGCAAATTCAGCCATTGCGGCTACGATTCGTTCCAGCTGGTGAAGCTGGCCGATGGCTGGAAAATCGCGCACATCATCGACACGCGAAGGAAGGAGAAGTGTAGGTAGCTTTCTTTAATCGCCAAAAGCAATAAGGCCACAATCAGCGGCATTTGCCTGCTTTAAAATATCAGTCAAATTTGAAAGGGAAGTACGATTTAGCTCTTTTAACTGGGCAATTTTTCGACTAACTGATTCATTTGACCAACGAAATTTTCCATAATAATCCAAGTGCTTTTCAACAACATTTGCTATCTGTGCTTCCTCAAATTCCTCCCATTCAATTCCACCAATAAATTTCAATTTTGGAGAATTATTAGTTGGTTGGCCATCATGAATCTGAAAGAAATCGAGCATAAATTGTTCAAGGAATCTTTAACACTTCAGCAAATATTTTAAACCCCCACCGGCTCCTCCACCAATTCCTTCTCAATCCAGCGGCCATCCTCGCGCATCAGCTCAATCAGGTCATCCACGGCCCGCTCTTCGGGCACCGATTTCTTGATGACTTCCTGGCCGCGGTAGAGGGAGATTTTGCCCTTGCCCACGCCCACGTAGCCGTAGTCGGCATCGGCCATTTCGCCGGGGCCGTTCACGATGCAGCCCATGATGCCGATTTTGATGCCCTTGAGGTGGTCGGTGCGCTTGCGAATCATGGCCGTGGTTTCCTGCAAATCAAATAGCGTGCGGCCGCAGCTGGGGCAGCTGATGTATTCGGTCTTGCTCATGCGGGTGCGGGCCGCCTGCAGGATGCCGAATGAGAGCTGGTTGAGCGCATCGATGTCGCGCAGCCAGTCGGCCTGCTCCTGCACGGGCAGCAGGTCGGTGCAAAGCGAGATGCCGTCGCCGAGGCCGTCGATGAGCAGGCCACCGACATCCGTGGCCGCGTCGAGCTGGGTTTGGGCCGGGTTCTCCATGGTGTAAGTGCGGCGGACGAGGACCGGGCAGGTCACGCCGGCATTCATCAGCTCGAAAAAAGCCCGCCGCATTTCGGGCATGGCGTGGGCGTTGGTGGTGCTCAGCGCCAGCACCACGTTGGAGGCCTCGCGCAGGCGCGCCAGCAGGTCTTTATCCAGCGCGTCCAGCTCCGCGACGAGGAAGTTGAGCTGCGGGTGCAGCCTGGCAAAATCGTCCATGTAGTTATCCACCGTCATCAGGGGGAAATGGTCGGGGCGCTGGCCGGCATCGACCCAGGCGGTGTGCGTCACGATTTCCCGGAGACCGTTGGGCAGCATGTAGGGTACCGGTCGCTCCCCCGTGTAGATGTAGTCGGCCCCGTGGTCAGCCATCTGGAACTTGTCCAGAAACGGCGAATACAGGTGGCCCGCGGCGCGCAAGTCGGCGTATTCCAAGTGTGGCAGCCGCGACAAGTCCACGATGACCCGTGGCACGTTCTGCCCGCCGAAATTGGCTACCTCGTGCGTGTGGCGGCGAAAATATTGGAACGGATTGATGGGCTCCTCGCCCACCAGCGGCTTAATGGGCCGGGCTTCCACGGCGCGGCCGGTGTAGCGGTCAATCAGCATGCGGGCCACTGGTGCTTCGGCTTCGGGCGCTTCGGTAAGGCTCACGCGCACGGTATCGCCCAGGCCGTCTTCAAGCAGCGTGCCGATGCCCACGGCACTTTTGATGCGGCCGTCTTCGGCCTCGCCGGCTTCCGTTACGCCCAGGTGCAGCGGGTAGGGCTGCAAGCCTTCTTCGTCGAGCTTTTGCACCAGCAGGCGGTAGGCCTGCACCATCACCTGCGTGTTGCTGGCCTTCATGCTCAGCACCACATCGTAGTAGTTTTCCTCCTCGCACAGGCGCAGGAACTCCAGCGCCGACTCCACCATGCCCAGCGGCGTATCGCCATAGCGGCTCAGAATGCGGTCGGACAGCGAGCCGTGGTTGGTGCCGATGCGCATGGCCGTGCCGTACTGCTTGCAAATCTGGACCAGCGGCCGGAACCGCTCCCGGATGCGCTCCACCTCGGCCGCGTAAGTGGCGTCGGTGTATTCAATTTCTTCGAACTTCTTCTTATCGGCGTAGTTGCCGGGGTTCACGCGCACTTTCTCCACGATGCGGGCGGCCAGCTCGGCGGCATTGGGCGTGAAGTGAATATCGGCAATGAGCGGTACGTTGCAGCCGCGCTTGCGCAGCTCTTTTTTGATTTCCAGCAGGTTCTGGGCCTCTTTCATGCTGGGCGCGGTGATGCGCACGTACTCGCAGCCGGCTTCCACCATGCGCAGCGTCTGCTCCACTGAGCCGAGCGTGTCCATCGTGTCAACGGTGGTCATGCTTTGCACCCGAATGGGGAAGTCGCCTCCCATCGGCACGCCGCCAATGTTGACCACGCGGGCCACGCGGCGCTTGTACTCGGTCAGGCTGGGGCAATACGTTTTGTTCATGAGCCAAAAACTATGGTCGGAAGGCGAAAGTTGCGCCACCCCGCAAAGGTAAAGCCGTAAGCGGGTCGACTTCGCGAATTTGCCGCCGCAACTTCTGCCCTACTCACGCTGTCTGTGAACAAAATGGTCCAATGTAATTGCCAATGTCCCGACTGAAATTCCTGCTCCTAAGCGTTTTCTTGCTCCTGGCGGCTCCCGGCTTTGCCCAACAGGTCACCGTCATCCGGTTTCCCGAGCTTCAAAAGCGCCTCTCGCGGCCCACCGACACCACGTACGTCGTCAATTTCTGGGCTACGTGGTGTGCGCCCTGCGTGAAGGAGCTGCCTGGTTTCGAGCTGGTGCGGGCCACGTATGCCAGCCGAAAAGTGAAAGTACTGCTGGTTAATCTGGATTACGCTTCGCAGCTCGACAAGAAAGTCAAGCCCTTCGTCAAACACCGCGGGCTCAAATCCGAAGTGCTGCTGCTCAACGAGTCCGACCCCAACGACTGGGTGGGCAAAGTGGACCCCAAGTGGTCCGGAGCATTGCCTTTTACTTTGATAATCAACAATAAAACCAAACAGCGCGCTGCATTTGAGCGCGAGCTTTCGCCTACTGAGCTAACCGCAGCTCTCCGAAAATTTTTGTAAATTCAAGTAGCTGTCCCAACGATGGCGTGCTTGAGTTTTGCACGACGCTAGTTTTTCAGCCCTTCACTTCATTTTTATCGCCATGAACAAGCTCCTGCCCTTTCTCACCCTCTGCTTCGCCTTGCTGCTGAGCAGTTTCGTAACCCGGCCCACCGCCGATGGCTACAAAGTAGGCGACAAAGCCACCGATTTTAAACTGAAGAACATCGACGGCAAAATGGTGTCCCTGGCCGACAACAAAGCCGCCAAAGGCTACATCGTGGTATTCACCTGCAACACCTGCCCCTTTGCCCAGGCCTACGAAAGCCGCATCGTTGCCCTGAACACCAAGTATGCGCCCCTGGGCTACCCCGTAGTTGCCATCAACCCCAACGACCCCGCCGTGGCCCCTGGCGACTCCTACGCTGCGATGCAATCCAAGAAATACGCCTTCCCCTACCTGCAGGACGAATCGCAGGAGGTGGCCAAAACCTACGGTGCTACCCGCACGCCCCACCTCTTCATTCTCACCCGCCAAGGCAATGATTTCGTGGTGTCGTATATCGGGGCCATTGATGACAACTCGGAAGATGCCAAGCTGGTGAAAACGAAATACGTGGAAAATGCGATGACCGAAATTCTCGCCGGTAAAGCCGCCACTACCAATTCGACCAAAGCCATTGGCTGCGGCATTAAGTGGCGCCGGGCATAAGCTGATAGCTGAACTCATTGAACGTCATGCTGAGCGAAGCCAAAGCACCACTACCGCGAGCGTAAATAATTACTGCTGCGGTAGAGGTGCTTCGGCAAGCTCAGCATGACGTGCTGTTGTATAGTTGCTGTTACGGCCCTACTTCCAACACAATCTTACCAATGTGCGCACTGCTTTCCATCAGCTGATGCGCGGCGGCCGCTTCGGCCAGAGGAAAGGTTTTGTAGATAACGGGCCGGAATTTCCCGGCGGCCACTAGCGGCCACACGTGCTGTTCCACTTCCGCTGCCAGCGCGGCTTTGAAGTCGGCGGAGCGGGGCCGCAGCATGCTCCCCGAGATGCTTAAGCGACGGCGCATCACCTCCAGGGCATTAAATTCGCCTTTGCCGCCTTGCATGGCATTCACGAAAACCAGGCGGCCGTCCTCCCGCAGCAGGCGCAGGTTTTTGGCGATGTAGTCGCCGCCAATCATGTCGAGAATAACGTCGACGCCTTCGGCGTTGAGCACCTGCTCAAAATCCTCCGTTTTGTAGTTGATGGCCCAGTCGGCTCCCAATTCGCGGCAGGCCGAGCACTTGGCATCATCCCCGGCCGTAATGGCCACGCGGCTGCCCCGCGCCCGCGCCAGCTGAATGGCCGTGGTGCCAATGCCGCTGCTGCCGCCGTGCACCAGCAGCAGCTCGCCGGGCTGCAATGCCCCGCGCTGAAAAACGTTGTGCCACACGGTAAACACGGTTTCGGGCAGCGCGGCTGCTTCCACCATGCTCAGGCCGGGCGGAACGGGCAGGCAGTGGCGGGCATCTACCACGGCCAATTCGGCGTAGCCCCCGGCCGGCAACAGCGCGCACACGGCATCGCCTGGTTTCCAGCGCGTAGCCTCGGCCCCGCATTGCACCACGGTGCCCGCTATTTCCAGGCCCGGCACCTGGCCGGAGGCATCCGCACCGGCGTATTTGCCTTGGCGCATGAGCACATCGGGCCGGTTTATTCCGGCTGCATGCACGCGAACCAATACTTCGTGCGCGGCCGGCAGTGGGTCCGGCTGCTGGCGCATTTGCAGCACTTCGGGCCCGCCGGCCTGCTGAATAACGATGGTGTTCATGCGAGGATTAATGAAAAAGTAAAGTCGGGCGCTTCAAACAGTCTTCGGATACGCACCGCCTCGTGACAGCTAACGAAAAACGGCTCCGAAGAGCCGTTTAAATTTCACCAGAAATAAGCGGCGCAACGCTATAATGCTACGCACTGCCCAACTGCTGCCGCAAGGCCTGAACTTCCCGCTCCAAATCCAGCGTCCGAAACACCACTTTGGCTTCGAGGTCAGAATAGGCCAATTCCAGCTGTTCGCGCATCTGACGCTGTTCCTGAATGTCGGTGCAAGTGCCAAACCACGCAATTATCTGCCCGTCGTCACCCCGCCGCGGCAACGCCTGCCCCAAAAACCAACGGTACGACTCGTCCCTGGCTTTGAAGCGGTATTCGATGCGGTAGTCGCCGCCGGTCGCCAATGAATGCCCCCACACCTGGCGGGCCCGGGCCTGGTCATCGGGATGCAGCAGGTTGTTCCACATGTCCGGCCCCACGCTATCGGCCAGCGTGTAGCCCGTAAAGTCAATCCAGCGCTGGTTGAAGTACGTGTGGAAGCCGTTGATGTCCGTTATCCAGACCAATTGCGGAATAAGGTCGGCCAGAAAGGTGAACTGCTCGGGCCCAACCAAGCCATTTTCGGAAGCAGCGGGCATGGACACGGCGGGCAACGGGGTAACGGGAGGCGAAGGATTCACGAACGAATGGGGACGTAAGGTTCGGTAATAATAAAGATTAGGCGCGGTCAAGCTGCATTTCCATGCCCGAGGCAAAGTACAGATTGAGTTGGCCGCGCAAGCCATCGGCTGAGCGGCGCATGCGCGTAACCAGCGCGCGGGTGGCCTCATTGGGCAGTTCAAAACTGAGGTATGGCCGGTTCAGTATTTCGTCGCGGGTTATTTCCCACCGGCCCATCTGGCCCGGTCCGGATGATTCCGTTTGCGCCTCCAGTTGGCCCGGATTGAAGACCAGCCGAGTAGCTTGTGCCAATGGGCTATCCGGGTCGTTACGGTTAAGCACCCGACTGGCAACCTGCCATTCGCCACCGAAATAGTCGTCCGGCAGTTGTTGTAAATTTATATCCAGTAGCAAATCAGACATGCAGAAATTAAAACAGCCCCGCGGCTGCGAAAAGTACAGTTGAACCGTTTAATGCACGTCCCAGGCATGGGCGAAAACGTTGCCCACAACCGGCAATAGAGGACCTGCCGGCCCGCCTAACCCAAAATCAAGCACCACCGTTCCTTCGCGTTTACTGATTTTTATCCGAATTAATACGTACTCCCTGATATGAAAAAGCCCCGCTTTATTCCGGCATTGCTCGGTGCCGCTCGCTTCACGGGGTTAGCCGCCTGGCAAACCGGGCGCCTGTTCCGCCAACTCGCCGCCCGCGCCCTCGATTCGGTGCAGGACGTCCTTCGGGCCGAAGTGGAGAAAGGCAACCTCAAGCTGGTGGCCGATTTTCTGGCCGACAAAGCGTTGCCTGCTGCCCGCGTGCTGCTGGTTGAGCAGATGACCGTGCGGCTGCTCCTGCGCCTGGGTTTGCGCGGGGCCCTTGCCTCCAACGTAGTGGGCTGGGTGTTGCCCTTTGTGATTGAAAAGCTCATTGCCGTAGGCAACAAAAGTGGCCTGTTTGATAAGCTCAAGGCCAATCCCACCATAAGCGAGTCGCTCGACAAGCTGGATGAGCTACGCCGCGCCACCTGGAAAATGCTGGTGCCCGACCCTGGCAGCAGCGCCGAAGTCCTCGAAGACGAAGCAGATGCCCTTACGCCGCGGCTACCGCTCCTACTAGCAGCTCCCGCCGCTGCTGCGAAGCATAAACGTGCCCCCACAGCTAAATAGCCAATAATTTCGAATCTTATGCCGTATTAAAAACCCTGCAATCGATTGCAGCGTATAACCAAAAAAAGCCACCTCACCTGAGATGGCTCTTTCAAAACCGGGGCGCGGCGAGAATTCCCACCCAACACCGGACCCGATTCCGTCCTCCGACGATTTACCGGCTGAACAAAAGTTCGCGGTACTTCACCAGAGGCCAGTCCTCGTCGGCCACCATCTGTTCGAGCTTGTCTACGGCTCGGCGGATGGGGTCGAATTTTGGTTTTACTTCCTCGCAGTATGCAACCGCCAATTCGCGGGCATCTCCAATTTTGTTAGCTTGTTTACGCGCCTCCGTCATGGCGTCGGCGTTGGTTTTAATGGTTGAAACGTGGCGGGAAATGGATTTAATCATTTCCACGGTCACTTGGCTGTTCTCGTCGTCGAGGCCAATTTCACGTAGGCCGCGCACGTTGTCGATGAGTTTGGTCTGGTAGGCCAGGGCCGTGGGGATGATGTGGTTAATGGCCAAATCACCGAGCACACGGCTTTCAATCTGAATTTTCTTCTGGTATTCTTCCAGCAAAATCTCGTGGCGGGCGTGTAGCTCAACCGGCGAGAAAATGCCGTGCCTAGCAAACAGGTCGGCCGCGTCGTCGCGCACCAGGGCGTCGAGGGCTTGCGGCGTGGTAGCAATGTTGTTCAGGCCGCGGCGAGCCGCTTCCTCTTTCCACTCATCTGAGTAGCCATTGCCTTCAAACCGAATGGCTTTCGAGCTGATTACGTACTCGCGCAAAACCTCAACGATGGCAACCTCTTTTTTCTTGCCTTGTTCGATTAGTGCGTCAACAGATTTCTTGAAGTCAATGAGCTGGTCGGCCACAATGGTGTTGAGCACCGTCATTGCTGAGGAGCAGTTGGCCGAAGAACCTACGGCGCGCAGCTCAAACTTGTTGCCGGTAAAGGCAAAAGGCGACGTACGGTTCCGGTCGGTGTTATCGAGCAGGATGGGCGGAATCTTGTCAATGCCCAGCTTCAGGTAAATGTTGTCGCCTTTGTCGAGGGGCAGCTTGGCGGTGCGCTCCAGTTCATCGAGCACCGAGTCCAGCATCGAACCCACAAACACCGAAACAATGGCCGGCGGGGCCTCGTTGGCACCCAGGCGGTGGTCGTTTGAAGCCGAGGCAATGCTGGCGCGCAGCAAGTCGGCGTAGCGGTGCACGGCCTGAATCGTGGTGATGAAGAAGGTCAGGAACTGGAGGTTTTCCTTGGGCCGGCGGCCGGGAGCGAGCAGGTTCACACCCGTATCGGTGCTCATTGCCCAGTTGTTGTGCTTGCCGCTGCCGTTCACGCCGGCAAAGGGCTTCTCGTGCAGCAGCACCTTGAAGTTGTGGCGCTCGGCCACGCGGTCCATCACATCCATCAACAGCTGGTTGTGGTCCACGGCCAGGTTGGCGTCTTCAAACGTGGGAGCGCACTCAAACTGGTTGGGGGCCACTTCGTTGTGACGGGTCCGCAGCGGGATGCCCAGCAGATTCGCTTCTTCCTCGAAATCGAGCATGAAACCGTGTACCCGAGCCGGAATCGAGCCGAAGTAATGGTCGTCGAGCTGCTGGCCTTTGGCCGGAATGTGACCGAACAAGGTACGGCCGGTCATTACAAGGTCGGGGCGGGCGTCATACAACGCTTTATCAACCAGAAAATATTCCTGCTCAATGCCGAGCGTGGTGTTGACGCGGCTCACGTCTTTGTCGAAATACTGACAAACTTCCACGGCCGCTTTTTCCAGCACGGCCAGTGATTTCAGCAGCGGCGCTTTATAATCGAGGGCCTCGCCGGTGTATGCCACAAAAATGGTGGGAATACACAGGGTTTTGGCACCTACCGTTTCAATGATAAAAGCAGGCGAGGTGGGGTCCCAGGCAGTGTAGCCGCGGGCCTCAAAGGTGTTGCGAATGCCACCGTTCGGAAACGACGAGGCATCGGGCTCCTGCTGCACCAGCGCGGAACCTTTAAAATTTTCAATCGGCCGACCGTCCGAATTGAGGTCGAAGAACGAGTCGTGCTTTTCGGCGGTAGCCCCGGTTAGCGGTTGAAACCAGTGAGTGTAGTGAGTAGCACCTTTGGCCATGGCCCAGGTTTTCATGGCTGAAGCGACGGCATCGGCTACGTTGCGTTCCACGGTAGCCCCTTGTTTTATAGCGGCTTGCAGCTTCTTAAAATAGTCGCCGGGCATGGTAGCCCGCATGGCTTCAAGGTTAAAAACACTTTGCCCAAAACTGTCGGAACGACGCGCAGCAGCAGGTGCCACCGTAATAGGGCGTCGCAGGTTAACAAGTTCGAGGGCTTTAAAGCGGAGAA
Organism: Hymenobacter terricola; assembly: GCF_017921975.2. Taxonomy (GTDB): domain Bacteria; phylum Bacteroidota; class Bacteroidia; order Cytophagales; family Hymenobacteraceae; genus Hymenobacter; species Hymenobacter terricola. Next base: position 25,012 of record NZ_JAGEMO020000071.1, read on the forward strand.
TGGCCATATTAGCGGGGAAACCAGGCGGGAAAAATGTGTGAGCGTTGAATTACGATTCTTGGGGCAAAGATAAAACACGAATCAGTTCCACCTCTATCCGACCCCCAAATAAAAGGGCTTTTTTCAAGAAAGTGTATTTTTTTCACCCTCCCCCCCTCCTTTAATACGACCAATCTGCAATTTTTGTCGACTAAACCTCACAATCCACTTATTTCTTGTTTTTTTTAGTCCGTTGGCTGGCAGTCTATCTTTGGGGCGTGAAAAACCGCTTTGCGTTTCAGCCCCGCTACTTCTTATTCTGGCTGCTATTTTTTGGACTGGGCCGCGCCATGTTCCTGGGCTATCAGCACGCATCCACGGCGCATCTCTCCTTACGGACGCTGCTGGGGACTTTTGGCTACGGACTGCGGCTGGATGCCTCGGCTGCGGCGTATGTGTGCATGCTGCCGTTTTTATTTTTTGTTATCGGCAGCCTGCTGCCACGGCTGCCGCTACAGGGGCTCATCCGGGCTTACTCGGCGGCTATTAGCCTGGTTTTGGCCTCTTTGATTACCGCCGATTTGGAGTTGTACCGCACATGGGGATTTCGGCTGGACGACACGCCCCTGCAATACCTGAATTCGCCCCAGGAAATGGCCGCTTCGGCAGGGAGCGCGCCGGTGGGGCTGCTGCTGGGGCTGCTGCTGGGGCTGCTGGCCAGTAGCTGGTGGCTGTATAATAAGATAGTGGAGCCCCTCGCTGTGCTGCCCACGTGGTTCGGGCGGGGGCGAGCAGCTTTGGCGGGGCTGCTTTATGTGGCTTTGCTGGTGGTGCCCCTGCGCGGCGGCACCCAGCAAATTCCGGTGAACCAGAGCGACGTCTACTTCTCCCATGTCGCCTTTGCCAACCACGCGGCCATGAATGCGCCATGGAACATGATGAGTGCGCTGGTCCTGCGGGCGGAAGAGCAGCCGATTCAGCCGCTCATGCCGGACAGCACGGCCCGGCGGCTGGTGGCAGGCCTTTACCCGCGAGCAGTGGGCGCGCCGGCTTTGCCCGATTCTTCGGCCTCCATTCTGGCCGATGCGCGGCCCAATGTGCTGTTCATCATCCTCGAAAGTTTTACGGGCAAACTGGTGGGCAGCGTGGGTGGGGAAAAAGGCGTGACGCCGAACCTGGACAGCCTGGCCCGCACGGGCGTCTTGTTTACCAACATTTATGCGGCGGGCGACCGCAGCCAGAAAGGCCTCGTGGCGCTGCTGTCGGGGTATCCCAACCAGCCCACGACCAGCATTATCAAGTTCCCGCGCAAAACCGAGCACCTGCCGCACCTGTGCCGCTCGCTGGCGGCGGCGGGCTACCGGTCGCACTATTATTACGGCGGCGAACTGGCATTTGCCAACATGAAAAGCTACCTGCAAACGGCCGGCTACGAGCAGTTCACGGAGCGCGCCGACTTTGCCGCCGCCGACCAGAACTCCAAATGGGGCGCCCACGACGGCGTGCTCTTCAACCGCATGCTGAGCGACCTGAAGCGGCAGCCGCAGCCATTTTTTGTCACCGCCTTCACCCTGAGCAGCCACGAGCCGTTTGAGGTGCCCATGAAACGCAAATTCCCGGGTACAACCGAGGCTGACTTGTTCCGCAACTCAGTTTATTACACCGATTATACCCTGGGCCAGTTCCTGCAGAAAGCCCAAAAAGAACCGTGGTACGCCCACACCCTGCTGGTGCTGGTAGCCGACCACGGCCACCAACAGCCCCACGACTCCCCCAACCAAAGCCCCGAGAAGTTTCGGATTCCGCTGCTGCTGGCTGGTGGGGCCCTGCGGCCCGAAGTCCGTGGCCGGGTCGTGAGCACCATCGGCTCGCAAACGGATGTGGCGGCCACGCTCCTGCGCCAGCTCAACCTGCCCGCTACTTCTTTCGCGTGGAGCCGCGACTTGCTGGCTCCGCATCCCACTTCCTTCGCCTATTACTGCTTCAATAACGGCTTTGGCACCGTGGCACCGGCCGGCACAATTTCCTTCGACAACGTGAACCGGCAGGTCTGGGAGCAAAGCAGCCCCGGGCTCGCGCCCCAGCTGCAATTGGGCAAGGCGATGGAACAGGTTTCACTGGAAGATTTTGCCCGAAAGTAGGAACGCGCGCCCGCCGTACCTTTGCGGGGCCATGCCTACCCCCCAATCCGTTGCCTTTTATACCCTCGGCTGCAAGCTGAATTTTTCCGAAACGTCGGCCATTGGCCGCCAGTTTGAGGAAAAAGGCTTTCAGAAAATCCCGTTCGAAGCCGGGGCCGACCTGTACGTCATCAATACCTGCTCCGTAACCGACCACGCCGACCGCAAGTGCCGGAAAGTGGTGCAGCAGGCCCTGAAGCACAACCCCGACGCCTTTGTGGCCATCGTGGGCTGCTACGCCCAGCTCAAACCCCAGGAAATTGCCAACATTCCCGGCGTAAGCGCCGTGCTGGGCGCGGCCGAGAAATTCATGCTGGTCGATATTCTGGCTGATTTCAAGAAGCCCGCCGCAGGCCAGCCGGGGCAGGTGCACGCCTCCCCCATTTCCGCAGCCACGGAATTTCACGCCGCCCACTCGTTTGGCGACCGCACCCGCACGTTCCTCAAAGTGCAGGATGGCTGCGACTATTCCTGCTCGTTTTGCACCATTCCGCTGGCGCGGGGCGGCAGCCGGTCGGGCAGCATTGCCAGCGTGGTAGCGCGCGTAGAAAAGCTGGCCGAAACCGGCGTGAAGGAAATTGTGCTGACAGGCGTTAACCTTGGTGATTTTGGGCTGCAAGGGCCGGAACGCGAGCGGCGCGAAGATTTTACCCAGCTGGTAAAAGCCCTCGATGACGTGGCCGGCATCCGTCGTTTCCGCATCAGCAGCTGCGAGCCCAACCTGCTGACCGACGAAATTCTGGATACCGTGGCGGCTTCGGCCCGCTTCATGCCGCACTTCCACATCCCCCTGCAAAGCGGCTCCGATAAGATTCTGGGGCTGATGCGCCGCCGCTACCGCCGGGCGCTCTACGCCAGCCGGGTGGCCCGAATCAAGGAGCTGATGCCGCACGCCTGCATCGGCGTCGATGTGATTGTAGGCTTTCCGGGCGAGACGGACGCGGACTTTTTGGACACCTACAACTTCCTGAACGAATTGCCCATTAGCTATCTGCACGTTTTCCCTTACTCGGAACGCCCCGATACGCTGGCCCCCACCCTGCCCGGCCGGGTGCAGGACCGGGTTCGGCACGAGCGCACCACGCAGCTGCGGAGCTTATCGGAAAAGAAGAAGCGGTTTTTCTACGAGCAGCACCTCGGCCTGGAAACCAACGTGCTATTCGAAGACGACGTAACCGATGGCCGCATGGAAGGCTTCACGCCCAACTACATCCGCGTGGCAGCGAAATACGACCCGCTGCTAGTGGGCGAAATGAAGATGCTGCGGCTGACCGCCGTGAATGCCTTTGGGCTGATGGAAGCCGAAGAAGTGGGCATATTGGCCTAAACCATTGCCTGTCGGGCCATTGCCAGCATTTCGCGCAGCATTTGCTGCTGCTCCAGCAGATGCTGATTGCGCAATTCGGCCATGGCGAGTTGGTGCTGCAGGTACTGCGCATTGAGGGCAGCGGCTACGTAATTTTCGGGTGCGGCAACGGCCACTGGTACCGGCGGCGCTACTGCTGCGGGCGTGGGCGTAGTCGGGGCCGGAACCGGTTCTGGGGCGGGCGGAGCAGCCATCAGAGCGGCAGCTTGCGGAACAGATTCAATTACGGGTAATGCCGTTTCGGAAGACGTTTCGGGTGCGCTGGCGGTGGTCATTCGTGTTGCTTCTTCGGGTGCAGGGGTGCTGGTGCCAACGGGCTGTGCGGCGGCGGCGGCCAGGGCCAACGTAGCGGCGATTTCGGCAGGCTGCAGCCGCGTGCCGGCCACGCCGGGGCCGGGCCGGCGGTGCATCGGCAGCTCTACATCGGCCAAATCGATGGGCTCCAACGGCAGTTCCGAAGCGGAGGGAGCGGCCAATGGAGCAATGGACGGCACCGTGGGTTTGGGCGCGGGCTCGCCGCTTACCAGCATGGGGCCACGGCCCAACAGCAGCCAGTCCCTTGATACATTTGGGTAGATTTCAAACACCCTGCACAGCAGGTCGTAGCCGGGTTTATTGCGGCCGTCGATGAGGTGCTGCACTACGCTGGCTGTTTTGCCCAGGGAGATGGCAAAGCTGTTTTTGGTCAGGCCAAACTGCTGAATGAGCTGCGCGAAGCGTTGGTCGATGGGAACAGGAACGGGGGCAGCCATAGCATTTGCACAAATGAGTAGTTGCGCAAATGTATAATATTCCCGCTCCCGAATCGGCAAAGGGAGCCCGCCTTGCGTTTTTTCAGTGGCAGGCTACTCGTAGCGCAACGACTCAATCGGGTCCAGGGCGGCGGCCTTGCTGGCGGGGTAGTAGCCCGAGGCCAGGCCCACTCCTACGCAGATTACGAGCCCGACAATCATCCACACCCACGGCACCAGGAAGGAGCCCGAGCCCACAAACTTGGCCACCCCATTGCCGCCCAGCACGCCCAGCAGGATGCCGAACGAGCCGCCCAGCAGGCAGATAACAATGGCCTCAAGCAGAAACTGCTGGCGAATTTGCACAGCCGTTGCGCCCAGCGCCTTCCGGATGCCGATTTCGCGGGTCCGCTCCGTTACCGATACCAGCATGATATTCATGAGCGCAATGCTGGCGCCCAGCAGCGTGATGAAGGCGATGATGCTGCCGCCGGCCCGCACTTTACCCGAAATCGACTCCAAATCCGCCGCCAGGGATTCGCTGCTTTCTACCACGAAACTATCTTCATTGCCCAGCTTGTCGTGGCGCACGGCGCGCATCACGCCGGTGGCCTGGCCCATCAGGAATGCCATCGTGCCCTGCTTGTCGGTGGCGGTTTTGATGTCGTAGGTGAGGGCACCCTGCCGGGGCAGCTGATTGCCGGTTTCGAGGGGGACCAGGGCCATGCGGTCGGCCCCGCCGCCGCCGCCCGCGCCGGTGCCGCTTTTTTCGAGGAGGCCCACAATCAGGAAGCGGCGGCCCATGGCGGCCACGTATTTGCCCACCGGGCTTTGCCTGGGAAACAGCTTGGAGCGGATTTCATCGCCCACAATCAGCACGTTGGCCCCGCTGGTGAGCTCGGCCTGCGAGAACGTGCGGCCGCCCACCAGGTTGTAGCCCTGAATTTTAAGGTAGTTCTCATCGCCCGCGATGACCTGCATGTTGGGGTTGGTTTTGGTGCCGTTGGCCTTCATTTCCACGGCTCCGGCAATGAACGCCGAAAGACCTACCTGTGCCTCGTCGCCCATCGCCGTCTTGTATTGCTTGGCTTGCAGAAAGCTGATGGGCGGGTACTGCCGGGCCTGCACGCCGCCGCGCCGGAAGCGGTTGCTGTAGCCTTTGGCGTGCAGCTCGAAGGAGTTGGCCCCGAGGCTGGCGAACGTTTCGGACAGCGAATTCTTCATCGCATCAATCCCCGTGAGGATGCCCACCAGGGCAAACAACCCGATGCTCAGGATGAGCGCCGTGAGGATGGTGCGCAGCAAATTGGCGCGGATGGAGCGGAAAGCTTCGCGGACGTTTTCGAGGGGATTCATGGGCTGGAGCTCCAACTTTCAGCTGGAAAATCATTGAGCGATAAGGAGACGGCCTAAACGACGCGGCGCCCGGCAGTTGGCTGCGTGGCCTTTGGGGCGGGGCAATGGGCCAAAGTTCGGCGGCCGGCGCTTAACTTGAACCACCCGCGCCGCAACCTCGTTGGTTCGCTGCGTCTCTTTTCCCAAAAACACCATGCTATTTAAGCGTCTTCTGCTTTTCCTGCTCCTGGCTGTGGCCGGCATGGCCGCGCCGCTGGCCGCCCGTGCCAACCACGTGTTCATTCCGATGGACAACACCCAAAAAGAATGCCTTAAAGCCTACGGGGTGGCCTTTTGGCTGCTTCAGCGCGAGGTCCCCGTCGACTGGCTCCTGAACTACCGGGGCGGCTCGTTCGCCTTCGAAACCACGCCCGGAGCCGAGAATGAGCTGGCCGTGCGGGGCGTCACGTTCCAGGTCATCAGCGAGGCGCAGTACACCGGCATCCTCCAGGAAATAGCCGACCCCAACGCCAATATGGACGTGATGAAGCTGGAGAAAGTGCCCAAAATAGCGGTGTACACGCCCAAAGGCAAACAGCCCTGGGACGATGCCGTGACCATGGTGCTCACCTACGCCGAAATTCCCTACACGCAGATTTACGACGACGAAGTGCTGCACGGCGACCTGCCGAAGTACGACTGGCTGCACCTGCACCACGAAGATTTCACGGGCGAGTACGGCAAATTTTACGCTACCTACCGCAGCTACCCCTGGTACCAGCAGCAGGTGCGCGATGCCGAAGCCGCCGCCAAGCGCAACGGCTTCACCAAAGTGAGCCAGATGAAGGCCACGGTGGCCGTGAAAATGCAGGAATTTATTGCCGGGGGCGGCTTTTTGTTCGCCATGTGCTCGGCCACGGATAGCTACGATATTGCCCTGGCCGGCCTGGGCGTGGACTTGGTGGAAAGCATGTACGACGGCGACCCGGCCGACCCCAACGCCCAGTCGAAGCTCAATTTCAACCGCTGCCTGGCCTTCCAGAACTTCCAGCTGGTGCGCAACCCTTACGAGTACGAGTATTCCAACATCGACATGCAGCCCGGCGAGCGCGGCCTGGGCGAGCAGAACGACTATTTCTCGCTCTTCACGTTCTCGGCCAAGTACGACCCGGTGCCCACCATGCTCTGCCAGAACCACGAAAAAACCATCCACGGCTTCATGGGCCAGACCACGGCCTTCCGCAAAAGCCTCATTAAGCCCGACGTGGTAATAATGGGCGACACCAAGCAAACCGGCGAGGCGCGCTACCTCCACGGCACTCTGGGCAAAGGCACCTGGACGTTCTACGGCGGCCACGACCCCGAGGACTATCAGCATTTGGTGGGCGAGGAACCCACCGATTTGTCGCTGCACCCTAACTCCCCCGGCTACCGGCTAATATTGAACAACATTCTTTTCCCGGCCGCCAAAAAGAAGAAGCAAAAGACCTGATATCGGGCGCAGTGCCCCACAAAAAAAGCCCTGATTGGAAACGACCAGGGCTTTTTTGTGCACAGGTTTTTCAATGTTGGCAATTGCTGCCCTGAAACTGCATCATTAGACCCGTTCCTGCCGTTAAGACCGGGGAATTACCCGATTGAGCCCCCTTTTCTGCATGGACGAACTGCATCAAGCCAATTACTCGCTCTCGGCCAGCCGGCCCGATGAGCAGCAGCCCACCGAGGAAATAGCCAATCCCCTGCCCCGCGCGGTACTGCGCCTGAACAGCCATGTGCTGCTCGATGGCCAATGGCGCTTTGCGCACGATGTGGATGATACCGGCCTACGCGACGACTGGGCCCTGGGTCACAGCTACGAGCATATGGCCCAATGGCCGGGGTCGGTGGAAGCACATCTGGCGCAAGCGCGGGGCCAGCAGGACGGCGCTACCTGGCACGACAAAGTGGTGGTGTGGTACGAGCGGGAGTTTACCTTGCCCGAAGTGGCCGAGCCGCAGGTGCGCTCCATGATTCAGCTTACGTTTGGGGCCTGCGGCTACGAAACGCGGGTCTGGCTCAATGGGCAGCCGCTCAAAACCATTGAGGGCGAAGAAGTTCACTTTGGCGAATACACTTCCTTCACCTACGAGCTGGATGAGGCAAACCTGCACCTCGTGAACCGCCTCACCGTGCGCATTGCCGACACAATGGACGCGGAAACGCCGCGCGGCAAGCAGGAATCGCACGTGTACAAGCGCGGCGGTATCTGGTACCAGACCTACACCGGGGCCGTGCGCAGCGTATGGCTGGAAGTGGTGGAGCGCAACCGCCTGCGCTCCCGCGTGGGGGTGGTGAGCGTGGTAGAAGACCAGCTCGTGCGCTTCAACCTCACCCTGCGCATCCACGACGCGGGCCCGTACATCATTCGCCTCCAGGTCTTTGACCCGCTGACTACGGACCGCACCGTGCCGCTGGCCATGTCCGACTTCCCGCTGCACTTGGAAGCCGGGCAGTGGCAGCAGCGCGTGGTACTGGAGGTGCCGAGCGCGGAATTGTGGTCGCCGGAAGCCCCGAACCGCTACCGGCTGGTGGCGCAGCTCATCAACGCCGAAGGCTATGCGGCCCAGATTGAAACGCTGTTTGGCCTGCGCAAAGTGGAGGCCCGCGGGCGCTACGTGTACCTCAACAACCAGCCCACTTACCTCGACGGCATCCTTTACCAGCCCGGCCAGGCCACCCTGGAGGAAATGCAGCGCCATATGCACGCCATGAAGGCCCTGGGCTGCAACCTGGTGCGGGTTCACATTGCCGGCATCGACCCGCGCATCTACAACCTGGCCGATGAGCTGGGCCTGCTGCTGTGGGTGGAAGTGCCCAGCCCGCACAGCTCGACGCCGCGCAGCCGCGAAAACCACCGCGCCGAGCTGCTGCGCATGGTTACGCTCAGCGAAACCCACCCCAGCATCATCATCTGGAGCTTGTATAACGAGGACTGGGGCGCCCAGGACATTGCCACCAATGCCGAAACCCGTCAGTACATTGTCGACACCTATCACTTCATGCAGATTGCCTATCCGCAGTTTCTGGTGGTCGATAATGACGGCTGGCACCACGTTTCCTACACCGGCCGGCTGAAATCGGACCTGCTCACGGCCCACCTCTACACGCCTGATTTCAGCCGATGGCAGGAACTGCTCGACCGCCTGGTGGGCGGCGAGATGGAAGGCACGGCCGCCTTCCCACTGGTGGTGGGCGACCCGTTCTTTTATCGCCACCAGGTGCCGCTGATTGTGAGCGAATGGGGCGGCTTTGGCTTTTCCGACTACGGCGGGCCGCAGGATGCCGAAGCCCGCACCAACAGCATCCGCGACTTCAAGCAGGAGCTGCGTCGCCGGCCCATTGCCGGCGACGTCTACACCCAGGCCACCAACATCGAGGACGAGCGCAACGGGCTGATTGACCCGGCTACCGGTACATTAAGCGTGCCGGCGGGCCTGCTGGCCTCGCGGCAGCTGGAATATCTGCAATAAAACGATGGACGAAACCGCTTCAGTAGCGCGGTGAGGACCGGCCCGATTGTGGGGCGGCCAGCGTAGCCGTCATGCACCAGGCAGCTCCCAGGGCCGTATTGTTAGCCCGGAGCTGCATATAGATTTTACCGCGCACGGTGCTCGTCACCGAGGCCTGCTGCACCACCAGCTCTGCCACGGCCACGCGCTGGCGCGGAGCGGGAACTTTGGCGGCGACAGGCACTACCAATTCAAAAACCACCACTTGCTCCGTTTCTTCGTCGCAAGTGGGAAAGCAGCACATTTCTACGTTGCCGGGGCCGGGGGTATGGTCGAGGTTTTGCATAAAAAAAAAGGTGGAGTGTAGTAGGAGTAGAAAGAGAAGTGCAACAAGCTTAGGTAAATATGGCTCGAATTTGTCGAATAATTGCTAGTGAAGGGCTTAGTTCATGGAATGGCAATTTGGGCCGGCTCGAACCGGCCCGCCGCTTCCGGGGTTATCTTTGCAGCCCGCCATTTTCGGTGTTTTGCCTGCCCATATGATAACTAAAGAAGCCGTTCTCAAAGCCCTGAGCTACGTGGAAGAGCCCGACCTGGGCCAGGACCTCGTGACGCTCAACATGATTGAGAATATTGAGATTGACGGTCTCACCGTTGCGTTTACCGTGGTACTCACCACTCCGGCCTGCCCGCTCAAACAACTCATCCACGATGCCTGCGAGCGAGCCATTCATACGATGGTAAATAAGGACGCCAACGTGGTAATTACCATGACTTCGCGCGTGACCACCCTGCGCAACAACCGCGGCGACCTGCTGCCCGGCGTGAAAAATATTATTGCCATTGCCTCGGGCAAGGGCGGCGTGGGCAAAAGCACCGTCACGGCCAATCTGGCGGTGGCGCTGGCAGCTACCGGTGCCAAAGTTGGCCTGGTCGATGCCGACATTTCCGGACCCAGCATGCCCACCATGTTCGGGGTTGAGAACGAGGCCCCGCACGTATTTCAGGGCCCGAACGGCAAAAACCTGATTCAACCCATCGAAAAATACGGGGTGAAGCTGATGAGCATTGGCTTCCTGGCGCCGGCCGAATCGGCCATTGTGTGGCGCGGCCCCATGGCTTCGTCGGCGCTCAAGCAATTCATCACGGAAGTGGACTGGGGGGAGCTTGACTACCTGTTGCTCGACCTGCCGCCCGGCACTTCCGACATCCACCTCACGCTGGTGCAAACCGTGCCCGTAACCGGCGCCGTCATCGTGACCACGCCGCAAAAAGTGGCCCTGGCTGATGCGCAGAAGGGGTTGCAGATGTTCCGCCAGCCCCAAATCAACGTGCCCGTGCTGGGCGTGGTGGAAAACATGGCGTGGTTCACACCCGCCGAACTGCCCGATAACAAGTACTTTATTTTTGGTGAAAACGGAGGCCAGCGCCTGGCGGCGCAGCACGATGTGCCGCTGCTGGGCCAATTGCCGCTGGTGCAGAGCATCCGCGAAAACGGTGATGAAGGCCAGCCCGCCGTGTTAGACCCTGAATCGGCGGTGGGCCGGCTCTTTGCCGACCTTGCCGAAGCCGTGGCCCGCCAAGTAAGCATCCGAAACAACGTGGCTCCCAAAACGGCCGTCGTGCAGATGAATCCCTAATCCCGTGGAAACGACACCCTCACCCCCCATTTTTGACCACCCGCTGATGCCCCGCATCGAGGCCGCCCTGGACAGCCTGCGCCCCTACCTGGCCACCGATGGCGGCAACGTGCGCGTGGCCAACATCACCCCCGAAGGCGTGCTCCAGCTGGAATGGGAAGGGGCCTGCGGGGCCTGCCCCATGTCGCCCATGACCCGCGCCGGCCTCGAAGACACGGTAAAAAAAGCCGTGCCCGAAATTACGGCCGTTGAGGCCCGATAACTCCATTTTTGTTCAGCCAGTTGCCATAAAGCACGTCATGCTGAGCTTGCCGAAGCATCTCTACTGCGAGAGTAATTATTTACTATTGCGGTAGAAATGCTTCGGCAAGCTCAGCATGACGTGCTTTATACCCACTTTTTTCCTCCGCATCCTCCTCCCTCCACATGTCCTCTGCGCTTAATTCGCCCACGCTCCGCTCCTGGATTGACATTGCCCCCACTTGCGACTTTCCCATCCAGAATCTACCTTTTGGGGTTTTCGAAACCGATGAGCGGGGCCCGCGCCTGGCGGTGGCCATCGGGGGCTACGTACTGGACCTGTACGCCGCCAGCCAGTTCGGCTTTTTTGAGGACTTGACGGAATTAGGCGCCGCCCAGCCCAAGGTGTTTCGCCGCCGTTCGCTCAATGCGTTCCTGCGCCTGGGGCGCCCGGCGTGGCGGGCCGTGCGCCAGCGCGTGAGCGAGCTGCTGCGGCACGACGAGCCCCGGCTGCGCGACCACGAGGAAGCCGTGCGCACCTGCTTGCTGCGCCAAACCGAGGTTCGCATGCTGCGGCCCGTGAAACCGGCCAACTATACCGATTTCTACAGCAGCATCGAGCACGCCACCAACGTGGGCACCATGTTCCGCGACCCGGCTAACGCTTTGCTGCCCAACTGGCGCCACCTCCCCATCGGCTACCACGGCCGCACCAGCAGCATTGTGGTTTCGGGTACGCCCATCAAGCGCCCCAACGGCCAGCGCAAGGCTCCGGACGAGGCCACGCCCACGTTCGGTCCCAGCCGCCAGCTCGATTTTGAGTTGGAAATGGCCTTTGTGGTTGGCACCGGCACTGAGCTTGGCACGACCGTGCCAATAGAGCAGGCGGAAGAGCACATCTTCGGCCTCTGCCTGTTCAACGACTGGAGCGCCCGCGACCTGCAAAGCTGGGAATACGTGCCGCTGGGGCCATTTTTGGGCAAGAACTTTGGCAGCAGCCTGGCTCCCTGGGTGGTCACGCTCGATGCGCTGGAGCCCTTCCGCACCGCTGGCCCCGTGCAGGAACCCACGCCCTTGCCCTACCTAAACCAGAGCGGGGCCCACAACTTCGACATCAATCTCGAAATAGCCCTCACGCCCACCCATGGCCCCGAAACCACTATCAGCCGCACCAATTTCGGCCTGATGTACTGGAGCATGGCCCAGCAGCTCACCCACCACGCTTCCAACGGCTGCAACCTCGAAGCCGGCGACCTCTACGCCTCCGGCACCATCAGCGGCGCTACCCCCGATTCGCTCGGCTCAATGCTGGAACTGGCGTGGCGCGGCACCCGCCCCGTGCCCCTGGCCGATGGCTCGGAACGCAAATTCCTGCTCGATGGCGACACGGTAATCATGCGCGGCTACGCGGAGAAAGAAGGCCTTCGGATTGGGTTTGGTGAAGTGAGCGGCACCATCCTGCCCGCCGAATAATTAGTGCATTCTATCGTCGCGCACTGGCAGATTCGTCACAATTTCGCCTTCTATTTTTAGCAATTCCTGCAGCCGTTCTTCTACTATTTTGGGGTCGCAGTATTCTTTGGCCAAATCGACGTAACTTACGAAATGCGCGGCTTCCGAAACCATTAATTCGTAATAGAATTTACTTAATTCCTGGTCGGCGATATTCTGCCACAATAATTTAAATCGTTCGCAGCTGCGCGCTTCAATTAAGGCCGATACCAGCAGCTGGTCCATGAGCTGACGCTCGCGGGCGCCGCCTTTGCGCACGTAGGCCAGCAGCTGCACCACATACTCGTCTTTGCGCGGGCGGCCCAGAGCAAAGCCGCGCTTGCGCAGCTCCAGCAGCACCCGCTCAAAATGGCTCCATTCCTCGGCTACTAAGTCCGTCAGCTCATCCACGAGGCGGGTTTTCTCGGGATAATGGATAATCATGCTGATGCCGGTACTGGCCGCTTTTTGCTCGCACCAGGCGTGGTCGACCAGAATATCTTCGATATTTTTTTCGGCAATATTAACCCAGCGCGGGTCGGTATTCAGCTTTAATTTCAGAATGGTTTTCTCTTTCATCGCCGTGCTTCTAATTGAAGAAATTCCACTTCACACCAAACTGAAATCGCCGGGGGTAGCCGGTATAATAAGGCGTCGCGAAATAGCCATTATCCAACACGCCCTGGTTGACATACGCCACTTTTAAAAACACCGATACTGCTTTAATATCCGCCGAAAGAAATACGTCAACTATCGGGTAATTGCGGATGGTGAAATAGTCCTGCTGGTAGAATTGCTGGGTGCTGGGGCTGTAAGTAAACGCTTTGTAGCTCGACTGATAATACAGCTCGGCCCCGATTTGATTGAATAGCGCTTTGTGAAAAATGTAGCTCTCGTAGAAAATGCGAGAATTGGTTACCAGCTTCGGAATGCGGAGGCCGTCTACGTCGCCGCCCTGGGTGTAGGTGGCTTGGTTATCCAGCCCAACCCGCCCGACCCGAACCTGATGCCGGGCGAAGCCAATGACGAGGTTGCGCGCCACCGAAGCCTGAGCCGGCATCGCCAGGTCATTGTAATACACCAGGTTGGCAATGTTTACCACGCCGCCGCTGGCTTCGAAACGATGCTCGGAAAGGATTGAAAAGTTGGGGATTTTCAGTTTCAGGCGGGCCGTTAATTGAGTGGTATTGGTATTGTTGAACCGGCCAATGTTGTGCCATTCGTAGTTATTTCCCACGAACTCCTGCTGGGTAAGAGTGGGCGAAACCGAGCTGCTGAGGGCTTCGGCCGAGAGCGGGCCGGTGCGAATGGAAGCCCGCAGCCAATATTCCGGATAATTCTGATACGGGCTGCCAATTGAAACGGCGTGGAGCTCGCCGGCAGTTTCAATCGCGTAAATCGTGTGGTAGTTAAACGACGCGGTGCCGCCGAGAAACAACTCATTGAAAGTGCGCTTGGGAGCTGCCTGCACCAGACTCAGGCCAGTGGTGGCGGGCGTGGCCGAAAATTGATTGACCGTCAATGATTGGGTAACTAGGCTGGCGTCGCGCAGGCGGCCATACAAGCGGTATTCCACCACCTTGGTGCGCCCAAGTACGCCCACGGTATTTTCTACTTGGCGGAGTTCAGCCCGGTCCAGAATGGCCGCCGTATTGCGCAGTACGCGGGGATAGAACAGGACCCGCGGAAAATAGACCTCTGCCGGATTGAGGCGCACCAGGGCCGCATCAGAATAGCTATTGTACTGCCGCTTGGCGTCGAAAGTGTGGTAAACCGTCAGCCCGCGACCAAGCAGGCGGTAAGTTTGCGTGAAGTACAGTTCGTCGCGGGCCTCGGTATTTGCGGCCTGGGTGAGATAAACCTGTTCCTGCGAGTATTTAAATAATTCCTGGGGCCGGCTTTCGCCGATGGTGATGCTGTCGCCGTTTTCCGACTTTGCCCGGGATGTAATTGGCCGGATGCCCCCCTGTTCGATGGCCCGGTGGCGCACGTTGCTGAAGTTAAACAGCAGATGGTAGCGTTCATCCTCGGTTTGGTAGCGACCAAAAAACAGCAGGTTGGAATGCTCCACCAAGCCATCGCGTGAAGACCGGGCGGCCAGGATTTTATTCGACGCAATGCGCTCGTAGGCCAGGCCGATGCTGAAATTTTTTTTCAGGCTGCGGCTGTAGCTAATCTCAAACACCTGCTCGCCGGCACCCGACTGGATGTACCGGAAAAACGAGTACGGCGACCGGGAATCGTAGTACGGCACCGTGGAGGCATCGCGGGCATACTTGTCGAACACGTTGCGCCCCAAACGGGCTCCCAGCTGCAAATTGGGCTGGTACAGCAACGGCCGCGAGGCCGTGCCCACGGCCCCCAAATCCTGCTGAAACGTGGTGTCGTGAAACCAAAACCGGGCTTGCGGCCAGCGCGTGAGCGTGGTATCAAGCGGCGTGCCGGCCGTGGAGTCGCGCAGCACCTCGGCCTCGTAGATGAGGCGCGTGGTTTTGGGGCCGTACAGCACCTTAGTGGAGTCATCAACCACCTGGGCCTGGGCGGCGGGCGTGGCCAGCAGGGTCAGCAGAAGCACCAGCAGCCCCACCAAGGCCTGCCCAAATGATAAAAATCCTCGTTGCGATGCCTTCAAGCAGGTAACTAAAATACGCCGGGGGTTGAGAAAGGCCCGGCTGGGTCAAAAGTAAAATCAGACGCTGGGAGTGGGCACGCCGGGCAAAAGTTGCCGCAAAACTGCTGCTCCATTGCCCAGAAACGCCACCCGCACCGGAATGGTATAGAGCGGCAATCCGGTTCGTACTTCCCGCAGTTCGGCGGCGAGCAGGCGCGTGGCGTCCTTTTCCGTCGTAAAAATAGGCCACCCCGGCTGCCAATGCGCCCGCAGGGCCGCTAAATCGGCGGGTTGAAAAGCGTGGTGGTCGGGAAAGCTGGCGTGGTATCGGATGATGTAGCCTTGGTTTTCAAGGTATTCGCGCAAGGGGCCCGGCTGCGCGATGCCGGTAAGCAATAAGGCCGGGCCGGGCACTGGCTCAGCAGCAGTGGCCGCTTTCGTTGCGACTGTTGGTCCTTCGGCCGGCTCCGGCAACAAGCATGGGGCGCCGTATTCGTACATTGAAAATAGCACGGGCACCTCGGCCCGGCTGTAGCGCCTGACGCCTTGAACCACCAGCGCCTGGGCCACCTCAGGGAGAGCGGGCGGACATTTGGTGATGATGACAACATCGGCCCGGCCTGCGCCCCGGCGGCTTTCGCGCAGGCGGCCGGCGGGCAGCACCCAATCGTGGTAAAAGGGCCGGGCCCACTCCGTTAGCAGCACATTCAGGGCGGGCTGCACGGCGCGGTGCTGGTAGGCATCATCGAGCACGATGACCGTGATTTCTGGGTGCGTTTGCAGCAAAAGCAATACGCCTAGGCGGCGCTTTTCGGCCACGGCCACGACTACTTTCCGGGCGGCAAACTGCTCGAAATACTGCCATGGTTCGTCGCCCACGGTCGCGGCCGAATCGGTGGGGCCGGCCAGGCGCGGGCCCCGCGTGCGGCGGCCGTAGCCCCGGCTCAGAATGGCCGGGCGGTGGCCCTGGCACAGCAATTCTTCCACCAGCCAGGCCACGTGGGGCGTTTTGCCGGTGCCTCCCACCCGCAGGTTGCCCACCCCAAGCAAGGGCACGGCAAAGGTTTCGGTCCGCTTCCAGCCCGCGTCGTACAGCCAGTTGCGAATGGCCAGCACCCCGTCGTATAACCAGGCAAACGGCAGCAATAAAAAAGCAAGCAAACGGGCCATAAGCGTTGCAAAAGTACAGCCGGTTTGGGTGGAGCCGCCGCCGTACTTTTGGCCGATGCCGACCTTTGCCGACCGCCTGCTGCATTTTCTCACCACTTTTCCCTTGCCGGGCACTTTGCCGGACGGCGTTGAAGCGCGCAGTCCCTTCCGCGAGCCGGCCGTGCACGACCTACTCCGCCAGTTCGCCCAAAAGTTTTATGCCGATAACCAGCCCCGGGTGGCCGTTCTGGGCATCAACCCCGGCCGGCTGGGCATGGGCCGCACCGGCGTGGCCTTCACCGACCCCGCCGCCCTGACTGAATTTTGCGGCATCGCCCATGACTTGCCCCGGCAACGGCCCGAAACATCCACGCAGTTCGTGTATAAAGTCATCACCGAAATGGGCGGCCCGGCGGCGTTTTATCAGCATTTTTATCTGGGCTCGCTGTATCCGCTGGTTTTGCTGAAGAGCGGGCTGAATTACAATTACTACGATTCGCCAGCCCTCACCAAAGTCCTGTGGCCGGATATTCAACGCTCACTGCGCCAGCAGGTGAAGACGTTGGGTTTGCGGCGGGACGTAGCCGTGAGCCTCGGCAAGCGCAACGGTGAATTCTTCAAGCGCCTCAACGCCGAATTGGGCCTGTTCGATGAAATAGTTGTTTTGGACCACCCACGCTACCTCATGCAATACAAAAGCCGCAGTATGGAAGCCAACGTGGCGCATTATGTAGAAAAATTAGGCCGTTACCTGTCCAACTCGTAATTCATAATTCCAAACTCATAATTCCAAGATAAGTGCCTACTGTTCAAGACCTGGCCCGCCTGCTGGAAGCCGCCGCCCCCCTCGCCTACCAGGAAAGCTACGACAATGCCGGCCTGCAATGCGGTGACCCACAAGCCGTAATCACCGGCGTCCTGATTACGCTCGACTGCACGCCGGCCGTCGTGGCCGAGGCTATCCGGCGCGGCTGCAACGTGGTGGTGGCGCATCACCCGGTCATTTTTCGGCCTCTCAAGCGCCTCACCGGGGCCAATGAAGTGGAGCAAACCATCATAGCCGCCCTCAAAAACGACGTGGCCATCTACGCCGCCCATACCAACCTCGACAACGTGCGCGGCGGCGTGAACGACAAGCTGGCCGAAAAGCTGGGCCTGACCAAAACCCGCGTGCTGGCCCCGCAAAGCGGCACCCTGGCCCGCCTCACCACCTACGCCCCAAACCGGCCCGAAGACCAGCAAACCGATGTGGCCGGCCGCATCCTGGCCGCGCTCTACGCCGCCGGCGCCGGCCAGGTGGGCCAGTATTCCGACTGTAGTTTTCGGGCTGAAGGCACCGGTACCTTCACCCCCGGCCGGGGCGCGCAGCCCGCCATCGGCGCCCGGCACCAGCCCGAAACGGTGCCCGAGTTGCGGCTGGAAGTGCTGCTGCCCCTGCACCGGCAGGCGGCTGTGCTGCGGGCCTTACGCGCCGCGCATCCCTACGAAGAAGTGGCCTACGAGCTGATTAAGCTGGAAAACGTGCACCAGGAAGTAGGGGCCGGCCTGGTGGGCGAACTACCTGCGCCGCTGGCCCCCGCGGCATTTCGGCAGCTGCTGAAGCAACAGTTGCTGGTGCCGGTGGTGCGCCACACGGCTTTCGAAAAGGAAATACAAACCGTGGCCATCTGTGGGGGCGCCGGCGCTTTTCTCATTGGCGCGGCGCGGGCGGCCGGGGCCGATGCCTACGTGACCGGCGATGTGAAATACCACGAGTTTTTTGGGGCTGAGGGGCAACTCATGCTTTGCGACGTGGGGCATTTTGAGAGCGAGCAGTTCACCGGCGAGGTATTCCGGGATTTGCTAACGGCCGGATTTGGACGTACTTTTGCGGTCTTAATCGCCGAAACCCCTACGAACCCCGTTCAATATGACTGCTAAAAGTGCCGCCGTGGCTCACGCCGACGTTCCCGTAGCCGCCAAGCTCGAAGCCCTGCTCACCTTGCAGCACCTCGACTCGCAGCTCGATGAAATCCGGCGCGTGCGCGGCGATTTGCCCGAAGAAGTCCGGGATTTGGAAGACGAAATTGCTGGCTATGAGGTGCGTGTCAAGAAATTTGACGAAGAAATTCAGGGCCTGAACGACTTCATCAAGAGCCGCAAGCAGGCCAGCAAAGACGCCGAAACGCTCATTAAAAAGTACGACGAGCAGCAGCAGAACGTGCGGAATAACCGCGAATTCGAAGCCATTGCCAAGGAAATTGAGCTTCAGCGCCTGGAAATCCAGATTGCCGACAAGAAAATCAAAGAGTCGCAGTACCAGATTGACGTGAAAAACGCCGAAATCAGCGGTACGAAATCGAAGCTCGACGAGCGCCGCAAGGACCTCGACAACAAAAAAGGCGAGCTCGACACCATTGTGGGCGAGAACGAGGAAGAAGAGCGCGGCATCATGGCCCAGCGCGAGGAAGCTACCAAGCCAGTGGAAGACCGCCTGCTGACGGCCTACACCCGCATTCGCGGCAACGTGCGCAACGGCCTGGCCGTGGTGCTGGTGCGCCGCGACGCCTGCGGCGGCTGCTTCAACACGGTGCCGCCCCAGCGCCAGGCCGACATCATCTCGCACAAGAAAATCATCGTGTGCGAGCACTGCGGCCGCATTCTGGCCGACGTGGAAGCCCGTGCAGTCTAAGCCCGGCTTTTGAGCAATTCAGAAATCTGATTAGCTGATTGAAATCGTAAAAGGAACGGCCCGGTGTCGTTCCTTTTTTTGTTGCTTTGTTAATGACGTTTTCGGCGGAAATTTTTCAGCGTGTGCGTGGATTTGGAGGGCAGCCGGCCAGCCGTTGGCGCGGGCTGCTGGGCGTGGCGGTCGGGGCTCTGATTTCCAGCTTTGCCACCCCGCCGCAAACTGCCGCCCCCGAAACTGTAGCTCCCATTCCTACAGCCGAGCAACTTACGGCCTCCAGCCGCCGCGCTTACGCCGAAGTGCTGAAGTTGCGCCTGGGTCCCGCCCGCGAGCTGCTGCGGCCGGCACTGGCCGGCTCACCGGCCGCCCCCGCCCCTATTCTGGTGGCCGATTGCGCTGATTTTGTGGAGTTGATTATCGCCCAGGATGCCAGCCGCTACGATGCGCTGACGGCGTCCCAGGAAGCGCACCTCGCCGCCCTGGACCGCGCGCCGGCCAGCGTCCTGCGCGACTATGCCCGCGCCGAAATCACGCTTCACCTGGGCCTGAGCCAACTGTTATTCAAGCATTTGGTAATGGGTGGGTATCATTTGCGCAGCGGCTACCACCAGATGCAGGACGTAGTGAAACATTATCCTTCGTTTGTTCCGGCCCGCAAAACATTGGGTATCTGTGAGTTTGCAGTGGGCTCATTGCCCGAAGGCTACCACTGGCTGCTGCGCCTGCTGGGCCTGACTGCCAACGTGGATACGGGCCTGAAAAACCTGGCCCTGGCCGCCAGCCAGCCTAGCGACTTCCAAATTGAAAGCCAGCTGTACCTGACGCTCATTCGGGAAGGCTATTACAAAAAGCCCGACGAAGCGCTGCACCTGATTGAGCGCCTCAGCGCCCAGCAGCCGGACAACCTGCTGTTTACCTACCTGCTTATCAGTGTCAACAAGCGCCAGCACCGGGGCGATGCCGCCCTGGCCGCGTACCGCGCGCGGCCCACCGGCTCTGGCTATCTGCCGGTGCCCTACCTCCACCACATGGCCGCCGACCTGCTGCTGTTTCGGGGCGACTACGCGGCCTCGGAGCACGAAAACCTGGCGTTCTTGCGCGAGTTCATGGGCCAGCACTACCGCAAGGATGCGGCTTTTAAGCTGTACCTGGCTGCTTGGCTGGGCGGGCAGCCCCCCGCCGCGATGGCCCGCTACCGCGCGCAAATCAACCAGCCCGGCCCTTCCGATGTGGAGGAGGACAACTACGCTCAGCACTATTACGAAGAGGCCAAGGCCCTCGACCCCATCCTCACCCGTGCCCGCCTGCAGTCCGACGGCGGCTACAACCAAGAGGCCCTGGCCACGTTGCGGGGCTTCCACGCGACGGCCACCACGCTCTGGCGCGACCGGATTGAGGAACCCTACCGCCGCGCCCGGGCTTACCAGGGCCTCGGCCGGCTCGATTCGGCCTGGTTCTATTTTGAGCGAACCCAGACCATCTCCGGCCCGAAAGCACCGTACTACTTCGCCCCTCAGGCGGCGCTGCAACAGGGCTACCTGGCCCAGGAAGCCGGCAAAAAAGTCCAGGCCCGGTTCTACTTTGAGAAAGCCCTGCACTACCCCTGGCACGAATACAAGAACAGCACCGACGCCAAAGCCACGCTGGCCCTGCGGGAGTTGAAGTAAGCCCGAACTTTGGGCTGGCAGTAAGCGCAACCGCTGGCCGCTAGCCTGTTACCTGATGCCCTCTCCTGTGCCTTTTTCTGCTGAATCCGTCGCCCACCTCACGGTCCCTTTGGCCGAACTGCCGACCGATTTCCGGGTGCGGGCGCTGCATTGGGGCGCAGCATTTCCGCACTGCGCTTATTTCGAGCCCAACGCAATGGCCTACCCCCACGGCCCGTTCGACCGCATTCTGGCGGTGGCCGGGCCAGGGGCCGACGCGGCCAACTCGCTCGCCGACTTGCGGGCGCTGCCCGATTCTTTGGCTGAGCAACGCTTTCGCTGCGGCTTCGTTACCTACGAAGCCAAAAATGAGATTGAAGCCTTAACGAGTCAGAACCACGACGGATTTGCGTGGCCCCAGCTGCATCTTTTCACGCCGCAAACGTGGCTCTGCTGGCGGGCGGAATCAGTGGAAATTCATGGGCAAACCAAAGGCGTGTTAAGCCAGATACTGGCCTTGGCGGTGCCCGTGGTGCCCGCCCCGCAGGTGCCCGCGCTGCTCCCCCGGCTGCCCAAGGCCGACTACTTGCGGGCAGTGGAAGCCATTCGGGAGGACATTCTCAACGGGGAAGTGTACGAGCTCAACCTCTGCCAGGAATTCTATGCTGAAAACGTGGCGCTGGCGCCCGTCGACGCGTTTTGGCGCTTGATGGAAGCTTCGCCCGCGCCTTTTGCCGGCTTCATTCGGTGGCATGACCATTTCCTGCTCTGCGCCTCCCCGGAGCGATTTCTGGCGCACCGGACGCCGCAAATCATCTCCCAACCCATTAAGGGCACCATCCGGCGCGGGGCCACGCCGGCCGCAGACGAACAGCAGCGCCAAACCTTGTTGCACGACGAAAAAGAGCGCGCCGAAAACCTGATGATTGTGGATTTGGTGCGCAATGACCTCGCCCGCGTGGCCCAAACCGGCACCGTGCGCGTGCCCGAGCTGTTCGGCCTCTACCCTTTCCGCCATCTCTGGCAAATGATTTCTACCGTCGAAGCCGACCTCCGCCCCGGTGCCGACCTGGTGGATGTGCTACTGGCCACCTTCCCAATGGGCTCGATGACCGGGGCTCCAAAAATCCGGGCCATGCAACTTATTGAGCACTACGAAAACAGCCGCCGCGGCCTCTACAGCGGCAGTATCGGCTACCTCTGGCCGGACGGCAATTTTGAATTTAACGTCGTTATCCGCTCGTTGCAGTACCGCCAGGACACTGGCTACCTCAGCTTCCAGGTCGGCTCCGCCATCACCTACGACTCTGACCCTGAGCGCGAATACGAAGAATGCTTGCTAAAAGCCAAGGCATTGTTGGAAGTACTGAATACAGTTATCAGTGAGCAGTGAACAATTAGCAGTTACCTGTTCACTGCTCACTGATAACTGTTCACTGTTCACTGATTAAACCTGCCATTCTGTCATTTTACGTGGCTTTACCCTATCTTTGTGCCCCGCCGAAAAGCGCTACTATTATGTCCCAAGCCCTGTTAACCCTTGATTTTTTAGATAAAGAAGCCCCTGCTGCCGAGGCTACCCCGAGCGGCGAAGTGCGGGTAACGGCCGCCACGCGCACTGGCCGGCAGCGTAAGCTCTACATCGAGAGCTACGGCTGCCAGATGAATTTCTCGGATTCTGAAATCGTGTCCAGCATCCTGTTTGATGAGGGTTTTGATACCACCGACGACCTGGCCAGCGCCGATTTGGTGCTGCTCAATACCTGCTCCATTCGGGAGAAGGCGGAGCAGACGGTGCGCATGCGCCTGTCGCAAATCAACTCGCACAAGAAGCGCAACCCCGGCCTGCTGGTGGGCGTGCTCGGCTGCATGGCCGAGCGCCTGAAAAGCAAGTTTCTGGAGGAAGAAAAAATCGTCGACCTCGTGGTGGGCCCCGATGCCTACCGGGATTTGCCCCAGCTCATCAGCCAGGTCGATGGCGGCCAGAAGGGCGTGAACGTGCTGCTCAGCCGCGAAGAAACCTACGCCGACATCACGCCCGTCCGCCTGAATTCGAATGGCGTGTCGGCCTTCATCAGCATCATGCGCGGCTGCGACAACATGTGCTCGTTCTGCGTGGTGCCCTTCACCCGTGGCCGCGAGCGCAGCCGCGACGCCCACAGCATCGAGCGCGAAGCCCGCGACCTGGTGGCCGCCGGCTACAAGGAAGTCACCCTGCTGGGCCAGAACGTGGACTCTTACAAATGGGCCTCTGCCGATGGCACCGAGCACGTCAATTTCGCCCAGTTGCTGGAGCGCGTAGCCCTCATCAGCCTCGAGCTGCGCGTGCGCTTCTCCACCTCGCACCCCAAAGACATTACCGACGAGGTGCTGCACACCATGGCGCGCCACGAGAACATCTGCAAGTTCATCCACCTGCCGGCCCAGAGCGGCAACTCTCGCGTGCTGGCCCTCATGAACCGCACCTACGACCGCGCCTGGTACGAGGAGCGGGTGCAGGCCATTCGCCGGATTCTGGGCGAGGACTGCGCCATCAGCTCCGACATGATTTCGGGCTTTTGCTCCGAAACCGAGGAGGAGCACCGGGACACCATGAGCCTGATGGAGCTTGTGCGCTACGACATGGCCTACATGTTCTTCTACTCGGAGCGCCCCGGCACGCTGGCCGCCCGCAAGCTGGCCGACGATATTCCGCTGGAAGTAAAGAAGCGCCGTCTGCAGGAAATCATTGATTTGCAGCAAATTCACAGCGCCGAACGCAACAAGCGCGGCGTGGGCCGGGTGCACCGGGTGCTGGTTGAGAACTTCTCCAAGCGTTCGAAAGACGACCTGAGTGGCCGCAACAGCCAGAACCAGGTTGTCATCTTTCCAAAGCAAAACTTCAGGAAAGGCGACTACGTGGATGTACTCGTTCACAGCAGTTCGGCCAGCACTTTGCTGGGGAATGCGATATGAGCCAACGCCGAAAGTTTCTGGCGCAGCTATTGAATTCAACCTCTTCTGCAAACCTAGATTTTACTGCACTGGTTAACCTCTTGGTATTTCTAGGGTTTGAGTTGCGAATTCGCGGCAGTCATCACATTTTCACCCATTCTGAAGTTGAAGAAATCATCAACCTGCAACCTGCTACTGGGAATACCGTCAAGCCCTATCAAGCTAAGCAGGTGCGCGAATTGATTATTCACTATGACTTGGCCAGCCATTTTCGTGATACCCTTTAACGAACATAATCATGCCTGACAGCAGCATTTATCCCGTTGTGGTTTATTGGAGCGAGGATGACCGGGCGTTTATCGCCGAGATTCCCGACCTGCCTGGCTGCATGGCCGACGGTTCATCGCAAACCGAAGCCCTTCACAATGTCGGAGTCATTGCGCAGGAATGGATTGTAACTGCGCTGGAACTGGGTCGGACGATTCCAACTCCTCGCCAGCGACTACAATTCGCGGCTTAGTTTCCAATTAGCACAAATAATTTTGACACCTTCCGAAATTCAATCCATCAAGCTCCGGTTTGGCATCATCGGCAACGCGCCGGCGCTGAACTACGCCATTCAGGTGGCCGCGCAGGTCGCGCCCACTGACATGACGGTGCTCATCACCGGCGAAAGCGGGTCGGGCAAGGAGTCGTTTTCCAAGATTATCCACGCCTTATCGCCGCGCAAGCACGGGCAGTTCATTGCCATCAACTGCGGGGCAATTCCCGAGGGCACCATTGATTCTGAGCTATTTGGCCACGAGAAAGGCTCCTTCACCGGGGCCAATGAGGCGCGCAAAGGCTACTTTGAGGTAACCAACGGCGGCACCATTTTCCTGGACGAAATCGGCGAAATGCCGCTCGGCACCCAGGCCCGCCTGCTGCGCGTGCTGGAAAATGGCGAATTCATCCGCGTAGGCTCCAGCAAGGTGCAGAAAACCGACGTGCGCGTGGTGGCCGCCACCAATGTGAACCTGCTCGACCGCGTGCAGGCCGGCACTTTCCGCGAAGACCTGTACTACCGCCTCAACACGGTGCCCATCACGGTGCCGCCGTTGCGCGAGCGCGGGGAGGACATCTACCTGTTGTTCCGCAAGTTTGCTTCGGATGCGGCCGAGCGGTACCGGACCCGGCCCATCACCCTGCTGCCCGACGCGGTACCGGTGCTCACGCGCTTTCGCTTCCCCGGCAACATCCGCCAGCTCAAGAATATAGCCGAGCAGATGTCGGTGCTCGAAACCGAGCGCGACGTGGATGCCCGCCGCCTGGCCCCGTACCTGCCGCAGGACCAGGCCAACCGCCTGCCCATGTTGCTCGGGTCGGGCGCGGCCGAAGGGACCACAACCGGTTATTCGGAACGGGACTTGCTCTACAAAATTCTGTTCGACATGCGCCGCGACATGACGGACCTGAAAAAAATGGTGCTGGAGCTGGCTACCGGCCAGCGCCCCCACGAAGCACAGGAACTACTGCGTCAAAACAGTCATCTGTTCAACAATACCGCTCCGGCTGGTTCGTTTGAGAGCGGGCAGGCGGCCGAGTATTTCCTGCCCGCCGCGCCCAGCTCGTACAACAGCGAGCCGGTGACAAACTACGAGGACGAAGCTCCCGTGGAGGACATTCCGCACGAAACCGAGGAGGAAACCCTTTCCCTCGACGTGAAGGAACGGGAGATGATACTCAAGGCGTTGAAGAAACACAACAACAAGCGCAAGTACGCGGCCCACGATTTAGGCATTTCGGAACGCACCTTGTACCGTAAACTCAAACAGTATGACCTGGAGCAAGTGTAAGGAAGTGGCGGGCCGGCGGTTCGCGTGGTTGTGGCTGCTGCCCTTCTTCTTTGGCCTGGGCGGCTGCGGCATCTACTCGTTCAATGGCACCAACATTGACCCGGCCGTGCGTACTATTTCTATTGCCACCATTCAAAACAACGCGCCCCAGGGACCTTCCTTCCTCACCCAGCGCTTCACCGAAGATTTGAAGGATTATTTCCAGCGCAACACCAACCTGAAGCTGGTCCCGCGCGACGGCGACCTGCAGTTCGACGGCAACATCGTGGCCTACGATTTTGCCCCGGCCTCCATTCAGCAAGTCAACGGCGTGGACCAGGCCGGCTCCAACCGCCTCACCATTCAGGTCAAAATCCGCTTCACCAACACCAAGGACGACAAGCAGAGCTTCGAGCAGGTGTTCCAGAACTTCGACGATTACGCCGGCACCCGGAACATTGCCACGATAAACAGCGACCCAACCGCCGTGCGTACCACTACCGACAAAATCATTACCGATATTTTCAACAAGTCGGTAGCAAACTGGTAACGGCCGAACCAACTGGTAATTGCCGCAGCTTTGGCGGTGAAATCAGCTACCGAATTTTACCAGAAATCGCACTTAGCTGGGCGGTATGTGCGGTGACATTCGCGTAAATTAGCGTAATGTTGCGCCCCCGTTACCCGTTTCGAGGTGCAGCAATTCAGGATTAATTCCGCTGCTGCTGCTCTCCCAAAGCCCACCCAATCCCAGTGACCCGCGCCACGCTTCTGCACGTTCTCGACCGTCCCACCGCCCTCGGCCCGGTGGAAGTGCGCGAGCTCGAACAGCTGGCCCAGGCCTTTCCCTACTGCCAAACGGCCCACCTGCTGCTGGCCAAAGCCGCCCACGACCAAGGCACCATGCTGGCGGGCCAGCGCCTGCGCCGCGCCGCCACCTACGCCGCCGACCGCGCCCTGTTGCGCCGCCTCATCGAGCAAGTAGAGCCCGCCGCCGAAGAGCCCGCGCCTTCAATGGAACTTCCGGCTAGTGCCAAGGCCCAGGCCCCGCCCCCGCTGGCAGTCTCCGCGCCGGCGGTAGCCCCCATCGCCGAAGCCCCAGAGCCAGACCAAGAAGCCGAACAAGTAGAGATTGTGGCAGCGCCCGCGATGGAACTGGCCACCAGCGCAAGCGCCCCGGTGGAAGTACTGGTTTCAATGAGCGCCATGGCTGCTCCCACGGCGTTCGCGCCAGAGATAGAATTTGCTTCTACTGAGACGGAAGCAGCGGTGGCCGTCATTCCCACGGCAGAAATTGCCGAGGAAATGCCACAAATAACCAAGGAAACAGAAGCCCCGGAAGCTGCGGCAGCGCCCCAAATCCCGGAAGCCGATTTGCCGCTATTGGTCGACCAGGAAGGGGTTCAGATTCCGGCGGCAGAGGCTGCGGCAGAAATTTTGCCAGAGCCAGAAGCGGAAACTGCGGCCGAAACCGAGCAAGATTTGCCCGCTCAGGCTCCGGCCGTTCGTCCGCCCGTTGAGGTTGGCGAAGCCCGGTTTGAGTTTGGCCTCGCCGAAACGCCCCCTGCCAGCGCGCCGGCTTATGAGCTGCCGGGCCTGGTTGATGAATGGGCCGCCGCTGCCGTCACGCTGAGCATGGGCAGCCCGGCGCTGCTCACACCCGCCAAGGCGGAAGAAGCCTGGACCGCGCCCATTTTTACGCCCGCCGCTTTTACCGGCGATGAAGCCGTGGGGTATGCTTTCGGCGAAAGCAGCCGCCTGGGATTTTCCATGCAGCTCCTGAACCTACTGGCTGCCAAGGCAGAAAACGCCGAATGCACTTCGGAATTGACCGCCGCCGCGCAGCCTCCAGCCGTTGCGCTGCCACCAGCTGGCGCGTTTTTCGAACCCGACCCGCTGCTGCTGGCCCACTGGGCTGCGCACTGCCCGCCGCCCCCGGCAGTGCCCTCGTCGCTCGACCTCATCAACAACTTCCTGCGCCGCCAGCCACGCCTTAGCCGGCCGGCGATGCTACCGCCTTCCCCCGCCGCCCAAGCCGATTTGAGCGCGCGCAGCACCCGCGCCGAACCCAATTTGGTATCCGAAAGTCTCGCCCGTATCCTCGTGCGGCAAGGCAAAACCGCCCGAGCCATTGAGATTTATGAAAAGCTCATGGTGAAACAGCCGGAAAAAATGGCGTACTTTGCGGCCCAAATACAACAATTGCAACCTTCGGCTTAAGTAGCCTTTTGACTTTTTTGCCCCTCATGTACACTGCTCTCGTCATCCTCATCCTCGTCGTGTGTTTCCTGCTGGCCCTTGTGGTGCTGGCCCAAAACCCCAAGGGCGGCGGAATCTCCAGCCAGTTTAGCGCCGGCGGTGCTGCCAGCATGATGGGCGTGAAGCGCACCGGCGACCTGCTCGAAAAACTCACCTGGGGCTTTGCAATCGGGTTGGTCGTCCTGGCCCTCGGCTCCCACATGCTGACTTCTACCGGCGGCGGCCCCGTTCGCAGCGTGAACCAGCAGCGCGCCATGGAAACCAAATTGCCCGCTCCTTCGGCCCCGGCTCCGGGAGCGCCCGCCCCTGGCACTACGGCCCCGGCCGGTACGAGCACGGCTCCGGCTACCGTCCCGGCTGGTACCGCTCCGGCTTCGACGCCTGTTAAATAGTTTTAGCTTCTCT
Source organism: Hymenobacter terricola (assembly GCF_017921975.2). Lineage (GTDB taxonomy): Bacteria > Bacteroidota > Bacteroidia > Cytophagales > Hymenobacteraceae > Hymenobacter > Hymenobacter terricola. The sequence goes on from NZ_JAGEMO020000071.1 coordinate 52,948, forward strand.
CAATTCGGTAAAAGCCGGTGCTTCCTTTGGGGAGGCACCGGCTTTTTCGTGGGTTGCTTTTCAGTTGACAGAAGCGGCCATTCGTCACTTCTGCCACGTTCAGGCGGCGAAACCTGCCCATTTTGTCAGGTTTACGGGGCTGGCACGGGAAATGAGACAGGGCCGTAAACTTAGTTTTTCCACCTAACTCAAACCAAATACACACAGAATGGCACTTAGCATGAAACCGCTGGCCGACCGCGTCATTGTTCGCGCCGCCGCCGCCGAGGAGAAAACCAAATCCGGCATCATCATCCCTGATACGGCCAAGGAGAAGCCCCAGCGTGGCGAAGTGGTAGCCGTGGGCGAAGGCAAAACCTCCGATGCGGGCTCTATCATCAAGCCCCAGGTGCACGTAGGCGACCAGGTGCTGTACGGCAAGTACGCCGGCACGGAAATCACCGTCGATGGTGAGGACCTGCTCATCATGCGCGAGTCGGACATTTTCGCTGTGCTCTAGGCCCGCCGAAAATTTATAACTCCTAAATTCATAACTCCTAATTCTTCCCACAGTGGCTAAGAACATCCAATTCGACACCGAAGGCCGCGCCCGCTTGCAGGCCGGCGTGAACAAACTGGCAAACGCCGTGAAAGTGACCCTCGGCCCGAAAGGCCGCAACGTCATTATCGACAAAAAATTCGGCGCGCCCACCATTACCAAGGACGGTGTGACCGTGGCCAAGGAAATCGAGCTGCGCGACCCGATTGAAAACATGGGCGCCCAGCTCGTGAAAGAAGTGGCTTCGAAAACGGCCGACCAGGCTGGCGACGGCACCACGACGGCTACGGTGTTGGCCCAGGCCATCTACACCGCCGGCTCGAAAAACGTGGCCGCTGGTGCCAACCCGATGGACCTGAAGCGCGGCATCGACAAGGCCGTTATTGCCGTGGTTGCTAACCTGAAGGCTCAGTCGAAGAAAATCGAGAACAACTCGGAAATCGCCCAGGTGGGTACGATTTCGGCCAATAACGACGCGGAAATCGGCAAAATGATTGCCGATGCCATGGACAAAGTTGGTAAGGAAGGCGTTATCACGGTGGAAGAAGCCCGTGGTACGGAAACCGAAGTGAAGACGGTGGAAGGCATGCAGTTTGACCGCGGCTACCTCTCCCCTTACTTCGTGACCAACCCCGAGAAAATGGAGGTTGAATTCGAGTCGCCCTACGTCCTCATCTACGACAAGAAGGTGAGCACCATGAAGGAGCTGCTGCCCGTGTTGGAGCAGGTGCTGCAGACGGGCAAGCCCCTCGTTATCATTTCGGAAGATGTGGATGGCGAGGCCCTGGCTACGCTCGTAGTGAACAAGCTGCGCGGCTCGCTGAAAATCGCGGCCGTGAAGGCTCCTGGCTTCGGCGACCGCCGCAAGGCCATGCTGGAAGACATTGCTACCCTCACGGGCGGTACCGTTATCAGCGAAGAGCAGGGCTACAAGCTCGAAAACGCGACGTTGGAGTACCTCGGTACGGCTGAGAAAATCATCATCGACAAGGACAACACGACCATCGTGAACGGCAAGGGTGAGAAAACGGCCATTCAGAGCCGCATCGCCCAGATTAAGGCCCAGATGGAAACCACGACGTCGGACTACGACAAGGAGAAACTGCAGGAGCGCCTCGCTAAGTTGAGCGGCGGCGTAGCCATTCTCTACATCGGGGCTTCGACTGAAGTGGAGATGAAAGAGAAGAAAGACCGGGTTGACGATGCCCTGCACGCCACCCGCGCCGCCGTTGAGGAAGGCGTGGTACCCGGCGGCGGCGTGGCCCTCGTGCGTGCCATTGAGGCGTTGGCCGCAGTGGATACCCACAACGCCGACGAGCGGACCGGTGTAAACATCATCCGCACGGCCCTGGAATCTCCCCTCCGCACCATCGTGGCCAACGCTGGCGGCGAAGGCTCGGTGGTGGTGCAGAAGGTGCGCGAGGGCAAAGGCGACTACGGCTACAACGCCCGTGAGGACCGGTACGAAAACCTGGTGGCCGCTGGTATCATCGACCCCACCAAGGTGACCCGTCTGGCCCTCGAAAACGCTGCTTCTATCGCCGGCCTGCTGCTGACGACGGAGGCCGTGATTTCGGATGAGCCCGAGCCTAAGGATGCTGGCCATAGCCACGGCGACGGCGGCATGGGCGGCATGGGTGGCATGGGCGGCATGATGTAAGTCGAGCCGCTTGTAGCCCTTTGCTATAAGAACGAAAGCCCCGCTGGCAGTGCCGGCGGGGCTTTTTTGTGCGCGCAAGGTTTGTGGCGCGGAGCGAAGGTTTGTGGTTCGGACGTAAGGTTTGTGGTTCGGAACGAAGGTTTAGGGTTCGGAAACGGTTAGCAGGACTTCGGAAACGCTTGGCGGGGCTTCGGAAACGCTTGGCGGGGCTTCGGAAGCGGTTGGCTACGCTTCGGAAGCGGTTGGCGGGCGTTCCGAAACGGTTGGCGGGGCTTCGGAAGCGGTTGGCGAGTGTTCCGAAGCTTCTGGCTATGCTTCGGACACGGTTGGCAGCGGTTTCGGAGGGGCAGGCATTGCCTGAGAGCACAAGGACGGCAGGCTCAAGCACAGAAAAGCCCCATTGGTGGTACCAACGGGGCTTTTGCGCATTAAAAACGATTCATGCCTACTATGCCACCGGCGCGGGGTAGTTGCGGGCGTCCATCATCTTGGCCAGTTTGCCGCTGATGAGGAAGAGCAGGCCCGCCGCCACGGCGGCCGACACCACGAACACCATGAAGAAATCGTAGAGGTTGGTGATGTGGAAGCCGAGCAGCACCGGCGCGGGAGCCGTGGATTTGGGGTCGGGGTACAGGCTGCTCATGTAGCCGGCCAGGTAGTTGGCGGCGGCGTTGGCGAGGAACCACACGGCCATCAGCAAAGAGGCGAATTTGACTGGGGCCAGCTTGTTGACCAGCGACAGGCCAATGGGCGACAGGCAGAGCTCGCCCACGGAGTGCAGGAAATACAGGGCCACGAGGAAGAACATGCTCACCTTCACGCCGGGCTGCAGGTTGTGCACGCCGAAGCACATCACGAGGTAGCCGGCGGCCAGCATGGCCAGGCCAATGGCCATTTTGAGGGGGGACGGCGGCTCGGCGCCGCGGCGGCCGAGGGCCGTCCAGACCATGGCCATGAGCGGCGCGCCCACCACCACGAAGATGGCGTTGAGGTTCTGAAAAATGCTGGCCGGCAGGGTGAAACCGAAGATGGTGCGGTTCATCTGCTCATCGGCGAAGAAGGTGAGCGAAGCCGGGGCCTGCTCGAAAGCAGCCCAAAAGAACACCACGAAGAACGACACGATGAAAATGACCATGATGCCCTTGATGTCGGCCCCGCTCAGCGACTTATCGCTGAAAATCATGTAGGCAATGCCAATGACGGCTACGCCCAGCAGCGGCGCGATGGTGGGAAACTTGGCCGAGTCGAGCCACAAAATGCCCAGTATCAGAGCCAGCAGCACCGGCAGCAGCGCGTACACGCCCATGATGCCTTTTGAATGCGCGGGCGTTTCGCCTACCTGCACGCCATCCGGCGTGTGCAGGTACTTGTCCTTGCCCCAGTTGAACACCACGGTGCCCAGCAGCATGGCAATGCCGCAGGCCAGGAAAGCCCAGCGGAAATCGGCCGGCCGGCCGGTGTCGCCGATGAGGCTGGTGATGGTATTGCCGATGAACGAGCCCAGGTTGATGCCCATGTAAAAGATGGTGTAGGCCGCATCCTTGCGCGAGTCGGTGGGGCGATAGAGCGAGCCTACCATGCTCGAAATATTGGGCTTGAAGAAGCCGTTGCCCACAATCATCACGCCCAGGCCCAGGTACAGCAGCCAGTGGCTGAGGGCGTGGGTGCTGGCCGGGCCGTAGTTGGAGGCCGAAAAAAACAGGGTGAACTGCCCCAGCGCCATCAGCAAGCCGCCGGTGAGGATGGAGCGCCGGTTGCCCCAGTACCGGTCCGAAATAAAGCCCCCGATGAGGGGCGTGAGGTACACCAGACTGGTGTAGCCGCCGTAGAATTTGGACGCGAAGGCCTTGTCCATCATCATGGCCTTGGTGAGGAACAGCACCAGCACGGCGCGCATGCCGTAATAGCTGAACCGTTCCCACATTTCGGTGGCGAACAGCAGGTATAGTCCGCTGGGGTGACTGGTGGATTCCGCTGACAGCGGTTGCTCGGTCTGAGCAGGAACAGTTTGCATGTGAAAAATTAGAGTGGGGAATAAGTAAGCAAACGCGGGGAAGCGCTTACAGGCGCCATTAGCGCACCATGGGTACGGTAAATCTAGGAAAGTTTCGGCATTATGAAGCCAGCATTACTTCTGGACCGCCTGCGTATCTGGTGTCCGCGTGGCCGCAGCATGACGTTCTTTTCTACGGCTCCGCCCTGGCCGTTTTGCCCGAAACATCGCTGCGGTAGGCCTTGGCCCGGTAAGCCCCCGGCGCCATGCCGGTCTGCTTGCGGAAAAATCGCGTGAAATACCCAGGGTCGACAAACTGCAGTTCGTAGGCGATTTCGGCCACCGAGAGCGAGGTATACAGTAGGTAGTTGTGGGCTTTGCGAATGGTGTGGGCCTGCACGATTTGCTGGGCCGTTTTGCCCTTCACGGCCTGGCAAATGCGGTTGAGGTGCACGGGTGTAATCTTCAGCCCCTGAGCAAAATCGGAGATTTTCTTCTCGAAAGGCGCGGTGCGCTCAATGGCTTTCTGAAACTCGCGGAAGTAGTGCAGGGCGCGGTTGGGGCTTTCCTCCTTGCGGCGGTAGTGGTGCAGCAGGCGGAATATTTTCACGAACAACAGCTTGAAATAGCCATTCAGGGCGAGCTGCTTGCCGGGCAATTCGGAGTAGATTTCCTCGTGAATCTGCTGCTCCAGGGCCGATAAATCGGCAAAGCTGACCTCGGAGTTGAAATCGGAGAGAATGTGTACGGCATTTATCTCGACCAGCACGCCCGGCGTGGCTTGCAGAATAGTATCCAATAAAGCCTCCGATAGCGTGAGCGTGCGGCCCTTCACCTGCGGGCTGAACGTGAAGCCGTGCACGGTATTGGCCGGGATGATGACCAGGCAGGGCGTGCGCAGCTCCACCAGCTCGGTGGCCTCGAAGGCGGCGCGGCCGGCTTCGAGGAAAAACAGCTGGAACAGATTTTCGTGCAGGTGCGGCTTGAGGCCCCAGTCGGTGAGGCGCTGGCGGGGCACGATGAGCTGGCTTTGCAGGTAATCGTGCGAAATCTGGGCCCGGCTGTCGCCGTAGATTCCGTTGTAGCGGGCAATTTTGGTGGCCATGGACAAAGTTGCGAAAGACAGGGACAAACCAAACCTAAAGATAGTTCAGCGTTGCATTACTCCTACCCTCATGCGGCGCTGAGCCGTATGCTTTCGCCAATAGGCCGAAACCAACCAGCCATGGTTTGATTTGTCCCGTTAAAGAAATGAATTGTTTCACTGCGCTCGGGCTGTGCATTTCTACCTTTGTAGCAGAAGTAAAGAGAATTCCCACCCAACACTTTCAGGGCCATGCAAAAAGACTCTCCCCTTGCCGCCGACTTCCGCAATCGTTTGCAGCCTTTGGGCTTCCACGAAACGGCTACCGTTCACCTCAACCTATCCCCAGCCGAGCTGATTGAGCACGCCCTGCGCAACCAGGAAGGCACCCTCACCGACACCGGCGCGCTCATGGCCGACACCGGCCAGTTCACCGGCCGCTCGCCCAAAGACCGGTTTGTGGTAAAAGACGCCAACACCGAAAACAGCGTGTGGTGGGGCGACATCAACATTCCCTTCGACGCCGACAAATTTGACCAGCTGCACCAGAAAATGGTGGCTTACCTGGCCGACAAAGAAATCTACGTGCGCGAAGCCTACGCCGGGGCCAACCCCGACTACCAGCTCAAGCTGCGCATCGTGAACGAGCAGGCCTGGCACAACCTGTTTTGCTACAACATGTTCCTGCGTCCCGCCGAAGGCGCGGACACCACCTGGCTGCCTGATTTCAGCATCATCTGCGCGCCCGGCTTCGAGGCCGACCCGGCCGTGGACGGCACCCGCCAGGCCAACTTCGCCATCCTCAACTTCACCAGGAAGATGATTCTCATTGGCGGTACGGGCTACGCCGGCGAGATGAAAAAGGGCATTTTTGGGGTGCTGAACTACCTGCTGCCCCACGAGCACAACACGCTCAGCATGCACTGCTCGGCCAACGTGGGCAAGGACGGCGACACGGCCATCTTCTTCGGCCTGTCCGGCACCGGCAAAACCACCCTCTCTGCCGACCCCAACCGCGGCCTCATCGGCGACGACGAGCACGGCTGGACGCCCGACGCCGGCATTTTCAACTTCGAGGGCGGCTGCTACGCCAAGGTCATTGACCTGAGCAAGGAGAAGGAGCCCGAAATCTGGGACGCCATCCGCTTCGGCTCCATCGTGGAGAATACGCGCTTCCTGCCCGGCACCCACACCGTGGATTACGCCAACAAGTCGGTGACCGAAAACACGCGCACCGCCTACCCCATCAACTTCATTCCGAACGCCATTGAGCCCGGCGTGGCCGATGCGCCGAAGAACATTTTCTTCCTCACGGCCGATGCCTTTGGCGTGATTCCGCCCATTAGCAAGCTTGATAAGAGCCACGCCATGTACCTGTTTATGTCGGGCTACACGGCCAAGGTGGCCGGCACCGAAATGGGCGTAACCGAACCGCAGACCACGTTCTCGGCCTGCTTCGGCGCGGTATTCCTGCCCCTGCACCCCACCAAATACGCCGAAATGCTGGGCAAAAAGATGGACGAGAATCCCGACATCAACGTCTGGCTCATCAACACCGGCTGGACCGGCGGCAGCTACGGCACCGGCCACCGCATGAAGCTGCCCTACACCCGCGCCATGATTACGGCCGCCCTCAACGGCCAGCTCGACGAGGTAAAATTCACCAAGCACCCCATCTTCGGCATGATGGTGCCCGGCGCGGTGCCCGGCGTACCCTCCGAAATCCTGGACCCGCGCAATACCTGGGCCGACAAAGAAGCCTACGACAAAACGGCCTCGGACCTGGCCGAGAAATTCGTGGAGAACTTTAAGAAATACGCCGAGTTTGCCAATGAGGAAATCCTGGCCGGCGCACCGCGAGTAGCGGTAGAAGCGTAAGTTTCCAAAGCAGCTCACTCACCAGAAAAAGCCCCGTCGGTTGCAGCTGACGGGGCTTTTATGCTTTAGAATCAAAACTGGTAAATTATGCTTGTTTGTCACGTATGCCTTTGAAAAGCGAGATGGCCCCTGTAACCAGCAGTCCGCCTAAAACAACGAAGTTCCCGGTCCCTTGTATGATTGCAGTGCCTTTCGTTGAGAGGCAGCCAGAAAAGGAAACGGGGTCACCCACTATCCCTAAAGGCGGCGCTTCGGCGCTGACCTTGCGCGC
>NZ_JAGEMO020000072.1 GCF_017921975.2 Hymenobacter terricola
GCGCGCAAGGTCAGCGCCGAAGCGCCGCCTTTAGGGATAGTGGGTGACCCCGTTTCCTTTTCTGGCTGCCTCTCAACGAAAGGCACTGCAATCATACAAGGTGTAGCAAGTAATTCCGATGGGGTTTTCACTCAATCCAACCTCCAGAGGCCATTCTAGAAAAAGCGGAAAAAATATTTTTCCCACTTTTGAAACAATGTTTATAACATCGAAGTTTATAACATTGAATTAACTGCCTTTGAACCATCAACCACTTTAAAACCCCCAACAACTCATGAAAACGTTTCAAGCCCCCACCCGCGACCAAGTGACGCCCGCCGTGCAAGGTGTATTCGACCACATGCAGAGTGCTTTTGGCATGGTGCCCAACCTGTACGCCACCATTGGCTACTCCGAAAATGCGCTGACGTCCTACCTGGCGTTCCAGAACGCCCAGGCCAAGGGCTCGTTCTCGGCCAGGGAGCGCGAGGCCGTGTTCCTGGCCGTGTCGCAGGTCAACGGCTGTGAATACTGCCTGGCCGCCCACACAGCCATCGGCAAGATGAACGGCTTCTCGGACGAGGACACCGTGCAGCTGCGCGCCGGTACCCACGCCGATGCCAAGCTGGGCACCATCACCCGCCTGGCGGCCAGCATCACCAAAACCCACGGCCACCCCTCGGCGCAGCTGCTGGAAGACTTCTTCGCGCTCGGCTACGGCGAAAAGGCCCTGATTGACCTGATTACGCTGGTGGCCGACAAAACCCTTGCCAACTACGTGCACAACATCACGCAGGTGCCGGTGGACTTCCCCGCCGCCCCGGCCCTGGCCGCTGCCACGGTTTAATTGCCGTCCACGTTACGCCGTAGCCGGGCGAAGCACCCGGCTGTCGCGTTGATGGCGCCAATTAATGTTATAAACATTAATATTTGCTCGTTTTAACGTTTTTTCACTCATGACAAACCTTGGAGTAGTAACCCGCGAAAACGCCCCCGAAGCCGCTAAACCGACCTTTGACGGCCTTTACAAGAAAATTGGCTTCGTGCCCAACCTCTACGCCACGTTCGCGCACTCGCCGCTGGCCCTCAACGGCTCCATTGCCTGGGCCGAAACCCTGCGCAAAGGCACGCTGAACGGCAAGGAGGCCGAAGCTATTTTCCTGGCCGCCTCCGAAGCCAACCAGTGCTACTACTGCGTGTCGGCCCACACCCGGATGGGGCTGATGCACGGCCTGACCGAAGCCCAGACCGTGGACCTGCGCCGCCAAACCAGTTCCGACCCCAAGCTGAACGCTATTTCGGTGCTGGCCCGCGACGTGGTGGAAAGCCGCGGCTTTCCCCAGCAAGCCAACATCGATAACTTCTTCGCCCAAGGCTACAGCAAGGCCGCGCTGGTCGAGCTAATTGGCTTCGTGGCCCTGAATACGTTCAACAACTACATCGAGCACCTCGACGGCGTGCCCGTGGACTGGCCCCTGGCCGAGCGCCTGCCCCAACCCGAAACAGCCGCCGCCTAACCCGCCATAACCAACCGCTGGAACCTGGCCGGCTGCCGCACCCTCGTGACGGGCGGCATCCAGCGCAGCGCATCGGCCACGCCGTGGCCGCCGAGCTAAAGCCAAAGACGCGGCCCCGGCAGCCGAAAAGAATACGGGTAAGAAAGAGGCTCGGCTGCCAACAGGAGGCTGTTCCGGCATCCTGGGCTTCAAACGGGTGTTACTTTACCCGGAAATCCATACGCAGCCTCACCCATGAAAGGCCCTTACCTAAACGACTGGCATCACTTGCGAACCAACTTACTGCGCGTTTCGGGGTGGCTGCGTTTTGAAATCAATGCCCTGCTGGAGCCCTTTGGGATTACCCAACCGCAGTTCAACATCCTGCGCATTCTGCGCGGGCAGCAGGGGCAGGCCATCAGCACGTTGGAAATCCGGGGGCGCATGATTGACTCGAAGATGAGCGACACCTCGCGCCTGGTCGACCGGCTGGCGGCCAAAGCGTTGATAACAAAAACCCCTAGCACTGCCGACAAACGTCTGGTGGACGTGGTGATTTCGGCGCAGGGCCTAGCTGTGCTGGGCGAGATTGACACCAAAATGGCGGCCCTGGACGACATTCTCAAGAGCATCACCACAGACGAAGTTCAGGCGCTCAATCGGCTGCTGGACAAGATTTCGGCCGGAATAACCCCCTGATTGTGGTCGAAGGAGGGGCTCATGGGCGGGGCTGGAGGAGTTTGGCGACGAGGCCGGTCCAGCCGGTTTGGTGGCAGGCGCCGAGGCCGCGGCCGGTGTCGGCGTGGAAGTACTCGTGGAAGAGGAGGCAGTCGCAGAAGTTGGGGTCGTGCTGC
>NZ_JAGEMO020000073.1 GCF_017921975.2 Hymenobacter terricola
GGCGGACGCCGGCCTGGTTGCGCAAGAACAAGCTGGTGAGGCGGGTGGTGAGCCCGTCGGCAATTTCGAGCAGCGTGCCGTAGCGCCCCGAGTGGGTCGGGTATTCCACCTGGAACTCATTGCCGTAATAGTGGTGAAAGCGCTGGAGCGACTCGATGAGCAGAAAGTTATACCCATCACGAAGAGGGTTGCGCGTCGACAATATGAAATTTTCGGGTTAGCAGTGAGCCGATTTCAAATTGGCGTAGCTGGTCGTTCAACGAGCTGCTTCACCCCCCGCCCTCCGAGAAGGGGCCGGGGGTGAGGCAGCCACCGGGACGGCTCTGTGTACCAACTTAAAAACCGTTCCTCCACTGCTCGGGCGAGCTAGTGCACCGGCGGCATCCATTGTCATCATGCGGCCGTGCCTTTTCACCGCGCCCGTCGCCGTGGGCGAGGTGCTGGCGGCCGGGCTGGCTATGAGCGGCGGGTTTTGGGCCCGGGCGGGGCCGCTGGTTGCGGCCACCAGCAGGACCAGCAGGAAAGCGAACGGCGTTTTCACAGGATTAAACGAAACGGTTGGAGCACCCGGCAGGGCCCGCAGAAAATCCAGTTGCGACTGGAGGTATTTATCACGCGGGTGCCGTGAGTGAACCTGGCCTGCCACGACATAAAAGTGCGAAACAGCCTTGATAACCGGCCATAGTTGCTGGAGCTATGGCAACGGGTGCGTTTTTTGCTTTGGTCAAGGTAGAAGTTTGGCCCACTATTTCGTTTGGAGCCATGCTTATAAAACGTGCTAGTTCGAGAGTCGGGTAGGGGAGAGACTTATAAAAAGTGGTAGTTCGTCATTAGTTAAACATTAGTAAAAGGTTAGTAAGCATCTCCGGAATGCCTTTATTTCCTTTGGCAGAGTGCAAAAGTGCATTTATCAGGGTCAATTCCCCATTGTTTCTGAGTAGCTACGGCAACTTATGAAACGTGGTTTTAAAGTAATTTAAGTAAACTTATTATTTAAAAAGTGCAATCGCAGCGGGCGCTTGGCGAGAATCACGTCTTTTTGTTGTTTTTTGTTTGTTCCTCCCCCCACAATTCCGAATCACTCCCTAAAAGCCTTTGTTAGGTGGCAGCAACAATCTTGTGATTATTTTTTTACTTGTCTATTTGTAAGGCTCATAAGTTATTGATAGTCAAAGGTATAAAAGGGTATAAAACCACGTTTTATAAGCGAAAAACCACGTTTTATACTTTTTAAACCACGTTTTATAAGCCAACTACCACGTTTTATAAGTCTTTAAACCACGTTTTATAAGTGAACAACCACTCCCAATTACCACTGTGGTTTTTTTGCACGGCCGTTTGTTACATTTGCTTCCTTCCCACCGCTTATGGAACCACTTGACATTACCCCGGGTCCGGCCCCCGTCACACCTGTTGTACGTCAGCATAACGCTATCACGGCGGCGCGCTACGACTATACGGCCTGCCAGTTGGACATCTTTTTCTACCTGCTTTCCCGACTGCGGCGGGATGATGCGCCGGACCGGGAGTACACCATCTACGTCAAGGATGTGGAGGCCCTGACGGGCCGGCAGTGGAACTATCAGCAGCTGCGCGAAGCTACGGCCGATATGGGCTCGCGCATGTTCGAGGTGGAGAGCGACCGGACGTACCAGCAGCTGTGGATGTTTCAGCGCGTGGAGTACATCAAGGGCAAGGGATGCCTGCAGATTCAGCTGTCCACTCCTATTCGCCCCTATTTGTTCAACCTGAAGGAGAATTTCACTTCCTACCAACTGCATTCGGCCCTCAAGCTGAGCAGCAAGTACGCCAAGCGCATCTACCAGCTGGTGAGCCAGTGGAAGGACAAGGATATGACCCGCACGTATCCGCTCGATGAGTTTAAGCAGATGCTGCACCTGAAAGACCCCAAGGGCAAGGAGCCGGAGCTGTTTCAGAACATCAGCCAGCTGAAGGCGCGGGTGCTGGATATTGCGGTGCGTCAGGTCAGCGAGCACACCGACCTGAAGATTGACTACGTGCTGGTCAAGAAGGGGCGGGCCTACGATGCCGTGCGCTTCACCATTGCCCGCCAGCAGCCCCAGCAGCTCCCGATTCCGTTTGAACAGCCGGCCGAGGATGCCCGGGCCTTTTCGGCCCGGCAGCACCTGGAGGCGCTGGGCATTGCTCAGCCGCAGTTGGTGGCCCAGATTCTGGGCGACCCCAAGCACCTGGACCAGCTATTCAAGTTCACCTACCAGCTGAAAACCGATAAGGTGAAGGCGACGAAAAATCCCGGCGGGCTGTTCCTGAAAATCTGCGGCCTGCGCTAAGCGGACGGCCCGGCTGGTCACTCGCTCTCCGCAACGGCGGGCGAAACCGCCTGGTGGCGCACCAGGGGGAATGGCTTGTCTTCGGAGACCTGGAGTACCCGAGCGAGCTGCCGCACCTCGTCAATGGTACAGGTTCCCGGACTTTTCTTATGGGTGTCGGAGGTCCGGACGAATACGCCCCAGACTTCAACAATCCGCTTGCAGGTGCCTGCCGCGGCCAGCAGCTCGGCCAGGGTGGCCGGATGATGGACACGGAACGGACTGGTCAGCTGCTCGGTAAAGGCCACAGTCGGGGAGGAGGCTTTATGCATTGGTTTAATATAAAAAAGAAACCGGTTGAAGTGCGTAAGGGAACCAATAAGCCATTAAAAAGAGCAAATAATTGATAGGCTGTTTATCGTTGACTCGCCCCGGAAAATCGCCCAAGCAAACCTGGTGGGCATTGTCGGCAAAACAGGTACCTCCCTTGTAGCTAATCCCGGAACAGGTCAGTAAATCGTCGAGGAAGCAGACCATTGCAATGGTCTGTTTGCGCAGGGGGAAAGCAGCAACGAGGAGATTAGGGACCTCAAACACGCTTCTGCTCTGCCGAGCAGACTTTCCTTGTGCCCGCAATAGTCCGCAACCTGGGTTAACTAGCATCGAACCATACTTTTTATATTCTCGCCAAGGTGCGGGGTATTAAGGAAGCGCATAGCCGCCCACCTGGCCAAACTGACGCTCGTGCTGAATGCCAGGGTCGGTTCCGAAGGGGTGGCCGCCGAAGCCGTGGCGCATAAGCGCAATGGCGCGGGCCGAGGTTTTGTCGACGTCGCGGGAAGTGAACAAGGCAATAACGGCCTGCGTGATTACCGGGATGGGGACTTCCAAGCGCAGCGCGTCGGCCACCAGCCAGTTTACTTCGCCGGTGTCTTCCACATGGCCCGATACGTCGAAGGCGGGATGCTCGTCAAATTGCTTTCGCATCAACTCGATAAGCCAGGAGCGGATGACCGAGCCATGATTCCAGAGGTCCAGCACCTGGCTGATGGGGAGGGGCGTGCGGTATCTGGTGAGCAGGTCCACGCCCTCGCCAATGGCTTGCAGCATCCCGAATTCAATGCCGTTGTGCACCAGTTTCACGTAGTGCCCGCTGCCGGCCGGCCCCGTGTGCAGGTAGCCGCCGGGCACGGCCGTATCGAAGAAAAATGGCTCCAGCTGCTGCACGGCTTCTTTGACACCGCCCACCATGTAGCATGCCCCGTGGCGGGCACCGTCCGGCCCGCCGCTGGTGCCACAATCAATAAAATGGAGGCCCTGCGCCTGTAGCCGGGCCGCCCGGCGGATGCTGTCGCCCCAGTAGGAGTTGCCGCCGTCCACGATGATGTCGCCGGCATCCAGGTGCCCGGCCAGCTCATCGATGACGTGGTCGACGGCCGCGCCCGCGGGGATGTAAACAAATACCTTCCGGGGCGGGGCCAGCTGCGCCACCAGCTCAATCAGGCTCGTGACAACGTGCAGGTTCGTGGTTTCCAGGTCGGGGCGGGGCCGCAGGTCCATGCCGACCACGGAGTAGCCTTTTTCAGCGGCTTGCTGGGCCAGGCTCGCCCCCATTTTACCTAAGCCGATGATGCCAATTTGCGTTTTGTCCATGTCGAAGGAGGGGAAAAAGTATTGCGGTGAAGCATTAATTCATACTTAAAACATTGATTTAAAGAGAATAACTTCGAATGCCTCTATGAGCTTGCCATCGGATACTGGCAGGCCACGCGCAGTATTTCAGCCACGCCCCAGGCCTGGGCAATGCAGCCGCGCGGCTGATGCGGGGCCTCCCCGTCAAAAATTTCGGACACCGTGCCCAGCCCGGCTTCGCCTAAATGGTAGGCAAAGCCGTCCAATACGGCCTGCACCCGGACGGAGCCGGCTTCGGGGCCGTGCACCCGCACCAGGGCATCGCAATACGGTCCCAGCCACCAGCTCCACACGGTGCCCTGGTGGTAGGCTCCGTCGCGCTGAACGGGGCCGCCGCGGTAGCGCGGGCAGTAGGCGGGGTCGGTAGGGGCGAGGCTGCGCAGGCCCACCGGGGTAACCAGGGCCTGCTCCACGGCCGCCAGTAGCCGGGCGGCCCGCGCGCCGCTGAGCAGGGGGTAGGGCAAGCTGAGGGCCAGCAATTGATTGGGACGCAGGGCCGCGTCGGGCGGGCCAGCGGGCGGCAGACAGTCGTAGAGGCAGCCCTGTTCTTCGTTCCAGAAGGCCGGCTCGAACGCGGCAGCGGCGCGGTTCGCCGATTCTTCCAGCTCCGCAGCTTCCGCCGGGCGCCCGGCCTGGTGCAGGAGGGTGGCGGTTATATACAGGGCGTTGTACCACAAGGCTTGAATTTCGACGGGTTGTCCCCGGCGGGGTGTCACGGCCCAGCCGCCCACCCTGGCGTCCATCCAGGTGAGCGCCTCGCCTTCGGCCCCCGCCGAGAGCAGACCATTTTCGGCCACGCGGATGCCGTAGCGGGTGCCGCGCCGGTGCCAAGCCAGGATATCGGTGAGCACGGACAGCAGGGCTTGCTGCACGAAGTCAGCATCGCCCGAATAGTGCTGGTACTGCTGCACAGCCACAAAAAACCAGAGCGTCGCGTCCACGGTGTTGTACTCGGGCGCGGCCCCGGAATCGGGGAAGCGGTTGGGCAGCAGGCCCTCGCTCACGGCCGCGGCGAAGGCCTGCAGGATGCGGCGGGCTTCGGCGAAGCGCCCGGTAACCAGGCACAGGCCGGGCAGGGAAATCATGGTGTCGCGGCCCCAGTCCGTGAACCAGTGGTAGCCCGCAATGACGGTGTTCAGGTCGGCGGCCCGGCGCACCACAAACTGGTCGGCCGCCAGGGTGAGGGCGCGGCGCAAGGCATCGGGTGGGGCTACGGCCGCGAGCAGGGCCGTGCGGCGATGGGCTTCCTGGGCCAGGAGCGTTTCGGCGCTGTCCGGGCCGCACGGCTCGGTAGAAATGACCAGCCCGAAGGTGTCGCCGGCCGATAGCACGCGCTGAAACACGCCGGGACTAAACAAGTCCTCCCGAAAATCCTGGCCCCGTTCCTGTTCCTGGGCGTATTCGAGCTGGTAGTACCAGGTGGGGCGGGCCGCATAAACGGCACCCGGCAGGGTCAGAAACAACGCCGCTGAATGGGGCCGGGGGATTACGTGGTAAGTATCGGCGTGGCACTGAAAGGCGGGCTCGGCCGCCGCATTGTGGTGGCCCAGGGTGTGGTAGTCGCGGCCGGCCAGCAGGGGCAGCAGCTCCAGCACGAAGGGCCCGGGCGCGGCCAGCACCTCGTACACTACCAGGGTGGTGTTGTGGCCGTGCACGGCGGCCACGGTTTTGCGCAGCCCCACCCCACCGGCCTCGTACTCAAACACCGGAAACAGGTCGCGGAAAAACGCCTTCAGGTAGCGGTGCCCCGTTGGGTGCACAGTGCCGGGGTATTGGTTGCAGCCCAGCTCCCAGCGCGGGCCGTCGGCCAGTACCAGCGTTTCGTCGAGCTTGGAAAGCAGCACCTGCCGGCCCACGGGCGGGGTGGTGGCGGCCACCAGCAGGCCGTGGTAGCGCCGCGAAAGGGCCCCGCTGAGCGTAGCGCTGGCCCAGCCGCCCAGGCCGTTGGTTTCCAGCCATTCGGGCACGAGGGTGGCCCCGGAATCCAGCCAGCGGAATTGGTCGAAGGAGGGGCTCATGGGCGGGGCTGGAGGAGTTTGGCGACGAGGCCGGTCCAGCCGGTTTGGTGGCAGGCGCCGAGGCCGCGGCCGGTGTCGGCGTGGAAGTACTCGTGGAAGAGGAGGCAGTCGCAGAAGTTGGGGTCGTGCTGC
>NZ_JAGEMO020000074.1 GCF_017921975.2 Hymenobacter terricola
TGGTCGAAGGAGGGGCTCATGGGCGGGGCTGGAGGAGTTTGGCGACGAGGCCGGTCCAGCCGGTTTGGTGGCAGGCGCCGAGGCCGCGGCCGGTGTCGGCGTGGAAGTACTCGTGGAAGAGGAGGCAGTCGCAGAAGTTGGGGTCGTGCTGCAGGCGCTTGTCGGGCCCCAGGGCGGGGCGGACGCCGGCCTGGTTGCGCAAGAACAAGCTGGTGAGGCGGGTGGTGAGCCCGTCGGCAATTTCGAGCAGCGTGCCGTAGCGCCCCGAGTGGGTCGGGTATTCCACCTGGAACTCATTGCCGTAATAGTGGTGAAAGCGCTGGAGCGACTC
>NZ_JAGEMO020000075.1 GCF_017921975.2 Hymenobacter terricola
GGCGGACGCCGGCCTGGTTGCGCAAGAACAAGCTGGTGAGGCGGGTGGTGAGCCCGTCGGCAATTTCGAGCAGCGTGCCGTAGCGCCCCGAGTGGGTCGGGTATTCCACCTGGAACTCATTGCCGTAATAGTGGTGAAAGCGCTGGAGCGACTCAATGAGCAGGAAGTTAAACGGAAACCACACCGGTCCGCGCCAGTTGGAGTTGCCCCCGAACAGGTCGGTTTCGGACTCGCCCGGCTCGTAGCGCAGCATCAGGTTGCGGCCGGCGAAGTGCAGGCGCACGGGGTGGTTTTGGTGGTACTTGCTCAGCGACCGCACGCCGTAGTCGGACAGGAACTCGGCCTCGTCCAGGGCCCGCGCCAGCAGGCGTTTCACGCGGTGGCCGCGCAGCAGGCTCAGCAGGTGGGTCTGGCCCATGCCCGGCTCCTGCCAGCGGCTCACCAGGCTGGCCAAGTGGGGCCGGTGCTTCAGAAACCAGTCGAGCCGGGCCACAAACTGCGGCACCGCCGTCAGCACTTCATCGTCGAGCACTTCCACGGCAAAGAGCGGAATCAGGCCCACCAGCGAGCGGGTTTTCAGGAGTTGCCGGCCGTTTTCGGGCGTGTGCAGCACATCGTAGTAAAATTCATCCTCGTCGTCCCAAAGGTTGGTATCGGCATCGCCCATGTTGGTCATGGCCCCGGCGATGTAGAGGAAGTGCTCGAAAAACTTGCTGGCCAAATCCTGGTAAATCGGGTTGGAGCGGGCCAGCTCCAGGGCCATGCGCATCATGTTGAGCGCGTACATGGCCACCCAGGCCGTGCCGTCGGCCTGCTCGATGTAGGCCCCCGGCGGCAGCGGGGCCGAGCGGTCGAACAGCCCGATGTTGTCCAACCCCAGAAAGCCACCCTCGAAGATGTTGCGGCCTTCCCGGTCTTTGCGGTTCACCCACCAGGTGAAGTTGAGCAGCAGCCGGTGGAACACGGTGCCCAGAAACTCCAGGTCGCCCACGCCATCGTTTTGCTTCTGGCATTGCTTGTACACCCGCCAGGTAGCCCAGGCGTGCACGGGCGGGTTCACGTCCGAAAAGGCCCACTCGTAGGCCGGCAGCTGGCCGTTGGGGTGCATGTACCAGTCCTGGCACAGGAGCCGCAGCTGGCGCTTGGCAAAGCCCGGGTCGAGCTGGGCCAGCGGCAGGCAATGGAAAGCCAGGTCCCAGGCCGCGTACCAGGGATACTCCCACTTGTCGGGCATGGAAACGATATCCCCGTTGCTCAGGTGCTTCCAGCCAGCGTTGCGGCCGTGGGCGCGGGCGTGGGGTGGGGGAGGCATGGCGGGGTCGCCGGCCAGCCACTGCGGCACGTCGTAGTAGTAGAACTGCTTGCTCCAGAGCATCCCGGCCCAGGCCTGCCGCTGCACCCGGCGCGCATCCGCGTCGGCCAGGTCCTTCTGGAGTTCGGCGTAATACTCGTCGGCTTCCTGGCGGCGCTGGTTTAGCAGCGGGTCGAAGTCGGTGAAAGGAGCGGCGAGGTCGACCGGGCCCAGACGCAGGCGCACCACCTGGGAGGTGCCGCCGGGCACCAGCAGCGGATAGTGCGCCGCGGCTTTGGTGCCCGTCTGGGCGGGATTAATCGCGGCGTGCGCCCCGTGCACCACGTAGTCGTTAATCCCATCCTTAAAGTGTTGGCCCGTGGCCGGCACCCCGAACAAGCGGCCGGTGTTGGTTTCATTTTCGCAGAACAGCAGCGAAGGGTCTTGGTCGCAATAAAGGCAGTGGCTGCCCAGCGTGGCGTGTTGCACGGCGATGGCGCCGCCATTCTGGGTGGCTTCAAGCAGGGGCCGGCTACTGTCGTCCAATCCCCAGGCCCAGGTGTTGCGGAACCACAGCTGGGGCAGCACGTGCAGCGGGGCCACTTCGGGGCCGTGGTTGGTCACGGTAATCTGCATCAGCAGGTCGTCGGGGCTGACCTTGGCGTATTCCACATATACGTCGAAGTACCGGTTGTCGTGGAACAGGGCCGTGTCCAGCAACTCAAATTCGGGCTTCATTCGGCCTCGTTTCGCATTTTCCTGTACCAGCCACTCATACGGAAACGCATGTTGCGGGTATTTGTAGAGCATGCACATGTAGGCGTGCGTGGGCACGTTGTCGAGGTAGTAATACACCTCCTTCACGTCTTCGCCGTGGTTGCCCTCGGGGCCGCTCAGGCCGAAGAGGCGCTCTTTGAGGATGGGGTCCTGGCCATTCCACAAGCCCAGGGCCAGGCACAGCAGCTGCTGATCGTCGCTCACGCCGGCCAGCCCTTCCTCGCCCCAGCGGTAGGCGTAGGAGCGGGCCATGTCGTGGGTGCAATAGCGCCAGGCGTCGCCCTGGGCCGAGTAGTCCTCGCGCACCGTGCCCCACTGCCGCTCCGAGAGGTAGGGGCCGAATTTGCGCCAGTCCTTCTCGTTGGCATTGGCTTCGGCAAGGCGTTGGTGTTCGGCCGTCAGTTTCATTGGGGCTTAGCAGTGTGCGGGCAGCAAGGAAGGATGAAAAGCAGCCGGGCAACTTCTCCGTTCGAAATACGAAACGAAGAAGTTGCGGTGCACTGACAAGCAGCTGCTGTATGGCTGCCTTCCGACTACCAAATCAGCTGCATAAAATCAGCCAACTATCTGGCGAATAGCCTGCGGGCAATCTCGGCCGTGTGCTGCCCCTGGAAGCGGGCACCTTCCAGCTCGTTGGCGCTGGGCTGGCGCTCGCCCTGGCCCCCGGCCACGGTGCTGGCCCCGTACGGGGTGCCGCCGGTTACCTCATGGTGGCCCATCTGGCCTTGCCAGGCATAGGGCAAGCCCACCAGAACGAAGCCGTGGTGCAACAGCGCGGTGTGCACCGCCCGAATGGTGGTTTCCTGGCCGCCGTGCTGGGTGGCCGTGCTCACAAAGGCCCCACCCACTTTGCCCACCAGGGCACCAGTGGCCCACAGGCCGCCAGTGCTGTCGAGATAAGCCTGCATTTGCCCGCACATGTTGCCGTAGCGCGTGGGCGTCCCGAAAATGATGGCGTCGTAGTCCGTTAGCTCGCCGGGCGTGGCCACGGGAATGTGGCCAAAAGCTTTTTGCGCCTCAGTAGCTCCCATCTGGTCGAGGACGGCCTGGGGCAGTGTTTCGGGCACTTTTTTGATTATCACTTCATTGCCGGCAACCTGGCGCGCTCCTTCGGCGATGCCTTCGGCCAGCTTGAAGACATGGCCATAAGTGGAGTAAAAGAGGACTAAGGTTTTCATGAGGGAAAGCTGAAAAGGTGAATGGGTAAAAAATGAAGGTCGCTTAAAAGGGCATTTCAACCCGGTAATCAGCATGTTGAATCCCTTGAAAAGCCTGGAATGCCCATCCGGGAAAGGGCACCACGGCCCGGCCCCGCAACACGGTCGGAACTACCCAATCTGTGGCAGCCTGGTTTCCAAAAGCGCCCGCCTGGGTTCGTGTTGCCTGGGCAGCATGAGGTGAGTGCCCAACTCGTCCAGCGGCTCATCCACGGTGAAGCCCGGGTTTTCGGTGGCAATTTCGAACAGTACGCCACCCGGCTCGCGGAAGTACACGGAATGGAAATAATCGCGGTCAATCTGCGGAGTGGGCTGCAGGCCTCTCTCCAGCAGCAGCTTCCGGAAATACAGCTCGGCTTCGTCGTCTTTCACCCGAAAGGCAATGTGGTGCACCAAGCCGCCCGCCGTGATGCTGGCGGCTTCGCCGGGCACTTCCACCAGGTCGATGCAGGCCGCGCCCTGCACCGTATCGGTCACGTAGCGAGAGCGGTTGACGTGCTGCTCCAGCAGCGTGTAGCCAAACACATCGGTCAGGATTTCGGCCGTGGCCTTTGCGCTGGCCAGCGTGAGCGTGACGGTGTGAAAGCCCCGCGTGGCCACGTCGGCTCCAACTTCGGGCGTGGTCCAGGGCGTGCGTGGGTCATCGGTTTTCGGCACGATGAGCTCCAGCTTCAGGCCGTCGGGGTCGAGGAAGGTGAGGTAGGGCTCGCCGAATTTTTCGCTGGGCTTGTTGTAGGTCACGCCGTGGGCGTTGAAGCGCTCCATCCAGAAATCGAAGCTGCCGGCCGGCACCGAGTAGCCGATTTCGGTGGCCTGCCCGGTGCCGCGCCGCCCGGGGGTGATGTGCGCCCAGGGAAAAAACGTGAGAATGGTACCCGCCGAGCCCCTTTCATCGCCAAAGTAAAAATGGTACGTGCCGGGGTCGTCGAAATTGACCGTTTTCTTCACGAAGCGCAAGCCCAGCACCCGGGTATAGAAATCGTGGTTGCGCTGGGCATTGCCGGCAATCGCCGTGACGTGGTGCAAACCTAAAATGCGTGGGTCCATAGGGCAAGGAATGTTAACGGAGTCAGCAGGTTGTGCCAGGCGGCACACAACCAATGCGGGACAAGTAAAGTATATCTTATGTAATTATGTTTATCTATATTTTAAATTGAATTAATTTTATTGGCCCAATGCTTTGTAGCCTGTCAGGTTGGTTGCGCTTCCGGCAGCACTTCAAACACGCGGTACAGGCCCTTTTTGCCTTTCAGGGGCGTCACGAAGCCCTGGCGCAGAGCGAGCGCGGGGCCCGCCGCCTCCACCACGGCTTCCGACACCAGAAACGTGGTGCCGTACCGCTTGTTGAGGCCTTCGAGGCGGGATGCCACGTTCACCGCATCGCCGATGGTGGCCAGTTTGCGGAAGCTGCCCGCCCCGATGTGGCCCACCACGGCGTTGCCGTAGTGGAGGCCCAGGCGCACGTGAAACGTGCAGTCATACATTTGCTTCAGGTAGGGGTTTAGCCGCTCGACGGCGCGGAGCATGGCGTGGCCGGCGGCTACGGCATCGGCTACGGCCGAGACGGGGTGGCTCAGGCCGAATACCGCCATCAGCCCATCGCCAATGAAATCGCTGATGTGGCCGTGGCGGTTTCCAATTTCCTCACTCATGGCTTCAAAGTAGCGGTTCAGGACATGAATCAGGTCGTAGGGAGGCAGCCGGTCGGCAAAGGCGGTATAGCCTTGAATGTCGGAAAAAAGCACCGCCACCGGTTGCTGGGTGCCGAGGTGCTGGCGTGGCTGTCGCAGCGCCCGCTGCGTCAGCTTCACGTCGAGGGCATCGAACACGGGGCGCAGGAAGGACACATTGCCCGTTACCGTCGTCTGGCAGGCAAGTCGCACATCAAACGGCAGGCGCAGGCGGATGGCCAATGCCTTTTCGCTCTCATTGCGAGGCGAACAAAAGTTTAAGCCACTGAGTACGTGGATGCGGCAGGTTGAGCACCGGGCCTGGCCGCCGCAAGCATGCACGTGCGGAATGCCCTGCCGCAATATGGCGGCCAGCATGGTTTCGTGTGGCTCGATTTCAATTATTCGGCTATCAGGCAGGGCATAGAGTTGAGGCATTGATAGTCAGGATAGCGGATGCCGTGAGTAAAAATGGGTTGAAAATCAGTGCATGGCCACTTGGGGGCGTTTGTCCTGTAGCCGCACGTACGCTTGCTCGCCGATGCGGAACGGGGCACGTGACGTGAGGATGATTTCGAGGCGTGCATCATCCAGGGCTTGTTTCTGGTAGGTCCCCACTATGCCGGTGCTACTCCGGGCCGGCGGTGCGGCAGCCCACACCCGCACCGAGTCACCGGCATTTATGCCTTCTTGCCAATCAGTGGGCAACAACAGCGAAACCACGAGATAGCTACGCCGCGAAAGCGTTGTCACGATTGTGTTGCGGTAAATGTATTGGCCAATCATTACTCGGTTGGGTCCCAGAAATCCGGCCCGGGGCGCCGTGACGAACGTGTGATTGCTGAGCTTAACCAATACCTGTCCGCGCCGCACATAATCGCTTTGTGAGAAAAACAGGCCTTGTACCCGCCCGTTCGTGCGCGCCAACAAGGGTTCATCGCCCCCGGCCCCGACGACGCCCATGGTAACGAGCAAAGTGGAGTCGAGCGTCGAATCCGAATAGTCCATTGCCAGTGCATCACCGCCCACCGCTGGACTTGGCACGCCAGAAAAAGGAGCTATATACACCAGACCTCCGAACACGGATACGCCCAGCACCGCGCCGATAATGAAGATTTTTTTCATTTAACAAGCATTCTCACATCCTCCAGGGCAAGGAACGGCATGAGCCTGCGTCAACTTGCGCTTTACGCCTGCCCTTGCGAGCCGCACGCCAGTCTACAGTTAAGCAGCAGCCTGTTTGCATCAGCCCTGAGCTGGAATTATTTCTCCTTTGTCGTGTCCGCTGCTTTACCTTATTTTTTCGAGCGCCCCTTTCAGGGGTATGGTTTAGAGGCATCGGCAGCTTTTGGTTTCACCTGGTCGCCTGGCGATGAGGGCCTTATTGGCGAAGGGGTCGGCTACAATCGTGTCCCCTTATTCATGGGAAACAGGCTTGCTGCGCCCACATGGCATTGTCGCGAAACGGAATTATCGGGTAGGGCCGCTGAGCTGAAAACAATGCGCAGACCGAACGGCCATTCGCCCTACTCAGCCGTAGCTGATTCTACTAGCGGCTCAAAAAAAGTATCTGGGTTACACTAGCACCTTTATGAAGCTCATTATCAGATTGCAATGGCTTACATATCGCTGAAAACGACCTGTTTCCATTGCCTGAAAGCACACTTTATCCATGACTTGCCGGTGTTGCTTGTTCGGCAACCAGCCCGTCTTTATTATGAATGTAAAGTTGATGGCGTCGAGGGGCTATGAAAATGGACAATTAGCGCTTTTGCTTAGACAAAAAGGCTGAGTCTCCAGCTAGTTGACCCGATTTTTTTCACCAATTATCGGGCGCATCCGTTATCCAGACAGGAAAGCAGTATCAGGTGAGTTAGGCTGTTGCTTTTTAATGTGGCCCAGGCTTCATCGGTTACCGGCGGTTGGCAGCAGGGAAACCGGGGCTTGGGCAGCACTCGTTAGGCCTGCCGGTCCAGGTCACCATAAGCCAAAATCCAACCCGGATAGTCAGCAGGCAGCTGACTATCCGCATCCATCTGCTGCAATTCCGCTGGAATAAACACCACGGTAACAGCCTTTAGAGCAGCAATTCTCAGGTTGGTGTACGGGTGTAGAGACGCAGCATTTTGCGTCCCGTCGTTGAACGGCTCGCGGGAGCACCGTCAGGCGATTTCGTTCAACGACGGGACGCAAAATGTTGCGTCTCTACCTCGTTCAAACGGCCATACACTCACCCGAGAACTGCTTCAGCATGTGGGGGCCGCTTGTGCCACAACCATACTCCGGGTCAAACGAACGTTCCATTCGTCTAAGCAAAAGCGTCAATTATCCATTTTCAGGGATTTAAAGGGGGGCTACCTTCACGCTGCAATTCATTTGTCAGGCAGAGAAAGTGGCCAGGCAGGGAATTGAAGGGCCGCATGTCCGTAGTGTGCCGGCTGTTGTTCGCCCTGCAAAGCAATACCCGCCGTTCCCAGAGGCCTGCAAACCACCTGAAATCGACTATCAAATCTGCCACCAGGTCCGATGATAAATTACTACAGTTATGGCTTTTAATACGAATTAGGGCAAGATTCGACCCATCAATCGTCTTTAACCAAACGACATGAGAAACCTGCTTTTTTTGTTGGTCCTGCTCGGCAGCGATACTGCCCAGGCCCAGTCGAACCCGCACGCACCGGCCGGGCCGGCGAAGGCCCATGCGATGCCAGGCATGGTGGGAATGGCCACCGCCTCGGCCGCCGCACCGGGTACGCCTCTGGCGGCTTTCCAGTACGGCATGGATTCGGTGATGACGGTGATGGACGACGGCATGCGGCGGATGAGCGGCGCGAGCCCCGACGACATCGACGCCAGCTTCGCCGCCATGATGCTGCCCCACCACCAGGGCGCCGTTGACATGGCCCGCTTACAGCTGCTCTACGGCAAAGACCCGGTGCTGCGCCGCTTAGCCCAGAGCATTATTGCCGAGCAGCAGGTTGAGATTCAGCAAATGCAGGCCTGGCTCCGGCAGCACCCGGTCGCCTCCCGGCCCTAACGTTTTTTTCTTATGAAAGCCCTACTTATTGTCAGCAGCCTGCTACTCGTTTCGGCCGAGGCCGCAGGTCAGGCCGTGAGCCACCGCGACCGGGTGTACACCGCCGACCAGATTTCCAATACGGTCTCCGTCATCGACCCGGTGGACAACCGGCTGCTGGGCCAGGTGATTCTGGGCAAGCCGCAACCCGATATTCTGACGCCGCTCTACCGGGGCCAGGCGCTGGTGCATGGCCTGGGGGCTGCGCCCGACCACAAGCTGCTGGCCGTGGTGTCCATCGGGTCCAACAACGTGACGTTCATCGACCCGGCTACCAATGCCATCAAGGGCAGCGTGTACGTGGGGCGTTCCCCGCACGAGCCTGCTTTCCGGCCCAACGGCCGGGAGGTGTGGGTGACGGTGCGCGGCGAAGACTATGTTTCCGTAATTGATGTGGCCACGCTGCGCGAAACGCGTCGGATAACGGTGGCCAACGGGCCGGGCATGGTGGCGTTCGCACCGGATGGCAAGCTGGCCTTCGTGTGCTCCAGCTTCACGGCCGAGCTGGCCGTGGTGGACGTGGCCACGTATAAAATCATCAAGCGGGTGCCGGTGGTGAGCCCGTTTTCGCCCAACATCTTCCCCACCAAAGACGGCCGGCAAATCTGGTTCACGCACAAGGACGTGGGCAAGGTGTCGGTGCTGGACACCCGGACACTGGCCATTGCGACCGTGCTCGACACCGGCCCCATCACCAACCACGTGACCACCGTGGAAACGGCCCAGGGCAAGCTGGCCTACGTGACGGTGGGCGGCGAAAACGTGGTGAAAGTCTACTCGCGGGAGCCCGGCTTTAAGCAATTGGCCACCATTCCGGTGGGGGCGCTGCCGCACGGCATCTGGCCCTCGGGCGACGCCAGCCGGGTGTACGTGGGCCTGGAAAATGCCGACTCGGTGGTGGCCGTGAGCACGGCGACCAACCGGGTTATCGCCAAAATGAAAGTGGGCCAGAACCCCATGGCCCTGGTGTACATCCCCAACGCGGTGCCCGCCGGCGCGCCCGCCACCACCGGCCTGGGCCAGCAGCTGGGCGACCAGGTGGCCGTGGTAAAGGAGCTGCGCCCCCCCCGGCCGGGGCCCGCCGCCGGCACAATGAGCCTGCGCTCGGAAGGCCTCGTGGACCTGGCCACCTTCAACCTGCGCAGCCTGGCCCCCGCTACCGATTACGATGTCTACCTGACCCGCTCGGCCCAGGCACCCTACTCCCGCGACTACGCCCTGACGAGTGTGCGCACCGATGCCCGAGGCGGCGGGATGGGCCAGGCGCTGGGCATGGTGCAGCGCATCGCCAATAGCGACACGCCGCGTTCGGGACAGCCGTTTTTGCACGTGGTGGTGGCTCCCAAAGCCGGGGGCGACGAGCCGACCCTGGTGGACAAGTAAGGGCGGTGAGCCGATGGACCCCGGCGCTGCTCGCTACCCTTTACAACATCTCGGTTACCGTTCCTTATTTTGTTCTGAAAACGCTACGATGGCCGGTTTGATGGCGGGCCTGCGGGCTGCGGAACACAACCCCGACCCCCAACTTTTTCCTTCAACGTACTTCGGCGGCGCGGCCCTGGCGCATTCTAATGGCTCAAACACTCACCTCGCCTGTCTCTACTCCCAAGGCCACGTTGTGGACGCCGTTCACCCACGCGCTGTTTCGGGCCATCTGGATTGCCGGGCTGGTATCGAACGTAGGCACCTGGATGCAGAACGTGGCCGGGGTGTGGGTGGTCACCATGCTCACGTCTTCGGCGCTGCTCGTGACCCTGATGCAAACCGCTACTTCGCTGCCCGCGTTCCTGCTCAGCCTGCCCGCCGGGGTGCTGGCCGATTTGATAGACCGGCGCCGACTGCTGCTCTGCACCCAGGGCTTCATGGCCGTGGTGGCTACCGGACTGGGGGTACTTACGTTCACGGGCCGCATTTCGGCGCCTGGGGTGCTGGGTTTCACCTTTTTGCTGGGCGTGGGCGCGGCCCTGAACGCGCCCATCTGGCAAACGGTGACTACGGAGCTGGTGCCCCGGCCCGTGATGCCATTCGCTATTACGCTCAACGGCGTGAGCAATAATATTGCCCGCGCCATCGGGCCGGCGGTGGGCGGGGCCATCATCGCCTACTACTCGCCGGGCTGGGTATTTGTGCTGAACGGCGTTTCTTTTCTGGCCACCTGGGCCGTGGTGTATTACTGGAAGCGCGAACCGACCATTACGACCGGGCCGGCCGAGAATTTCATCGGGGCGCTGCAGGCGGGCATTCGCTACGTACAGTACTCGCCCAACATTTACGGCGTGCTGGTGCGCACGTTTGCTTTCTCGTTTGGTACGGCGGCTCTGCTGGGGCTGGTTTCGGTCGTCATCGCCCGCAAGCTGCATCTAAGCGCCGGCACGTTTGGCGTGATGCTGTCGTGGATGGGCGCGGGGGCCGTCACGGGCGCGTACCTGCTGGGTCGGGTGGGGGCGCGGCTCTCCCTGAACCGGCGGGTGGTGCTCGGGGCGCTCACTTTTGCGGGCAGTCACCTGGCGCTGGCCCTTATCACGCAGGTGATGTTCCTCTACGCCGTGATGTTCGTTTCGGGCATTGCCTGGCTGATGGTGATGACCAGCTTCAGCACCACCGTGCAGCTAAACGTACCCAAGTGGGTACAGGCCCGCGTGATAGGTATTTACATGCTCGTGTTTCAGGCCGGCGTGTCGCTGGGCAGCCTGGTCTGGGGTGAGCTGGCCGACCGCCTCAGCGTGGATACGTCGCTGCTGCTGGCCGCCGGCTGGATGCTGGCCAGTGCCGCCCTGGCCCTGCCTTTCCCCATGCGCTCGGGCGAAGGCCTCAACCTGGCCCCTTCCGGCCACTTTCCCGACCCCTTTACCGGCAGCGGCATCGACCCCGACGATGGCCCGGTGGTAGTGATGATTGAATACCACGTAGCCCCCGCCGACATGCCCGCCTTCCAGCACGCGGCCGAGCAACTCCGACGCCTGCGCCTGCGCGACGGGGCCCTGCGGGCCGGCCTGTTTTCGGACGTGACCGACCCCACCCGCATCACCGAATTCTTTTACGTCCCCACCTGGGGCGAGCACGAGCGCCAGCACCACCGCTTCACGAAGGAAGACCAGGTGGTAGAGGCCCAGGTGCGGCAGTACCACCGCGGGCCTGATAAGCCGCGCGTCACCCATCTGCTGGCATTCCCCCACGGCTCAAACGTGGAGCCGACTACGCCCATGCAGACCCTGGAAAGCCAGCGCTAGCGCCGGCCGGAGCCCGCTGCCGATGGCCGTCCGCCGCCGCAAGCCCACCGAGCTGCGCGACCGGGGCCGGCATGCAACCGACGCTGTACGACGCCAACAGCGGCGGCCGGCCCAAAATCACTTCTGCCAAACCAGCCGAATCGGGGATTTCCCCTGTTTGTTTAACAACACTCCAGTTATCGCCATGCGGGTTCTCTCATGCCTGTACCGTGTGCGTTTTTTCCTGGTTTTTCTGGGGCTTGCCCGCGTGGGCCAGTCGCAGCCCCAGCCGCCCCGGCTCGCCGCGCCGCCTCCGTTTCTGCAGCTGCATGCCCAGGAGGATTATCGCTACCTGGCCCACGATTCGACGGTGCGCCCCAGCGTGGTCGACCCCATCAAGTTTATCCCGCTCACGGCCGCCCGCACCAGCTTTCTCACGCTGGGCGGCGAAATTCGCGAGCAATACGAACGGCTGAACCACGCGAACTGGGGCGAGGGGGTGCAGGACCCCAACGGCTACCTGCTGCAACGGGTGATGCTGCACGCCAATGCCCATTTTGGCCGCCATTTCCGCCTTTTTGGGGAGCTAAAAAGTGGGCTGGCGTTCGGTCAGCGCAGCACTCCTCGCCCGTCCGACGAAGATAAGCTGGACCTGCACCAAGCCTTCGCCGACGTCGCCGTGGGGGACGATACGCATTCGCTCACGCTGCGCCTGGGGCGCCAGGAAATGGCGTACGGCTCTTCCCGGCTGGTAGCGGTGAGCGACCCCCTCAACGTGCGCCGGACGTTCGACGGCGGGCGCCTGTTCTGGCTCACCCCTCAGTTGAAGCTGGATGCCTTCGTAACCCGCCCGGTGAACACCAAACCCGGTTTTTTCGATGATGGGGGCAACCGCGACGTCTGGTTCTGGGGCTTATACGGGGTGCGGCCCGTTCCCCGGCTGCACGGCGGCCTGGACGTGTATTACCTGGGCTTTCACAACCAGCACGCCCGGTTTCAGCAGGGTGCCGCCGCCGAGCGCCGCCACTCGGTAGGGGCCCGCTGGTGGGGTGCCCCCAGCGCATTCAGCTATAATATTGAGGCAGTAGAACAGTTTGGGCGTTTTGGCGAAGGCCGGATTCAGGCCGGAACCGTCGCGGTGGAAATCGGCTACGCCTTTCGCGCGGCGCCGCTGCACCCTGAGCTCACGTTGCGCACCGACTACATCAGCGGCGATAAAAACCTGGAAAATAATGATTTGCAGACCTTCAATCCCATGTTCCCAAAAGGGGCATACTTCGGCCAGCTGGCAGTTATTGGCCTCACCAATGTGCGCGACATTCATCCCATTCTCGTGCTACACCCGCCCGGCCTGCCGCAGGTAGTGGCCACCGTGGACTGGGACTTTTTCTGGCGCGCCCGGCGCACCGACGGCTTCTACACGGTGCCCTACATACTAAAACGCCCCGGCACGGCCGCCCAATCGGCCTATATCGGCAGCCAGCTCACCGGGGAGGTGGAATGGGATGCCAATCGGTACCTCAAATTCGAGGTGTTTCTGACCTATTTTCAAGCCGGCGATTACCTCAAAGAGAGCGGGGCCGGGGATAACATCACGTATTTCGCGCCGCGGGTCACCCTGCGGTTTTGAGGGGGCGCACGGGTGAAGTAAAAGCCCCGGTAAAACGCCTTATTGGGGAGGGTTGCGCTCAGCCCGCGCACAATGCCCGGGACAGCCCGCCCGCCTGCCACCCGTTTTACCGCCGCCAGTTGCCCTCAGGCAACCCCGAAAGAATGGCCCCCCACGAATCCCTGGTCGATTTCTACCGCACCTACCTGGCCAGCCACTTCGGGGGCGAGCCCCTGGCCGACCAGATTCACGTGTATACCAGCGCGCTCACTGGCCCGCACCTGCTGCCCTATCAAAAGCGGGATTTTTACAAGATTGCCCTGCTCACGGCCGGGACCAGCCAGCTGCATTACGCCAGCCGCAGCCTGACCATTACGCAGCCCGCGCTGGTTTTTTCTAACCCGCTGGTGCCCTATGCCTGGGAAAAGGAAACCGGCCCGAACACCGGCATTTATTGCGCGTTCACGGAGGCATTCTGGCACAGCGCTGCTGCCGGGGGCCGGTTGCTGGCCGATTCCTCGCTGTTTCGGCCCGGCGGCCAGCCCGTTTATTTTCCCGATGAGGCCCAGCTGGCCTTTCTCCAGCAGCTGTTTCGGCAGCTCATGGCCGAGTCCGCTTCCGGCTATTCGCACAAGCAGGAAGTGCAGCGCAATTACCTGCAGCTCATCATGCACGAGGCGCTGAAAATGCAGCCCGCCACGTTTGTGGCTCCCCGCAACGCGGCCGGGCGCATCGCGGCCCTGTTTGTGACGCTGCTGGAGGAGCAGTTCCCCCTGGTGTCGCCCGCCCGGCCCCTGCGCCTGCGAACGCCCCACGATTATGCCGCCGCGCTCGCGGTCCACGTCAATCACCTCAACCGGGCCGTGCGCGCGGCAACCGGCCTCACCACCACCGCTCACCTCGCCGGCCGCCTCGTGCGTGAGGCCACCGCGCTGCTGCACCACAGCCAGTGGTCCATTGCGGAAATTGCGGATGGGCTGGGTTTCACCTACCCAACGTATTTCAGCGAGTTTTTCAAGAAACACACGGGCTCCACGCCGCTTCAGGTACGGCAGAGGGAACGCAAAATGGTTTGAATAGTGTAATTTCTGGTTTGTTGGGCCGGTTCAGGCGGCGCGCGTGAAGAAGACCTTTGTGGCGGTTTTTTTTATAACATTCCTGAACCATGAAATACAATCTGTTGGGCCAAACCGGCCTGAAAGTATCGCAGCTGTGCTTCGGCACCATGACCTTCGGCGGCCAGGGCATCTTCGAAGCCGTGGGCACCCTCGACCAGGCGGCCGCCGATGCCCTGCTGAAAAGCGCCGTGGACGCCGGCATCAATTTCATCGACACGGCCAACATGTACTCCGCCGGTCTTTCCGAACAAATTACCGGTCAGGCCATCCGCAACCTGGGGCTTTCGCGCGACGCGCTGGTGATTGCTACCAAGGTGCGCAGCGCCATGGGCACCGGCCCCAACGACCTGGGCCTGAGCCGCAAGCACATCATGCAGGAAGTGGAGGCCAGCCTCCGTCGCCTGAACACAGACTACATCGACCTCTACCAGATTCACGCCTTCGACCCCCTCACGCCCCTCGACGAAACTCTGCGCGTGCTCGACGACCTGGTGCGCAGCGGCAAAGTGCGCTACATCGGAGCCAGCAACCTGGCCGCCTGGCAGCTGATGAAAGCCCTGGCCAACTCGGAGCGCCAGCGGCTTGAGAAGTTCATCTCGCTGCAATCGTACTACAGCCTGGCCAGCCGCGAGCTGGAGCGGGAGCTGGTGCCGCTGCTGCTCGACCAGCAAGTGGGCCTCATGGTGTGGAGCCCGTTGGCCGGCGGCTTGCTCAGCGGCAAGTTTACCCGCCACCAGCAGGGCCCGGCCGGCAGCCGGCGCGACACCGTTGATTTCCCGATGGTGGACCGTGAGCGGGCCTTCGCCATCCTCGACGTGCTGGCCCCGCTGGCCGAAGCCAAAGGGGCTTCCGTGGCGCAGCTGGCCCTGGCCTGGCTGTTGCAGCAGCCGGTCGTGAGCAGCGTAATTATCGGGGTCAACAAGGCGGCGCAGCTGGCCGACAACCTGAAAGCCATCGAGGTAACCTTCACGCCCGACGAGCTGGAGCAGCTCAACGCCGTGAGCCGCCCGGCGGTCGAATATCCGGGCTGGATGATGGACTACAGCAGCCTGGACCGGCAGCTGTAGCCCCCGGGATGGGTGCAGGAGTTTAGCTGAGCTTTTTAGAAAAGCAACTTTGAGCCGATTGCCAAAACAACGGGTGCAATCCTGTCCGAACTTTGTAGTAAGCTTTTAATAAGCTATTTATCCACCTACAAGTAGTCGTTAAGTCATGCAAGAACTCCTTAAAACCCCCTTCGGCTTCAGCTCCACCGCCGATGAAGTTATGCAGGGCATTTCCCTCCGGGGCAAGCGCGCCATCGTTACCGGCGGCTCATCGGGCATCGGCATCGAAACTGCGCGCGTGCTGGCCAGCGCCGGCGCCGAGGTCACCCTGGCGGTTCGCAATACGGAGGCGGGCCATAAAGTTGCCGCTGAAATCCAGGCCGCTACGGGCAATCCCAACGTGCTGGTAGCAGCCCTGGAGCTGAGCGACCAGGCTTCCATCAAAGCCTTTGTGGCGGCCTGGCAGGGCCCGCTGCACATCCTGATTAACAACGCCGGCATCATGGCCCTGCCCGAGCGCACGGCAAGCCCCGAAGGCTGGGAAATGCAGTTCGCCACGAACTTCATGGGCCATTTTGCCCTCACTGTGGGGCTGCACGGGGCGCTGGCCGCCGCCGGCGGTGCCCGCATCGTATCGGTTAGCTCCAATGGCAGCTTGTTTGCGCCGGTCTTCTTCGACGACCTGCATTTCAACTTCATTCCCTACGACCCATTCCTGGCCTACGGGCAGTCGAAATCGGCCGATGTGCTGTTGGCCGTGGAGGCTACCCGCCGCTGGGCCAGCGAGGGCATTTACGCCAACGCGCTCAATCCCGGGGCCATCGCCACCAACCTGCAAAAACACACCGGGGGCCTAAAAACGCCCCCCGAGCGCCGCAAAAACCCCGCTCAGGGCGCCGCTACCACCATTCTGCTCGCGGCCTCGCCACTGCTCGAAGGCATCGGAGGGCGGTATTTTGAAGACTGCAACGAGGCCGAAACGGTTCTGCGCCGGCCGGCCGACTACCGGGGCGTGGCCGCCTACGCGCTGGACCCGGCCAATGCCGAGCGCCTCTGGAACGCCGCCCTGGAATTGATTGCCTAACGAAGGAAGGGCGCCAGGGGTAAGCCCCGTTGGTGCCCTTCTTTTTTTCGTTTGCTCCGCCCATCCCCGATGCGTAGTACGTGGCACTGGGGTAGGAAGGGAGCTGAT
The DNA here is from genome assembly GCF_017921975.2 of Hymenobacter terricola. Taxonomy (GTDB): domain Bacteria; phylum Bacteroidota; class Bacteroidia; order Cytophagales; family Hymenobacteraceae; genus Hymenobacter; species Hymenobacter terricola. The sequence continues at coordinate 16,206 of NZ_JAGEMO020000075.1, forward strand.
TTAAAGACCCTTAATTATGGAAAGCAACACAACTGCCGACGGCCTGAACGTCGGCTTTATCGGGCTGGGCGACCAGGGCGGGCCGATGGCCCGCGCCATTGGCGAAGCCGGGTTTAAGCTGCACGTCTGGGCCCGGCGTCCGGCATCGCTGGCTGCGCTGGCGGGCGTGCCGCACACGGCGCACGCCAGCGTGGCCGAGCTGGGCGCGGCCAGCGACATCGTTGGGCTGGTACTGACCGACGATAAGGACATCTGGGATATTCTGGAGACCCAGGGGCTGCTGAAGGCCTTGCGCCCGGGGGCCATCGTGGTCAATCACGGCACCGGCGACCCCAGCGAAAACACGCGGATTGCCGCCTACCTGGGCCAGGCCGGCCACCCGTTTCTGGATGCCCCGGTGAGCGGGGGCGGCCCCGGAGCCGTTGCCCGGACGCTAACCACCATCGTGGGCGGCGACCAGGCAGCGTTGGAGCGGTGCCGGCCGGTGTTCGAAACCTTCTCGCGAAAAATCGCCTACATGGGCCCCGCCGGCGCGGGCCAGCAAGCCAAGCTCCTCAACAACGCCCTGACGATGACCAACCTGAAGAACGCCGTCGACGTGCTTCATCTGGCCGGGGAGCTTGGGGTGGACGTGGCGGCGCTGTACGATATGGTGGCCGTCAGCAGCGGGTCGAGTGCGATTATGCAGGCCCTGGGCACTTTCACCCCCGAGCTGGCCGCCCACCTGCAAAGCCTGATGCGCAAAGACATCGAGCATTTTGCCGATTCCGTGCGCAACCGCCAGCTCGACCCTTCGGCCCTGCGCGAACGGGGACTGAGCGGGGCCGATGGGCTGGTGGAAGTAGTCAACCTATTGCAGCGGGGCCGGGGCGGCAACTAGCCGGCCGGCCCGGCGCTGGTGGCAAAGCATCGACGCTGGGGCATCGGACGGACTTTTCCGCTATGTAATTTGTAATGAGCTTTTTAGAAAAGCAAATTTGAGCCGTACGCCAAAACAAAGGGTGAAATAATGCCGGACCTTTGTATGGTAGTTGTAGTAACCCAACTGCTTTACATTTCAGACAAAAAGTCACCTTTTAAGAAAGGCAAATCATGAGTCACACCATTTTAATTACCGGCGCTTCGTCCGGTATTGGCAAAGCAGCCGCCCACCACTTCGCCGCGCAGGGCTGGAACGTCATCGCCTCGATGCGGCAGCCGGAAAAAGAGCACGAGCTCGGGCAGGTCTCCAACATCAGCCTGGCCCGGCTCGACGTACAGGACCCGGCCACCATCGCCTCGGCCATTGCGGCCGGCATCGAGCAGTTCGGGGCCATCGATGTACTCCTCAACAACGCTGGATTTGGCCAGTACGGGGCTTTTGAGGCGATTGCTCCTGCGCAGATTCAGGCGCAGTTCGACGTGAACGTGTTTGGCGTAATGAATACCATCCGCGCCATTCTGCCGCATTTCCGTCAGCGCCGCGCTGGGTTGATTATCAACGTCAGCTCGGGTATTGGCCGCTTTACCCTGCCCATGCTGTCGATGTACGCCGCTTCCAAATTCGCCCTGGAAGGCTTCTCGGAAGGTCTTTCCTACGAATTGCTGCCCCTCAATATCGGGGTGAAAATCATCGAGCCCGGCGGGGTTGCTACGGACTTCCACACCAGGTCGAACGAGCTATTCGCGCCCAACGGGGGCCTTGCCGATTACGATGCCTACGCCGCCACGGCGTTCGGGGTGTTGGGCGCCATGGGGCAAGCCCGGTTATCAACGGCTGAGGAAGTCGCGGCGGTCATCTACGGTGCCGCCACCGATGGCACCAACACGCTGCGCTACGTCATCGCCCCGGATATACAAGCCCTGTTCGAAGCCCGGACCAACCTGCCCGACCAGGAATACGTTAATTTCATGCGCAAAAAGTTCGGCCTGGAGGCGTAAGCTAGCGAGCGGCCACCGGGCAACTCACCTCCCGCTGCGGCTGGTCGGCTACGTCGGCGGCCGTGGCAGGAGGTGGGTTTTTTTAAACCAGTTTTTCATCGTGACGGCCATGGCTACTGCCCCCTTTGCCCCAACCCCCGTGGTACTGCATTCCTGCTACATAGCGGTGCAGCGGCCCACGGAATTCTTTGTGGATGAGCACGTGCTGATGCACATCCTGAGCGGTTCCTTCGTCATTTTTGTCGCTGGGGCCGAGCAAACCTACCGCAGCGGCGATACCATCCTGCTCACCCGCCACCAGCTGATGAAGGGCACCAAATACCCCGAGCCGGGGGGCGAGTTCAACTCGGTGAGTCTGGTGCTAGACCAGGCGACGCTGCGCGGGCTGCATCACCTGGCCCCGGGGCCCATTGTTCGTCCCCAACTGCCCCAGCCCGTCGTGGCCTTGCCCCGTCACCCGCTGTTCGGTGACCTGGCCCGGTCCATTATTGCCTACAATGCCGGGCAGGCCATTCCGCAGCTCCCCGCGCTTAAAGCCCAGGAAGCCGTTGTGTTGCTGCTGCACCTGCAACCGGAGCTGCGGCACGTCCTGTTCGATTTCAGCGAGCCCGGCAAGCTGGACCTGGCCCAGTACATGGCCCAGCATTTCAGCTTCAACCTCGGCCTCAAGCAGTTTGCCTACCTCACCGGCCGCAGCCTGGCCACGTTCAAGCGCGATTTTGTAAAGCTGTTTCACGTGTCGCCCAGCCGCTGGCTGCAGCAAAAGCGGCTCGAAGAAGCCCACTACCTGCTCCAGGCCAAAAAGCGCAAGCCCTCGGACGTATACCTGGAAGTGGGGTTCGAGAACTTATCGCACTTCTCCACGGCATTCAAAAAGCAGTTTGGCTTCAATCCTTCGCAAGTCCAGGGTTCAGTTGCCTGATAAACAGGCACAAGCCAAGGTCATAATAAGTTACGTTCATACAGAGGACTTGTTCCTGAATTAGAAAAATCGTAAAAACGTCATGCTGAGCTTGTCAAAGCATCTCTACCGCATCGTTTGGTAGAGATGCTTTGACAAGCTCAGCATGACGTTTTTTTAACCTTTTAGGATTTATGACTAGATTTATATATTTAAACTAATGGCAAATCAGTCGCTGCCCCATCGGTGGCGGTAATATCTCCCTGCGCCGGGCCTTTGCCCTGGCCCGCCGGTTGGGGACTGTTAAAAGGCCTGGGCGTGGTTTTAAGACCACATCCCCAGAGGATTAACCACTGTTGTCAGGCGCGCTTTAGCTTGCTGCGGCAACCTGGATAGGCGCGCCGGGAGGACCCAGGATTTCTTCGCCGATTTCGGCCGAAACCCGCATAAACGCGGCCATGTCGGACTGCGAGGCCGCCGGCGTGTCGCGGCCATCGGAAACCGTGCCCACGGTCTGAATCAAATGCGCAAAGCCGCTGGGGGAGGCCACAACCAGGCCCCGCGCCGGGCTGGCGCTGGTAGCCGCTACGCTGTGGACCATGCCCTGCGGAATGAAATGGCTTTGGCCCGGGGTCAGGACTACCGTGCCGGCTTCGGTGCGCACGGTGAACTCACCGGCCAGCACATACAATTGCTCGGCGTAGGTGAAGTGGCGGTGCACGGGCGTTTCGACGCCGGGAGCAAAATCGCCTTCCACCAGGTCATAGCGGCCATCCGTGTCGGCATGGCCGGCCAATATTGTTAAATGAGTTCCAAAGAGCCAAAAGGATTCTTTCATTTTATAAGTGGTCTGTTAGTGATGCACAAAGGTTCCAACCGGGGCTGCGCCTGGTCTTGTAAAATATTGCGCGCGCTGAAAATCGCCGGGCGTGAAGCCGGTGTAGCGCAGGAAGTAGCGCGAGAAATGGCTTTGGTCGTAAAAACCCGCTTCCAGGGCGGTTTCCACCAGAGAACAGCCCTGGGCGAGCAGCCGCTTGGCCTGCTCGACGCGCAGCATGGTGAGGTAGCCGTTGGGGGTCATGCCCACGTGCTGGCGGAACTGACGCACCAGCTGATACTTGTCCAGTGCAAATCGGCTTGCCAGGCCGTCCAGGGCCAGTTTTTGCTGCTGATGCCCTTGTAGGTACGCTTGCACGTCGGCCACGGCGCCTTGGAATCGGGGGTCGGGCGCGCCCCCCCCGACCACGGCGGGTGCGAACAATGCGCCCAACAGCGCCCCCAGCGCCTGCTCGCTGGGAGGCGTTTGCTGCTGGTGGAGGGCATCGTAACGGGCGACCCACGCGGCATCGGAGCGCAGGGGGCTACCAAAAGTCAGTGGTTGCCGGCGCGGAATGTAGCCCTGCCGCTGGAGGTGACGCAGAAAATCGGGGCTGACATGCAGCATTTTGTGCGCCCAGCCAGAGCCCGGGAGCGGGGCGTGGGCGACGACTTGCCCCGGCGACGACAGCAGGACCGTGCCGGGGCCCGCCAGCAGGGTTTGCTCGGCAAAGACCAGGCGCTGCACGCCGTGCAGGGCGATGCCAATGGAATAGGTATCGTGGGTATGGGTGGGCAGGCCGTGCGTGACCTGGTGCGACCGTACAAATTCCAAATTATCAAACCCGGGGGTTCGCCAACTTTCTATCATCACTTTTCAAACACTTCAAAGCTATTGCTCAACCAATTCCGGCAGACAGGGAAGAGGGCAGTAACACCATTGCCGGAGCTTGCGTTCGGAAAGAGTGCGCCAAGTGGCCCGCCGGCTGGGCGGTACGGCGATGGCCGAATGGGGGAACCGCTGGTGGGGCAAAGCGCCCCCGCAGGGTGACGGGTTGCCCGGCAGAGGCCCCGGCTGCGCAGGCCGCCCGTGGCCAGGGGCCGCCGAATGCGTTGGAAATGCTGCTTTTACGGGTGACTAAAAGAGCTGGTAATTATTACCCGGATGCTCCAGCTTCGGTGGCGGAAAGCGGTGGTCGGCGGCCTTTGGGCACCAGCCAGAATGCAACCCTGGCACTGCGAACCGCCAACCCGGCGCACAGCCAGTGCAACCATTGGTAAGTATTGTCAAAAGCGTGCCGGATGGCGGCCTGCACGACGGATTGCTGCCGCGTGGGCAGGGTAGCCAGAACGACTATGGCTCCCAGTTTGGTGGCTTGGTGGCTTGTTGGTGCAGCGCCCGGCGCGCCACAGACGAAAGCAGCGTCTGGACAATGCAAGCCTTATTGACCGAACTGGTATCCAAGGGGCCGTTTTAGCGCATAGCCTTCAGGGCTGAGGGGTTTGTCAGGTCGCCAGCACCGGTCAGATAAGGCTTACGGCAACCGTAATTTTCATCGTTTCGTCCGCGCAAAATTGGGAACACGCTCGCCGGCTTAAAATGGATAACCTGCGCTTTTAACCAGATGATAACGCCAGCCTGACGACCATTTTCCTACAGGGGCACTTCCCTCTTGGTAAAGGAAGGGCGATATATCCAAGTTGTGGCACCAATCGTCCATTTCCAGGTCTTTTTGGATTTCCTACTTTTAGTTATCCAATCATTGGGCCACTGGGCTAATTCATCCGGGTCAGGTGCCACCTGAGCGGTTGAATGCATGAGCAAGGCGCTGAAAGCCTGTCGCGTTTACGAACCTGATTGAATTGATGAACTGCTTAACCTAACCAAATCCCGATGTCACCCTCAACTTCTCCTTTGCCGGCTGGCTCAACCACGCCCACGCCGGGCCAACAGCCCATAGTGCCCGCTACTGCGCTCCTGGCAACTTATGTCGGAGGCCCGACAGTCATCCTCGAGATTGGCGGGCTCCGCTTCATGACGGACCCTACCCTGGACCCGGCAGGCGGCGTGTATCCCATTGCTGATTTGACCTATACCAAGCTCGTTGGGCCGGCAATTGCCAACATCGAAGTTCCCGACGTGGTGCTGCTCAGTCACGACCAACACCATGACAACCTCGATACGAAGGGGCGGGAGCTCCTGAAAACGACAAAAATGACCTTAACCACTACCGTAGGAGCAGGTAGGCTTCAGGGCACCAGCAAAGGACTGGCGCCTTGGGAGAGCACCGTAATAATGGCTCCGAACGGGGTCGAAATCACCATTACTGCCACGCCGGCCCGGCACGGTCCGGCGGGCTTCGAAAAAATGTCGGGCGACGTAATTGGCTTCCTGCTTTCCGTGCAGGGGCCGCGCCCGTACGAGGTTTATTTAACCGGTGATACCGTCTTTTTCGATGGCATTGTGGAAGTAGCCCGCCGGTTTAAGCCCCGCTACGTTTTCGTGTATGCCGGGGCGGGGCAGCCCCGGGGGCCTTTCAACGTGACAATGGACACCAACGATGCCATTGACACCGCCGCCGTGTTTCCGGAGGCTACCATTATCCCCCTGCACTACGACGGCTGGTCGCATTATACCCAGCACGCGGCGGCATTTCAGCAAGCTTTCGATGCGCTGGGCATTGGCAGCCATTTAAAAGTACTCCCGGCGGGAATTCCGGAAAGCCTGCCAATCTAAATACAAGGACGCGCCGGGTTCAGGACAGCCCGCCTGCAAAGGTTCCATACTCAGCTGGGGACGTTGTTTTCTACTGCAGCCGTCATTGTTCTCCCTGTGCATTCCCAGCCCTGTCTATCATGAAGAACGTAGTCTTAGGCCTGCACCACGTCGCGGCCGTTGCAGGCCAGGCCCAGCGCACCTACGATTTGTATACCAAGCTGCTGGGGCTGCGCCTGGTCAAGAAGACGGTTGACTGCAGGGACCCCGGCACGTACCACCTCTACTTTGGCGACGAAACCGGCTCACCGGGGACCCTTTTAACCTTTTTTCCTTCTAACCGGGTGGTGCCCGGCCGCCCGGGCATTGGCGAAGTATCGGCGCTGGGATATTCGGTGCCGTCCGGCAGTTTCCCGTTTTGGATGGCGCGCCTGGAGGCCCACCACGTACCCTACCGCCTGCTGGAAGAACGGTTCGGTGAGCCCTGCCTGGCTTTTTCCGACCCCGACGGCCTGCCGCTGGAACTTATTGTCAGCAACACCCCCGACGAGCGCGTGCCCTGGACCACCCCGGAAACCGGGCCCGAATTTGCCTTGCGGGGCCTTCACAGCGTGCAGCTCACGCTGGTCAGCGCGACTGACACGGTGAAGCTGCTCACTGAGGTATTCGGGTACCGCGTGCTGCGGAAACAGGGTTCGTGCTTCCGTTTAATTACGGATACCGTGGCCCAGGCCGCCGTGGTAGATGTGGTCGAAACGCCACCCGGGAGCCCTGCACAGCCAGGGGGCAGCGCGGTGCACCACCTGGCGTTTCGAGTAGCCGATGAAGCAGTGCTGCTGCATTTTCGGGAGCTGCTGGTGGCCCGGCACCTTTCCGTTACGCCGGTAATCGACCGCCGGTATTTCCGCTCGCTATACTTTCAGGAGCCTGGCGGCCTGTGCTTCGCCCTGGCTACCGACACCCCTGGTTTTGCAATTGATGAGCCGCGAGCCGAGCTCGGCACGCATCTGGTGCTGCCACCGGAGTACGAAAGCCGCCGTTCGCAAATCACCGCGCAGTTTCCCCATCTGCAGTAAGTTAAACCGCATTTCGCCATGACAAGGTATCAACCGCTGCGCTACGTGTACCAGCCCGCCCCCAATCCGGCCACCCACAACCTGCTGCTGCACGGCACCGGTAGCGACGAGCACGGCCGCTATTGCTAGCCAGCTGCCTTAAAGTATGCTGAAACGACCAAAGTAACGACGGAATACCAGCCACGGAACATCCATTTTTGGGCCGCTTTTTTCACTTCCCGACTATGCGCTCCCCCATTGTGAAAGCCACCGGGCTATTTGTCGGGTGCATTTTTATCACTTTGTTGCTATTTCACTTTGCTTGCCGCGAATTAAACAATTCCCGGGTAGAAGCCGGGCTATTGGTGCTGTTGACAGTAGTTAAAGCAACCTATTTCTTGCTGGCAACGCTGGGCTGGATTCACCTTACGGTCACCTCGGGCCACCATCGGAAGTACATGATGGTTTTTCTCGTATTGCAAATGCTCCTTATTGTGTTCTCGTTTGCAATCGATTACTACTGTCTCTACCAACTTGACCCATCTTCCTTTCGCGTTACCGCTCTTTCTCATCGCCCCATTGAGCAGTTTTTAACCTTTCTCTATTTCAGCGTCGGCAAATACACTACCGCCGGCGTTGGCGATATTCACCCCGTGTCGCCCATTGCCCGAATCTGCGCCATGGGAGAGATGGTAGTGGCGTATTTTACCACGGTGATGATTATTGCCAACGTGGGCTACCTCCAAATGTGGTTCAGCCAAAAGTTCGACAATGAAACCTGAGCAGGTCTGTACACTTGCCAACCCACTAAGCCAAGGGCTGACACAGCACAGGCTGCTTGCTTGAATTCGACGGGATTCAACAAACAAAACGTTGCGTGGGCATGGAGGATTGTAATCGGAAAGCTAACCACG
>NZ_JAGEMO020000076.1 GCF_017921975.2 Hymenobacter terricola
GGCTGCTTGCTTGAATTCGACGGGATTCAACAAACAAAACGTTGCGTGGGCATGGAGGATTGTAATCGGAAAGCTAACCACGGCCATGCGTACGGCCCGCTGCACAACGAGCGGCTGGTGGGCGAGGCCATTGCTGGCCAGTGCGCAATTCACCGTCGCCACCAAGTTCGGCTTCGAGCCGGACGACTCCGAAACGCCCACCTGTACTACTGCTACAACGGCCGCCCCGAGCATGTGCGCAAGGCCGTCGAACGCTCCCTGCGCAACCCCGGCACCGACTACGTGGACTTTTACAACCTGCTCCGCCCCGACCCCGGCACCCCCATTGAGGAAACCGTAGGGGCCAGCTGCCGCCTCGTGGAAGAAGGCAAGGTGTGCTGCCTGCGCCTGAGCGAAGTACCCGTGGACATTCGGCGCCGGGCGCACGCGGCACACCCCATCACGGCCTTTGTAAACCGATTCGCGGCGCATGTTTCCGCGCTACCAGGGCGAAAACTTCTACAAAAACCTGGAGCTGGTCACCAAGCTCCGGACGCTGGCCACGGCCAAGGGCCTTACATCGGCGCAGCTGGCCCTGGCCTGGGTGCTGGCGCAGGGCGTGGTGGCCGTTCCCGGCACCAGGCGCCGCCCGTACCTGGAGGCCAGCCAACGTAGCCTCCGCCAGCCTGACGCTGACTCCAGCCGAGCTGCCCGAGCTGAAGGCTATTATGCCTGGGGGCAGCGTGGCGGGCACGGACTATCCGGCCGGTAGGTAAAGCCGACCTGCGCGAGATGTTCGGCGGCTTTGGCCGAGCGCCCCGCTGCGGCAGTACACGTAGGTGGGGGCCGATTTGTCAAGGCTGGCGACGCGCTAGGCAAAGTCGGGGGCGGGCACTTCGATGGTGACCGCCCCCGGCGGACTGCGCGGGCGTCATATTTCGAAAAGCCACGTCTTTCCCCTCGTGCTCCAGCACGATGCTAAGGGAGTCGGGCAAGTGGCCAGGCCTATTCAGGGCGCGAAAGGCGAGCTTGCCTACAGCAAAGGCGTCGCCCTCGTCAAAGGCCTCGTGGGCGTAATCAGCCCCCACTAGCTCGCTTACCCGGATAACGGCCCGGTGGCCTGGGTAATTTCCCGGTGGCAGCTCACGAAGTCGACATGGAGGTGGGGTTCGATGAGGGCCACTATTTTGGCGTCGTTGGCCTGGGCGAAGTCCTGGTAGGGCTGCGGGTCGCGGGCCGGGTCAATGAGGACGATTTAGCGGGCGCACTCGCTCAGAATGGCGTAGGAGAAGTGGGCCACGCCCCTGTCTTCAAACCGTTCGATTTTCATGATTTGCAACGAAAAAGGGGGTAAAAATAAGGGAACGAAAAAGCTGAACATGATTGGTTATGCGTGGTGAAACAGCAACTCCTTGGTTAGAATAAACGTGCCCATGGCCAGCGTAAACCAGCCGAAAGCCGGTTTCAGCTTCGCCCCCGGAATGAAGCGGGCCAGGTAGGTGCCCAGCACGATGCCGCCCAAGGCAAAGGCCAGAAAACCCAGTAAAAACGACCAGGCAATGGGCGTACCCGCGCTCAAATCACCGCTGAAGCCGATGAGCGAATTCAGGGCAATGATGGCTAGTGAGGTTCCCACGGCCAGCTTCATGGGCAGGCGCGCGCCCAGCACCAGCGCCGGAATAATGAGGAAGCCGCCGCCCGCCCCCACGAAGCCCGTGAGCGTGCCCACCACCAGCCCAATGCCCAGAATGAGCGGGTAGTTGAAGGCGTGCTTGGCGTGCAGTTCCTCATCCAACACGACTTCGGCCTGCTTGCTGCGAATCATGGAAGTGGCCGCCGCCACCATCAGCACGGCGAAGGCTACCAGTACCAGCAAATCTTTGGTGAAGACGATATGGCCCACCGTAAACAGCACGTGCGGAATGTCCGGCATGAGCACCTTGCGCACCAGGAACACCGCCATCAACGAAGGAATGAGGAACACCACCGCCGTGCGCAGCGACACCAGCCCCTTGCGAAAGTAGCCCGAGGCCCCCACTACCGACGTGCTGCCCACCACAAACAGCGAGTAGGCTGTGCTCAGCACCGGGCTCACGCCCATCAGGTACACCAGCACGGGCACCGTGAGGATGGAGCCGCCCCCGCCCATGATGCCGAGCGAAAGGCCAATGAAAATGGCGGCGAAGTAGCCGAAGTAGTGCAGCATGGTGGGTGGGAAGAAACGTATGAAATTATGATAGACTATTCATGTGTTCTGGCAAAAAAGTCGCGCCGCTTACAGAAACATGCACGCGGCCAGGCACTGTATCACGTCGATGACTTCGCGCATTTTCAGGGCGTAGTAGATGTTCTTGCCCTCGCGGGTGCTGCTAAGGATGCCCTTGAGTTTCATACCCGAGAGGTGGTGCGAGAGCAGGCTCTGCTCGACGTTGAGCTTTTCGCTGATGTCGGAAACCGACAGACTTTCCTGCGCGGCCAGCAGCTGCACGATGGCAATGCGGGTGGGGTGCGCCGTCGTTTTCAGAATGAAGGCCACCTTCTCCATCTTCTCGACGGAGAGGCCCATGTCAACGGTGGCAGCGGGGGTTGCGGTCATAACGAGCGCAAACTTATGAACAGTTGTTCATTTGTACAAGTCTAGTCCTTACCTTTGTTCCAGCAAGCGCATTTTTCACTGAACCAGTACCTTGCCCGGGCAGCCAAAGTGCCAGGGCAGCTTTTATGGACCATTTTTCTGTTTTCCGATAATGAACCGCAAGAACCTCACTTCATGGCTACCAATGGCCCTGTTGGCTTTCGTCCTGCTCACTCCGCTGCGGCCCATCGTGCTCGGTGGTTTGCAGCGCGGCCTGCTGGCCACGGGCCTTTGGAACGCCGATGCCCCCGCTGCCCCCGCCGCCGCAGTGCCGGTAGTGCTCACCGGCGGAGCCGCCTACCCCCACAACCTTCCCATGGTCACCCTCGACGGCAAGGCCGTCAACCTGAGCGACCTGAAAGGCAAAGTGGTATTCGTGAACCTGTGGGCCAGCTGGTGCCCGCCCTGCCGCGCCGAGATGCCGGGCATCGAAGCTCTGTACAAGAAAGTGGACCACTCGAAGGTGGCCTTCGTCATGCTCTCGCTCGATGACAATGCGGCCAAGGCCCGGAAGTTCGTGCAGGCCCAGGGCTACACCTTCCCCGTATACCTGCGCACCGGCGACCTGCCCGCGCCGTTTGATTCCAATTCCATCCCGTCCACCATCATCCTCGGCCCCGATGGGCAGGTGGCGGCCCGCCACGACGGCATGGCCGAGTACGACACGCCCGAGTTCGAAGCCGCGCTGGATAACCTGGGCAAGTCAACCAAGTAACGCGGCGCGGGCAATTGTCATCAGTTTGTCAATAGCATAGCCTTGCGATTTTATTAAAAAAGCCTGGCATTAGCCAGGCTTTTCGCTTTACTGAGAAATATGCTCGCCCTCGCTTTGGTGCTCAGTTTGGATGCCAACGCATCAGGTCGGACTGCGCCGAAGCCACAAACTGCGGCGGGCCCAGACCATCGACAGCCCGGACCGAGACCGAAGCGGGCCGCGGCGACCAGACCCGAAGCCCCCCCCAACGGCACCGCATAGAGCAGCGGTCCCCACGGCACGTACCCCAATTGGGTGATTTCGGGCTTCATACGGGTGGGCTTTAGGGTGGCCTGGCCGCCTGGATTATACAAAACACCTGCCGCGCAGGCGGCTACCGGCTTCCCAGTGCCACCTGCACCGACTGCCGGGCCACGATTTCCTCGTTGCCGGCTTTGAGCACCACGTCGTTGGCTTTCAGCGGGCCAAATACCTGCACCTGGCCGGCGTTTTCGTCGCCTTTCTGCACGTCCACCAGTTCGGTTTTGCCGTTGGCCACGCGGATGACGTAGGTTCGCTCGGCCGTGCTTACCACGGCCGACTTGGGCACATAGAGGCTCGTTTTGGGGGATTTGATGGGCAGGCTGGCCGCCGCGTACATGCCGGGCTTGAGCTGCTCCTTGGGGTTGGCAATGTCGATTTCCACTAATTCCGAGCGGGTGCCGGGCGTCACGTTGTCGGCCACCCGGTTGATGCGGCCGGTAAAGGCCTGCCCCGGGAAGGGCCGCACGTTGAACTGCACCGGGCTGCCGGCCTTGATGTCGCCCACGTAGGCTTCGGGCACGGCCAGGCGCAGGCGCAGCCGGTCAATCTGCTGAAGCTTGAACAGCGGCACCCCGTTCGGCCCGCCCGGCCCCACGAAGGCCCCGGCCGCCAGGCTGCGCTCGGTAATGACGCCGGCAAAGGGCGCGGTGATGCGCAGGTAGGCCGCCATCTGGCCGGCGGCCTGGTAGTGGGCGCGGGCCGCCGCCACGCCCAGGCTGTCGGTGGCGGTGCGGGCGCGGGCCTCGTCCAGGTTCAGTGGCGACACCGCGCCGGGCGTGCGGGCCGTCTGGCGCAGGCGGCGGAAACTGCCCCGGCTGGCGCTGAAAGTGGCTTCGGCCGTTTTCACCTTCGACAGGGCCTCGCTCAGCGCGGCCGTGAGCTCGGGCGCGTCCAGCTCGGCCAGCACCTGGCCCGCCCGCACGTGGTCGCCGATGTCGGCGTGCAGCGTCCGCACGTAGCTGCTCACGCGGGGGAAGATGTCGGTCTGGTAGTAGCTTTCCAGCTCGCCGGGCAGGCTCAGGGCCTGGGCCGGCTGGGTGGCCGTGACGCGCACGGCGTCGTAGCGCACGTCGGCAGTGGCGGGAGCGGCTTTTTCCGTCGGCGCAGATGCGGAGGTGTCGCTGGCTTCGGACGAGCTGCAGCTGCTGAAGGCGGCGGTGGTGACCAGCAGGCCGAGCGCGGCGAGAAAACGGAAATTGAGGGAGTTCATATGGAAAATGGATTTTAGCAGCACGTCATGCTGAGCGGAGCCGAAGCATCTCTACCGCTTCGCCCGAATCGTTACAACGAAGCAGTAGAGATGCTTCGGCTCCGCTCAGCATGACGGCCTTTTATTGTTCAAGCTGTTGTCATTTAGGCCATTTCGACCTCCGTGAGCGAGTGCTCCGTGATGGGCGCTTCCCGCCCGTCGTAGGCGGTGCTTTCGGGGTCGTCGGGGTCGAGGGAGACGGAGGTGAAGGACGTGTTGCGCTGCACGGCCGCAAACATCACGGGCAGAATGAACAGCGCCGCGATGGTCGAGGCCAGCAGGCCGCCAATCACGGCCCGGCCCAGCGGGGCCGACTGCTCGCCCGCCTCGCCCAGGCCCGAAGCCATGGGCAGCATGCCGGCCACCATCGCAATCGAAGTCATTAGGATGGGACGCAGGCGGGCGGCCCCGGCCAGGCGGGCGGCGGCCACCGCGTCGCGGTAGCGCAGGCGCAGGCTCTCGGCATTGGTGACGATGAGCACGGCGTTGGCCACCGACACGCCCACCGACATAATCACGCCCATGTAGGACTGCAGGTTCAGCGTCTGGCCCGTGAGCAGGAGCAGGGCCAGCGAGCCGGCCAGCACGGCCGGCACCGTCACGAGCACCACGCCGGCCACTTTTAGCGACTGGTAGTTGGCCGCCAACAGCAGGAAAATCACCACGATGGCCAGCCCCAGGCCGGTTTGCAGGCTGCTCAGCGTTTCGGTGAGCAGCTTGGCCAGCCCGCGCAGCTCCACGATGGAGCCTTTGGGCGGCGCGCCCACTTCCTGGATGGCCTTGTTCACGTCGCGGGTGGCGGTGCCCAGGTCCTGGCCGGTGATGTTGGCCGAGACGGTAATGATGCGGCGCGGACCGATGCGGTCGTACTGGCCGGGCACGGTGGCGGTGTGCAGCGTGGCCACGTCGCCGAGGGTGGGGCGCAGCTGGCCCGGCACCAGCGGCAGGTTCTGCATGTCAGCTTCCGATTTCATATTCTGCGAGGCCAGCTGCACCTGCACCTGGTAGGCGAAGCCCTTGCTCTGGTCGAGCCACAGGTTTTTGGCCGTGAAGCGGCTGGAGGACGTGGCCGCCACCAACGATTTGGCGATGCCTTCGGGCGTGAGGCCGAACTGGGCGGCGCGCTCGCGGTCCACGTTCACCTGTACGGTGGGGTAGCTCAGGGGCTGGTTAATGCGGACATCACGCAGGTAGGGAATCTGCCGGAGGCGGGCCACCAGCTTGTCGGCGTAGCCCTGGCCGTCCTGCAAACTCTTGCCGCCCACCAGGATTTCGATGGGCGTCTGCGCGCCCTGGCTCATGATTTTATCGGTCAGCTCGATGGGCTCGAAACTCAATTGCACGTCGGGCAAATGTTGGTGCACGGCCTGCCGGATTTGCTCCTTGAGGGCGTCCAGGTTCTGCACCTTGTAGTCCTCGGCCAGGTTCACCTGCAGGTCGGCCTCGTGGGGCCCTGAGTTGAACACGTACAGCGCGCTGGTGCCGTAGGAGCTGGGCGTCATGCCCACGAAGGCCGAGGTGATGCCCACGTTTTTCGGCCCCACAATCTGCTGAATCAGGCTGATGACCTCCTTGGTGCGGTCCTCGGTGCGCTCGATGCGCAGGCCCTCGGGGGCCACGATGCGCACCTGAAACTGCTTGGAATGGGTGATTTTGGGCATCATGTCCTGCCCGATGAAATAGAAGCACACGCCAATCACGGCCGCGCAGACCAGGCCGTACCCCGTGGCCACCAGAGCGCGGTGGGCCAGCAGCTTATCCAGTACGTGCAGGTAGTGCAGCTTCACCCGCTCGAAGCCGGTGACTTCCCTGGGATGGCGGTTTTCGTAGCCTTCCTGCTGGATATCGCGGGGCTTGGTCAGGTCGGGCAGCAGCGATAAATCGTGCGCCGTGGTGTGCTCGTGGCCCTTCAGCCACCAGTTGGCCACGACCGGCACGAAGGTTTGCGAGAGCAGGTAGGAGACGATAATCGAGAAGCCCACCGAGAGCGAAAGCGGAATGAACATGCCGCGCGGCACGCCACTCATCAGAAACGCCGGCGCAAACACGGCCAGGATGCTGAGCGTGATGAGCAGCAGCGGAAACGAGACTTCCTCGCAGGCATCGAGAATGGCGCGGGGCTTGGTTTTGCCCATTTCCTGGTGCTGGTGGATGTTTTCGATGACCACCGTGGCCTGGTCCACCAGGATGCCGATGGCCAGCGCCAGCCCGCTCAGGGTCATGATGTTGATGGTTTGCCCGGAAAGCTGCAGCAGCAGAATAGCGGCCAGAATCGAAATCGGAATGGTCAGAATCACGATGGCTGAGCTGCGCGCATCGCCCAGGAACAAGAACACCACCAGGCCCGTGAGCAGGGCCCCCAGCCCGCCCTCGAAGGCGAGGCTGTGCACGGCCTGGGTCACGTAGATGCTCTGGTCAAACTCGTAGCTGAGCTGCACGTTATCGGGCAGTAATGCCTTCATTTCAGGCAGCTTGGCCTTGAGGGCGCTCACCACGCTCATGGTGCTGGCATCGGCCGATTTGGTGACGGGGATGTACACCGAGCGTTTGCCGTTAATGAGCGCATACCCAACCGGAATGTCGGTGGCGTCTTCCACCGTGGCCACGTCGTGGATGAACACCGTGGGGCCTACGCCCTCTTTCAGGGGAATATCCAGGAAATCCGACACTTTATCGAGCACCGAGTTGCTGGGCGTCATCACCATGTAGTCGCCCATGCCCACCGAGCCGGCCGGCGACACTTGGTTGTTGCGCACCACGGCGTTCACGATTTCGTCGGGCGTGAGCTGGTAGCTCTTCATCTTGTCGGGGTCGACCTTGATGACCACCGTGCGCTCGTTGCCGCCAAAGGGCGGCGGGGCCGAGGCCCCCGGAATCTGCGAGAACAGCGGCCGGATTTTGGTCGAGGCCAAATCCTGCATCAGCCCCAGCGAGGCGGTGTTGCTGCTGAACACCAGCTCACCCACCGGCAGGCTGCTGGCGTCGAAGCGCACCACCGTGGGCGGCACCGTGCCCGGCGGCATGTAGCTCAGCACCCGGCTCACCTGCGAGGCCACTTCGCCGGCCGCCTGGGCCATGTTCACGTCCTCGTAGAAGGTGCATTTTACCAGGCACAGGCCCTGGATGTTCTTCACCTCCACGTCCTTGATGCCCGAGACGTAGAGCATCTGGTTCTGGTAGCGGGTGGCGATAAAGCCCTCCATCTGGGCGGGCGTCATGCCGCCGTAGGGCTGGGCGATGTAGATGGTGGGCAGGTTGAGCCGGGGAAAAATGTCGACCGGAATGCGCCCCAGCGCCAGCACCGAGAACACAACGATGCCCAGCAGCGCCACGATGACGGCAATGGGCTTGGCTAATGCAGCTTTTATCATGAGATTTTAGTGTGCGGTTAGCCTTCCGGCTACATGAAATCGTCCGTCATGCTGAGCGGAGTCGAAGCATCTCTACCGCTTCGTTGCAGTCAGCATTGATTACTTGCGCGGTGGAGATGCTTCGACTGCGCTCAGCATGACGTTCATAACTTATTCTCAAGCCTTACAATTGCCCCAGTAACCCGCCGAGATTGCCGGAGGTAGCGCTTTGCAGGAGCACGGCGCGCCAGAGGTTGTTGGTGGCCAGGGCCTGGTCGGTTTCGGCCCGGTTGAGGACGGTGATGGCCTGGGTGAGCACGAGCAGATTGTCGAGGCCGGCGTCGTAACGGGCACGGGCCTGGGTGTAGGCCTGGCGGGCGGCGGCTAGTTGGGCTGGCGCGGCCAGGGCCGTCTGGCGGGCCAGGTCGACTTGCAGGGCGGCGTTCTGTTGCTGGGTGGCCAGCTGCAGGGCCTGCTGGTCATACTCGGCCCGGGCCTGCTCCACGCGGATGCGCTGGGCCTGCGCGGCCCGGCCGGAGTGAATCAGCTCGGTGGCGCGCCAGGTGAGGGTGGCCCCCAGCATGTAGTCGTAGGCCTTAAAGGGCAGGCCCGCGCCGGGCGAGGAATTGATGTTGAAATCGCCCCGGTCGGTGGTGGCGTCCGATACGCCCGAGCCCCGGCCCCAGGTGGAGGCCAGCAGGTTCAGCGAGGGGCGCTTGTTGGCGTTTAGCAGGCTTACCTGCGCCTCGTTGGCCGTGATGCGGCGGCTGTAGGCGCGCAGCAGCGGGTTGTTGGCGCGGGCGGTGTCGCCGGCGGGCGGACCGGCAGCCACCTGCGGCAGGTGCGAGTAGAACTGCATCGAATCGAGCTGCACGTCCTGGGCCGGCTGGCCCAGCAGCCCGGCCAGGCGGGTGCGCTGCTCGCGGGCCTGCTGCCGGGCAGCCAGCACCTGCAGGCGGGCGCGGGCCACTTCGGCGTTGGTGGTCGAAGAATCGATGCCCGCCCGGATGCCGGAGCGCGTGCCCGCCCGAATGACCGTGGCCAGGTTTTCAGCCCGCGTCAGGTTGGCGCGCTGCAAGGCCACCGATTTTTCGGCCCCCAGCGCCAGTAGGTAGGCGTCGGCCACCTGGGTCTGGTACTCGAACACTGACTGGTCGAAATCGGCCTGCGCGGCCGATACGGCAGCTTCGGAGCGTGCCTCATCAGCCCGGTAGCGGCCGAAGGTCACGGCCGGCCACTCAATCACCAGCGCCCCAAGGCTTGAGAAGTTGGTGCGCCCGTCGTAATCGGTGGTTTTGATGCCGCCCGAAATCGGGATGGCCACCCCGCCGATGAAGGCCCCGCGCACCTGGTTCATGGTCGAGTTCACGGCCTGCAGCTGGGCGCTCACCTGCGGCAGGAAGGCGGCGCGGTTGGTGCGCACGTCGGCCTGGGCGGCGCGCACGGCGGCCTGTTTGGCGCGCAGGGCGGGGTAGTTGGCCTGGGCCACTTGCAGGGCCTGCGGCAGGGTGAGGGGCCGGGGCAGCTGGGGCAGCTCGCGCGGCTGCTGGGCCCGGGCGGCGGGGGCGGCCAGCAGCCCGGCGAGGACCAGGGGAAAGAGGTTTCTCAGCTTCATGCCGCAAACCTCCCGCGCCGGTATTAGAATAAGATTGGAATCAGATTAGAAGTTATTAGAAAATGTCCGAAGCAGACGTAAGGCCTGTTTTGCCGTAAGAAACTAGCCGCTTTTCTTCTTGCTATGCCCGACCCGCTTTCCCTCACCGACCGCCTGGCCCTGCAACGCACGCGGCTGGCCAATGAGCGCACTTTTCTCACCTACGTGCGCACCAGCCTGGCCATGGTTGGCTTCGGGCTGGTACTGTTGCAACTGCACCCGGTGCGGGCGGGCGGGCTGGGCTACGCGGCCCTGCTGGCGGCTGGCATTGTCATGCTCATCGGAATCTTCCGGTTCCGGCAGCGGAGGCGGGAAATAGAATCCTGTTGACGGGGCTTAGGCCGCGCTCAGGCACCGAGCAGCGGCAGCCAGACCTCTGCCACGGTGCCACCGCCCGCCCGTGGCAACAGCCGCAGCCGGCCGCCGTGCCGCTCAACAATGCGCTGGGCCAGCGTCAATCCAATGCCGAAGCCCGGCACCGCGCCCACGTCGCGGCCCCGAATCAGGGGCTCGAAAATCCGCGTCAGCTCATCGGGGGCAATGCCGGGGCCCTGGTCCTCCACGCACAGCCGCACGGCCCCGGGCTCCGGGGCGAGTTGCAGGGTGAGGGCGACGGGCTGCCCGGCCGAGTATTTCGCGGCATTGTCGACCAGGTTGCCCAGGGCGGTGCGCAGCAGGTGGGCGTGGCCCAACACCCGCGGGGCCGCCGCCTGCCGGGCCACGGCATCGGCCACGCGCAGGTTCAGGAGCAGGTCCGGGCGCTGGTGCTGGATAGTCGCCATTACATCCATCAGCACGTCCATGAGCTCCAATGGCTGACCGGCGAGGCGGGCCTGGGTGCCATCGAGCTGGGCCAGCTGGAGCAGGCCGTTGGCCAGGGCCGTGAGCTTATCCAGCTCGCCGATGGCCTGCCCAATGCCTTTTTGCAGGCCGGCCACGTCCGTGTCGTACGCGAGCGAGGTTTGCAGCCAGCCCTTGATGGTGGTGAGCGGGGTGCGCAGCTCGTGCGAGGCCTGCGAGATGAAGTCCCGCTGGTTGGCGACCAGCGTTTCCTGCCGGGCCAGCAGCTCGTTGAAAGCCCCGGCCAATACGCCCACCTCGTCGTGGGCATTCACCGGCCGCAGCCGGAACCGCAGGGTGTTGGCCGCGGCCGAGCGCAGCTGCCGAATCAGCAGCGTGACCGGGGCCAGCGCCCGGTCGGCAAACAGCGAGCCCAGCAGCGCCAGCAGCACCAGCGCCCCCAGGTTGCCGTAGAGAAACGAGCGGAACAGCGTGTGCTGCTGGGCATAGCCCTCCAGGTCGTAGGCCGTCACCACGGCCACGTACTGCCCGGCAGCATCGGGCCGGCGGTAGGCCAGGGCCACGCCTTCCTTCGGCCGGGCGTGCGCCGGGCTGGCGTAGCTAAACGCGACGTGCCCGCGCTGCCGCACCCGCGCCAGCAACGCGGCCGAGGGCCGGAAGTCGTTCGCCGGCTCGCTGGCGTACACCCGCTGGCCGCCCGGCCCGAACACCTGCTCCACCTGCTCGGGCAGCGAGATGATAACCTGCCCGGCAATGGCGTCGTCGAGGGCCAGAATCTGCTGGGTCACGGCGGCCTTGCGGGCCAGGCGCTCGGCAAAGGTGTGCTGCCGGAACCGGGCGTTGCTGCTGTACACGTAAGCCGAAAAGGCCAGCAGCAGCGCCCCCACCAGCCCCGCGAACCAGAGCAGCAGCTTGTGCTTTATCTGCAGCCCGCTCATCCCTGCAAGAGGTAGCCCGCGCCCACCACGGTGTGCAGCAGCTTCTGGTCGAAGCCCTTATCGACCTTCTTGCGCAGGTAGTTGATGTACACGTCGATGATGTTGGTGTTGGTGTCGAAGTGCAAATCCCAGACTTTTTCGGCAATGTCGATGCGGCTCACCGTCTTGCCCTGGTTCACCAGCAGGTATTCCAGCAGCGAGTATTCGCGGGTGGTGAGCTCGATGCGCTGGCCGGCGCGGGTCACGGTGCGGGCGTCGGTGTCCAGCACCAGGTCGGCCACGCGCAGCACGGCCCGCTGGCCGGCGTAGTTGGCCCCGCGCCGGGCCAGCGCCCGGATGCGCAGCAGCAGCTCCCGAAACTCGAAGGGCTTCACCAGGTAGTCGTCGGCCCCCGCGCCGAAGCCACTTTCCTTGTCCTGCAGGCCGTCCAGGGCCGTGAGCAGCAGCACCGCCTGCCGGGGCGAGTGCTGCTTGATGTAGCGGCACAGCTCGAAGCCGTTCATGCCCGGCAAATTCACGTCGAGCACCACCACATCAAACGGCTGCTGGTCGAAGAGCCGCTGGCCCATCAGGCCGTCGTAGGCCACCTTCAGGTCGTAGCCCTCGCTCTCAACGCCTTTTTGGATAAACGACGCCAGACTGGCTTCGTCTTCAACAAGTAAAATCGTCATGAGGCAAAGGTCCGCAGCCCGGAGGGTAGCCAGGATGAAGAGAAATTCTACTTGGCTTTGTAGGGCAGCAGCCGGCCGATGTCGGGCGCACCATTCAGGTGCTCGCGCAGCTGCTGGCGCACCTGGCCCGGGCCCAGGCTCAGGCCGTGGCCATTGTCGCCCCGGGTTATGGCAACTGCCGGCGTCGCGGTCATCGCCGGTGTTGAGGTACATTTTAAAGCTCACCGGGTATTAGGGAGTAGGGGGCGCAGCACTGTCGGCGGCCGAGGCAGCGCGCTGGGCGGTGGCGTCAAAAAAGGCCAGCTGTTCGCGGAACTGCGCCAGCACTTCCGCACCGGGGAAAATGTACTGGTTGGCCCCGGTGCCGATGTCGATGCGCACAACCTCGGTGGGCACGCCGAGGGCGCGCAATACGCGCTGCGTCAGGCGCGGTTCTTCGCGCTTGAGCTTGCCGTTTTTCAGGTTGACTACGTTTGTATAGGTGAGGCCATGTTGCGCGCAAAAGCCGGTTAAGCTGCCCTGGCCGAGCATTTTCAGGCGATGCTGCACGTAGCGCAGGCACTCGGGGTAGGGGGCCAGCAGGGTAATGTCGAAGAGGCCGAGGGGAGCGGAAGGTGTCATATAAATGTTGCCTACTACGGAAGAATACCTCAGCAAAGGATGCGCCGAACAGCTTCTCTAATAGTTAGTCCGTCTGCATCCACCGCAAATATGACGGAAAATGCAGACGGACCAATATGGCTGCTAAACCCTGCCTGTACTCTATTTCCAAAAGACAACCAGGAGACTGGCAATAACAAGAATTCCTACCTAATTATCAGCACTGGGATAATCAACTTTGCATCAACTCCCTTCATTTCTATTGCAGCGCCTCACCACCCCGGCCCCGATTGCGACGGCCGTCGCCAATGACTCTCTCGGCTTCAGCGACGTGGTAGCGGGGACCAGGAACCTGGTGGCCAACATCCTCGAAACGCTCAGCTCATTCAAGTTCACCCGGCTGATGACGCGGCTGTTCACGGGCACCTCTGTGATGCTGATTCGAGAAATCATACTCTTTATCCGGCTGTTCGTGCTCGGGTTCCCTACGTCTGCGGGCCAATTGCTATGAGCTTGTCCGTGGTGCCTTCGTTCGGGCGGCTTGCCATTAAGTGGCTGCAGAACCGCATCGGGGTGCCCGTTCTGGTCGCTCTCCTTCGTGCTGCTCGCTACGCTGTACCCCGACTACGTAGCTACGCCCACGGCCCAGTCGGGCAGCGGCAGTGGCGGGGTCTTCAGTCCCATATCCGGCCAGGTCAACCCGGCGGCCGAAGCCAGGTTCATGATAATGAGCTTGGCCTTTCGTGCTGTTCTACTGTATGGGCCCTACTTGACCAGCCTCTTCATTAGCTCCTGAGCCGTGCGGGGCTTCGCCGGTTCGATGATGGGCAGGGCCATCGGAGCCGCCAGCACGCCGGCTGGTGTGGTCGCGCCGGGGCCGTAGCCGGCGCAGTGGGCTGCGCCCTGGGAAACGGCAAAGGTGGCAGAGGCGGCCCGGGCAGCGGGGCCCGTAGCGCAGGCGGCAGTGTGCCTCTGGTCTTTGGACCTCCTGACGGGGCTCATTCTTTCTCACCTAACCCACCTCACCATGCTTAAAACCACTTTTTATAAGCTGGTAATTTCGTTTTGTACAACTGATTCGTTGGTGGCCTGCCAATCCTGTTCGGATAAAGCGGCCGAAGTCGATGCCCAAATTTTGACGAAAACGGCCGTAAAAGTGGCCAGCTCCCCGCGGAAAAAAGCCCGCCAAGGCGCCTGGGAAGCGGCTACTACCTTCCCCGGCCCTGTTGCCGGCGGCCATGGCCCTGCCCGCCGGCGTGAAGCAACTGCTGCCGGCGCAGGGCTCCCTGGAACTGGTTCGGCTATCCGCAGAAGGTCGAGCCCGCCCTGGTGCGTTTGCCTGGCCTTTGGGCCTCGCTCAACCGAACTATCTCCAGGTCGCCCCCGGCTACTGCGTTCCGTTTGAGGAAGTGGTACGCTGGAAGCCTACTGGCTACCGCCCGGGCAAGCGGGTACCAGCTACTATCTGCGCAGTATTCGCCTAATGGGTGGGACGCGCTGGCCGGCTGGCCGGTGGTCACGCTGCCCCTGCGGCCCTGACCGGGGCAGTCGGGAAGCAATGTCCAATTCACTCCGAATTCTTATGAGCACTGTCAAAGGTTTAAACGCCTCCATCACGACAATGCGCGACGTGGCCCTGGCCGGCGTGCTGGGCCTCATCGTGGTGGTTATCGGTTCCGGCGTCATGGTGTACCGCATCAATGAAAACGCCGGCCGGCGCGTGTACGTGGTCAGCGCCAACGGCTCGGTGGCGGCTTTGGCCCTGAAAGAAGCGGTGCATACCTCCTTCGAGGCGCGCAACCTGGTTAAGTCCTTCATGTAAACCATGTTTGGACACGACCAATACACTTTCAAGCAGCGCCTCGATGCCGCCCTACCCCCGATTGAAAGGCGTGGGGGCCGGCGCATTTTCGAGGGCTTCACTCAAGGCAGGGCGCTACCGAACTACCAGCGGCTACTCGGCCCGTAATGTAGTGGACGTGGATAGCACCTGCCTGAACGTGGAACAGCGCCCCTACTCAAGCTTGGTGTACACCAAGCAGCGCATTTTCATTGGCGACCAGCAAAAGCCCTGCCCACGGCGGCCGATTGAAACCGACCGCTCCGACGCCAACCCCTACGGCCTGCACATTACCAACTTCGACTACGTGGCCTATAACCCACCCTCTTCGCAGGAAAAAAAGGACGCTTTCGAACAGCATTAGCGGCATAGACAGCACTGCCTGAGCCTGGCCTGAACCCGGCTATCGGACCAACTCCGGTCGCTCCGGCCCTGGCCGCCAGGGCTTGTGAAAGCTGCCTTTTTCCACTTCTCTACTTTTCCACTTCTCTTCTAGTAATGCGTATTCCTTTTTTCATTTCCGCGTTACTGGCCATCCCCGGGGCCACCGCGCAAATCTTGCCGTCACCACCTGACCGGCCCGTACCAGCCTCTGCCGCTATAGTTGCTTCTGAAAAATCACAGAATGTGTCCGTTTCGGGTAGCCCGACTACCTAATTTGAGCTGCGTAACGCAAACTATTTCAAACAGATGCATGCGAATGGGCATTAGGAAGCGGAAAGTACCTCTCGCCGGCGTTGACAGCTTTCGGCCCCCATCCACCAACGGTGTAGTTGAGGGCGCGCGCTCAACGGTTAGCTGCGGTATTCCGGCGAGCTACCAGCGCAGCTGCGACGACACTTCCGTAAAAGCATTTTGCCCCTCCAGCTGCGCTCTTACCAACTCGTAAGAAGTGGGCTGCAAATCGGCCACAAATTGCTGGGCTCCGCTCAGCATGCGGATGTACAGGCTGGGCTCGCTTTGCCGGCTCAACCGGCGCAGGGCATCCAGGTAGCCTTCGCGGGCGTGAGTGGTGATGATTATCCGACACTGGCCGGCGCTGACCAGCTCGGCATTCATCATCAGGCGGGCCAGCCGGCCGTTGCCGTCATCAAACGGGTGGACCTCGCTAACCATGAACATCATGAACTGGGCCCGGGCCAGCGGCTCACTCAGACTGCGGTACAGCTTAAAGCCCTCGTGCAGGGTGCCGCGCACCAGGCCAGGGTCCACGAAGCTGGTCAGCCCGGCCTGGTTGGCGTACTCTTTCCACTGGCCGGGGCGCTTGTCGGGGCGGGCACGCATCAGCTGGGCATGTCGCCGCTGCAGGATGGCCAGCAAGTCCTCGGCCGATTGCGGGACTATCCGCATCTCGGCCACGTTGCTACAGAGTTGGTAGGTGCTCAGCACATCGTGCGAATCGGCGTGCCGGCCGCCTATCAGCTGGCCGGTTTCTACCATCCGGCGCGCCTCATCCACCTGAAATTCGGTGCCTTCAATGAAATTGGAAAAATAGGCCTCGAAGAAAGCTACCGTATAAAACGCGGGGGCCTCGGGCGCGGGGTCGGGCCGCTGCGGCAGCACCGCCGCGTGCAGCGCACTGAGCAGCGTGGTGAACAGGGCCAGCCGGCCGGCATCGAAGGGCAGCCCCAGCGCGCGGGCGCGGGCCACGGGGGAGGTCAGAATTTTGCTGGACTGGGTAGTCAGCAGCGCTCCCGCAAGGCGTTGCAGCAAGGCCAGCTCCGCGGGCCACTCCAACGCGTCGGCTACTTCGCGGGCCTGGTCGCGCAGCACATTCAGGCCCTCCTCGCCCCGGATGCGCAGCACCATTTCCAGCCGTTCCTCCACGTTTTCAATGGGCAGTGCTTTGCTCACCCCGCCTTTGCGGACGCGGGCGGGCTGCAGGTTTTCCAGCAGCCCCCGGGCTTCCGACGCAAAAAGCAGGGTGCCATCCCCGAACGGCGCATCGCTGGGCAAGGGGCCGGGTCCTTCCAGCAAGTGCACGACCAGGCCGGGCAACCCCACGTTGCGGGTATACTTGTAGGTCAGAAACAAGTGCCCCTCGGCCGAGGGCTGGCCTTCCAGCTGGGAGCGGTGGCTGATGAGCGCGCCGGGAAAAAGGTGCTGCACCACCGGCAGCCAGTTCTTGCGAATCAGCGTTTCCGGTGGGGTAGTTAAGTCCGATGAATAGATGCGGGACGCTACCTCGCGCAACTCGCCCCGCTGGCGGGCTCCCCGAATCTGGCGGTTCAGGGCCGGGTCAGATGTGCTGAATACCAGCAGGGGCCAACGCACATTTTTTTCCATTAAGCGGCCCTGGTCAGGGCGTATTGTCTGTTTCTTTAGATTAAGGTACGAATTACAGCGTTTTCTTTCGATTAGCGCTCATTCGTATCGGCAATAAGCGCTAGTTAACACGGGCTCGCCCAGACGACCAGCGCGCTTCAGGCGGATAAGAAGGCGGTGAGGTTACCCGAATAGGTCAGCGCCAGCTGGTGCATGGCCCGGGTGCACGCCACGTAGAGCATGCTTTTATCGACTTCGGTTTGATAGTTCCGGGCCGAGGCAAAGGGCACGATGACCTCATCGAACTCCAGTCCCTTCGCCAAATGCGCCGTGGTGATGATGATGCCTTCTTTAAAGGTCGTGGATTCCTCCGTCAACAAATGAACGCCGGGCGCTTCCAGCGCCTGATATACCGTTTCGGCCTGCCGAAGCGTTTTGCAGATAATGCCCAGGGAATGGTTTCCGGAGCTTTGGAAGGCGGTGAGCAGCCGCTGGATGGCCTGCAATTCCTCGTCCTGGCTGGCAAAATGCGCCACAACGGGCTCCTGACCATGCCGTTCCAGGGGGATGATGTGGGGGTTTGGCGTGATGCGCTGCGCGAAGGCCGTAATCTCAACGGTCGAACGGTAGCTGCGGTACAGCTTGACGATATCGGCCTGTGGAAAGACGCGCTCGATGGTTTCGGCCGAGGACGAGCTGTACGGATTCACCGTCTGGCTGACATCGCCGAGAATGGTCTTGCGACACAGGAATATGCGGGACAATACGGCGTATTGCACGGGGGTATAATCCTGCATCTCGTCCACCAGCAGGTGCTTCACATGGTCGAAGGTGCTGATGCCTTCCAGGCGCAGGCGCAGGTAAATCAGGGCAAAAACGTCCGCATATTCTAGGTGCAGCCGGTGGTCAATCCGGAAGAGTTCGGGCTTACCCAGCCAGCGATAAAAGTCCTGGTAGAGGTCCAGCACCTGGTGGAACTTGAACATGCGGGGAATTGCCTCTCCAATTGTGGCTTTCTCCTGCCCGGTCAGCTTGCGGCGGGTGGCGTCGCGCACATAGGCCCGCACCTCTTCGGCCACCAGCGCAAATCGTTTCAGGAGCGGCACCCGGTGGAAGGTCTTGAACTTCGCCAGCAGGAACGGCAAGGGGACAAGGGTTTGGCCCACCCGCAGCTCCCTAACCGTGAAGTAGTTGTTCTCAATGTAGATAAGGTATTGGTTGAGCTGGCTGAGGAACTCAAACGATGATTTGAACCGGATGCGCTCAATGAACGCTGCATCGTGATTGTCCAGCAGCGCGGAAACCTGTTCGAAAAAGGTCTGGAACGAGTACCGGTGGTCGAGCAGGTCGGCGGCCAGCTCTTCCATGCCCAGCTCGGGAATGTGCTCTTCCCCCAGCTCGGGCAGCACGTTCGAGATGTAATCGGCGAAGACCTTGTTGGGCGAAATAATGAGCACGTCTTTGGCCGCAATCGTCTCCCGGTAGCGGTAGAGCAGGAACGCAATCCGATGCAGGGCAATCGAGGTTTTGCCCGAGCCGGCTACCCCCTGAATGACCATCACCGACGCGGTTTCGTTGCGAATCACCGCGTTCTGGTCCCGCTGGATGGTTGCGACGATGTTCTTCAGCTTGTCGTCGGAGGACTTCGCCAGCTCGCGTTGCAGCACGTCGTCGTGAATATTCACGTCGTTTTCCAGCATGAACTCCATTCGGCCATCCCGGATTTTGTATTGCCGCTTGAGGTCGATGGTGCCCTGAATCACGCCGGAAGGCGTGGTGAAAGAGGCTTCCCCCAGCTCAAAGTCGTAGAACATGGACGCGACCGGGGCGCGCCAGTCGTAGATGAGGCTCCGGCGCTGCTGCTCGTCCAGGAAGGAATAAACGCCGATGTACACCGGCCATTTCTCCTTTCCCTGGGGAGTGAAATCAATGCGGCCGAAGTACGGGGACTGGCCCAGCTTGAGGAGCTTGCGTTTGCGGGCCACGGCGGCTTCGCCCGTAAAAGCCATTCGGTTGATGGATTGGCCGGCGGCGACCATATCGGCATCATCCATGCCCGACTGGTGCTCGTGGATGTACTGCTTTTTATCCCGGAGCTCGTCGGAAAACTGTCTAACGTCGCCGTCAATCCGCCGAATGGCCAGCGTCAGCTTCTCCTTGATTTCTTCCAGATATTCTCTTTCTTCCTGCGGTGTTGCGTTCATCCCGGGCGGCTTTTGGAAATAGCCCGCAAAGGTGAGCGTAAATTTCGTTGCGGCGAAGCGTTTTGCTCGGTTGAGTCGGCGCAGGGCCTTCCGGCAACGCGGCAGGGCTTTTATTCCTCGGATGGGTAACCCTCCCTTTTCACCCTGGGTGTACAATCCCAGGGGAAGCTGGCGTATCTTTTGGACCTGCTTATTTCGCCAGCTTATGGCTCAATTACTCCACGGCAGCGCCCGCACCACGCCGACGACACGAAGCGAGTTGCCGCGTAGTACGGAAAGCCCATCCGGCCCCCGCTGACGCGAATCAACCCATTACTGGTCTTGGTTAAAAGTTTGGTCCAAAAATTAACCGAGCTGCCGGGTGCCGGCACCTGCGCAGCGCTTGCCTACGGGGCTGACAGCGGTTTCTTACAAAGCACCGGTGGGGCCCAGGTACCCCTTGTTGAGTCGGCCTCTGCTACCCCTGGTTCACCGATTGGGGCAGTTTACAAGCTCACCGGCCGCCTGTACCACTACCAGCGTGTGGCTCGTTGCGTGCCTGCCTGGTCCGGCGTAAAGGCCAGGGCCTCGCAAACAGCGGGGCTTTTTACTTTTGTAAGCATTTTTTTTACTGATAAGCAGAAAAAGAAAATCGGGTTAGTAGGCGGGATTAGCTGGGTGTCCACGCTGGACTATTACAGGCTTATCAACGAGGGAGTTAATACCAGACTGGGGGGGGGCTACACTTTGCCGAATGTCTGCTCTACTCCCTAAACTTTGCCGATGCGCAGGCGGTGACCTGGGAAAATGCCTACGAACTGCTGCGGGAGGCGTGTGACAACCTGAAACGGGGCAATGCCGAAGCCATCGCGCTGTGCGCGAATACGGCTCATTTGTTTGCAGGCCGGCTAGAGGCGGAACTGCACCTGCCGTTCATTCACATCGTAACGGAAACGGCCCAGGTCTTACGGCGTGAAGGCCATACCACCATTGGGCTGCTGGGCACAAAAATGACGATGGAAATGCCCTTCTACCGGGACAAATTGGCCGCCTTCGGGATAAAAGCGCTAACGCCCCAAACGCAGGCAACGCGCGACTACGTGCAGTTTACCGTGAAGGAGGAATTGGGCCGAGGGCTACTAAAGCCGGAAACAAAAGAGCGCTACGTTGCTATTGCGCAGGAGCTGGTGAGCAGCGGAGCAACCGCCATTGTACTGGGCTGTACGGAGATTCCCTTGCTGATTAGCCAAGCTGATTTTGCCGAGGGGTGTTCGATACGCTCAAAATTCAATCCGATGCTATTGTGGACTACATGGTGTCGTAAGTTGTTTCTGCTTCCTGCTTAAAAAACGCACGCTTCCCCGTTTGCTACACCAATAGTTGACAGAGGCAGGCTCCGCAAGGTGCACCTTCCTGAACTTATCGTAACTTATAAGCCATCTCTGCGAAGACAGTTGTCAAAATCATTAACATCCTTTACTTATCCTCGGAGGCTACTGTCAGTCGGTCATAAGGACCGATAACATTCACTTATCGGTCCTTATGACGTAGCTTTGAAAACCGGTCAAACGAACCCATTTTACTCCTATAGTATATAGCTACCGTGAGCACCGTTCCTGTTGTCCCGATTTCGCCCACCGCCCAGGTCCCGGCTCACCTGGTCGAATCCACCAGCCGCTACGTTGAGTCCGGCCTGCGCGGCGCGGCCAATACCCAGCGTGCTTACGCCGGCGACTGGCAGCGGTTCACGACCTGGTGCCAGGCGAACCAGCTGGCATCGCTGCCCGCCCCGGTCGAAGCGCTGGCCGGGTTTCTCACCGAGCTGGCCGACGCCGGCAAGAAGGTGGCCACCATCCAGCGCCACGTGGCGGCCATCGCCAAGGCCCACGAGCTGGCCGGGCTGGAGTCGCCCTCAGCCGACAAAAAAATCAAGGTGCTGCTCAAGGGCATCGCCCGCGAAAAGAAAACCCGCATCAAGCAGGCCGCGGCCTTCACGCTGGTCAGCTTCAAGCGCACCATTCGCGCCATCGACGTGACCACGCCCACGGGCTTGCGCAACCGGGCCCTGCTGCTGCTGGGCTTCACCGGGGCTTTTCGGCGCTCCGAACTGGAGGCGCTCAACATCGAGGACTTGGCCTTTGATGAGGAAGGGCTGATTATTTCCTTGACGAAAAGCAAGACCAATCAGTTGGGGCAGGCCGAAGAAAAGGCGGTTTTTTATTCGCCCGACCCGCAACTATGCCCCATTCGCTCGCTGCAGGCCTGGCTACGGGTGCTCGACCGGGCCGAAGGCTGCGTGTTTGTGTCGCTACGCAAGAACCAACAGCTCACAACCCGTCGGATGACCACGAAGTACATCAACCTAATTGCCCAGCAGTACTTGGGCAGCGGGTACACGGCGCACTCCCTGCGGGCTTCATTCGTCACCGTGTCCAAGCTCAATGGCGCCGACGACAGCAAGGTGATGAACCAGACCAAGCACAAGACGAGTGCGATGATTCGCCGCTACACCCGCCTTGACAACGTCCGCCAGCACAACTCAGCGAAGGAGCTGGGGTTGTAATTTCACCAAACTGGTTTGTTAAAGTTGACGCGTAGTTGACTCCTTTTGCTCATCACTTGCGCCGCGAAGCTACGCGGCGAGCCCGCTGCCAAAAACGCCCCGGCCATTTAGGGGCTACCCACGCCAAAGCCCGCCCCGTCAGCAACAAAACGCCCGGCAGCCCCACCGACCCGGAGGCGCGCATTTCGGTCAAGCCGGATAAAATGCGGGCCCTCACCTACCTCTGTAGCGTAGCCGTGGACACGGCCCAAGGTATCATTAGCCAGGGGCCGGCCGGTTTGGCCGACCGCCGCGACAGCGTCCTACCTGCCCCGGTGGCTGACGGGCTTGCAGCAGCAGCTGTGCCCCAGGAGCTGCGCCTGCGCAAGGCGCTGGCCGATGCGGGGCACGCGAACGGCCCCAATGATGCGCTGTTGGAACAGCAGCAGGTCATTGCCTGGATACCCGTCTTCGGCAAATACAAGTCGGCGGTCGAGGGCTTCCCATAAGAAGCCCAAATCGATACGTACCAGTACCCGGCGGGCAAGCCGCTGTCCTTTGCCAAAGTGGCAACAGCCGCGAGCGTTTTTCGGAGCCAACACAGTTCACGAAACACTGTGTTCCTTGAGCGGCCGACAGGAGCACCCGGGTTCGCGCACGCGCAACGACTAATTCGTTTGTTCTGGCGGTGCCGTTCGAACGCGGTGGAATCGCCTTCCCGTCCATTGCGGGAGGCACACGTCTCGGCTGGGAAGGGCCGCCGTTGGGCCATTGGATTATGAGTATATTTACCCTGTACCCTTTAGCAAGATAACTCATGCAAACGGCCCCCTTTTATAGCCGCTTGGCGCACCACGTGGGGAGCGTGGCCGTTTGGCATGACAACGAGGCGTGCCCCCTGGGCCAGCAGATTGCCCTGGTGGACCGCAATTCGGGCCAGGACCACCTGCGCGCCCATTGCAAACGATGCGTGCAGCTTAACCAGCCCGTTATGCTGTTTCACCTCAGCCAAGGCGCTTATTCCGATGTCTTGGCCGGAGTCATCGAATCGATGACCGCGGCACGCGTGGTGGATTAGACAGGCAGTTGGAAAGAGTCTTTAAAAGTCACGGGTAGTCACGATGTTCAAAGCAGATTCCTTTGTTGAACACGTTGGGCACCCACTCAAAGGCCCCGAAAACGCGGATTTCGGGGTCTTTTTTCGGCGAGTAATTTGAACGCCTGTCAATGCTGGTTTTAGCTTAACGTGCTATTCTTTCCGTTTTCTGAGTAGCCCCCTTGATACTCTCCTAATTCTGAAACTGCCTCACAGAAAAAGGTCCCGGCTTGCGAGCCGGGACCTTTCGATTTCGAAGCAAGAACAAACCAACAGGCTATTCCAGAATAACTTTGCGGGTGAAGGCCTGGCCGGGCAGGGTAACGCGCAGGGTATAAAGGCCCGGGGCCAGGCCAACGGTGGAGAGGGCTTGTTCCGAGGCTCCGTTCAGGACCTGAGTCCGCACTACCTGGCCCAGGGCGTTAAGCAGCGCGGCCTGGCCGGTGCTGTGCGGGCCACTCAGGCGCAGGGTCAGCTGGCCGGTCCCGCTTGGGTTGGGGAAGACGCGCAAGGCCTCCGCTTCCGCTTCGGCGTGGGCAGCCAGCAGGTTGGTGGCCGTGATGGTGAAAGGGCCGGGCGTGTCGGAGCTGCCGTAGCCGCTCACGGCCACGTAGTAGCGCTGGCCGGGGGTCAGGCCCGTCAGGGGCACCGGGCCTACGTTCGTGTTATTGCCCACGCCCTGGCAGAAGACTTGGTTGAAGGGCCCGGCCGAGCAGCTGGGACTGGTAAACACGCGCACCATGCCCGCGGCAGTGCCCGTGAGCGTGAGGGTCGTATTCGGGCCGGCCGGCGCGAAGCTGAACCAGACATCCTTGGGCAAGGCCGCCGGTGAACAGGCCGGCGTGTTGATGCCGGTCTGGAAGCTGGTGGTGCCCCCCACGTTCGAGCTGCTGAGCGGGGCGCTCCCCAGCGGCAGGGCATTGCAGGGCTCGTCGTTGGCCGGAACCCCCTGCGTTGTGGTAAAGCAGAACGGGCCAATCAGGTTGCTGCTGCCGTTGGTGCCGCCGCACACCTGCTGCAGGTAGAAGCAGTACCCGGTGGCCGGGCTCAGGCTCGTCAGGGTGGTGCTCGTGCCCGTCAGGCCCGTGAGCGTGGTGCCCCCGGTGCCGGTGGGCGAAAAGCCATTCAGGCCGTAGATGAGAGTGTAGCTGCCGCCCTGAGCGGGTGGCAATGCCCAGCTGAGCGTAGCCGTGGAGGGGGTGAGCGCACCCGCGCCCAGGCCGGTGGGCGCGGCGCAGTTGGGCACCGGCATGGCGCAGATGGTGAAGCTATCCAGCGGGTTATCGAAGACCAGGAACTCGCTGACCCGGACGAAGTACGTGGTGCTCGGCGTCAGGCTCAGCAGGTCCAACGGCGAGGCCGCCTGGTTGTTGGTCGAGCCCGAGCAGCTCAGGTACGTGAGCGGGCCGGCGCAGGCCGGGCCGGAATAGGCGGTCACCACGCTGGCCGTGGCCCCGGCAACGGTGATGCGCACCTGGGTGCTGGTGGGCCCGGTAGCGGCCGTGGTGAAGGTGAACCACACGTCGTTGGGCCGGGGGTTGTTGCCGCAAAGCACGTTGGCACTGCCGGAGGCGTACACGCTGGCGGGCGTGGTCGTGGCCCCCAGGTTGGTGGTGGAAAGCGGCGAGCACACGTTGCTGAGCGTCAGCGGCGTGGCCCCGCAGGGCTCGTCGTTGGTAATTTGGGTGCTGAACGCGGCCGGGCCGGCGAGGCCGGAGTTGACCCCGGCCGCACAGTTGAGCAGCACGTAGTACTGATAAGGCGTGCCCGACGTTAGGCCCGTGGCCGTGAACGGGGGGCCACTCAGCCCTGCGGCCGTCACGTAGGCATTGGTGGGCGAGCTGGCCTGGGCGGGGTCGAAGCCGGTGGGGCCGTACAGCACCGTGTACGTGCCCGTGCCCCCGGTCAGCCAGGTGACGGTGGCCGTGGTGGTGGTCGGAGCCGTGGTGGTCGTGAGGTTGGCCGGCGTCAGGCAGCCGGTGGCCACCGCCAGCCGGACGTTATCTAGGCCAATGTCCGTGTTGTCGAAGAAGGCGTGGGAGCGGAAACGCACCACCGCCGTGGCCGAGGTGCTGCTGATGGGCAGCACATGGGTCGTAAACCTTGGGCTGAGGTGGTAGCCCCCGAGGGTGGTAAACGTGGTGCCGCCATCCGTCGAAAGCTGCACCAGCAACGAGTCCGGTCCGTCAACGTTGACGAAATCGAAGCTCAGACGCTTGGGGCCGGGGGTGCTCAGGTCCACGAACAGGTCCAGGGTACTGATGGTGTCGTGGCCGGCGAACGTATGGAATGTGGCAGAGTGGGCTCCCAGGCTGCTCGCGGGAGAATAGCCGCCGAGCCCCACGAATATCCAGTTGGCACTGGCGCCATCATCGTCGCGCCGCCAGGAGTCGGGGCCCGTCGCGGGGGTGTTGCGCCAGCTGTTGGAAGGGGTATCATGCGTGGCGCACAAGCTGAGCCAGGTATTTTCAAAGCTTTCCAGGAAGGGCAGCGTCGCGAAAGTCGGCGCGACAATGGTCACGGTCACGCCCACTGGGGCGGAAATGGCCGACAGGTTGGTGGCCAGGCAGGTCACCTGGGCGCGGTACTGCGTCATGACCGTCAGGTTGCTCACCGTAAAGGTCGTGTCGGTGGCCCCGCTGATATTGTTCCAGGTTGCCCCGTTGTTGGTCGAGGACTGCCACTGGTAGCCGATGCCCTCGCCGATGGTTTTGCCCGTCAGCGAGAGCGTAGGGCTCACCGCAGCGCACGCCGTAGTGACGCTGGCATGGGCTGCGCCGGCCGTGGGCGTGCCCGTGCAGGTGGTGCTCAGGCTGACGGCCATGACGTTGAGTGTGCCCGAGGTGGACGTTTTAGTCACGTCGATGCGCTGAATTACTTTGGCATAATTCCCGGGAGCAAGCGCGAGCCGGACCTGGTAGAGACTTGGTTCGGCGCTGTCATTGTCGATGGAGTTGTCGTCGTAATTTACCCGTCCAACGCCCCGTAAGACGACGGGATGGCCACCATACCAGTCATCTATATTTTGCCCGGAGAATACCTGGGTGGTTTGGTCGGTAAACGTGACGGTGAACGTAGCGGTGCTGGCACCATTGCCGGACGTGGCCAGCAGATAGACGGACCCGGCCGACTGCGGCGTGGCCAGGGTGAGTGCACCCGTGCCCGTGCCCAGGATGCGCAACGAGTTGTTGGCCGTGTAAGCGGCGAGTTGGAAGCTCAGCCCGCCGGTGGTGGCACTGGAAATGAGCCCGGTGGCGGGCAGCGACACAAAGGGACTGCTACCAGCTGGGTTAACAAAATCAGGGGCCATGAAGGCGAAGCGACCATTCACCGGTCCTCCGTCCACGTCGGCGGTAGTTGAGGAGCTGACGGTGCCAACGCCATTGGCCACCACATCGGCCGTGAAGCCGGTGACGACGACGGGCACGTACGCCGCCTGAGCGGGAGTGATGAGGCCCAAGCTGGCAACGCACAGCAAGGGCGCTATTAAGCGGGGAAAAAGTCTGTTCATTCGCAAATAATAAAGGGTGAGGGAAAAGAGGGGGTGAGGAACAACAGCATGAAACTGCCAGTCGGGTCCATAAATCTATTATCCAATCAAACGTACTTGCATCAGTTAACTGAAGAATCATATTATACTAGGACGTGTGAACAATTAAGGTAGCTTTGAAGATGCAAAAAGACCGCACATTCCTGACCGACCCGCACTGGCAACGCCTTTCGCCACTCTTGCCGGGCCAAGCGAATGCCTGCGGCGTGACGGCCAAGGACACGCGCTTGTTCGTGGAGG
>NZ_JAGEMO020000077.1 GCF_017921975.2 Hymenobacter terricola
GTTCGCGTCCCCCGCGCCGTTTCAACGATTGCAACCGGCGCGGGGGACGCGAACCACAAAGTTCGCGCTACTATGCCCAATCAATTCCGCGTCCACGCAGCCCTATTCATTGTTGCCGTCATTTACGCCGGCAGCTATTCGCTTTCCAAAGACGTGATGCCGGTTTACATGACCCCGTTTGGCATTGTGACGCTGCGGGTATTGGGCGCGTCGAGCTTCTTTGCCCTCATCAAATACTTCGTGGCCCCGCGGGATAAAATCATTGGCTGGGCCGACAACCGACGCTCCATTATCTGCGGCATTTGCGGCATTGGAGTCAACCAGATGCTGTTTTTCAAGGGCCTGAACTGGACTTCGCCCATTAGCGCCTCCCTGCTGCAAACCATCGCGCCGATTATCGTAGTCATTGCTTCGGCCATCTTGTTGAGCGAGAAAATCACGCTGCCGCGCGTGCTGGGCATTGCCGTGGGGGCAGCCGGCGCGGCCTCGCTCATCCTCAGCCGCAACGCCCAGGCGGCCATCTACCCGCACGCCACCCTCGGCAACCTGTGCATCCTGGCCAATGCCACGGTTTTCGGCCTCTACCTGGTGCTGGTGCAGCCGCTGATGCGCAAGTACCACGCCTTCGCGGTGCTGGCGCGAGTGTTTTTGGTGGGAGCCATCATCGCCGTGCCCTTCGGCTGGAAGGAAGCCCTAACGGCCAACTACGCCAGCTTCCCCCTGAAAATCTGGCTGGAAATCGGCTACATGGTGGTTTTCCTCACCATCCTGGCCTATTTGCTGAACAACTGGGCCCTGAAATACGCCTCCCCCGCCCTGCTCGGCGTGTACATCTATCTCCAGCCGGTGCTGGCCGTGCTCATCGCCGTGGCCTTGGGCAAAGACAGTTTTAGCTGGGGCAAAGCCGGCCAGGCCGTGCTCATCTTCCTGGGCGTGTGGCTGGTGAGCCAGAGACCGAAAGGCGCGCCCGCGCCGGCCGTGCCGCTGGAAGCGGTGCAGGATTAGTTGTCCTGGTTAATCAGGTTCACCACCAGCGTGACCATAGTATCCTTGTCCTCCGGCTTGCTTTCGGCGATGAGCAGCGTGAGAGCCACCAGCGCATTATCGGCCAGCCGGCGCGAGCCATCGGGGTGATACAGGCACTTATTCCGGTCCAGAAACCATACGAACAGAAAGGCGGCAATGCGCTTATTCCCATCTGAAAACGAGTGGTTTTTCACCACGAAATACAGCAGGTTAGCTGCCTTTTCCTCCACACTTGGATACAAGTCCTCGCCGCCAAAGCTTTGGTAAATGGACCGTACTGAACTTTGAAATGAGGCATCTTTTTCCCGACCAAACAGTGCACTACCGCCAAACTGCGTGCGCAGGCTGTCCACGGCTTCCAAGCCCGCTTCGTAGGTCAGTTCAAAAGGCTCTTCGGTAGCCGTGCCGCGCACCCGCAGGCGCTGGTGGTCATATTGGTCAAGCACGTCGAGGGCGCGGGCATAGTCACCCAGCACCCGCAACAAGGCCTCTGACTGGTCGGAAGTCAATTCCTGATTAGCCGCCACTTCGCCTTGCAGCTGCACCAGCCGCTTGAGGTCGGCCAGTTGGCGGGCGCTTTCGCGCAGGCGCTTCTCATTGAGGGCATAGCCCTGCACGAGGTATTGGCGCAGGATACTGGTTGCCCACTGGCGGAAATGAGTACCGCGCAAAGACTTGACCCGGTAGCCGACCGATATTATGACGTCCAGATTATAATGTTTGGTGCGGTATTGCTTACCGTCAGCGGCAGTTGTCAAGGAATCCTTGACAACTGCCGCTTCATTCAATTCTCCTTCACGAAAAAGATTCCTGACGTGAAGGCTTACATTTTGCTTGGTTGTGTCGAAAAGCTGAACCATCTGCGCCTGCGTCAGCCACACGGTTTCGTGGTCCAACTGTACTTCTAGTTGTGTTTGCCCATCAGGTGCCTGGTAGAGCAGAATGTTATTTGTAGGGGTCATCTTAAACGAGGAATTACAGAAGCAATGTAACCGCTAAAAACGAAAGGGGGCCCGGCTGAATCAGCCGGGCCCCTTTCGTTTTCAACAGGCAAATTCTACAAGTGAATCACCTCGCCGTACGCCGCCGCGGCGGCTTCCATAATGGCTTCCGACATGGTGGGGTGCGGGTGCACCGACTTAATGATTTCGTGGCCGGTGGTTTCCAGCTTGCGGGCCACCACTACTTCGGCAATCATTTCGGTCACGTTCGAGCCAATCATGTGGGCCCCGAGCCATTCGCCGTATTTCTTATCGAAGATTACCTTCACGAAGCCGTCTTTCACGCCACCAGCGGCGGCTTTGCCCGAGGCGGAGAAGGGAAATTTTCCCACCAGAATGTCGTAGCCTTTTTCCTTGGCTTCGGCTTCGGTGTAGCCCACGCTGGCGATTTCGGGCGAGGCGTAGGTGCAGCCGGGGATGTTCTGGTAATTGAGCGGCTCGGGGTGATGGCCGGCAATTTTCTCAACGCAGATAATGCCTTCGGCCGAGGCGACGTGGGCCAGCGCGGGGCCGGGAATGATGTCGCCGATGGCATAGATGCCGGGCACGTTGGTCTGGTAGAAATCGTCGACCAGCACGCGGCCGCGCTCCACTTTGATGCCCAGCTCTTCGATGCCGATGTTTTCCAGGTTGGTGGTCACGCCCACGGCGCTCAGCACCACGTCGCACTCAATTACCTGCTCACCCTTGGCGGTTTTAACGGTTACCCGGCAGCCCGCGCCGCTGGTGTCCACTTTGGTTACTTCGGCGCTGGTGAGCACGTTGACGCCGATTTTGCGGAACGACTTCTCCATCTGGCGCGATACTTCCTCGTCCTCCACCGGCACGATGCGGGGCAGGTACTCCACCACCGTCACCTCCGAACCCATGGTGCGGTAGAAATAGGCAAACTCGACGCCGATGGCGCCCGAGCCCACCACCACGAGGCGCTTGGGCAGTTGCTCCAGGGTCATGGCCTTGCGGTAGCCGATGATTTTTACGTTATCAACCGGCATGGTGGGCAGCTCGCGCGAGCGGGCTCCGGTAGCCAGGATGATGGATTTGGCTTCCACCATTTCCTTGCTGCCGTCGGCCTTGGTCACCTCCACTTTGCCGGGGGCCACCACTTTGCCGGTGCCCATCACGGCCTCAATCTTATTCTTTTTGAACAGGAAGTTGATGCCCTTGCTCATGCCGTCGGCCACGCCGCGGCTCCGGTTGATGACGGCGCCGAAGTCGTAGCCAATGCCTTCGGCCTTGAGGCCGTAATCGCCGGCGTGGTTGAGGTATTCGAATACCTGCGCCGATTTGAGCAGGGCTTTGGTGGGGATGCAGCCCCAGTTGAGGCAGATGCCACCCAGCGACTCGCGCTCGATTACGCCCACTTTCAAGCCCAGTTGCGACGCCCGAATGGCGGCCACGTACCCGCCGGGGCCGCTGCCGACCACGACCAAATCAAATTGCAATGCCATAAAATTCTCGGAAAGAAAAAAAGTACACCGGGCCCGGCTGGGGGACCCACCCAATTGTGGCCGCAAAGATAACCGCGCTCCCGCCCCCCATCGCTATTCTGCTCTTCCCGATTCGGACACGCAACAAAGTAGGGCCGCAGTACGTGCTACAGCTACTATTGCGTTGTCTCCGTATAAGCCTCCGGCTACGGCGCAGCTCGCCGTGGCCCTCATCATTCTGCATTCATGAAATCAATTTTCCGCGCTCCTTTGGCGGCCCTCGGGCTGCTGGCTTTCCTCACCAGCTGCGCCACCACCGTTACCGAGAAGGAGAAGCCCTCCAACACGAGCCAGCTCATGACGGCGCCCACGGCGACGGACGCCCGCCGGCCCGACTCGACCGGGGCCGCCACCACGGCCCCCGATGCCCGTACCCCCAGCCCGGCCAATGGCATTGACGCCACGCCCGCCACGGCCGTGGCCTCCGATGCCGCTTCGGCCTCCGCCCTGGCTGCCGACCGGCCGGACCCGAATGCGCTGTCGGCGGCGGCGGCGTCGGCCGAACGGGCCAAGGAAAAGAAGATGTCGGTGGTTGATTACCGCAACATGCTCACCGCCGCCGATGCCACCCTCAAGGGCAACCCCAAAGACCCGGCCGCGCTGCTGCAGCGGGCCAAGGCCAAGAGCTACCTCAGGCAGTACGCCGAGGCCCTGCCCGACTACACGGCGGCCATCAAATACCAGCGCAACAACCCCGATGCCTACTACAATCGCGGCGTCAACCGCCTGATGATGAAACAGTACAAAGCTGCTTCGGTTGATTTCTCCGGTGCCATCAAGTACCGGGCCGATGACAAGGAGTCGTATTTTGGCCGGGGCGTAGCCAAGATGCAGATGTACCAGTACAAGCCCGCCGTGGCCGACTTTACGAGGGCCATCCAACTCGATTCAACCTACGCTGACGCCTGGGAATACCGCGGCATCAGCTATTCCTCGTTTGATAAACTCTCGGAAGCCCGGCGCGATTTGGAACAGGCCGCCAAGCTCAACCCCGAAGCCGCCAAAAGCCTGAAGCGCTACGTGGGCAACGAGGAAGGCAAAGCACCCATCAAGCCTGCCCCGGCGGCCCGCACCGGCGGCTACCACCCCAAGCCCGGCCAGCACTAGAAAGTAGCTTGGCCTCGGCGAGTGCGAGCGCAGCGAGCATCGTGCGATAGGAATTGGGAGAACCGTAAGGCAAAAGCCCCGACTCAACAGACGCGGGATGCTCGCTGCGCTCGCGCCCGGACTCGCCGAGGCCAAGCTACTTCCCGCCAAACAGCAGCTTGAAGTAGAAGCCGGGTTTGCGCAGCTGCTCGCGCAGGTCCAAATCCATAAACATCATGGAGAGCGTGGCGGCCAGTGTGGGGTTGCTCACCGCGCGGTTGGCCACGATGTTGAACAGGCTGGGGAAGTTCAGCAGCCGCTGCATCACGCGGCTCAGGCGCAGCTCCTGGCCGAGGCGGTTGTACACGGCTTTGTCGTAATTCTTCAGGAATTCGGGGCTGAAATCGTTCTTTTTCACCGCCTCCGCGGCCCAGATGGCGGCGTGCCGGCCGCTCACCATGGCGTGCGAAATGCCCTCGCCCGAAAACGGGTCGATGAGCGAGCCGGCATCGCCGAGCAGGAAATAGCCGGCCCCCGACAGCGCCCGCCGCTTCGAGCCCAGCGGCAGGCCGAAACCCTTCACCGGCCCCAGCCGCGTGGCCCCCACGAAGCGCGGGGCCAGCGCCGGGTGCGTGGTCAGAATCTCGTCGAGCCGCTGGCGCAGGTTGATTTTCTTATCGGCCACGGTTTTCGAGAGCATGCCCACGCCCACGTTCGCCTGACCGTTGGGCAGCGGGAAGACCCAGAGGTAGCCCGGCAGAAAGTCCTTGATGAAGTGCAGCTCGATGAAATTATCGGGGCTCATCCCGCTCACGCCGTCGTAGTAGGTGCGCAGGCCGGCGCAGTGGTGGTCGGGCTCCAGGGCGTGGCCGGCCACTTTGCGGGCGAACTCGGACTGGGCACCGTTGGCGACGAGGAGCAGGCGGCAGGTGGCGATTTGCTGGCCGGCTTTGTCGAAGAGCTGCCAGCCGGCGAGCGTGCGCTCGGTGCGGGCCACGTCCACGTTTTCGCGGAAGTCGATTTCGGGCCGCTGGCGCACTTCTTCGACCAGGAAATTATCGAAATCGATGCGCTTGGCGACGTGGCCGGCGGTGGCATCGGCGGCTTTGTCGAACTTAGGCTTGAAGGGGATGCTGAGCTTGCGGCCGTTGGGCGCGATGAAGTCGATGCCCCAGCTGGGAATCTGGAGGGGCGAGGCGGCCAGCTTGGCGTGCAGGCCGGGCGCGATGCGCTTCAACTCGTTGATGACCTTGCCGCTGAGGGCATCGCCGCAGGTTTTGTCGCGCGGGAAAGCGGCGCGGTCCAGCAGCAGGCAGGCGTGGCCGGCGTTGGCGAGGTGCAGGGCGGCGGCGGCCCCGCCGGGGCCCGCGCCCAGGATGCAGATGTCGTGGTAAGGCATAATATGAGGCGAAGTTAGGCCGATGTCGCGCGAACGTAGCGCGGACTTTGTAGTCCGCGCCCCCGCGCCATTTCAACCGTTCAGACACGCGGACTACAAAGTCCGCGCTACGTGTGCGCTACTTACCTTCGCCCCATGACCAACACACTCACCGGAAAAGTGGCCCTCGTGACGGGCGCTTCCAAAGGAATTGGCCGCGCCATCGCGGCGCATTTCGCCCAGCTCGGCGCCGATGTCGCCTTCACGTATTTATCCTCAGTTGAAAAAGGCCAGGCCCTGGAAACCGAGCTTTCGGCCGCCGGCACCAAGGTAAAAGGCTACCGCTCCGACGCCTCCGACTACGCTCAGGCCGAGAAGCTGGTGGAAGACGTGGTGGCCGATTTCGGCAAGCTCGACATCCTCGTCAACAACGCCGGCATCACCCAGGACGGCCTGCTCATGCGCATGAGCGAGCAGCAGTGGGACAACGTGCTGAACGTGAACCTCAAGTCCGTCTTCAACCTCACCAAAGCCGCCACCAAGCCCATGATGCGCGCCAAAGCCGGCTCCATCATCAACATGACCAGCGTGGTGGGCATCAAGGGCAACGCCGGGCAGGCCAACTACGCCGCCAGCAAGGCCGGCATCATCGGCTTCACCAAATCGGTGGCCCTGGAGCTGGGCTCGCGCAACATCCGCTGCAACGCCGTGGCCCCCGGCTTCATCGAAACCGAAATGACCGACGCCCTCGACCCCAAGCAGCTGGAAGAGTGGCGCAAGGCCATCCCGCTCAAACGCGGCGGCCGGCCGGAGGACGTGGCGAAGGCGACGGCTTTTCTGGCCTCCGATGATTCGGCCTACATCACCGGCCAGGTGCTGCAAGTGGATGGCGGGATGCTGACGTAAGACGTCGCTTATCCAAGGCTTTTCCTACCGCTTCATCCATTCCTGAAACAGGCTGTCATAATCGTTACTCCTCCTTTTGGGGATGGGGTATAGATAATAACAGCCTGTTTCAGTTACCAGTGTGTAGTTGCTGTGCGGAGTAAAGCCACCTCTAGCCGTGAAAATAACATTAAACCGTTTGGGTCCGACGTTCATTAGATAGTAGGAGCATAAACCATCCGTATTTATTCCGTCTATGCTGCTTCTCACTATTGAATCATTATACCGACCTAAATGAGTTGAAGCCATCCGCTCATCAAGGTTTCTTTTGAATTTCTCAGCCCTGCTGAAACCCACATCGGGGAAGCACCAAGTTGTGCCAGGCGGAGGTGGCTTTATAATGATTTCTGACGGCAAAAACTGATAACCGCTTTTTGCCCAGCCGTAGCCGGCGCTAATAAATCCGCCAGCAAAGCCTAGAATCAACAGCAACGGGAAGGTTACCCATTTTGAAGTCAGCACTTTTAGATAGGGTTCTTTCCGGCTTATCCTTTTCATAATTAGGCAAACCCGATGGGCCGTTTTTTCGAGGTTTTACTTCGCACCAGAATTGGAGTAGCAATAGTAACGCTTGGGGTATTCTTATCGGTATGCGCCCCCGCCGCCTACCCGCGCCTGCTCCGCTTCCAGAGCCACCGCGCCGCTGAGGCCACTACCGCCCAAATAGCGCCCCAGCTCCGCG
Source organism: Hymenobacter terricola (assembly GCF_017921975.2). Taxonomy (GTDB): domain Bacteria; phylum Bacteroidota; class Bacteroidia; order Cytophagales; family Hymenobacteraceae; genus Hymenobacter; species Hymenobacter terricola. The sequence continues at coordinate 7,609 of NZ_JAGEMO020000077.1, forward strand.
ACGGCGACCTGATTTTCCACACCTCCCAATCGGCCCAGAGCCGGGCCATTCAGCTGGCCACGCACTCGGCCTGGAGCCACTGCGGCATTGTGTATAAAGAAGGGGAAAACTGGCAGGTGTTCGAAGCCGTGCAGCCGGTGAAGCGCACGCCGCTGGCCGATTGGGTGGCGCGGGGCCAGGGCGGCCACTTCGTCACCAAGCGGCTGGGCGACGCGGCCACCGCCCTCACCCCCGCCGCCCTGGCCCGCCTCAAAGCGGCCGGGCAGCCCCTGCTGGGCCACAAGTACGACCTGTATTTCGGCTGGTCCGACGACCGGATTTACTGCTCCGAGCTCATCTGGAAAGTGTACGAGCGCGGGCTCGGCCGGCAGCTGGGGCAGCTCCAGCACCTGCGCGATTTCGACCTGAACCACCCCGCCGTGCAGGCCAAGCTGCGGGAGCGCTACGGCGACAGCTTGCCGCTGAATGAAACCGTCATTTCGCCGGTCAGCCTCTTTAATAGTCCCGAACTGGTTACCGTGCTCCGCCGGTAGCCCAGCCGCCGGCTGGCCCCACCAAGCCGGTGGCGGGCCCTCCCGAGCAGCCACTTGGTTAGCGGGAGCTACCAGTTGCCTCTCCGGAGACACGACTTAGCCATCCAGACGTGCCACTTGCCTACCCACAGACGTCACTTAGCCATCCAGAGAGGCCATTTGACTATCCAGAGATGCCACTTAGCCATCCAGAGAGGCTATCTGGCTATCCGGAGACGTCACTTGGGCATCCGGAGAGGCTACTTGGGCATCCCAAGTCACTACATGTCGCTGGAAACGGCCTTTTTCTTCCCGCCGCCCCCCGCCCAACTGCGCCAAACCGGTTACCTTCCCCCTGCGTTGAACCAGCGGCCGGCGGCAACTTTGGCGGCGCGGGCCGACCTTTAGGGCGGTTGCCCGGTGTTTTACGACCTATCTTGCTCACCATGTCCACCCTCACGCTCACCTTCGACGACGATTTGGCCCGGCAGGCCCAGGAGTATGCCCAGCGCACGGGCACCGATTTATCGGTGCTGGTGGCGGAGCTGTTGCGGCCGGTGGTGGCGCTACCGGCCCGCAAGCGTCGCCCTCTATCACCCGAAGTCGAAGCACTTTCCGGGTGCATTTCCCTGCTTCCTGACTTCGATTACAAAACCGTTCTGGGCGAGGCTATTAGTGAGCGGGAGTGTTTATGAAGCACTATTTTCTGGATACCAACATTGTTATCGACTTTCTGGCCCATCGGGAGCCTTTTTGGGCGGGTGCGGCCGAATCGATGCAGGCTAGCTTTGATAAGCAGGTTCGCCTGCGCGTAGCCAGTCTGTCATTTGCCAACATTTATTACATCATCCGCCGGACTGGAACGGCTGAATATGCTCGTGAATTACTCGTGAGATTGGAGCGGCTAGTACGAATTGTAGCCATTGATGATGTTGTTATTCGACAGGCTTTGGCTAGCTCATTCAAAGATTTTGAGGACGGCATTCAGCATTATCTGCGTCGGTTTCAGCTATCGTTACTCGTGACACCAAGGACTTTCAGACCAATTCCCTGCCAGTAATTTCTCCAGCCCAAGCCCTGCTAGAATTCTAGCCTCTTGCTTTTCCAGCCTCGCTGTTTTCATCACTGACACTTTTGCTGACCACTCAATATTCCTCCTGGTTTATCCTGCTTTGCCTGGCCGTGGGCGCGGGCTACGCCGCCCTTCAGTACTCGGCCAAAGCGCCGTGGAGCACGCGCCTGAATTATACGCTGGCGGCGTTGCGCTTCGCCGTGGTGAGCTTTTTGTGCTACCTGCTGCTGGCCCCGTTCATCAAAACCACCACCACGCACACCGAGCAGCCCACCGTGGTGCTGGCCGTCGATAACTCACAGTCGGTAGCGCTGTTCACGCCCAAAAACGTGCTCATCCAGGCCACCAGCGGCCTCACCAGGCTGGCCGAGACGCTGCGCGGCCGGGGCTTCACCGTCGAAACCCGCACCCTGACGCCCACGCCCGGCCGCCCGGCCCGGCCCGATTCGCTGCGCTTCTCGGCCGCCACCACCGACCTCGACCAGCTCCTGGCTGGCACCCGCGACGCCTACGATGGCCGCAACCTGGCCGGCGTGGTCCTCGTGAGCGATGGCCTCGTGAACCAGGGCCGCAGCCCCGCCTACTCCGAGTTCAGCTTCCCGATTTACAGCGTGGCGGTGGGCGACACCATCCCCAAACGCGACCTGCGCCTCACCGGCCTCACCTACAACCGCGTGGCTTTCAGCGGCAATAAATTCCCCATTGAGGCCGAATTGGGTTTCGAAGGCTACGCCGGCGGCACGGCCACCGTAGAGCTGCGCGAGGGCAGCCGCGTGCTCGACACCCGCCGCGTGGCCCTGCCCGCCGGCCGCCGCCGCGTCAAAGCCACCTTCCAAATCACGGCGCCCGCGCCGGGCAAGCGCCGCTACGAGGTGCGCATCACGCCGCAGCCCGGCGAGTTTACCGAGCTGAACAACCAGCGCACGGCCTTCGTCGAAATCGTGAAGGGCAAGCTGCGCGTGCTGCTGGCCGGCGCCGCCCCGCACCCCGATTTGAAAGCCCTGCGCGCCGCCATCCTGGCCAACGACAACTTCGACCTCACCCTGGCCCTGCCCGGCGTGGACCCGCTCAAGGCCGGGGCTGATTTCGACGTGGCCATCCTGCACCAGCTGCCGGCTCAGGGCGGCCTCGGCAACGAGATTCTGGCCCAGGTGAAAGCCCGCAAAACGCCCGCCTTCTACATCCTCGGCGCGCAGTCGGACCTGGCGGCCTACAACCAGCTCGGCACCGGCCTCACCATCCAGCCGCGCGGGGCGCAGACCGATGAGGTGACGCCCGTGCCCAATCCCGGCTTCGCCCGCTTCGCCACCGATGAAGAATCGGCCCGCCGCTTCGCGCAGTACCCGCCCGCGCCGGTGCCCTTCGGCGACTACCGCCTCGGGGCCGGGGCCGAGGCTGCCCTCTGGCAGCAAGTGGGCCGCGTGCCCACCCAGAAGCCGCTGCTGGTTTTTGGCGGCCCGGCCGACCACCGCCAGGCCACCCTCCTCACCGACGGCAGCTGGCAGTGGCGCCTGAGCGAAGCCGTGGCCCACGACGACAAGCCCGAAGCCTACGACCGCCTCGTCATCCGCACGCTCCAGCTCCTCACCCAAAACGCCAACAAAAAGCGCCTCGACGTGTACCCCACGCAGGATGCCTTCGGCACCCAGGACGACGTGACGCTCGGGGCCGAAACCTACAACGCCGTCTTCGAGCGCCTCTACAACCAGAAAATCGACCTGGTTTTAAGCGACGAGAAAAAGCAAGCCCGTCGCTTCTCCTTCGCCAATGCTGAAGACGGCTCGCCCCTGCACCTGGGCCCGCTGCCGGCCGGCCTCTACCGCTACCAGGCCCGCGCCACATTGGGCGGCCAGGCGCAACAGGATACCGGCGAGCTGCTGGTCCAGTCGCAGCCTTTGGAAGCCCTGGAATCGAAAGCCGACCATAACCTATTGGCGCAGCTTTCGCGCCGCAGCGGCTCAAAGCTCTACTATCCGTCGCAGTTCGATAAGCTGGCCCAGGACATTGAGAAAGCGAATTACAAGCCGGTTATTTCTTCGGAGGAGGATTTGAAGGATTTGATAAATCTGAAGTGGATTTTCTTCGTGATTCTGGGCTTTTTGACGGTGGAATGGGCCGTGCGGAAGTATTCGGGCCGCGTGTAGAGTAGAACGATAAAAGAACGTCATGCAGAGCGCAGCGAAGCATCTTTACCGCGCAAGTAATCCAGATTAACCGCTTCGTTGAGCTGAATGACTGATGTACGTCTACATCCTCACCAACACCGGCCGCACGGTTCTCTACATTGGCGTAACCAACGATTTGCCCCGCAGGCTCTACGAACACAGCACCGGCCGAGGTGATGCCAGCAAATTCACCGGCCGATATCAAGCTGACTTGCTGGTTTATTTCGAGATATCGCCTGACCCTACGCAGGCAATAGCCCGCGAAAAAGTATTGAAAGGCTGGAGTCGCGCCAAAAACGACGCGCTGATTCAGGCGTTCAATCCAACCTGGCAACCCATTGATTTGGAAACTTGGGAGGGGTAAAGCGACGGAGCGATTGCCGTTGATTACTTGCGCGGTAAAGATGCTTCGCTGCGCTCTGCATGACGTTCTTTTATCGTTCGTCGTAAGGTAGAACCGCCCCCAAACCGTCCTCCCTCCTACTTTACCGAACCGATTATGAAAACACGAGCCATCCTAACCGGGGCCACCGGCATGGTGGGCGAGGGCGTCCTCCTCGAATGCCTGCAAAACGCTGATGTGGAGCACGTACTGGTGCTCACCCGCAAGCCCACCGGCCGCCAACACCCCAAAATGACCGAGCTGCTGGTACCCGATTTGGCAAACCTGAGCGCCGTCGAAAGCCAGCTGACGGGCTACAACGCCTGTTTTTTCTGCGCGGGCATCTCATCAGTGGGCATTTCGAAGGAGGAATACGAGCGCATCACCCACGACCTGACGCTGGCCGTGGCCGAAACCCTCGGGCGCCTCAACCCAACGATGACGTTCATCTACGTATCCGGGGCCAGCACCGACAGCTCCGAAACCAGCCGCCAGCACTGGGCCCGCGTGAAGGGCCGCACCGAAAACGAGCTGCTGGCCCTGCCCTTTCGGCAGGCCTACATGTTCCGGCCGGGCTACATGCACCCCATGCCCGGCCAGCGCAACGTGCCGGGCTGGGGCCGCGCCCTGGGCGTGCTCTACCCGCTGGTGCGCCGGCTGGCCCCCTCCTTCGCCAGCACCTTGCGGGAAGTAGCGCAGGCCATGATTATTGCCGCGCAGGACGGCGCGCCCAAGCCCGTGCTGGAAGTGCTGGACATTGTGGCCCTGGCCCACAGCCGCCCCACGCCGCAAGCCTAAAGCATTTGCCGGACCAATGCGCAACCCCCTAAAAACCTTCCTCATGGCAACCAGCGGCTTACTCGGCGCAATGATGATAGCCACCGTGGCCTTCATCAGTCTCAGCCCGCAGCTGGGCGGCAAACCCACCAAAACCGAGGTGCAGACATACATAAAATCGGGCCACTACGATGAGAAGAAGGGCGAATTCTTCAACCTGATTCCGACCCGCGAGCTGACGGGCGGCAGCATGCCGTCGGTGATGTGGAAGTTTCTGTTTCATAAATCGCCGCAGGCCGAGCCATCCCGTCAGCTGCCCACCCAGCCCCTCGATTCGCTGGCCATCACCCGAAAAACACCCGAAATGGTGCGCGTAACGTGGTTCGGCCACTCGGCCAGCCTGGTCGAAATTGCTGGCCAGAATATCCTGCTCGACCCCATGCTGAACATTGAGATGGGCCCCGTGAGCTGGGCCACGCCCAACCGCTACAACCGCACCCTGGCCATCGCGCCCGAAAAACTGCCGGCCATCGCCGCCGTCCTCATCTCCCACGACCACTACGACCACCTCGACTACGCCACCATCCGCAAAATCCAGGACAAAGTGGGGCATTTCTACGTGCCGCTGGGCATCGGGCCGCACCTGCGCCGCTGGGGCGTGCCGGCGGAGCGCATCACCGAAATGAGCTGGGGCGACAGCGCCAAAATCCCCGGCCTCACGCTGCGCTGCACGCCCAGCCGCCACTTTTCGGGCCGGGGCCTGGGCAACCGCAATTCCACGCTCTGGTGCTCCTGGGTGATGCAGGCCCCCGCCAAGCGCGTGTTCTACACCGGCGATGGCGGCTACGGCCCGCACTTCGCCGCCATCGGCCGGCAGTACGGGCCTTTTGATTTGGCCCTTGTGGAATGCGGCCAGTACAACGACAGCTGGGCCGACATCCACATGCGCCCCGAGCAAAGCGTGCAGGCCGCCCGCGACGTGCGCGCCGCCGTGATGCTGCCCGTGCACTGGGGCGCCTTCACCGAGTCGCTCCACGCCTGGAACGAGCCCGTGACCCGCGCCACTACCGAGGCGGCGCGCCTGGGCCAGGTCATCACCACGCCACACCTCGGCGAGCCGGTAACTTTGGGCACCGCGCTGCCGCAGCAACACTGGTGGTAGGAACGCGCCACGGCGCGTTCAATCGTTGAACGTACTATTATTGAATACTGCCCACGCGCCCGAACGCGCCGTGGCGCGTTCCTACCATGCGTTACCTCCTCCTCAACAAGCCCTACGAAGTCCTCACCCAGTTCACCGACGAGCACGGCCGCGCCACGCTCAAGGATTTCGTACCCGTGCCCGACGTGTACCCCGTCGGCCGGCTCGATTTTGACAGCGAGGGCCTGCTCCTGCTCACCGACGACAAAGCCCTCCAGCACCGCCTCAGCGACCCCAGATTCAAAGTCCCGAAAACCTACTGGGCGCAGGTCGAAGGCCTCGTTTCAGCCGAAGCGTTGGGACATCTGCGGCGCGGCGTGCAGATAAAAGACGGCCTCTGCGACCCCGCCCGCGCCACCGAAATCCCCGAGCCGGCCGGCCTGTGGGCGCGCACCCCAGGTATCCGCTACCGGGCCAATATCCCCACCAGCTGGCTCGAAATCAGCATTTCGCAGGGCATGAACCGGCAGGTGCGCAAAATGTGCGCGGCCGTGGGCCTCCCCTGCCTGCGCCTGGTGCGGGCCCGCCTGGGCGAATTGCCCTTGACCGGCCTGCAGCCCGGCGAGTGGCGCGACCTGACCGCCGCCGAAGTGGCAGGGCTGCGGAAAATATCCGGCGCGGTGCGGCGTTACTAGGCGCTTTTCCTGCCGATGAAACACCACTTTACCCGCCGCCGCTGGCTGCTCCTGCTGCTTCTCACCGGCTTCGGGGCCATGAATGCCGTGGCCTTTTTCCACGCCTGGCGCTTCACGCACTTCTCCAACGAGCCCGGCCTGCACTCGCCCAACCCCGAGCAGCTGGGCCCCGGCCAGAAGCTGTGGCTGCTGCTCACCGGCATCCGCAACCCCAAGCCCTTCAACGGCCCCAAGCCCGCTTTCCCGGTCGAAACCGTGACCATCGCCAGCCCCAACGGCCCGCTCGAAGCCTGGTACGCCCGGCCCGACAGCGGCCGCAGCCGGGGCACGGTGGCGTTGTTTCACGGCTACACCAGCAGCAAGTCGCACCTCATCCACGAGGCCGGCTACTTCCGTCGGCTGGGCTACGCCGTGCTGCTCGTGGACCAGGCCGGCAATGGCAATTCGGCCGGTTTCCGCACCACCGTGGGCTACCGGGAAGCCGATGACGTGGCGGCTGCCGTGCGCTGGCTACAGGATTCCGCATCGACCAAAACCCAACAACTGGCAACCAAAAACAAGCCCCTCATCCTCTACGGCGTGAGCATGGGCGCCGTAGCCATCCTCCGTGCCGAGGCCGAGCTGGGCATCCATCCCAGCGCCAACATCCTGGAATGCCCCTACGGCAACATGCGCCAGACGGCCTACAACCGCTTCGAATCCATGCACGTCCCCGCATTCCCGATGGCCGATTTGCTGGTGTTCTGGGGCGGCGTGCAAAACGGCTTCTGGGCCTACGGGCTCAACGCCGAGCACTACGCCACCCACATCCACACGCCCACCCTCCTGCTCTGGGGCACTGCCGACCCGCGCGTAACCCGCGTCGAAACCGATGCCATCCTCGCCCACCTCGCCGGTCCCAAAGCCCGCCACGACTTCCCCGGCGTGGGCCACGAGCCGTATTGGAAACGCTATCCGACCGATTGGGAGCAGCAGACGCGGGCGTTTCTGGATTCTGCTAAGCAGTTGCCAACTCCGATAGCCGGGAAATAACCCTGCCGTATAATTCTGCAACACTCCACTCTTTGATATCAGAAACCTGACCATCGCCAACCTCAATTATTATGGGTTGACCGGTTTGAGTGTAAGCGATATCTACAGTGTAAAACCACCGGCTCTTCAAAGCCTCTAAAGCTGGCCTTAGCACTTCAGGAAATGGAGTTTCTGCGGCTCCAAAAGCTTCATTCCGCACTACAAAGAACCGTTGTTCCGCTTGGCTTGATAGTCCGACGAACTCCCGCACAAACAGCAAATCCGGCGGGGCCACCTCATGCTTTTGCCACAGCACATCGAATTCGGTCCGCGAAGCAATTACCGATTCTGGGCCAAATGACTTGGTCAACCCTTTGATAAAACACTTGCCGGTCTGTTGCATGAAAGATTCAACAGCCGCTTCAGCATCCCCGGCAGCAACAAAGCTGCTTCGTGGGGTGAAACCCGAAATTGAATCGTACCAGCCAGTCGCCTGATGCGAAGCCAAATACATATCGCTCGAAACCAATAGCGGCGTCATGTTCGCCAGATTCTGGTATTCAGCAACTGACAACATCCAGCCTCTATATAAGCTAGGCCGTTGCGGATTGGGCTGCTGATAAAGTTTTTCCTGCTCTGAATCAAAAAGACACACCGAGTAGCCACAGCTACGGGCAACGTCCATTTCCTCTTGCCACATTGGGTCAACGGTGCGCTGGTAAGGCAGGCTCGGAAGGATAATATTGAGCATATGGACGGCAGTTCGCTGTGAATTCAGCGGCAAGAAAGCATACTTTCCGCCCCCTTGTCAGGAAAACAACACCCGCCCGAAACAATTCAGGCCACCGCGTCGGAGAAACCGCCACCAAGCGCCAAATCGGTGACAAACTGTCACCAAAACGACGCTGGTACGTTGCTTGTACCCCCCCGGTAGCGGCGGCAACGCTGCTTCGAACCTGACAACCTCCACACTTAACCAACACACCCCTCTCATGGGCAAAATAATCGGCATTGACCTCGGCACCACCAACTCGTGCGTGGCCGTAATGGAAGGCAACGAACCCGTGGTCATCCCCAACAGCGAAGGCCGCCGCACCACCCCCAGCATCGTCGCTTTCCTCGACGGGGGCAAGGGCGAGCGCAAAGTGGGCGACCCGGCCAAGCGCCAGGCCGTGACCAACCCCAGAAACACCATCGCCAGCATCAAGCGCTTCATGGGCCGCCAGTTTTCGGAAGTAACCGCCGAAAGCAAGTACGTAGCCTATGATTTGGTGCCCGGCGCCAACAATACGGTAGCCGTCAAAATCGGCGACCGCAACTATACGCCGCAGGAAATCTCGGCCATGGTGCTTCAGAAAATGAAGCAAACCGCGGAGGATTACCTCGGCCAGCCCGTCACCGAAGCCGTTATCACGGTGCCCGCGTACTTCAACGACGCCCAGCGCCAGGCCACGAAAGAAGCCGGTGCCATTGCCGGCCTCGACGTGAAGCGCATCATCAACGAGCCCACCGCCGCAGCCCTGGCATACGGCCTCGACAAGAAGCACAAAGACCAGAAAATCGCCGTGTATGACCTCGGCGGTGGCACGTTTGATATCTCCATTCTGGAGCTTGGCGATGGCGTGTTTGAAGTGCTGAGCACCAACGGCGACACCCACCTCGGCGGCGACGACTTCGACCAGGTTATCATCAACTTCCTGGCCGACCAGTTCAAGTCGGACAACGAAGGCCTCGACCTGCGCAACGACCCCATGGCCCTCCAGCGCTTGAAAGAAGCCGCTGAAAAAGCCAAAGTGGAGCTCTCCAGCTCGACCGAAACCGAAATCAACCTGCCCTACATCACCGCTACGGCCTCGGGCCCCAAGCACCTGGTGGTGAAGCTGAGCCGCGCCAAATTTGAGCAGCTCGCCGACGACCTCGTGCGCCGCTCGATGGAGCCCGTAAAAAAAGCCTTGTCGGACGCCGGTTTGTCGACTTCCGACATCAACGAGGTTATCCTCGTGGGTGGCTCGACCCGCATTCCCCGCATCCAGGAGGAAGTGGAGAAATTCTTCGGCAAGAAGCCTTCGAAAGGCGTGAACCCCGACGAAGTAGTGGCCATCGGTGCCGCTATCCAGGGCGGTGTGCTCACCGGCGAAGTGAAAGACGTGCTGCTGCTCGACGTGACCCCGCTGTCGCTCGGCATTGAGACGATGGGCGGCGTGATGACCAAGCTCATCGAGTCGAACACGACCATCCCCACCAAGAAATCGGAAACCTTCTCCACGGCTTCGGATTCGCAGCCTTCGGTGGAAATCCATGTGCTGCAAGGCGAGCGGCCCCTGGCCAGTCAGAACCGCACCATCGGCAAGTTCCACCTCGACAGCATCCCGCCCGCCCCCCGTGGCGTGCCGCAGATTGAGGTAATCTTCGACATCGACGCCAACGGCATCCTGAACGTAACCGCCAAGGACAAAGGCACCGGCAAAGAGCAGAAAATCCGCATCGAAGCCAGCAGCGGCCTGAGCGAGGACGACATCAAGCGCATGCGCGACGAAGCCGCTGCCAACGCCGAGTCGGACAAAGCCGAAACCGAGCGCATCACGAAAGTGAACGCCGCCGACTCGATGATTTTCCAAACCGAGAAGCAGCTGAAAGAGTACGGCGACAAGCTGAGCGGGGGCAACAAAACCGCCGTCGAAGGCGCGCTGGCCGACCTTAAGAAAGCCCACGAAAGCAAGGACCTCGCGGCCATTGACACCGCCATGACGGCCATCAACGCCGCCTGGCAGGCTGCCTCGCAGGAGATGTACGCCGCTGGCGGCGCCGAAGGTGGCCAGCCCGGTGCCGGTGGTTTCCCCGGCGCCGACGGCCAGCCCTCGAACGGCGACGGCCAGGGCCAGCCCGCCGGCGACCACGTCACCGACGTGGACTACGAAGAAGTGGACGGCAAATAATCTCGTGGATTTCGCGGATTTTGTAAACCGTTGAGAAGGGCCGGAAGCAATTGCTTCCGGCCCTTTTTTTATTGGCCTGCGGTTCATCAGTATTTTTTTCTGAGCTTGCTGCTTGAAAAATTATGTGACGGCCACTTTCCATTTCAAGCTACCCGATGGAAGAATTTCATCAATACCAATCCTTTGCCAATGCGGAAGTTGCTCAGGGACTGTTGAGTCTGTTTCGCCACCACAACATCGTGTACGAGACTGGTCTCGACGAACCGGCCTACAGCCTGAATATGGCGTTTAATCCCACCGATACCCGCTTCGTGGTGCGGCTGCGGCCCGATGATTTTGAAACGGCGCGGCGGCTGGAAGACGAATTCAACCACCATTTCACGGCCACGGCCGACCCCAACCATTACCTGTACACCTTCACCAACGACGAGCTGTTTGACATGCTGGTGAAGCCCGACGAGTGGAACAGCTACGACGTGACGCTGGCCGGCCAGATTCTGAGGCAGCGCGGCCGCAGCGTGACGCCCGATACCGTGCGCCTCCTGCAGCAAAACCGTTTGGTTGAAATGGCCAAGCCCGAGCCCAGCCAGAAGTCCTGGATTTTGGCGGGCTACGTTTTCGCGCTTTTGGGCGGGTTCATCAGCATTTTCATTGGCTGGCACCTGCGCAATCACACCAAGTTATTGCCCAACGGCGCGCAGGTTCCGGCCTTTAGCGCCGATGACCGGGCGCACGGACTCCGCATTCTGGTGTTGGGGTGCCTCGGCGCGGTGGCGTCGATAGCGCTGCGGGTTTCGCTCAGCAAGTAGTTTTTATCGCATCTTTTTAACCCTCCGCACCCGTTCGCGTAAGCACGTCCATTACGGCCTTAATCCTTGCGTAACATTCGATTTTATCCCACGGTCACATTTTATACATGAAAAACTCCTCCTCCTTATTTCCCGCCCGTGCCCTGGCGCTGGGTGCCCTGCTGCTGGCCACCAATGCCTGCAGCGTGAGCGAGCAAGTGAAAGACAAGCCCAGCGGCAAAAACGCCTCGACCGAAGCCCTCGAAAACGAGTCCTACACCCTGATGCAGTACCGCCTGAATTTTGTGGACGAGGCCAAGCTCGACGGCCAGGATATCCTGTTCGTGCGCCAAGCGGCCGACATTGCCTCGCCCCAGCAAGCCCAGCTGCAAACGGCCCTGCAAAAAGGCAACCTGCCGCTGCACCTCAAAATGCGCGTGTACGCCCGCAATCCCAGCCCCACCAACGTCCAGCTCAAGCAGCTCGATTACAAGCTGCTGCTCGATGGCAAGGAGCTGACGGCCGGCACCACCGGCGTCAATACTCAGCTCGAAGCCAGCGCCATCGAAACCCTGCCCATCACGGTGGACATGAACGTCAAGCCGGCCCAACTCAATGGCAGCACCCCGGCCGCCTTCGCTGCCGGCTTCACCGATTTCACCGCCGCCAACCGCCGCCTCACCGTCCGTATCCGCCCGATGTACGTGGGGGCCAGCGGCCGCCAAGTGCCCCCCGCCGACTTCGAATCCATTGAGTTGGTAACGGTAAAAAAGGCTGTTACGGTGAAGTAGACCGCAAGTTGGTTACCCTTTAGAACGTCATGCTACCTCTTGCGTCCGCAGAGCCGAAGCATGACGTTCTTTTTTATTCGCTTACTCGTTTCCTGCCGCCACGTCCGCCACGCCTTCTTCAATTTTTTCCTCAGCCTCTTCCTGGTCGTCATCGTCGGCATTTTCCAGCTCAAAATCCTGGGCGTGCCAGCCGTCGGGTTCGTAGCTGAGGCGGATGTAAATCGGGTAATGGTCGGAGCCGATGTGGGTGAGGCGTTCCAGGCGCTGGAGGCGGAAGTGCGCCGAGTGAAAGACGTGGTCGAGCGGCCAGCGCAACAGCTTGTAATCGGCGTGAAACGTGGGCAGCAGGCCCCGCCCGATGCGCGGGTCGAGCAGGCGCGACAGCCGGCGAAACAGCTCGGAGGTGTGCGACCACGCCACGTCGTTCAGGTCGCCGGCCACCACGGTGGGGCCGTCGTGCTCTTTAATAAACTTGCCCACCACCAGCAACTCCGCATCGCGGCGGGCGCTGTTCTTCGATTCCTGCGGGGCCGGGGGCTTGGGATGCAGGAAGTGCAGGTTCACGGGCAAATTGTTGGGCAACACCACACGCCCGTGAAACGAGGGAATATCGGGGTCGAGGAGGTAGCGAATCTGCGGCTCGCGCAGCGGCAGCCGCGAAAACACCAACATGCCGTAGGTATTGGGCAGCGGGGCGTGGCAGGTGTAGGGGTAGTCGGCTTCGATGCGCTGCAGCTGGCTCAGCCACCAGTCGTCGGTTTCCACGGCCAGCACCATGTCGGGTCGCCAGTGCCGGATGTGGCCCAGCAGGCGCGAGGCGTCGCGGTTATACATCAGCACGTTGGCCACCATCAGGCTGAGGTGATGGTCGGTATCATCGGCCGAGCGGCTGGCATCGGCCACTTGCTTGCGGTGCAGCGGCGTGTAGGGCCAGATGCGGCTCAGCTGGTACACAACGGCCACGGCCAGGCTCACCACAAAAAAGCTGTGCCCGAAGCTGCGGCTTGCGGGCAGCAGCAGCATGGCGGCCAGGCTGAGGCACAGCCCAGCCACAATTTGCAGGCGCGGAAAGTCGCAAATGCGAATCCACCACGCGGTTTGGCGGAAAACGGGCACCACGGTTACCAGCAAGCCCACGCAGCCCAGTATCCAGGCAAGCCAGTGGGCAGCCGTCAGCAAGCCGGATAGGAACAAAGGCATGGGGGGAAATGAGGATTGAGAAGGTGTGGACGATAGCACGTTATGCTCATCTGGCCCCTACACATCGTCCTGAAAGCCGCCCTTGCGCAATTCTTCAATCGTGCGCATCACCCGGTCTTTTAGCGTGGTGCGATATTTTTCCAGCACGTCGGCCAGGCGGGCGTTGTGAATTGCCAGCATCTGGGTGGCCAATACGGCGGCATTGGCGGCACTGTCGATGCCCACCGTGGCCACCGGCACGCCGGCTGGCATCTGAATCATGCTCAGCACCGAATCGAGCCCCTGAATGGACGTGGTGCTGTTGATGGGCACCCCAATCACGGGCAGGATGGTGAAGGCGGCCACCATGCCCGGCAGGTGAGCGGCCCCGCCCCCGCCGGCTATCAGCACGCGCAGGCCGCGCTTGCGGGCGCTTTCGGCGTACTCCACCATGCGGTGCGGCGTGCGGTGCGGCGATACCAAGGTGATTTCGTAGGGAATGCCGAACAGGCGGAGCAAATCGGCAGCGGCCGACATGATTTTCAAATCCGATTTCGACCCCATGATGATGCCCACCAGGGGCGTTTCGGTGGTGGGGCGGTCGTCGTCGGAGCCCGCCGAATGAGCGGCTGCAGAGGCGTCAAGAGTCATGAACTGGAAAGCGAGAAAGGCGGAAAGCAGAAACCCGGCCAGCAAAGCCGCGCCGTTGAGGCGGCAAAATAGGACATTTCCGCCCGGCCCGGCCCTTCCCCTACCTTTGCGCTCTATGGAAATTTTGCTGGCCACCTTCACTACCCTGTTTTCCATCGTCAATCCGTTCGGGGCGATGCCGGTTTTCCTCACCCTCACGGCCGACGACCGGGCCTCGGAGCGCGCCCGCACGGCCCTGCGCGCCTGCATCTACATGGTGTGCATTCTGTGCGTCGCCTTTTTTGGTGGGCAGTACATTCTGAATTTTTTTGGCATCAACATCCAGCATTTGCGCATCGCGGGCGGCATCCTGCTCATGCGCTCGGCCTTCGAGCTGCTCACGCCCGGCGGCAACCGCGACCGGGTCGGCCCCGATGCCCTCGAAGAAAGCAAGCAGAAGGACGACATCAGCTTCACGCCGCTGGCCATGCCCATGCTCTCCGGGCCGGGTTCGATGGCCATTTGCATCGGCCTCATCCGCCCCACTTATGTCGACAAGGCCATGACCGTGGCCGGCTTTGCGCTGGTGGCGCTGGCGGCTTTCATCATCCTCCTTTTTTCGCTGCGCCTCACCCGCGTGCTGGGCAAGCCGGGCATGGCGGCCATGTCGCGCGTCATCGGCTTCATCACGCTGGCTATCGGGGTTAATTTTCTGGCCTCGGCCATCGGCGTTCTGTTCCCCGGCCTCACGCGATAACGCCCCGTGCAAGCGCCCTTCGGACGTACCTTTGCGCTTCCTTATGCTAAAAAACGACCTTTTCCTGCGTGCCGCCCGGGGCGAAGCCACCGAGCGCACCCCCGTCTGGCTCATGCGCCAGGCCGGCCGCATCCTGCCCGAATACCGCGCCCTGCGCGCCCGTCTTTCCGGCTTCAAAGAGCTGGTGGAAACCCCCGCGCTGGCCGCCGAAGTCACCATCCAGCCCATCGACGCGCTGGACGTGGACGCCGCCATCATCTTCTCCGACATCCTCGTGGTGCCCGACGCCATGGGCCTGACCTACGAAATGGTGGAAGCCCGCGGCCCCCTCTTCCCTGAAGTCATCCGTTCGGCTGCCGACGTGGACAAGCTCCGCGTCCCCGACCCCGAAGAAGGCCTTGGTTACGTGCTGGAAGCCATTCGCATCACCCACCGCGCCCTCAACGGCCGGGTGCCGCTCATCGGTTTTGCTGGCGCGCCCTGGACTATCCTGGCCTACATGGTGGAAGGCCACGGCTCCAAAACCTTCTCCAAAGCGCGGGGCATGCTCTACAAGGAGCCCGCCCTTGCCCACCGCTTATTGGCGAAAATCACCGCCACCACCATCGCCTATCTTCAGGCCCAGGTGGCGGCCGGCGCGCAAGTCGTCCAGGTCTTCGATTCGTGGGCCGGCATCCTGCCCCCCGCGCACTACACCGAGTTTTCGACCCGCTACATCCAGGAAATCTGCGAGGCCCTGGCCCCGCTGGTCCCCGTCACTGTGTTTGCCAAAGGGGCCTGGTGGGCCGTGCCCGAGTTCGCCGCCATGCCCTGCCGCACCATAGGCCTCGACTGGAACCAGGACCCCGCCCAGGTGCGCCTGCAAGCCGGCACTAAAACCCTGCAAGGCAACCTCGACCCCTGCGCCCTCTACGGCACCCCCGCCCAGGTAAAAGCCGCCACCGAAACCATGCTCCGCCAGTTCGCCGGCGGCCCCCACATCGCCAACCTCGGCCACGGCGTCTACCCCGACACCAACCCCGACAGCGTCCGCGTCTTCGTGGAAACGGTGAAGGCTTGGCAGGGGTAGGGTTTACTTAGCACAGCTACTCATATACGAGCATTTATGCCTGGTATGTCTGAGGATTTGGTTCTGCTTGAGTTAAATGCCCGGTGGAATTGCGACCTACCTTTTGGCTGGGTGCCCATCACCGGCCCTGCCGACAACTCGAAGGAGATAAATATTTATACCCTGGAATCTTTTATAGAGTGGTTTGATGATGGCGCTATGAAACTGCTTCTTACGGATACATTCAGCATATCTGCTGTATATGAGGTTCAGGAAGGAGGAGCAGTAGCATTTGTTGAACTAGATAAGTGCGTATTCGGCTATAATGGATTCGAACATCTGTACACCGACGCTTCCTTTCAGTTCCTTCTTTACTTCTCACACGAGAATTCGGTAACAGCCGGTGGCAAGCACCTGATAGAAGCAATTCACCTCGCTTGGCCGGCTTACAAAAACCATTTCTGGAACCCCGATTTTCTTCAATAAATCAGAAGTAATACTTCTCCATCCATGTTCGGCCCCGTCTTTTACCTCACCCTGGCCCTGCTCCTGACGCTGCTGTTCTTCATGTGGCGTTGGTACCTGCGCAAGTCCGAGCGGTCGGGCTTCGAAACCTTCATGATGGTACTGATTTCGTTCGGCAGCCTCTCGCCCGTGTTTTTCTTGGTTTATCTGTTGCTGTTTCGCCGCTAAGCACGCTGATTAACCAGCCAGTTTCTTTCCCCGAATTACCCACCCCATGGACGTAAAAGACAGCAACGGCACCCTGCTCGCCGAAGGCGACTCAGTCACCCTCATCAAAGACCTCAAAGTAAAAGGCTCCTCCCTCACGCTCAAGCGCGGTACGGTGGTCAAAAACATCCGCCTCACCAACAGCGCCGCCGAAATAGAAGGCCGGGCCGGCGGCAGCACGATGGTGCTGAAAACCGAGTTTCTGAAGAAAGCCTAGCTACTTAGGCCGCCGCGGGCCTATGGGCTGGCCCGTGTTGCGGAGGAGCAAGGACGGGACAAGTATGAGGGTGCACTTTGCGTATATGAGCACCCACGTTGCGCGTAAGAGCGGGCTCATGGCGCGTATGAGCAGGCGCGTGGGCCGTATGAGATGGCAAAAGTGCCGTATAAGATGGCAAAAGGTTCTATGAGACGGCAAAAGTGCCGTATGAGATAGCAAAAGCGTCCTATAAGATGGCAAAAGTGCCGTATGAGACGGCAAAAGCCTCCTACGAGCATGTAAACCTCCCCTAACGGCGTTGAAGTTTGTTCGACAGAACGCTAAGCAGCCCCGCTTCCTGCGCTTCTTCCAGCAGCCGCAGTTTCTCCACGGGTACCACGCCCACTTGCTCGCACACCAGCCCGCCGCCCAGGTTGGCCAGCGCCGCCGTGAAGGCCGCTGGCTGCCCCAGCGCCACGCACAAGGCGGCAATACTGATAACGGTATCGCCCGCCCCCGACACGTCGGAAATGGTGCGTAAATGGGCCGGCAGGTACGTTTTTACTTCTTCCTGCTGGGCAAACACGCCGTATTCCGACAGCGTCACCAGCACAATTTCGGGTGTCAGCTCCTCCCGCAGCCGGGCCACGGCGGCCTCAAAACCCGCGCGGTCCGTGTTCGGCTCGCCGAACTCCAGCTTCAGGCCCTCGCGCAGCTCTTTCAGGTTGGGTTTGAAGAGCGTGCAATGGCGGTAGGCCAGGAAATTCTTCTTCTTCGGGTCGACCACCGTGGGGATGCCGCGCTGCCGGGCGCGGGCAATGCACTCCGTAATGATGACCTCGCTGAGCACACCCTTGTCGTAATCCTCGAAAATAACCACGTCGGCGCGGGCCAGCAGGTCGTCGTAGGCAGCCAGCAGTTGGGTGGTTTCGTCGGCATTCAGGTCCGTTTCCACTTCCGAGTCGATGCGCAGCAATTGCTGGCCGTGGGCCAGAATGCGCTGCTTCACCGTGGTGGGCCGCGCCGCGCTGCGGATAATACCAGCGTCGGGCAAATCCCGCTCCTGCAGCAGTTGTAGCAGCTGGTCTCCACCCGCGTCGGTGCCGATAACGGCGCACAGCAGCGGCGTGGCGCCGAGGGCCTGCACGTTCAGGGCCACGTTGGCAGCCCCACCGAGGCGGTTTTCGGTACGCGCCACGTGCACCACCGGCACCGGCGCCTCGGGCGAGAGCCGCGTGGCGCGGCCCCACACGTAAGCGTCCACCATGACGTCGCCAACGATGAGGACGCGCAGATTATTGAAGTTTTCGAAAAGCGTATTCAGGGAAGAAGCGGGCATTGGGCAAAGGTAGGAACGCGCCACGGCGCGTTCGCACATCGCACGGTTGTTGCTGACGGCAGTTTTGCGGCGAACGCGAGTCCACGCCGAACGCGTCGTGGCGCGTTCCTACAGTTTCGCCAGGCTCACTTTGATGCGCCGAAACGCTTCCACCAGCTTCTCATCGGCGGCGGCGGTGCTGAAACGCAGGCATTCCGGGGCTCCAAACGCCTCGCCGGACACAGAGGAAACGTATGCGTCGTTGAGTAGGAACAAAGCCAGGTCCGAGGAATCGCGGATGGTGCTGCCATCGGGCGCAGTACGGCCAAAGAAGGCCGATACTACCGGGAAGATGTAGAACGCGCCGCTGGGCGTGGGCGTGTTCAGGCCCGGAATGTCTTTCACGGCCTCCAGCACCAGGTCGCGGCGGCGGCGGTAAGCGGCGGCCATCGCATCGGACGAAGCGCGGCCCCCGGCCAGCGCGGCCACCCCCGCCCGCTGCGCGATGGAGCAGGTACCGGACGTAACCTGGCCCTGCATCTTCTCGCAGGCGGCAGCAATATCGGCGCGGGCCGCCAGGTAGCCCAGCCGCCAGCCCGTCATCGCATAGCCCTTCGAAAAGCCGTTGACAGTAATAACCCGGTCCTTGATTTCGTCGAAATTGGCCAGGCTGGCGTGCTCGCCCACGAAGTTGATGTACTCGTAAATCTCATCGGCTAGGGCGTACACTTGCGGGTGGCGGGCCAGCACTTCGGCAATAGCGCCCAGCTCCTCGCGGCTGAAAACTGCACCCGTGGGGTTGCAGGGCGAGGAATACATGATGAGCTTGGTGCGCGGTGTGATGGCAGCTTCCAGCTGCGAGGCCGTCGCTTTGTAGTTGTTTTCCAGGGTTCCCACCAGCGGTACGGGCACGCCTTCGGCCAATTTCACCATCTCCTCGTAGCTCACCCAGTAGGGCGAAAACACGATGACTTCCTCCCCCGGATTCACGAGGCTGAGCACGGCATTGGCCAGCGCCTGCTTGGCCCCGGTGCTCACCACAATCTGATTGGGCAGGAAATCGAGGTTGTTATCCCGCTTGAATTTGACGCAGATGGCCTGCCGCAGCTCCGGAATGCCGGGCACGGGCGTGTAGAACGTGTAGCCGTCATCAAGCGCCTGTTTGGCGGCGTCCTTGATGTATTGCGGGGTCTGAAAATCCGGCTCCCCAAAGCTGAGGTTGATAACATCGAAGCCCTTGGCGGCCAGCTCACGGCCCTTTTTGGCCATGGCGATGGTGGCCGACTCATTCATCGCCAGCAGGCGGTCGGAAAGCGGCGAAACGGCGGCAAGTGTAGCAGTATCAGACATGGCCAGCAACAGTAACGTGAAAAAGCAAATCTACGGCAGTAGTACCGTAGCAATGTAGCGCAGAATTTGTGGTCCGCATCGCCATCCCATTTAAACGAATTGTTCCGGGACGCGGACTAAAAGCCCATGCTACACGCTACTGCCCCAGCCGATTCCAGCAGCGCCAGAGCACGCTCAAATCCGTGCCCGGCTCGTAATCTTTGGCGTAGAGCAACTCCAGCCGCCGGAGCGTCACCTCGTTGAGCGGGGTGGTGGACATGGCTGCATCGGCGGGCGAGAGGATGGCGGGCGTGGCCCCGGCCGGGCCGGCCAGGTGGTGCAGGCCCACCCAGGTGCGGGTGCCCAGCAGCACGGCCGCGCAATTGCGCAGGAAGCCCGCTTTGTTGGGTTGAAACCAGACCAGTAGCGGGGCCAGCAGCAGCAGCGCGGCGCTGGTCAGCACGTCGAGCAGGCGCTTGGCGCGGGCCTGCTGGGGCTGGTAGAGGTTCAGGGCGATGTCGAGGGTGTAGTAGTCGCCGGGCGCGTCCTTGCTGCTGCTGCCGATGATGTACTGGCTGTCCTCGGGCAGGATTTTGTAGGCCACCGGCGGGTCGGCGGGCAGGCTGAGCATGAGGGCGATAATCTGGCTGGCGGGCAGGTCCTTGCCGCAGAAAATCAGCTCATCCAGCGCGTAGAGGCGGATGATGTCGGCCAGCTGGCGCAGCTCGCCCAAGGGGTCTTCAACGGGGGAATGGGGGAACGGGTGGATGGGTGGAGGGCTTGGGGCCGCGGCGGCGGCGACTGCCGTTTCCGCCGGGGCCACCTCCACGTAGCCAATTACGCGGGCCTGCACGCTGGCGGCTTCCAGCAGGTGGCGCACCCGCTCGCTCTCCGGGCCCGAGCCCACGATGGCAATGTTTTTCTGGCGCCGCTCGCTCAGGTGCAGGTTTTTGTATTTGATGAAATGGGCCACCAGCTGCCGGCCCACCAGCGCCGCCACGGCCCAGGCCCCGCCCAGAATAATGAGCGCCTTCGAAAAGCGCCAGGCATCCAGAAAGTTCGAAGCGGCCGAAATCAGCAGCGTGCCCACGAAAATGCCGCGCACCACCCGCGAGGTGCGAACCGGCCGGTCGTAGCCGCCGCTGAGGTAGGCCGAAGTGAGCCAGACCACGATGTAGGCCGGCACCGCCACCGCCATGTACTGCGGCGGGTAGTCGCCGGGCACGAACTTGTGGTTGCGCTCCCAGTAGGTTTTCAGGAAGTACATGCCGCCCCAAATCAGGCCGGCATCGAGCAGCAGCGGGGCGGCGCGCACTGCCAGCCGCTCCAACACGGCCGCGCCCGCCCGCAGCCAGATGGCGGCGTTTATCAGCAGCGAAAACAGGCCCGCGCGGCCCGGCGCGAAGTGCTTTTGGGCAAAAATTACCATCGCCCGGTAGAACACAAACACGTAGTTCACGCTCGTGCGCTTCGTGCTTTCGCCCTTGTAATGGATGATGCGGGTGCCGGGGAAATAATAGTTTTTCCAGCCGCCCTGGGTGAGGCGGTACGAGAGGTCGATGTCCTCGCCGTACATGAAATAATCTTCGTCGAGCAGGCCCACCTGGTCGAGCGCGGCCTTGCGGAGTAGCATAAACGCGCCGCTCAGTATCTCAATCTCGTGGGTCTGGTCCTTGTCGAGAAAGCCCAGATGGTAGCGCCCGAAGGTGCGCGACTTCGGAAAAACCCGTGCCAGCCCGAACATCTTGTAGAAGGCTACGGCCGGCGTGGGCAGCCCGCGCTTGCTTTCGGGCAGGAATTTGCCCTGGCCGTCCAGCATTTTCACGCCCAGCCCGCCGCAAGTCGGGTGCGCGGCCATGAACTCGCAGCAGGCCCGGAAAGTGTCTTCCTCCACCACCGTGTCGGGGTTCAGCAGCAGCTGGTACTGGCCGGTGGCGCGGCGCAGGGCCTGGTTATTGCCTTTCGAAAAACCCGGATTGTCGCGGTTGGCAATCAGAATAACCTCCGGAAACCGGGCCCGCACCATGGCCACCGAGCCATCGGCCGAGTTATTGTCGACCACGAATACCTCCACCGGCTGCCCCAGCTTCTCCACGGCCCGCCGCACCGAAAGCAGCGCCTGCTCCAGGAAATAGCAGACGTTGTAATTGACAATGATAACGGAGAGCTTCACCACGAAGGGCGAAATTAGAACGAGTACCCCGAAATTTCATTTCGGCCACCAGAATCCGTTGTTCTGACGGGCCGAAATAGAAGTTTCGGGGTACTCGTTCTTTGAGGCGGCGGGTGCGCCTACCGGGCCTGCCGCAGGCGCTCCACAATGCTGCGGCCCAGCGTAATCTCATCGGCGTACTCCAACTCGCCACCCACCGGAATGCCGCGGGCAATGGTGCTGATGTGCACGTTGGGCAGGTCGCGCAGGCGGCGCGAGAGGTAGAAGGCCGTCGTGTCGCCCTCCATCGTGGGGCTGATGGCGAGGATGACCTCGCGCACTTCCGAATCTTCGACGGCGGCCCGCTCCACCAGGGAATCGATGTGCAAATCGGACGGGCCTACGCCTTCGATGGGGGAAATAACGCCCCCCAGCACGTGGTAGACGCCTTTATACTGGCCCGTGTTTTCGATGGCAATGACGTCGCGCACGTCCGACACCACGCACACCAGGCTGTGGTCGCGCAGCTTGTTGGCGCAGATGCCGCATTCTTCCGAGTCGGAAATGCTGTGGCAGGTGCGGCAGTAGGTTATTTCAAACCGCATTTTGGCCAGGGCTTCGGCCAGCGAGGCGGTGGTGTCCATCTCGGCTTTGAGCAGGTGCAGAGCCAGGCGCAGCGCGGTTTTGCGGCCGATGCCGGGCAAACGGGACAGCTCGCCCACTGCGTTTTCAATCAGTTTGGAAGGAAACTCCATTCAGAATTTTAGTTATCAGTGTTTGTTGTCAGTTGTTAGCCGCGCATCACCAGAACCACCTGACAACTGACGACCAACAACTGACAACTAGACCACATCGGCCGAAATGCCACGGTCGTGAATGGCCGTACAAAGCGGCTCCAGCTCCTCGTAGGTGCCAATTTTGACGGCGCACTTGCCCTTGTAGTGGATGAGCAGGGTGCACTGCTCGGCCTGCTCGGGCTGGTGGCCGCACACGTCCATCAGGGTTTTGATGACGTGGTCGAAGGTGTTGATGTCGTCGTTGTACACGACGAGGTTGCGCAGCTCAACTTCTTCTTCGAGCAGCAGGACGTCCTCATCGTGCTCAATTTGCGGGCGGGTATTCATAGGGCAAATTTACGCAGGAAAGCCCGCGTTGGATAGCGGATAATAACTCCAAACGCGCCTAATTCGTTTCGCGGTATTCAGTTGATTTGCCGGGGTTGGGGCGTAGTTTTCGGCCCCCGTCCTGCGCCGCCGGGTGGCCGTTCAGCCGCCGGCTTTTCTTATTATCCCCGCTCCGCAATGCCCGTCCCCTCCCCCGACTTCAAAAAAGCCCTCAAACGCCTCACCGAACCCGAGAAGGAAGCGCTGCTGCTGCGCGCCGTGCGCCGCGACGCGGAGCTGTACGAAACCTTCCGCTTCGAGCTGCTGGCCGACGTGACCCTGGGCCAGGTGCAGGAAGAAACCGCCGACCGCATCCACGAGCTGTTCACCGTGGCCGTGTCGGGCCGCTTGCTCAACCGCAGCCTCGTGAAAGCCCTGCGCGCCAGCGTACAGGAGGCTGCCCGCGCCCGCCGCATCACCAAAAGCAAGCAGCTCGAAATCGACCTGCTGGTGTACATCCTGCGGCAGGCCATCGACAACTACTCGGGCCAGTTCGACAGCGTGTGGGACGGGTTCTACAACGCCACGGCCCGGCTGGCGGCCCGGCTGCCGGCGCTGGTGCTCAAAAGCCTGCACGAAGATTTATGGGTTGAATACCAGACCGAATTGAACGAGGTCTTGCATGAGTTGCACAGCCGCAAGAAAAGCCACAATTTGAAATTTGAGCTGCCTCGCAAGTTTGAAATTCCAGATTAGCCCAAAAACAACGAAGCCCGCCAAATATTGGCGGGCTTCGTTGTTTCAAATAAAGGATTTCGCAGACAAATAATCCGTGAAATCCAGTTAATCCGGCTCAATCCGTGATTAGGCTTTCTTGGCGATGACGTTGAAGGTCAGGTCGAAAGTGTCGTAGATGGCTTTGTCGCCGATGCTCTCGAAGAAGGACTTCGAGCCGTACTTCAGGCCGAACTTGGTGCGGTCGATGGTCACCTTGCCGGTGGCGGAGGCCAGGCCGTCTTTCACGCCGGCTTTGGCGGGGAAGCTGATGCGCTGCGTGATGCCTTTGATGGTCATATCGCCGGCAATGGTCACGTTATCGGCATCCTTGGCAGCGCCTTTGATGGGCGTTACGCTCACAATTTTGAAGGTCGAGGTGGGGAACGTAGCTACGCCGAAGAAGTCGTCGCTGCTCATGTGGCCCACAAATTTGCCTTGGCTTTCGGCATCTTTAATGTCGGTGGCCACCAGCGTTTTCATGTTCACGGTCACGGTGCCACCCACGATGGAGCTGCCTTTCACCAACAGCTCGCCGTCGCTGAACTGCATGGTACCGGTGTGGCCGTGGGTCACGGCTTTGCCTTCCCAGCCCAGGGTGCTCAGCTGCGGCTGCAGCTTGTAGGCGGGGGCGGGAGCAGCTACGTTGGCCACTTTGGGGGCCGAAGCAGCGGGAGCTACGCCGATAACGGCAACAGCAAGCAGGGCGGGCAACAGGAATTTTTTCATCTGAAAAAGGAATTATAAAAAAGGTAAGAAGCAATGTTTTACGGACGGGCCGTAACGAAAAAATATGCCAAAGTGGCGTTGAAAATCAATTAACAGCTAAGAAATTACTCAACCGTGCGAATCTTATCGAGCAGGGCATTAAGCTGGCGCATCTCCTCCTCGCTGAGCTGGCTGATGCCATCGGAGTAAATGACGCCGGCTTGCTCAATCTGGGTGAGCAGGTCGAGGCCGGTTTTGGTGATGCGGATATCGACGGCGCGGCGGTTGGCCGGGCACACGGTGCGCGTCACCAGTTTCTTTTCCTCCAGCCGGTCCACAATGCGGGAGGCGTTGCTGGTCTTGTCCAGCATCCGGTCGATGAGCAGGGCCACGGTGGCGGGCAGCGGGTGCTGCCCCCGCAAAATGCGCAGAATGTTGAACTGCGGCAGCGTGAGGCCAAAGGGCTTGAATGCCGCCGCCTGGCGCAGCTGCATCCACCCGGCCGTAAATGCCAGGTTGATGTGTGCCTTCTGGTGTTCGTTGTGAAAAACTGGCTGCTTGATTTCGTCTTCGATACGCATGGTTGGTAATGGAATCGGATACAAATTTATGTAGGTACATTTAATGTTGCAACATTGTTCCCTGTTATTTTTATTTTTTTTCAAAACTAGCCGAACAGCACGCGACCTAACTGCCGCGAAACCCGTACTCCCGCACATTCACCCTCATTGCTCAACCGTCATGCATCGCCTCCTAGTTCTCTTATTCGCTGCCAGCTGCCTGGCCACCGCTCCCCGCCTCGC
Organism: Hymenobacter terricola; assembly: GCF_017921975.2. Lineage (GTDB taxonomy): Bacteria > Bacteroidota > Bacteroidia > Cytophagales > Hymenobacteraceae > Hymenobacter > Hymenobacter terricola. The sequence continues at coordinate 32,611 of NZ_JAGEMO020000077.1, forward strand.
CGCAGCCCAGGACGGCGGCTTCCCCGTCCAAACCACCGCCCGCACCCAGTTTGTGTTCAAAAACGGCGAGGTTATGCGCCGCGAAGGCAGCCAGCTCACGCCCCTCACCCAAAACGTGAAACTGGCCAACGGCACGAAAATCAACTACAAAAACGGCATTGTGGAAATGCCCGCCGACAAAATATTCCCCCAGGGCAAAAAGCTAACGCTGCGCGAAGACGACTACGTGCGCGCCGATGGCGGGGTGGTTTTTGCCACGCCAGCCAGTGCGGCCGCGGCGCAAGGCAAGCCCGCCCCGGCCGCCGGCGCCAAGTACGAAACCTATGTCCAGCACGGCCTCAGCTCCTCCGGCCCAGCCATGCAGGTTTCCCTGCTCAATAAGAAGGTGGAGCTGCTGAACCAGAAAATCAGCCTGCTCAGCCAGGGCCGCACCGACCAGCCCGACACCAAGGCCATCGACGCCCAGCTCACCCAGGTCGATACGCAGCTGGCCGCCCAGAAATAGCTTCGGACTACTCCCGCAGCGACAGCTGGCCCGCTGCCTCGGTTACTATTTTGAACGGCTCGTCCTTCACAATCAGGAACCCGTCAAGGTCGTGCACGTCGGCTAGGGCGCTGATTTGCAGGGCGGCCGCAATGCCTACGCTCGTTTCCACCATGCAGCCCAGCATGGGCAGCAGGCTGTGGGCGCGGGTGCGGCGCAGCAGCTCAATGCCGCGCCGGAAGCCGCCGGCTTTCATCAGCTTCACGTTCACGCCGTGAAATTGCCGGGCGATTTCGGCAAAGTCCGCCGTGTCCGTCACCGACTCGTCGGCCACCAGCGGCACGGCGCTGCGGGGGCGCAGGTAGCGGTAATCATCGGCCAGCGCGGCGGGCAAGGGCTGTTCCAATAGGTGCAGGCGCAGGCCGGGCAGGGCCGCCGTTTGTTCCAGAAACTGCAGCACGCTGTCGGCATCGGGCCAGGCTTCGTTCCCGTCCACCAACAGGGCGTGGCCCGGCAGCGCGCGGGCCACTTCGGAGAGCAGGGCCAGGCCTTCGGCTTGGTTTACCTTGATTTTGAGCAGTTGAAAGCGGGCCGCGTCCTGCTCCCGCAGAAACTCAGCCACGGCGCCGGGCGCCATAATCGGCAGCGAAAAGGCCGTGGGCACCTTCCCGGCGGGCGGGGGCACGCCCAGCCATTGCCACACGGGTTGGCCGGCACGGGCGGCCAGCCATTGCACCAGTGCGGCTTCCAGGGCAAAGCTCAGGGCGTGAGCCACGGGCTGCTCCGCCAGCAGCGCATCCAGTTCCGCCAACGTTTCAACCTGAGCCAACCCGGTGGCTTGCAGGCCTTCAAATTGCTGCTGCAGTAGCTCCGGCGTTTCGTTGTAGCGCACATTGGGGGCTGCTTCGCCAGTGCCGCGCTGGCCGTGGCCACTGACCTGGAGCAGTAGGTTGGTTTTCGTGGCTGAGGTGTTGCGGGATATTTTCCAGACGTAGCGCAGGGCAAGCAGGTGTGGAGTCAGGGTCCAGATGGGCATGGGCGAAGGTATATTTTTTCATGGTTGATGGCCCAAAAAAACGTTTTGAATCAAATATTTTTTTCTCAGCAACCGGGTAAAACATCTGCCTGCCCCTGCTTAAAAGATGTTTTATCTAAAAAACTAGTAAATCATCACAAAAAGCGGATATTTGTTGAGTCATACTCCTTCAAATTTCAATCCATAACTCACTCTTCTTTCTGTATGAAGTTACCTCTATTCTTTTCGCTCATGCTGAGCGGCTTAGTCTTGGCCAACGCGCCTCAGCAGGCACTCGCACAATCCAAGAAATCGGTCCAGACCAGCGGTTTTATCCCGTGGTTCACGGTAAAAAACAACACCATGGTGGTGCAGACCGGCGATAAGACCAAGCCGCTCTCCGAAGATGTGACCCTGCCAAACGGCATTCGCGTCGAGTACCGTACCCAGTCCATTGTGCTCACCAATGGCACCCGCGTATTGTTGAAAGAAGGCGATATGCTGAGCTTGAATGGGGAATTCCTCAAGAAGTCGCCGATGACGGCAGCTGTGCCAGCACCTGTCAAGGCGGCCCCCGTCGCGGAGGCCACCGCCGTGGCCGCACCGGCTCCCGCACCTGTTGCTGCTGCCCCGGTGGTTGCGCCGGCCACTGCCTCAACTTTCACCTACAGCCCCGCCGCGCCGGTTAACGGCAAGCTCAAAGGCGTGGTGGAGCTCGGAGCCAGCGGCTTCAATATGTTCATCATCCGGGTGGATGACCAACACAACTGGAAGCTGGAAAAATCGGAGTTCGGCAACAGCCTCGTGATGGAGAACATGGCCACGGAAGATGACGTGCGCACCGGCCTGAAGGCGTACATCGGCAAAATGCTGGACTTCGGCGTGGGCGGGCACGACATTCATTTCGTGGTGAGCTCCGGGGCCTCCCTCTCGCCCGAAACCCGGCGCATTACCAAAGGCCTGGAGGCCTTGAAGTACGTAGTCAACACCGTGACGCCCGAGCGCGAAGGCGCGCTGGGCCTGCGCGCGGCCCTGCCGCCGGCTTTTGCCAACAAAGCGTTTATGTTCGACATGGGCTCGGCCAACAGCAAGATTGCGTGGCTGGCCGGCGGCCAACCGCAGGTAACCGACACCTACGGCTCCAAATACTACGAGAAAAACATCGACGATGCGAAGGTGGCCGCCGAGGTCAAAGCCAAGGCGGAGAAGATTCCTGCCCGGCTGCGCGGCACTTGCTTCATCATCGGCGGGGTACCCTACGAACTGGCCAAAGCCGTGCGACAGGGCCAGGAGCACTACACCGTACTCCGGGCCGCCGACGCGTACCCGCAACTCACCGGTGCCAAAATCAAATCGGGCCTGAACATCTACCAGGCCGTGGCCAGCGCCACTGGCTGCCAGCAATTCGTGTTCGGCTACGATACCAACTTCACCATCGGCTACTTGCTGTCGCTGCCCTAGCGCCCGCGTGGCGTGCTATCGGGCCTTGTCCGAAGCCCTCCCGGCCCCCTCGCGGTGTGGCCGGGAGGGCTTTTTTTGGGCCCGGCCCCGGCCCGGCCATCGTGCCCACATCGGAACAGGCAGCGCTTTTTACTCCAAAATGCCCCGGCAATTGCGCTCGCGGGCGGAGGCCCCCACAACCTGGTACTGGCTGCCAGTAACTCATATTGGGACACGTCAGCAACTTCATTATCGGCTACCGGCTTTCGTTGCCCTAGCCGCCTCACGCCCCTGGCAGTGGGGCTGCCGGCCGAATAATGCCGTTCTTTAGGCCCTCATTCCGCCTTTGCGGCCACTAATTAACTGCATGCCAAAATCCCGCTTACCCCTCCTCGCTCTTCTTTTTCTCGTTCTGGCCAGCTTGGTCACGGTGCTGGCGGCCAACAATATGGTGGCCTTGCCACCGGCCGTGCCGGTAGCAGTCCGCTGGCTGGCCCTGCTGCTGGTGGGGGCCGCCGTGGCTCCCCGCCGCTCGCTCACCCTCTGGATTGTGGTGAGCATGCTGGTCGGCATTGAGCTGGGCCACGACGCCCCCGGCGTGGCCATGAACCTTAAAGTATTGAGTGATGCATTCTTGCGGCTGGTTAAAACCATTATCGCGCCGCTAGTTTTTGCCACGCTGGTTGTGGGCATTGCCGGCCACGCCAACCTGAAGCAGGTAGGCCGCATGGGCCTCAAAGCACTGATTTACTTTGAAGTCGTTACCACGTTTGCCCTTTTCATCGGGCTCGCAGCCATCAACCTGACCAAAGCCGGCGTGGGCATCAGCCAGGCGGGGGTAAAAGAAGAAGCTCTGGCCGCCGCCCCGCCCCAAACCGCCGCCGACATCATCCTGCACATCTTCCCCGAAAACATCGCCAAATCGGTGGCCGAGGGACAGGTGCTGCAAGTCGTGATTTTCGCCATTCTCTTCGCCATCGGCTTGGCCCTCACCCCGGAGCGTCCCCGGCGCGTAATGCTCGAATTCTGTGAAAGCCTGTCGGAGGTGATGTTCAAGTTCACCAACGTGGTGATGTATTTCGCGCCGCTGGGCGTGGGCGGCGCCCTGGCCTACACGGTGGGCAAAATGGGCTTTGCGCCGCTGCTCAACGCCTTGCAGCTGCTGCTCACGCTCTACGGTGCCCTCATCGCGTTTGCGGTGCTGGTGCTGCTGCCGGTGGCGCTGCTGGCCCGCATTCCGCTGCGCCGCTTCATTGCGGCCGTGGCCGAGCCGGTCAGTATTGCCTTCGCCACCACTTCGTCGGAGGCGGCGCTGCCGCGGGCCATGGAGGCCATGGAAAGCATCGGCGTGCCGCGGCGCATCGTGGCATTTGTGATGCCCACGGGCTATTCCTTCAACCTGGATGGCACCACGCTGTACCTTTCCCTGGCCGCCGTGTTTGTGGCGCAGGCGGCCGGCGTGCCCCTCACTTTCGGGCAGCAGCTGCTGATGGTTTTCACGCTGATGCTGACCAGCAAAGGCGTTGCGGGCGTGCCCCGGGCGTCGCTGGTTATTCTGCTGGCCACGGTGGCATCGTTCAACCTGCCCGCCTGGCCGGTTTTCATCATCCTGGGCATTGATGCGCTGATGGACATGGCCCGTACCGCCGTGAACGTGCTGGGCAACTGCCTGGCTTCGGCCGTGGTGGCGCGTTGGGAAGGGGAGTTTGTGGACGACTACCACGGGCCCGACCTCACCGCTGTACAATAGCAGAAGGTTAATATTCGAAATTGAACTAAAACAGGGTGGGCGGTTTTAATTCAGTCACGGGTTTTTTTCTGCCATTCGCCGAGAAAGTGCCCTTCTACCCGCATTATCCCCTAATTTAGCTACTGATTACGAAGTTGCAATCTCATTTCGGCTTGATTAGGTATTTTTTGACTTTCTCCTTTTCTTTTTCTGATATTCTCACTACCTTACAACTATGAAATTTCCTCGTCACCTCGCCTTGCTGGCTTTCGGTCCGGCTCTGCTAGCGGCCCCCGCCTGCGTGTCGGTAAAGTCCCAGATGAAGAGCACGCCTTCGGCGGCCATCTCCAAGCGCCTGCCGGCGCTGGAAGTCCTGGCCGACCAGGGCCCGCTTGCGATGAACGACGGTGCATTGCCCGAAGACCCGTTGAAGTTGTTCCAACAGGAGTGCCGCATCAACCTGACCGAGCCCACGGATTCGGCCACGTACGGTTACGCCAAGCTCATCGTGAAGAAGGTGAAAACCCTGCGCACCGGCCGCGCCGTGCAGGGCCTGCAGGTGCTCACCTTTATGGTGCCCGCCGTCATCGGCATTCCCCTGGAATGGTACAAAACCACCCTGCAAGCCGAAGTACAGGTGAGCGACGCGGCTGGCAACCTGCTGGGTTCCTACGTTGGCACCGGCACCTCCGAAGTGAAAGTGGCCATGTACCACGGCTACTCGCAAACCGCTGCCCCCCGCCTGGCCGATATCATTGCCCTGCGCGGCGCCATGGCCCAGATTCGGCCCCAGCTTGATACGGCCACGGCCCGCCTGCGGCCGTTGCTCCTCGCCGGCGGCACCGTGGAAAACCCCACGCTGCCCGCTTCGCAGGTGGTGACGGGCAGCCGCTAGGCCCCGCTCGGGCGGGCATTGCCCCTGTATTGCTTGGCCCGTAGCACCCACTCCCGCTGTCCGGCGAAGTGGGTGCTACGGGCCTTATCTTTGGGCTTGATATGTCCTACCTCCTGCCCGCCCGGTTTTCTGTCCTTTCTCTGTTGAGCGCCGCCCTGCTGCTGAGCGGCTGCTGCGCCAACAACGTGTGCGATTGCGACGACGCCAAAGCCGATGCGGTTGAGCTGCGGTTTGACCCTCTTTTTCTGACGAGTGACCTGGATACCGTTCTCATCAAGCGGTATCCGAAAGATTTTAATGCCACTACCATCCCGGAGACGGTTACGCTTATCCGCAACACGGCGCATGCCCGCGACTCCGTCCTGCTGAACAACAACTCGCCTTTTGCCCAGGTTGGCACCACCAAAATCAACAGCTACCGGTATGTGGTGCAGTATTACGTGCAGCAGCCCGGCAGCAAGCCGGTGGCAACTACCGCGCTGGTAATTGATAAAATAGACCTTCAAGGCAGTTTCCAGGGCGATGGCTGCTGTACTTGCTATACCAATTCCCGGAAAATAGTTTACGCGATGGGCAGCGTTTTTGACCTCACCGGTCAGTCACGGCCCATCATTACCATACCCAGGTAGCCTGGCCGCCTGCGGCGCGCGTATTGAATCTGCCGCGCTGCAACGATTGGCCGGAAATCCGTGTTTTTCGTCCCTATGCCCGCTGAACCTTTACTGCCCACCGCCCCGACGGTACCTGCCCCGCGCAGCGCCACGGCCCCGTCCTCGTTTCCCTTTCGCTCAACGCTCAGCCTGGAGCCGCTGATTGCGTACTGGCAGGAGCGCGAGCAAGCATCCAATGCGGGCGTGGCCCTGCTGGCCCGCGCCATCGGCGAGCAGGTGGCGCAGGCGTCCTGGTGCCGGGGCCCGCTCACCGATTTTGCGGAGCTGGAATGCAACTGCGACCTGATTGAAACGCTGATGCTGGCCGTGTTTCCGCCGGCGTCGTTTGCTTCCGATATCAGCGGGGTGGTGGGGCCGTTTCAGCGGCGCAGCTTCTACTCCACGCGCCACTTCGAGGAGGTGATGCTCAACAAGGACCGCATCATCAAGCAGCCGCTGAACATTGACGTGGCGGCCATGGACCGGCAAATGGGGCTCATGGCCTATCACCTGGTGCTGCACCGCGTTTACGGGGCCGACCTGCCGCCGCTGGGCACCATTGTCTTCACGGTGCCCGATTACCAGATTGGCCTGTACCGGCATTATGGCGTCGATTTCAACTCGGATTTTGTGACGGTGAAGGTGGTGGGCGAAGCGCCGGCATTGAGCCCCGAGCAGCTGGAGCTGCTGGTGCATAACCGCCACCGGCCGGAGCTGTGGCGCCAGCTGCTGCCGCCCGAGCATTTCGAGCTGGAAGGCTTCAACCTGCTGCAGCTGGTGGACATCACCGACCAGGAAATTCTTTCGGAGCTGAAATACGACCTGCTGGAGCGCGACGTGCTGCAAACCCCCGCCCGCTTCGAGCAGATTCAGGAGAAGCTGCGAGTGCTGTTTGCGCAGCCGGCGCTGCAATTGGGCATCGCCGCTTACGACGAGAAGAAGCGGGCGTTTGTGGATTTTGGCCGCAAAATCAACCACAGTTTCCTCACCAAGCAGGTGCAGCACCAGTCGGCCGACGGCAGCTTCCGGCTGATTTATGAGCGCCTGCTGCGGGAGAAGGAGCCGCTGGTGCTCAAGGATGTGACCACGGCCGACATTCCCGAAGACCTGCGCCAGCAAATTCTGAGCCTGGGCATTCACTCCGCCATATTGGCCTTGCTGCCCTACGGCGACGACACGGTGGGCCTGCTGGAGCTGGGCACGCCCGATGTGGGCGGCCTCGACGAGTTCGACATGGACAAGGTGTCGCAGTTCGTGCCCTTGTTTGCGGTGGCCGTGAAGCGCAACGCCGAGGACCTGCAGGCGCGGGTGCAGTCCATCATTCGGGAGAAATTTACGGCCATCCACCCCACCATGGAGTGGCGGTTCATGGACGCGGCCCGCAACCTGCTGGCCAAGCTCGACGCCGGCAACCGCTCGGCCGAGATGGAGCCCATCGTGTTTGAGGAAGTGTACCCGCTGCACGGCTCCTGCGACATTCGGGGCAGCAGCACGGTGCGCAACGAAGCCATTCAGGGTGACCTTATCGAACATCTTACGCTGGCCAACAAAGTCCTGAAAAAAGCTTCGGAGTACCAGCAGCTGCCCATTCTGGACGAGCTGAAGTTCTACGTCACGAAGCACCTCAAGCGGCTGAGCGAGGGCATGCTGACCGGCGACGAGGCCAATATCTACGATTCGCTCACCCGCGAAGTGGAGCCGCTGTTTGAGTACCTGGCCACGCACACGCCCGAGCTGCGCCCGGTCATCACCAAGTACTGGAGCAACATCGACCCCAAGCTGGGCATTCTCTACAAGCGCCGCCAGGACTTCGAAATCAGCGTGACCACGCTGAACGATGCCGTGAGCGACTACCTCGACGAGGAAGAGGAAAAGGCCCAGTTGATGTACCCGCACTACTTCCAACGCTACAAAACCGACGGCGTGGAGTTCAACATCTACGTAGGGGCCACGCTGGTGCAGAACAAGCCATTCGACCTGGTGTTTCTCAAAAACCTGCGCCTGTGGCAGCTCCTCACGATGGTGGAAATTACGCGGCGCACCGCCGCCCTGAAACACACCCTGCCCGTGCCACTCGACACCACGCAGCTCATCCTCATCCACGGCCAGGCGCTGAGCATCCGCTTCCGGCAGGACGAGCGCCAGTTCGACGTGGACGGCGCCTACAACATCCGCTACGAAATTATCAAAAAGCGCATTGATAAAGCCACCGTGCTGGGCACCGGCGAGCGGCTGACCCAGCCCGGCACCATTGCGCTGGTGTATGCCCAGAGCCGCGAGGCCGTGGAATACTTCGAGTACATCGACTACCTTCAGGACCGCGGCCTGCTGGCGCCCGGCGTCGAAGAGCTGGAACTAGAGGAGTTGCAGGGCGTGAAAGGCCTGCTGGCGTTGCGGGTGCAGGTGCGCCTGTAGGGAGGCATTTTTCAGCCCTCCTCCCCCATCACGGCTTTTTCCTCTTTCCAGAACAGCTTGAGCCCGGCCCGGCAGACCACCAGCCACGCGGCCCCGCCGGCAAAGCCGGCCAGCACATCGGTGGCGTAGTGGGCGTGCAAGTACACGCGGGTGAGGCCAATCAGGGCTTCCCAAAGCAGCAAGGGCAGTACCCAGGCCGGCCGCTTAAAATGCCGGGCCAGCAGCCAGGCCAGGCAGCCGTAGAAGATGACGCCCAGCATGGCGTGCCCGCTCGGAAAGCTCAGGCCCCAGGTTTGGAGCAGGGCATTGCTGGGCCGGGGCCGATTGAAATACATTTTCAGTAGCTGGTTCAGGAGCACGCCGCCGAGCATGGCCAGCACCAGTTCGCCCGCTTCGCGCCGATAGCCGGCCCAGCGCAGCCACAAGGGCCCGATGATGCTGGCAGGCAGCAAAAACGGCAGCGCCGCAAAAAATGTAACGAACCGCACCGGCCCCGTGAGGCCGGGCTCGGCCCGCCGCCAGCCATCCACCACGCCCGACGCCCAGGTATCGAGCGCTACCGAATGCTGGACGAACACGACGCGGGCCAGATAAAAAAACACGGCGAATGCCGCCACAAACAGCACGGCCCCCAGTGCAACTTCGGCGGTGAGCAGGCCGGCCAGGGCCAGCAAACGGGAGGTGAGGCGATACATAGGCACACGGGCCGGTGAATGAGAACGAAGAACAAACGAAGGAATAGCTCCAAATACGAAAAACAAAAAAAGCCAGCCCGACGGGGGCTGGCTTTTTAAAACGTGCGCTCGGGGAGACTCGAACTCCCACACCTTGCGGAACTGCCGCCTGAAGACAGCGCGTCTACCAATTTCGCCACAAGCGCATGCAGGGGGCAAAAAGCCGCTCTTCCCGATAAGAAGTGCGGCCTTTTGATGGTGCAAAGATACAGGCTCAATTCACAGTGGCGCAACATTGCCCGTATTTTTTTCGCGTCTTCGCCGTCGGGAACGATACCGCCAATTGTTTTTCAGTTACTTGCCAACGCATTTTTTTTCTTGATGCCGCGCTTTTACCCATGCCTCACCTTCCCGCTACCCCTTCTCCTGCGGCCGCAGCCACCGAAAACCTGACTGGTTTCGACCGGGTGACGTGGTGCTACGATGCCTTGGCGGGCCTCGTGTTTGGGCCGGCGCTTAAAAAGGCGCAACGCGCCGCGCTGGGCGGCCTGCCCGGTGGCGCCCCCCACGTGCTCATTTTGGGTGGCGGCACGGGCTGGGTGCTGGCCGAAGTGCTGAGCCAGCGGCCGGCCGCTACGGTGCTGTACCTCGAAGCCTCACGCAATATGCTGGCCCGCGCCCGCGCCCGGCTGAGCCGGGAATGCCCGCAGGCGATGCCCCAGGTCGAGTTTCGGCACGGCACGCAGGCGGCGCTGGGCCCGGCCGAGGGCTTCGATGCGGTCATCACCTTTTTTGTGCTTGACTGCATTGCTGGGGCCGACATGGCTGGGGCGCTGGCGCGGCTGCGGGCGGCCCAGCGACCCGGCGCCCCGTGGCTGCTGGCCGATTTCCGGCCCGCTCGCCGGGGCTGGCGGCAGGTATTGCTCGCGCTGATGTACACTTTTTTCCGCCTTACCACGGGGTTGCAAGCGCGGGAACTGCCGGACTTGCGGGCGGCTTTGGCCCACCTGGGGCTACAGTTCTCCAGCCGCGGCACCTTTTTTGGCGGAGCCGTGGAAGCCCTGGTGTTTACTGAACAGCAGCTTACACCTCACCCTTGAAATTTAATAACGCTGTTTCCCAGCGCTGAAACATAATTTTATCAGTACCAAGGGTACTTTACTGAGTAATTTCCCTTATTTTATTGTAAATTTTCTGAACTTTGCGTGTCAGCTATAGCCGCGCCGCCTTCTACTTTCCTTGATTCAATGTCATTTCTGTCCATGAAACAATTCGCTACTGCTATTGCCTTATTGGGCCTGACCGCGGGGGCTACCGGCGCCCAGGCCCAAACCAAAGCGGATACGGGGCCGGCCGTGCGCTACACCGTGGCGTTCCCCAATGCCGTGCACCACGAGGCCAAGGTCACGGCTACGTTTGCGGGGCTGCCTGGCGGGCCGCTGCACGTGCGCATGGCGCGCAGCTCACCGGGCCGCTACTCCCTGCACGACTTCTCCAAAAACGCCTATTACGTGGTGGCAACCGACGGCGGCAACCACCCGCTACCCCTCAACCGGCCCGACCCCTACGGCTGGGACGTGACGCCCGGCGCCGACGGCATCGTCATCCTCAGCTACACGCTGTACGGCGACCAGACCGATGGCACCTACGTGGGCATCGACCAGCAGCATGCCCACCTCAACCTGCCCGCCGCGCTGTGCTATGCCATGGGCCTGGAAGGCCGCCAGACAGAGATAAAATTTGAGCTTCCCGCCACCTGGAAAGTGGCGACCCAGCTGCGGCCCGGAGGCGATAAAAACACGTTTACGGCGCCCAACCTGCAGTATATGATGGACAGCCCGGTGTCGCTGGGGGCGCAGCAGGTGCGCTCCTGGCCGGAAGGCGACCAGACCATTGAGTTGGCCACGCTGTACCAGGGCCCGGCGGCCGACCTGGATGACTACGCCAAGAAAGTGCAGAAGGTGGTGAAGGAGGAGAAAGCCATTTTCGGGGAGTTGCCGAAGTTCGATTTTGCCCGGTACACTTTCGTGGCCGACTACCTGAGCCAGGCCACTTCCGACGGCATGGAACACCGCAACTCAACCTCCGTCACCAGCCCGCGCCCGCTGAAGGGCGAGGACGAAACGAAAAACCTGGGCACCGTGGCCCACGAATTCTTTCATTCCTGGAACGTGGAACGCCTGCGCCCGAAGGACCTGGAACCCTTTGACTTTCAGCGCGTGAACATGAGCGACGGGCTGTGGTTTGCCGAAGGCTTCACGCAGTACTACGGGCGGCTGGCCCTGCGCCGGGCCAAGCTGATTGAGGACGAGGATTTTTTTGACGACATCAGCCGCTGGGTGAACCTGCGCCAGAACAGCCCCGGCGCCCGCTACGCGTCGGCCATCGACATGAGCCGGCAGGCCGCGTTCACGGACGGCGCGGGCAGCAGCGACCCCACCAACGGAGTGAACACGAACTTGTCGTATTACGACCAGGGCGCCGGCCTGGCGCTGGTGCTCGACTTGCAGCTGCGCCAGTTCCACCGCACTTCGCTCGACAAGTTTATGCAGGCCATGTGGCAGCAATACGGCAAGCAAGCCAATTACGCCCCGGGCAACCCCTACACGGTGAAGGACTTGCAGCGGGTACTGGGCGAAGTAAGCAAGGACACGGTGTTTGCCAGCCGCTTTTTTCGGCAGTTCGTGTACGGCCGCGAGCAGCCCCGCTTCAGCGAGAACTTGCTGGTGGCGGGCCTGGCCGTGATTCCTACCCGGGCGCTGGGTGCGGCCCTGTCCAACCAGGTCGAATTTGATGACCAAGGGCGGTGCCTCGTGGCCTACAACACGCAAATCGGCTCGGGCCTCTACAAGGCCGGCATCGACCGGGGCGACCAGCTGGTGGTGCTCGACGGCAAGGAAATCAAAAGCGCGGGCGACCTCGACGGCGTGCTGCACAAGCACTCGCCCAGCGACGTGGTATTCGTGAAAGTGAAAACCCGGGGCGGCGTGGAGCGCACCACCCAGCTCATCCTGGCCGAAGACCCCAACGTGCAGGTGAAGCCGGTGGAAGCCGTGGAAAAAATGGTGTATTCGCCCAACCAGAAAACCCTGCGGGAAGCGTGGCTGGCCAGCCAGGCCACGAACTAAGCACGTATTCCAAGGCAAGACCCCGGTGGGCCGGCATCGCGCAAAGCGGGCCGGGCCGCCGGGGCTTTTTGCGGGGCACAATCGTATGCGGCCGGATTGCCTAATATCTTTACCTTTGAACGGTTGAAGGTGTTTTTGCCCGGCTTCCGGTGCACCCCTGGCCCGCTGATTTTTGGCCGCTTATATATTCATCTCCTTTTCTATTCTTTCCATGGAAATTTTCGATAAGCTCACCCACGCCGCCAAGGAGTTTTTCATTGAGCCCGAGGGAGGGGCGCCCGCGCCTACCACGCCGCCCACCACCCAGTACGGCGCCGCCGCTCCGGCGCCGCCAGTCGGCAACCCGGCCGGTGCCGCCGCGCCCTTCGCGGCCCCGGCCGTAACCCAGCCCGAACAGCGTCACCTCGACCACATTGCGGGCCTGCTGGCCGGCGATGGCAAGGACTTTGGCGCCTATATGAAGATGGTGAAGAGCATGGCCGCCGCCGGCATGAGTGGCCCCCTGCTCTACCAAACGGCTTTTAATGCCTTTTCGGCCGTGAACGGCGGGACCGTGCCGGCCCTGCTCGCATCGGCCTCGCAGTTTGAGCAAGCCCTGAGCACCGACCGCGACAAAGTGCTGGCCCGCCACCGCGAGAAAATGGGCGAAGTCACCGTTCCCGGGGCCACGCCCGGGCTGGTAGTGCAGCTCACGGCCCAGGAAAAAAAGCTGGCCGCCGACCTCGCCGACCTCACCCGCCAGCTCCAGGCCAAGCAGCAGCAGCTCCTCCAAACGCAACAGCAGCTGGCCGAAGAGCGCCAGAAAACGCAGGCCGCGCTGGCTTCCTATGAGCTGGCCAACTCCGCGGCCATGGCCGAGCTGCAAGCCCACCACAAGGCTGCGGAAGCCTTTTTGAACGCCGCTGGCACGAAGTAGAGCGTCATTCACCACCGAGAATGGCAAAGAATGACGTTTCAGAATTTCCACAACACTTTTTTTCTGCTCGATGAATACACCTTTACTCGGCCCGCCGTCGCCCGCCGATGGCCTGCCCTCCTGGCAAAAACCCGAAAAAGTCGCGGCCTGGGTTTTCGTGGCCCTGCTCGCCGGTATGGGCGTGTACTACTGGGGTCGAATCTTGCCATATCTTATTGATATTGTATTCGATACCGTGAAGCTGGGCATTGGCCTGGGGACGCTGTTCGTGCTGTTTTTGCTGGCCACCAACAAGCGTATCCAAGCGGGATTGTGGTACCTGGGCCAACGCATTTTCCGGACGGCAGCCAGTCTTTTTGTGAATACCGACCCCATCGGCATCATGGAAGACTACATCCGCAACACCGAGAAGGAAGCCCGCAACATGGAGGAGGAAGTGGGCCACATCGAAGGCGCCAACGAGCTGGTGAAGCGCAAGATGGACGCCAACCGCACCCAGATGCAGGAGTACCTGGCCCTGGCCGATTCGGCCACCCGCCAAGGCGAAAAGGACAGCGCCGACAGCTACGCCAGCCGCGCCGCCCAACTGGAGGACTACAACCGCCGCCTTTCCCCCATGGCGACCACCACGGCCAACGTGAGCCTGGTGATGCGCCAAATCCTGAAAGCCGCCCTGCGCCAGATTGATAACAGCAAGTTCAAGGTCAACCTCTTGAAGGATGAGTATGAGTTGGTGAAGCGCACCAGCTCCGGCATGCGCGCGGCCATGAACATCCTGCGCGGCGACCCCGACAAGAAGTACTTCTTCGACCTGGCCACCGACCGCGTGGCCCAGGACATGGCCCAGCA
>NZ_JAGEMO020000078.1 GCF_017921975.2 Hymenobacter terricola
AGTACTTCTTCGACCTGGCCACCGACCGCGTGGCCCAGGACATGGCCCAGCAGCTCGGCCAAATCAAGCAGGCCATGCGCTACAGCCAGGAGTTCGTGAAGGAGATGGACATCCAGAACGGCGTGATGAGCGAAAAGGGCCAGCGCCTGCTCGACAAGTACCAGAAGGGCGAGTTCAACGCCATTATGGACAATGAGCCACCGGTGCGCATGAACGTGTCCACCACCCGGCAGGCCACGGACGACGCCTACGGCAAGCTACTGGATTAAGCTAATGTGCTGGTTTTTAGGTGCGCTGATGCGCTCACTGAAAATAATCAGCACCCCTAAAAACCAGCACCCCTGGCATCAGCAAATCAATCCACTCAGCAAATCAACACATTAGTTAATGACCACTCGCGGTAAAGTTCTCATTGCCATCATCGTCATCGTGGCGCTGTATTTCGGCATTAATAAGCTCACTTCCAGCAACCTTCTTTTCAAGAAAGCGGCCACTGAATCGGTGCTGCTCAACTCGATTGAGCTACCGGCTGCCTCGGGCGGCAACGGCGTGAACGTAGTGGTGCCACTGGCCGCCTTGCCCGGCACCGCTCCGGCCGAAAAAGGCACGCCCGTGGTGTGGGAAGTAATGGCCTGGAACAGCCAGATGGCCGGTATGCTGGCCAATGGTGGCCCGCGCACCACGTCGGGCTCGGCCATGGCCGCCAACGGCCTCGACATGCAGATTGTACGGCAGGACGACGTGAGCAAGATGCAGGCCGACCTGGTAAAAAATGCGGCCGACCTTTCGGCCAACCCCGCCACGCCGGGCCTGATTGTGAGCATCATGGGCGACGGGTTGCCCGGCTTCTCGGCCGTGCAGGAAGAGTTGAAAAAGGCCGGTACGCAGCTGCAAATCATTCCTTACTCGGTGGGCAAAAGCTTCGGCGAAGACAAGCTGATGGGTCCCAAGGAATGGCTCGACAACCCCAAGCTGGCCCTGGGCAAAACAGTGGCCTGCTACCTGCGCGACGGCGACCAGAACATCGCCCTGAAGTGGTGCTCGGACAACGGCCTGAAAGTAAATCCCGACGAGACGACTTACGACCCGCAGGCGGTAAACTTCATGTCGGCCAGCGACTTTCTGGTGGCAGCGGAGAAATATATTCTAGGCAAGCCGGAGAGCCGCGACAAGATTGTGGACGGTAAGAACACCGGCGTGAAAGTGGACGTGGTGGCCGATGCCGTGGCGACCTGGACGCCCGGCGACGTGAACATTGCCAAGCAAAAAGGCGGGCTGGTGAGCATCGTTTCGACTAAAGAATATTCGAACCAGATGCCCAACATCATGGTCACGACCAAGCGCTGGTACGATGCCCACCAGAAGGAAGTGGAAGGCATTATTCTGGCCCACGCCGTGGCCGGCGACCAGGTAAAATCGCACCCCGAAGCCCTGAGCCGCGCCGCCGATATTTCGGCCGACGTGTACGGCGATAAGGATAAAAACGGCGCGTACTGGCTGAAGTATTACAAGGGCGTGAGTGAGGCCGACCGCAACGGCGACGTGGTGGAGCTGGGCGGCAGCAAGGCCTTCAACTTCGCTGACAACCTGAACCTGTTCGGCCTGAACGAGGGCGGCACCAACATCTACGCCTCGGTCTATAAGGCTTTTGGCGACGTGCAGAGCAAGCTCTACCCCAAGGAGCTGCCCAGCTACGTGCCCCTGAATGACATGCTGGACCTGACGCTGCTGAAGAAACTTCAGGACCAGTACAAGGGCAAAACCGTGGCCCCGGCCGAAACGCAGAAATTTGCCGCTGGTGACGAAATCCGCCGCAACGTGAGCCAGCGCGCCTGGAATATCGAGTTCAACTCGGGCCAGAGCACGTTCACGCCTTCGGCCCAGAAAGAGCTGAACCAGCTGTTTGATGACCTGGTGGTGGCGGGCAGCCTGAAAGTGGCCGTGCACGGCCACACCGACAACACCGGCGACCCGCAGGCCAACCAGCAGCTGAGCGAAGACCGCTCCATGGCCGTGCGCCAGTGGCTGGAGCGCAAAAGCCCCAGCGCTTTCCCCGAAGGCCGCGTCCAGGTATACGCCCACGGCGCCACCGAGCCGGTGGCCAGCAACACCACCCCAGCCGGCAAAGCCAAAAACCGCCGCGTGGAAATCGTGCTGGGCAACTAAGGAGTGATGATTTTTTAGAACGTCATGCTGAGCGGAGCCGAAGCATCCCGACTGCTGAAGTAAGTGATTACTATTGCAGTCGGGACGCTTCGGCTCCGCTCAGCATAACGTTCTCCCTTAATACCATTCCGGCACGCTATGTTAAAAGACTTATTCGTTCCAAACGCCAAGCCACGGCCCTCGGTGTTTTTCACCATGGTGGCCTGCCAGGTGGTGTTTTTGCTGCTGCTGTGGCTGTTTTACCCCTTGCAATTGTTCCCGACCTTGGGAGAAGTGCTGGCTTCTTTCAAGGATTTGGTGACGACGCAGGGGCTGATTCAGGAGTTGTGGGCCAGCCTGACCACGGCGCTGGGCGCCTTGGCCATTGCCACCGTTCTGGCTTTGGTGATTGCCTATCTGACGGCCTTGCCCTTCTTCCGGCCCATCGCCTATGCGGCCTCTAAGATGCGCTATTTGACGCTGACGGGCCTCACCTTTTTCATGGCCCTGATGGTGAGCTCCGGCCACCAGGTCAAGCTTTCGGTGCTCATTTTCGGGGCCACGGTGTACCTGGTCACGGGCATGACGAGCGTGATTCTGACCACCACGCAGGAGGAAATGGACCACGCCCGCACCCTGGGCATGAGCGAGTGGCGCAGCTTCTACGAAGTGGTGGTGCTGGGCAAGTTGGATGAGATGCTCGAAGTGGTGCGCCAGAATTTCGCCATCATCTGGACCATGATTACGCTCGTGGAAACCCTTTATCAGAGCGAGGGCGGCATCGGCCTGCTGCTGTACAAGCAGAACCGCTACCTGCATCTGGCCGGGGTGGTGGCCATTCAATTGGTCATTCTGGCCACGGGGGCTTTGCAGGATTACCTGTTTGAGTTTCTGCGCCGCATGTTCTTCCCATACTCCGACCTCAGCGTAGCGAAATAATGGTTGACCACACTTACAAAGAGCCCATCCTGACGCTGCGGGACATTTCGATGCAATTCGGTGGCGAAGTTATTTTGCGTGACATCAGCCTCGACGTGCTCGATGTGGTGCGGCCCGGCGTGAACCAGGGGCAGGTGGTGGGCTTCTACGGTCGCTCGGGTGTCGGCAAATCCGTGTTGTGCCGCATCATCGCGGGGCTGCTGCCGCCCAGCACCGGCACCGTGATGGTGGCCAACCCGCAGCGGCCCGTGTGCCCCGGCGACGTGGGCTTCGTGCAGCAGCGCTACCCGCTGTTCAACCACCGCACCCTGCTCGACAACCTGCTGGTGGCCGCCGGCCGCAAGCATTCCCCGGCCGATGCCAAGGCCAAAGCCCAGGACTTTCTCATCCGTTTCGACCTGGCCCCGCATCGGCGCAAGTACCCGGCCATGCTCTCGGGCGGGCAACGGCAGCGGGCCGCTATTGCCCAGCAGCTGCTCTGTTCGGAGCACCTCATCATTCTGGATGAGCCCTTCTCCGGCCTCGACATCGCGATGATTGACGAGGTGAAGAAAATCATCATCGAAGTGACGACTTCCGACGAGTTGAACACCGTCGTCATCGTGTCGCACGACCTGGCCACCACCACTGCGCTTTCGGATACGCTCTGGCTGCTGGGGCCCGAGCGCGATGCCGCCGGGCAGTGCCTCGCGGGCGCCACCATCAGCCAGAAGCACCAGTACAACCTGGCCGAAATGGGGCTGGCCTGGCAGCCCGGCATTCAGGCCAAGCCCGAGTTTGTGCAGTTGATTGAACACCTGAAGGACGAAATCCGGAAGACCTAGAGCAAGTTGCCGCTCTTCGAGTAACATTGCATTCGCAACATTTCCTTCACCGCCTCACTTCTTTCGTATGCGTCTCACCTTCGCGAGTAAGGCCATTATCGCGGCCATCATCCTCATTGGCTTGTATTTCGGCATTCGCCGGTTCACGGCCACCAACCCGGAGCTGGTCCAGACGGCCCGTTCCGGCATCGACCCGGTGGCTGATGCACCGCGCGGCTCAACACCTCCAGCCACGCCGGCCGAAACGCCCGCAGCCGGCCCCCGGCCAGCCTTTACCTACGCGGCCCCCGCGCCGGTTGATGGCAAGCTGAAAGGCGTGGTGGAGCTGGGCGCCAGCGGCTTCAACTCCTTCATTGTGCGCATCGACAAGCAGCGCACCTGGAAGCTGGAGAAGGCTGATTTTGGCAACAGCCTGGTGATGGAAAACATGGCGTCGGACGAAGACATTCGCAAGGGCCTCAAGGCCTACATCGGCCAGATGCTGGACTATGGCGTGGGCGGGCGCGACATTCATTTCGTGGTGAGCTCCGGGGCCTTGAAAGCCGAAGGAACCGGCAAAATCGTGAAAGCGCTGAAAAGCCTGAACTACGTGGTGAACACCGTGACGCCCGAAAAGGAAGGCATGCTGGGCCTGCGCTCGGTGCTGCCCGCCTCGTTTGCCGACCGGGCGTTTGTGGCGGACATCGGCTCGGGCAACACCAAGATTTCGTGGCTCGACGGCAACCAGCCTAAAGCGGTGGAAACCTTCGGGGCCAAGTACTTCGAGAAAGCCACCCCTGATGCCACCGTGGCCGCCGACGTGAAAGCCAAAGTTGCTCAGGTGCCGGCCGACCTGCGCGGGACCTGCTTCATCATTGGCGGCGTGCCGTTTGAGCTGGCCAAGAAGGTGCGCAAGGGCAAGGAGCGCTACACCGTGCTCGATGCCCCGAGCGCCTACCAGCTCGACAATGCCAAATCAAAAGCCGGCCTCAACATCTACCAATCCATCGCCGAGGCCACCGGCTGCCGACAGTTCGTTTTCGACTGGGATGCCAACTTCACGATTGGCTACCTGTTGACGCTGCCGCAATAACCGCGAAATAAGTTGTTAGGCATTAGCTGCCAGTTATTGGTGTGAAGACAGCATTCTGGCTGGCAACCAGCAACGAGCGCCTGGCAACCCGCTAACTCTCGAACGGCTACTTAATGGCCCCAAAACGCCCCAACGGTTGCCGATGGGGCGTTTTGCGTTGAGCGCGTTCTGGTAATTTGCCGGCGGCCGGCGGGCCGATGGTAAAACACTTGGGGAGCTGGGCCGTTTCTTTGGCTGCTTCTGATTCTCTAAAACCACCGATGGCCAAGCCGATTTCTTACCTCCGCAACGACGCCCTGCCAACCGTCAAGCCGGGCTACCCCGGCAATAAGCTGTTCGGCAACGAATTTGCCAACGGCGAGGAGCTGTTTGAGCCCAGCTTTGCCAATCTGCTGAAATGGCAGCTCTCGGCCAACCCGCAGAAGGAGGAAAAGAAGCGCGACACGTGGGCGCCGACCGTGGTGGACTGTGCGGCGGCATTTGCTTCGACCGAAGACATGCTGGTGTGGCTGGGCCATTCCTGTTTCCTGCTGCGCGTGGCAGGCGTGAGCCTGCTATTCGACCCCGTGCTGTTCAGCTCGCTGGGGCTACGGCACCGCCACGCCCTCCCCTGCCTGCCCGAAGCCATTCGAAGCATCGATTTCCTCTTGCTTTCGCACGGCCACCGCGACCATCTCGACGAGAAATCCATCAAGCTGCTGGCCCGGCAAAACCCCCACATGCGGGTGTTGTCGTCGTTGCGCATGGGGCCACTGCTGCGCGATATGGTGCCCGGCCTGCCGGTGCAGGAGGCCGGCTGGTGGCAGCAATACGACCTGGGACCAAGCTCGCCGCTCGAAATCACCTACCTGCCCGCCTCGCACTGGCACCGGCGCGGCCTCACCGACCTGAACCAGGTACTGTGGGGAAGCTTCCTGATTAAAGCCGCCGACAAGCTCATCTACTTCGCCGGTGACACCGCCTACGACGACCATTTCGAGGCCATCGAGCAGCGCTTTGGCCCCATCGACATCGCCCTGATGCCCATTGGCGCCTACAAGCCGGCCTACATGATGGCCCAAAGCCACGTCAACCCCCACGAAGCCGCCAAGGCCGTGAACGTGCTGCGCGCCGGCCACGTCGTGCCCATGCACTACGGCACCTTCGCCCTGGCCGATGAGCCCGCCTCGGAGCCGCTGCGGCAGCTCACCGAAGTGGCAGCCGGTGGCATGCTGCGGGGCGAGCTGCACACGCCCGCCGTGGGCGAGGTACTGCGCTGGCGCGACTGGGAGTAGGGTTTCTGGGGGAAGAGGGTGCGAGGGTGAGAGGGCATGAGTTATTCTAACGACCTTTGCCCTTAATTCTCTTTCCAAACTTCTTACCCTCCTACCCCCATTCCCTCCTGCCCTAGCTCACATGTCGCCAACTTTAGTTTTGAGCCTGGTTGCGGGCTACTTCTTCGTCCTCATCATCATTGCCATCCTCACTTCGCGCGGGGCCACGAGTGAGAGTTTTTTTGTGGCCAACCGCAACGCGCCGTGGTACATGGTGGCCTTTGCCATGATTGGCACCTCGCTTTCGGGGGTCACCTTCATTTCGGTGCCGGGCAACGTGTACGGCAAAAGCTGGAGCTACCTGGCCGTGGCCCTGGGCTTTGTGGCCGGCTACGTCGTGATTGGCACCGTGCTCATGCCGCTCTATTACCGGCTGCGCTTAGTGAGCATCTACTCGTACCTGGAGCAGCGGTTTGGCTACTGGAGCTACAAGACGGGCGCGCTGTTTTTCCTGATTTCGCGGTCCCTGGGCTCGGCTTTGCGGCTGTACTTGGTGGCCGGCGTGCTGCAGCTGGCCGTGTTTGATGCCATGGGCGTGCCGTTTGCCGTGACGGTGATGGTCAGCATCTTCTTCATCTACCTCTACACCTTCAAGGGCGGGCTCAAAACCATTCTCTGGACCGATACTTTCCAGACGCTGGCCATGCTGAGCTGCGTGGCCCTGAGCATCTACTTCATGGCCGACGCGCTGAATTTTTCCTTCAAGCAGCTCATCAGCACGGTGCGCGAAAGCCCGATGTCGCAGGTATATTTCTCGGATTTCCGGGACGATAAGTTCTTCTGGAAACAGTTCGCCTCCGGCATGTTCATCACCATCGTGATGACCGGCCTCGACCAGGATTTGATGCAGAAAAACCTGAGCTGCCGCAGCCTCGGCGAGGCCCAGAAAAACCTGTTCTGGTTCACGCCCGTCATCGTGTGCGTCAACATTCTGTTCCTCACCCTGGGCGTGCTGATGTACAAATACGCCGCCGCCCGCGGCCTGCATCTGGAGCAGCTGCCGCAGCTCCTGAACCTGAAAGGCACCCTCGACACCGACAAGGTTTTTCCCTACCTCGCCACCACGCAGTTCTCGCTCACGGCCGGCATCATCTTCATTCTGGGCATCATCGCCGTCACCTACGCCTCCGCCGATTCAGCCCTCACGGCCCTCACCACGTCGTTTTGCGTCGATTTTCTGAACATCAAACAATACCCCGAGGCCCGGCAGACGCAGCTGCGGCAGCTCACGCACCTGGGCTGGTCGGTGGTGCTCATCGTCATCATCCTCATCTTCCGCGCCCTCAACGAGCAAAGCCTGATTGATGCCGTGTACAAGGCGGCGGGCTTCACCTACGGGCCGCTGCTGGGCCTGTTTGCCTTCGGCATTCTCACCCGGCGGCAGCTGCGCGACCGGCTGGTGCTGCCCACCTGCACGGCGGCTGTGCTGCTCACGCTGCTCATCGTGTCGCACTCGGTGGAGTGGCTGAACGGCTACAAGTTCGGTTTCGAAATCCTGCTGCTCAACGGCGCCCTGGTGTATTTGGGCCTGCTGGCCATCTCGCGCCCCGCCGAGGCCGGCCAATTGAACCTCGCCGGGTAGCGGGTGTTTGAAGTATTGTCGCGCCCAGCGCGTTTCTGTTCATTCCACTCCTTATTGCCAGGGCGTAAGCTTAAGGCAAGCCATTTCATGATAAAAGCACTTCTAGCCTTCGCTCTACTTGGTCCCGCCACCGCCTGGGCCCAGGAGCCTGCCACGCCGGCCCCGGCCCAGCAGCCCATTGTGCTGCAGGCCGGCCACATGCAGGTGCAGCGCAATTCGCCCATCAACCGCCCCGACCGGGCCCCCGTGTACCCCGGCGGCGAGCAGGCGCTGGGCCTGTTCTTCCTCGAACACGTTAATTACCCCGCCGCGGCCCGCGCCCAGCAGCTCAGCGGCATGGTGCTGGTCACGGCCACCGTCAACGCCGATGGCACCGTGAGCAACCCCGTGGTGGCCAAGTCGCTCTCGCCGGAGTGCGACGCCGAAGCCCTGCGCGTGGTGCCGCTGCTCACGGGCTGGCAGCCCGCCATGCGGCGCGGCCACCCGCTGCCCGTGCTTATTCAGCTGCCCGTGCCGTTTGGCGGGGCCGGCGACATGAAAGTGGAGCTGAACACCAAGCCCAAACCAAAGCCCAAGCACTAATTTCTGGTGCCACCCGGGCGGCGGCGCCCCGCAGCAGTGGGGCGCGGCTTCATCGTTGCCTCACGCCCGGCCGGCAATCTTGCCGCGTTATTATTAGCAATTAGCAGATACCGATTATGGCCCGCAGTGGAATGAATACCAGCGGCTCCGACCTGGCGCCGGATGCCCCGAAACCCAAGCTTACCAAAGAAGCCTTCCAGCGCGGCATGCGGATTTTCCGCTATGTACTGCCCTACCGTGCCAAGTTCATCGTTGGCATGGTGCTGCTCACGCTGAGCAGCGCGACGTTCATGGCCTTCCCGTGGGTGGCGGGCAAGCTCGTGGATGCCGCTAACGGCAAGGTATTCAGCCTGCCAGGTGGCCTGGAGCTCACCATCACCCGCATTGCGCTGCTGCTGTTTTGCGTTATCCTGTTTCAGGGGTTTTTCTCGTTTGGGCGCATCTGGTTTTTCACCCAGGTGAGCGAGTTCACGGTGCGCGACATCCGGCAGGCGCTCTACGCCAAGTTCGTGAGCCTGCCCATTCCCTTCTTCGAGAAAAACCGCGTCGGCGCCATCACCTCGCGCATTACTTCCGACGTGAGCATGATTCAGGACACGTTTTCGCTCACCCTGGCCGAGCTGTTCCGCCAGGTGGTGACGCTGGTGGTCAGCACCATCCTCATTATGGTGACGTCGGTAAAACTGTCGCTGTTCATGCTGGCCACGTTCCCGGTGTTGGTGCTGGCGGCGTTTGTGTTCGGCAAGAAGATTCGCAAGCAGTCTAAAATCACCCAGGAAGAGCTGGCCAAAACCAACGTCATCGTGGAGGAAACGCTGCAAGCCATCAATACGGTGAAGGCCTTTACCAACGAGCTGTTTGAAATCGGGCGCTACAATATGTCGTTGGGCAAAGCCGTGCGGGCCGCGCTGAAGAGCAATTTGTACCGCGGAGCCTTTGTCTCGTTTGTGATTATTGGGCTGTTTGGCGGCATCATTCTGGTGCTGTGGCGCGGGGCTACGCTGGTCCACACGCCCATCACCGACCCCGACCACCTGGAAATCGGCCAGCTGGTGTCGTTCATCATCTATACCACTTTCGTGGGCGCGTCGGTGGGCGGCCTGGGCGAGATGTACGGCAAGGTGCAAAGCACGCTGGGCGCCTCGGAGCGCATCCTCGAAATCCTGGATGAAAGCAGCGAGCCCTCGCACCTGGCGCTGCCGGGCAGCCAGCCGGCCCTGGCCATTCAGGGCAATATTGAGTACCGCAACGTGGCGTTCCGCTACCCCACCCGGCCCGATTTGCCGGTGTTGCAGGACATTTCCTTCGACATCGCGGCCGGCGAGAAAATTGCGCTGGTGGGCCCCAGCGGCGCGGGCAAAAGCACCATCGTAAGTCTGTTGATGCAGTTTTACGAGCTGAGCGGCGGCGAAATCCTCATCGACGGCCGTCCCATTGGCAGCTACGATTTGACCGAATTGCGGCGCCACGTTGGCATCGTACCGCAGGAAACGCTGCTTTTTGGCGGCAGCATCCGCGAGAACATTGCCTATGGCAAAACCAACGCCACCGACGAGGAAATCATCGCCGCCGCCCGCAAGGCCAACGCCTGGCAGTTCATCGCCTCCTTCCCCGAAGGCCTCGACACGGTGGTGGGCGAGCGCGGCATCAAGCTCTCGGGCGGGCAGCGCCAGCGCGTGGCCATCGCCCGCGCCATCCTGAAAAACCCGGCCATTCTGCTACTCGACGAAGCCACCTCGGCCCTCGACAGCGAAAGCGAAAAGCTGGTGCAGGGCGCGATGGATGAACTGATGAAAAACCGCACCTCCATCATCATCGCCCACCGCCTGAGCACGATTCGCAAAGTCGATAAAATCCTGGTGATTGACGGTGGCCGCATCGTGGAGCAAGGCTCGCACGAGGAACTGGCCGACAACGAGAACGGGCTGTATGCGAACCTGCTGAAGCTACAGTTTGAGCTGAGCTAGGAATTGGCAGGCAACACACGATTACGGCCCTTGCTTCGTTAGTTTTAGCGGAGCAAGGGCCGTAAGTATTTAATGACATGGCAATACGTAAGAGAAGCGTTACTCACTTGAATGGCAGTCGAAGTATTTCGGTGCCGTACATAGCGCCATTTGCGGGCTTGTTGTTTTTGTTGGTTTTCCCTTTTGTCCTGTCGGGTGAGATGAGACGACCTGCCACGGGTGTAGCTACTGACGAACAGCTTCCTTCAAGCCATGCCGAGTGTTGCAGCGACCGTGGAAATTTTGGTGCTGTTATCGGCCTTAATGATGCCGGCCATCTCTCTTTTGCCATGCCAGAATCGCCTGGCAAATGGCAAGCAATTGTTATAGCAAGGGTTGCGGTACGCCATGGCATGACCCTCACCGTCGCACAAGTAGCCACGCTCCAGGAGTTGCCTTATCTGGCAACGGATATTCGGGCGCTTCCCCAACTACTTGCGCTCACCGCTTCGGAACGGAATCGGCTGCTTCAATCTGGCAGTTTTTCCATCCTCACCCCCGCCCAGTTTTCAGAATGCTTAGCCGAAGCGCGGCAATTGCTTAAGGAGAATAATCTACCTTATTACGTAGGTATCAAAATTGATGCTGATGCAAGTATGCGCCAAGTATTTTCACTGACTGATTTGCTGCAAGCTCAGGGAATTAACCGCTTTCAACTGATAACACAAAGACAGAGGTGGTCAGAGCCTGACCGGTTGGTTTACAATCGCCGAACTTACACTCGTCAAATTGAAAATTCATTGTGAAACCCGCGCCCCAAGCGCGGGTTTCGTATTTTTAGCCCGACAACAACCCCCTTCACCCTTTCTCTTACTGATGAGCAAGCACTTTCTGAGTTTCTCCGCCACTTTGGCTACCGCTGTTACGCTGCTGGCCAGCCCTGCTGCCAACGCCCAGATTACCACGCCCCAGGCCAGCCCCAAAAGCACGGTGATGCAACGCGTGGGCATGACCGATGTGACCATCGTGTACTCGCGGCCGGGCATGAAAGGCCGCACCATTTTCGGCGGCGACAAGACGCTGGTGGCGAATGGCAAGCGCTGGCGCACCGGGGCCAATGCCACCACCAGCATTAAGTTTTCGGACGATGTGATGATTGAGGGCAAGAAGATTCCGGCCGGCGAATACGGCATCTACACCGTGCCGCGCCCCACGGAATGGACCGTGGTGCTGAACAAAAGCCTCAAGCAAGGCGCCGACGTGGACGGCTTCAAGGACGACCAGGACGTGGCCCGCTTCACCATCAAGCCCTACAAGCTGCCCGGCAAGGTCGAAACCTTCACCATCGACTTCACCGACCTCACCCCCGCTACCGCCAATGTGGCGATGGAGTGGGAAATGACCGGCGCCAAGTTCAAAATCACGGCCGATGTGGAGAGCAAGGTGCTAGCCCAGATTGACGAGAAAATCACCAAAAACGCCACCCCCGCCCCCGCCGACCTCGCCTCGGCCGCCGTGTATTACTACGACAACAATAAAGACCTGAAGCAAGCCCTGGCCTGGATGGAGAAAGCCAACGCCGCCGAGCCCACCAAGTTCTGGAACCTGAACACGGAAGCCAAAATCCGCCTCAAAATGAAGGACTACGCCGGCGCGACCAAAGCCGCCGAGGCTTCGAAGAAAGGCGCCCTGGCCGCCACGCCGCCCAACGGCGAATACGTGAAGATGAACGAGGACTTGCTGGCCGAAGCCAGGAAGATGGGCAAGTAGGGCCCGACGGCGCAACATCCCCCCGGCTCCGGCCCGCCCGAAGGGCGCAGCCCAGGGCACGGGGAGCCTTATAACACGCAGGCCCGCTTCCTTCCGGAGGCGGGCCTGCTTGGCTTTAAACAATCGGGATTCTTCTTAAAGCACTGTATTCCGCCTGCTAAGTGCAATAATTAGCTCTTTCTAAGAAGGTATAGGATAAATTAATCGTCAGGTTTAGATATTGACCGTTTGGCGAGTCGTCTGAGCATTAAGTTGCTGAGGCAGATTTTAATCCAGGCTTCACTGTTGCGGGGATTGGTTTCGTAATC
>NZ_JAGEMO020000079.1 GCF_017921975.2 Hymenobacter terricola
AAAAAAAATCGGACGCAAGTGATTGAGCACAACGAAGAAGTCTACAAAAATCGTAACCAAATCGAACGCTGCTTCAACCGCCTCAAGCGGTTTCGGGGCCTCGCTTCACGCTACGAAAAGAACGCCAGCACCTTTCTGGCAATGGTCACCCTCGGAGCCATCCTGATGTGGCTTTAATTGTTTACACGTCCTAAGATAAGCGCAAAATAACGCTGCTGTCTATAACCCGATTACGCACCAGAAGGCCCATGGCATAGCGCCACGGGCCTTCTGGTGGTGGTGTGGCTTGTTGGGTCGTAAATTCTGAAAAATCAACCGTAGGTGCAACCGGTTTTTGCCCGTTGCCGGGATATAGTTTACGCCGGCTTGTTGAGGCGCGCTTCTTCTCGAAATACCACATACGAATAGGCATAGCTGAAGCCTGCCGTGCCCAGAATAAAGACAAGGAGCACGGGCTCAATCCACGTTGGCGGCAGCACGAATGCCAGCCCGGCCAGCAACAGCCCCGAAACGCAAAACAGAATGCCGCCCACCCGGTGCGTGCGGGCCCACACGGCCGGGCTTTCCAATGTCCAGGGCGTACGGATTCCCACAAAATAATTGGGCTGCACCGTGGTGAGATAATTGCCCAAAAAGGCAAAAAACAGCCCCAGCAGCACAGCCAGGCCCCGGCCGGGAGGTGTGCCGGGATGCATGGCCAGGTACAGAACGTAACAAGCCAGGCCACCCAGCAACGCCACCACCGCCAGGCGCAGTTTCTGAAAGTTCACACTGTCGCCGTCGAGGCGGTGCTTGGGGTCCAGGCGCGGCAGCACTGCGAAAAGCAGGGCCACGCCCAGCGGCAGGGCCAGCGTGAGCAGCCACAGCTGATTGCGGCTGGTATAGCCGTTGGCTTGGCCGTCGAGGCCGAAATGCGAAGGCACCTGGTCGGGCAGCGCCGGCCACACCTTCAGCAGGTAAATGGAAGGCAGTACCAGCACCACCAGCGTCAGGAACTGCCAGGGCAGCAGGTTCTTTTTCATGAGCGCACTGAAAAAAATGGGAAATGCTTAGGATTTAAATTGATAGAGCCAGCCCAGGAGTTCGTCGAACACCGTCATGTTGAGGGTGTAAACCACGAACTGGCCTTGCTTTTGGCTGGTGACGAGGTCGGCCTGGCGCAGCAAATCGAGGTGGTGGCTGATGGTGGGGGCCGAGAACTGGAACTGCTCGGCAATGGCCCCGGCCGTTTGGGGGCCGGCGCGCAGCCGCTCCAAAATGGCGCGCCGCGTGGGGTCGTTCAGGGCTTTGAAGAGGGCATTCATGACGACGTTTTAATGATTAGACAAATATCTAAATAAAATTGAAATAAAAAAAGCGCGGCCCCTTGAAAAGGAGCCGCGCCAAGAAATTTTTTTTAAAAGCCCACGCCGGGCTTATTCGACAACCTACACGGGCTGGTGCGCAGTGGCGTCGGCGGTGGGTTCGGCTTTCCCCATCCAGCTCGCGGCGCACCGGCTGCGCATTTGCTGGCGAAACTTCTCGCGGGCCTCGGGGCTGAGGTTTTCCATGCGGCCGGCCATGCGTTGCTGCCACGCCTTGCGCTTCTGGGCCCAGCTGCTGTGCCGCCCACCCCGGAAGCCAAACAAAATCCGGCTCAGCACCAGCAGGCCAATGGTTTGCGCTATGCTGATGGCGGGAAGGTGGAACAACGTCGGCATCAGCCAGTTCCACAGGTATTGGGTGAGAAAAACGGCGGCGGTAAGAAACAGCGCCGCAAAAAGGAAAAAGCGGAGGCCGCGGAGCAGCCAGAATTTACGGTCCATGATAGGTATAGTTGTGAGTTGTTGGTTGTCGGTTGTTAGTCGCTGGCTTCGTCGGGAATAGTGGGTAATTCTGACAACGAGCAACGAGCAACCGACAACTAAAAGCTAATCGGTGAACAATTCGGTGTACAGTTTCTGCAGCCGTTTGCGGAGGTGCAGCACGGCGTAGTGCTTGCGCGAAATCAGGGTTTTGAGCGGCACGCCGGTTTCTTCCTCCATCTCGCGGAAAGTCTTGTCTTCCAGCTCGTGCCACACGAATACCTGGCGCTGGGCGGCCGGTAATTCGGCCAGGGCCTCGCTGAGGGCTTCCATGAGGGTTTCGCGCAGCAGGCGGTTTTCGGGCGAGTCGTCGGGGGCCGGCAGCAGGTCGGCCAGCATCAGGCCCTCACCATCATCGGAAGCTTCGGCCGCGCCGAAGGCTTCTTCCAGGCTCACCGGGCGCTTGCGGCGGTAGAGGTCGGTGATGCGGTTGCGGGCCACCCGGAAGAGCCAGGCTGCGGCCTGCTCCACGGGCTTGAGCAGCCGGTAGCTTTCCACGAGCTCGGCAAAGACGTCTTGCAGAAGGTCTTCGGCCTCGGCTTCGTCGGGGATGCGCCGGCGGATGAACTGCAGAAGCCGGGGCCGCTGCTGCCGCACGGCTTCGGCAATCTGACGGTCCTGCTGCGAAGCCGACATCGGAAGGAGGGGAGAGGGAAGGGAGAGTGCCAAGGTTTCCATTGTGCCTAAGCAGACGCCGGCCCCCCGAAATTACTTTAAGTTTTTGCAGGCCCGCACTTCAAACCGGTTTTCGGGCCCTGTTTTTTCGTTTTTCAGGGTACCTTTGCCGGCCGGCCGGCTGCACATTGCCCATTCGCTGGTTCTTCCGCATGGACCCAACCGTTTCCCAGACCATTCCCGAAGTCATTCGGACTGTTCCGCTTCAGTACTACGTCTTTTTCGCCTCGGCCCTGTTTGCCATTGGCGTCACGGGCGTGCTGGTGCGGCGCAATGCCATCATCATCTTCATGTGCGTCGAGCTGATGCTCAACGCCGTGAACATTCTGCTGACGGCTTTTTCGGCCTACCGCTCCGACCCCAACGGTCAGGTATTCGTGTTCTTCATCATGGCCGTGGCCGCCGCCGAAGTCTCGGTGGGCCTGGGCATCATCGTCATGATTTACCGCAATTTCCAGACCACCGACGTCAACCTGCTCAGCCGCTTGAAGTGGTAATGTCAAGTCGCAAAAAACCGTCATGCTGAGCTTGCCAAAGCATCTCTACTGCGATAGTAATCAATACTCCTGCGGTAGAGATGCTTCGACAAGCTCAGCATGACGTTCTGTTTGTTAGCATAGTAAATCCTCATGCAAGAAACCGTTCTCCCCGGCGCCAACGCCCCTTACCCCACGCTGCTCTACGTTCTCATTCCGCTGCTGCCCTTCCTGGGGTTTTTGCTGAACGGGCTGCTGAACAAGAAGCTTTCCGGCACCGTAGCCGGCCTCATCGGCAGCGCCACCGTGCTGGGCTCGTTCCTGATTTCGGTGATGCTGTTTCTGAATTTTCAGTACCAGTACACGGTGCAGCTGTTCGACTGGATTTCGGTGGGCTCGCTGCAAATTCCCTTTCAGTACCAGATTGACCAACTCAGCCTGATAATGCTGCTGCTTGTGACGGGCGTGGGTTTCCTGATTCACGTCTACAGCATCGGCTACATGCACCACGACGAGAACGTGGGCAAGTTCTTCAGCTTCCTGAACCTGTTCATTTTCAGCATGCTGCTGCTGGTCATGGGGGCCAACTTCGTCATCCTCTTTATCGGCTGGGAAGGCGTGGGCTTGTGCTCCTACCTGCTCATTGGCTTCTGGAATACGAACACCGACTACAACAACGCCGCCAAGAAAGCCTTCATCATCAACCGCATCGGTGACCTGGGTTTCCTGCTCGGCATTTTCCTGATTTATCTGACGTTCAACTCGGTGCAGTACGCTGAAGTGTTCCAGAAAGCTTCGCTGGGCCAGTTCGGAACGTATGGCGTGGGCATTTGCACGGCCATCACGCTGCTGCTGTTTGTGGGCGCGATGGGCAAATCGGCCCAGCTGCCGCTCTATACCTGGCTGCCCGACGCCATGGCCGGCCCCACGCCGGTATCGGCCCTCATCCACGCGGCTACCATGGTCACGGCCGGTATTTACATGGTGCTGCGGGCCAATGTGCTGTTCACGCTCTCGCCCGATACGTTGCAGGTTGTCGCCATTGTGGGCGCGGCCACGGCGCTATTCGCGGCCACTATCGGTCTGGCGCAGAACGATATCAAGAAGGTGCTGGCTTACTCCACGGTGTCGCAGCTGGGCTATATGTTCCTGGCTTTGGGGGTAATGGGCTACTCCTCGGCCCTGTTTCACGTCCTCACCCACGCTTTCTTCAAGGCGCTGATGTTCCTCGGGGCCGGCTCGGTTATCCACGCCATGAGCAACGAGCAGGACCTGCGCCGCATGGGCGGCCTGCGCAAGGCGCTGCCCATTACGTTCATCACCTTCCTCATTGGCTGCCTGGCCATTTCGGGCATTCCGCCGTTCTCGGGCTTCTTCTCCAAAGATGAAATCCTGGCGCACGCCTTCGAGCACAACAAAGTGCTGTGGGCCATGGGCCTGCTCACGGCTTTCCTGACGGCTTTCTACATGTTCCGCCTGCTGTTCCTGGCCTTCTTCGGCGAGTTCCGGGGCACCGAGGAGCAGAAGCACCACCTGCACGAGTCGCCCGCTTCGATGACGTTTCCGCTCATCATTCTGGCCATTCTGGCGGCGGTGGGCGGCTTTATGGGCGCGCCCATGTTCACCGGTGGGCACCACTATCTGGCCGAATATCTGGCCCCGATTTTTACCTACTCGCAACGCATTCTGCCGGCTGCCTTCGCGGCTGAGCCGGACAAAGGCACCGAGCTGATGCTCATGGGCCTGTCGGTGGCTGCTGGCCTGCTGGGCATCATCCTGGCATATGTGCAGTACGTGGCCCGCGCCCGGCGGCCGGCCGAAGACGAGGCCCAGCGCCCGGCCCCCGAAAGCCTGGTGTACCACAAATACTACATCGACGAGTTGTACGATACGCTGTTCACGCGGCCCATCATGGCGCTGTCGTCGGGCCTGTACAAGTTTGTCGAAAACGGCGTTATCAACCCCGTGGCGGGCGTATTTGGCCGGGCCGTGAACGGTGGCGGGCAGCTGCTGCGCTACGTGCAAACCGGCGCCGTCGAGACGTACCTGATTCTCATGGTCATCGGCATCGTGCTGATTCTGGGGCTGAATTTTGGCCGGTTCTAGCCGTTGGCATTTAACGTTGGACAACATGAAAGTTTTGGTTGCGCGCTTGCTGGTCGTTTTGCTGTTCATGGCGGGCAGCGCCTGTACCACCGAAGCGAAGAAGGAAATTGACCCGCGCGACAAGTTTGTGGGCGAGTGGAAAAGTGCGGACACCAACGCCGAAACCCACACCTACATCAAGCGGACGGGCGACACTTTCTATATCCACGAAGGTCAGCAAGACCTGGTGGCCGCCTACGATGAAGCTACCAAAAGCCTTGTGATTGACAATGGCGTCAAGAAGGTCCCCGTGCATTACCTGCCCGCAACCGACCAGATTATGGTGACCGGCGGCAGTAGAGATGCAAAGTTTTCGCGGGTAAAATAGGGTGTGAACGCGCCTTCGTTGCCGGTTGCGAAAAGTCGGTAAGGCCCTCGATTACCCGCTCAGATGGGGCAGTGCGGAGGCCGTGTTTTCGGTATGCAGGTTCTGTCGTAGAGGTGAGGCACCGCGACCTATGGCCATTAATTAACTGACCAGTTTAGGGGAGAGGCAGAGCAATTATGAAGCTGTAATGGCTAGTGGTCAAGGGTTTTAAGCATTCTCTCTACGGGGCACACAGGGAAAAACAGCAACTTTTTTGGATAGGATAGGTATAGTAGCACATCTGAAAACTGGCCGAAAAGCCAACTGCGGATTCACGCATCTATTCCCACACCCCAAATTATGATTCCAAAACCTCAACTCCTTCGTGGACTTGCGATAGGCGCTGTTATGCTCGGCATGGCAGCTCCGCATTCGGAAGCCCAGACTGCTGATAGAAAGACTGCCATCGGCGCCAACGTTAGCCTGGAACAGTACAACGGTAACATGGGCACCGATTTCTGGGATATTGGCTATCCCAAAGAATTCCGGGTTGGTGGAGGCGGGCACATCACGCGCTACCTGTCGCCGTCATTCGACCTGAGCTTGCTGGGCAATTATGAAACCTATAGGTTTTCATCAAACAAAGCTGGCAATAACTTCGAGCTGCGCAATGGCATGGTGGACCTGGGCATCAAGCTGAAGCTCAACAACGGTAAAATTCTGAAGGAAGATGCTTTCATTCAGCCCTTCCTGATGGGTGGCGGCGGCATGTTCCTGGCTAATACCTCGGGGCAAGTCAATGGCAAAGGGTTTGGGGTTGACCAGATTCGTCGGCCCGAAGTATTTGGCATGGCGGGCTTGCGGTTTCGCCTCAGCGAGGCAGTATTTCTGGACCTGACCACTAGCCAGCACTACCCGTTCACGGAGCGTAGTGACAACTTGTATGGCCCGGCTAACCCTGCCGACAAGCTGTATGACCGTTTTCTGGTGCATTCGCTCGGTCTGACGGTGGCCTTGGGCAAAATGAAGGATGAGGACGGCGACGGCGTTTCGGACAAGAAAGACAAATGCCCCGGCACGCCCAAAGGCGTGGCCGTGGACCCCAACGGCTGCCCGCTGGATAAAGACGGCGACGGCGTACCGGACTACCAGGATAAGTGCCCCGACGTGAAAGGCGTGGCCGCGCTGCAAGGCTGCCCTGACCGCGACGGCGACGGCGTGACCGATGCCGACGACAAGTGCCCCGACACCCCCGGCAAAGCCGAGCTCGGTGGCTGCCCCGACGCTGATAACGACGGCGTGATTGACCAGAACGACAAGTGCCCCGGCACCCCGGCCGGTGTGAAAGTGGACGCCAACGGCTGCCCGCTTGACCGTGACGGCGACGGTGTGCCCGACTACCAGGACCGTTGCCCCGACCGCGCCGGTCCCGCTTCGAACAAAGGCTGCCCCGAAGTGAAAGCCGAGACGAAAAAGCGCTTGCAGGAGGCCACCAAGTTCATCAACTTCGAGTTCAACAAAGCTGTATTGCTGCCCAGCTCGTACCCGACGCTGAAAGACCTGGCCGCTGTAATGGCTGAGTACCCGGACTACACGCTGAGCATTGCCGGCCACACCGACAGCAAAGGTGCCGACAACTACAACCTGCGCCTTTCGGATGACCGTGCCGCTTCGGCCCGCACTTACATGCTGAGCCAGGCTGTGCCCGCTGACCGCATTGTATCGCACGGCTTCGGCGAAACCAAGCCGATTGCCGATAACGCCACGGCCGCCGGCCAGGCCCTGAACCGTCGCGTCGAGTTCGACCTTTACCTTACCGGCGACCCCAATGCCGCCGAGGTGAAGTACGGCCCGGCTCCGGCCATCGCACCCGAGCCGGTGAAAGCCGCTCCGATGAAGAAGGCTCCTGCCAAAAAAGCTCCGGCCCGCAAGGCCCCGGTGAAAAAGGCCCCGGCCAAGCGCAAGTAGGTTCAGCTCATCTAGCTGATGATTGAAAAAAGGCCCGCTCGATGAGAGCGGGCCTTTTTTGTGGCCAAATCTGTCGCCTCCACGGCCTTCTGCCTCGTGCGATGGCAGCGGGGCTTACAACACTGAATAAGTTACTGCCAGATAATAGAGCCCGCCCACGCTCGGCCCGCCGAGGTACGACACGTAGTAATTATTTAGCACGTTGCTGGCGCCCAGCTTGAAACGTACCTGCGCAGCGGGCACGGCATAGCTCAGCTGCGCGTCGAGGGTGCTGTAGGCGGGCACGTCGCCAACCACCAGGAAAGTTTGGGAAAAGTAGCCGCTCTGGTGGCGGTAGTTCAGGCCGAAGCCGAAGTTTTTATACACGTTTTCGTTGCCGAGGCTGAGATTATAGGCCCAGCGCGGGGTGTTGAAGCCGTCTTCCAGGCCGTCGCCGTTCTCGGTGCGGTCGAGGCGGGTGTAGGTGGTATTGGCCCCGATGAGGTAGCCGCGGCCCACCTCGTAGCGCAGGCCCACGGAGCCGCCGTAGTTATACACCTGGCTTTGCGAGTTGGTCCAGAGGCGGTAGCGGGCCTGGCCGGAGCGCGCATTCAGGGCCGTGGCGATGGGGTTGAGGTCGGTGCCGGTATTGAGGGCCACCCCGGCGCTGGTTTGCGGCACGTAGGCTTCGACCTGGGCAATGAAGTCGCGGTAAGAGTTGGAGTAGAAATCAACGTCGGCCACCAGCCGCCCGCCCGGCCCGAAGGCGGCTTTGTAGCCCACTTCGAACGAGCGGATGTACTCGGGCTTGATATAGGTGTAGGGGTTTTTCACCAGCAGGTTCTGGTTTTGGGCAATGGCCAACTGTCGCTTCTGGGCCGCCGTGGCGGCAGAGGTATTGGCATTGATGTTGGCCGTGACAGCCGTGTTGAAAGCATCAATGCTGGTGCGCAGGTAGCTGTTTTCAAACACGCCGTCCGACATCACCCGCAGCCCGCCGATGCGCTTCACCTGCCCGCTGTTCACGTTGGAAAAGCCCTCGAACAGGCTCGGGAAGCGGTAGCCGCTCTGGTAGCTGACGCGGAAATTCTGCCGCTGCGTGGGCGAGAATACGGCCGTGAAGCGTGGGTTGAATTTCACGTCGAAGTAGTCGTTTTTATCGACCCGCACGGTGGCCGTGAGGCGCAGTTTTTCATCGAAAAACCGGCCGCCGGCCTGCAGGAAACCGCCCGTTTTGGAGTAGGTGAGGTTGTCGGTGAGCGGGTCTTTGCCGGGGTTGGGGTTGATGAAATAGTTGCCGTCGGGCACCACGATGTAGGTGCGGTGGTCGGCCCCGGCCAGTAGGTCGAGGTTGGTGGGCAGGTGGCCGCCGTTGCGGCGCAGGGCTGCGGCCAGGTTCACCTGGGCCTCACCATGCAGCAGGTCGGCGCGCACGCGCAGGGCCGCTCCCACGTCCCAGTTATTGATTCCTTGCAGCGTACTCAGGCGCTGGTCGAAGGCGTCGGTGCCGGGCTGCAGGCGGCCGGCATCGGCGGCGGTGCGGGCGGTGGCGTGGGCGGTGGCTACCGATTGGCCGGCGGCCACGGC
The DNA here is from genome assembly GCF_017921975.2 of Hymenobacter terricola. Lineage (GTDB taxonomy): Bacteria > Bacteroidota > Bacteroidia > Cytophagales > Hymenobacteraceae > Hymenobacter > Hymenobacter terricola. Next base: position 8,982 of record NZ_JAGEMO020000079.1, read on the forward strand.
CGTGTTCCAGGCGCTGGTGTAGTCGGTGTTCCACTGCGCATCGGGCTTGAAGCTGCGGTCAATGTTCTCGCCCATCGAGCGCAGGTTGTAGCTCTGGCCGGTGTTTTCCTGGGTGAGATAGGCGCGGGCCTGCACCACGGGCGTGGTCAGGGTGAGGGCGTGCTGCTGCAGGCGGTAGTCTTTCAGCTGGAAGCGGTTCGAGCGCTGGTACACGTTGTCGAAACCGGCCACGCGGTAGGTGTAGGCCAGCTCCGTGCCCGGCCGGAAACGGTAGTGCAAGGCCGCGTCGACCTTAAGGGTCTTGAGGTTATAGTCCACCAAATCCCGCTCGCTGTAGCCGGTGCGGGCCACCGAATACTGCTTGCCGCCCAGCGTGAGCGTGCTGCGGTCCGATGACTCGTTGCCGTAGCCGTTGGTGGGGTCGCGGGCCGGGTTGTCGGCCCCAAACAGGCCGGTGGTGGCGTTGCCGTTGGGGTTGAGGTCGTTCTGGTCGTTGGCCACCCAGTCGTAGGCGCGCAGGTAGGTGCCGTTTATTTTGAAGGCCAGCTTATCGGCCACCAGCACCTTGGCGTAGCGCACGCTGGTTTCGGAGTAGATGCTTTCCGGCGAGCTGCCCGACCCGAACGTCTTTACATTCGGGTCGTTGAGGTGGTTGACGCCCGTTTGCTGCCGCACGCTCAGGCCCTCGGAATTGAATGGGTTTTTCGTCCGGAAATTTGCCAGCCCGTTGATGGCGTTCAGCCCGTACAAAGCCGAAGCTGTGCCCGGCACAATTTCCACCGAATTGATGTCCAAATCACTCGGCCCCAGGATATTGCCGATTGGCCCACCAATGTGGGGCGCCTGGTTGTCTACGCCATCTACCAGCTGGGCAAAGCGCACGTTGGTCGTGTTGGTGAAGCCCCGGGCGTTGATGACTTTGAAACCCAGGCTGGGCGTGATGACCTGCACGCCCTTGAGGTGCTCGATGGCATCGAAAAACGACGGCGCGGGCGTGAGCCGCAGGGCCCGTGGGTTAAGTTTCTCCACGGTCACGGGCGACTGCAAAAAGCTCTCTTCCACCCGCGAAGCAGAGACCACCACTTCCTTCAGGTCTATTTTGTTGCGAGTGGTGTCGGTGGAAATAACTTTCTGGCCGTGAGCGGTTAGGACGGGGACTAACCCCGCGGGCAGCAGCGCAAAGCGTGCGCTCCTTAGTAGGCGTGGTAGCATAATGGGCAAGAATTGGTGAAAAAAACGGAGTGGTCGACTCGCCTCAGGGTTGGGCCGCCACGATGCGCAAGGCCTGTACTTGACGCACGCACCGGCCCATCTTTTTCTCCTCGGGCACGATGATTTGGTAAGGGCCGGATTTATCGGGCAGGGGCTGGCCATCGCAACGGTCGGCCAGCAGCACGGTGCGAGGGGCGAAATCAGAGCTCAACTCAGCCAGCGCGAAAACGGCCTGGTAGCCATCGGCGGCGCTTACTTGCACGTAGTGGGCCATGCCTTTGCCGGGCAATTTGGCCGGGCTCAGTTCGGCGCCGGCCGCCGTGAGTACGGCGTAGAGCGCCACGCCGGAGTAGGTGTGGGACTGGCCGTCGTGGTCGGGCCGGACTACTTGTTGGCGCGGCAGTTTGGCCAGCTGGGCCGGACTCACGCGAACGGCTTGGGCGAGGCCTGCACCGCTCACCTGCACACCGGCCGGAACGGGTGCCTGGGCCCCAGCACTGAGCGCCCAGCCCAGCAGTGCCAGCAGGCAAGCCAGGTAAAAATGAACGAATCGCCGGATGGCAGGGGTAGTGGTTGGCGGCATATTGCAGCAGGTCAGGTGGCGCTATATTGGTAAAGATATAACGCTTTGCTGCTTGCTAACTAGCCCGTAGCCGGTTTGTTTCGGCAGCCATAAATTCCTGAAAACGTGCCTGAAGTGCTGTAAACGCGGCAATGGCGCTGTGGCCAGCCTCAGTCACAGATGCTCCACCGCCTTTGCTGCCACCGGTTTGGGTGGCTACCAGCGGCGTGGCGGCCTGGGCATTCATGGAGCTGACCAGGTCCCAGGCCCGCTTGTAGGACATGCCCATGGCCTGCGCGGCTTTCGAGATGGAGCCCAGGGCGGCAATCTGTTCCAGCAGTTCCAGCCGGCCGATGCCGAGGAAGCGGCCCTCGTCGGTTTCGAGCCACAGGCGGCCGTTGAGGCGGTAAGTTTTGGTGGGCAGGAGCAGGGCTTTCATGGGGCAAATATGGGGCAGCCAATGATGTGCACCGAATCCGGCCCGATTTCAGCGCCGAGCGGGCAGCTTGTACGTGAGGGCCGCCTGCACCACGCGGTTGTAGAGGGAGCCTGCGTAGCTGGTCGACTGGGGAACGTGCGTGATGGAAAGTAGCCCGGCGTAGGCCTGCACGGCGAGGCCAAACCCCGCCGGCAGCTGCAGGCCTGCTCCGGCAGCAGGGCCCGCATCGAAACGGCGGTAGCGGTCGGTGGCCAGCCGGTCGAACTCGCGCTGGTAGCCGCCCACGTAGGTGCTACCGTATTCCGTGCCCGTTTCGCGGGCTCCTACCAATAAGCCCAGCTGCGGCCCGGCTTCCAGGTAAAACTTGCCCAGCGTAGCGCGCACCCGCAGTGGTACCGTCAGATAGGTCAGCCCGAGCCGGTAAATGCCCAGATAGCCGCCATCGGAAATGCCGTAGGTTTCGGCGGTCAGGTCGACGTGCTGGCGGCTCACCTGTAGCGCGGGCACCACTGCCCACCGGTTATTCAGCCGAAACTGGTAGAACAGGCTGGCTTGGTAGCCTGCCCGCCCTTGGGCCGTGGCGCGGTGCTGGCCGTCGCCGTCGCCGGTACCGAGGGTGGCAAAGCCAGCACCCGCCAGCACTGGCAGCGCCCAAAGTTGTTAGGGTGGCGCTTAAGGTGAGAAGGAGTCGGTTTATATAGGAAAGGATTGGGGGAAAGACAGATGTGGCAGATAATGGGCAGACCGGTAGCCGGCCCCCAAAGTTGCGTGCCTGTAGGCCCACGCCTCGCTCCATCTTGCTCTATCTTAAGCCTCAATACTGTACTCTTCATATTCCATCCCGTTGCTACCTTGCCACTGCGGCACCCGGCCGCGCCGGTTTTCATCCCCCTTTCCGCGTATGAAAAAACTGCTTCTTTCCGCCACTTTACTGCTCGCCGCTGCCGTGTCTCAGGCCCAGGATTTCAAATACCAAACCCCGCCCAAAGCCATTCAGGACCTGCTGCTGGCCCCGCCCACGCCGCGTCTTAGCCTGTCCTCCGATGGCCGCGTGCTGGCCCTGCTGCCGGTGCAGGATTTTCCCACCGTGGCCGAGCTGGCCCAGCCCGAGCTGCGCCTCGCCGGCCTGCGCTTCAATCCGCGCACCAACGGCCCCAGCCGGGTGAGCTACGCCGTGGGCATTAAGCTAAAAAAGCTGCCCGGTGGTCCTGAAATCGACGTAAAAGGCCTGCCTGCGCAAGCCCATATCAGCAGCCCAACCTGGTCGCCGGATAATACCCAACTGGCTTTCGCCCTCACCACGCCCGGCACCGGCACCGATGGCCGCGTGGAGCTGTGGGTGCTGGACGTGGCCACCGCCACGGCCCGCCGCCTGCTGGCCGCACCCCTGAACGACGCCTTCGGCACGTCGTTCGAGTGGGTTTCGGACAGCAAAACCCTGCTGGCCCGCACCGTGCCGGCCGGCCGCGGCCCCGCACCCGCCGCCGATGCCGCGCCCACCGGCCCCACTGTGCAGGAGAGTGGCGGCGGCAAAAAATCGGGGGCCCGCACCTACCAGGATTTGCTGAAAAACCCCGCCGATGAGCGGCTGTTCGACTATTACGCCACCTCACAATTGGTGAAAGTGAATCTGGTTGATGGTAGCGCCCAGCCCATGGGCCAGCCGGGCGTTATTCAAACTGCTTCGCCCTCGCCCAATGGCCAGTATGTGCTGCTGCGCACCCGGCACCGGCCGTATTCGTACCTGCTGCCCATCAGCAGCTTCCCGCAGCGCATCGACGTGCTGGATTTGGCCTCGGGCAGCCTCGTTCAACCGGTGGCCGACCTGCCGCTGGCCGATAACGTGCCCACCAATTTCGACGCCGTGCCCGCCGGCCCGCGCGGCCACAGCTGGCGCACCGACGTGCCCGCCACGCTGTATTATGCCGAAGCCCAGGACGGCGGCGACCCCAAAGTGAAGGTCGACGTTCGGGATAAATTATACACCCTGCCGGCTCCCTTCGCCGGCCCGGCGCAGGAGCTGGCGGCCTTGCCGCTGCGCTTCGCGGGCCTGAGCTGGGCCAATGACAAACTGGCCCTGGCCGAAGGCTACCGCTGGGCCGACCGCCACCAAACCACCTGGCAGCTGAACCCCGGTGCCCCCAGCGCGCCCCTCACCGTGCTCTTCGATGGTTCGGAGCAGGACACCTACCACAACCCCGGTACGCCCTACGAGCGCCGCAACGCCCTGGGCAAATACGTGCTGCTCACCGGCGGCCCCACCGGCCAAAGCATTTACCTGGTGGGTGAGGGGGCTTCGCCCGAAGGCGACCGGCCCTTCGTGGATGAGCTGGATTTGGCCACCCACAAAACCACGCGCTGGTGGCGCTCCGAGGCCCCGGCCTACGAAATTCCCGTGGCCATTCTCGACGCCAGCGGCAAGCATCGGCAGCTGCTCACCCGCCGCGAGTCGCTGACCCAGGCCCCGAACTACTACCTGCGCGATGCCAGCAAAAAGGCCGCGCCCGCAGCCGTAACGCATTATCCCAACCCCTACGCGGCTTTCGGCGGCAGCTTCCAGAAGCAGGTGCTGCACTACAAGCGCGCCGATGGCGTGGACCTCACCGCCGACCTGTACCTACCCCAGAACTACAAAAAAACCGACGGCCCGCTGCCCACTTTGATGGAGGCTTACCCGGTCGAGTTCAAGGACAAAAGCAACGCCGGGCAGGTGAGCGGCTCGCCCTACACCTTTACGCGGCTGAGCTGGGCCTCGCCGGTGTTCTGGGTGACGCAGGGCTATGCCGTGCTGGCCAACGCCAGCATTCCGATAGTGGGGGAGGGCAGCAAGGAACCCAACGATACCTACATCGACCAGCTGGTGAGCAGCGCCAAAGCCGCCATCGACGAAGGCGCCCGGCTGGGCGTGGTAGACCCCGCCCGCGTGGGCGTGATGGGCCACAGCTACGGCGCGTTTATGACGGCCAATCTGCTGTCGCACTCCAACTTATTTAAGGCCGGCATTGCCCGCAGCGGGGCCTACAATCGCACGCTCACGCCTTTCGGTTTCCAGGGCGAGGAGCGCACGTTCTGGCAGGCTCCGGAGGTGTACAACGCCATGTCGCCGTTCAATTTTGCCGACAAAATCAAGACGCCCATCCTGCTCATTCACGGCGAGGCCGACAACAATTCCGGCACCTTCCCCATCCAGACTGAGCGGTACTACGCCGCCCTGAAAGGCCAGGGTGCCACCGCCCGCTACGTGGTGCTGCCCGCCGAGGCCCACGGCTACGCCGCCCGCGAAAACCTGCTCCACATGCTCTGGGAAATGGATTCGTGGCTGAATAAGTACGTGAAGGCCCCCGTGCCCGCGCCCGCCAACTAACGCCGCCGGGCCATGCGCTACCTGCCCTTTCTGCTGCTGGTGCTGGCCGGCGGCGCCATCGCCACGCAGTCGGCCGTGAACAGCCAGCTGCGCGGCGCCCTGCACAACAACGTGCTGTGGGCCGTGCTCATCTCCTACGTGGGCGGCAGCGTGGTGGCGGCGGTCCTGCTGCTGCTCACGCGCCCGCCGGCGCCCGCCCTGGCCGATTTCGGCGGGCTGAAGTGGTATTACTGGACCGGCGGCCTGCTGGGGGTGGGCTACGTGCTCACCATCACCCTCTTGCTGCAACGGGTGGGAGCGGCCAACCTGTTTGCGCTGGTAGTGACGGGGCAGTTGCTCACGGCGCTGCTGTTCGACCGGCTGGGCCTGTTCAGCTTGGCCAGCAGCGGCGTTTCGCCGGGCAAGCTGCTGGGGGTGGCCCTGCTGGTTGCCGGCGCTTATCTGATTAACCGAACCTAGCTCTTGCCTGCTCCCATCGACAAAATAGCCTGGCTGCACCTGCGCAATGGCCAGCTCCTGAGCACCCGCAGCCGCGGCAAAGACCGGTACTACATCCCCGGCGGCAAGCGCGAAGCCGGCGAAACCGATGCCCAGACCCTGCTGCGCGAAATCCGGGAGGAACTGACCGTAGTCCTCGACCCGGCCAGCCTGAAATATGCGGGCACGTTTGAGGCCCCCGCCCACGGCCACGCGGCGGGTGTGCTCGTGCGCATGACCTGCTACTGGGCCCACTACACCGGCCAGCTGCAGCCGGCCGCCGAAATAGAAGAGGTGGTGTGGCTCACGTACCGGCACCGGCCGCAGGTTTCGGCCGTCGACCAGCTGATTTTTGACTGGCTAAAGGAGCAGGGCCTGCTGGACGAATGAAGGCGGCGCGGCATTCTGGCATAAGCTGAGCCGCAACCAATTTCCGGCTGCGAAGTAGAGTTGGGTGCCGTCGGCCAGCCAAAACAGGCCGCGGGCTCACCCTTCTCCTCGCTATGATGTCGAAAAACTCCACGCTATTGTTGGCTGGCCTGGGCCTGCTGGCGGCCTGCGGCGGCCCCAGCAAACAAGAGAAACAGGAGGCTGCTGCCAGCACGCCGGCCCAAACCGTGACCACGCCCGTGGCCGATTCGGTGCATCTGCCCGCGCCCTATGCCACCAAATCCGTCACCAACCGGGTGAACATCGTGCCCTGGCCCGCCGGCAAAACACCCACCGCGCCCGCGGGCTTCGCCGTGGCCGAGTACGCCGGAAATATGGACAGCCCGCGCTGGATATACGTGGCCCCCAACGGCGATGTGCTGGTGGCCGAAGCCAGCACCATCCCGATGACGATGACCAATAAAGTGGCCGCCGAGCTGAAGCTGGACAAGTCCCGGTCGCTGCGCGACCACAGCGCCAACCGCATCACGCTGTTTCGGGATACGAACAAGGACGGCAAACCCGACCTGCGCACCACCTTCCTGGCCAATCTGCGGCAGCCGTTCGGGATGCTGATTCTGGGCAACAATTTCTACGTGGCCAACACCGACGGCGTGCTGCGCTTCCCCTACCAGCCGGGCGCCACCAAAATCACGGGCCGCGGCCAGCGCATCATCGACCTGCCCAAAGGCGGCTACAACAACCACTGGACCCGCAACCTGCTGGCCAATGCCGACGGCTCCAAAATCTACGTCACCGTGGGCTCGGGCAGCAACGTGCAGGAGCACGGGGCCGAAAATGAAGTGCGCCGCGCCAACATCCTCGAAGTAAACCCCGACGGCACCGGCGAGAAAATCTATGCCAGCGGCCTGCGCAACCCCATCGGCCTGCAGTGGCAGCCCGGCACCCACACGCTCTGGGCCGTGGTGAACGAGCGCGACGAGCTGGGCGACGAGCTGGTGCCCGACTACTTCACCAGCGTGAAAGAAGGCGGCTTCTACGGCTGGCCCTACTCGTACTACGGCCAGAACGCAGAGCCCCGCCGCAAAAACGAGCGGCCCGACCTCATCAAAAAAGCCCTGGTGCCCGATGTGTCATTGGGGGCGCACGTAGCGGCCCTGGGCCTCATCTTTTATACCAAAGCCGCTTTCCCGGCCAGGTATCACAACGGGGCCTTCATCGGCGAACACGGCTCCTGGAACCGCACAAAGTATTCCGGCTACAAAGTAGTTTTCGTGCCCTTCGCCAATGGCAAGCCCGGACAACCCGAAGATTTCCTCACCGGTTTCCTCGTTGGCGGCGACTCAAAAGATGCCTGCGGCCGCCCCGTGGGCGTAACCATCCTGCCCGATGGCTCCCTGCTGGTGGCCGATGATGCCGGCGACAAAATCTGGCGGGTGAGCGCGGCCGGCAACAGTGGCGGGGCCAGCAAAGCCAGCCGCTAATCCTGGTGCCAGGGCCTTACCGCACCAGCTCAAACCAGCCTTTGTAGGGTGCCGTCGGCTAACCGGCAGTGGTAGTAGTACACGCCTGCAGCCTTCGCCCCCGGTAGCGGCTGGGGCGGCTGGGGCCGCCCGGAGCCCTACTTGCAACCCGGGTAGGGGGCTGGGGCGGCCCCAGGGCTTCCCTCGAATTCAAGGAAAGGTCCGGGGCCGTCCCAGACCGCTACTTCGAACCCGAGTAGGGGGCTGGGGCCGCCCCAAAGCCTTCCTCAGAACCGGGGCGCGGGCTGGGGCGCGGCATTGGTGGGCAGTGTGAAGAATAACGTCTACCTTCCGGCGCTTTATTCACCTAATCACAACTTGTTTATGGCACCCGAATCTACCGGCCCGCCGGCCCCTGACAAGGCCGGGGACGCGGACGCCTACACCCCCAATCTGCCTTTCGGCCAGCTGGAGCTGGCCACCCTGGGCCTGAACGCGGCCAAATTCTGGCAAACCTCGGCCCTGGGTGACCTGCTCTGGAAAACCAAAGCGGCCTTCCTGACCCAGGCCCAGGCCTATTTCGACAGCCTCGACACCGCCGCCGCGGCCGGCGACGACCGCAGCCCGCAGGCCCAGCGCCTGCGCACCCTCGATGCCCAGGTGGACAAAGCCCTGAACTTCGTGAAAGGCTACCTGGCCGAAGACCACGAAGGCGACGCCGACGAGGCCTACTACGACGAGTTCGGCATCAGGGCCGAGGGCAAGAACCAGCGCCTGCCCGGTGCCCGCCCCGCCCGCGCCAAGGCCCTGGCCAGGCTGGTGGCCGCCGTCCACGCCCACGGCTACGACGCCCGCAAGTACGGCCAGGCCTTCTGGACGCCCATCGCCCGGGAATACGCCGAACTGGTGGGCAAGCGCACCAAAACCGAAAGCACCGCCGCCGGCGCGGTCGGCCAGAAAAACGTGCAGGAAAAGCCCCTGCGCAAGGTGCTCAAGGCCCTCATCAACCTCATCAAGGCCCACCACCCGGACACCTATAAAAACGTGCTGCGCGAGTTCGGCTTCCAGAAGGAGGGCTACTAGGCCCCGGCCCGGCCTCGCCTGTTGCGCCCCGCCGCTGCCGTTTCGGCAGCGGCGGGGTTGCGATTGGGGGTAGTTGATTTGGTTACAACAATGCGAGATTGAGCTACATAGGCCGGTTTGGTGGGGCGGAACTTTGCCTCCTCCATCAACCAAGTCAGGAATATGAAACTCATTGTAACCGGCTCGCTG
>NZ_JAGEMO020000008.1 GCF_017921975.2 Hymenobacter terricola
CACCGTCCTCAGCTCCGTCGACCCCGTGCGCACGTTCCAGAATTTCGCCACGGTGGACCTCATTTCCAATGGCCGGGCCGAGATTATTGCGGGGCGCGGCTCCTTCATTGAATCCTTTCCGCTGTTCGGCCAGGACTTGAAGGACTACGATTCCCTCTTCATTGAAAAGCTCCAGCTGCTGCTCAAAATCAATGACAATGAAGTCGTTTCCTGGCAAGGCAAGCACCGGCCGCCCATCGTGGAAAAAGGCGTGTACCCGCGCCCCGCGCAGGCCAAACTGCCCATTTGGATAGGGGTGGGCGGCACGCCCGCCTCCGTAATCCGGGCCGGCCAACTGGGCCTGCCGCTCACCATTGCCATCCTGGGCGGTGCCCCGGCCCAGTACGTGCCCTTTGCGGAGCTCTACCGCGAGTCGGCCCAAAAAGCCGGCCACGACCTGGCGCAATTGCAATTGGGCATCAACTGCCACCTGCACATCGCCGATACTTCCGAGCAGGCCGCCGATGAATTCTTCCCATCCTACTCGCAGCTCATGAACCGCATTGGCCGCGAGCGTGGCTGGTCGCCCATGGACCGCCAGCACTTCGAATACCTGCGCGGCCCCCAGGGCCCGCTGCTGGTGGGCAGCCCCCAGGAAATCACCGACAAGCTGCTCTATCAGCACAGCTTGTTCAATAACACCCGTTTCCTGGCCCAGCTGGTCATCCAAGGCATCCCGCACCAGAGCGTGCTGCGGTCCATCAAATTGCTGGGCACTCAGGTAGCTCCCGCCGTACGGGCCGCGCTGGTGGGCCAGCCAACGGCGTAGTCCCTCTATCTGACAAAAGCCAAAAAGGCCGGCTCACGTACGTGAGCCGGCCTTTTTAGGAGTTCCTGCTTCTCAGCAGCTACTAGTAGCGGTACAGGTCCGACTTGAACGGGCCTTCTACTGGCACTTTAATGTAATCAGCCTGTTTGGCCGTCAACTCGTCCAGTTCCACGCCGATTTTGGCGAGGTGCAGACGGGCTACTTTCTCGTCCAAATGCTTGGGCAGGGTGTACACTTGGTTTTCGTACTGGCCACCGCGCTCCCACAGCTCCAATTGGGCCAGGGTTTGGTTGGTGAACGAATTCGACATCACGAACGAAGGGTGGCCGGTGGCGCAGCCCAGGTTCACCAAGCGGCCTTCGGCGAGGATAATCACCTCTTTGCCGTCAATTGTGTAGATGTCTACCTGGGGCTTCACCGTGTCCTTGGTGTGGCCGTAGTTGCCATTCAGCCACGCCATGTCAATCTCATCATCGAAGTGACCGATGTTGCAGACAATGGCCTTATCGCGTAGGGCCCGGAAATGCTCCTCGCGGATGATGTCGCAGTTGCCGGTGGTGGTGATAACGATGTCGGCACGCGGAATGGCGTCCTTCATCTTGCGCACTTCGTAGCCGTCCATGGCCGCCTGCAGCGCGCAGATGGGGTCAATTTCGGTCACGATAACGCGGGCACCGGCGCCGCTCAGCGAAGCAGCAGTACCTTTTCCTACGTCGCCGTAGCCGGCCACTACGGCCACTTTGCCGGCCATCATCACGTCGGTAGCCCGGCGGATAGCGTCTACGGCCGACTCTTTGCAGCCGTATTTGTTATCAAATTTTGACTTCGTCACCGAGTCGTTTACGTTGATGGCGGGGAAAGGCAGCGTGCCATTTTTCACCCGCTCGTACAGACGCAGCACGCCGGTGGTAGTTTCCTCCGAAACACCCTTGATGCCAGCGGCCAGCTCGGGGAATCGGTTCAGCACCATGTTGGTCAGGTCACCACCATCGTCCAGAATCATGTTCAGCGGCTGACGGTCTTCGCCGAAAAACAGCGTCTGCTCAATGCACCAATCGAATTCTTCTTCGTTCATGCCCTTCCAGGCATATACCGGGGTACCGGCGGCAGCGATGGCTGCGGCGGCGTTGTCCTGGGTCGAGAAGATATTGCACGACGACCACGTCACCTCGGCACCCAGCGCTTGCAGGGTCTCGATGAGTACGGCCGTTTGGATGGTCATGTGCAGGCAACCGGCAATGCGCGCGCCTTTGAAGGGCTGCGATGCGCCAAATTCCTCACGCAGGCTCATCAAACCAGGCATTTCGGCCTCGGCAAGGCGAATTTCCTTGCGGCCCCATTCGGCCAGGCTCATGTCCTTTACTTTGTACGGAACGTACGTTTTCGTCGTGGTTTCCACCATGATGCAGGTTAGTGTGTTGTGTTGGGGTTCAACTGCAAAGATACGGCATTTGTTCATGGAATGGCACAAAAAAGCCTGAACCTTAACGGTCCAGGCTTTTTGCAACTGCCTACTTTACTACCCCAGAAAATTAGTTGTTTTGGATTAGCACTGCTTTAGGCTGCAAATCTGCTGCCAGCAACGGGTTAACGATACCGCGCAGAATCACTGTGTAGATTTTACCGGCTTCGTATGTTTTGTTGGTGCCGGTACCTGAGCCGCTACCGTCAGCAACGTTTGCGATAACAACCGACGGGGTACCACTGGTTACTGCGATGTTGTACTGGCCAGGAATAATGTCAACGAAGGAGGAGTAGCCAGCAAACTGTGCATCAGTGCCTGCAATATCCGCAACCCCTGCCACGACGGTGGATAATTTGGCAGGACTGGCAACCCCCAGCCCTAAATGCACGAGGCGAATTCTAGCTTTTCCCGCAGATGCGGCTGGAATTGCGAGGTCGTCTGTAACAAACAGGCTAGTGACCGCCGAAGGCGAACTTGCATATGCGAAAAGCGAATAGTTTTTGTCCTTTTCCACTGCCACCGTTTGTGTATTTGCGGTGGACCCTGTGGAGGCCACATTGACTTTGATGACACGGCCGCCAGTATTCACCGTCTGATACCCTGCATTCTGACCATAGGTGAGATTTGCTTTCTCGGCGTCGTCAACCAGGAACTTCAGGTTTACGCTGGCGTTCGCTGCCGCGTGGTAGACATTAATTTTTCCCGTATCCACAGCTGGCGTGGGCGTGGGCGTGTCGCTTTTGCTGCACGAAGCAAGCAGCAGGGTAGCCGGCAGAAGAGCCTGAGCGGCACGACGGAGAATGAAAGTTATTTCCATAAAAAGTACAATTTTTAAGTAAGACGTACCGTCCAGCAAGGTCTGGCCGGCCCGGCCTGAACGTACAAGCGGGCCAGTTTGTTGAGTTAGCAACCGAAAATTGTTCAGTAAAGATTGCTATTTCCGGCCCAATAGCCACACTATCTTTGTTATATGCATGAAATTACCCAGCTGGCCGCCTCGCAATGGCGGCTACGCGGCGCGGCTATCATAGCCTTGTCTATTAGTTTTTTGACTCCGGCCCTGGCCCAGCAAGCTCCCGCCGCCGTTCGCTTGTTGCCTGAAGATGCCGAACGTGGCCTCAACGGCCCGCAGCACAACTTCGACTTTCTGGCCCCCGGCACGACCGGCAATAATTACCAAACCGCTGGCTTTTTCGGCCAGAAGCTGCGGCCTTACCTGGCCGGCAATGCCGAGGCGCTGGCGCACCTCGACGAATACCGCCGGCAGAAAACCGTTTTTCTGATTGACCGGCTGGTAGCCGTCGGCGCTTTTGGCCTCTACGGCCAGCAGATTTTGGCCGGCGACGAACGCCAGTATTTCAACAATACGCAAAAGGTGGCCATCGGCGTGTTCGCGGCCAGCGTACTGGCCACGGTTTTCATCAATCGAAACACCAATTCGTACCTGCAAAAGGCTGTCACTTCCTATAATGCGGGCATTGCCCGCGGTGGGCTATGGCCACGCCTACGGCCCACCGCCATCGGAATGGGAGCCGCGCCCACGGGCCAGCCCGTGCTGGCTTTGCGCTGGGCATTGCGCTAAACGTTGCGTTTTTTCGTATAGGCTTTTTCATGGATTATCCCTTGCCCGAAGCGGCCAGGCGCTACGTGGCCGCGCACCTGCACGACGACCCCGCTCACCTGGCCCTTCAAGCCCGCCGCCATCCCGGCCTGCCCGTGCCCGAGCTCGTGCGCCAAATTCAGGCCCGCCAGAAGGCCCGCACCAAACTGCCCGCCTGGGCCGACAACCCCGACCTGATTTTCCCGCCCAGCCTTTCCGTCGAGCAGGCTTCTTCGGCGCGTACGGCGGCCTTCAAAGCCGGTTTGGTGGACGGGCAGCGACTAGCCGACCTCACCGGTGGCTTCGGGGCTGATACGGCGGCTTTTGCCGCCCGCATTGGCCAGGTAGAGTACGTGGAGCGCGACCCGGCTCTTGCTGCCATCGTGCGCTACAACTTAGCTCAGCTGGGTGTCGACAATGTGACGGTACACGCCGCTGATGCCCTGGCTTTTCTGAAAAGCACGCCCCAGCATTTCGATTGGCTGTACCTGGACCCTGCCCGGCGCGACACGGCGGCGCGCAAGATTTTTCTGCTCCGCGATTGCGAGCCCGACGTGGTGAAGCTAATGCCCTTGCTGCTGCATAAGGCCAATAAAATCCTGCTCAAAACCTCGCCCATGCTCGACATCGAGCACGCCGTGCAGGGCCTGGGCCACGTTCGCCGCCTCTGGGTGGTGGCCGTGGACAACGAAGTGAAGGAAGTGCTGTACGAATTGGGCCAGGAACCCGCCGTCGACCCGGAGCGCTACGCCCTGAACCTGCGCCGCGACGGCACCCAGCAGGAATTTCGCCTCAACCGTGCCCGTGAGGCCAGGGCCACCCCTCGCTACGCCGAAGCGCAGCAGTTTTTATACGAGCCCAACGCGGCCGTGCTCAAAGCCGGCGCCTTTCGGAGCATTGGCACGGCCTACGAGCTGCTCAAGCTCCACCAGCACAGCCACCTCTACACGTCCGACGTGCTGCGGACGGATTTTCCGGGGCGGATTTTCCGGGTACTGGCCGTGGAAAAAGCCGACGGGGCCGCTCTGAAAGCTCATTTAGGCCCCGAGGCCCGTGCCCACGTCACCACCCGCAACTTTCCCGATTCGGTGGCTGATTTCCGGCGGCGCACCGGCATCCGCGAGGGCGGCGAGGTGTACCTGTTCGCCACCACCGACCTGCGCGGCCGGCCCGTGGTGCTGGTGTGCGAGAAAGTGCCCGCTACCATTGCGGCCTAAACAAAGGCCCGGGCATTCGGCTTGCGTAGGCAACGGGCTTTTCGCTAATCATTCTTCTTTTCGATGCGGTTCATAGATAAGGTGTGCGTAGTCACGGGTGGCACGTCGGGCATTGGCCGGGCCGCCTGTGTGCGGCTGGCGGCCGAAGGAGGTACTGTGGTGGTGCTGGGCCGCGACAAAGCCGACGGCGCCGAAACTGTCCGGCTCACCACCAAAGCGGGCGGGAAAGCCACTTTTATGGCCTGCGACCTGGCCAGGCCCCGCGCCATTACCGCTACCGTCGCCAAAGTGCTGGCCAAATACCACCGCGTCGACGTGTTGGTGTGCGATGCGGCCATGATGACTTTCGACCACCTCGTCGACCTGCCGCTGACCCAGTGGGATTTGCTGATGCTGGTAAATCTGCGCTCCCTGGCCCAGCTCACGCAGCTATGCCTGCCGCACATGCCCGCGGGCAGCGCCATCGTGGCCATCAGCTCGGTGCACGCCCACCAAACCACCGCAAACGTGGTGCCCTACGCCACCAGCAAAGGCGGTGTGGAGGCTTTCGTGCGGGGCATGAGCCTCGAACTCGACCGCAAGCAAACCCGCATCAACGCCGTAGCCCCCGGCGCGGTGGACACGCCCATGCTCTGGGGCAACCCCAACGTGAAAGACGGCGTCGAGAAAATTGACAAGGCCACGGTGGGCACACCGGAGGAACTCGCGGCCGCCATCGCGTTCATGGCTTCCTCCGAGGCCAGTTTCATTCACGGCACCACGCTGGTTGTCGACGGCGGCCGCCTGGCCCAGCTGTAGGCAAAGCCACCAGAAAGCACCTCAGTGCCTGCACAGCGCTGTTTAAGGTCGTCGAGAAGACCATACTGCTCAATTGCAGAGCGCAAAATGCCACGATAGCTGACCGCTATGTCATTCGTGTCAATTATTTGTGCCTGCTGATAACCCGGATTTCCGTAGTTTTGCGCAGCGTCCGCCATCCGGCTTTTGGCTCAGCGGGTGCTTCGTCTTTTATACATTCGCCCTTTACGCGCTTTCAATGCCCTATCTGTTCACTTCCGAATCGGTTTCGGAAGGCCATCCCGATAAAGTTGCCGACCAGATTTCCGACGCTATCCTCGACGAGTACCTGCGCCAAGACCCCACCGCCAAAGTAGCCTGCGAAACCCTCGTGACTACGGACTTCGCCCTCGTTGCCGGCGAAATCAAGTCCACGGCCCATGTTGATGCCGAGCCCATTGTGCGCGAGACCATTCGCCGCATCGGCTACAACAAACCCGAATACCTCTTCAACGCCGACACCTGCGAGGTGATGAACCGCCTGCACGAGCAGTCACCCGACATCAACCAGGGCGTGGAGCGCGCCAAGGACGAAGACCAGGGCGCGGGCGACCAGGGCATGATGTTCGGCTACGCCAGCCACGAAACGGCCAACTACATGCCCCTCGCGCTGGACCTGTCGCACCGCCTGCTGCAGGAACTGGCCGCCATCCGCCGCGAAGCCCGCGACATGCCTTACCTGCGCCCCGACGCTAAAAGCCAGGTCACCATTCGCTACTCCGACGACCACAAGCCCGAGGCCATCGACACCATCGTCATCAGCACCCAGCACGACGAGTTTGATGCGTCGGAAAGCGTGATGCTGGACAAGATTAAAGCCGATGTGCTCGCCGTGCTCATCCCCCGCGTGCAAGCTGGGCTGAGCCCCGACGCGCAAGCCTTGTTCACCGACCAGATTACCTACCACATCAACCCCACCGGCAAGTTCGTCATCGGCGGTCCCCATGGCGATTCCGGCCTCACCGGCCGCAAAATCATCGTGGACACCTACGGTGGCAAGGGTGCCCACGGCGGTGGCGCCTTCTCCGGCAAAGATTCTTCGAAAGTAGACCGTTCGGCCGCCTACGCCGCCCGCCACATTGCCAAAAACCTGGTGGCTGCCGGCGTGGCCGACCAGGTCCTGGTGCAGGTAGCCTACGCCATTGGCGTGGCCCAGCCCGTAGGCGTGTTTGTGACCACCTACGGCACCACCAAAGCCAAAGGCGCCAACGGTGCCCTTCTCACCGACGGTGAGATTGCCGAGAAAGTAAATAAGCTGTTCGACCTGCGCCCCTACGCCATTGTGCAGCGTTTCGGCCTGCAGAACCCCATTTTCGGCCAAACGGCCGCGTACGGCCACATGGGCCGCCAGCCCGGCACCGTGGACGTAGTGATGCCCGACGGTGAAAAGAAAACCTTCGAAACCTTCACCTGGGAAAAGCTCGACTACGTGCCCCAGATTAAGGCGGAGTTCGGCTTGTAAGCCACCAGAAACCCAACAAAAAGCCCCGCCTGAAATTCAGGCGGGGCTTTTTGTTGGCGGATGCCAGACTTATCAATGGGCGATGGCCTTCTCTTTATGTTTGGTAATTTGCCGGCGCAGGCTTTCGGCGGCGGCATCGGTGGCCGCTTCGAACGAGGCCGCGTCTTCTTGGCTAAACAGGATGTTGCCGGGAACCAGCAGCTTTATTTCCACGGTTTTGTTTTCGATGCCGTCCTTGTTGTTGAGGCGCATGATGACTTCGCCCTCGGTCACTTTATCGTAAAAAGTTTCCAGCTTATTGAGGCGTTGCTGAACAAAATCGAGCAGTTTCTTATCGGCGTCGAAGTGCACCGAATGCATCTGTACTTTCATAAAGCGGGTGATTAAGAGGTAAAAGGGTAAACAGAAACTCAAGCCCGGGGATGGGCTTGTTCAAATACGGATTTCAGGCGGTCTACGGACAGATGCGTGTACACTTGCGTGGCCGTCAGGCTCGCGTGCCCCAGCAATTCCTTGATGGAATTGAGGTCGGCGCCCTTGCCCAGCAAGTGCGTGGCAAAGGCATGCCGCAGCGCGTGCGGGTGCTGCTGGGCGCTCGAGGTAGTAATCTGGCTTAGGTAGTGTTTCACCGTGCGGTACACAAACTTTTCGTACATCGCTTCGCCCTTGTCGGTCAACAACAGCGGGCCGGCCACCGGGCCAAATTCGTGGGCCCGCCGGGCCTGATAGCGCTCAATCACCAGTTTCAGGGTAGGATTCAGGGGCACCAACCGCTGCTTGTTGCCCTTGCCCGTAACGCGCACCGTGCTGGCCCCCAGGCTCACATCATCCGCATGAATGCCAATAAGCTCTGATAATCGAATACCAGTCCCGTACAGCATCTCCAGCACCAACTGGTCGCGCTGGCCGGCAAAGTCATCGCCGAACTCAAACGAGTTCAGCAGGCCATTCAGCGCTTCTTCGGGCACGAACTCGGGCAGCTTTTTGGCCATTTTCGGGGCCTTGATGCGCAGCATCGGGTTGGCCTCGATGCGCCCGGCACGAAGCAGGAACTTATAGTAGGAGCGCAGGCAGGCCACCTTGCGGTTCACGGTGCGCGGGTCCAGGTTTTCCTGCATCAATTCCACCACCCAGCCGCGAATGAGCGGGTGCGTGGCCTGCGCGGGGTCGGCCAGCTCATAGGCCGATTTCAGGTAGGCCGCAAATTGGCCCAGGTCCGTTTGGTACGACACAATTGTGTGCGGACTGTAGCGCCGCTCAAAGCGCAAAAAATCAAGAAAAGCATCCATACCAACACCAAAAATGCCCGGCGTTTGGGCCGGGCATCCAATGTAGCATTTTTTTATTTTCCACAACCCAAACCGCTACCGTACGGGCGCGAAAAAACCGGCTGGCTTGCCCTTTGAAGCAAGCCAGCCGGTTTTAGCAACGCTAAACGGCCCTAAAACTTTAGGGCTATTCGCCAGGCTGGCCGTAGGTGGCCAGCTTGTACACAGCCTTCTGCTTCATTTTCCGCTCCGTGATGCTGGGCTTCTGGAAGAAAGTGCGGCGACGCAGCTCTTTCAGCACGCCGGTGCGCTCAAACTTCTTTTTGAAGCGCTTCAGGGCGCGGTCAACCGATTCGTTGTCTTTGATTTGAATGATAATCATATCAGGGAATGAGGGAGATTTTCAGGAGGGGAGCCGAGTAAATCGGGCCGCAAAGATAATTAGAATTGTTAGGCAAAACAAGTAATTATCAATGCAAGTCGGCTGAATGCATGAGATTTACTCCTTCAGCAGGGCGCGGGCAATAACCAGCTTCTGGATTTCGCTGGTGCCTTCGCCGATGGTGCACAGCTTGGCGTCACGGTAATATTTTTCAGCCGGATAGTCCTTGGTGTAGCCGTAGCCACCGAAAATCTGCACGCCTTCGTTGGCGGTACGCACGGCCACTTCGGAGGCGTAGAGCTTGGCCATGGCCGATTCCAGGTTCACGTTCAGGCCACGGTCTTTCATATCGGCGGCGCGGTAAGTGAGTAGGCTGGCGGCTTCGATTTCGGTGGCCATATCGGCCAGCTTAAAGGCAATGCCCTGGAAGCTGCTGATGGGCTGATTGAACTGGTGCCGCTCCTTGCTGTACTGCGTGGCGGCGGCCATGGCACCCTGGGCAATGCCCAGGCTGAGCGCCGCAATGCTGATACGGCCGCCATCAAGCACTTTCAGGCTCTGCAC
Organism: Hymenobacter terricola; assembly: GCF_017921975.2. GTDB lineage: Bacteria > Bacteroidota > Bacteroidia > Cytophagales > Hymenobacteraceae > Hymenobacter > Hymenobacter terricola. The sequence goes on from NZ_JAGEMO020000008.1 coordinate 9,604, forward strand.
AAAGCCGTCACCGACTTTGCCGATGACATTTTCCTTGGGCACTTTGCAATCGGTAAAAATCAGCTCCGTGGTTTCCGAGGCACGCATGCCCAGCTTGTCTTCTTTGCGGCCAGCCGCGAAGCCCGGAGTGCCACGCTCAATAATGAACGCCGTCATGCCATGAGAGTCGCCCACCTCGCCGGTCCGCACGATGACCACGGCCACATTGCCGGACTTGCCGTGGGTGATGAAGTTTTTGGCCCCGTTAATAATATAATAATCCCCGCTCTCGTCGAGCACGGCGGTGGTGCGCATGTTGCCCGCATCGGAGCCGGTGTTGGGCTCGGTGAGGCCCCACGCGCCAATCCACTCGCCGGAGGCCAGCTTGGGCAGGTACTTGTGCTTCTGCTCTTCGGAAGCATGCTGCAGAATGTGGCCGGTACACAGCGAGTTGTGGGCCGCCATGCTCAAGCCAATGCTGCCATCAATCCTGGATAGCTCCGCAATGGCCGTCACGTACTCCACGTAGCCGAAGCCGGCCCCGCCATACTCCTGGGGCACGAGTACGCCCATCAGGCCCAGCTCGCCCAGCTTATGGAAAACGTCGATGGGGAATTCCTGACTTTCGTCCCATTTCATCATATTGGGCTTGATGTGCTGGGCGCCAAAGTCGCGCACCATCTGCGCAATCATGGTTTGGTTTTCGGTGGCTACTGCTTCCATAAACGGGGAACTAGGGGTGGGATTGGTGATAAAGTAAAGTCCGGTATTCCCGCAACCATCAACTGCTGGCTTTGGGTCCACGAAAGTACGGTTTAGGTTGTTGAAATCGCCTGCGGGAAGCGATACCGTAACGGCCTGTTGTTGAATGGGCACGGCAAAAGCGTTACTTTTGAGGCTTTTTGGGGAGAATCTGGCCGCTGCAGTCAGCTTTTCCTGCGTTTTTATTCATCTGATTCTGTACTAATTGGCCTTCATGCCGAATTTTTTTCTTCGTCGCCTCGGGCGGCTGTGGTTGCTAGCCCTACCGGTGGCGCTGCTTTTCTCGTCGTGTGTTTCGACCAAATACTACCACCAGCGCACCTTGTTTCGGCTTACCGATAGCCAGGGCCGGCAGCTTGACAGCACCAAGCTGCGGATTGCGGTGAACCGCTCGGAGCGCAATTATGTCATTCAGCCGAATGATTACCTGGATGTACGGGTGAACACCAACAAGGGCGAACGCATTTTGGACCCCAACGGCGAGCTGCAATTCGGCCAGCCCAGCGGCACACTGCCCAGCCGCGGCGCTGCCACAGGCAGCGCAAGAGGTTCTTCACGCAGCACCGGCCTGGGCGCTGGCCCTGCCACTTCCGGCTCAGGATTTTTGGTGCAGGCAAATGGCACGGTGGTACTGCCGCTGGTGGGCCGGATACGCCTGAGCGGCTTGACGCTGCTGGAAGCCGACAGCACATTGGCCATTCGTTTCAATGAATACTATAAGGATGCCTTCGTGACGACCGTCGTGAACAACAACCGGGTAATTATACTGGGTGCGGCTGGCGGGCAGGTCATTCCGCTTACCAACGACAACATGAACCTGCTGGAAGTACTGGCCTTAGCCGGGGGCATTGACGGGGCGGGGGGAGGCGGCGGCTCCGGATTCTATCGCAACGGTGGCCGGGCCGACAATATCCGTATCATTCGGGGTGATTTGAAGAATCCACGAGTGCAGCAAATCGACTTATCTACCCTCGACGGCATGCGGCGCGCAAATTTGCAAGTAGAACCCAATGACATTATCTATGTAGAGCCTATTCGGCGCCCTTTCCTGGATGTACTGGCTGACGCCGGCCCTATTATTAGCCTGAGTAGTATCATCTTGACAACCACCTATTTTATTATCAGCCAAATTCGATAAGAAGAAACATCTCTGGCTTACCCAGTCATGCGTATTAACACTTGGTATTGTTGTATTAATTAGGTTAAGGTTGGTAATTCCATTGCAATGGCTATAAACGAAAACACCGAACTGGAAGAACTCATCCGCAATGCCACTGGCGGCGTGGCTACGCCGCCAACTGCCCCTTTTGCCGGCGCGTCAGATGGCGACGATGATGAATCGGCGGGACTGGACCTTTCCACTTTAGTGCTGGTGGCCCGGCGTAGTCTGCTCTGGATGCTGCTACTCATCGTTCTGGGGGTTACAGCGTCGTGGCTTTACCTGCGCTATACTAAGCCGGTGTATAAGTCAGCCTCGTTGCTGAAGATTGACGAACGGACTGAGGCTAATGCCCTGGGCCTGGCCAGCCAAGCAGCCCCCGTCACGGATAAAGCCCGTGGCAGCAAACTCGCCGGCGAAGTGGAATTGATTAAATCGGGGATTATCTATCGCCGTTTGAAGGATTCGCTTGCTTTGGACGTCAACTACTACGTGCAGGGCACCGTGCTCGAAACGGAATTGTATGGTTCCTCGCCGTTTCACGTCCAATACGCCGTTACCGACCCGTCGCTATACAACCGAAAATTCAATCTGAAGTTTATTAGCCCACAACGCTTCAAACTCGATTTCGTGGGCCAGGGCCGGCCCCAGGCAGGCGAATACAGTTTGGGACAGAGCATCACCTTTCCTGGCCTCAAGCTTCAGATAACCGGGACCCCGCAGCTTACAAAGGAAGCGCTTGAAGAAGATTATCACTTCACGATACAGGACGAAAGCACGGTTAACGGCTACCTAGATAGAAACCTATCCGTTGAAATTGTCAATCCGGAAGCCAATACGATTCTGATTTCATTCACGGATTTTAATCCATCCAAGGCTCAGAGCATCGTCAATAAAATCGACACGGTATATCTGCACGAAAAGGTGGCCCGGATGTCGGAATCGACGGCGTTGCAATTGCGCTTTCTGGACCAGACGCTGCACGAAACCGAACGCAACCTGCAACAGGCCGAAGACCGGTTGCAAGGCTTTACGGAGCAAACCAAAACCTACGACGTAAAGTCGGACGTTGGCCTGATTGCCAATAAATTAGATGCCCTGGAGTCCGCGCGGACCGAACTGGAAGAAAAGATAACTCTGCTGGCCGACATAACCCGACTAGCCGACCAGGAACGACTTACCCACTCGGAAAATGAAACCGTTGAGCAAAGCATTCCTACCCTGCCTAGTCTCGAAGACCCACAGTTGGCCACGGCCCTGAATGAGTTGAACAGCCAGCAGTGGGACATGCGGCGTCTGTTGCGCTCTAGTACCGATAAAACGGAAGCGGTACAGCAGCGGAAAGCTAACCTGGCGTTCACCCGCGAAAATATTCGGCGTTTGTTGCTTCAGGACCAAAAGCTGCTGCGGCGCAAAGTGGAGCTATTGGACCAAAAGGGCGCCAAGCTGAACGGCCTGCTGATGAGCTTGCCCGAGAAGGCCACCCAACAAGCACGCCTGCAACGGCCGCTGGAACTCTACAGCAAAAACTTCCTGATGCTGTTTGAGAAAAAGATTGATTTCAATATTCAGAAAGCCGGCAATACGGCCGATTTCCAGATTCTGTCGCCGGCCTCACCACCCACTGCACCTATTTTCCCAAACCGGCTCATTGTGTACGCCGTGGGCCTGGCCGGTGGCCTGCTGCTGGGCCTGGGGCTGACGGCGGTGCGGTACTTCATGCACAACACCGTGACCAACGTGCGCGAGTTGGAGCGCAACACCAAAGCCGCAGTGCTGGGCATTATCCCGACTTACGACAAGGAGAAGATGGAAATATCGCGGCTGGTGGTGGACAAGAACCCCAAATCCGCTATTTCGGAATCCATCCGCTCCATTCGAACCAACCTGGATTTTATCAGCTCGGCCAAGAAGAAACGGATGATTTCGGTGACTTCGACCATCTCGGGTGAGGGCAAAACTTTTGTGACGGTGAATCTGGGCGGCATCATCGCTCTTTCGGGACAGCGGGTCATCATTCTGGACCTGGACATGCGCAAGCCTAAGATTAACCTCGCTTTCGGTGCCGAAAACACGCGCGGCGTGAGTACCATTCTTATTGAACGCCACAGCGTGCAGGAGTGCATTCAGCCCACTACCATTGATTCATTGCAGTTTATCTCGGCCGGCCCTACGCCACCAAATCCTTCGGAGCTGATTTTGAGCGACCGGTTCGACCAGATGATTCAGGAGCTGTTTCTAACCTACGACGTCGTGCTGATTGACACGCCGCCGGTGGGCCTGGTAACGGACGGCATCCTGATTATGCGCAAGGCTGATATTCCGCTGTACATTGTGCGGGCTGACTACTCACGCAAGGCCTTTATCAAAAACATGAACCGGCTGATGCGCAGCAATAATTTCACGCGCATGTGTACCATTCTCAACGATGCCAACTCCAACAGCGGCGGCTACGGGTATGGCTACGGGTATGGCTACGGGTACGGGTATGGTGCCTACGGTCAGGGCTATTACGAAGAGCCGGCCACCAAGCCGCTCACCTTTGGCGAAAAGCTGAAGAAGTTTTTCACCTAACAGCAATATTGTAGATGGCTTCGCTCTGGCAACGACTTTTTGGTGGGGCTGCGCCCGCTCCGGCGGTCCTGCCCTCCCTGGCCGTGCTTGGTGCCGACATGCATTCGCACCTGCTGCCCGGCCTCGACGACGGGGCCGAAACAATGGAGCACTCCCTGGATCTGCTGCGGGCGCTCCGGGACCTGGGCTATCGGAAACTGATAATGACGCCCCACATCATGGGCGACTTTTATAAAAACACGCCGGCAGGCATTCGGGCGGCCTTGCAGGGGCTGCGTGAAGCGGCGATTGAAGCCGGCCTGGGCGATGTTGAGCTCGACTGCGCGGCGGAATACTACCTCGACGAATTTCTGGGACGCAAGCTGGCCGATGGCACCGAGATGCTCACCTTTGGTGGCGACAAGCGGTATTTGCTGTTCGAAACGTCGTACATGAACGAGCCGCTCAACTTGTTCGACATCATCTTTGAGCTTAAGGCCCAGGGGTATAGCCCGGTGCTGGCCCACCCGGAGCGCTACACCTATTTCTACGGCCGCTTTGCCGACCTGGAAAAGTTGCGCCGCGACCACGGCGTGCTGCTCCAGGTTAACCTCAACTCGCTGGCCGGCTACTACTCACCCCCAGCCAAAAAAGTAGCCGAGATGCTGATTGAAGCTGGCCTGGTCGATTTCGTGGGGACCGACACGCACCACCTGCGTCACACCGATACCTTGCTCCGCCGTACGCTGCCCCATCCGCACATGGAGCGGCTGCTCCAGATGCCGTTGCTGAATAAGACGCTTTAAGAATATTCGTTGGCACTTGCTCGTTGTCAGTCTTAACCGACTGCTCCAACAAACGGCAATGGCCAGCGACCGAATGACGACCAGCCTCATGATTTTTGTTACCGGCGGCACAGGCCTCGTGGGTTCTTTTCTGTTGCGGGCGCTGCGGGCGCGCGGCCTGGCCGTGCGGGCACTGCATCGGGGCGCGGTGCCGGCCGGGGCCGCACCGGGCGTGGAGTGGCTAGCCGGCGATTTACTCGACACTGATTTACTCCGGGCCGCCCTCACCCCCGACGTCACGCATGTATTTCACTGCGCCGGCCTGGTGTCGTATGCCCCGCAGGACGAGGACTTGCTGCTGGCCGTGAACGTGCAGGGTACAGCCGGTGTGGTTGATGCCTGCCTGGAGCGGCCGGGTGTTCGGCTGGCGCATGTGTCGTCGGTAGCGGCGTTGGGAGGCTCGACTGCGGGCAGCAGTCCCGCCCCGAATGCAGTCCGGACGGTGACCGAAACCGCCACTTGGGACCTGGGCGCGGCGCATCCGGCCTACGCCACCTCCAAGTACTTGGGAGAGTTGGAGGTGTGGCGTGGCGTGGCGGAAGGCTTGTCGGCCGTTGTCATTAATCCGTCGGTGGTGCTGGGACCGGGCGACTGGCACCGCAGCAGCACCCGCTTGCTGCGGTATGCCCACCAGCAGCACCGCTTCTATACCAAGGGCCTGGTCAATTTCGTGGATGTGCGCGACGTGGTGGACCAACTTCTGGCCCTGGCGCTGGACTTGCCGGCGGTGAATGGCGAGCGATTTATTCTGAGTGCGGAGGCCCTGCCGCTGGTCGACTTTTTTCGGCGGGCAGCGGCGGCTATGCAGCGCCGGCCGCCCACGGTGGCCGTGCCCGACTGGGCCGCTGAAATCATCTGGCGCCTGGAGCACGCCCGGGCCGTAGTGACCGGGGCCCGGCCGCTCATCACCAGGGATACAGCCCGTGCCGGCCGCCAACCCGTGGTGTACGCGCACGCCAAAGTACAAAGCGCTACCGGCCTCGCATTCCGCCCGTTAGCCGATACACTGGCGTGGTGCGCCGCTGAATTAGCCGATAACTCAACCACCTCTCCGACTGTTATCGTATCTTAGCAATAACCGAATTGCACGGTTTTGGCTAATATTTGTTATTATTGATAGACAACTAGCAAGTGGAGGGGAAGGGCGTTGAGGCGCAGCGTGGCAACAAGAGCCCGCCGCCGGATTCGGCCAGCCGCAAAACCGGATTAATCCACTTAACTGCGATTTTATGCGCATGAACGAACATTTTGAAAACCACCGGGCTGTGCTGGATACCGTGCGCCGCTTCGAGCGCATGGTGGCTCAGCAGGAGCCCGTTTTCTTCGACTTAGAAGACTTCGAGAACATTATTGACCATTATGTCACCAACGCCGAATTTGATAAGGCCCTGCAAGCCTGTGAGGCCGCTTTGGGCCAGTATCCTTTCTCGACGGAATTACTGATTGACCGCGCGCAGGTGACGGCCATGCGCGGCGACTACACCGAAGCCGAACGCCAGATTGACGAAGTAGCGGCCCTGGACCCCACCAACGCCGACGTGGCCGTGACGCGGGGCATCATCAGCACGCAGCGGGGCGAGTTTGCGCAGGCGGTTGAGTTTTTCCGGGCCGGGCTGGAGCAGGAACCGGAGCGGGAGGACATTCACTTCAACCTCGGCCTGGCGTTTCAGAGCTGGCAGAAATTCAAGAGCGCGGCCAAGCACTACAAGCAGAGCCTGCGCCTCAACCCCGACAACGAAACCGGCGTGCAGGAGCTGTTGCATTGCCTCGATATCACGGCCCGGCTGGAGGAGCACGAGGAGTTCTTCAAGCGCTTCACCGACGACGACCCGTATTCGGCCACGGCCTGGTACAACTTGGGGCAGTACTGGTACCGCCGCGAGGATTTCACCAAAGCCGCCGAAGCGTTTGACTTCGCCGTGGTCATCAGCCCTGATTTTCACGATGCCCACCACTGGCTGGCCGACACATTTGTGTGCCAGCAGGAGTATGAGAAGGCCATTCCGGAGTTCGAGCTCGCTTACCCAACGGGCGAGCCCACGGATGAGGCCCTGTGTAACATTGGCGAGTGCTACGAGAAGCTGCGCGAATGGGAGCCCGCCCGCAAGTACTACCGCAAGGCACTGGAGCTGAACCCGCAGATGGACGAGGCCTGGTTTGGCCAGGGCGTGCTGCTGCAAGAGCAGGGGCGCTGGTTTGAGGCCATTCATTACTTCCGCAAGGCCACCGAGTTATACGCCGAAAGCGGCGAGTACTGGTCGGCGCTGGGGGCGGCCGAAAACCATGTAGGCAACGTGGTAAGCGCGCTCGAATCGTACGAGAAAGCCACCGAAGTGGCCCCCGACGACGTGCAGGGCTGGGTGAGCTGGAGCGCCATCCTGTACGAGCAAGGCCATTTTGCCGAAGCCGTAGAGCTGGTGCGCCATGCCGTGGAGCTGCACCCGCACGAGGCACATTTTCATTACATGCTGTGCGCTTACCTGCTGGCCGATGGCCGGATGCGCGAAGCTTATAACACGTTGGAAACAGCCCTTACGCTCAATTATGAGCAGCATGTGCTGCTGTTCGACTACTTCCCGGAGCTGCGCGAGCAGCCGGGCCTGAAAAAGCTCATTGAGCAGTTTCGGAAATAACATTTAGCTTCGACGTTACTTTTGCAACCGCCCGTTACCCGACGGGCGGTTTTTCTTTGCCGGCCCCACCCGTTTTGCGACCGGCAGTTTTCTCTTCAACACCCCAACTATTACCCCTATTTTGATGAATTACGACCTTTCTCAACTCCCCGAGCGTACCGAAAAACCCCGCGAACAAGGCTACACCATGGTCATGGACAAGGGCATGAGTATGCGCGAAGTGGAGGATTTCCTGGAAGTGGCGGGCGCCTACACCGACGTGGTGAAGCTGGGCTGGGCCACGTCCTACGTGGTACCCAACCTGAAACGCAAGCTCGAAATATACCGGGCGGCCGATATTCCGGTGTATTTCGGCGGCACACTGTTCGAGGCCTTCATCATCCGCAATCAGTTCGACGATTACCGCCGTCTGCTGGACCAATACGGCATGGGCTACGCCGAAGTATCCGACGGCAGCATCGACCTCGACCACGAGCGTAAATGTGAGTACATCCGCGAGCTGAGCAAGTCGGTGCGGGTGCTGAGCGAAGTCGGCTCGAAAGACGCCGAGAAAATCATTCCGCCCTACAAGTGGATTTCGCAGATGGAAACCGAGTTGGCCGCTGGCGCCATCAAGGTTATCGGCGAGGCCCGCGAGGGCGGCAACGTGGGCCTGTTCCGTAGCACCGGCGAGGTGCGCTCGGGCCTGGTCGAAGAAATTCTGACCAAGATTCCCTCCGAAAAAATCATCTGGGAAGCCCCGCAGAAAGCGCAGCAAGTGTGGTTCATCAAACTGCTGGGCGCGAATGTGAACCTCGGCAACATTGCCCCCAACGAGGCGGTGAGCCTCGAAACCATCCGCCTGGGGCTGCGCGGCGACACGTTCTCGCACTTCCTCGACATGGACGCCGTGGACCCTATGTTCCGCCCGGCCGCCAAAACCGGCAAGCCCGGCACCTCCATGCCCCGCGGCTAAAACACCTAAGGCGGTAAGGTAGCTACGAACGCTGCGGTATCCCTCCGAACACAAAAAACGCCGGCCTCCTCACGGAGACCGGCGTTTTTTGTGCCTTGGGCAGTGCGCTTATTGCTTCACCACTTTCAGGTTCTTGGTTTCGCCCGAGGGCAACGATACCCGCACGAGGTACACACCGGCTTTCAGGCTGCCGAAGTTGCTTACCGTCATGGTAGTAACCCCCGAGGCTACGTCGATGGCTTCCTGACGAATGGTGCGGCCTGTCATGTCGGTGATGCGCAGCTGGCCTTTGCCCGAAGCAGCCGATTGAACATCCAGCTTCAGCTCGTCGCCGCTGGTGAAGGGGTTCGGGTAAGCCGACAGCGAGGAGGCCGCGGCTTTGCCGTCGAAGCTCACGCTAACCGGGGCGAAGAAGGTTTCTTTGCCGTCCAGGTCCACCTGGCGCAAGCGATAGTAGCGCAGGCCTGACTTGTTGGCTTCCTTGTCGACGTAGCGGTAGTCCGTGGTGCGCACGAGATTAGGTGCGGCGCTGGGTACCGAAGTCAGGGTGCGGAATTCGGTGCCATTGGTCGATACCTGGATGTCGTAGCCTTTGCTGTTCACTTCGCTGGCCGTCTGCCAGGTAATCAAAGCATCGGTGCCAACGCGCTTGGCGTCGAACGCCGTGAGGCGCACGGGCAGCGGATTCGTTTTATCGCCGAGGGTGAACGTGGCAAAGGTCGTAATGCCGGACTTCGTCACCAGGTTGTTCGTCTCATCAACCGGCACATCGCGGCCCAGGAAACCAAACGTGTTGCCGGAGTTGGTCGACACGAACAGTACGAGGTTGGATTCGGTGATGCTCTGGGTGCCCGGAGTGGTAGTGCTCGGGCCACCCAGGTTCATGGTTTCGGCATCGCGGTAGTGGAAAACCATTGTGGCAACCAAGCCCCCGGTGTTGGTTTGCGGGTCGGAAGGACGCACGCCGAAGATGCGGCGGATGCCATACTTGCTGTTAATCGGCGAGTATGCTTCCACCGTGTTGCGGGTCACGTCCACGTTGCCGGGGGAGTTGGCACCGGTGAAAGTGATGGTCAGGCCAATGTTACCGTAGGTACGGGTTTCGCCGACAAGTACCGTCTGGCGGGTGGTCCGCACGAAACCAAACAGGAAGGAAGCATCTGTTTCGCCGTTTAGCTGAGCGCCGTTGTTGAAGTTGGTTGGCGCACGGTCGGCCAGGGTTACCAATGATACAGTGGGCCGGCTAATATCAGTTGCCAACACGCCAGCATTGGCGCTGAGAGCAGTATAGGGATTGACAATAATCGGATTAGCAGAGTTGGTATATACGTCAGGAGTCAGGAAGTTGAGCGACTCCGCGATGGTCATAACGCCACCATTTGTCTTGGTACCGCCACCGGAGATATCAACCCGTACAAACGAACCGCCCGTGATGGCCTGATTGCCACCGGCAAATTCCATTATCGTGCCTTCGCGCTGCACAAAACTGTCGTATGAGTTGCTGAAGTCCCCGAAAACCTTTAACTGGCCCACTACCAGGCGGGTAATGGAGCGCGCGGCCTGCGAAGTACCGCCCATGGTCAGGTTAAGTGCCACTGCCGGGCCCGAACCCGTGTTGTCGTAGAGCAAAGCACCGCCAGCCGTCATAACGCGTACATCGGAGTTGATATTGGGGTAAGGCACAGCGATACCAGCACCCAGGTCGCGCACCAGGGCGTTGGTGGTAGCAGTGGGTTTGCCATTGCTCCAGTTGGCATCATCGAACCAGTTGTCGTTTTTGCCACCGGTCCAGATGGTTGTAGCAATTGGTGTGCCCGTCACCGTGAAGCTGGCCGTGTAAGCGCCCGTGGGCGGGTCAGTCACCGTGAAGGTGGCGTTGGTAGCAGAGTTGTAGCCGTTGGCCTGGTAGTACACATCCAGCAGGTAAGTACCGGCGGCGGTCACGGCAGGCGTGGCAATCAGGTTGGGCTGGGGGTTGCTGTTGCCACCCTGGTTGGGGTCGAGCACGAAGGTTTTGGGGCCGCCGTTGCTACCAGTTGTCTGCGTGAGCGTGATGGGCTGGAAAGCCCCGCCGCTGGTACCGCTCAAACGCGTGCGGTAGTATAGCACCACGCTGCTGATGATGTTGTTGCCGGCTTCGTCGGTGTTTACCGTTGTGGCATTGAGGCGCAGCTGGCCGTTGTTCACGTCGTAACCAGTACCGTTGTTGGAAGCAGCGCTCAAATCAGCACCCTGGAATGGGCGAGGGGTCGACGGGTTAATGTTATAAGTCACGTCGGCGTTGCCGTTGGGGGCAATAACAATCGTGCTGGCCGAAACCGTAGGTGCCGGGAAGCGGGTACCAACTACGTCATAATGGCCATTGAAACCATTGCCATTAGGGTCATAATTAGTTCGCAGTGGAGGGTTCGTAACCACCCCATTGTCACGGTAAGTTGCGTGGTAAGTAACCGAAAGAACATAGCTAGCTGCAACCTGTGATAAAGGAATCACATTGGTGGTACCCGTTGTGAGAGCGAAATTGCGTACACCGTTGGTTACAGTGGTATTCGTCTGTGTCAGTTGGAGTGTACCATTCGAAAGAGGGGTGCCATTAGGGTCATAGACAGTATAATCTAAGAACGCACCATTTACTTGGCGGGCACCAGTTTCAGTTGTCGTGATGGAACCACCATTAATGATGAGTTGGCCTGCATTGATGTCGAATGCCGGAGTCGTAGTAGAGCTTGGCTTCTGGTCAATAATTGGCGTAGTATTGAAAGCAGGAGCAGTGTAAGTCTGGCTGCCATTCCCCTGGTCTACTAGAACCGTTGGATTAGAGAATGTTACGCTGCTAGGAGGAGGAATAGTGCCGGTAACTTTAAAATTGGCTACATAACCACCATTACTAACATTGCGTGCATCGATGATAGTACCATCATTGTCGGGGTCGCGCGTACCATCCGAAACCAAATTAGCAATAAAACTTGCCAAAAACTGAACCTTAATATTATATGTAGTACCCGGTGTAGCTCCTCCTCCATTCGTGGTAACAGCCGATTGGCGAATGAGATTAAGCTGAGCAGTCGTTAAGCTAAAAATCCGGTTGCCGCTGGCATCAGGCCCACTAGTCAGGTTAAGGGTAAGATTCTGAAAAGCAGGTGCTGTAGTACCTGCTTTGTAGACAGCGTACTGCAGCGTTACGTTGTTAAACGTGTAAACGTCGGTTCCGTCATCACCGTCAGTGGTAGTCACTTGGCCACCGTTTAACATGAGTTGGCCCGTGTTGATATCGAAGGTCCCAAGGTTAGCAGCCTGGAACTGGGGGTTAGCCCCTGCTTTAGCCGAGTAAGATGTGTTGGTGCCCGTTGCATTCGCATCAACGAAAACGCTTGAGGTATTAAGCGTCTGCGCTTGGGCGGTCTGCGAAGCGCCCAGCCCCAAGAAGATGGCGAAGAGCGGAAGTAAAGTGCTTAGGAAGCGGCGCTGTCGCAACAGCTTTTGAGTAAAGGTTAACGTGTGCATGGAAATGATTAAAAATTGAAGTAAACGAGGAATGAAACGCGAGGGGAGCGTATCGCAATGAGGCGCTATACGCAGTGCTTAAAAAAAGGGTAAGGGCTTGAGGAAAAAAATTATCAGGTTGTTGGCTAAGTACAACCAGACTGTTTTAAGTACAACAGTACAGAGGCTTAGCGGCTTTTATATCTCTTATATATGATGTTTTAATATTCATCAATGCACCACGCTGTAGGGCACGGTGGCCAGGGCTTTTTTCTCGGCGGGCAGCTCCACGCCCAACAGGTCGTGCACGCTCACCCGGATTTTGTTGGAGAGCTGGGTGATGGGCAAATCGTTGCTGTCGTAGCCGAACGGATTCTCGATTTCGTTGCCAATCATTTCCAGGCCCAGCATGGCGTAGGCCCCAATCATGGTGACGGGCACCATCCACCAGCCGCAGGAATCGACCAGCACCAAAGGCATTATCATGATGAAAACGGTGATGTAGCACTTGATGAAAAAACTGTAGGAATACGGAATCGGCGTGGCCTTAATGCGCTCGCAGGTGCCGCTCACCGACATCATGGCCAAGTAGTGCTGCTTGATATTGATGAGGTGAATGGGGTCGAAAATCTGCACCTGCCGCAATTGCTCCACGCTTTCCATAAGCACGGCAATGATGGTGGAGGCCACGCTCTCGGCCTTTTGCAGGCGCTCGATGACGTCGGGGGTGGCTTCCATCTTGTCGAAGCGTACTTTGTTGCGCAGGCTGCCTTCGAGGGCAATGGGAAAGTTGGAGATGAGGGCGGCGAAGTAGCGCCGGCTCGATTTGGCCTCGCGGGGCAGCAAGGCGTTCATTTCCATGGCCAGGCCCCGGCACTGCGACACCAACACGCCCCACACTTTGCGGCCCTCGTAGTAGCGGTCGTAAGCCGTGTTGGTACGGAACACGAGCAATAAGCTGAGCAGAATGCCCAGAATGGACAGGTATTCGCGCCCAATTCGGACGTTGAGGCTGTGAAAGTCAATGCTGACGATGGCCAGGGCCGAACCATAGAGGCCCACCAGCGCCACGCGTTTCAGCAGCAAGCGAATAACTGAAGAGGTGTGGAAGTGCACCAAGGCACGCCACCAGTCTCCTCCCTGATAAACTATCATCGAATAAGTAATTTTTGTCCTGCAACGGCGAAGGCCCTGTTGAGGTTGGGCCAATTAGAAGCGCAACGGTAACCATGCCCAAAATAGGGCGACACTGGCTGGCGTACTCGCCGCCGGCCATATCATAGGTCATGCCACTTTAGCGCTATATGGTTGCGGGTGAGGCGAATCAGGGGTGCTCGAAAACCACCAAAAACAGCCTTGCGGCCACGAATGGCCATTTTTTGGACCTTCACTGAATGAAGAAAATAAACAAATAATACCGACCCAAATACAATCAGGTCGTCAAACGGCGTGCAAAGGTACCGTATTCTGCGCCCTTACCCTAACCTGCTGGCAACTCTGTGAGCGGGCGTGAGGCAGTTTCGGCAGCAGCCGGTTTTCTTTGTGGCTCACTTACGCTCGGCATGGAACTTCTCAAGCATTTTTTCGACATTATCCTGCACCTGGATGTGCACCTCAAGCTGCTGGTGCACGACTACGGCAACCTCACCTACCTCATCCTGTTCCTCATCATTTTCACCGAAACCGGGGTCATCGTGTTTCCCTTCCTGCCCGGCGACTCGCTGCTGTTTGTGGCCGGCACCCTGGCCGCCCAGCCCAACCCCGAAACCGGCCATCCGCTGCTGAACATCGCCGTGCTCATCCCGCTGCTGATGGCGGCCGCCTTCATCGGCGACAACCTCAACTACGTCGTGGGCGATTATTTAGGCCCCAAGGTGTTTCGAGAAAATTTCAAGTTTCTGAACCGGAAGTACCTCGACCAAACGCAGGCTTTCTATGCCAAGCACGGCGGCAAAACCATCATCATGGCGCGCTTCGTGCCCATTGTGCGCACGTTTGCGCCGTTTGTGGCCGGGGTGGGCACCATGACGTACCGCTATTTTGCTTCGTACAGCATAGCCGGGGCGGCCCTGTGGGTGATTGTGCTGACGCTGGCGGGCTACTTTTTTGGCAACATTCCGTGGGTGCAGCACAATTTCACGCTGGTTATCTACGCCATTATCCTGGTATCGGTGGTGCCGCCGCTGTGGTCGTTTGTGAAAGGCAAGCTGGGCAAGCGGGCATAGGCCGGATTTGCTTGCCGCTTTGGCCTGGGCCAATGCGGATTCTTATTACACTACTATATTATAATACCCAATACTATGCGTGAATTTGGACTTATTGGCCGCACCCTCAGCCACTCGTTTTCGCAGACGTATTTCAACCAGAAATTCTATTCGCTGAGCCTGACTGAGCACCAGTACGACTTGTTTGAGCTGGCCGCGGTGAACGAGTTTCCGGCCCTGCTGGCCGCGCACCCCGCCCTGGTGGGCCTGAACGTGACCGTGCCCTACAAGGAAACCATTGTGCCCTACCTCGACGACCTGGCGCCCTCGGCCAGCCGGGTGGGCGCCGTGAACGTGATTGAGCGCACCGCCGACGGCCTGCTGCGGGGCCACAACACCGACTATGTGGGCTTCCGCGATTCGCTGCGCACCTTTTTTCCGGACCGGCAGGATGCCCGCGCGCTGGTGCTGGGCACGGGCGGCGCGGCCAAAGCCGTGGTGGTGGCCCTGCAGGAGCTGGGCATTCCGAGCTGGCAGGTGAGCCGTGACCCGCTCGGCGCCGGCCTCACCTATGATGAGCTGACGCCGCAGCTGGTGGCCGGGCACCGGCTCATCATCAACGCCACGCCGGTGGGCACTTTTCCACAGGTCGACGAGTGCCCGCAACTGCCCTACGATGCCCTCACCGGGCAGCATTACCTGTACGATTTGGTGTACAACCCCACGGAAACGCTGTTTATGACCAAAGGCAAGGAGGCTGGGGCACAGGTAAAAAACGGGTTTGAGATGCTGTGCCTGCAAGCCGAGGCCGCGTGGAATATCTGGAACGGGAAATAAGCAGTTATCAGTTAATAGTTAATAGTGAGCAGTGAGCAGTGAGCAGTGAGCAGTGAGCAATATTGTTCTGACATTGCTCACTGTTCACTATTAACTGATAACTGATAAACGCGCCCGCTTGCAACCTTTTGGCCCGGCCGGGCCTCACCTCAGCAGCAGGCCGTTCACAGGCCGGTTTTTATCAGGTTGATTCGCTTTTCTATGCTGCAGAAAATGACCCTATCTACTCGTCTTTCCCCCGCTGGCCTGGGTTATTGGCTGCCCGCATGAGCGCCGCGACGTGGTTTGCGTTCGGCGCCGATGACGTGCGACCCAACCAAACGGCCGCGGCCCCGCGCCTCACGGCCAGCCGGGGCGCGGTGACCAGCCCCCCCACCGAAGCCGAGCTGATTGACGGCTGCCTGCGCGGCCGCCAGCTGGCCCAAAAGCTCCTTTACGAGAAGTACGCCGGCAAAATGATGGTGGTGTGCCTGCGCTACGCCCAAACCACTTTCGAAGCCGAAGACGTTCTGCAGGAGGGTTTTCTAACTGTGTTTCGCACGCTGGGCAGCTTTCGGCGCGAATGTCCGCTGGAATTCTGGATTCGCCGTATCATGATTAATGCGGCCCTGCGCCAGCACCGCCGCAATGCCTCACTGGTGGCGGTGAGCGACGGCGACTACCCCGAAACCCTGGCCAGCGAAGAATTTACCCTCAGCAATTATAACTTTCAGGAGCTGCTGAAAATGGTGCAGGAACTGGCTCCGCGCTACCGCATGGTCTTCAACCTGTACGCCATTGAAGGCTATACGCACAAAGAAATT
Source organism: Hymenobacter terricola (assembly GCF_017921975.2). Classification (GTDB taxonomy): domain Bacteria; phylum Bacteroidota; class Bacteroidia; order Cytophagales; family Hymenobacteraceae; genus Hymenobacter; species Hymenobacter terricola. The sequence continues at coordinate 25,817 of NZ_JAGEMO020000008.1, forward strand.
GGCGAATTATTGAGTATTACCGAGGGCACCAGCAAGTCGCAATATTCCCGGGCCCGCGTCATCCTGCAAACTAAACTGGAGCGCCTCAGTGCTCCAACCCGCCATGTCAATTAATCCTATCGACGAAAACGCTACGCCTAAAACTACCGGCAGCCTGGAGGAATTATTCCGCCACCACCTGGGGGAGGAGGCCGCCGTGCCGCCGCGCCCCATGCTGTGGGACCAGATTGACAATTCTCTGTTGATTCGGCAGAACGAAATCTATCGGCGGCGCCTCACGGCCACGCGTTGGGTGGCGGCGGCCAGCCTGCTGCTGGCCACGCTGGCCGGCACGGGCTGGTGGAGCATCCGCGATTCCCGCCTCGGCGGCACCGATATGGCCACGACCAGCGAGCCGGCCGGCTCGCAGACGCGCTCGATTGGGGGTAACAATAATGGCGCGACGGCCGGCAATAGCCCCCGCCCGAACACGATGGGATACCGGGCCGACGGGGCAACGGCTTCGGTAGCGGCGGCTGGTTCGGCCAACACCGCGGCCAGCGAGCTTTTGGGGCAGCGCAATGCAACGGGTAGCAGCACGTATTCGGCCAGTCGGTCCGGCGTAGCGGCTACTATGGCCGTGCGCCGGCCCGGTTTTGGGTCGGCAGCAGTGCGCGGCGGTTTGGAAACTGGCCTGGCCACGACTGGCCCCAATGGGGCCGGAACAATTGGAACCAGCCCGGCCGGTCCTATTGCCCTGCAAACGGCGAATACCACCACCAACATAACTAGTCAACCCATTACAGCCAGTGCTACACAAACTCCTGCTGCTGAACATGCTACTGTAAGTGCTGCCGCTAAAACGGCGGGCCAGGCTTTTGCTTCCCGCGAATCGGCCACGGCGACTGCTGCTGCCTCAACGGCGGCAACAAATGGAGCGGCGGCTGGCGGCCCCCTGGCCAGTACCGCTACGGCTGCGCCAGCGGCATCCCTCACATCGGCGGCGGCAGTAGTGGCGCCGGAGCAAATGAGCTTGCTGGCCGCCCGCTCGGCGGCGCTTGACCTGGCCAAGGCCACGGCGCTACCGAATGGCCTGGCGCCCTTGCCGCTGCCCGAGCCCGAAGCAGCTGTGGACGCGCACCGCTGGCATTATGGGGCCAGCTACACGGCAAGCGTGTTCAATCCCAACGTCAATTTTTCGCGGGCCGGCATCGCCCCCGAGTATGGCTACAACCCCGCGCTGGGCGCGGGCTCGCCGGCCCTCACCGAAGCGGCGGCCACCCAGTACCGCCAAAACCTGCGCCCCGGCCTCAGCCAGCGCATTGCCCTGCTGGCCACCCGCCACCTCACGGGCCACTGGTCGCTCGGCACCGGCGTGGAACTCAGCCAGGCCACGGCCAGGTCGGCTTCGTCGACGGCTTTTGTGGGCGAGCAGCTGCTTGATTTGGGCCAGTCCAGCACCGGGCCGATGCACACCACCGGTTTCCGCTACCGCCTGGCCAGCATTCCGGTCGAAGTGCGCTACACCAACCCCGTGAAGCGCGGCTGGAGCCTCTACGGCCGCCTGGGCGGCGTGGTGAGCGCCCTGCTGGGCGCGCGCAGCGATGTGGAAGGCAATCCGGAAGCTACCCGCACGTACTCAATCGCATCGGCGGGGATGCCGTACCGCCGCGTGCTGGGCAGCCTGCGCGGCGGGGCGGGCGCGCAGTTCCGCACCGGCACCGGCAATTGGGCCCTCACGCTGGGCCCGGTGGCCGAAATCGGCCTGACGTCGATGAATGCCCACCCGGCGCAGAGTTATTTCGCGCAGAGCCACGCCTATAGCTTCGGCCTGGAAGCCGGCATGGAGTTTGGCCGGTAATTCTCGGCTGCCCATTTTACTTCCGGCGAAACCCAAAATACCGGTTTGGGGTTAAGTTAGGCTGACCTTTTCGGCCTACCTTTCCCGTTGCATGGAGTACCAACTGACCTCTGAATTTAAGCCGACCGGCGACCAGCCCACGGCCATTGCCCAGCTTGTGCAGGGCGTGAACAACGGCGACCACGCCCAGGTACTGCTGGGCGCCACCGGCACGGGCAAAACGTTTACCATGGCCAACGTGATTGCCGAAACGGGCAAGCCGGCCCTGGTGCTGTGCCACAATAAAACCCTGGCGGCGCAGCTCTACGGCGAGTTCAAGGCATTTTTTCCGAACAACGCCGTCGAGTACTACATCAGCTACTACGACTACTACCAGCCGGAAGCCTACATTGCCAGCACCGACGTTTTCATTGAGAAAGACCTGGCCATCAACCAGGAAATCGAGAAGCTGCGGCTGCACACCACCTCCACCCTGCTCAGCGGGCGGCGCGATGTGATTGTGATTGCCTCGGTGTCGTGCATCTACGGTATCGGCAACCCGGAGGAATTTGCCAAAAACGTCATTTTCCTGAAACCGGGCATGCGCTACACGCGCAATAACCTGCTCTATCAGTTCGTGCAGATTCTGTACTCGCGCACCGAGGTGGAGTTTACGCGCGGCTCGTTTCGGGTGAAGGGCGACACGGTGGACGTGTTTCCGGCCTATGCCGACTACGCGGTGCGCATTTACTTTTTCGGCGATGAAATTGAGTCGGTGCACAAGATTGACCCGGTGAGCGGCAAGAAGCTGAGCGACGAGGCCAACGGCATTGCCCTGTACCCGGCCAACCTGTTTGTGACCGGCAAGGAAACGCTGAACACGGCCATCAAGGAAATTCAGGACGACATGGTGCACCAGCACGCCTACTTCGAAAAGGAAGGGCGCGACTCGGAGGCCAAGCGCATCATGGAGCGCACGGAATTCGACCTGGAAATGATTCGGGAGCTGGGTTACTGCTCGGGCATCGAGAACTACTCGCGGTATTTTGACCGGCGCACGCCGGGCTCGCGGCCGTTCTGTTTGCTCGATTATTTCCCCGACGACTACCTGCTGGTGGTGGACGAAAGCCACGCCACCATGCCCCAAATCCGGGCCATGTGGGGCGGCGACCGCAGCCGCAAAACCGCCCTCATTGAGTACGGCTTTCGGCTGCCCTCGGCCCTGGACAACCGGCCACTCACATTCAACGAGTTCGAGAGCATGTACCGGCAGGCGGTGTACGTTTCGGCTACGCCGTCAGATTACGAATTGGCCCAAGCGGGCGGCGTGGTGGTGGAGCAGATTATCCGGCCCACCGGCCTGCTCGACCCCGAAATCGACATCCGGCCCAGCGTGAACCAGATTGACGACCTGCTGGACGAGGTGGACAACCGCGTGAAAATGGGCGACCGGGTACTCGTCACGACCCTCACCAAGCGCATGGCCGAGGAGCTGAGCAAGTACATGGACCGCCTCGGCATCAAGGTGGAATACGTGCATTCGGACGTAAAAACGCTGGACCGCGTGGAGATTCTGCGCAAGCTGCGGCTGGGCGAAATCGACGTGCTGATTGGCGTGAACCTGCTGCGCGAAGGCCTCGACTTGCCTGAAGTCAGCCTGGTGGCCATTCTGGATGCCGACAAGGAAGGCTTCCTGCGCGACCAGCGCAGCCTGATTCAGACCATGGGCCGCGCCGCGCGGAACGACCGGGGCAAGGTGATTATGTACGCCGACCGCATGACCGGCTCGATGCAGCGCGCCATTGACGAGACGAACCGCCGCCGCGCCACCCAGGCGGCCTACAACGAAGAGCACGGCATCACGCCGCGCACGGTGCGCAAGAGCCACGCCGAAATCCTGGGCCAGACCTCGCTCTCCGACTACCGCGTACTCGACACGCAGGCCTATGCCGGCCCTGATGATGGAGGCGCCGCCCTGGCCCTGGCCGCCGAGCCCGTGGTGGCCATGATGACCCGGCCCGAGCTGGAAAAGCTCGTCAAAAACACCGAGAAGCAAATGGAAGCGGCCGCCAAGGACCTCGACTTCCTCACGGCCGCCAAACTGCGCGACGAGCTGGCCGCCCTGCGGACCATGCTCAAGGGCAAGCGGGACTAATTGGTTGGCACAATATTTCGAGTAAGGGGTCGGTAGGTGGCCCCAGTGGCCGTTTCTACCAACCCCTTACTCGTTTTTGCTGATGAATTACCGTCTACTCTGGCTGGCCCTGCTGTCGGGGCCCGTGGCACTGGCCCAACACGCCCCCACTTTTTCGGCGCTGCCCGAAACCAGCCTCACCGCTACCGTGAGCACCACCGCCGTGAGCACCGAAGCGGGCGTGCGCTACCAGTACCAGCTGGTGCATCTTGACGATGGCCGTATCTGGCTGGCACCGGCCTGGCGCGGGCAAACCAAGCTGGAACCGGCGCGCAAATTTCTGAACTATGACGCAGCCGGCGAGGTGGATGCCCTGCTGATGCAGGCCCTGAATGAGATGGCCGCCGAGGGCTGGGAACTACTGGAAATCCGCACAGTGAACCAGCCCGTGCAAGCCGTGCAAAAAGTGGAAAAGTCGTTGAAGTTCAACGACCCCAACACGCCGGTTTACACCGGCACCACTTCCATTGAAACCAGTTCGCAGACGCGCTACTTGTTTCGGCGCGCCCTGCCGCGCCCCTAGCAGCTCAATACTCCTGCAGCGTTGTAAAAAAAGCCCCCGCATGTTTGCGGGGGCTTTTTTTGTGGGCGAATACTGCCCGGCGGCTATTGATAATCCGACTTGCTTAGCTTAGCCACGACGTAGCCGGGCAGCGCATGCGTCTTATCATATTCCCGTAGCATTTCGTACAGCTCGCCGTTATTAAACCGCGAAAACTTACTGATGGCTAAGGCAACGGGCAACCCAATAAATACCACATACCCCAGCGGGGAAATGGTGAATGTGGTGGTGCCTGAACCGTTGGTGGTAGTGCCCGTTTGCGAAGATAAAATACCCAGAAACGCGCCCCCGCCAACGAGCCAGACAGCACCTCCCGTCTGCTTGCGACCAAACATGTGAACTGCCGCGCGGGCCTCTTTGTCGGTGGTGTAGCGCTGGTTGAGGTAGTCTTTGTACTTGCCCTTCACCTTGTCAGGCATAAGCAGCGGCTCTACGGCCGGAGTAGTCGCCACTGGCGGTGTGGGAGCGGCTGGGGCCTCGGTTTGGGCATGGGCTGCGGTCAGGGTGCACACGCTCAGAACGCCTACAGCAACTCGAAAACGGGTAGAAAATGTCATTAAAAACCGGTGAGAAAGGTGAGTGCAATTGCCATTTCTCCTCAAATACCGAGCGGAATCATAGCTATTGCGAAGCAAAGCTACTTGAAACAGTAGGATTGTTCCTCCTTTTTCAGCGGCGATTTTCTCCTTAAACCTGCTTCGCAAAGACACTGAGGCTATTCTTAAGGCTGGCGATACAGCACGCCGCCCTTCATCACGAGGCGGATTTGGCGCACGGCGGCCACGTCCTGGGTGGGGTCGCCGGCCACGGCCACCAGGTCGGCCAGCAGGCCGGGACGGATGCTGCCCCGGTCGGCGAGGTGGAAAATCCGGGCGTTGCCGCTGGTGGCCTGGTGCAGCACCTGCAGCGGCGTGAGGCCGTAGTCGCGCACCAGCTGCTCCATTTCGCGGGCGTTGTCGCCGTGGGCAAATACGCCCACGTCGCCACCGAAGGCCAGCGTGACGCCGGCTTTCAGGGCGGCTTCCATGCTCGCGTGTTTCTGCTGGATGCGCAACGGGACCGGGTCCTGGCCTTTGTGCCAGCCTTTGTATTGGGCCACGGCATCGGTGGCCGCTACGGTGGGGCACAGCGCTACGCCGCGCTGCTTCATCAGCTTGAAGACTTCCAGCGTGCCATTGTCGCCGTGCTCAATGGTTTCGACGCCGGCCAGGATGGCGCGGCGCATGCCCTCGGGCGTGACGGCGTGAGCCACCACACCCCGCCCAGCGGAGCGCGCCGTTTGAACAATCAAGGTTAATTCTTCCTGCGAAAACGTGGGCTGGGCCGTGCCATCAATGCCCCAGCGGTAGTCGGCGTAGACCTTGATAACATCAGCGCCTTTGCCGATTTGCTCCCGCACGGCCCGGATGATGCCGTCCACGCCGTCGGCTTCCTGCGCACCCTGGGGCACGTTCTCATCCACCGACAGCTTGGGGCCGTAGCTGCCCGTGGCCACCAGGGCGCGGGTGGCCACCAGCAGGCGCGGGCCAGAAATAATGCCTTCGTCGATGGCTTGCTTCAGGCCCACATCGGCGTAGCTGGCCCCTTCGGTGCCCAGGTCGCGGGCGGTAGTGAAGCCGGCCAGCAGCGTGCGCTGGGCGTGCACCGTGGCCCGCGCCACCCGCAGGGCCTGCGACTCCAGCAGCACCTGGTCGTTCCAGAGTTTCTCATTATAAGGGTGCAGCAGCAGGTGCGAATGGCCTTCAATCAACCCCGGCAACAGCGTCAATCCCGGCAATTCAAGCAGTCGGCCCCCAGCCGGCAGCGCCAGCTGAGCCGCTGGGCCAGCGGCCGAAATCTTGTCATTTTCGACCAGCACGGCCCAGCCCGGATGCAGGTCCTGCCCATCGAACACCGCGGCAGGGCGGAGCAGCGTAGCCCCCGAAACGACGGGCGCGTGGGCGGGCTGAGCCGCCCCGCGCAACGACCAACCCAGCAGCAGCGCCAGGCACCAGACACGTACGAGCCCGGCATATCGCCGCCGGCAGGGAGTAGATAAGAGCATAGCGAAAGCGCGGCCGGCCGGACAAAGCGCCGCTTGACGAAGCTACTCTCCCCAGGCCCACCAACCCGCACGACGCCCGAATATTATCAGGGTGTGCACTCTTCCCTCGTGTTTACTGCACTAACGCCGCCGCCCTCGTTTTCTGCAGGTAAGCATTGGGGTTGTGCTCCATGGCGCCCGCTGGCAGCCAGGGCAGCCATTCGCCCAAATCCTTTTCAATAATCTGCCGATAAAATGCCGGCAGTTCCTGCGACTGCCCCTCGAAATAATCCCGAAAAGGGCGGTTATGCACCAGGTTCCGGCGCACCTGCCGGAAGAAGCGCAGGCGGCCGAACCCTTCCGAAGACACTGCCCGCATGGTATTCATCCACTTGGCCGCCCAGGTGGGCGAGGCGGCGTGGCGCCGGTAAATGGCCTTTGGGGAAAACGTATAAGCCGTCAGGTCGATGACTTTGTCGTAAAAATCCACCCAGCCGTAGTTCTGCGGCTTCACGTTCATGGACAAGTGGTTGTTCAGAAAATGAAAGGGAAAGGGCAGCACCCGATTATTCTGCTGATAGTCGAGGTTGAGCGGGGCCGCCTCGCCAAACGCGCTGAGCAGGGAGTAACCGGGGAAGGCGGCCGGCGCCAAATCCACAAACCGCTTGGTGAGCTCAAATGGCTCGTCGCCGGAATCACTGTCCAGTCCCAGCACGAAATTGGTTTGCACGTAGGGCACGTACTTGAACATCAGGTTGACGTGCTCGGCGATGCGCTCCACTTTCTCGGCCCCGGCCATGCGGGAAGTGCGCGACTTGTTGCCCAGTTCGTACCACGACTCCACGCCCGGCAGCAGGGCTTCAAACCCATGCTGGTTCAGCACTTTCAGGTGGTCTTCGGTGAGAATGGACAGGCTGCTTTCGGCCATAAAGCGGAAGCTTCCCAACGGCGCAGCGGACGCAATGGCATCCATGGTTTCGCCAAAGCGCACCCCGAAATTCGGGTCGTGCCAGCCCACCACGGGCCGCTTGAACTTAGTGAGCAAAAACCGCAAATCGTCCTTGATAACGTCCACGCTCAGCGGCTGATAATCCACCGTGGCATCGATGCAAAATGGGCAGGTGTACGGGCAGCCCACGCTGCCAATCATGGGCACCATTTGCAGTACGGGGGCTTTTTTCAGCGTTGGGGCAATGAATTTCCAGCGCTCCTGCACGCCCGGCAACTGCGCCGGCTGCCGCCCCGCCGACAGGTGCTTGCCCTCGGGCCGCTGCGGCTGGCACTCATCCAGCACTTCCTGAATGGTGGCCTGGTGCGTGAAGCCCAGCACGTAGTCGAAATACCGCACCGCATCGTCGGGGTAGCAGCGGGCGTGGGGGCCGCCCAGCACCGTCACGGCGCCCTGGCTGCGGAAATAATTGCTGAGCGCATAGCCCATCAGGGCGGCCTGGGTGAAGGCGCTGATGAAGACGAGGTCGACTTTCGGGGGCAGTTCCTTGCGCAAATCCTCCTGGCCGGTGTAGCAGATAAGGGTCACGTCGTGTCCCGCCTGCTCGCACCAGGTAGCCACCACCTGGGGCATGATGCTGGCCAGATTAGCGTGCATGGCACGGGCCCAGAGCGTGGTAGTTGGCCCCTTGCAGACCAAGTCGATAATACCGATTGTGAGTTTTGCCATGGGCGTTGACCGATAGATGGAGGTGTATTGACACCGTTAATATATCGGCTTAATTCGACACTAGGCGTTGGACCTCAACGGTAAGAAGGTTGCCCGGTGTTCCCGCTGCCGAGCTTAATTTGCCAGGCCCGCCGCACTGCCCCCGTAAGTGGAAAAAAACCTGGTTGCGGTTTTCAGGCGGCCAAGCCTTGCCGGGAGGCCGCAAAATACGCGTATTTGAAGTGCCGGAGTAGCGCCGGCAGCAGGCGTTCGCCGCTGCATCCGCGAGGCTGGACGGTCATCAGCCGCCGATTCAGCTCGCCCGGCGTGTGGCCGGCCAGCTTCTTCACGATGCTGATGAAGTGGCTCATGCCCTGAAAGCCGGTGCGAAAACACACATCCGTGAGCGTGTTGCGCGGGTCGAGCAACGGCGCGTTGACAGTTTTTATTTGCTCCTGCTCAATGTATTCCAGGGCTCAGGCCGAACTCGTTCTTGAAGCAGCGGAAGAAATTTGGATTGCTCATGCCGGCCGGCCAGCTGCGCAATTGTGAGTGGCTCGCGGAGGTGCTGCTTGATGTATCCTGCCACATGCGCCAAGCAGCGCGGGGGGGTTCGAACGAAGCTTCGGGCAAATCCACGGCCAGCTGCTCAGCCACCGGCGGCACAAACACCACGCCCGGCCCCAAGGCAAACGTGGGCCGCTCGGGCCAGCGCAGCACCTTGCGCCCACTCAGCATCATGGCTACCATGGGCCGGCCGCGTTTAGCTACTTGATACGATTCACCGGCACAATGAGACTATCGGCATACCGTGCCGGGTGAGTAAGCACCCACTTTTAGCAGGCAATGAAGCTGTTTAGGAATTCACCAGAACGGCGTAGAGACGCATATTTGCGTCTCTGCATCCTCGAACTGAATTTCTAAACAGCTTCAATCTCACTCAACTATTTCCGGCACTGGCATGACCTACGAAGAATTTAACATCGCCCTCGCCAAAAATACGGCCGGAGCCATCAAGCCGCCGCAGATTTTGCAGCTCTCCGGCATCAGCAACGCGGAGGAATTGAAGGCGCTGGGTATTGATGTGGTGGCCGGCGTGGGCAAAAACCCGCACAGCCACCTGCTGGCCACCGTTATGCACGATACCAGGCAGCCCGTTACCGCGCCCAGTTATCAGCGGCTGATATGATTAAGCAGGGTGCGCAATTGGCCGCGCCAGCGCACGTTCGTGCTGAAATGGCTACGGCTTAGCAGCGTGTTTGTAGAGACGCAAGTATGCGTCTCTACAACAGTCAATTTTTTTGCCCATTGGAAAAACAAACATTCGTTAGCTTTTGCAAAAAGAAAGGTACTTTTGTCTTACCCCTCACTTCCCACCCCGATGCTTTTCAGTCCTGAAATCGAACAGCTGCCGCTGCCGCAGCTCCGGGCCTTGCAAAATACCCGTTTGAAAGAGCAGGTGCGGTATTTGAATGCGCGGGTGCCGTTCTACCAGCGCAAGTTTGCCGAGGCCGGTATCGACCCCACCACCTTTCGAGGCCTGGAAGATTTACATAAAATAAGCTTCACCAGGAAGTCGGATTTTCGGGATAATTACCCCTTCGGCCTGTTCGCGGTGCCCGAAACGGAGGTGTCGCGGCTGCACTGCTCCAGCGGCACCACGGGCAAAGCCACGGTGGTCGGCTACACAACCGGCGATTTGGAGATTTTCGCCGAAGTAGTGGCCCGCTCGCTGGCCGCCGCCGGCTGCCGGCCCGGCATGAAAATGCAGAACGCCTACGGCTACGGCCTCTTCACGGGTGGCCTGGGCATTCACTACGGGGCTGAAAAACTGGGCCTGACCGTCATTCCCGTATCGGGCGGCAGCACCGACCGGCAGTTGCAATTGCTACAGGACTTCCGGCCCGAAATCATCTGCGCCACGCCTTCCTACGCCCAGGTTCTGGCCGAGGAAATGCTGAAGCGCGGCATTGCGCCCGATGCCATCAACCTGAAATTTGCCGTGCTCGGGGCCGAGCCGTGGACAGAAGCCATTCGCCAGCAGGTAGAGAGCGGACTCCGCGTGCAAGCAACAAACATCTACGGCCTGAGCGAGATTATCGGCCCCGGTGTGTCGCAGGAAGACGTGGACGAGCGTGGCACCGGCAGCTACATCTGGGAAGACCATTTCTACCCCGAAGTAGTGGACCGCCTCACCGGCGAACCGGTGGCCGAAGGTGAGCTGGGCGTGCTCGTATTCAGCACCCTCACCAAAAAAGCCATGCCCATCCTGCGCTACTGGACGGGTGATATCACCAACATCTACTACAACCATTCGGTGAAGCGCACCCACGTTAAAATGGGTCCCATCCGCGGCCGGGCCGACGACATGCTCATCATTCGCGGCGTCAATTTCTTCCCCACGCAGGTGGAGGACATCATCGCCAGCCTGCCCGAAGTCAGCGCCTACTACCAGGTGGTGGCCACCCGCCGCGGCAGCCTCGACGAGGTGGAAGTGAACGTGGAAGTAGCCGAGCATGTGCTGCGCGAAATCGGCCTGTTCGATACATTGACCGAGGAATTGGTGCAGCAGCACGATTGTTTGATGAAGCTGAAAGGCTCATTCGCCAAAAAAATCAAGGACAACATCGGCCTCAGCATGCGGGTGAATTTGCTGGGTTGCGGGCAGCTGCCGCGCAGCGAAGGCGGCAAGCTGAGCCGGGTGAAAGATTTGCGGGATTTGAAGTAAAAGCACGCTAAAGCGGAACGTGGTAAAAACGGTCATGCTGAGCTTGCCGAAGCATCTCTACCGCTTCGTTGCAATGATAAATAATTAGTTGAGCAGTAGAGATACTTCGGCTGCGTTCAGCATGACGGGCAGAGTCAGAAAAATAAAATGAGTCGCTTCCATAAATTAAAAATCAAGAGCATCACCCGCGAAACGCCCGACTGCGTGTCGCTGGCCTTTGAGGTGCCGGCCGAGCTGCGCGAAGCTTTCCGCTACACGCCCGGCCAGTACCTGACCCTGCGCCGCGAGCACGAGGGCGAAGAGCTGCGACGCTCCTACTCCATTTGCAGCAGCCCGCTGGAGCAGGAGTGGCGCGTAGCCATCAAGAAGGTACCCGAAGGCCGGTTTTCGACCCTGGCTATGGACGGCCTGCACATCGGCGATACGCTGGATGTGATGCCGCCGCAGGGCCGCTTCACCGCCAATTTGCACCCAGCGCACACGAAGAGCTACGCGCTGTTTGCGGCCGGCAGCGGCATCACGCCCATCCTGAGCATCATCAAAACGATTTTGCTGACCGAGCCGGGCAGCCAGGTGTACCTGGTGTACGGCAACCGGGGTCGCAACTCGATTATCTTCAAGGAAGCCATTGAGGGCCTGAAGAATAAGTTCCTGAATCGGCTGAGCGTGTTTCACGTCCTGAGCCGCGAGCAGGGCGACAGCGACCTGTTTTTCGGCCGCCTCGACCACGACAAGACCGCCCAACTGCTCCAGAAAGTGCTGCCCGCCTCGCTGCTGGATGAGTGCTTCATCTGCGGGCCCGAGGAAATGATTCACGGCGTGCGCGCCGCCCTCACCGAGGCCGGCGTAGCGCCCGACAATATTCACTTCGAGCTCTTCACCTCTGCCAACGGCGCCAAGGCCCACGCCGCCGTGCAGCGCCCGGTGGGCGACGACGACCAGAAAAGCCAGGTGACCGTGCGCCTCGACAGCCGGGCCTATTTGCTCGATATGTCGTACTACGGTGATACCGTGCTCGATGCCGCACTGGCCGCTGGCGTCGATGCGCCGTATTCCTGCAAGAACGGTATGTGCAGCACCTGCCGCGCCCGCGTCACCGAAGGCACGGCCGCGATGGACGTGAACTTCTCGCTGACTGACGTCGAAGTGGCCAAAGGCTACGTACTTACCTGCCAGGCTCGTCCTACCTCAGCCGCCGTCACGGTGGATTACGACCATTAATCAGGAATCCGTAAAACCAGAACGGTCATGCTTCGGCTGCGCTCAGCATGACCGTTCTTTCGTAGACTTTTGTTCTATTCTTTTCCTTCCAAACTCAACCCATCCAGCCCCATGGAAACCCTCGAAAAAGTCCTCACCCCGGAAGAGCAGTTTCAGGCCCGCATCGACGCGGATATCCGCATCGAGCCCAAGGACTGGATGCCCGATGCCTACCGCAAAACCCTCATCCGCCAGATTTCGCAGCACGCGCACTCCGAGCTGGTGGGCATGCTGCCGGAGGGCAACTGGATAACCCGGGCCCCCTCGCTCAAGCGCAAATCCATCCTGCTGGCCAAGGTGCAGGACGAAGCCGGCCACGGCCTCTACCTCTACAGCGCCGCCGAAACCCTCGGCACCACCCGCGACCAGATGCTGGCCGACCTGCACTCCGGCAAGGCCAAGTACAGCAGCATTTTCAACTACCCCACCCTGAGCTGGGCCGATATGGGCTGCGTGGGCTGGCTGGTGGATGGCGCCGCTATCTTGAACCAGGTGCCGCTGTGCCGCACCTCCTACGGCCCGTATGCGCGGGCCATGGTGCGGGTGTGTAAGGAGGAAAGTTTCCACCAGCGCCAGGGTTTCGAGATAATGCAGACGCTGTGCGAGGGCGCAACGGCCCAGAAGGAAATGGCCCAGGAGGCCCTCAACCGCTGGTGGTGGCCTACGCTGATGATGTTCGGCCCCAAAGACTCCGAGTCGCCCAACACGGCGCAGAGCATGAACTGGCGCATCAAGCGCTTCACCAACGACGAGCTGCGCCAGAAATTCGTGGACATGATGGTGCCCCAGGCCGAATTCCTGGGCCTCACCGTGCCCGACCCCGCCGTGAAATGGAACGAGGCACGCCAGGCCTACGACTTCGGCGAGGTGAACTGGGAAGAGTTCTGGGCCGTGGTGAAGGGCAACGGCATGTGCAACCACGAGCGCCTGCAAGCGCGGGTGCAAGCCCACGAGGCAGGTGCCTGGGTGCGCGAGGCAGCTAACGCCCACGCGGCGAAGCGCGCGGCGCGGGAAGCGGTTGCGGCGTAATTTTTTGAAAGCAGGAAAAAGAACGTCATGCCGAGCATAGCCGAGGCATCTCGCGGGCAGCAGTAATCAAAACCGTTCTACGATTTAGTTACTGCCCCACGCGAGATGCTTCGGCTACGCTCAGCATGACGACCAAGACCCCAAGTCCCCAAATCAACATGAATCAATCCGAATGGCCTCTCTGGGAGGTTTTTATCCGCAGCAAGCAGGGGCTTGACCACAAGCACGTCGGCAGCCTGCACGCGGCCGATGCCACGATGGCCGTGCAAAACGCCCGCGACGTGTACACCCGCCGCCTCGAAGGCGTGAGCATCTGGGTGGTCGAGTCGACCCACATCCACGCTTCGAATCCGGACGATTCCGAAGCCTTCTTCGACCCGGCGGCCGACAAAGTGTACCGGCACCCCACGTTCTACGACGTGCCGGATTCCATCAAACACATGTAATTGCCATGCTGACGCAAGACCTTTCCAGCGCCAAAGCCACTGCCGCCGCGGAGCCGTCGCTGCTGTTTCCGTACGTGCTGCAGCTGGCCGATACCAGCCTTATTCTGGCGCACCGCCTCTCGGAATGGTGCGGCCACGGCCCCATTTTGGAGCAGGATTTAGCCCTGGCCAACATTGCCCTCGACCTCCTGGGCGAGGCCCGCAGCTACTACCAATACGCCGCCGAGCTCGAAGGCCAGGGCCGCACCGAGGACGACCTCGCCTACCTGCGCAGCGCCGTGGAATACCGCAACCCGCTGCTGGTGGAACAGCCCAATGGCGACTTCGCGCACACCATCGTGCGGCAGTTTCTGTTCGACAATTTTCATTATCATTTGCTAAAAACGCTGAAAAATGGTCCCGATACGCACCTCGCTGCCATTGCGGAGAAGTCGGTAAAGGAAGCCGCTTATCACCTCAAATGGAGCTCGGAATGGATGATTCGCCTCGGCGATGGCACCGATGAAAGCCGGCAGCGGCTCGATAAAGCCATTGCCACGCTCTGGCGTTTTGCCGGCGAGCTGACTACGCCCACGGCGGCCGAAACGACTTTGCAGGAAATCGGGGTGCTGCCCGACTACGCCACGCTGTTGGCAGAGATGCAGGCGCATACCGAAAACGTTTTTGCCCAGGCCACCGTGCCGCTGCCCGCGCCGGCTTTCGCGCAGCTGGGTGGCAAAACCGGCCGCCATTCCGAGCATCTCGGCTACCTGCTGTCGGAGCTGCAATACATGCAACGCACTTATCCCGGCCTGACGTGGTAGTGCCCATCGCTCCCACCCCTACTGAAGCTCGCATCTGGCAATTGCTGGAGGAAGTTTCGGACCCCGAAGTCCCGGTGCTCAGCATCCTGGACCTGGGCATTGTGCGCGGGGTACTAGTTGAGGGGAAGCAGATAATCGTCACCATCACCCCCACCTACTCGGGCTGCCCGGCTATGAACGTTATTGCCACCGATATCCGGTTGCGGCTGCTGGCGGAGGGCTATGCCAAGCTGATTATCAACAACCAGCTCAGCCCGGCCTGGACCACCGATTGGATGTCGCCGGCCGGCCGCGAGAAGCTGGAGGCCTACGGTATTGCCCCGCCCGTGGACGGTACGGCAACGGGCCATATGCTGAATCTGTTCGGCAAGGACACGGCCGTGCGTTGCCCTGTCTGCAAGTCCGAGCATACGCATTTGGTCAGCCAATTTGGCTCTACGGCCTGCAAAGCGCATTATCAGTGCGATGATTGCCTGGAGCCGTTCGATTATTTCAAATGCCACAACTAGCTGACCGAACAACAAATCAGAACATCATGCCGAGCGTAGCCGAGGCATCTCGCGTGCCGCTACTAATTCAATCGTTGGACGAAGCGAGCGAGATGCCTCGGCTGCGCTCGGCATGACGTCCGAATACATTTCACCTCACCATATGACCATCGGAATTATCGGCAGCGGCGCTATGGGCGCGGGCATTGCGCAAGTGGTGGCCGTAGCGGGACACGAGGTGTTCCTGCTCGACCAGAGCGCCACGGCTTTGGAACGCGCCACCGCCGGCATCGCCACCAGCCTGCGCAAGCTGGCTGAGAAGGGCAAAATGACTGCTGACGCGGCCACTGCGGCCATAGCCCGGCTGCGGCCCACTACCAACATGCAGGATTTCGCCGGCTGCGGGCTGGTGCTCGAAGCCATTGTGGAAGAGCTGACCGTGAAGCAGCAGCTGTTCCGGCAGGTCGAGGGCGTGGTGACGGCTGACTGCATTCTGGCCAGCAATACCTCGTCGCTGTCCATTGCCTCCATTGCGGCGGCTTGCCAGAGGCCGGAGCGGTTTATCGGCATCCACTTCTTCAATCCCGCGCCCATTATGCAGCTGGTGGAAGTCATTCCGGCGGTGCAGACGCGAGAAGGCCTGGCTGAAGAAGTGCGTGATTTGGTGCAAAGCTGGGGCAAGCTGCCGGTGCTGACCAAGGACACGCCGGGCTTCATCGTGAACCGCGTGGCGCGCCCGTTCTACGGCGAGGCCATCCGGCTGCTGGAAGAAGGCGTGGCCGATATTGCCACCATCGACTGGGCCATGACGGAGCTGGGCGGCTTCCGCATGGGCCCGTTCGCGCTGATGGATTTCATTGGCCACGACGTGAATTACCGCGTTACGGAATCGGTGTTTGCCGCCTTTTTCTACGACCCGCGCTTCAAGCCTTCGTTCACCCAAAAGCGCCTGTTCGAAGCCGGCTACTACGGCCGCAAATCGGGCCGCGGCTTCTACAATTACGCGGCGGAAGCCACCCCGCCCGAGCCGAACCGCGACGAAGCGCTGGGCCGCCAGATTCTGGGCCGCATCCTGGCCATGCTCATCAACGAAGCGGTGGATGCGCTGGCCCTTAACGTGGCCTCGAAAGAGGATTTGGAGCTGGCCATGGCCAAGGGCGTGAATTACCCCAAGGGCCTGCTGGCCTGGGCCGATGAGCTGGGCCTGCCGCAGGTATTGGGCACGCTCGACGCCCTGTACGACGAATACCACGAAGACCGGTACCGCGCCAGCGCCTTGCTGCGCCGCATGGTGCGGGCCAACCAAACGTTCTTTACGCATGAGCCCGTCGTCGGAAACCACCAGCCCTAACCGCCGCGCCGAGGCCGTGAAAGACCTCATGCTGGCCAATGATTCGTACAGCCAGCTCCTGGGTTTGGAGGTGGACGAAGTAGGCCCCGGCTACTGCCGCCTGCACTTCACGGTGCGGCCCGAGATGCTCAACGGCTTCGCGGCGCTGCACGGCGGCGTCACGTTTTCGGCCGCTGATTCGGCCTTTGCTTTTGCCTGCAACAGCCACGGCCGCCAAAGCGTGGGCCTGACCGTGACGGTGGATTACCTCGAAGCCGGCCGGCTCGGCGACGTCATCACGGTGGAAGCGCGGGAGGAAAGCCTGAAGCATAAAGTAGGCGTGTACCAGGTGCGCGTCATTAACCAAAACGGCCTCACACTGGCGCTTTTCAAAGGCACAGCCTACCGCACCAGCAACGACATTCTGCAAGAAACCAACTCATGAACCAAGCTTATATCATCGACGGCATCCGCACGCCCATCGGCAGCTTTGGCGGCACGCTGGCCGCTGTGCGCCCCGACGACCTCGCCGCGCTGGTTATCCGCGAGCTGCTGCAACGCAACCCCAACGCCGACCCCAGCGCCGTGGCCGACGTCATTTTCGGCTGCGCTAACCAGGCCGGCGAGGACAACCGCAACGTGGCCCGCATGGCCGCGCTGCTGGCCGGCCTGCCCACCACGGTGCCCGGCGAAACCGTGAACCGCCTCTGCGCCTCGGGCCTCTCGGCCAGCATTGCGGCGGCCCGTGCCATCCAAAGCGGCGACGGTGACCTGTTCGTTTCCGGCGGCGTGGAGAACATGACCCGCGCCCCGCTGGTGGTTTCGAAACCGTCCAAAGGCTTCGGCACCGATTCGCAAATGGCCGATTCCAGCTTCGGCTGGCGCTTCATCAACCCCCGGATGCAGGAGCTGTACGGCACCGATGCCATGGGCGAAACCGCCGAAAACCTGGTTGACCGCGACCACATCAGCCGTGCCGACCAGGACCAGTTTGCCCTGACCTCGCAGCAGAAAGCCGCCGCCGCCCAGCGCAGCGGCCGTCTGGCCGAGGAAATCGTGGCCGTGCCCATTCCCCAGCGCAAGGGCGCGCCGGTGCTCTTCGCCCAGGATGAATTCCTGAAGCCCGACACCACGCTCGAAGGCCTCGCCAAGCTGCGCCCCGCCTTCCGCAAAACCGGCGGCACCGTGACCGCCGGCAACGCCTCCGGCCTGAACGACGGCGCGGCCGCCCTGCTCCTGGCTTCGGAAGAAGGTATCAAACAGCACCACCTCACACCGAAGGCCCGCATCGTGTCCATGGGCGTGGCCGGGGTGGAGCCGCGCATCATGGGCATCGGTCCGGTGCCGGCCAGCCACATTGCGCTCAAAAAAGCCGGCCTGACGCTGAAGGATATCGATATTATTGAGCTGAATGAGGCGTTTGCGGCGCAGTCGCTGGCCTGCATCCGCGCCTTTGGTTTGGCGGATAACGACCCGCGCATCAACCCCAATGGCGGGGCCATTGCCCTCGGCCACCCGCTGGGCATGAGCGGCGCCCGCCTGCTGAACACGGCCGCGATTGAGCTGCAAAAACAGCAAAAACGCTACGCGCTGGTGACGATGTGCATCGGCGTGGGGCAGGGCTATGCCGTGATTATTGAGCGCGTGTAAACCTCGCATAACCTCACCCCCTAGCCCCCTCTCCCGCGGAGAGGGGGAACTAGTTTTTAGTCTTTGATACAGTTAGACTCCCACCTCTAAAAAGCACCTCACTCACTGAAAAGACTAGTTTCTAGCGCTAGAAACTAGTCCCCCCTCTCCGCGGGAGAGGGGGCTAGGGGGTGAGGTGACCCGCACCACCATGCCCACCACCCTCGAAAACTACACCCTCGGCCGCTGGACCACCGGCGCATCTTCTCCTCAGGAACTCCTCGATGCCAGTACCGGCGAAGTCATTGCCCTGGCCAACACCGAAGGCTTCGATTTCGAAGCCATTCTCGACTACGGCCGCAGCGTGGGCAACCCGGCGCTGCGCAAAATGACCTTCCACGAGCGGGGCCGGATGCTGAAGGCGCTGGCCTTCCACTTGCAGGAGAAGAAGGAGCAGTTCTACGAGCTGAGCTACCGCTCGGGCGCGACGCGGGCCGATTCGTGGGTGGACATTGAGGGCGGGATTGGGAATTTGTTTGCCAATGCGTCGCTGCGGCGCAAGTTTCCGGACAAGCCGTTTTATGTGGAGGGCGAGCCGGTAGGCTTGTCGAAGGGCGGCACCTTTATGGCGCAGCACCTGATGGTGCCGCGTGAAGGCGTGGCCGTGCACATCAACGCCTACAACTTCCCGGTGTGGGGCATGCTGGAGAAAATTGCGGTGAACCTGCTGGCCGGGATGCCCGCCGTGGTGAAGCCCGCCGTGCCCTCGGCCTACCTCACCGAGGCGGTGGTGCGCGAGATTATCGCCTCCGGCATCCTGCCCGAGGGCGCGTTGCAGCTGGTGGTGGGCTCGGGCGTGGGCCTGCTCGACCACGTCACCTACCAGGATGTGGTGACCTTCACCGGTTCGGCCACCACGGGGCGCAAGTTGCGGGCGCACCCGCGCATTCTCAGCGAAGCGGTGCCGTTTACGATGGAGGCCGACTCGCTGAACGCGGCCGTGCTGGGCCTGGATGCGGTGCCGGGCACGCCGGAATTCGACCTCTTCGTGAAGGAGGTGCGCAAGGAAATGACCGGCAAATCGGGCCAGAAATGCACCGCCATTCGTCGCATCATCGTGCCCGAAAACGTGCTGGAAGACGTGCAGATTGCCCTGGGCAAGCTGCTGAAGCAAACCACCGTGGGCCACCCGCTGGCGGAGGGCGTGCGCATGGGCGCGCTGGCCGGCCGCGAGCAGCTCCAGCGCCTGCGCGAGCAAGTGCAGCACCTCGCCCAACACACGCCCATCGTGTACGGCAGCCTCGACCAGGTGGAAATCCTGGGCCAGGAGCGCGGCGCGCACGTTGATAAAGGTGCATTCTGCTCGCCCATTCTGCTGCTTAATTCCGAGCCGTTCCGCCACCTCGATTCGCACGAAATAGAAGCTTTCGGGCCGGTGGCTACGCTGATGCCCTACCGCGACACCGACGAGGCGGTGAAGCTCGTGAACATGGGCAAAGGTTCGCTGGTGTGCTCCATTGCCACGAATGATGCGCGCACGGCGCAGGATTTTGTGCTGGGCGCGGCCACGCACCACGGCCGCATTCTGGTCATCAACGAGGAGATGGCCAAGGAAAGCACCGGGCACGGCGCGCCGCTGCCGCAGCTCATTCACGGCGGGCCGGGCCGGGCGGGCGGCGGCCAGGAAATGGGTGGCATGCGCGGCGTGGAGCACTTCATGCAGCGCGTGGCCTTGCAGGGCTCGCCGAGCATGATTACGGCCATCACGGAGGTGTATCAGCCGAAGGCGAAGCAGATTGAGAAGGACAAGCACCCCTTTCAGCACTACTTCGAGGAGCTGGAAATCGGCCAGACTTACACCACGCACAAGCACACGGTGACGGAGGCCGACATCAGCAGTTTTGCGCAGGTATCGGGCGATAATTTCTACGCCCACGTCGACGCTACTTCGCTGGAAGGCACGCTCTTTACCGGGCGCGTGGCGCATGGCTACTACATCCTGAGCAAGGCCGCCGGCATGTTCGTGGACCCGCGCAAAGGGCCGGTTCTGCTGAACTATGGGCTCGACGAATGCCGCTTCACCAAGCCGGTGTACCCCGGCACCACCATCGGCGTGACGCTGACGGTGAAGGAGAAAATCGGCCAGGAAAAGCGCGATGCGGAGGACGTGGCCAAGGGCATCGTGCGTTGGTACGTGGAAGTGACCGACCAGACCGGCGAAACCGTGGCCGTGGCCACCATCCTCACGATGGTGAAGAAGAAAAACCAGGAGTAGCCGTCCGGCCATGGTTGGCCATAGCTGGCGGAAAAGAATGCTGCCCGCCTTAACTTGTGCATGCCGCCCCGGCCCACCCATCGCGAAGAAAGCTGAGGACCAATGCATTCGTACATAATTTCCACTGCCGTGAATAACCTGATGACTGCTGACTCCTGGCCCGCGCTGCCGGCCGATTCCTGGACCGATACCCGCCAGACCCTGCACATGTGGACGCAGATGGTGGGCAAAACCCGGCTGGCCCTCAGTCCCATGCTCAACCATTGGTGGCAGGTGCCGCTGTACGTCACGCCGCGGGGTCTTTCGACGGGGCCGATGCCCTACGCCGCCGGCAGCTGCGAGGTGGTGTTCGACTTCCGGGCGCACCAGCTGCGGGTGCACACCAGCGACGGCCGCGCCCACCAAATGGCCCTGGAACCCGTCTCCGTGGCCGATTTCTACCGCCAGTACCGGGCCTTGCTGCGCGAGGCCGGCATTGCCGTAAAAATCTGGCCCGTGCCAGTGGAAGTGGAGGACGCCACGCCGTTTGACCAGGACCAGCACCACTGCGCCTACGATGCCGCCGCGGTGGAAACGTTCTGGGAAATCTTGCTGCGGGCCGACCAGGTGCTGCAGGAGTTTCGCAGCCGTTTCCTGGGCAAGTGCAGCCCGGTGCATTTTTTCTGGGGCAGCTTCGATTTGGCCGTGACGCGCTTTTCGGGCCGGCCCGCGCCGCCGCACCCCGGCGGAATGCCCCACCTGGCCGACTGGGTCACCCGCGAGTCGTACTCGGCCGAGCAAAGCGCCGCCGGCTGGTGGCCCGGCGGCAACGGCCAGGAAGCCGCCTTCTACAGCTACGCCTACCCCGGCAACCCGGAGCTGGCCCACGCCAAAATCCAACCGGCCGAAGCCATTTTCAGCCCGGAAATGGGCGAGTTTTTCCTGCCCTACGAAGCCGCCCGCACGGCCGCCAGCCCGCGTCAAACCGTGCTCGATTTCCTGCAAAGCACCTATGAGGCCGCGGCCACCCTCGCCCGATGGGACCGGCCGGCTCTGGAGCGCCAGTAAGCCCGGCCGCAGCGCCCATTCGTACTAAAAAAAGCCTCCGGGAAATTCCCTGGAGGCTTTTTTGATTGGTGCTTGGGGCCTGCTCTAGCTCACGCCAATGGTTTGCGCGGGCTGGTTGGTGGCGGGGTTTTTCGGCAGCGTCACCGTCAGGATGCCTTCGGCGTAGCTGGCCGTGATGCCTTCGGCCAGCACCTTGCCGTTAAGTTGGAAGGCCCGCTCGAAGGAAGCGTTGCGGAACTCGCGGCGGGTGTAGCGCGGGTCGGCGGCGCCCTCAGCTTCCGGGGTCGCGTCGGCACCCTGGTAGGCGATGATCAGCACGTCGTTCTCTACTTTGAGCGTGATGTTTTCCTTCACCAAACCGGCCGCGAACAGGGTCAGGACGAAGCTGGTTTCGGTGGTTTCGATGTTGACCGGCACGGGCTGCCAGGCTCCGCCGAAGAATTTGGCCCAGGGTGGCCCGCCGCGGTGGCCGTGCTGGCCGCCAAAATGGCGGCCCCAGTGCCGGCCCCGCCCGCCGCAGCCGGCGTGCGCACCTTGTTGAGAATAAGAATCGGTGGCTTGTTGATTGTACATGATTTGAGGGAGTTAGGTGATGAAAAGAAAGGTGGTTTACGCTACTTTAACGGAGCGGGTGGGGCCGCTTGGCGTCATGGCGGGCCGGTACCATTGGTCGTCGATGGGCACCGGCCGGACGCCGGACATCGCCCCAAAGGCGGGCCCAAATTTCGCCATCCGGCGGCTCCAAAGTGCGCCGGCAAACCGGCGCCGGCCGCCGCGCAGCAGCCGGAATACAACGCCCAGGACCAGGAAGGCCCCGATGATTTTCAGGATATTTTTCATAACAGGAAATGGTTGAATGAAGCGGCGCGGGCAGCGGGCCCCGGTTTCGAATGCAAGCCGTTTTCGGGGCTAGCTCAGCCTGGCATTCGTGGGCAAGTGGGCCGCCCGGTCTTCTCTATAGAAATCGAATGACGGGGTGGTTTTACTCTAACCGGCCCCAACTTTTTTTTCATATCGCCCCAAAACAGCTGCCGAGGGCTAAAATGAGGCTTTGGGGCTGGGGGAAAAGCGGAGTTTTCAGCCAGCGCATAAACCGAAAAGACCTGGTCGAAACCGGGCATTTTGCATCAGTGAAATTAACGGCTCTAGGCCGTGGGGGGCGGGCCCTGAGGCGGGCGGCCCCAGGCGCGGGCGCGGGCCTGCCACTGCTGCCGGAACTGGTGCCGCTCTTCTTCGCTCATGCGCTGCCATTTTTCCCGGCCTTCGTGGTGCCGCTGCCAACCGGCGCCGCCCGGCCGCCCGCCCCGGCCGGGCCCAAACGAGCCAAACAGCACCCGGCACAGCGCCAGCAGCCCCACGCCCTGCCAGTAGCTGAGCCGGCCCGCGTGCACGGCCTCCGGCAAAATGGCGTTCCAGAGCGCCATCACCACGCCGCCCAGGACCAGGGCAGCAGCCCCGGCCACCAGCGGAAAGAAGAGTGACAGGCCCCACGGGCCGCGGCGTTGTCGGAAGAAGGACATGGGCGAAAGGTTAATAGTTGATAAATTCCTGGTACAGGCTTTCCAGGCGCTTGCGCAGGTGCTTCACGGCGTAGCCCTTGCGCGAAATCAGGGTTTTGATGTTCTCGCCGGTTTCGTCGGCGATTTCCTGAAACGTGCGCTCTTCCAGCTCGTTTTGCACGAATATGTCGCGCTGCGCAGCCGGCAGCTCCTCCAAAGCCAGAAATAACTGGTCCCAGAACAGCTGCTTGAGGTCCTCGGCTTCGGGCGTGGGTGCTTCGGCATATAGAATGTCGCGGAAGCTGACGCCGCCATCTTCGTCCTCGTAGCTGTAGTCATCGAGCCGCTCTTCGTGCTTTTTGCGGCTCTTGTCCACAATCTTGTTGCGGGCCACGCGGTGCAGCCAGCCGCTCACCTGCTCGATGGCGCCCAGCTCGGACTGGCTGCCGAACTGGTACCACACGTCCTGCAGAATATCTTCCGCGTCCTCGTCCGTCGCCACCCGCCCGCGCACGAACGCAAACAGCTGCTTGCTGTATTGCTTCACGGTCTGAACGAGGGTTTGCTGGTTGGGGGAAGTCACTGCGCAGAATGTAGGCGGCTGTTGCAGAAAACGATTCGCGGCCGCGCTTTACTTTATTCCAATTGATTTTAGCCCCTGGCCACCCTTCAAATGACCAGCAGGCCCTTGCCTGACGCCTGATAATAGTGCCGCCCGGCCAGCGGCGCTTTCGCCCACAGGCGCCGAACGGGCGGCAGTGTGTTACTGCCGGTGAATTAGTTATGCCACCCGGGGGTATGTTTGCTTCCGAAGCCTGAGATTTTTGACCCAGGATTACCCGTGGCATGACCCTCCTCATCATTGTGCTGGCCGTGTTGGCCCTTATCATCCTCAGTACCTGGGGCAAAGTCAATGCGTTTCTGGCGTTTCTGCTCGTGACCATTCCGGCGGGGCTGGCCTTGGGGCTGGCGCCGGGGCAGGTGCTGGCCGCTGTGCAAAAGGGCTTGGGCGATACCCTGGGCTCGGTGGTGCTGGTGGTGGTGCTGGGGGCCATGCTGGGCAAGCTGGTGGCCGAAAGCGGTGCGGCTCAGCGCATTGCCGCCGTGCTCATGGGCGCGTTTGGAGCAAAAAATATTCAGTGGACGATGATGGTGACGGGCTTTATCATCGGCATTCCGCTGTTCTACAACGTGGGTTTCCTGCTGGTTATCCCGCTGATATTCTCGGTGGTGTACCAGTACCGGCTGCCGGCCGTGTACGTGGGCCTGCCCATGCTCGCGTCGCTTTCGGTGCTGCACGGCTTCCTGCCGCCGCACCCCGCGCCCACGGCGCTGGTGGCGCTGTTCCACGCCAATGTGGGCCTCACGTTTGGCTATGGGCTGCTGGTGGCGGTGCCGGCCGTGGTTCTTGCCGGGCCGCTGTATGCGCGCACGCTGCGGGGCATGGTATCGGCGCCGCTGGCGGGTTTTGTGAGTGCCGCGAAAGCGGAAACTGCGCTGCCGGGCACGCGCAACAGCTTCCTCTCATCGTTGCTGCCGGTGCTCGTGCTGGCGGCCGTGCTGGGGTTGCAGGCAGTGCTGCCGCCCGGCGGGCCGCTGGCCCCGGCCCTCGCCTTTTTGGCCGACCCTGGGGTGGTGATGCTGCTTTCCGTGGGCGTGGCCACGTTCAGCCTGGGCCTCAGGCAGGGCAAAAGCATGGCCGCCGTGATGGAAACCTACGGCGAAGCCATCCGCGACGTGGCGCCGCTGCTGCTCATCATCGGCGGAGCCGGGGCCCTGAAGGAAGTGCTGGTGGAAAGCGGGGCGGGCCTGGCCATTGCCGCCGGCCTGCACGACACCGGCTTGCCGCCCCTGGTGCTGGGCTGGCTGCTGGCCGGCCTCATCCGGGTGTGCCTGGGCTCGGCCACGGTGGCGGGCCTCACGGCGGCCGGCGTGATGCTGCCCACCATGGCCCACTCAGCCGTCAACCCCAACCTGATGGTGCTGGCTATTGGGGCGGGCAGCCTGCTGTTTTCGCACGTGAATGACAGCGGTTTCTGGCTGTTTAAGCAGTATTTCAACCTCTCGGTGCGCGACACGCTGCGCTCGTGGTCGGCCATGGAAACCATTGTCTCGGTGGTGGGCCTGCTGGGCGTGCTGCTCCTGAATTGGGTGCTGCTGCTGGCGCAGTAAAAAGGCAGTCAATGCACATCCATGAAACGAGGTAGAGACTGATTTCACTGGCTCTAAGGCTCCATATTTTCAGTAAATTGCTGGCCTGCTCCCACCCTTTCAAACCCGCCGCCATGCGCAACATCCCCGCCCACCGGCCCCTCCTTTTTCTAAGCACGGTGGCGCTGGCCGCGTTGCTGCTGGCGGGGCCCCCGGCCGCTGCCCAGCAGGTACCCGTGGCCGTCAACCACACGGCGCTCTACGTCTTCGATTTGAAAAAAAGCGAAGCCTTTTACCGCGACGTGATGAACCTGCCCGAAATTCCCGAGCCGTTCAAGGATGGCCGTCACATCTGGTTCCGGACGGGGCCGCACAGCCAGCTGCACATCATCCAGGGGGCCGCCAAAGTGGAGCCGCACGACATCAACTCGCACCTGGCTTTCAGTGTCAAAAACCTGCCCGCTTTCATGGCTCACCTCGACAAAGCCAACGTGCATTACGGCACCTGGAAAGGCGAGGAAAAACAAACCACCCTGCGGCCCGATGGCATCAAGCAAGTCTACTTGCAGGACCCGGATAATTTCTGGCTGGAAGTGAACGACGACCCTTTTTAAGCCCGATTACTTCCCCGCAAAATACCTGGCATACTGCGCCGGCATAGCCGCCAGCGGCTTGATGACGATGCCCTTGTAAAACACCTCGGCGGCTTCGCTTTGCAGCTGGATTTTGCCGTGCGTGAGGGGCTGGCGCTGGCCATCTTTTACGTAGCTGGAGTTGTTCACGGCCATTACTACCTGGCCGTTCACGAGGTGCAGGCTTTGGCCGTTCACGTTGATTAATTCCAGCTCCGTCCATTCGCTGTTGGGGCGCTCGGGGCTGGCGGCGTAGCAGAAGTAGGCGGTGCCGCCGCCCAGCTTTACCGTGGGTGCGGCGGGGTCGAAGCGGAGAGTGTCCTGGGTGCGGCGGGCGGTGATGTCGGCGGCGGAATTGGCGATGCACCAATAGTCGCCCATGGAGTTACCCTTCTGGTATTCCGATACTTGAAACTCCTGGCTCAGCATCCAGCTGTGCCAATAGTCGACGCCGCACTCGCCCTGGCTATTGTAGAGAATGCCGCTGTCGCGCGGCTCATCCAGGCGCGGCAGCCACTTTTTCTGGCCCCATTTCACCTTCAGCTTCAGGTCGTAATTCGTGAAATCCTGCTTCGTAAACACGCAGCCGTAAATCTCCCCGCTAATGCGCAGCACCGGCTCGCCGCCCTGCATGGTGACCGAAAACACATTCCCCTCGTTCTTACCGTAGCCGATGGGCGGCAGGGGCTGGCCCTGGGCATCGGTGGGCGGCTGGCCTTTGTCGCCGGGCACATGCCGGTGGCTCTCAAAGGTCTGCCACTTGCTTAGGCTTTGGTCGAGCAGGGGCTCCCAGCCTTTGGGCGGAGCAGTCCGAAACGAGGCGGCGCTCAAGAGCAGCGTGGCGGCCGTTAGCAGCGGGAAATTTTTTCTCATCAGGCGAGGCAAAAATCTGGCGGGTTTTCCGGGTCAAATCTACTCATTGAAGTTGGTTGCGCCACGCGTGGCAAGCTCCTTGCAAGGGGCTGGTTTTTGCCTGTTTAGCCCAATAAATGACCCGAAACGCACGGGGTCGCTATCTTGCTTTATCTTTTCGCGCGGCGCTCCGGCGTTCCATCCAAATTTCCCACCCAACTCCCGCTGCCCCCATGACTACTCGTAGAGATTTCCTCGCCTCGGCCGCCCTGCTTTCGGCCGGTCTACTGGTATCGCCGACGCTGCTGGCCCGCGCCAAGGCCTACAACAAAAAGTACATCGGCCTCCAGCTCTACACCGTGCGCGATGCCATGGCCAAGGACCCCGCCGGCACGCTGGCGCAGCTGGCCAAAATGGGCTACAACTCGGTGGAAGGCGCCACCTACACCGGCAGCCAGAAATTCTACGGCATGACGCCCCTGGCCTTCGCTGCCCTGCTCAAGCAAAACGGCCTGATAATGCCCAGCAGCCACTACCGGCTGGGCGAAGAAACCACCAACGGCGCCCCCACCATGGGCACCATCCTCCACGACTGGGACCGCGCCGTGGACGATGCCGCGGCGGCCGGCGTGAAATACATGGTCTGCGCCTACCTCTCGGAGCCCGAGCGCGGCAACCTCGACCACTACAAGTACATTGCCGAGCAGCTTAACAAAGCCGGCGAGCGCTGCCAAAAGGCGGGCCTGCAGCTATGCTACCACAACCATGATTTTGAATTCGCGCCCCAGGATGGCAAACTGCCCTATGATATCCTGCTCGCTACCGATAAAAAACTGGTGAAAATGGAGCTGGACCTCTACTGGGCCACCAAAGCCGGCCACGACCCGTTGGCGCTGTTCAAGCAGAACCCCGGCCGCTTCCCGCTCTGGCACGTCAAGGACATGGACAAGGCCGTGCCGCATTCGTTCACCGAAGTCGGCAACGGCAGCATCGACTTCAAGAAAATCTTCGCCCACGCTGCTGAGGCCGGCCTGCAATATTTCTTCGTGGAGCAGGACATCACGCCCGGCTCACCCTTCGACAGCGCCAGCAAAAGCCTGGCTTATATCAAGAAAAACCTGGTGTAGGGCAGAAGGGCAAGGCCAAGGGTAGAGAACGTCATGCTGAGCGCAACCGAAGCATGACGTTCTTCTTCTGTTCTTCAGCACAATAATTAGTAAGCCCTATTTAGTTGCCGCCGCCGGCAGTTCCCGAATCCAGATGTTGCGGTAGCTTAACGGCTCGCTTTTGTCGCCGTGGGCCTGGAGCTTGATGGGCAAGGGGCCGTGCGCGGCCTGGTACGAGGGCTTGCCGATGTACTGCGTGGGGCCGGTGAGGGCGGTGTGGTTCTGCACCAGTACGCCGTTGAAAAACACGGTGGCGTAGGCCGGTGTCACCAGCGCGCCGCCGGAGCCGAACACCGGCGCCGTCCACACCACGTCGTAGGTCTGCCATTCGCCGGGCCTGCGGGCGGGGTTGGCCAGTGGGATGGCCTGCTTGTAGAGGCTGCCGGCCATGCCGTTCACGTAGGTTTTGTTCTGGTAGGCGTCCACGATTTGCAGCTCGTAGCCCAGGTCGCCGCTGCCCGTCGAGGCCAGAAACACGCCGCTGTTGCCCCGGGCCTGCCCCGTGCCGCTGATGTTGGCCGGAATGCGCCACTCCAGATGCAGCTGGTAGCTGCCGAAGCTGCGCTTGGTTTCAATGTTGCCCACGTCTTTTTTAACCGTCATTATTCCGCCGGCCACCGTCCAGTTGGCCGGGGCCTTGTGGTCGCTGGTGAGCACCCATTGGTCGAGGTTTTTGCCATCGAACAGCACCAGCGCATCGGAGGGCGCGTCGGCGGTGGTTTTGCCGGGCATCACCACCGGGGGCACGGGCTCGTACACCTCCGTATCCTCGGGCTTGGCGGTTTGCTGGGCGTGCGCGGCCCCCAGGCTGGCGGCCAGAAGGGTGGTGAGCAACAGGCGAATTTTCATGGGACGAGGAAGTTAATCCGTGGGTAGTTTTCGGTTACGAAAGCAGCTTGTTTCTGATGTAGGCCGCGCTTTGGGTGATGCTCTGGTAGGCGTCGATGGCGAAGTATTCCTGCTCCATAAAAACATGAGTAAGCCCCGCCGTTTTCGCGTGCTGGAAGATGGTTTTGAAGTTGATGCTGCCCGCCCCGATTTCGGTGTTATGCTCCGGCTGGGCCTTGTCCATATCCTTAACGTGCCACATGGTGAAGCGCCCCGGATGGGCCGCAATGAGCTGCAACGGGTCCTTTCCGGCGCGCACCACCCAATACAAATCCAGCTCAAAATCAACCAGCGCCGGCGTGGTTTCGCGCAGCAGCACGTCGTACAGCGAAGTGCCCCCGATGGCCTTAAACTCGAAATCGTGGTTGTGGTACGCCAGCTTCAGGCCCTCCGCTTTGCAGAGCGCGCCGGCCTTGTTCAGCTTGTCGGCAATGGCCTTGAAATCATCGGGCGTTTTGCGCAGCTGCTCATCCAGATGCGGCACCACGATATAGGCCTGGCCACAGATTGCGGCGGCTTCCAGATAGGCCTTTAGGGCATCCGCATTGCCGTCCCGCACGAAGCCGTTCATCTCGTAGTGCCCGCTGGAAGTGGTGAGGCCATTGGCCGCCAGCACTGCCTTGAATTCCTTAGGCGCGAGGCCCCAGAAGTGGGTTTGCGGGCTGTAGCCGTAGGTTTCCACCTCGCCGTAGCCGGCGCGTGCCACCTTGGCCAGCACGCCCGGCACGTCCTTGCCGATGTAGTCGCGCAAAGTGTAGAGCTGGAGGCCCACTTTCAGGTCCGTCGGCCTCGCAAAAAGCTCTCCCGGCCGCACCACGGCAAGGGCCGACAACAAGCCGGCCTGCTTGAGAAAATTTCGGCGCTGGTTCTTTGGGTTTTCCATGGTAAATGAATGGTTTACACGTCGCACAGCTGCACGGCTTTGCGCAGCGAGGCAATTTTATCGGGCTGCTTTGGAATGAATTCCTGCGCCACGTAGCCCTTAAAACCGGTGGCCACGATGGCCCGCATAATGGCCGGGTAGTACAGTTCCTGCGTTTCGTCGATTTCGTGGCGGCCGGGCACGCCGCCGGTGTGGTAGTGCGCGATGTAGGCGTGGTTATCCGTGAGGTTGCGGATGACGTCGCCCTCATCAATCTGCATGTGGTAGATGTCAAAAAGCAGCTTAAAATGCTCCGAGCCCAGCTTTTTGGCCAGCGCCACACCCCAGGCGGTGTGGTCGCACTGGTAGTCTTTGTGGTCGATTTTGCTGTTCAACAACTCCATCACCAGCACCACGTTGTGCTTGGCGGCCAGCGCCAGCAGGGGCGTCAGGCCCTGCACGCAGTTGGTCCAGCCGGTGGCGTCGTCCTTACCGCGCCGGCTGCCGCTGAAGCAAATCAGGTTCTTGTAGCCCGCCGCAGCTACCTTTGGAATCATTTCGGCATAGCTTTTTTGCAGCGTGGCGTGGAACTGCGGGTCGTTGAAACCGTCGGTGAGGTTAATTTCGGCCCCGTTGCACATCGGCGAATCCAGGCCGTACTTCTTCAGCGTCGGCCAGTCTTTCGGCCCCACCAGGTCAATTCCCTTGATGCCAATGCTTTTGGCCGACGCGCACAGTTGGTCGAGCGTCAAATCGTTGTAGCACCAGCGGCACACCGAATGGTTGATGTTGTTTTTCAAGGCGAGCGGGTCAAGGGCGTTTTCGGCGGGCGCAAAAGCGCCGAGGGCACCCGCGGCCCCAGCCGCAGCTGTACCCGCCAGAATGTTTTTGAGGGCCGTACGGCGGGTGGGAGGCGAGGGCATGATGGGCTAGGTTATTTCAGGGTCAAAATATATTTCACCATTTCCCGCGCGTCGGCCTCCGTTACGCCGGGGTGCGGCGTCATGGGCACGGCGCCCCAGCTGCCCTGGCCGCCCTGAATAATTTTATTAGCCAACATACTGATATTGGCTTCGTTGGAAGGATATTTCTGGGCCACATCGGCGTAGGCCGGGCCCACCAGCTTCTCCTTCTCCTTGTGGCAGCTGGCACAGTCCGACGCGGCCATCAGCTTGGCCCCGCTGGCCAGCAGGCCACCGCTGTGCTCGGTACCAATCTTCGACGTGCTGGTGTCGACCTGCAGCTGGTTGGCCACGGCGGCCACATTTTGGCCCGTCGTGCTGTCGCTTTTCAGCTCCGCCGACGAAGCCGCTTGCTGGCTCACTTCATCGGGGCCATCTTTTTTGTATCCGGAGTTGCAGGCGGCCAGCAGGGCGCAAAGGCTGAGGAATAGGGCAGTTTTTTTCATGGGAAGCGGCGGTTAGATTCCGAGTAAAGAGTTATTAAGGGCAGGATTGGGGGCCGTGGCGGCGAAGTCATCAAACGCTTTGTCGGTGACCCGAATGATGTGGTCGCGGATGAAGGCGGCCCCTTCACGGGCGCCGTCTTCGGAGTTTTTGAGGGCACATTCCCACTCCAGCACCGCCCAGCCGGGAAAATCGTACTGGGCTAGCTTGCTGAAAATGCCTTTGAAATCTACCTGCCCGTCGCCCGGCGAGCGGAAGCGCCCGGCCCGGTTCAGCCAGCTCTGGTAGCCGCCGTACACGCCCTGCCGCCCCGTGGGATTGAACTCGGCATCCTTGACGTGGAACATCCGGATACGCTCGTGGTAAAAGTCAATGTACTCCAGGTAATCAAGGCATTGCAGCACGAAGTGCGAGGGGTCGTAGAGCAGGCAGGCGCGCGGGTGCTGCTGCACCTGGTCCAGAAACATCTCGTAGGTGACGCCGTCGTGCAGGTCCTCGCCGGGGTGGATTTCGTAGCACAAATCCACGCCACACTCGTCAAATGCGTTCAGAATAGGCGTCCAGCGGCGGCCCAGCTCCGCAAACCCGTCTTCGACCAGCCCGGCCGGGCGTTGCGGCCAGGGGTACACCATGGGCCACAGCAGCGCCCCGCTGAAGGTGGCGTGCGCCTTCAAACCCAGGTTTTGCGAAGCCTTGGCGGCATATTTCAGCTGCTGCACCGCCCATTGCTGGCGGGCCTGCGGGTTGTTGCGATAGGCTTCCGGCGCAAAGCCGTCAAACAGCTGGTCGTAGACTGGGTTCACGGCCACCAGCTGCCCTTGCAGGTGGGTCGATAATTCGGTGATTTCCAGACCCGCCGCATTCACGATGCCCTGGATTTCGTCGGCGTAGGTCTGGCTTTCGGCGGCTTTTTGCAGGTCGATGAAGCGCGGGTCGTTGGTGGGCAGCTGCACGCCTTTGTAGCCCAGGTTTTTGGCCCAGGCGCAAATGCCGGCCAGGCTGTTGAACGGGGCCTGGTCGCCAATGAATTGAGCCAGAAAAATAGCGGGTCCCTGGAGGGTAGTCATGGGCGGGTCAGACGGTGAATTCGGTCCATTTTTTATCGGAATGGCCCGAGGCAATGACGTTTTCAATGAAGGCCATGCCCCGGATGCCGTCGTCCAAACCCGGAAAGTCCAGGGCTTCGGGCGGGGCGGTCTGGCCGGCCATTTCGGCCTGCAAAGTCAGGGCGAAGTTGCGGTAGATATTGGCGAAGGCTTCGAGGTAGCCCTCGGGGTGGCCGGCCGGGGTGCGGCTGTTGTGCCGCGCGAAGGAGCCCACGTAGCCCGTGCCCGCCCGATAAATCTCGGTGGGCCGGTCCAGCCATTTCACTTGCAGCGTATTAGCATCGACCTGCTGCCACTCCAGGCCGCCCTTGTCGCCGTAGGCCCGGATGCGGACGTTATTTTCTTCGCCGGCCGCCACCTGCGTGGCCACCAACACGCCGCTCGCTCCATTGGACAGCCGGAGCAGCACGGCCCCGTCATCATCGAGCCGGCGGCCTGGCACCACGGTGTTGATGTCGGCGCACAGCTTCTCGACTTGCAGGCCCGTCACGTACTCCAACAGGTTGAAGGCGTGGGTGCCGATGTCGCCCATGGCCCCGGCGATGCCGCTGCGGGCGGGGTCGGTGCGCCAAGACGCCTGCTTGTTATCGGTGCCTTCCTCAAAAGCACTGAGCCAGCCCTGCGGATACTCCACGTAGGCCTTGCGGATGGGGCCGAAGGTGTTCGCAGCAATGAGCTGGCGGGCCTCCTTCACCATCGGGTAGCCGGTGTAGGTGTGGGTCAGGCAGAGTTTTTGGCCGCTGGCGGTGGCTATTTGCTTTAGCTGCTTGGCCTCGGCCAGCGAGAAGGTCATCGGCTTGTCGAGAATGACGTGAAAGCCGCTTTCCAGCGCCAATTTTGCCGGTTCGAAGTGCAGGTGGTTGGGCGTGACGATTGCCACGACCTGCACCCGCTCGGCTTCGGGCCGCTGCTTTTCCTGGTTAATTAATTCCTGGTAGGAAGCGTACACGCGGTCGGGCGCCAGGTTCAGGAGCACGCCCGTGGCCCGCGATTTTTCGGCGTCGCTGCTGAAGGCGCCGGCCGTGAGCTCATATAGGCTATCGAGGGCGGCGGCTATGCGGTGGATGCCGCCGATAAAAGCGCCTTGCCCGCCGCCAATCATGCCCAATCGTAGTTTCATAAGGTATTTATCGGAAAAAGAACGTCATGCAGAGCGCAGCGCAGCATCTCGCGTGCATCAACTAATTCAATCGTTTTAACAGCATTGATTACTGCTGCACGCGAGATGCTGCGCTGCGCTCTGCATGACGTTCGCTACTATACTTCCAGCCGGGCATTGGCCTCGGCGTAGCTGATTTCCTCGGCCGGTGCGGGCGCGTTCTGGTCTTTGAACAGGAGCACGAACACCGCCAGCACCACGGCGGCAATGCCGGCCGGAATCAGCCAGATGGTGTGCCAGTCGTGCAGGTCGCCGGTGGTTTTGTGAGCGTCCACAATCTGGCCCGAAAGCAGGGAGCCAATGAGCATGCCCACGCCATAAGTGGCCAGCGTGATGAAGCCCTGGGCCGCGCTTTTCGACTGTTCGCCGGCGAGGTTGTCGGTGTAAATCTGGCCGGTTACGAAGAAGAAGTCGTAGCAGATGCCGTGCAGCACGATGCCCGCAATCAGCATCCAGTAGGCTGAATCGCCGTTGCCGTAGGCGAAGAAAACGTACCGCACCACCCAGGCCAGCATGCCGATGGCCAGCATCTTCTTCACGCCCAGCCGCACGAAAAACACCGGAATCAGCAGCATAAACAGCACCTCCGAAACCTGCCCCAGGATTTGGATGCCGGCGGCTGATTTCATGCCCGTCTCATTCAAAAACGGGTTGGTGAAGCCGTAGTAGAACGACAGCGGCACGCAGATGGCCACCGATGCCAGGAAGAAAATCAGGTAGGAGCGGTTCTTCAGCAGCCCGATGGCTTCGAGGCCTAGTATTTCGCCCACGGTGCTGGGACCGGCTTTTTTGATGGGCGGCGTGGGCGGCAGCGTGAAGCTGAACACCCCCAGCAGCGCCGACGCCCCGGCCGCCATCTGAAATGTGAGGCCGAGGTTGCCGCTTTGCTCCCAATTCAGCCAGCCAATGGTGAAGCCGGCGATAATCCAACCCAGCGTGCCCAGCACCCGAATCGAGGCAAATTCCTTCTGTGGATTCTGCATTTGGCGAAAGGAGATGGAGTTCACCAGCGCCAGCGTGGGCATGTACACAATCATGTACGTGAGCACGTAGGGGAAGAAGGCCGAAAAATCGCCCGCCCGCGAGGCCAGCCACAGCAGCACCGCACCCAGCAGGTGCAGCACGCCCAGGATTTTCTGGGCCGAAAAAAACCGGTCCGCAATCAGCCCGATGATGAACGGGGCCACAATGGCCCCCACCGACTGCGTGAGAAAAGCGCTGCCCACCTGCGTGCCGGTCGTGTGCAGGTTGTGCAGCAGGTAGGTGCCCAAAGTCACGAACCAGGCGCCCCAGATGAAGAACTCCAGGAACATCATCAGGGACAGCTTAAAGCGAATAGTGGGCGTCATGGGCGGGAGGGGTTGGGAAATGCGGAATTAAGCAGGAGTAAAAACAACGGTCATGCTGAGCGCAGCCGAAGCATCTCGCGGGCCACCACTAATCCAATCGTTGAATCGTCCTTGATTACTGCGGCACGCGCGATGCTTCGCTGCGCTCTGCATGACGTTCTAGCGCGACGAATCAACTAGTCGCCCAGGCTTTATCGCCCTTTTTGTAGGGCACATTGCCGTCGTAGCGGCCGGGCACGGGCAGGTAGCGCAGCGCTTTGGTCGCGCCCACTTCGGAGGTAAAGAAGCCCAGCAGCGTGAGCTCCTTCATCATGCGAAAGTAGTGGGCGGGGTCGTCCTTTTGCTTGTTTTGGGTGAAGGCCTTTTGCTCGGCATCCAGGGCGGTGAGGAAGGCGGTGCGCTGGGCGGGGTCGCAGGCCAGGAAGCTTTTGCCGTTTTTCTTCTGGCAGTCCTGGTCGAGCCTGGTCAGGCCGTTGAGGAAGATTTTCTGGTCGGCGGGCGCGTAGCAGTCGCGCACCATCACGGCCATGAAGCTGCCCACCTGGGCCGCTTTGGCCCCCGGCGTCTGGGTAGCGGGCAGGATGGTTTCGCCTACTTCATCGAGAAAGCTGACCTGATTGGCATTGAGGAAAGGCTTTTCCTTTTTGACAACGGGCGGATTGGCGGCAGCTTTCTCGTCCTTTTTACCAGGCGAAGAGCAGCTGCTCAGGAAAAAATCGGCGCCGATAACGGTGCCACCCATGATGATGGCCACGCGGGCCAGGGCGTCTCTTCTGTTCATGACGGGGGCGGGTTAGAGGTTTTGCTTTTTGAGCTCGCTCACGGCGTGGTCCACCGCGCGGGCGGTGAGGGCCATGTAGGTCAGCGAGGGGTTCTGGCAGGCGGCCGAGGTCATGGCGGCGCCGTCGGTCACGTACACGTTGGGGGCGTCCCACACCTGGTTGTGGCCGTTGAGCACCGACGTTTTGGGGTCGCGGCCCATGCGGGCGGTGCCCATTTCGTGGATGCCGCCGCCCAGGTTGTAGCCGTTGTTGTAGGTCTTCACGTTCTTCAGGCCCGCTTTTTCCATCATTTCCTGGGCGTCCTGCATCATGTCGATGCGCATCTTCTGCTCGTTGTCGCGGATGCTGGCGTCGATGGCCAGCACGGGCAGGCCCCACTTGTCCTTCTTGGTTTTGTCGAGCGTAATCTGGTTGTCGTGGTAAGGCAGGGTTTCGCCGAAACCCGTCAGGCCCATGGTCCATTTGCCCGGCTCGGTCAGGGCATCTTTGAAGTCGCCGCCGATGCTCATTTCCGGGATTTCGCGGGCCCAGCCCTCGCGGCCCGCGCTGCCCTGGTAGCCAAAGCCGCGAATGTAGTCGCGCTTGTCGCCGAACAGGTTGCGGTAGCGCGGCACGTAAATGCCGTTGGCGCGGCGGCCGTACACGTATTTGTCCTCGAAGCCTTCCACGTCGCCGTGCGCCCCGGCGCGGAAGTGGTGGTCCATCAGGTTGTGGCCCAGTTCGCCGCTGCTGCTGCCCAGGCCGCCGGGCCACACGTCGGTGGCCGAGTTCATCAGTATCCAGGTCGAGTTCAGCGTGGAGGCGTTGAGGAAGATGACCTTGGCGAAATATTCGGTGGTCTGGTTGGTTTCGGCGTCGAGCACCTCCACGCCCTTGGCCCGTTTGGTGTCCTTGTCGTAGAGGATTTTGGTAACGATGGAAAACGGCCGCAGCGTGAGGTTGCCCGTAGCTACGGCGGCCGGCAGCGTGGCCGACTGCGTGCTGAAATACGCGCCAAACGGGCAGCCCAGCCAGCATTTGTTGCGGTACTGGCAGGCCACGCGGTTGTGGTGCGCCACCGTGATGTTGGCCGTGCGGCCGATGACCATGCGCCGGTGCGCGTAGTGCTTCTTGATGCGGGCGGCCACGTCTTTTTCCACCACATTCATTTCCATGGGCGGCATAAACTCGCCGTCGGGCAGCTGCGGCAGCCCTTCTTTCGAACCGCTGATGCCGGCAAATTTCTCTACGTAGCTGTACCACGGGGCCATTTCCTTGTAGCGCACGGGCCAGTCCACGGCAATGCCGTCCTTGGCGTTGGCCTCAAAGTCGAAGTCGCTCCAGCGGTACGACTGGCGGCCCCACATCAGCGAGCGGCCGCCCACCTGGTAGCCCCGGAACCAGTCGAAGGGCTTGATTTCCACGTAGGGGCTGTCTTTGTCGCTGGCCCAGTAGCTCAGGTTGGTTTCATTCAGGGTGTAGTCGCGCTTGAGCACCGGGTAGTCGGCAATCATTTGCTGGGTTTTGCCGCCGCGGTGCTCAAATTCCCACGGGGCCTTGTTGGCGTTCACATAGTCCTTGATGTGCTCCACGTTGCGCCCCCGCTCCAGCATAATGGTTTTTAAGCCTTTCTCGGTCAGCTCTTTCGCCGCCCATCCACCCGAGATACCTGACCCAATGACGATGGCGTCATATGTGTTTTTTTCCATGTTTATGCTAGCAAATGATGTGGGAATTGAGAAAGGAACCAATAGAAGGTTGTCATCCGCGAAATCAGGCCGGTAGGCCACTCAAACCAAGCAGTGCGAGCAAATATAAAATAATTTAACCCCAGCCAATAATTAGGAGGCCAATATTTTATATAATATTGCCGGCCATGAGTGTCTGCTCACTCATGGCCGGGGCCGCATGTAAATACCCCGTGCAACACTTCCATCGGGCACTTTGGTCCTCTTTCCTCACTGAAACCGAAATCAATCCATGAGCAACCTTCCCGAAACGCCGTCGCGGCGCGAGTTTCTGAAGCAGGGCGCGGCCGCGGCGGCCGTGTTTATGATTGTGCCGCGCTTCGTGCTGGGCGGCCGGGGCTATACCGCCCCCAGCGACCAGCTGGTGGTGGCCGGCGTGGGCGTGGGCGGCAAGGGCGAAAGCGACCTGGCCGCCTTCGCCAAAACCGGCAAAGTCCGCATCGGCTACCTGTGCGATGTGGACGACCGCCGCGCCGCCCGCTCGGTACAGGCCTTTCCGCAGGCGAAGTATTACAAGGATTGGCGGCAGCTGCTCGATAAGGAATCCAAAAACTTCGACGCCGTGTCGGTGTCCACGCCCGACCATAACCACGCCGTTATTACCCTGGCGGCCATGCAGCTGGGCAAGCACGTGTACGTGCAAAAGCCCCTCACCCACGACCTCCACGAAGCCCGCGCCCTCACTGAAGCGGCCAAACGCTACAAAGTGGTGACCCAGATGGGCAACCAGGGCGCTTCCGGCGACGGCGTGCGGCAGCTTCAGGAATGGTACGATGCCCACCTCATCGGCGAAGTGCACACCGTGTACTGCTGGACCGACCGGCCGGTGTGGCCCCAGGGCATTGCCTGGCCCCAGCCGGCCGCCGGCGTGCCCTCCGAGCTGGCCTGGGACCTGTGGCTGGGCACGGCGCCCCAGCGGCCCTACGTCGATAAGCTGGTGCCCTTCAACTGGCGCGGGTGGTGGGAATACGGCACCGGCGCCCTGGGCGACATGGGCTGCCACCTGATGGAAGCGCCGTTCCGGGTGCTGAACCTGGGCTACGCTACGGCGGTGCAGGCCAGCGTGGGCAGCGTTTATGTCGACGAGTTCAAGCGCGGCTATTTCCCGGAGAGCTGCCCGCCTTCCAGCCACGTCACGCTGACTTTTCCCCGCACCAGCAAGACCAAAACCCCCGTAACGATGCACTGGATGGACGGCGGCATTCAGCCCGAGCGCCCCGCCGAGCTGGGGCCCAACGAGCTGTTCGGCGACGGCGGCAACGGCATCCTGTTCGTGGGCAAAAAGGGCAAGATGATGGCCAGCACCTACTCGGCCAACCCGCGCCTGCTGCCCCTCTCCCGCAACCAGGAAGCCCACGTGAAGCCCACGCTGGCCCGCGTGCCCGACGGTGCCGACGGCCACTACGCGCAGTGGGTGGAGGCTTGTCTGGCCGGCTACGGCAACAAGGCCGTCAGCTCGCCGTTCGAGTTGGCCGGCCCCCTCACCGAAGCGCTGCTGATGGCCAACCTCGCCATTCGCGGCTACGACCTCCGGCATCCCAAAACCACCGGCACGGGCTTCGACTACCCCGGTCGCGGCATCGAGCTGCTCTGGGACCCGCAGCTGCTGCGGGTGACCAATTTCGACGAGGCCAACCAGTTTGTTAAGCGCGAGTACCGGCCGGGCTGGCAGTAGGAACATGGCGAAGGGCGTTTCCAGCCTTTAGGGGCACTCTCAGAAAACGGAAAACACAGCCCGTTAAACCACGTTGGCTAATCAAATGAACAATGAATTTGGGGGTAATAAAGTGATGTACTCTTTTTCATTTGGTTCTGGCAAAGGCACTTAACATGAACTGTGTTAAAAATTAGAGGGGGAGGACAAGTGTTGAGCAAAAGTCCGCTTGGTAAGGCACACCGGATTTGATGATGGCGAAGGCTTGCTTGAGCAGCTTGTTGCAGACCGCAATCAGGGCCACTTTACCGTTTTTACCT
>NZ_JAGEMO020000080.1 GCF_017921975.2 Hymenobacter terricola
CGATTGGGGGTAGTTGATTTGGTTACAACAATGCGAGATTGAGCTACATAGGCCGGTTTGGTGGGGCGGAACTTTGCCTCCTCCATCAACCAAGTCAGGAATATGAAACTCATTGTAACCGGCTCGCTGGGCAACATCAGCGGGCCCCTCACCACGGAGCTGGTGCAGCAGGGCCATGCCGTCACCGTTATCAGCAGCAAGCCGGAGAAGCGCGGGGCCATTGAGGCGCTGGGCGCGACGGCCGCCATCGGGACCATCGAAGACGTTGGTTTTCTGGCTGCCACCTTTGCCGGGGCCGATGCCGTGTACTGCATGCTGCCGCCCTTCAACTACTTCGACCCCACCATCGACGTGATGACCGAGGCCCGCAAGCTGGCCACTGCCTACGCCGAAGCCATCCGGCAGGCGGGCGTGCAGCGGGTCATTCATTTGAGCAGCGTAGGGGCGCACCTGGCGCAGGGCAATGGCGTGCTGGCGTTTCATCACCTCGCCGAGCGCATTCTGCGCGAACTGCCGGCCGACGTTTCCATTACCCACCTGCGGCCCGTCGGGTTCTACACCAATTTGTTCAGCTATACAGCCATGATAAAAGGGCAGGGCCTGCTCGGGCGCTTTCTGACCCTGCGCTATTCGGGCGTGCTGGCCCTGCTGACCGGCAAAACCGGCGTTATCGCCGCCAACTATGGGGCCGACGACAAAGTGCCCTGGGTTTCGCCGCTCGATATTGCGGCCGCCGTGGCCGAAGAGCTGACCACGCCTTTTGCGGGCCGCAACGTGCGCTACGTGGCCAGCGAAGAGCTGACCTGCAACCAGATTGCCAGTGCCCTGGGCCAGGCCATTGGCAAGCCGTACCTGAAATGGGCCCTCATGAGCGACAAACAAATGCAAAGCGGCCTGGAGATGTTTAAGATACCGAAGGCCCGGGCCGAAAGCATCGTGGAGATGAATGCCGGCATTCACAGCGGGCTGGTCGACGAAGATTACTACCGCAACCGGCCCGTGCTGGGCAAGGTCAAGCTGGCCGATTTCGTCCGGGAATTCGCGGCCGTTTACAACAAAGGATAACCCGCAACAGGCCATGGCAACCAAGCAGCCGTATCGATTCAGGACCATCACGGAGTATTGCCGACTGGCCCAGTTTCCCAAGCCCGCGCACCCGCTCATCAGCGTGATAAACCTGGCCGGCATCGGGCCGCTGCCTGACTACGAGCCGACGAGCATGGTGGCGGATTTCTACTTCATTTCGCTGAAGCGGGGGTTTACCGGCAAGGTGCGCTACGGGCAGCAGGCGTATGATTTTGACGAAGGCGTGCTCTCGTTTATTGCCCCCAACCAGGTGTTCAGCATTGAGCTGGCCGAGGGGGGCGAGCGCACCCAATCGGGCTGGCTGCTGGCGCTGCACCCCGATTTTCTGTGGAACACGCCGCTGGCCGATAAAATCAAGCAGTACGAATACTTCAGCTACGCCGCCAACGAGGCCCTGTGCCTCTCGGAGCAGGAAGAGCGGAAGGTGACCACGGTTATCCAGCACCTTGAGCAGGAATATCACGGCAACATGGACCAGTTCAGCCAGGACGTCATCATTGCCCAGCTCGACGTGCTGCTCACCTATTCGGAGCGGTTTTATCACCGGCAGTTCCTGACCCGAAAAATAGCGAACCACCAAATCCTCCAGCGGCTGGAAGCGGTGCTGGCCGCTTATTTCGACAGCGATGCCCAGGTGAAAACCGGCCTGCCGACGGTGCAGTACGTGGCCGATAAGCTAAACGTGTCGCCCAACTACCTGAGCGGGATGCTCAAGGTGCTCACCGGCCAGAGCACCCAGCAGCACATCCACGACAAGCTGATTGAAAAGGCCAAAGTGCAGCTCTCGACCACCGACTTATCGGTGAGTGAAATTGCCTACGCGCTGGGTTTCGAGCATTCGCAGTCCTTCAGCCGCCTGTTCAAGACCAAAACCAGCCGCTCGCCGCTGGAATTCCGGCAGTCGTTCAACTGATGGTAAGCCAGTTCCTCGCCACGCTGGCGCTGCGCAATGCGCCGCTATACTACTTCGGCTGGGCCTGCCTGGCCGGGGCGCTGGGGTGCGCTTTGCTCACCCAGCTTAGCCGCACGCAGGTCATGGGCGTCAATGCCTGGGTGAAGCCGCTCAAGTTCTTCGGCTCCATCGCCCTGTTTGCCTGGACGATGGGCTGGTACCTGGGCTACCTCGGCCCGCGGCCGGCCGTGGCGGTGTATACCTGGGTGGTGGTGGGCGCGCTGGCCTTCGAACTGCTTTGCATTGCCGGGCAGGCCGCGCGGGGGCAGCGCTCGCACTTCAACGTCAGCTCGTCGTTCGGTGTGGGTCTTTCGGTGGCGATGGGTGTGGCCATCGTGGTGATGACCTTGTGGACGGCTTATATCGGGCTGGTGTTTGGCCGGGCGCCGCTGCCGGGCCTGCCGCCGGCCTATGCCTGGGCCATCCGGCTGGGCATCGGGCTGTTCGTGGTCTTCGCCTTCCAGGGCGGGCTGATTGTATCGCGGCAGGGCCACACCGTGGGCGGCCCCGACGGCGGCCCCGGCCTGCCCGTGCTGGGCTGGAGCACCCGCCACGGCGATTTGCGCGTGGCCCACTTCATCGGAATGCACGCCTTGCAGGTGCTGCCCCTGCTGGCCTGGTACGGCCGGTTCAGCGTGCCGGCCACCGGGCTGGTAGCGCTGCTCTACGGCGGGCTGGCCGTGGCGGTGCTGGTGCGGGCGCTGCAAGGGCGGGCGCTGGTACAGCGCGTAAGGGTAGCTGACTCGGCCCGTCCCGCTGCCTGAGATTCCTGAGTCAGGTCATCTTTGGCCGCAGGAGCGTTGCTGGTGAACTGGTAAGTAGCGGCTGGTAGGACAGTAGATTGCGGTATGAAATCTTTCTTTGGTTGCCTTCTGGGGAGTTTGTTGCTGCTGACGAGCAACATAGCCATTGCACAAACGAACTACACTGCATTGCGACGCAAATCCCTCGCGGCGAAACCATGCCACGCGACAGACGCTGGATTTGTGCCCAATGCCACGGTCGCGAAACAGATAGCCGAAGCAGTGTGGGTGCCCATTTATGGGAAAGAGCATATTGAAGAAAAGAAGCCTTTTCGAGCAGTGCTGGTCAACAATGAAATATGGGTAGTGGAAGGCTCCCTGCCCAAGCGTTATGATGTAGGCGGAACAG
Organism: Hymenobacter terricola; assembly: GCF_017921975.2. Classification (GTDB taxonomy): domain Bacteria; phylum Bacteroidota; class Bacteroidia; order Cytophagales; family Hymenobacteraceae; genus Hymenobacter; species Hymenobacter terricola. The sequence continues at coordinate 3,191 of NZ_JAGEMO020000080.1, forward strand.
CCTACATCGAAATAAATAAACGCGATGGCCGCATTTTGGAGGTTACCCACGGAAAGTAACTGAATCACCACCCAGCCACCTCCATCCAGGCGCGGCTGGGAAAGGGCCTTGTTTGTATTTTGGTTGCGCCGCCACAAGTGCGGCTTCGCTACAATTTCCTGCCATGCCGGCTGCTGAAAAAAGAACTGCGCTGCCCTCGCCCGCGCTGCTGGTGCTGGCCAATGCGGTGCCGAGCGTGTTCTGGTCGGTGCTGGGCCTCGCGCCCATCGGCGTGTTCTGCTACCAGCACATGGCGCGGCCGTGGCTATACGGCCTGCTGGCGGCCAGTCTGCCGGCCTACCTGGTCCCGGTGGCGTGGTTTGGCTACTGGCAGCTGAGCCGCACCCCGGGCCCGTACCGCAAAGCCGGCGTGGCGCTGGTCAACCGGGTCACCCAAAACGGCGATTTCGTTAACCGGCTTATCCGGCGGCGGTACCCGCGCTACCGGCATGTGCGCACCCGGGCCACCGTAGCGGCGCTGGTGCGCACCACGTACCAGCAGGAGCGGTTTCATGTGGGGGCATTCCTGTTTTTTCTGCTGAGCAGTGTGTATGCCCTGGCCCACGGGCAAGTGGGCTGGGCCTTGCTGCTCACGCTCACCAACGTGGGCTACAATGTGTACCCGGTGTGGCTGCAGCAATACATTCGGGTGCGGCTGGGCTTCAGGGTTCGGTAGTCGCTTTGGGCCCAGGCGCGGCGGATGGTCAGTTTTTAGCGGGCACCCATTATATTTAATTACTGGAATGTTATGAACCTGGCCGCAGGCAAGCTCCGGTGGGCCGGTTGGTACGGGAAGCCACTCGGGGAGAAGCTGCCAGCCAGGATTTATTACCACTTTCTACTCATTGCTCGTCATGTTGGCCGCTGTTATTCTGGAAGATGTTGTGAAAGAAGAGCTGGTGAAGTTCGTGTCGGCGCTCATCATCCTGTTCATCACCTGGGCCGGGGGCTACTGGCTGCTGGGCGAGTGGGAACTGCGGAAAAAAGCCCGCGAAATCGACTTGTCCCTGGCCATGCAGTTTCAGCAGCTGTTTGGCGAGTTTAAGGAAATCTGGCGGCTCTGGAAAGTATATGAGCCCAAGGCCGCCAATGCGCCGCCCCTCACGAAGTGGGACCTGCTCACCCGCGCCAGCAGCGCCGAAGGCCGGGTAGAAGCCGTGCTGCTCAAGCTGGCCACCGACCGCCAGCTCACGCAAGAGAAGCTGATTACGCTGGGGCTGTTCCGGCAGTCTTTCCAGGTGCTGCGGCAAGGCATCCGGGACGCCGAATCGTTGGAATACGGGTTTACCAGCGCCCGCTACCGCCTCTTCAATAGGCTGGGCGCGGAAGTGGCGCACATCATCGTCGACCGGGCCTCGGGCCCGCCGCCAACCGCAAAACAGGCAATTGACGCTTTTCAGACCATTATCGAGGTGCGTACCGAGCACCTGAATGCCGCCGAAAAAGCCATGCTTCCCTACGCGTCACTGCTGCCGCTGCCGCCGGATAGGTGAGAAACCGATTTGGGCCGGCTTGCTTTACAATTGATGCGCGGCCAGGATTCTGGCAAAATTCTCCGCCCATTTCTCCCAGTTCAGCTCTTCGTCAAACCGGGCCCGGCTGGATTCGATGAGCCGATGGTAGCCCGCTTTATCGGCGTAGATGGTGGCGATGCGCGTGGCGTACTCCGCGCCGCCGGCCGCAAAGGGCAGGCAGTAGCCGTTGATGCCGTCCTGCACCGTGCCCGCCACGCCCCCCACATCGGTCGTGATGACGGGCACGCCGTACGCATTCGCTTCGGAGTTCACGACTGGGGTGCAGTCGGCGCGGGTGGGCAGCAGCAGGAAATGCACGCTGGAAAAGAGGCCGACGAAGGTGTTGAAATCGGCTGCGTCGTTCTTGTTCAGGAACGGAATTACTTCCAGGCCAGGATGGGAAATGCCGGGCGGCGGCGTGCAGCCGCACACAATCAGCTTCGCCGGAATGCCTTGCTCGTGCAGGTGCTTCAGGGCGTCGAAGGCAATGTCGCCTCCTTTGCGCTCCCAGTCAACGGAGAGGAAAAACAGCGTCAGGACGGGGTTTTCCTCTTTCTTAAAGATGATATTCCGGCTCGGCACCTGGTCGATATTGGCCCCGAACTGCATGATTTCGATTTTGTCGGCGCTCACCCCGTAGTCGCGGATGGCCGATTGGCTGGCCCACTGCGAGGTGAGGATAACCAGGGCGCTTTTGCGCAAGGCCTTGCGCTCGAGAAAATTGCCTTCCCAGCGCGAAAAGGCGTTCAGGTTCTCAAACTCCTTCTTGTAGAACGTGGAATACAGCTGGTAAGTAGCATCGCCGAAGTAGATGATGGGCAGCCGGGTGCGGCAATATGCCAGCTCAGACGCGGCGGCGGGGGCCAGCAGGAAATCGTAGTGCCGCCCCCGCATCTTCCGCCGCAGATAGAGCGAGGCGTAGACGTTTTTCAGCAAGCTGTACTTCGGGATGTATTCGGTTTTGAACACCAGGCGGGCAAATTTGGCCATGCCGCGCAGGGTTTTGTCGAGCACCCACGGAATGGGCACCGGGCCCAGAAAGTCCACCTCGCCGATGTTCTTTTGCAGGGTCTGCCCCAGGTAGTACGTGATGCCCGACCACGACCGTTTGTCCAGTGGGTCGTTGATGCTGAAATAAGCGATGCGCTTCCGGTTCATGGTTTCCATTATATTAAATATAGTATTAATCTAGAAACAATTGCCTGGTAAAGCCCGCCCTGCCCACGGCTTGCCACATCGGTACTACTGCTGAATTATTCTGAAGGAACGGACAGAACCGGCTACGGGGGCGCGGCCGGGGCCAACTGGGGCAGCGGAGCCGAAGCACTAGACCAGGACCAGGAGGCCGGCCTCGCGGTACTGGGCCACTAGCGCCGCCGGGGCCGCCGGGTCCGTCACCAGCGTGCCCACCAGCGAGAGGGGCGCAAACTGGAAGTATTTGTCGCGCTCCAGCTTGCTGGCGTCGCAGAGCAGGTAGACGTGGCGGGCGGCGGCGGCCGCCGCAAGACTAATGGAGGCTTCCTGCTCGCTGTTGGCGCTGAGGCCCCGGCGCAGGGAAAGGCCATCCACGCCCAGAAAAGCCTTGTCGACCTGGTAGCGGCGGAGCTGCTCGACGGCCACGAGGCCGTGCATGGCCTGCCGCTCGGCGTCAACTTCGCCCCCGGCCACCACCACCTGCACCGCCGAGCCCGCCAGCTCGAACAGCACGGGCAGCGAGTTGGTAACCACCCGGATTTTGCGGTGGCGAATAAGTGGGCACAGCGGAAACGTGGTGCTGCCGCAATCAATGAAAATGGTATCGCCGTCGGCAATCTGGGCGGCGGCCAGCCGGCAGATGTGCTCCTTCTGGGCCAGGTTGGCGGCGGCTTTGCGGTGGAAGGCCACCGGGGCATTGGCTACGTGGGGCCGCACCGCGCCGCCGTGGGTGCGCACCAGCAGGCCCTTGGCGGCGAGGTGGGCCAAATCGCGCCGGATGGTGATGGGCGTGGTCTGGAGCTGACGGGCCGTTTCGGTCACTTCCAGGCTGCCGTGCTGCTCCAGGGTGGCCAGCAGGTGCTGCTTGCGGAGTTGGAAATTCATTGTATTTGTGTTACTTACCCAATGTAATCACAAATAAACAATAACGAACACAAACGAACAACTGCTCATGTTTAACGAACACATTCGCCTGCGCGAACAGGTCGTCCTGTCCAACAACTGGTACACGCTGCACAAAATAACTTTCGACTATCTCCGAAAAAATGGCACCTGGGAAACGCAGTCCCGCGAGGCCTACGACCGGGGCAACGGCGCCACCATCCTGCTGCACAACCCGGCCGCCGATACCGTCATCCTGACCCGTCAGTTCCGCCTGCCCACCTTCCTCAACGGCAACCCGACCGGCATGCTGATTGAAACCTGCGCCGGCCTGCTCGACGACGAGCACCCTGACGTGGCCATCCGGCGCGAAACGGAGGAGGAAACCGGCTACCGCCTCACCGCCGTGGAAAAGGTGCTGGAGGCCTACATGAGCCCCGGCTCCGTCACGGAGCGCCTGTTTTTCTACCTGGCCGAATACTCGCCCAGCACCGAGCGGCTGGCCGGCGGCGGCATCGACGAAGAGGAAATCGAAGTGCTGGAAATGACCTTGCCGCAGGCGCTGGCCATGGTGGCCACGGGCGAAATCCAGGACGGCAAAACCATTCTGCTGCTGCAGCACCTGCGCCTGCGGCAGCTCACGGCTTAGGGCAGTTTCGGCGTTAGTGACTGTGGGTTGTTGCGCCGCTTCCCCCGTCCGACAGCGTGTAGGGACAGCCGCCAGAACGTCATGGAATGGAAGTTGACGCGCTAGGGCCGTTCAGTGATGCTGGCCGGACTGCTGGTTAGCCGGCTCCAACACTGCCACGCTGCTGAGCCAGGCATAGGCCGCGGCCATGTCCGAGAAAATGGCGACGTGGGGCTTCTGGCCCACGAAATAGCCCATCAGGTCGACGTGGGCGCGGCAGCTGGGGGAGGGGCTTTGCACCCAGGCCACGTAGTCGAGGCCGGCCTGGCCGGCCTCGGGCAGGTAGTCGTAGGCCACCCATTTCACCAGCTCCCAGCTGGTTTGGGTGATGTGCGTGTTGTCGTTGAGGGCTTTGCGAATGCCCAGCTTTGCCAAAAAGGTGGTTATGTGCCGGCAGGCCGCCTGCACCCGTTCCACTTCCTGCGGGCCTTTCCAGTCGAGGTAAAGCCAGGCGTTGTCCTCGTCGTGGTACACGTCGAGGACTTCCGAATTCAACAAAAGAGGGAGGGACATGGCGGGGACCAACAGGTAGCAAAGAGTAGGGCAGCAGCGAATATTGAAGATACACTTTATTGCCGTATTGTCATCAGGGAGCGGGGGCTGATGAGCGGACTGGTTTGACCAGTAGGAATATAGTGCCTGGATGGTAGGCTTGTTGGTATTTTGCGCCCGCGCCCTGCTGGTTGAGGCGCGGCGTAGTCCTACTTCTCCATTAAAAACGACCCAACCCAATGGCAATGCTCTACAAACTCCTGTTCCTGCTGCTCCTGCTGGGGCTGGCCGCGCCCCGCGCCAGCGCCGCGCCGCCCGCTGACACGGTGGCGGCCCGTCCCGGCCCGGCCTTCGACGTAGAAGCCGCCACCCAGCGCTACCTCAACACCCTTACGCCGGACCAGAAGGCCAAATCCGACGCTTATTTTGAGGGCGGCTACTGGCTGCAGCTCTGGGACGTGCTGTATGCGCTGGGCGTGGCGGCCGTGTTTCTGCGCCTCGGGCTGGGGCGGCGGGTGCAGGCGCTGGCCGAGCGAATGCCCCGGCCATGGCTGCGCCGGCTGGCTCACATTGCGCTGTACCTGCTGCTGGCCTGGGCCCTCAGCTTCCCGTTGAGCGTGTACGAAGGCTACGTGCGCGAGCACCAGTACGGCCTCTCGAACCAGACGTTTGGCGAGTGGCTGGTGGATGCGCTGAAGGGTCTGGGGTTGTCGGTGGTGTTTGGCAGCCTCGTGCTGCTGGCCATCTACGCGGCGTTGCGGCGCACGGGGCGGCGCGGCTGGCTGTGGGCCACGGGCATTGCCATGGTGGCGCTGGTGCTGCAGGTGTTTGTGTCGCCGGTGTTCATCAGCCCACTGTTCAACAAGTACACCTCGCTGCCGGCCGGGCCGGTGCGCGACGGCATCCTGAGCATGGCCCGCGCCAACGGCGTGCCCGCCAACAACGTGTACCTCTTCGACGCCTCCCGGCAGAGCAAGCGCATCAGCGCCAACGTGAGCGGGCTGGGCAGCACCATTCGCGTGTCGCTCAACGACAACCTGCTGAACCGCTGCACCCCCGCCGAAATCCAGGCCGTGATGGGCCACGAGCTGGGCCACTACGTGCTGAACCACATTCCCAAAATGCTGGTCTTTTTCCTGCTGCTAATTGGGCTGATTTTTTGGGGGATTGACGGCGTGTTTCACCGGCTGCTGGGCCGCTACGGCCCGGGTTGGGGCATCACCGGCCTGGGCGATGTGGCCGGGCTGCCGCTGCTGGTGGCGCTGCTGGCCGTGGTCGGCTTCCTGGCCACGCCGGTGTTCAACACCATCATCCGCACCCAGGAGCAGGAGGCCGATTCCTTCGGCCTGAACGCCGCCCGCCAGCCCGACGGCTTCGCCACCGTGGCCATGAAGCTCTCCGAATACCGCAAAATCAACCCCGGCCCGCTGGAGGAAATCCTGTTCTTCGACCACCCCAGCGGCCACACCCGCGTGCTTACGGCCATGCGCTGGAAAGCCGAACAAGTAGGAAAATAGTGGTTAAAGTGCCGGTAGTTACGGCTTCTGCCTTGCGGGTAACACCCCAGTGCGGCCCGTTCAAAGCTCTGCCATCAGCCCACGCGGCTCCTCTTTCTTGTGGTTGGGTGTTTGGCAATAACCTCCCGAACCACATCCAGGCCAACTGTTGCATCCCGTCGTTTCTGCGCCAAAAGCAGGAGTTGCTGACGGGTATCACCATCGTTGCCGATGCCCCGGCCGGCTAGTGCTGGGCCGTGGAGCGGCGCTGAAACAGCTCGGAGTTCAGCACGATGCTTTGGCTGGGCAGAATGGCTTTCTTCTTCTCGATGGCGCGGAGCAGGATTTTGGCGGCTTCGCGGCCGATGTCGTACGCGGGCTGGGTGATGGTGGTCAGGGGCGGGTCGAGCAGGGCGGCGGCTTCCAGGTTGGAGAAGCCGATGATTTTAATGTCCTCGGGAATGCGCCGGCCCAGCTCGTGGCAAACGTGGTAGGTGCTGATGGCCAGCCGCTCGACGGACGCGAACACGCCGTCGATATCGGGCCGGCGCAGCAGCAGCTCGCGGATGAGGCCCACGTTCTGCTCGTTGTCCATCACGCCGTGCAGCACGAGCTCGGGGTCGGGGGTGCGGCCGTGGGCCAGCAGGGCGTCGAGGTAGCCTTGCAGCCGGAACTGGCCAATGGACAGGTTGTTGGAAATCAGCAGGTGGGCGATGTGCCGGCAGCCGGCCGCGATGAGGTGCTCGGTGGCCTGGAAGCCGCTCTCGTAGTCGTTGGTGGTGACTTTGGCGGTGGCCACCTCGGCGCACACGCGGTCGAAAAATACTATGGGTAGATTGGCTTCCTGCAGGCTTCTGATGTGGGCAAAGTCCTCGGTGCCGCTGGCCACGGACATGAGCAGCCCGTCGACCCGGCCGCCTTTGAGGTGCTGCACAATGGCCACTTCGCGGGTGTAATCGTCGTGCGTGAGGTAGATGAGGACGTGGTAGCCGCTATGGCGGGCCACTTCCTCAATGCCGTTGATGGCGAGGGCAAAGAAGTGGTTGGCCACCTTGGGAATGACCACGCCAATCGTCTTGCTGATGTTGCGGCGCAGGCTGCTGGCGTAGGCGTTGGGCTCGTAGTGCAGGGCCGTGGCCAGGGCCCGCACCCGCGCTTTGGTGGTGGCCGAAACTTCGTGGCTGTCCCGTAACGCCCTGGAAACCGTGGCGATGGACAGGTTGAGCTGCTCGGCCAGCGACTTTAGGTTCACGGGCGTCATGGCAGGGAAACAAGTAAGCTAAGGGAGCGAAAAGGCAACTTGCAATAAGAATTGGCGAGCCCGCAATAAATACAAACCTAACAGTTGGGGCCCAAAAATCGGCCATTCGGCGCGGGCCGACTGAAAACGTTTGCGTAAATAAAGCCCTGTAATATAGGTTCAATAGCCCGGAAGAATCCGGTAATTCGCAGAGCAGACGGCGGGGTAAGTCCCCACTGACCAAGCCAGACGGCCCCTTTTGGGCCCCTGGCCCGCTACCAGAGCCTGGCCCGCGCCGGCCCGCTGCCTTCCATCGCCATCACAAACCCACCCACCACATGACGGATTTTTTACGACCCGATTTTCGGCGCTACCTGCGGCCCCTGGTGCTGCTGCCCGCGCTCAGCCTGGGCCTGAGTGCCCCGCTCCTGGCCACCGCCCGCCCGGCGGCCGCGTCCCGCGCCGTGCGCGCCGACATCACCATCACCGGCCGCGTGCTCGATGAAAAAGGCGTGAGCCTGCCCGGCGTCAACGTCATCGTGAAAGGCACCAGCAACGGCACCCAGACCGATGCCGACGGCAAATACAGCATCAAGGCCGCCGATGACGCGACCCTGATTTTCACCTTCGTGGGCTACGCGGCCAAGGAAGAAGCCGTGGCCGGCCGCACGGCCATCAACGCGTCGCTCACTCCCGACGCCAACGGGCTGGAAGAAGTGGTAGTGGTGGGCTACGGCGCCCAGGAACGCAAGATGCTGGCCACCTCCATCTCCACCATCTCGGCCAAAAGCGTGGAGCTGGTGCCGGTGGCCTCGCCCGCCGAAGCGCTGGTGGGCCTCGTGGCCGGCGCGCAGATTACGGAGCCCTCGGGCGAGCCGGGCAGCACGGCCACCATCCGCATTCGCGGGCTGGGCTCGATTTCGGCCGGCAACAGCCCGCTCTACGTGGTGGACGGCTACCCGCTCAACAACGCCGACAGCTTCAACCAGATTCCGCCGTCGGACATTCTCTCCATTCAGGTGCTGAAGGACGCGGCGGCCTGCGCCATCTACGGCTCGCGCGGCGGCAACGGCATCCTGATTGTGACCACCAAGCGCGGCGTGGCCGGCGAAACGAAGTTCTCGGCCAACGTGTACACCGGCATCCAAACGGTGTCGAAAAAGATTGACCTGCTCGACGGCCCGCAGTACCTGGACTACCTGAAGGAGTCGCTCACCAACGGCAACCGCGTCATTCAGCCGGCCCTGCTGGTGGACCCCGGCACGCTGGCCAATACCGACTGGCAGAAGGAGATTTTCCAGACCGGCATCCAGAGCAGCTACCAGGTTTCGGCGTCGGGCGGCACCGATAAATCCCGGTTTTACATCGCGGGCGGCTACTTTACCCAGAAGGGCATCCTGAAAGGCACTGCCTTCGACCGGTTCTCGCTGCGGGCCAATTACGACGCGCAGCTATCGAAGAAAATCAAGCTCTCGCTGAGCTTCGCGCCCACCTTCTCGCGCACCGACACGAAGCCGACTTCGGGCAGCTTCAACAGCGCCACCTTCAACAACGGCGGGCCCAGCAACCAGGTGGCCGCCGTGACCAGCGCCCTGATTGCGCCGCCCATCTTCCCGGTGCACATCGCCAACGGCGACTATGCGACGGTGCTCAACATGTTCCCCAACATCCCGCCGCTGACGGGCACCGCCATCAGCGTGGGCCTGTTCAACCCCGTGGCGCCGCTGGATTTGTACCAGGACCGCACCACCCAGGCGCGGGCCCTCAACACGCTGGCGCTCGACTACAACCTTGTCAAAGGGCTGACGTTCCGCACCAACCTGGGCGTGGAAGTGCTGGCCAACCGCCGCAACTGGTACGTGCCGGCCACGCTGCCGTCGAACGCCCAGGCTTCGGCCAACATTTCCAACCCGATTCTGTCGAACATCGACGCCCGCCAGCTCAACAATACCAACTTCAACTGGGTGTGGGAAAACACGCTGACCTATAACCGCACCTTTGGGCTCGACCACAGCGTGACGGTGCTCGGCGGCTACTCGGCCCAGCGCAACACCAACGAGGGCAGCAACGTCTTCGGCCAGAGCGGCACCTACACCAACAGCGCCGTGGACTACGTAACCGGCGCGGGCCAGCTCTTCGGCACGGCCTCGTACGGGGCCAATGCGCTGACCTCGGTATTTGGCCGGGTGGACTACTCGTTTAAGGACCGCTACATTCTGACCGCCGCCGTGCGGACGGACGGCTCCTCGCGCTTCGGCCCCGACAAGCGCTACGCCACTTTCCCCTCGGTGGCCGTGGCCTGGCGCGTGGGCGAGGAGAATTTCATCAAGCAATTCCCCGCCATCAGCGAGCTGAAGCTGCGCGCCAGCTACGGCGTGACCGGCAACAACAACATCGGCGACTACTCCTACCAGAGCTACCAGACGGCGGCCAACTACGTGTTTGGAGCCAATGCCGGCACCCGCGCCTTTGGCTTTGCGCCCAATGGCGTGAGCATCCGCGACCTGACCTGGGAAACCAACACGCAGGTGGATGCCGGCTTCGACCTCGGCCTGTTTCGCGACCGCATTTACCTGACCGCCGCCCTGTACCAGCGCAACACCACCGACCTGCTGCTGAACCGCAACGTGCCGTCCATCATCGGCTTCACCAACCGCACGCTCGACAACGTGGGTGAGGTACGCAACCGCGGCCTGGAATTCCAGCTGAACACGGCCAACTTCGTGGGCACGGGCTTCACCTGGAGCACGTCGGCCAACATTTCGGTGAACCGCAACGAGGTGCTGGCCCTGGGCGGCGCCACCGACCAGATTGTCTACGACGCCGTGTTTGGCTACACTAGCTCCATTCGGGTGCTGCCGGGCCAGCCGCTGGGCTCGTTCTACGGCTATCAGCAGATTGGCGTGTACAAGGACCAGGCCGACGTGGACGCCAGCGCCAAATGGAGCGCGGGCGGCTCGGTGCCCGGCGACCTGAAATTTGCCGACGTGAACGGCGACGGCGTGATTGACTCCAAGGACATCACCAAGCTCGGCAGCCCGTTCCCGGATTTCACCTACGGCATGGTGAACACCTTTGGCTACAAGGACTTTTCGCTGGCCATCACGCTGCAAGGCTCGCAGGGCAACGATATTCTCTACGCCGGCGACCGGTACGTGAACAACTTCCCCGGCTCGGCCAACGCCCGCACCAACGTGCTGGGCCGCTGGCACTCGGCCGCCGACCCCGGCAACGGCTGGGAGCCCCGCGCCACGGCCTCGGCCCCGTCGTCGCTCACCTCGTTCAGCTCGCACTACATCTACGACGGCTCGTTCCTGCGCCTGCGCACCGTGAACCTGCGCTACAACCTGCCCAAGGACCTGGTGGGCCACATCGGCCTGGCCACCGCCAGCGTGTACGTAGCCGCCCAAAACCTCTACACCTTCACCAAGTACTTCGGCTACAACCCGGAGGCCAACCTCTACGGCAACAGCACGACGCCGACTTACGGCGTCGACCAGGGCTCGTACCCCATGGCCCGCACCATCACCATCGGGGCCACCGTAGGTTTTTGAGTTTCTGGTTATTAGTTGTTGGTTGTCAGTAATTTATAATAAAGGAAACCTGGCAACCAGCAACGAATTCCTGACAGCGGACAACTAATAACTAACAACGAGTATAGTATCATGGACTTGAAAGGCATCTTTTCCGGAGCCGCCCTGCTGGGCGTCCTCGGGCTCGCAACCCTCACCACTACTTCCTGTAAGAAGGATTTTATTGACCTCAACGACCCGACCCGGATTCCGACTTCGGAAACCTACCAGGACTCGTCGAGCATCGCCACCGGCGTCACGGCGGCTTATTCTTCGCTCCAGGACGTGTACGGCAAAGCCGGCAGCAACATCGGCCTGTTCGTGTTCAGCGAAGTGCCTTCTGACAACAGCCAGGCCGTGGTGGAAGGCCAGGGCCTGGGCGAATTCGACTACTTCAGCCTGACTTCGGCCAACGGCCGCCTGCAAAGCCAGTGGACGGTGACCTACCGCGGCATTGCCCGCTGCAACATCATCATCAGCCGGGCGGCCGGTGTGAAGCTCAGCGCTGCCACCCGCAGCCGCTACATCGCGGAGATGAAGTTCATCCGGGCGCTGGAGTATTTCAACGCCGTGCAGATTTGGGGCGACGTGCCGCTGGTGACCGGCGAAATCGCCACCATCGCCGATGCCTACAAGTTTGGCCGGGCCCCGGTGGCCGACGTGTACGCCCAGATTGAGAAGGACCTGAGCGAGGCCGCCGCCGACCTGCCCAACACCTACACCGCCGCCAACCTGGGCCGCGTAACCAAGGGCGCCGCCCGGGGCCTGCTGGCCAAGGTGCAGCTCACCGAGAAGAAGTACACGGCCGCCCAGGCCACCTTACAATCCTTCCTGGCCGACTACGACAACGCCACCAACTACCGCCTGCTGCCGCTTTATTCCGATATTTTCTCGACGGCCAACGAGCTGAACGCGGAAATCATCTTCGCCGTGCGCTACAGCAAGGGCGGTTTTGGCACGGGCAGCCCGTTCACCAACTACTTTGCCCCGCTGGCCGCGCAGGCCGGGGGTGGCCAGGGCTTCCAGTACAATACCGTGCGCAAGGACCTGGTGGACGCCTTCACGGTGAGCGGCGCGGCCGATACGCGCTACAACCAGGAGCTGGGCGGCCCCGTGACGGTGGGCGGCAACCCCACGTACTACACCAAGAAATACTTCGACACGCCCACCACCGTCAGCGACGCCGACAATGACTGGATTGTGCTGCGCTTCGCCGACGTGCTGCTCATGTACGCCGAGGTGCTGAACGAGCTGAACCGCCCCGCCGAAGCCGTGCCCTTTGTGAACCGCACCCGCGTGCGCGCCGGCCTGCCCGCCCTGCCCATTACCACCGACCAAACCGCGCTGCGCCTCACCATTGAAAACGAGCGCCGCCTGGAGCTCAACATGGAAGGCCACCGCTGGTTCGACCTGGTGCGCACCGGCCGCGCCTACGACGTGATGAATGCCCACTTCACCCGGTACACCATTCGGAATAACGGCGGCACTGCGGGCGCCACCATTCAGCTGGCTCCGGACAAGCACCAGCTCCTGTTCCCCATTCCGATTCAGGAAATCCAGACCAACCCGATTCTGACCCAGAACCCGGGCTACTAGTAGAGACGCAAAATAGTGCGTCTCTACAGTCTTGCAATGCCCGTACCGGTCTTCTTTCCTTTCTGTTATTATGACCCCACCCAACCCGATGAAAATGCTGCTGCTGGCCCTTGCGTTGGGCGTAGCCGGCATCTTTACTGGCCCCGCCGCCCAAGCCCAGACCAGCCTCATTCAGAATGCCCCGGCCCGCCGCGTGCTCAGCCTCAACGGCAGCTGGAACTACATCATCGACCCCTACGAAAACGGCTTCTATGACTACCGCCGCGAGGCGTTTGATAAGTCGGCCACCGGCAAGGGCGGCTACTACGACAACGCCAAGCCCAGCACCGCCCAAGAGCCCGAGCTGATTGAGTACGATTTCGACCACTCGGCCGCCCTGCAGATTCCCGGCGACTGGAACTCGCAGGACCCCAAGCTGCTGTATTACGAAGGCACCATCTGGCTGAAAAAGAGTTTCAAAATTACGCCCACGGCCGGCAAGCGGTACTTTATCTACTTCGGGGCGATTAACTACGAATCGCACATCTACCTGAACGGCAAGAAGCTGGGCATGCACCAGGGCGGCTTCACGCCCATCCAATACGAGGTGACCGGCAAGCTGAACAGCGGCGACAACTTCGTGGTGGTGAAGGCCGACAACACCCGCCACCTCGACGCCGTGCCCACCATCAACACCGACTGGTGGAACTACGGCGGCATCACCCGCGACGTGTACATCGCCGAAGCGCCCGAGACGTTCATCGTTGATTACAAAGTGCAGCTGGCCAAGGATAACATGAGCCAGCTGGCCGGCTACGTACAACTGGACGGGACAGGCAAAACCGGCCAATCGGTGACCCTGAACATCGCCGAAGCCGGCATCAAGCAAATCCTGAAAACCGACGGCGACGGCCGGGCCACCTTCAGCATCCCGGCCAAGAAGCTGAAACTATGGTCGCCCCAGAGCCCCAAGCTTTACGCGGTTTCGCTCACCAACGGCAGCGAAACGGTGCAGGACAAAATCGGCTTCCGCACCATCCAGACCAAGGGCCAGGACATTTTGCTGAATGGCAAATCGGCCTTCATGCGCGGCATTTCCATCCACGATGAAAACCCGCTCATTCCCGGCCGGGCCAGAGGCGAAGGTGATTTGCGCATGCTGCTTACCTGGGCCAAAGAGCTGGGCTGCAACTACGTGCGCCTGGCCCACTACCCGCACAACGAAGCCATGCTGAGGCTGGCCGACGAAATGGGCCTCCTGGTGTGGGCCGAAGTGCCGGTGTACTGGACCATTGCCTGGCAAAACCCGGCCACCTACCAAAACGCCGAAACCCAGCTCTCGGACCTGATTTCGATGGGAAAAAACCGGGCCAGCATCGTAGTATGGTCCGTGGGCAACGAAACTCCGCTGAGCGACCCGCGCCTCACCTTCATGACCAACCTGGTGAAGAAAGCCCGCGCCCTGGATGACACCCGCCTCATCGCCGCCGCCCTGGAGCTGCACCGCACGCCGGATAACGTCATCCACGTCGACGACCCGCTGGGCGAGTTCCTGGATTTGACCAGCTTCAACGAGTACGCCGGCTGGTACTGGGGCGGCAAGCCCAGCGAAATCACCAAGTACACCTTCGATATCAAGTACAGCAAGCCGGTGTTCATCAGCGAGTTTGGGGGTGATGCGCTGGCCGGCTACCACGGCGACGCCGAAACCCGCTGGAGCGAGGAATACCAGGAGTCTTTGTATCAGAACCAGCTCAAGATGCTGGGCACCATCAAAGGACTGCGCGGCATGACGCCCTGGATTCTAGCCGACTTCCGCGCCACGCGGCGGCAGCACCCGGTGTATCAGAATGGCTTCAACCGCAAGGGGTTGATTTCGAGCACGGGCGTGAAGAAGAAGGCGTTTTACGTGCTGCAGGAATACTACCGGCAGCAGGCGGCGAAATATGATGGCGGGAAATAATGGGAACGATGAAAAAGAACGTCATGCAGCGCGCAGCGAAGCCTCTCGCGTGTGGTAGTAATTCAATCGTGAAGACGATGCCGAGCGGGATGCTTCGCTGCGCTCTGCATGACGTTCAAGCAGCAGGCAAGCTTCTGCTAACTTCAGGTTTGCTGCTCAGCTGCTCGCCCGCTGCCCACGCCCAGTCCCGCGACAGCGCCGAATACACCCTACGCGTCGCCGCCAAAAAGACCCTCAACAACTCCCAAATCGACGGCAAAGCCGGCTTTTCGGACTATAAGAATTACCCCACGCGCACCATTGCCACGCTGCAAGGCTTCACCCCGGCCACCATCAAGCTGGACAAGTACGGCGGGCGGCTGGATAAGAAAACGAAAGCCACCGGCTTCTTCCACGTCGAGAAGATTGCGGGGCGCTGGTGGGCCGTGGACCCCGACGGCTACTACTTCCTGCACAACGCCCCCAACGACGTGCAGCCCGGCCGCTCCGAGCGCACCCAAAAGGCGCTGAAAGATAAGTACGGCGACCTGGCCGGCTGGATGACGGCTACGCGTAAGTTCTTCTTTGCGAATGGGTTTAACGGGGCGGGCGCGTGGTCGGCCACCAAGGAGATTCAGGCCGAGAATGCCAAGGCCGACCAGCCGCTGGCCTACACCATCAACCTCGATTTGATGAGCGGCTACGGCAATAAGCGCGGCGGCACCTACGTGCAGCCCGGCCACAAAGGCTACCCCAACGACGTGATTTTCACCTTCGACCCCGGCTTTGCCGAATACGTGGAGGAGCGCGCCAAAGCTCTGGCCAGTACCAAGAAGGACAAGAACCTCTTCGGCTATTTCTCGGATAACGAGATGCCGCTGCTGCGCAAAAACCTCGACGGCTACCTGAAGCTGCCCGTGACCGAGCCCGGCTACGTGGCCGCCAAGAAGTGGGCCGACGAGCACAACGTCACCCCCGAAACCATCACCGACCAGAACCGGCAGGATTTCCTGGCCTTCGCGGCCGACCGCTACTTCTCCATCGTGGCCCGGGCCCTGAAAAAGTACGACCCCAACCACATGTATCTGGGCTGCCGCTTCCACGGCGCGCAACGCTACTACCCCGAGATGATGAAGGTGGCCGGCAAGTACCTCGATGTCATCAGCATTAACTACTACAACAACTGGACGCCCGAGAAAACCTGGGTGCGCGACTGGGAGATTTTCGCCGGCAAGCCGTTTATCGTGACGGAATGGTACGTGAAAGGCGAGGGCGCCCCCGGCCTGGCCAACACCGCCGGGGCCGGTTGGGTGGTGAAAACGCAGGCCGACCGCGGCCTGTTCTACCAGAATTTCACGCTGGGCTTGCTGGAATCGAAGAATTGCGTGGGCTGGCACTGGTTCAAATACCAGGACAACGACCCCACGCTGGTGGGCGCCGAGCCCTCGAACACCAACGCCAACAAGGGCATCGTGGACAACAACCTGGAGCCCTACCAGCCCATGCTCGACAAGATGAAAGAGCTGAACCAGCAGATGTACCACCTGGCCGATTTCTTCGACCAGCGCCAGCCGCAATAACGCATGAAATCCCCCCGCTCGCTTCTGCTGAATCTGTTGCTGCTGGCCCTGCTGCCGGTGGCCGGACTGCGGGCGCAAGCGCTGAAACCGAAACTGCGCCAGGTGGTGAGCCCGCCGGCCCGCAAGGAGAAATTTCAGCTGTACCTGCTTATTGGCCAGTCGAATATGGCTGGCCGGGGCCTGGTGGAAGCCCAGGACACCGTGCCCAACCGCCACGTCCTGCGCCTGAACCCGGCCGGGCAGTGGGAAGTGGCCAAAGACCCCATCCATTTCGATAAACCCATCGCCGGCATCGGGCCGGGCCTCACCTTCGGCCGCAACATGGCGGCGCAGGATACCAGCCTCACCATCGGGCTGATTCCGTGCGCCGTGGGTGGTTCCGGCATCGACGCCTGGACGCCCGGCGCCTACTTCGCCGACACCAAAACGCACCCCTACGACGATGCTTTGGCCCGCGCCAAAACTGCCCAGCTCACGGGCACGCTGGCCGGCATCGTCTGGCACCAGGGCGAAACCGACAGCAGCCCCGAAAAGAGTGCCGGGTACCAGGAAAAGCTGATGGCCCTGATTGCGCGGCTGCGGGCCGATTTGCAGGCGCCCGCGCTGCCGTTTGTGGCGGGCCAGCTGCCCGCATTCCAGATTAACCGGCCCGGTAGCGACGGCCAGCCCCACGTCAACGCCGCAGCCATTCGCATCAATGAAGCGGTGGCCGGGCTGCAAAAGCAAGTGCCGCACTACGCCTTCATCACCGCCGAAGGCACTGCCGATGTTGGCGACCACACCCATTTCAACGCGGTTTCCGCCCGCCTGCTGGGGCGGCGCTACGCAACGGCCATGCAGCAGCTCCAGCGCCATTACCGACCCAAAAAATAACCGCTACAACACCGAAAAAACAGCACCCCGGCCGGAACAACGCCTTGCCATTATGGTGGGAACCTGCAAATGAGGCCCCGGCCGGGGCTGCTGTGGCGGTGGTCGCCGGTTCGGCGTCACTTCTTTTTTCAGCCGCTCCGGCGGCTTTTCTTCCGCAACTCTGAATGACTTTTTCGTTTCCTAAGCTTCTGCTGCCGCTGCTGTTTCTCGGGCTGTTGCCCGGCCCGGCCGCTATGGCTCAAAAGAAGAAACCGGCCCCGACCACCGCCAGCCCCGCCGATATTGAGCGGCGCGTGGCCGACCTGCTCGCTCAGATGACGCTGGAAGAGAAAGTCGGCCAGCTCAACCAATATTCTGGCCGCGAAGTGACCGGCCCGGCCAACGACCGCAAAAACACGCTGCTCACCAGCATCCGCAACGGGCAGGTGGGCTCGATGCTGAATGTGAAGGGCGTGCACGACACCCGCGAAATCCAGGCCGAAGCCCTGAAATCGCGCCTCAAAATCCCGCTCCTGTTCAGCCTCGACGTCATTCACGGCTACCAAACCACGTTCCCGATTCCGCTGGCCGAGGCCGCTTCCTGGGACCTCGACGCCATCCGGCTGGGCGCGCACGTAGCGGCCAGAGAAGCCGCCGCGTCCGGCATTCACTGGACCTTCGCGCCGATGGTGGACGTGGGCCGCGACCCGCGCTGGGGCCGCGTGATGGAAGGCGCGGGCGAGGACACCTACCTCAGCGCGCAGATTGCCAGGGCCCGCGTGCTGGGTTTTCAGGGCGAAAAATTGGGTGGCACTGATGCCGTGATGGCCTGCGCCAAGCATTTCGCCGCCTACGGTGCCGCCACCGCCGGCCGCGACTACAACGCCGTGGACCTCAGCCCGCAGCAACTCTGGGAAACCTACCTGCCGCCCTTCAAAGCGGCCGCCGATGCCGGCGTGGCCACGTTCATGAACTCCTTCAACACGCTGAACGGCATCCCCGCCACTTCCAACGCCTACCTGCAGCGCGACATTCTGAAAGGCCAGTGGCAGTACCCCGGCTTCGTGGTGAGCGACTGGGGCTCCATCAAAGAGCTGGTGACCTGGGGCTACGCTGCTGATAAAGCTGATGCGGCCAAAAAGGCCGTCACCGCTGGTTCCGATATGGACATGGAAGGCGACGTCTACAGCCAGAGCCTGGCCCAGCTGGTGAAGGACGGCCGGGTGAAAATCGACCTCGTGGACGATGCCGTGCGCCGCATTCTGCGCAAGAAATTCGAGCTGGGCCTCTTCGACGATGCCTACCGATTCTCGGACGAGAAACGCGAAAAGCAAGTGCTGAACGACCCGCAAAACCGCGCCGCCGCCCGCCAGATGGCCCAAAAATCGCTGGTGCTGCTGAAAAACGAAAACGCCACCCTGCCGCTGGGAAACCAGCTGCGCAAAATAGCCCTTATCGGCCCCATCGCCAAGTCCAGGCGCGACCTCGACGGCAGCTGGACCGTGAACGCCGACACCGCCCGCATCACCTCGCTCTACGACGGCCTGCGCCAGCGCGCCGGCAAAGCCACCGAGCTGCTCTACGCCAAAGGCTGCACCGTGAGCGGCGACAGCCGCGCCGGTTTCGACCAGGCCGTGGCCACCGCCAAAAACGCCGACGTCATCGTGCTGGCCGTGGGCGAAACCTGGGACATGACCGGTGAGGCCAAGTCGCGGACGGACATTCATTTGCCCGGGGTGCAGGAAGAGCTTTTCAAAGCCTTGAAAGCCACTGGCAAGCCCGTGGTCGTGGTCGTTTTCGGTGGCCGTCCGCTGATTTTTGACGCCATTGCCGAGCAGGCCGATGCCATTCTCTACGCCTGGTGGCCCGGCTCGGAAGGCGGCCTCGCGCTGGCCGATGTGCTCTACGGCGACTACAACCCCGCCGGCAAGCTGCCCATCACCTTCCCCCGCAACGTGGGCCAGATTCCCATCGCCTACAACCAGCAGTACAACACCGGCCGCCCGCTGCTCAAGCCCGGTGAAAACCGCTACCGCTCGGCCTACATCGACGCGCCCAACACGCCGCGCTACGCCTTTGGCTACGGCCTGAGCTACACTGCGTTCACGTATTCCGACCTTAAAATCAGCCGCCCCCAACTGAAAGCCGGCGAGTCGGTGCAGGTCAGCTTCACCCTCACCAACACCGGCAAAGTGGCCGGCGAGGAAGTGGCCCAGCTCTACCTGCGCGACCCCGTGGCCTCCCTCGTCCGGCCACTCAGGGAGCTGAAGGACTTCCGCAAAATCAGCCTCAAGCCCGGCGAAAGCAAAACCGTGACTTTCACCATCGATAAAGACAAGCTGGCCTTCTACAATTCCACGCTGGAGTGGGTGGCCGAACCCGGCAAATTCAACCTCATGATTGGCAGCGCTTCGGACGACATCCGGCTGGAGGGCGCGGTGGAACTGCAGTAGGACCGGACCACAATTAATCTCTACCCCAAACCCCGTATTTCTATGCCTTCCCTCAATCAATTCTCGTTAGCCGATAAGGTGGTGATTATCACCGGCGCTACCGGCGTGCTGGGCGCGTCCATGTCGCTGGCCGTGGCCGAAGCCGGGGCCAAAGTGGCCATCCTGGGCCGCAACGCCGAGCGGGCCGAAGCCCGGGCCGCCGCCATTCGCGCCGCCGGTGGCGAGTGCCTGGTCCTCCTCGGCGA
>NZ_JAGEMO020000081.1 GCF_017921975.2 Hymenobacter terricola
GTGATTATCACCGGCGCTACCGGCGTGCTGGGCGCGTCCATGTCGCTGGCCGTGGCCGAAGCCGGGGCCAAAGTGGCCATCCTGGGCCGCAACGCCGAGCGGGCCGAAGCCCGGGCCGCCGCCATTCGCGCCGCCGGTGGCGAGTGCCTGGTCCTCCTCGGCGACGTGCTCGATACGGGCCAGATGAACGCCGCCCGCGACAAAATCATGAGCGCCTGGGGCCGCATCGACGGCCTGGTGAATGCGGCCGGCGGCAACCTGCCCGGCGCCACCGTCGGCCCCGGCCAGAACCTGTTCGATGTGGGCATTGAGGACACCCGGCGGGCCGTGGATTTGAACCTGTTCGGCACCGTGATTCCGACCACGGTTTTTGGCCGCGTGATGGCCGACCAGGGCACGGGCTCCATCGTCAATATCTCCTCACTCACCGCCCAGCGGCCCCTCACGCGGGTGATGGGCTACACGCTGGCCAAAACCGCCATCGAAGGCTACACCCGCTGGATGGCCACCGAGCTGGGCCTGCGCTACGGCGGCGGCATCCGCATGAACGCCCTCGCGCCCGGCGTGTTCCTCACCGAGCAAAACCGCGACCTG
>NZ_JAGEMO020000082.1 GCF_017921975.2 Hymenobacter terricola
CTCACGCGGGTGATGGGCTACACGCTGGCCAAAACCGCCATCGAAGGCTACACCCGCTGGATGGCCACCGAGCTGGGCCTGCGCTACGGCGGCGGCATCCGCATGAACGCCCTCGCGCCCGGCGTGTTCCTCACCGAGCAAAACCGCGACCTGCTCGTCGCCGCCGACGGCTCGCCCACCGAGCGCGCCCGCAAGTTCATAGCCCACACGCCCTTCCAACGCTTCGGCGAGCCGGAGGAGCTGACCGGGACGCTGATTTACCTGCTCAGCAACGCCTCCCGCTTCGTGAACGGCGAAACCGTACTGGTTGACGGCGGCTTCAACGCTTTTAGCGGGGTGTAACA
>NZ_JAGEMO020000083.1 GCF_017921975.2 Hymenobacter terricola
GGCTCGCCCACCGAGCGCGCCCGCAAGTTCATAGCCCACACGCCCTTCCAACGCTTCGGCGAGCCGGAGGAGCTGACCGGGACGCTGATTTACCTGCTCAGCAACGCCTCCCGCTTCGTGAACGGCGAAACCGTACTGGTTGACGGCGGCTTCAACGCTTTTAGCGGGGTGTAACATTTGTAATTGAACAAAAAAAGACCGTCATGCAGAGCGCAGCGAAGCATCTCGCGTGCTCAAGTAAACCAATCTGAGTCACTATCACACGCGAGCTTCTTCGGCTGCGCGGACGCCAGATGAGCAGGACGGTCTATTGATAACTGCTCACTGCTCACTGTTAACTGATAACTGAAAAACAATGCCCATCATCCAAAGCTGGCGCTGGTACGGCCCCAACGACCCCGTGAGCCTCGCCGATATCCGCCAGGCCGGCGCTACCGATGTAGTTTCGGCCCTGCACCACATTCCCAACGGCCAGGTTTGGCCGCAGGCCGAAATCCGCGCGCGCCAGGAGCTCATCAAAGCCGCCGGCCTGACGTGGAGCGTGGTGGAAAGCGTGCCCGTGCACGAAAACATCAAGACCCGCACCGGCGACTACCAGCACTACATCGCCAACTACCAGGAGTCGTTGCGTAACCTGGCGGCCTGCGGCATCTACACGGTCACCTACAATTTTATGCCCGTGCTGGACTGGACGCGCACCGACCTGGCCTACGAAGTGGCGGACGGCTCAAAAGCCCTGCGCTTCGAAAAAGCCGCTTTCGTGGCCTTCGATACGCAGCTGCTGAAGCGCCGGAATGCCGCCCAGGACTACACGGCCGATGAATTGGTGAAAGCCGCCGTGCGCTTCGCCGCGATGAGCGACGAGGAGAAGCAGCGGCTCCAGCGCAACATCATCGCCGGCCTGCCGGGCAGCGAGGAGAGTTTCACGCTGGCGAAATTTCAGCTGGCGCTGGATGCGTACGAGGGCATTGACGCGGCGAAATTGCGCGAGCACCTGATTCTGTTTTTGCAGGAAATTGTGCCCGTGGCCGAGCGGGTGGGCATCAACCTGGCCATTCACCCCGACGACCCGCCCTACGCCATTCTGGGCCTGCCGCGCGTGGTGAGCACCGCCGCCGACGTGGCCGCCCTGGCGGCGGCCGTGCCCTCGCCGGCCAATGGATTGTGCTTCTGCACGGGCTCGTTCGGGGTGCGGGCCGATAACGACCTGCCAGCCATGGTGCGCCAGTTTGCCGAGCGCATTCACTTCATCCACCTGCGCAGCACCCAGCGC
>NZ_JAGEMO020000084.1 GCF_017921975.2 Hymenobacter terricola
CCGCCCTACGCCATTCTGGGCCTGCCGCGCGTGGTGAGCACCGCCGCCGACGTGGCCGCCCTGGCGGCGGCCGTGCCCTCGCCGGCCAATGGATTGTGCTTCTGCACGGGCTCGTTCGGGGTGCGGGCCGATAACGACCTGCCAGCCATGGTGCGCCAGTTTGCCGAGCGCATTCACTTCATCCACCTGCGCAGCACCCAGCGCGATGCGGAAGGGAATTTCTACGAAGCCAACCACCTCGAAGGCGACGTGGACATGTACGCCGTGATGCGCGAGCTGGTGCAGGCCATGCGCCAGCGCAAGGTGAGCCTGCCCATGCGCCCCGACCACGGCCACCAGATGCTGGACGACCTGCCCAAGAAAACCAACCCCGGCTACTCCGCCATCGGCCGCCTGCGCGGGCTGGCCGAGCTGCGCGGGCTGGAGCTGGGCATCAGCCGCAGCGTGGCCGAAATAGTGAAATAAGTAGTCATTCAATAGTAAACGGGTAGAGTAAGTTGTTCGCTATTAGTCGTTAGCCAATGTTTTGTCAAAATGTTAACAACGAACAACTTACTCTGCCCCACTATTTTTTCGAAGCCACTACCAGTGGTTATAGCCAACCCGCTTTCCAACTAACGAAGGCATTTTCTGGAGAATAAAGCGCAACATGCGCGCGGCCTCGCAGTTGGCTTTAGACGCTCCAGAGGCACTCCCCAAAAAACAGTGGGGTAGAGTACGAGCAACCAATAGCTAACAACTCAAATCGAAAGCCAGCGGTGGGGCAAGGGCTTTCGGCTGCCAAATGCCGGGAGCCGCCGATGAACAGGGGAGGCTGGCCGAGGCACTGGCCAATGCCCGCACCGAAGCGGCGGCCGCGTGCGTTCACTAGCGGCAGGACGGCCCACGGCCGGGGCTGCCGGCTGTTTTTTATGCCCATTCAACGCTTTTTCGTCATGCTTACTTCCGTTGAGCTGCCGGGGCCTGAGCCCCGTTGGCGTTAGCGCCCGTCCGCCCGGTCCGGCTCGTTTCTGCCGAGGGGTGGGCGCGGTTCGTATTCGCATTGAACCAGGTGCCTGACCACGACCGGCCCGCTAGCCCAGCGCCGATGCCGGCTGCCGCAGCAGCCACCGCAGGGCCAAATCCTCGTTCTCGAAGGAGCGGTACACCAGTGGCAGGCCCTGTGCGTGCGAAGCGACGAAGGCAGAAGACAGCCGCACGAGCACATTGGGCGATATTACCACGGCCCCGTGGCGGTAGCCACTCGCCACCGCCTGCGGCAGCCACTCCTGGGCTATCCAGCGCTGCTCGGGGCCGCTGAAGGGCAGCATCTCGACCTGGTTGACCAGCACCCGGCCCCACCCGCGCCGCTGCAATTCGCGCAGAATGCCGTGGAGTAGCGCGCGCGTGTCGGCCGGGGTGCGGGACCGGGGGCCCCAGTCGGCCCGCAAAAACCCGGCGGGGTCGGCCAGGAGCTGCCCAGCGGTGTTCTCAAAAAGTAGTAGCGGGGGCGCCTGACTCATGAGGTAAAAGTACGCCTGGCCAACGGCCATTGTTGGGCTTGCCCGCCCCAGCCGAGCAAATGGGCTGGTTTGGTCGGGGCTGCGCTTTGGCATGGCTACTCCTTCATCACGCGCTGGGTTTGCCGGAAGTTGGTGCCGCTCAGCTTCAGCAGGTAGATGCCGGGGGCCAGGTTGGTGGTGTAGCGGCTCAGCTGGCTCTGAATCAAATCGACCGGGCCGTGGAGCGAGAGCAGCCGCGAGCCTTGCGGCAACGAAAAGTCGAGGGTGAGCAGGCCGGCGCTGGCAGGCACGCTGGCCAGGCTGAACGCCTGCGGCCCGGCGGGTGGGCTGGGATACACAAACAGGCGGTTCGCGCTGCGGTCCGAAGCCGCGTTGGTCATGCCCGAGAAATTCACGCCGATGAGCACCGGGTCGTGGTCCGAGGAGCGGAACGGGCTGGTGGCGTCGGTGGCCGCCCCGGCCACGTCGTACTCCAGGAAATACGGCTCGCCGGAGTTAATGTGCCACTTTTGCACGTCGAGGAAGCCCACCAGGTTGGGCGTAATCACGGCATGGTCGAGCGAGCCCGTGAGGCCCTTAAACACGTAGGACGCGCTGATGGGCGGCGTGGCCGGCACCAGCCCATCGGCCCGCAGAATGTCGATGGGGTCTTCCTCGTAGTTGGCGTTGTAGTCGCCGGCGCTCACCACTTTCACGGCCCCGGCCGGAATCACGGTCTTGTGGATGAACTGCACCAGCGCCTTGGCCTGCTGGCGGCGGCGGTCGTTCGAGCCGCCCTGCCCGTCGTTCTGGTCGGCATCGACCCCGCTGCCGCTGCCCTTCGATTTGAAGTGGTTAACGATGAACGCCAGCGTGTCGGCGTGCGCCTTGCGCTTCGTGATGAAAAGCTGCGCCAGCGGCGGGCGCTCGAACACGGCTGGCGCGTTGGCCACCAGCGCGGGCCCCAGCAGCGCCACGGCCGCCGGCTTATACAGAATGGCGCAGTGAATGAGGTCCGTGTTGTTGGGCTGCTGGGTGGCCCCGCCGTCGTTCACAAACGCGTAGGTATTGGCGCCCATGGCCTGGTTCAGGCCATTCACCAGGTCCTGCAGGGCCGAGGTGGGGCCGTTGCCATCGTTCTCAATTTCGGTGAGGCCCACCACGTCGGCGTTCATCTGGGCGAGGGCGGCGAGGATTTTGCTGCGCTGCCGGGCGAAATCGGCCGGGGTTTTGGCCCCGCGCGCGGTGGGAAAGCCGCCGCCCGCGCCGTCGCCATTGAAGTAGTTGAGCACGTTGAAGCTCACCAGCCGCAAGTCGAGCGGGCCGAAGGCGGGCGGCGTGAGCGGGCGCACGGTGCGCAGCGCGGGCGCGTTGGGCGCGGGCAGCGGCTGGATGCGCCACTTGCCAAAGCCGTAGCCCATAATGCCGCGCAGGTTGGCCACGGTGCTGCCCACGCGCACGGTGTGCAGCGTGGCGTCGAGGTAGGGGATGGGCTGCGGGTTGGCGGCCGCGCTGCCATCGTCGAGCAGAATGCTTTTGTTATCGTTGGCGGCCTGGTAGGCCTTGAGGGCGGCCAGGTTGCTGGTGCCGGTGCTGGTGGTGCCCGTCGAGGGGTTGTCGTTGGGGTCGATGAATTGGGTGGGCTGGTAGGCGATGCCGGCCGTGGACAGCGTAAGCTCGCCGCGCTGTTTCAGGTAATAAATGTCGGCCACCGTCAGCGGGGCGGTGAATTGCACGCGCATGCCTTCGTACTGCTCCAGGGCCGCGGCCGAAAACGTGGCGTTGGTAATCAGCGTGAAGGCCGGTAGCGGATTGCCGCCCGAAATGATGGTGACGGCGGGCTCCGTGAGCACGGCCTGGCCGAAGGAAGGCGCGCCCGCTTCTTCCTTCACGGTGCCGGTCACGCGCACGCGGCAGCCCACCGCCAGCGTGGGGTCGGGCAGCACCACAAACAGGGCGTCGGCGGTGGCGGGGTTGCCGTCGGCGGTGGCCGCGTCGTCCTGCACGTAAAATCCGGCCGGGCTCAGGCCGGGGTACACGGCCGTCACGATGCCCTCGATGGTGTACGTTCCCGGCGTGGCCGCCGCGCCCGTGCCCTGAATGGAGCCAATGGTAGTAGCACCGGCCAGGCGGGCAATCAGGAAAAGGCCAACAACACAGAGGAATTTATAGTACATCGCGAAGGTGAAAGTAAATTGAAACCGGATGGTAAAGATATTGCCGGAAGCTGCCGAACCTATACCCCGCCCGGCGCGTGGCCGCGCCAGCCGGCAAATAGTAGTAAGCTCAGGCCAGCCGGAGCCGGAAACCACGGGCCAAGTGCGCCGGCTACGCGCCGGGGCCGTATAATCAGCCCATGATTCCGCTGATAACCCACACGCCCCGCCTCCTCATTCTGGCCGCCAGCCGGGCCCTGCTCACCGCCGAGCTGCACAAGCCCCATTATTTCCCGGTGCTGCTGGGCGCCGCCCTGCCCGCCGACTGGCCCCCCGGCGCCTACAACCGGCACGCCATGGAGTATTTTCTGGAACAGCTCACGGCGGGCGGGCGCACGGCCGCCGGCTGGTACGGCTGGTACGCCCTGCGCAAAGCCGAGGGCGACACGCCCCGCACGCTGGTGGGCGCGGGCGGCTTCCTGGGCCCGCCCGATGCAGCCGGCACCGCCGAAATCAGCTACTCCATCGCGGCCGACTGGCGGGGCCAGGGCCTGGCCACCGAACTGGTGGCCGGGCTGGTGCAGCAGGCCGCCGCCACGGGCATGGTGCGCCGGCTGCTGGCCCACCCGGCCGCCGACAGCCCCGCCGCGGCGCAGGTGCTGCTGCGCAACGGCTTCGCGCCCACCGGCCCCGCCGCCGATGGCCGCCCGGGCTTCGCGCGGGCCGTGGAGCCGGCGATGCCCGCGTAAGCGCCGGCCCGGCCGGCACGGATGCTGCTAAAGCGGGGGCCTATATTTACCCCCTCAGACTAGGACGTGTGAACAATTAAGGTAGCTTTGAAGATGCAAAAAGACCGCACATTCCTGACCGACCCGCACTGGCAACGCCTTTCGCCACTCTTGCCGGGCCAAGCGAATGCCTGCGGCGTGACGGCCAAGGACACGCGCTTGTTCGTGGAGGCCGTACT
>NZ_JAGEMO020000085.1 GCF_017921975.2 Hymenobacter terricola
CGTGAGGGCCGTGACGTTGGTGCCCGTGCCCTGCGCGAAGCCCGACAGGCCATACTCCAGCTCGTAGGTATTGCCGGCGGGCAGGCCCCCGGTGGGAGCCGTCCAGCTCAGGGTGGCGGTGGTGTTGGTCAGGTTGCTGGAAGTGGGGCCGGTGGGTACCGAGCAGTTCGAGGGCGAAGTCACGCACACGGCCAGCAGGCCAACCGTGTTGCTGCCGTACGACCACACGCGGACGTAGAGGATTTCGCCCGGCGTACGGCCGGTCACGGTGAGCAGGGAGAAGTTACCGTTAGGGCTGGAGTCGTCGTCGCAGCCCACCAGGGCCAGCGTGGCGCAGGCGCCGGAGTAAACGGCCACGCCCGTGTCGATGATGGGGCTGCCGGCGGTGGGAGGCACGGTTTCGACCGTGAACGTGCCGCTGGCCGGCACGGTTACTTTAAACCACACGTCCTTGCTCACGTAGCTGGCACAGCCCGGCGCGGGCACGCCGGTCGAGGCCGTGGCGGCCGTGTTGTCGGCGCTGGTCTGGCCCACACAGGTGCCGAACTGCACCGGCGCGTTGATAGCGCCCGCACAGTCATCATTGGCCGGGGTGGGCGGGCCCGGCACAATGCACAGCGTGAACGTGCTGGCGGTCGCGGCGGGCGGGGTAGCGCCGGACGCATACACCCGCAGGAAATAAGGCTGGCCCGCGGTGAGGCCGCCAATGGTGTTGATGTTGGTGGCGGCCGCAGCGGCCGACGCACAGAAAATGCTGGTTGAGGCGGCGCAGGTGCCCGTGCGCACATCGTACACGCCCGCAAACTGCGGCGCGAAGGTGATGGTGTGCGAGTTGCTGGTGGCCACGAAGCTATACCAGACATCCTGGGCCGTGGTGCCGCTGCAGGCAGTGGTGGGCGCGGTGCTTTGCGTTGCGCCAAACACGGTGCCGGCGGTTGGCGTGGTGCACGCCGTGCCCACCGGCAGGACAATGGCCTGGGCGCAATCATCGTTCACCGCAGGGTTGGGGTTGGTCGTGAACGTCCCCATGACGGAAACGACGCTGTTGCCATTGGTGCCGCCGCAGTTCTGGCGTACGTAGAACTGATAGGTGGTTTGCACGGCCAGGCCGGTGAGGGTGGCCGTGGTGCCGGTAGCCGGGGCCGTGAAGTAGGGGTTGGTGGCCGAGTTGGCCAGGGCCGGATTGAAGCCGGGCAGGCCATATAGAATAGTAAAAGGCCCGGGCGTGGTATTCGTCACCGTGTAGGACACCGTGGCCGTTGTGTTGGTCAGGGCCGTGGTGGTCAGGTTGCGGGGAGTGGGGCAAAGTGCCGGCGCCGCCGGAGTGAACGTGTAGATTTGACCCGTTGCGGGCAGCGTCGCAATGCTGGTCGTTTCCGTGGTCGAGCTCGTCGTGGGGGCCGGGGTGGCATCGCTCAGCGACAGAAACGAGCCGCTGCCCGTGCCCGCGCCCGAAAGGCCAATCGATGCCAGCGCGTTGGAGATGGCGCCCGTTTCCTGGCGGTACACGAAGCGCACCAGGTTGGTGCCTTCCACCAGCTGCACCTGCATGGAGAACGAAGGCCCGGTGGTGTTGCCGTAGCGAAACCAGTTCAGCCACTCAAAGGTGAAGGTGCGGTTGGGGGCCGTGCCGGAGGTGAGGTAGCTGGCCGTGCCGGTGCTGCCGTTCAGGTCGTCCCAGAACGGCGCCACGCGGGGGCGCTCGGTGGCCGCGCCGGTGGCAAGGTCATTGGTCAGGCTGTTGGCGCTGGCCGCCGCATTAAAGGTCAGCCACCCGTTCGAGGAAACCTTGCAGGAAGTGTAGGGCGTCCCGTCAAACACGAAGGTGAAGCCCACGGGCAGTGCCGCCGATAAGGCGTCGTCGGCCTGCACGGTCGGAACGGGCGTGCCGCCCACCAGCGGGGCGAAAGTGCCCGTGCTGGGTGCCAGCGTGTACGTATCAACCTGGGCCTGGCCCGGACGGCTGTTCAGCAGCAAAGCCGCTAGCAACAAGAAGGCCCAGCCCAAAGGGCGGCGCCGCGAATGTAACAGTGTACTCATAAGGGTGAAGGGGAAATTGGGGTTAAAGCAGAGCAGTTGTGAGAAGAAATGATTAGCTAACATTTAGGGTGGAGCAAAGGCGCACGGTGCCGGCAATGTACTTTCCATATTGTAATGTAGAGAAGAAAGCCCAGACGAAAGCAAAAGCTGGAATTATTCCTGCACGGGGTGGTAATCTGCTCAGTAAAAAAGGGCTGCTCCAAGTGGAACAGCCCTTTCTGGCTACAGAGTCAACTGCCTATTCGAGCACCACTTTGCGGGTGAGGACCTGGCCAGCAACGGCCACGCGCAGGGTGTAAATGCCGGTGGCCAAGCCGCGGGTGGTCAGCGTCTGCTCGGTGGTGCCGGTCAGGGCTTTTTCCCGCACTACCTGGCCCAGCGCGTTGAGCAGGGTTGCCCGGCCGGGGCCGTTCAAGCCATTCAGCGCCAGGGTGAGCTGGCCGGTGCTGCTCGGGTTGGGGTACACGAGCAGGGCGTTGGTGTCGGCTTTGGCCTGCGTCGCGGTCACAACGGGGGCCAGGTTGGTGCCGGCCAGGGTGAAGCTACCCGTGGCGTCGGAGCTGCCGTAGCCGCTCACGGCCACGTAGTAGCGGGTGCCGGCCGTGAGGCCCGTGACGGGAATCGGGGCCGTGAAGCCGGTGTTGGCGGCCGTGGCGGCGGCGCAGAACACCGACGTGAACGGCCCGGCCGAGCAGTTCGGGCTGGTGTAGAGGCGCACCATGCCCGCCGGAGTCCCGGTCAGCGTCAGCGTCGTGCTGGTTCCGGTCGGAGTTATTGTGAACCACACATCCTTGGGCAGCTGGGCCGAGGAACAGGCCGGCAGGTTGATGCCATTTTGCACACTGGTGGTGGCACCCACGTTTGAGCTGGTGAGCACGGTGGTGCCCAGGCCAATGGCGCCGCAGGGCTCATCGTTGCCCGGAATAGTGAGCGGGGTGGTGAAGCAGGTGGGGCCCACGAAGGCGCTGCTGCCGTTGGTGGTGCCGCAGTTCTGGCGCACGTAGTAGCAGTACGCCGTGTTCGGCAGCAGGCCCGTGATGGTGCGCGTGGGCGTGGTCAGGCCGATAATGGCCGTGCCCGTGCCTTGGACGAAGCCTTGCAGGCCGTACTCCAGTTCATACGTGGTGCCGGCTGCCGGCGTGCCGCCCGGTACCCAGTTCAGGGTGGCGGTGGTGTTGGTCAGGTTGCTGGCGGTAGGGCCGGTGGGTACCGAGCAGTTCGAGGGCGAAGTCACGCACACGGCCAGCAGACCGGAGTTGTTGCTGCCGTAAGCCCACACGCGCAGGTAGAGGATTTCGCCCGGCGTACGGCCGGTCACGGTGAGCAAGGAAAACAGGCCGTTGGGGCTGGAGTCGTCGTCGCAGTTCACCAGGGCCAGCGTGGCGCAGGCACCGGAGTAGATGGCCAGGCCCGTATCGGTGATGGAGCTGCCGGCGGTGGGAGGTACGGTTTCCACGGTGACGGTGCCGCTGGCCGGCACGGTGACTTTGAACCAGACGTCCTGGCCTACGTAGTTGGCGCAGCCCGGCGCGGGCACGCCGGTCGAGGCCGTGGCGGCCGTGTTGTCGGCGCTGGTCTGGCCCACGCAGGTACCGAACTGCACCGGCGCATTGATAGCGCCCGCGCAGTCATCATTGGGAATCAACGTGCTGAAGGCAGCTGGGCCGGCCTGGCCGGAGCTAACCCCGGCCGCGCAGTTCTGCGTCACATAAAACTGGTAGGGCGTGCCGGGCGTGAGGCCCGTTACCGTGGTGCTGGTGCCGGTGATGCCTGCCACGGTGGTGCCGCCGGTGGCGGGGTTGAAGCCCGTGGGGCCGTACACCACGGTATAAGTACCCGCGCCGGAGTTCAGCCACGAAAGCACGGCCGTGGTCTGGGTGGTAACGGCCGTCAGGTTGGCGGGCGATAAGCAGCCCGAAGCCAGCTCGATGCGCAGGTTGTCGATGCCAATGTCCGAGGTGAACGTTCCCGTCACCTTGGTGCGGAAGCGGACCACCGTGGTGGCCGAAGTGCCGGTCAGGTTCGTCACCTGGGCTATCCAGCCCTGGGCCACCGTGCCGCTCACGCCAAGGGCTACCTGCGGGGCCCCAAAGGTGTTGCCGCCATCGTTCGACACCTGCACGTACAGCGAGTCATTGCCGGCCGTGTTCAGGTAGTCGAAGCTCAGGCGCTTGGAACCGGCCGTGCTCAGGTTCACGTACAGGTCGAGGATGCCAGCGGAACCGGCCGGGGCGTAGTACGAGTGGAAGCGGGCCGAGTGCGTGCCCTGGCTGCCCGTGGGCGTATATCCGCCAATGGTGGGCGACGTCCAGGCGGCGCTCGCGCCGTCATCTTCGCGCCGCCACGAGGCGTCTCCCGTCATCGGAGTATTGCGCCAGAAGGCCGTGGGCGCGTCGCGGGTATCGCAGATGCCCACCCAGGTGTTTTCAAAGCTTTCGATAACGGGCAGCGTGGCGTAGGTAGTGGCCACGCAGGCCGTGCGGAACGTGAAGGGACCGGCAATCTGGCTGGATTGGCCACTGCCGCAGTCCTTGGTCACGTAGAACTGGTAGGTCGTGTTGGCCGTCAGGCCGGTAATGGCCGTCGACGTGGTGGTGGTGTTTACCGTGGTGCTGCCCGTGCCGCCCGGCGTGAAGCCGCTGAGGCCGTACTGCACAACGTAGTTAGCCGCCGTCCCGTTGGTCACGGTCGAGAAGCTGAGCGTTGCGGTCGTGGTCGTGACGTTGGTGGCGGCCAGGCCCGCCGCCGGGGCGCAGGCCGGAGCCGCCCCAATGGTAATGATGTAATCCTCGGCTTCGCCGGAACCAAACAACGTGCAGGCATCGGCCGCGCCGTTGGTGTTGCCCGTGCTCCGGCTGCGGATGCGCAGGCCGGTCTGGCCCAGGGGCGTGCCCACTGGTATCGTAATGCTGACCGTAGCCGGCGCATTGGTGGTGCTGGAAACGGCCACCTGCGTCCACTCGGTGGCTTCAAACGTGCCGTTCTGGTTAAAATCAATCCAGGCCGAAATAATGGCCGAGGCCGAAGTCGTCACGCTCAACTGGTAGGTGAGCCCGCGCAGCAGCGTGCCCGTGGCCGTGCCCGAAGCCGGGTAAGACGTATAAGAGCTGCCGTTCGCCGAGTTGCAGGTCGTGCCCGAGTTGTTGAGGCCGGAGCCGGCCACGGTCACGTTCACAATATCGGCCGTGCCGCAGTAGTCGCCCAGGCCTGAGTTGCAGTACGTGTACGTGCTGGTCGTCGTGAAGCTGTTGGTCACGCACCCCGTGGCGGCGCCGTTGGCGTTGCGGGGCACAATCTTATAGTAATAGGTAGTGGTAGCGGCCAGGGCCGCGGGCGTATAGCTCGTGCCCGGCTGGTTGGTCACCACCAGCGGCGGGGTGGCCGTCGTGCCAAAATAGACGTCGTAGCCAGTAGCTACGCCGCCGCCGCTGTTCCAGGTGATGGTAGGTGTGCGCACCACGCCGGTAGCGCCGGTGGCCGGCACGAAGCTGGTGGCGCAGTTCGGCACGCCGGTCAGCACGTCGAGCCGCACGTTGTCGAGGCCAATATCAGAGGTAAACGTCGCCGTTACTTTGGTCCGGAAGCGCACGATGGTCGTGGCCGAAGTCGAAGTGAGGCTCACGCTCTGCGGCTGCCAGCCCTGGGCCACCGTGCCGCTGATGCCCAGCCGCAGCAACGGGGCACCAAACGTAACCCCGCCATCGGTCGATACCCGCACTTGCAGGGAGTCGTTGCCGGCCGTGTTCAGGTAGTCAAACTGCAGCACTTTGTTGCCAGTAGCGCTCAGGTTCACATACAAATCGAGCGAGCCGGTTGCGGCGGCCGGGGCGTAGTAGGAGTGGAAGCGGGCCGAATGGCTGCCCTGGCTGCCCAGCGGCGCGTACACGCCCACGGTGGGCGATGTCCAACTGCCAACCGTGCCGTCGTCGTCGCGGCGCCACGAGGCGTCGCCGGCCGTCGGGGTGTTGCGCCAGCTGTTGGTGGGCACATCGTGCGAGGCGCAGGCATCAATCCAGGCATTTTCGAAGCTTTCGGCAATCGGCAGGCTGGCGTAGGAGGCCGCGTTCACGCTCACCGTTACGGGCGTGGACGTGGCCGACTGGCCGCTGCACGTCAGGCGGGCCCGGTAGGTGCGGGTGGCCAGCACCGAGGCTACGGTGTAGGTAGTGGCCGTGGCGCCGGTAATGTCCGTGAACGTCGTGCCGTTGGTCGATTCCTGCCATTGGTAGGTCTGGCCCGAGCCGTAAGTAGAGCCCAGCAGCGACAGGCCAACGGCCGTGCCGGCGCAGACCGTGGTGGCCGTGGCGGCCGTAGTGCCCGCCGTGGGCGGCGCGGTGCACGGGCCGCCGGGCGTGTAGGTCACGCGCAGCGTGGGACGGCGGTTACCGTAGGTGGTAGTCAGGGCCGTGGCACTGGTGAGGGCCGCGCTGTTGGCGTAGCCCAGGCCAAAGCCGGTGGCCAGGTTGGTCACGAAGTTGACCGCAGCCGTGGCTACGCCCAGCTTCTGGTGGTCCGTCAGCACCAGCAGGTTGCCGCCCGTGTACACGAAAGGCTGGCTCAGCGTCACGCTCACGTAAGTGCCCGCCGCGCCCGTAAATTGCTGGGTAGTGGAAGCGTATACCGAAGTAGCCGTCGTGGTCAGCGCGCCCCAGGTCATCGTGGTGCCCAGCGTGGTCAGCGCCGAGTTGTCGAGCAGTACGTTGAAGACGTTGTTGCCCGTGAGTTCGCCGGCGTCCGATTTCAGCCAGGCCAGCTCCGTGATTACGGCTCCGGTGGGGATGTTCAGCTCGGTGGGAGTATAGAGGTGGGCGTAGCGAGACCAGTCAAAGGTGGAGGTCGTGGCCGAGCGGTAAATGGGGCCATATAAATAGGAGCTCACGGCCGGAGCTACCACCGGCACCGTCGTCGAGCCGATAACCGTGGTTTGGGCTACCGCTGCCGTGCCGCAGCCCAATAGCCATAATAACGCAAGCCACCCGCGACGCCGTGGGGTGCCGGGTGGTTTCAATGAGAAGAAGTGTTGCATAGAAACTGAAAAGAGGGTGAAAAAAGAAAAGGGGGTTAAAAAAAGACTGATGAAACCGCTACTTATAGCTGCCGGCCCATGGTAGGGGTGGAGCCAAAGCCCGGAAATGCCCGGAACTAACAGAAAAAGCTGAACGGCTCTGAAACTTACAAAGAAAAATTGGTGCTCAAATACTATTCAGGAATTAGTTCCATTTCACTGCATTTATGTTAATCGTGGCCCATAATTTGCTATGAATGCCTCTCTTAGATGCCCTATTGTTTTGCTCTCCGCGATTCTACCAGTATATTGGTTCGCTGATTCGTCGGTAACCACCCAATTTGTGTTTTCTCCACCTCCATTACCCCTGTTTGCACCCATGAAAAAAATCTTACATTCCTTCACCCTGTTGCTCTTTGCGTGCTGCCTGCTTCTGGGTAGCGTGCAGGAGGCGCGCGCGTCCCACTTGCTGGGGGGCGACATGACGTACGTCTCGCTGGGCAACAACCAGTACCGGGTCAAGTTCCGCCTCTACCGCGACTGCACCGGCATCACGCCCAGTGCCTTCACCCTTTCCTGCAGCAACAACGGCTGCAACGCCATGGCCAGTGTCACGGCACCTTTCGTGCAGCAAGGGCTCGTGGAAGCGGGCAACCCGTTCTGCGCGGCCGTGTCCTCGGGCCCGTGCCTGGGCCCGACGGGCCTGCCCAACTACGACGTGTACAACTACCTGGCCACCGTCACGCTGCCCCCCGGGCAGTGGACGCTGAGCACCGACCAGGGCTCGCGCCCCTCGCTGGCCAACATCGTGGCCGGCAACCTCTACGTGCAGGCCACGCTCGACAACCGCAACTCGAGCACCGGTGCGGCCGTGGCCAACAACTCGCCCCAGTTCGACGTGCAGGACATTCCGATTCAGTACGTGTGCTGGAATCAGCCCACCACCATCACCTACTCGGCCACCGAGGCCGACGGCGACTCGCTGGTCTACTCCCTGACGGCCCCGCTGGAGGCCTGCGGTACGCCCGTTACTTACAATGCTTATCCTAACCAGGCGGGTGGTGTAGTAATTCTTACCCCCAATGCAACGTGCCCGACGTGCCCCTTGTGTGTCCTGCAATTGCCTACTATTACGGCCAACTATAGTCCAACACTGCCCATTCCCGTGGGTTACGACGAAACCGGTTCCTGCCCAATCAAAACGGGAACTCCGCGTTTCATTTTCAACCAGCAGGCGCGCACGATTTCGTTCACGCCCAACGTGTACATTCCAAATTCGCCGGCGAATCTGGGCCTGAACAAGTACCAAATCGCGGTACTGATTACCGAATACCGTCGCATCAACGGGGTGCGCCGCGTTATCGGCACCGTGCGCCGCGAGGCCAACCTGATTGTGACCGACTGCGGCGGCAACAGCACCCCCAACCCCGTGGTGGTTAACCCTGTGACGGTGAACTCCGGCACGGTTGCGGTTAACACTACTGACACCACCCGGCTGGACGTTTCTTCGTGCAGCTACTCGCGCGTGCAACTCAACTTCACCGACCCCGACAACATTGCCACGCCGACCCGGCCCGCTGCCAACCCGCTGCAGCTGCTCACCGTGACGCTGCCCGCCGACATCAACACCAACCCCAACCTGCTGGATTCGGGCGACGTGGGCTCGTTCGTGCTCTCCGGCAATGGCACCAGCAACCCCAAGGGCACGTTCTTCTTCCAGCCCTCGCCGTCGACGGTCGGGCGCACCATTCGCCTGAACATTCGGATTGAAGACAATGCCTGCCCCATCAAGGGCGTGCAAAACCGGGTAGTCGTTATCCGGATTAAGAAAGGCAACTTCGCCACGGCCCTTGCGACAGTTGGCCAGACGGGCCTGCCCAACGTGACGCCGGTGACGCTGTGCAGTGGTTCGCTGGCCCTGCGCGGCAGCGTGCTGCGGCCGGATTCGGTGCGCCGCCTCGCCCAGAACATCTCGGTGCTGCAAACCTACGCCTTCCAGTGGTCGCTGGTGAGCGGCAACGGCTTCAACACGGCCACCGCTGCACTGCAAAACATTACGGTGACTCCTACCATGACCAGCCGCTACCGCCTGCAAATCACGCCAAACAGCGGCTTTGGTCCCGGCTGCGGCGATACCACGTCGATTCTGGTACGCGTGGCGCCGCCGGTGGTGTCGCGCTTCACCATCACCGACTCGATTTCGAGCCGCCCCGTGACCAACCCGAACTCGCCGGCGGGCGGGCTGATTCCGCCGATTACGTACAAGTTCAGCAACACCTCGACCATCAACGGCGTGCTGCCCACGGCTTATACTTCGACGGTTTTCCGCATGGACTCGATTCGGTGGACTTACCAGCGCATCAAGGACGGGGCGGGCGCTCCTGTAACCAGCACCCCCAAAGTATTCTCGCGCAGCTACAACCCCGGCAACCTGGTGCTGAGCGAAGGCGGCACGTACATCATCGCCCTGAGCTCTGCTTCGACGCTGATTGCCCCCACGGTTACGAACCGCGGCCAGTGCCCGGTCCTGATAGCCCAGCACATCGTCATCGTGCCCGAGCTGAAAGTGCCGAACATCATCACGCCAAACAACGACAACCTGAACGACGTGTTCGTGGTGCCGGTGAGCCAGCGCGGTGGCAAGCTGGAAATCTACAACCGCTGGGGCCGCAAGGTGCAGGAATACGCCAATTACCAGAACACCTGGGGTGGCGGCGACCAGCCCAGCGGCGTGTACTACTACTACCTCACCGACCCGAGCGGCAACAAGAGCAAGGGCTGGGTTGAAGTGAACCGCGGGCAGTAACCAACCCGGACTACCCACAAAAAAGAGGGCCGCGAATTTCGCGGCCCTCTTTTTTGTGGGTAGTCCGGGAATTAAGAAGCCATTTAAAAGTAAATAGCTTATCACGTGTTCGTTGTCAGTCAAGCGATTGCCAGTCTGCTAATAACTGACGACTGACGACTCAAGCCAGGTGATGCCGCTCGTTTTTTACGGCGTTGTGTACATTCCAGCGCACTTCGTGATGCAGCGGGTGCTGGCGCACGGGGCAGGCAGGCATCAGGCACAGGGAGCAGGCCGCGAAGGTGCAGGGGTCGGCGTGCACAAACATCTCGACCTCCA
The DNA here is from genome assembly GCF_017921975.2 of Hymenobacter terricola. GTDB lineage: Bacteria > Bacteroidota > Bacteroidia > Cytophagales > Hymenobacteraceae > Hymenobacter > Hymenobacter terricola. Next base: position 10,170 of record NZ_JAGEMO020000085.1, read on the forward strand.
CCGCAAAGCGGGCCCGAATGAGTTCCTCAATGTCGTGCAGCTGGGTATGCACCTCATCCAGAGTGAAGTAATAAGGCATTTGCATGTGGCAGTCGATGTGCAGGTTGGCGCCGTAGCGCTGCACGCGCAGGTTGTGCACGTCAATCCAGGGGGCGCGGCGTTGCGCCTGGAGCTCGGCAATCACCTCGGCCACGATGGCCGTATCGGTTTCGTCCATCAGGCCCGAGATGGCCCGGCGCAGCATTCGCCCGCCATTGACGAGGATGAAGCCACCCAGCAAAAGGGCCGCGCCCGAATCGAAGCGCACGATGCCGGTGGCCGCCACCAGCACCAGCGCCCCCGACGATACGATGGATGTGAGGGCATCGATGTACAAGTGCTGGCCATCGCCCAGCAACGCGATGGATTTCAGGCGTTTCCCGGTTTTCACCAGCAGCAGGCCCACTGCCAGGTTGACCACAGCGGTGCTGGCCAGCAGCAGCACGCCCCAGTCGGGCCGGGCCACGGGGTGCGGGTGCAACAGGCCCAGCGAAGCACTGTAGAGAATGAACGCGCCGGCAATAAAAATGAGCGCCCCTTCAAATCCAACGGACAGGTACTCGATTTTGCCGTGGCCGTAGGGGTGGTTTTCGTCCTTGGGCAAGCCGGCCAGATGCAGGCTGTAGAGCGCAAACCCGCTGGTGAATACGTTGATGATGCTTTCCAGCGCATCGGTGAGAACGGCTTGCGAGCGGGTGAGGTGGTAGGCGTAGAACTTGATGATTACCAACCCGAGGCTGACCACGAGGGAAAGCAGACCGAGCCGGTTTTTGATTTGCGAAGGCGTCATGCAGAGGGAATTTCGGTGCAAAGGTCGGTAGCCGCCAGCCGGAAAGGCCACTGCCGGGGCCGGGGGCGCACCGGCTTCCGGGCAGGGGCCCGGCCCGGCCTTCAGTACCAACCACTAAAAACCAGGAAGCCGAACGAAACTTTTTTTTGGAAAGACTGTATTTAAGGCAGTCAAAATTAATTTTTAGGCTCGTCTAAAAATTAGTAACTTTGTTTGAACCCCATTCCCTACGGTGCCTCCTTCTACGCTTATTGATTCCAAAGTGCCCGCGCCCGAAGTGGGCTGGCGCCACCCCCGCCGCGGCAACTCGCTAAGCGAGGTGTACGCCAGCATCAAGGTGCCGGCCGCCGATGCTTCGTTCTGGCGCAAGCTGATGGCCTTTTGGGGCCCTGGCCTGCTGGTGGCCGTGGGCTACATGGACCCCGGCAACTGGGCCACCGACCTGGCCGGCGGGGCTCGCTACGGCTACACGCTGCTATCGGTGGTGCTGATTTCCAACTTGTTTGCCATGCTGCTCCAGCACCTGGCGGCCAAGCTGGGCATCGTGACCGGGCGCGACCTGGCCCAGGCTTGCCGCGACCATTACTCGCGCCCGGTGAGCCTGATGCTGTGGGTGCTGTGCGAAATCGCCATCGCGGCCTGCGATTTGGCCGAAGTCATCGGCTCGGCCATTGCGCTGAACCTGCTGTTTGGCCTGCCGCTGGCTTGGGGCGTGGTGCTCACCACGCTGGACGTGCTGCTGGTGCTGTTCTTTCAGAACAAGGGTTTTCGCTACATCGAAAGCCTGGTGGCGGGCCTCATCTTCCTGATTTTCGGGTGTTTTCTCTACGAAATCATCGCCTCGCACCCCGACTGGCTGGCCCTGAGCAAGGGCCTGGTGCCGCGCCTCGAAATTGTGACCAACCCGAAAATGCTGTACGTGGCCATCGGCATTCTGGGGGCCACCGTGATGCCCCACAACCTGTACCTGCACTCCAGCATCGTGCAAACGCGGGCCTTCCCGCAGGACGAGCCCGGCAAACGCTCGGCCATCAAGTTCGCCACCATCGACTCGACGATGGCGCTGTTTCTGGCGTTTTTCGTGAACGCGGCCATCCTGGTTACGGCCGCGGCGGCCTTCCACGGCAAGGGCCACGACTCGGTGGCCGACATCGCCGATGCCCACAAGCTGCTCACGCCGGTGCTGGGCGCGGGCGCAGCCAGTGCGCTGTTTGCCATTGCCCTGCTGGCCTCGGGCCAGAACTCGACCCTCACCGGCACCCTGGCCGGCCAGATTGTGATGGAAGGCTTCCTCGATTTGAAGCTGCGGCCCTGGGTGCGCCGGCTCATCACGCGCCTTATCGCGGTGGTGCCGGCCCTGGTGGTGACTTTGATGTACGGCGAAACGGGCACTGGTCAGCTGCTGGTGCTCAGCCAGGTGATTTTGTCTTTACAGCTCAGCTTTGCGGTGGTGCCGCTGGTGCTGTTCACGGGCAGCAAGGCCAAAATGGGCGTATTTGCCAATCGGCCGTGGGTGCAGGCCGTGGCCTGGAGCGTGTCAGGCATCATCATTTGCCTGAACGTGTTTTTGCTCTGGCAAACCTTCGCCGGGTAGGGGCAAATGGCCGAATGGCGAAAAACTGCGTATGCGGGCCCACGTCACTTCCTGCCTTCATGTTCCGACTCTGTACTTTTTGCCTGTTGCTGCTGGGCTATATCCCGGCGGCATTCGCCCAACCGGGGGTTAAAAACGACACCATCAAGGTCGATAAAACACAGTACAACCTGTTCAGGCCTACGCCGCGCAAGTACATGCGCCCCATGGTGCCCGACCGGCCCGGCATCACCGAAAGCCCGTATTCGGTGGATGCCGGGCACTTTCAATACGAAACCGATGCCCTGCGCCTGCTCACCCGGCGCGAAGGCACCACCTACGGCCACGACTGGTACGTGAACCACGCGCTGGCCAAAATCGGCCTCTCCGACCGCACCGACCTGCAAGTCGGGGTCGATTCCTACACCGCTACCCGCAACTACGACGAGGCCGACGCCAGCCAGACCCAGGAATACCACGGCCTCGGCGATGTAACCCTGCGCCTGAAGCACACCCTGGTGGGCGACGACAATAGTCGCTGGGCTCTCGGCCTGATTGGCTACGCAACCCTGCCCACCGGCGGCCCGCGCGGCGATGGCGCCGTGGAATACGGCGCGGTGCTGCCCGTGGTGTACCAGATTACCAAGCCCTGGAGCATTGGCGGGCAGGTAGCCGCTCAGGTATATTGGGACCGCGATACGCAGGCCCGCTTCCTGCAGCTCACGCCCACGTTCACCACTGATTACCAGTTTACTAAAATCATTCAGGCCTTTGTAGAGCTGGTGGGCTACGACGAGGTGCGCCTGAACGACTGGCGCAGCTCCATCAACACCGGCGCCCAGCTTGACGTGAGCGAAAACGTGCAGCTCGATTTTGGCACTCACCTGCCCATCACCCATTCCACCGACCGCGAGTACTTCTTCGGCCTTAGCTTCCGGCGGTAGCTTCGGTAAGTGGTTGGTAATCGGACGTCATGCTGCGCGTAGCATGACGTTCCTTTTGCTCGCTGCTCACCATTCACCGTCCTTCCGTACCTTTGCCCCGTCATGGTGCCAATCCCCAATTGCGGGGCGCGGCTGAAAAGGGAATCCGGTTCAATGCCGGAGCTGTCCCCGCAACTGTACGCTTCATATCGGGGCGGGCCACAAATGCCACTGTTTGCTGATTAATTATCAATCGGCTGAATGGGAAGGCGGCCCGCTCGGCGAAGCAAGCCAGGAGACCTGCCAAGGCATTCACAGGTTCAGCATTCGCGGAGGACGGATGGAGAAAGAGAACAGCGGCCGCCTTCAAGCGGCCGGATTGCCCCTGTTTTTCGGCCTCGGTCTGGCGCCGTTTTCTTCAATCGAAGAAGACTGACGGCAGATTTTGAATCGAATTTTCTTAACCGAAAATTTGATTCGGATGCGTTATTATTTAAGTTGTTGTGCCTTGCTATTGTGCAGCTTGTGGGGGCCGGCTGCCGTCTGGGCGCAGCAGCTTCCCACCCCGGCCAGCCCACCCGACTCGGTGCCCATCTCCCGGCGGCGGCACCGGCTGGCCGAGGTGCAGGTGCGGGCCGTGGGCCCCGAGCGGTTTGCCGTGGGCAGCCGCCGCGTGGAACTCGATTCGGCCGTGCTGGCCCAGTACCGGGGCGCCAACCTGGCCGATGTGCTGCAAGCCCGCACGCCGCTGATACTGAAGAACTACGATCCTGGCCAGCTGGCCACCATTGCCCTGCGCGGCACTTCGGCCCAGCACACCGCCGTGCTCTGGAATGGCCTGAACATCATGCTGCCCACCCTGGGCCAGAACGATTTTGCCCTGCTGCCGGTGGGGGCCACCACGCGGGTAGCGGTGCAGCCCGGCCCGGCCGCCGCGCTCTACGGCAGCGGGGCCGTGGGCGGGGCCGTCCTGCTCAATTCCGACCCCGACTGGCGGCCCGGCTTCCGGGGCAGCGTGCAGGCCGATGCGGGCAGCTTTGGGCTGGCCGGCGGCAGCGTTGAGGCCCGCACCGCCACCGCCGTGGTAGCCGTGCGGGTGGCCGCCAGCTACCGCGAAGCCCAGAACGATTACACCTACTTGCTGCGCGAAGCCCGGGGACCCGTGCGCTACACCCTGCAAAACGCCGCTCTGCGCCACCAATGGAGCATTAGCCCCGACGTGGCGTGGCGCGTGGGCCCGGCCGGCGAGCTAACCGCCGCCGCCTGGCTGACCGATGTGGACCGCGAAATTCAGTCGGGCGTGAACGTGGTGGGGAGCCAGGCCCGCGAGCGTGACCAAAGCCGCCGCCTGGTGCTGGGCTACCGGCACGTAGCGGCCCGGCGGCAATGGGCCGTGCGGGGGGCGTGGTTCGACGACGTGCTCAACTACCAGGACGGCGGGACCCCGGGCACGTCGCGGGTGCGCACCACCCAGGCCCAGGCCGAGCACACCGCGGCTCTGGGTGCGCGCGGCAGCCTGCGGCTCGGGGCCGAAGCCCAGCACTTTGCCGCGTTGGTGAGCGGCTACGGGCCCGAGGCCGTGGCCGAAAACCGCGCCGCCGCTTTTGCCCTGCTGCGCTACGACCCGCGCCCGGCGCTGCGCCTTTCGGCCAACCTGCGCCAGGCCTTTTTGCCGGCCGGGCCGGCTCCCCTCACGCCCACTGTGGGGCTGGAATGGGACCTGGTGGCTTCGGCTCCCGATTCCCTCATTCGCCGGGCTACTCAGGCCCTGACGGCGAAGGCCAGCGCGGCCCGCAGCTATCGCGCCCCCACCCTGAACGAGCGGTACTGGGTGCCCGGCGGCAACCCCGCGCTGCGGCCGGAATCGGGCTTTGGCTACGAGGCCGGCCTGCGCCACCGCCTGGCCTGGAGCCGAAGCACAACCCTCGAAACGGAGGTAACTGCCTTTCGGCAGGATGTGGACGACTGGGTGCAGTGGCTGCCCAGCGCCAGCACGGGCATCTGGACACCGCAGAACCTGCGCCAGGTGCGCTCCCAGGGCGTGGAAGCCAGCACGGCCCTGCAGCTGCGCCGGGGCCGCTACGCCGGCGGCGTGCAGCTGGCCTATCATTTCACCGACACCCGCAAGACGCAGGGCTCGGCCGCCGATTCGGACCCTGTGGGGGTGCAGCTGGCTTACGTGCCGCGGCACCAGGCCAGTTTCAGCACCGACCACCACTGGCGCGGCTGGTTGCTGAGCGGCACGTTTGGGTTCACCGGCTTTCGCTACATCAACGCGTCGGGCACCGATTTTCTGCCGGCTACGGGGCTGCTGGGCGCCACGCTGGGGCGCACGGTGCACGGCCCGGCCGGCACCAGCCTGCTCGTGCTGGTGCAAGCTAGCAACCTGCTCAACCAGGCCTACTACAGCTACCCCGGCCGCCCCGCCCCGCCCCGCGGCTTCAGCACCAGCCTGCGACTGGGGTGGCGCTGAGGCCTGCGCGTAACCCGATTTTTCCTCGATTCCTCTTTTTTCTTACCCCTTTTCATCCTGCCGGCGGTGGCCGGTGCTGCAACATTTCCTGATTATGAAAAAACAATTTGCTCCTTTTATCGCGGCGTTGGCCCTGCTGGCGGCGTGTAGCCCCAGCGGCGAAGAAACACCCGTTCCTAACCCCACCACGGGCGTGTTTGTGCTCAGCGAAGGCCAGTTTGGCGTGGGCGACGGCGCGGTGAGCGTGTTCGACAAAGCCACCAAATCCCTCACGCCCGATGCGTTCGGCAGTGCCAACGGCGGGGCGGCCCTGGGCGATGTGGTGCAGAGCATGGGCGTGCAGAGTGGCCGCGGCTACATCGTGGTGAATGCGTCCAACAAGATTGAGGTGGTGAGCCTGCCCGATTTCAAAACGGCGGGCACCATCAGCGGGCTCACCCAGCCGCGCTACTTCACGTCTACCTCGGCCACCCGGGGCTACGTCACCGAGTGGCGGGGCCCGTACACGGGCTACCTGCCGGGCGTGCTCAGCATTCTCAACCTGAGCACGAACACCGTGACCAGCCGCGTGCCGGTGGGCCGCAACCCCGAGCAGCTGCTGGCCCTGGGTGGCAAAATTTACGTGCCCAACAGCCTGGACAACACTGTTTCGGTGATTGACGAGGGCACCGGGGCGCTGGCGTCCACCATCACCGTAGCCGATGGCCCTTCGAGCATGGTGGACGACAAGGACGGCAACATCTGGGTGCTCTGCACGGGCTTTGTGAGCTACATTGCGGTGCCTCCCTACGTGGTGCAAACCTCGGCCGGCACCCTGGTGCGCTTCAATCCCGGCAGCCCAAACACTCAGCTCAAGCTCACGTTTCCGGCCACGGCCAGCCCGGGCAAGCTGCGCATCAACCCGGCCAAAGACCAGCTCTACTACAGCTTCCGTGGGGCCGAATACCAAGTGGGGGTGAGTGCCACGGCCCTGCCCACCACGCCCTTTATTCGGCGCAGCTTCTCCGGTTTTGCCATCGACCCGCGCGACAACACGGTTTTTGCCGGCATTTCGCCCAGCTACAACAGCAACGGCCGCTTCATTCGCTACCAGGCCACGGGGGCGGCCATCGATTCCTTCACCGTGAAAATTGGCCCGAATGGGTTTATCTTCTACTAAACTCCTTACTCTTTCTGCAAAACAAGGAAAAGGCCCGTACCAGTTGGTGCGGGCCCTTTTTGTGCCGTGCTACTTCGGTTCGGCGGCCGCGGGGTTTAAGTTGTTAATCGTTAGATGTTGGTTGTTATCAGGAAGGCAACGTCTTGGCGGACGGCTAATAATGACCAACCAACAACCCGTTTGCTTTTGAACGACTATTTAGTCGGCCAGGCCGTCGTGGTTGCGGTCCTTGGCCTCGCTGGCGGCTTTGTAGAGGTCTTTGCCGGTGACGTGGTGCACGGTGTCGCGGGTGAGGCCGGCGGTGGTGGAGTCGCCGTTGGCGGTGCCGTCGGCTTTGGCGGCGGGGCCTTTTTTGGTGTAGCCGCGCTCAACGTTGGTGGCGCCGTCTTTGGTGCCCGAGCTGCAGGCGCTGAACGTGGCGGTGATGGCGCAGGCCACGACAAAGGGACGGAGGAAGTGTTTCAGAAACATGAAAGTAGCCTAGGTGAGGGAGTTGAAGGGATGAGCGACGCTGCAAGGTAAAGAAATAACTCACCGCGGCGCAACCCGAACTATGAGGCGCGGGTACGGTTGTAGCGATGGGCCCGCCGCTAAGGTTGCGCCAAGTTGTGCCCATTTCCTGTTCACTCTCACTTTTGCGTTGATGTCCAACCTCATTCCTTCGCCCGCAGTAGTGCCCACTCCGGCGTACACGTACGCCGAATTCCGGGCCCTGGTGGGCAAGCTGGCCGCCGGGCACCACACTACCGGCGCCGACCAAAACCCGGCCTTAGTGCGTTTTACCGCCCTCAACCAAGTCCACCTCGACGATTCCTACGTCCTGCCGCTGCTGCCCGCGCTGGTCGACAAGCTGCGCCACCTGCCCCGGCCCGAGCACTGGCTGGTGCTGGGCGAAGGCTGGTGCGGCGACACGGCCCACACGCTGCCCATTCTGGCGCACCTCGCCGATGAAAGTGCGGGCAAAGTGCACCTGCACGTCCTGCTCCGCTCTGACCATCCCGAGCTGATGGCCACCCACCAGACCGACGGCAAAAACAGCATTCCCAAACTCATCCGGCGCGATGAGGCCAGCGGGGCCGAACTTGGTTCCTGGGGCCCGCGCCCAGCCGAAGCGCATGTATTAGGCACAAGGCTGCATGCCGATAAATCTTTGCATACCAATGAGGTGGTAAAGACAATGAATGCGTGGTACGCGGCCGATAATGGCCAATCGGTGCAGCGGGAATTGCTGGCCCTATTGGCATAAAGTAGCGGACCAATCAAATTTCTCCCTATTTTCACCCTCCCAATTCGCCGTTTTATGCCTTTGCCGTTGCGCCGTCGCTTGCAGAAACACGTTGCCGCCTGGCCCTGGCGGCGGGTGGGCGTGCTGGCCGGTGTCAGCCTGGTGGTGGCACTAATACTGGTCGGATATGTGTTTGGGGGAAGTAACCATTTTTTTAGCCGCCTTTTTTCTGCCTTTCTCGTATTGTTCTGGCTACTGGCAATTACGTTCCTGGCCGTGGTGCCATTCGTAACCTGGGCCACAGCGCACTGGTTTGGGCGAGGCTGGGTGGAGGTATCCACCCCGGCCCCACGTCCGCGCCGGCCCGCTGCTCCCGCAGCGGCTCGTTCTTATCCTTCACCGGCTGCCTCGCGGCGGCCCGAAACACGTTAAAGCCATTGAAAACTAACCTACTGCATATCAAAAACATGGTGTGCCCCCGGTGCGTCGAAGCCGTGCAAAGCCTGTTGGAACGGGCCGGCTACCGCCCCACTACCGTGACCCTGGGCGTGGCCGAGCTGGACGAAGCCACCCCCGCCGACCCCGAGGCCCTGGCCCCGCTGCTGCACGCCGCCGGCTTCGAGCTGCTGCGCGGCCGCGCCGAACAGCTCACCGAACAAATCAAAACCGTGCTGGCCGACTATCTGGAGCACCTGCGCACGGCCCGCTCGCCGCTCACCACCTCGGCATTTCTCACCGACCGGTTTGCGGCCACCTACTCGCACCTGAGCAAGGTGTTTTCGCGCACCGCCCACCTCACCATCGAGAAGTACCTCATCCGCCTCAAAATTGAGCGCGTGAAGGAGCTGCTCAGCTACGGCGAGCTCACCCTGAACCAGATTGCCGACCAGATGCGCTACAGCTCCGGCCAGCACCTGAGCAACCAGTTCCGCCAGGTGACGGGCTATTCCGTGAGCGAATTCCGCCGTTTGATGCAGCCCGGGCGCATGTCGCTCGACGCGCTGGCATAATTGTCATTCCGCGCATCAAGCGGCGACGACACAATCCGTCCTGTTCTCAGCGACCAACCTGATACTATGAAAAGCCCCGGCTCTGCTCAGAGTCGGGGCTTTCTGCATCTACAGAAGCGTGGTTACATCGCCAGGAGCAGGGGCTTCTGCAGGACGGGTTGCTGCGGCTATGCCTGGCAATGACGGGGGTTAATTCTGGTGGTATTCTTTACACGCTTCCGCGCAGGCCTGGCAGGCTTTGGCGCACTGAATGCAGTGGTCGTACGGGTGCTTGGCGCACTCGCGCTGGCACTTCTGGCAAATTTCGATGCACTCCTTGATGACGTGCTGGGCGTGGGCTGAGCCGCGCGCGATGAAGGCAGCGGTGAGGCGGCAGATGTCGGCGCAGTCGCGGTCGAGGCGGATGCAGGGCACCATCATGGGCACGTCTTTTTCGTCGAGGCTGGCATCGGCGCACAGCTCGCAGGCGGCGATGCAGCGGCTGAGGGCATCGAGAACGGCCTGGTTGTTCTGGCGGGGGCGGGCGGCGGGGGCGGGCATTTGCATGGGAAAGTGAGGTGTTAGGTAAGAAAATGGCAGCGGTCTGTTTTCTTACGAGTTCGAAGGGACTGGTGGCCATCCATACTTCCGGCCCGCCGCCAAACACCAAGCGGCCGTGATGCCAAGCGTGCCCGCCCGCCGGTGACGAACCCTGCCCGCCCCCGGCCGGGGCGCGGCAAGCGACTGCGAAGTTTCCATTTCGGCCGAAACCCGAAGGAGACGCGCACTGCCCGCTGTGCCCGACCTTTGCCGGAAATGAACCCCGGCCCCGTTGGCTGGGTTAGTCACCACTGTGCCTTCTGCTTCGCCCCGCATCCTGCTGCTCACGCCGCCGCTCACGCAGCTCAATACCCCGTACCCGGCCACGGCCTACATCAAGGGGTTTTTGGGCGGGCGCGGCTATGCCGTGACGCAGGCCGATATGGGCTTGCAGCTGGTGCTGCGCCTGTTTTCGGTGGCGGGATTGCGGCGGGTGTTTGCCGAAATCGAAGCCGGCGGCTTTGCCCTCAGCGACAATGCCCGGCGGATGCTGCGCCTGCAAAACCGCTACCTGGCCACCATCGCGCCGGTCATCCGCTTCCTCCAAAACAAGGACCTGACCCTGGCCCCGCGCATCTGCCACGGCCGTTTCCTGCCCGAAGCCAGCCGCTTCGATAACGTGGCCGACCTCGAAACCGCCTTCGGCACCATGGGCCTCACCGACCAGGCCCGGCACCTGGCCACCCTCTACCTCGAAGACCTCGCCGACCTCATCAAGGAAACCGTGGGGCCGCACTTCGGCTTCTCGCGCTACGCCGAAAAGCTGGCCCTCTCCGCCACCAGCTTCGAGCCCCTGCACCGGGAGCTGACGGCCGCTCCCGGCCTGCTCGATACCATGCTGCTGGAGGAGCTGGAGCCGCTTTTGCAGCGCGTGCAGCCGGATATCGTGGGCTTCACCGTGCCCTTCCCCGGCAACCTCTACGGGGCCCTGCGCCTGGCCAGGCACATCAAGGAAACCCGCCCCGAAACCGTGACCATCATGGGCGGCGGCTACCCCAATACCGAGCTGCGCGACATCAAAGAGCCCCGCTTTTTCGATTACATCGACTTCCTGACCCTGGACGACGGCGAAGGCCCCTGGCTGCGCCTGTTGGACCAGTGGCCGGCCGTGGCCGGTACGGCTCCCACTGCCGTGAGCCCCTCACCGGCCATGGCCGGCAGGCATTTTACCGCCGTGAGCCCCTCACCGGCCGTGGCCGGTGAGCATTTCACCCCCTTGAACCCCTCACCGGCCATGGCCGGTGAGCATTTTACCCCCCTGGCACCCGTACCGGCCATGGCCGGGACCGTTTGCTTGCAGCGCACGTTCCTGCGCAATCCGGCCGGCGAAATCGAGTACCACAACCACCCCTTCCCCGACGTGCCGCACCACGAAGTAGGCACGCCCGACTACTCCGACCTGCCCCTCACCGAGTACCTCTCGGTGCTGGAGGTGCTGAACCCCATGCACCGCCTCTGGAGCGACGGCCGCTGGAACAAGCTCACCGTGGCCCACGGCTGCTACTGGAAGCGCTGCTCGTTTTGCGACGTGACGCTGGACTACATCTCACGCTACGAAACGGCCCCCAGCACCCTGCTGGTGGACAGAATCGAGCAAATTATCCAGCAAACCGGCCAGACCGGCTTTCACTTCGTGGACGAGGCCGCCCCGCCCCTGGCCCTGCGCGACCTGGCCATCGAGCTGCTCAAGCGCCGCGTGGCCATCACCTGGTGGGGCAATATCCGGTTCGAAAAAACCTTCTCGCCCGACCTCTGCCGGCTGCTGGCCGCCTCGGGCTGCATCGCCATTTCGGGCGGGCTGGAAGTGGCGTCGGACCGGCTTTTGGCCCTCATGGAAAAGGGCGTGACCATTGCCCAGGTGGCCCGCGTGACCGATGGCTTCACCCAGGCCGGCATCATGGTGCACGCCTATCTGATGTACGGCTTTCCCACCCAAACCGCCCAGGAAACCATCGACAGCCTGGAAGTGGTGCGCCAATTGTTCGCCGCCGGCGTGGTGCAGAGCGGCTATTGGCACCGCTTTTCGATGACGGCGCACTCGCCGGTGGGCAAGAATCCGGCGAAGTACCAGGTGGCCGCCATCGGCCCCGAGCCCGCCGGTTTCGCCTGGAACGACCTCTGGCACGACGACCCCCTCGGCACCGACCACGAAGCCTTCGGCCCCGGCCTGGCCAAGTCGCTCTACAACTACCTGCACGGCGTGGCGCTCGATGAGCCGCTGGCCCGCTGGTTCGATTTCAAAACCCCGAAAGCCACCACCCCGCGCCACCTCGTGCAGCAGGCCCTGCAAGCCCCCGACAAGCCCGACTTCGCCAAGCAGAACCAGCGCCTGTTCTGGCTCGGCAACGCGCCCGACTTCCGCCTCGAAGCCGGCAAAAAAGCCCCCCACGCCGTGCTCACCTGCTACGAGCAGGCCGAGGATTTCGAAGTGAAAACCACCGAAGCCACCGGCCGCTGGCTGCACCAGCTCCTCACCCAGCTCAGCCAGGATTTCGACACCAAAGTGCTGCTAAAAGACGTCGCCGCCACTTTCCCCCGGTCCGAAGGCCCGTTCGAAGCCTTCCTGCAAAGCCCGGCCTGGCTGCTGCTGCGCGAAAAAGGCCTGTTGCTCCTGTAAATAACTGCTTGGCGCCAGCCTGAGCACGGTCGTGCCGGCTGGTAGAGGTGCAAGATGTTGTGTCTCTACAGCCCGATGCCCTTACTCAGCAACTGCTCTTAAGGCGGATATTGGGGTGCTAGTTACTTGCCCTGGAGCCATTCCACCACATCGGCCGGCAGGCCCGGCCCAAAGCGTGGGCTTAGTCCGGCGGGCACCAGCAAATCGGCGCCGGTCGTGCGGTACGTGCGCACCATGTTGCTGCCCCGGCGCCCCAGGGCATTGCGCAGCCCCGCTGCCCGCTGGAGCCCGCCCGCCCCGCCGTACAAGCCCAGAATGGGCAGCTTGCGCTTCTGCAACGCCTGAAATGCCGTTCGGGCCGCTGGGTCAACCTCCGCGTTTTGCGCAATAACAAAGGCCACGCGGGGGCCACCCGCGCCGGCAAGCAGCTGCGCCAGGGCCCCCGCCCGCAGCCCCGCAGCCCAGGCTCCGATATTGGCCGTATCGGCCCCGGCGGTGCTGTGCAGCAGCCGCAGCGCCGTTTGCAGGCGCGGAGCTTCGGCCGGGGCGGTGGCCGAATCCGCCGCCGGCAACAGCAGCACGATGAGGCCCTCCCGCGCCAGCGCATCGGCCCACAGCGCGGCCGTGGGCGCGGTTTCAGCGTCGGGCAGCAGGGCCAGCGCGGCCCCCGGCGTGCTGGTATCGGCCGGGGCAAACAGCCAGGCCGAGCCGGCGGCCTGCGGCACTTCTTCTACCCGGTAGGCGCTGGGCGTGGGGGCGCCGCGCTTCACCAGCAGGACCGGAATTTTGGTAGAATCCAGGGCGAGGCTGCCCCGCCAGAAGTCGCCGTCCAGCGTCAGGGTGAGGACCTGGCCGGGCCGGGCCGGGCGGGTGAGGCGCAGCTGGTTGTTGCTGAAAAAAATGGTATCGGCCACGAAGCTGAGCGCCCCTGCGGTCGGCACTGTGAATTCGGCCTCGTAGTGCCCGGGACTGGGGTGGCGGATGTCGAGCGCGGCGCGCAATTCCGGCTGCCCGCCCGCGCTGATGCTGCCCTCATAATGCCCCACGGGGGGCGTAGCGGCGGCCTGGGCCAGCTCCTGCTGCGGCTGGCAGGCCGGCAAAGCCAGCCCCAGGCTGAATGCCGTTAGCCCCAGGGCCCAACTTTTGAAGCAGTTGCGGTCAATCATCGGGCGCATCAAGGCGAGCATAGGCATCTCCAAAAGTAGGCTGTTTAGCGCCCCACCAGGCCCTTGCGCAAAATCAGGTCGGTTTGCACGTCCTGGCCCAGCCGGAATTCGTGCTGGCCGATTTCGCGGAAGCCAAATCGCTGGTAGAAGGCGCGGGCCCGGTCGTTCTTTTCCCACACGCCCAGCACCACTGCCGGGCAGTGCAGCTGCTCGGCCAGGGCCAGAATGCCGCGCATCAGCGCCGCGCCCAGGCCGGTGCCCTGCCAGTCGTCGCGCACGTACAGCCGCTCAATTTCCAATCGGCCCGCCGCCTCCTGGCCTTCGGGCAGGCCCAGGGCCGAGTTGTCGCGCAGCTTGGCATAGCCCACCAGCTCGTTCTGCATATGCGCCAGCAGGAAGGTGTTTTCGCGGTCCTGCAGCTCGGCGAGCTGGATGTCGGGGCCAAAGTTTTCGGCCAGATAGGCCGCCATATCCGCCGCAGTATTGGTGGCGGCGAAGGTATCCTGAAACGTTCGGCGGCCGAGGTCGGCCAGTTGGGCGGCGGTAGCGGTGTTGGCCTTGGCCAGCGAAATACGCAGGGGAGATGACATAGGGCAAAGGTAGCGCCCGCCGATTTACAGTATTTCGTCGGCGTTAGGATTCCGCGCCTCGCCGTTGCCCCGCCGCATGCGCAGCCCCCAGCGCATCAGCAGCCCGCTGGCCAGCAGCCCCACCAGATTCACGGACAGCAGCAGAGCCGATGGGCTTTGGGCCCCGTTCATGTTCCAGCTATACACCCCCACCGCCACTTTAAGGAGCAGGCCGAGGCCAAGTAGGCCCCCGCTCAGCATGAGCAGCAGGCCCACCAAACGGCGCGTAGCAGGAGGAAGGGGAGGAGTAGCCATAATGTCCCCGCTCATACGACGCGACCAAAGCCGGGGTTGGACTGCCATCGCCCATTCGTTGCTAATCCGGTTATTTGACGTAATTTCGCCTCACCAAAATATTCCTGCGAGAGTAGCTCAGTTGGTAGAGCATCAGCTTCCCAAGCTGAGGGTCGCGAGTTCGAACCTCGTTTCTCGCTCATTGAATCTGAACCAGTTCCCTTTTAGGTAGCTGGTTCTTTTTATAGCTGGTTTACTGGATTGGTTTACCTGCGGTCAATCGCCGCCCCGGTTCACTGGTCTGGTGGTATATTATAGCGATGGGAGCTACAGGCGGCGTCTGAGGGCGAGTACGGCGCTGTTTAACTCGCCGTCGGCGCGGCGCACCACCAGGGTGAGGCGGCGGCCGGCGGCCACCCGCAGCTGGTCGCCAAGTTGGGAAAGGGTGAGGCTGGCGACGGGAATGAAGTTGATGAAGAGCAGCTCGTCGTTGACCCGTAAGCCGGCTTCGGCGGCGGGCGAGTCGGCCTGCACCAACGTAATCTGGTACCGGCGAAAATCGGCCCCCACGGCTTCCACTTCCATTCCGGACATGTCCTGCTCGAAGGGGTGGCGGTAGAACGGGCCCGGCCGGAGCAGCAGCCGGTTGTGCGGGTAATCGATAACGGAGACGAAGCGGTTGAGCGCCTCGTAGCCCAGGCTGCCGTTGCGGAAGCCGTCGAAAGCCTGGTTCGGGGCCCGGCCGGTATCGGGAAATGAGGTAATGAGCGAATGCAGCGAGTACCGCCCCAATTCGATGGTGGCCGTGCGGCCCAGGTAGCCCGTAATATCGCCGCTCAGGCCCCGCCCCAGCGGTGCCCGAATGCTTGGAACCGGGAAGCCCAGCGCCGGATTCGAGTCCACGTCCAGCGACATGGAATGGCCGGCCCCCGTGTCGAGCAGCAGCCGCAGGGTGGTGGTGGCCGAATCCCGCGTGGTGACGCGGGTGGTCAGGTAGGGCTTGCCTAAGTTCAGAGCCAGGGGCAGGGCCGTCCAGCGCCGGCCCGTAGGGGCCCGAAACCGGGCCGGGTCGAATAACACCAGCCGCGATTCGACCGGGTCGATGCGCACCACGAAACTGCGAAACACGTCGGCCCCCAGAATGCCGTGGATGGGCATGCCCACGTAATTAGAGAAATTCAGCCCGTTGGGCCCCAGGAGCAGAAACGAGATAGCCGGCCCCTCCACGCCGGGCAGGGTCACCCGCACACCGTCTACCTGGTAGGCCGTAATGGCTTCGCCGCCGCCCGTGCCCGCCACGCGGTACGGCCGGCCCGGCGTGAGGTGCAGGGAGGACTGCAGGTCGGTATCCAGCAGCAGCGACATGTTCACGCCGGTGTCCAGCACGAAGTTGTAGGGCCCCTGCCCGTTCAGCCGGGCGCTGATGATAATCAGGTTGCGCTGGGCCTGGTAGGGGAGGCTCACTTGCCGCTGCTGGGGGGACAGCAGGTGAAACGGCGCCACCGGCTGGGCGGTGGCCGAAGCCAAAGAGCCCAGCAAGCCCAGCACTGGCGCGATAACCAGCCTTTTCCACTCCTGCCGACGACTCCAAAGCGTGCGCATGGTCTGGTGAGCTTAATCTGCAATGCCGGCGTCGCCGCCCACCGTGGCAGTGTGTTTTTGCGGCTCGTATTCGCTTGGTAGGAGGGAAGCGCCGTGGCGGCCGTACCTACCGCAAATCACAATGGGCAGCACCACCCGGCAGCGCCGGTTTTTTTCAGGGGTCCGGACGCGTGGTTATTTACAAAAATATATCTTTACTGGACTGGTTAAATAGACCAGCTTTGCTATTTCAGCTAGTCCACCATGCTGCCCTTCGCCTCCCTTCTGCTGGTAGACCGCCGGCTCGCCACGCCGGTCTACCAGCAGCTTGCTGCCGGCATCGTGCGCCAGATTCAGTCGGGCCGGCTGCCCCCCGGCACCCGCATGCCCAGCACCCGCCGGCTGAGCCAGGAGCTGGGCCTGCATCGGCAAACCTTGGTGATGGCCTACGCCGAGCTGCAGGCCCAGGGGTGGCTGGAAAGCATCCCGCGTCGCGGCTACTTCGTGGCCACCCACCTGCCCGTGGTCACGCCCCATGCGCTGGCGGCTATTGTGCCCGCTCATGTCTATCCCGCCCACACCGGCTTTGCTTTCACCGCCGAAATTCCCCTCCCCCAATCACCGGCCCAGGCCCACCAGTTTCCGCTGGCCTTCGACGATGGGTTTCCGGATGTGCGCCTGGCGCCGGTGGGGCTGCTGGCCCGCGCCTACCGCAGCGTGGCCCGCCGGGCATCTTCCCGGCGGCACCTGTATTATGGCCCGGGCCAGGGCACCGAGCACCTGCGCAAAGTGCTGGCCGAAGAGCTGCGCGCCACGCGGGGCCTGCGCATCACGGCCGATAATATCCTCATCACGCGGGGCAGCCAGATGGGCATCTGCCTCACGGCCCAGCTGTTGCTGCGGCCGGGCGATGCCGTGGTGGTGGGCCAAACCAGCTACTACGTGGCCGATGCCGCGTTTCGGGCCACCGGGGCGCAGCTGCTGCGCGTGCCGGTTGATGCGCACGGGCTGGACGTGAATGCCGTGCAGACGCTCTGCCAGCAGCAGCCCATCCGGCTGCTGTACGTGACGCCGCACCACCACCATCCCACCACCGTTACGCTGCGGGCCGACCGCCGCCTGCAGCTGCTGCAGCTGGCCGCCACCCATCGGTTTGCGGTGCTGGAAGATGATTACGACTACGATTTTCACTACGCCAGCTCGCCTATCCTGCCGCTGGCCAGCGCCGATGCTGCCGGCAGCGTGGTGTACGTCGGCTCGCTCAGCAAAAGCCTGGCCCCCAGCATCCGCGTGGGCTACCTGGTGGCCCCGCCCGGCTTTGTGCAGGCCGCCACGCGCCTGCGCCGCCTGGTCGACATTCAGGGCGACAGTATTCTGGAAGAAGCCATTGCCGAGCTGTATCGGAATGGCGACATCAGGCGCTACCTGCGCAAGGCGGTGCGCGCCTATGAGGCCCGCCGCGATTTGCTCTGCGAGCTGCTGCATAGCCAATTGGGGGGGCGCGTCAGCTTCCAGAAACCGAACGGGGGCTTGGCGGTCTGGGTCCGGTTTGCGCCGCCGCTGTCGCTGCCGGCCGTTGCAGCGCGCGCCCGCCAGCTCGGCCTGTATGTGAACGACGGCAGCTTTTACGACGCGGGCCGCGCACCGCAAAATGCCCTGCGGCTCGGCTTTGCCTCGCTGAACGAGACGGAGCTGCGCGAGGCAGTGCGGGTGCTGGCCCAGGCTGTGGCTGAGGCCTGAACCCGGGGAGGCCGCGGCAAATAAGGACGCAATGCGGTAGCTGGTGCCAGCGCATTTCAGGCTCCTGCTACTGTGCCCAAGCGGCGATTTTACGCTGTTTGCGAGCGATATACTGCCGTTGCTGGCGGAAGCGGTGAACCCTGAATAGCCCCTTTCTATTAAATTATGCCTACTTTTCAACGCAAGCAATTTCTTAAATATTCGGCGAATTCAATAGAGGCCGAGGATTAGCAGGTGCGGTGCTATTCAGAGTTTTATGATTCGGCGTGCTATCAAGCCGCGGCATGAAGCACGGACATTGAATTAAGGCGTACTCAATGAATCATACACTTGTCTACCATTGGTTTACCCGCCAGGCAATGCTGCTGCTGCTCGCGGTGCCAATCCTGTTGCTGATGGGCAGCTGTGCGCGGCCAGTGCCGGAGCGAACCTACCGCATTGGGTTTTCGCAGTGCACGATGGGCGATGACTGGCGCCGCGCCATGCTGGCCGGCATGGAAAAGGAGCTGAGTTTTCATCCCAATGTGCAGTTTCAGATGCTGGACGCCCACAACGACAGCGACTTGCAACGGCGGCAGGTGCAGCAGTTGATTCGGGAGCGGGTGGACTTGCTCATTATTTCGCCCAACCAATCGGGGCCCCTCACGGCCCTCACCGAAACCGCTTACAACCAAGGCATTCCGGTGGTTATTCTGGACCGGCGCACCACCTCCCGCCTGTATACGGCTTACGTGGGGGGCAACAATGCGGAAGTGGGCCGCGCGGCCGGCCACTACGCCGCCCAGCTGTTGCACCAGCGGGGCCAGGTCCTCGAAATTCTGGGCCGGCCTGGCTCTTCGCCCGCCACCGACCGCGCGCTGGGCTTTGCCCAAACCCTGGCCGCCTACCCGCAGCTGCGCCTGGTGGCGCAGGTGGCCGCCGACTGGCAACCGGCGTCGGTGCTGCGGCAGCTGCCCGCCGTGCTGCGCGCCCACCCCGATACGGACTTGATTTTTGCGCACAACGACCCCATGGCGCGCGCTGCCTACCAGGTGGTGCAGCAGCTGGGGCTGCCCCACCACGTTCGCATCATTGGCGTAGATGGGCTGGCGGGGCCCGGCAATGGCCTGGAGCTGGTGGCCGACGGGGCGCTGAACGCCACCATGCTCTACCCCACGGGCGGCGAAGAAGCCATCCGGACGGCGCTGCGCATTCTGCGCCACGAGCCCTATGCCAAGGAAAACGTGCTGGGCACGATGGTTATCGACTCGACCAACGTGGGCCCGGTGACCATCCAGACCGAGCGGCTGGCCGAGCAGCAGCGCGACCTGCGGCGCCAACAGCAGCGCCTGCGCACCCAGATGCACCGCTACGCCAACCAACAAACGGCAGTGTACCTGCTGCTGGCCAGCCTGCTGGGGGCCGTGTTGCTGGGCGCGCTGGCCGAGCGGTCGGCGCGGCTCAACCGCCGCATCCGGCAGCGGCTGGAGGAGCAGAATGCCGAAATCAGCACCCAGCGCAACCGGATTGAGCAGCTGGCGGAAGCCGCGCGCTACTCAGCCGAAGAGGCCAACCGGTCGTCGGAAGCCAAGCTGCGCTTTTTTACCAATTTCTCGCACGAGCTGCGCACGCCCCTCACCCTCATTCTGGGGCCGGTGGAAGAAATTCTGACCGACGGGGCCGACCTCACGGCCGGGCAGCGGCAGGACCTGCAGCTGGTGCGCCGCAACGCCCAGCGGCTGCTGCAGCTGGTGAATCAGCTCATGGATTTTCGTAAAATCGACGTGGGCAAAATGGCTGTGCGGGCCACGGAGGGCAACCTGGTCGACTTCGTGCGCGAGCTGATGGACGTGTTCGAAAAAACGGCCCGCCGGCGCAGCATCAAGTTCCGGTTTTTGCCCGCCGAGCCCGTTATCCAGCTCTGGTTCGATGGCGAAATTCTGGACAAAGTGTTTTTCAACCTCTTGTCCAATGCGTTCAAATACACGCCCGACGGCGGGCAGATTACCGTGAGCCTGCAGCGCGGACCCGCCGGCACCGTGCGGGTGAGCGTGGAAGACACCGGCCGGGGCATTGCCGAAGCCGACCAGCCGCACGTACTGGAATGGTTTTACCAGGGCAGCCAGCCGTCGGCCAACGGCTCGGGGCTGGGGCTGGCGCTGGCCGAGGGCCTGACCCGGTTGCACGAGGGCAGCCTCACGTTTCGCAGCCAGCCCGGCCAGGGCAGCACGTTTGAGGTCACGCTGCCGCTGGCCCGGCCCGCCACCTTCCTCGACGCCGAACCGGACCGCCTCCTGGCGCCTGCCGCGGTGCTCCTGCCCGACGACGACGCCGACCCCACCCAGGACGCCGCCCCTGCCCGCACCGATGCCACCGCCCTGGTGGTGGAAGACAACGAGGAGGTGCGCAACTTTCTGGCCCAGAAGCTGCAGCCTTATTTCCAGGTGAGCACGGCCGCCGACGGCGCCACCGGCCTGCGCCTGGCCAGCGATACCATCCCCGACGTGATTGTGTGCGACGTGAACCTGCCCGAGCTGAGCGGCCTGGAAGTGGTGGCCCAGCTGCGCGCCGATTGGCGCACCTCCCACATTCCTGTGGTGCTGCTCACGGCCCGCAGCGCCCCCGAAGAGCAGGTGGCCGGCGTGCAGGCCGGCGCCGACCTCTACCTCACCAAGCCCTTCAACCCCACTTTTCTGGTGGAGAGCCTGCGCACGCTGCTGCGCAACCGCGACCAGCAGCGCGAGCATTTCCGGCGCGAGCTGAGCGTGGACACCGCCACCGTGGCACCGCTGCGCGTGGACCAGAAATTCCTGGCCGACCTCACCGCCATCATCGAGGCCAACCTCGACCAGCCCACCCTGAGCGTGGACGACGTGGCCCGCAGCCTGGGCGTGTCGCACATGCAGCTCTACCGCAAGGTGAAAGCCCTGCTCGGCACCGGCGTCACGGACTACATCCAGAGCCTGCGCCTCACCAAGGCCCGGCTGCTGCTGCTGCAGGAAGGCAGCACCATTGCCGAAATCGCCTACCTCACGGGCTTCTCCTCGCCTTCGTACTTCTCCACCGCCTTCAAGGGCAAGTACCACGTGTCGCCCTCCGAGTACAAGGCCCTGCACACGCCCAGCCGGCCCTGAAATATTTTTGCAAGTCGGGTCTGATAAGCAAAAGCCGGTCGGCTGCCGGCCGGCTGATAAAAAAGTTTTTCCGTTGATTGATAAGCAGTTGTGCCGATTGCTCGGTCTTGTCGGAATTCTATAAGGATTTGAAAGAAACGAGCAGGCCTTGGCGGCCGCGAAGCCGGACTTTTGGGAAAACGGTTTCGTAGCCATTCTCCCTATGGTGCAGCGCAAAGTCCTTTTCTGGTCCATCGTTACCGCCCTGGGCGGTTTTCTGTTCGGCTTCGACACCGCCGTTATCTCGGGGGCCGAAAAAGCCTTGCAGCAGCTCTGGCACCTGAGCCCGGTAGCGCACGGCTTCACCATTTCCATTGCCCTCATCGGCACGGTGCTCGGGGCCGTCTTCGGCGGCATTCCTTCCGATGCGCTGGGCCGCCGGCAAACGCTGCGCTGGATTGCGGTGCTCTACCTGGTGTCGGCGGTAGGCGCGGCGCTGGCCCCGGCCTGGGTGCCGTTTCTGGTGTTCCGCTTTTTGGGCGGGCTGGGGGTGGGGGCCTCCTCGGTGACGGCGCCCCTCTACATTTCGGAGATTTCGCCGGCCCGCTCGCGGGGCAAGCTGGTGGGCTTGTTTCAGTTCAACATCGTCTTCGGCATCCTCGTCGCCTACCTTTCCAACTACCTGCTGGCGGGCGTGGGCCACGAGCCCTGGCGGCTGATGCTGGGCGTGCAGGCCGTGCCGGCCCTGGGCTTCCTGCTGTTCCTGTTCCAGGTGCCCGAAAGCCCGCGCTGGCTGCTGCTGCACGGCCGCATTGAGGAGGGCAGCGAAGTCCTGCGCATCATCGGCCCCGATACGGTGGACGCCGACGTGGCCGCCATTCTCACCAGCCAGGCCAGCGCGGGGCAGCACAGCGAGTCGCTCTGGAGCGCGCAGTACCGCACCCCGGTGCTGCTGGCCATGGCCTTCGCCTTCTTCAATCAGGTGTCGGGCATCAACGCCATCATCTACTACGCCCCGCGCATTTTCGAGATGACCGGGCTGGGGCAGGGGGCGGCGCTGCTGTCATCGGCGGGAATCGGGCTGGTTAATTTCTGCTTCACCCTGCTGGGGGTCAATGTTATCGACCGGTTTGGGCGGCGCGTGCTCATGTTCGTTGGCTCAGTGGGGCTCATTGCCACGCTGGGGCTGGTGGCGCGGGCGTTCTACACGCAGCAGTTTGGCGGCATGCTGGTGCCGGTGCTGCTGTTCATCTACATCGCCTTTTTTGCTTTCTCGCAGGGCGCGGTCATCTGGGTTTTTATCTCCGAGATTTTTCCCAACGCCGTGCGGGCCAAGGGCCAGGCGCTGGGCTCCAGCACGCATTGGGTGATGGCCACGGTCATTGCCTTCACCTTTCCCTGGTTTGCGGAGCATCTGGGCGGGGGCAACACGTTCGCCTTTTTCTGCGCCATGATGGTGCTCCAGCTGCTCTTCGTGTGGCGCTTCATGCCCGAAACCAAAGGCACCAGCCTGGAGCAAGTCGAAAAAACGCTGGTTTTTCATTGAGTAGTTATTCAAAATTAAACGGGCTGTCAGTTGCCCGTTATTGATTGTTAGCCAAGCTGTTGGTAAAGCACTAACAACCAAAAACGAATACCTGGCAACTCTATAACTAACCCCCTCACCCCATGGCCATTGCCTGTTTCGGAGAAATGCTCTGGGATGTGCTGCCCACCGGCAAGCAACCCGGCGGCGCGCCGCTCAACGTGGCGGTGCACCTGCGCAACTTTGGGCTCGAGGCCGAGCTCATCAGCCGCGTGGGCCACGACGATTTGGGGGCGGAGCTGCTGGCTTTCGTGGCGGGCAAAGGCCTGAGCACGCAGTACGTGCAGCGCGGCGAAACCCACCTGACGGGCGTGGTGAAAGCCAACGTGAGCAACACCAACGAAGTGACTTACAAGATAGTCCAGCCCGTGGCCTGGGACTACATCCACTACGAACCCGCCCTGAGCGACCTGATACAGGGGGCCGAAGCCTTCGTCTTTGGCAGCTTAGCTGCCCGCAGTCCGGTGAGCCGCGAAACCTTGTACCGCCTGCTGCAACAGGCACCGCGCAAGGTCTTTGACGTGAACCTTCGGCCCCCGCATTACTCCCGCGACGTGGTGCAGTACCTGCTCCGCCACGCCGACATCGTGAAGCTGAACCACCACGAGCTGGCCGAAATCATGAGCTGGTTCGGGGCCAGCCCGGCCGAAGAAACGGCCCTGGAATGGCTGGCCGCCCGCTTCCAGCTGCAAGCCGTGTGCGTGACCAAGGGCGCCGACGGGGCCGCCCTCTGGACCGGCGGGCGGCTCTACTGCAGTCCCGGCCGCGCGGTGGCGGTGCAGGACACCATCGGCAGCGGCGATGCTTTTCTGGCGGCCCTGCTCCGGGGCTGGCTGGCCGGGCAGCCACCGGACCACACCCTGGCTTTTGCCTGCGCGGCGGGCTCGCTGGTGGCCACTTTCCAGGGCGCCACGCCGGCCATCTCCGAAACCATGGTGCAGGAGCTGGCCACCGCAGCTCCCGGATAGCCGCCTTCATTACCACTTTTCTGCCCCTTCGCCAAACCGGCTCAACCCCATGACTACCTGCCGAATTTCTGCCCTGCTGCTTTCCCTGGCCCTGGCGCTTGCCACGGCCTGTGGGCAGTCGCAGTCCGAAAAAAAGCAGCCGGAAAAGCAACAGCCGAAGGCCACGGCCGCACCCGCCAAAAAGCCCGACTGGTGGAAAGAAACCGTGGTGTACCAGATTTATCCGCGCAGCTTCCAGGACAGCAACGGCGACGGTGTGGGCGACCTGAAGGGCATTGCCTCCCGCCTCGACTACCTCAAGAGCCTGGGCGTGGGCACGGTCTGGCTGAATCCCATCTACGCCTCGCCCAACGACGACAACGGCTACGACATTTCGGACTACCGCCAAATCATGCCCGAGTTCGGCACCATGCAGGACTTCGATGCGCTGCTGAAAGGCCTGCACCGGCGCGGCATCAAGCTGGTGATGGACCTGGTGGTGAACCACAGCTCCGATGAGCACGAGTGGTTTAAGTCGGCGCGGGCCTCGCGCACCAGCCCCTACCGCGACTATTACTACTGGTGGCCCGCCGAGAAAGGCACGCCCCCGGCCCGGTACAGCATCTTCGATGTGAAGCACAACGCCTGGCAGTACGACTCGCTCACGAAGGCCTACTACCTGCACTACTTCTCCCGCAAGCAGCCCGACCTGAACTGGAACAACCCCAAGCTGCGCCAGGAAGCGTATGGCCTGATGCGCTTCTGGCTGGACAAAGGCATCGACGGCTTCCGGATGGATGCTTTCCAGTTTGTGGCCAAAGACCCCGCCTTCCCGCCCATGCCGGGCCTCACGGAGCGCAACTTCACCAACGCCTATAACCACGGCCCGCACCTGCACGACTACCTCCAGGAGATGAACCGCGAGGTGCTGAGCAAATACAACATCATGACCGTGGCCGAAGGCGCCGGCCGCAACCCCGCCGAGGCCATGCTCTTCGTGGACCCCGCCCGCCAGGAACTGAACATGACCTACCATTTTGAGGGCACGGGCGTAGGCAGCGGCTCCAAAACCTATAAGCTGACCGATTTGAAGCGCGTGTTTACGAAGTGGGACAGTGCTTTTGCCCAAAAAGGCTGGCAGGCCCTCGACCTCGGCAACCACGACCAACCGCGCATGGTGAGCAAGTTCGGCGATGACCGGCCCGCGTTCCGGGCGGCTTCGGCCAAGTTGCTCAACACCTTCCCGCTCACCATGCGCGGCACGCCCTACTGCTACAACGGCGACGAGCTGGGCATGACCAACATCAACTTCACCAGCATTGCCGATTACCGCGACGTGGCCGCCCGCAACGGCTACCAGCTGGTGAAAGCGCAGGGCGGCAGCCTCCCGGCCTACCTCAAAGGCCTGGAGCGCTTCTCGCGCGACAACAGCCGCACGCCCTTCCAGTGGGACGCCACGGCCCGGGCCGGCTTCAGCACCGGCACGCCCTGGCTGAAAGTCAACCCCAATTACCTGTCCATCAATGAAGCGGCCGAGGCCAAAGACTCCACCTCCGTGCTCAACCATTTCCGCAAGGCTACGCGGCTGCGCCGGCAGCACCCGGTGCTGGTGCACGGCCAGTACCAGCTGCTGGACGCGGCCAACCCGCACATCTACGCCTACACCCGCACCCTAGGCCCCGAGAAAGTGCTGGTAGTGCTCAACTTCTCGGCCGAACCGCGCCGCTGGACAGTACCTTCAGGCCTGAAAACCAGTAATAAACTGTGGCTTAACAATTACGCTGCCCTCCAGGCCGGTAGTCCGGCGCTAACGCTTCAACCCTGGCAGGCACTGGTGCTCCCGCTGCAATAACGCGGCGGGCACTTTTTTGCTAACTGATTCTCACCCAACGCTGCAATGAATGAATAGACCCATATCCCACCGCCGCTCGCTCCAGAATCGTTTGCAGGAATCGTTTCCGGAAACCTTTCAACCCCTTTACTGCTTAAAATGCCACTTAAAAATTTCCCACCATTTCACTTTTCAACCATGAGGAACAACGTGTACACACGGTACAATCCGTATGAGCTTGCGCTGCTGACCGCCCCGGCGGGCCGCGGCCCAACAATGCGCCTGAAGCTGTTGCTGCTAGGGGTTTTGTTTATTCTGTTCCCGCTGCTGAGCCAGGCGCAGGCCAACCGGCCCATTTCCGGCAAGGTGACGGACGAAACGGGCATGGGCTTGCCCGGCGTCACGGTAATCGTGCCGGGCACCACCGTCGGCACCAGCAGCGGTGCCGACGGTGCCTTCCAACTCGATGTGCCGGCTTCGGCCACCAAGCTGTCTTTTTCGTTTGTGGGCTATTCCACGCAGGTAGTCGATATTACCGACAAGTCCACGGCGTCGGTAGCCCTAAAGACCGATGCTCAAAGCTTGAACGAAGTAGTGGTAGTGGGCTACGGCACGGCCCGTAAGCAAGACCTGACCGGGGCAGTGTCCGTCATCGGCGAAAAGGATTTCAACAAGGGCACATACACTTCGCCCGACCAACTTATCCAAGGCCGCGTGTCTGGGGTGCAGGTGGGCAACAATAGCGGGCAGCCTGGTGGCCCCGCAACCATAAAAATTCGGGGCAACTCGGCCGTGACGGGTACCGGCCAGCCGCTCTACGTGGTGGATGGTGTGCCGCTCGATGGCCGCTCGGCCCGGCCGGGCCAGGTGGCGGCTAACGAAGCTGGTGATGGTTCCGACAGCAACCCGCTGAACTTCCTCAACCCAACTGACATTGAGTCGGTGACCGTTTTGAAAGATGCCTCTGCCACGGCCATCTACGGGTCGCGGGCAGCTTATGGGGTTGTTCTGATTAGCACGAAGCGGGGCAAAACGGGTGCCCCCCGGCTGGACATCGGGGCCTCAACCGGCTTTTCAACCATCTTGCGTCGGCAGAAGATGCTTAATGCTGGCCAGTTCCGGCAAGCGCTGGTTTACTATGGACTGCCCAACAGCGGGCCCGGCAGCTACGACCGGGGCACTGACACTGACGCGCTGGGGGCTATCACGCGAACAGGCCAACTGCAAAACTACAACGTGGCCATGAGCGGTGGCGGCGAAAACGGCCGCTACCGCCTCTCGCTGGGTTACCTCAACCAGGACGGCATTGTTCGCAAAACCGGGTTCAAGAAATACAGTGCCAACTTTTCCACCAACCTGGAGTTCCTCGAAAGCAAGAAGCTCGGCGTGGATGTGAACATCGTCACCAGCCAGTTTCAGGAGAACTTGGCTCCCATCACCACCACCGCTGGCTCGCAGGGTAGCCTCATCGGCCAGGCGTTGCAGTGGAACCCGACTGATTCGCTTCGCAAAGCCGACGGTTCGCTGAATATTAAACAGGGCGAACTCATCAACCCCCTCGCATATCAGGAGCTATACAATGACGAAGCCCGGGTGTCCACCATTCTGGCCAGCGTATCACCACACTATAAAATCACCGACTGGCTGGAAGCACGGGTGCTGTACAGCATCAACTACAGCACCGGCGAGCGCCGCACGTCCACCGGACAAGCCCTTATCAACTTCGATGATGTAAAGGGCAAGGGACTTGCCGGTATTAGCAACAACCAGTTGAGCACTCAGCAAATTGCGAATACGCTGAATTTCAACAAAAAAATCACTCCAGACCTCAACCTGAACGCGCTGTTGGGCTACGAGTACACCACGTTCTCTAACTTAGGCTCGAACATCAAGGCATACGGCAATCCCGCCAATGGCCAGAACGGCTTTGGCGACTTCGGGCTGGATTACACGAATTACATTCAGTATTCCAGCAACGGTTCCCGCTTTGTAACTTCCTTCAAAGACCCTTTCACGGCGTTGCAGTCCATCTTTGGTCGGGCTATTCTCAACTATAAGGACCGCTACCTACTCACGGGTACGTTGCGCCGCGACCAAAGCAGCAAGTTCGGCCCCGAAAACCGGGTGGGCTATTTCCCTTCTTTTGCCGCGGCCTGGGACGTAAGCCAGGAAGAATTCCTGAAGGGGAACAAGTCGCTGACGCAGCTTAAAGTCCGGGCAGGCTATGGCCGCACCGGCAACCAGGAGTTCCCAGCCGGCTCGGCACAAGAGCGGTACTCATTCGACAATAATGGCCTCGCCCAGACACCGCTTAACGCCGCGAGCCCAGGCTTGAAATGGCAGTCGGATACGCAGTACAACGCTGGGGTTGACCTGGGGTTCTTTGACAACCGACTGACGGCCACGGTTGACTACTTCTATAAGACGACCACTGACCTGTTGTTTCCCACTACCCCCGGAGAGCCCAGGCCGTCGAATGCCGCTCTCAAGTGGGAAAACCTCAAGGGCGAGGTCGTAAACAAGGGCGTAGAAGTTGCACTCGGGACTACGATTTTGAACAGTGAGAAGGTTGGGTTGGGCTTTAACGCAAACGCCACTTTCATTCGCAACAACGTTTCCGGCCTGCCGGGTGCTCCCATCCCTACCGGATTGATTACCGGCCAAGGGTTATCCGGGGCATTGGTTGAAACCATTCGGAATGGTTTACCCATCAATGCTTTTTATCTGCCGGAGTACCGGGGCCTCGACGAAAAAGGGCTACCGAATCCGTTCGGACCGGCATTCTACGCTGGCAGCCCCAACCCCAAAACCCTGCTTGGTTTCAGCGCTAACGCCCACTACAGCAAGCTCTCACTCGTAGCTAACATGACCGGGGTGTTTGGTCAACTGATTTATAACAACACCCTCAACGCGGTGGGTGCTATCGGGGGCATTAACGCCAGGAAGAACATTGCGCTGGTAACATTTGAGAATCCCGTTAAGGAATCGACTGGCAGCGCGACGGCCGCCTCGTCACGTTACCTGGAGAAGGGCAACTACCTAAAAATGTCGAACGTGACGCTGTCGTACGCAATTGGCGACCTGGGCAAGGTGTTCAAGGGAGCCAGCATCTACGCCACGGGCCAGAACCTATTCGTAATTACGAACTACACGGGGGCTGACCCGGAAATCAATACCATCAAAACGCGCGCCAATAGCGTCCCCTCGGTCGGCATTGATTACACGGCCTATCCGAGTGCCCGCACCTTTACATTCGGCCTCAATCTCTCCTTGTAACCCAATAGACCTTATCAGCCATGAAGAAAAATAGTATTGTCCGCATCGCGGCCACTTTAGCCTTGCTACAGGTAGCCAACAGCTGCCAGCTAACCGAGGACATTAATGGAAACTTGCTCAAGGACCAGATTCCTAGCGGCAACCCGTCGGCGCTGCTCACGGGGGTGTACAATTCCATGCGTGACCCCATTCAGGGTAGTGTGAACGTTTTTGCCTTGGAGGAAGTCTCGACCGATGAGCGGATTATGCCCACCCGCGGACCAGACTGGGACGACAACGGCAAGTGGCGCCAGCTTTACTTGCACAACTGGGACTCCAACAACGAGCAAATCCGCAACACCTTCACCGGGCTTAACGGCATTACCTATGCCGCCACCGACTTGCTGCGGTTTGGCCCAACCACGCAGCAGGCCGCAGAAGCCCGGTTCATCCGCGCCTGGGGCATGTTCTGGTTGCTGGACATGTTCGACCAGGTGCTGTACCGCGACCCCGGTGAGGAACTGAGCAAGCCGGCCCGGTTGCGGAAAGGCACGGAGGCGCTGAACTACATCGTGAGCGAAATACTGGCCGTGCAAAGAGACTTGCCCATCGGCCCGGCGGGCAAAGCCAACCAAGACGCCGCTCGCGTCTTGCTGATGAAGTGCTACCTGAACAAGGGGGCCTATGCCAACCGCAAAACGCCAACTTTCGACGTGGCTGACATGAACTCGGTTATCAGGCTGGCGGACGAAATCATCACCAGCAATAGGTATTCCTTCACGCCCGACTACTTCGACAACTTCGCGCCCAACAACACCGCCATCGGGAGAGAGAACATCTTCACCCAGGAAAATACCTACGGTGACGGCGGTGACGTGCGCTCCTATTGGAAGTTCGTTTCGCACTACAACTTGTTTCCCGTCAATGGCTATAACGGCCCGGCCACCACTGGCGACTTTTTTGATAAGTTTGAGGCGACCGATAAACGGCGGGGCGAAGCCTATCCCAGTAGCTCTCCCAACGCCGTCAATACGGGCAGGCACGTCAATGTGGGCTTTCTTGCCGGCCAGCAGTACAACCTCAAAGACGAGACGGCCCTCAAAGACCGGGGAGGCAATCCGCTGGTCTTTACTAAAGACGTCAATATATTTGAAGTAGGCGCGGACCTGGAAGTAAAGGGGATTCGCCCTTTGAAATACCCGGTGGATTACGTCAGCGAAGACAAAGGCGGCAACGGCGCGGAGAACGACCACGTGAGTTTTCGGCTGGCCGATGTGCTGCTGATGAAGGCCGAGGCCATCCTGCGGGGCGGCACGGCCACCAGCGTGAGCACCTACGGTACTACGCCCCTGGCCATCGTCAACTACATCCGTACCTTGCCCTCGCGGGGAGCCAGTGTATTGCCCACGCTTACGCTGGACATTCTGCTCGACGAGCGCGGCCGCGAACTGTACAACGAGGAGTGGCGCCGACAGGACCTGATTCGGTTCGGCAAGTTCCTGCTGCCCCGCAAAGACAAGCCCCAGAGTGCCGATAAGTACCTGCTCTTTACTATTCCGCAGACGCAGGTGGATGTGAACCCGAACATCACCCAAAACCCGGGGTTCTAAGCCGGTGCGCTGTCGCGCTTGCCCACTGTAATGGAAATAATGAAATAGGGTAAGCCAACGCTTACCCTATTTCATTTCATGTTATTCTTCCTCCCCATATGTTACTTATTCGACCTGGAAAGCTGCGTGCATTTTTGAGTGCGTTGGTGCTTTTCATTGTAACTGGCCAGCTACCCGCCGCCGCCCAAACGCCCGACCCCTGGCGCATCAGCGCCGACAAGGTGGACCCCGGCAACTACTACGGCGTGACGGTGGCCAACGGCGTCATGGGCATTGTGTCGTCGCCGGAGCCGTTCAAGGTGAAGAACGTGGTGCTGGCCGGGGCCTACGACCAGTACGGCCGGGGCCGGGTGAGCAACTTTCTCAACAGCATCAACCTGCTGAATATGTACCTGGAAATCGACGGCCGCCGCCTGGGGGCCGCCGATGTGAGCCATTACCAGCAGGAACTGGACATGCAGAAAGCCGCCCTCACCACCACGTTTGACTACGCCGACAAGGCCACCATCCGCTACACGTACTACGCGCTGCGCCACCTACCTTTCACGGTGCTGATGGACGTGTCCATCGTGGCGAAAAAAGACCTGTCCCTGACGGCCGCCAGCGTGATGGACACGCCCGACGCCCTGCGCGACGTGCAGAACTACTACAACGAAATCGACCGGCCGCACGCCACCGTGCGCCTGCTCACGTCCTCGGCCCGGAGCCCGACGGGCAAGCTGCTGCTGTGCGCCTCCACCACGTTTCTGTTCACGGAAGCCCACGGGCAGGAGCCGCGCGTGATTCACGAAATGTGGGACAACAACGAGCATCTGATGAAATTTAGCAAGGCGCTGAAAGCCGGGGAGACGTATGGCTACGCCGTGGCGGGCTCGGCCAGCAGCACGGCCCACCACCCCGACCCGCTGAACGAGGCCGAGCGCATGACCATCTTCGCCCGCCTCGAAGGCCGCGACCGCCTGCTGGCCTTCCACCAGAAAGCCTGGCAGGACTTGTGGCAGAGCGACATCCAGATTGCCGGCGATGCCCAGGCCCAGCAGGACGTGCACAGCATGCTCTACCACCTCTACAGCTTCTCGCGGGCCGGCACCGACTTTTCGCCTTCGCCCATGGGCCTGTCGGGCCTGGGCTACAACGGCCACGTTTTCTGGGATACCGACCTGTGGATGTTTCCGGTGCTGGCCGTGCTGCACCCGGAAATCGCCAAGTCCCTGGTCGAATACCGCTTCCGGCGGCTGGAGCCGGCCCGGCGCAACGCCTTCGCCCACGGCTACCAGGGCGCCATGTATCCGTGGGAAAGCGCCGACTCGGGGGTGGAAGAAACGCCGGTGTGGGCCCTGAGCGGCCCGTTTGAGCACCACATTTCGGCCTGCGTGGCCCTGGCCGCCTGGCAATACTACTGCGTGACCCAGGACAAGGAGTGGCTGCGCGAGAAAGGCTGGCCCATGCTTTCGGCCACCGCCGACTTCTGGGCCAGCCGGGTGGAGCGCACCGGCCCCGGCCACTACGACATCAAAAACGTGGTGGCTTCTGATGAGTGGGCCGAAAACGTGGACAACGACGCCTTCACCAACGCCGCCGCCCGGGTCAACCTGCAAAATGCCGCCGCCGCCGCCCGGCTGCTGGGCCTGCGCGCCAACCCCGACTGGGCTCTGGTGGCCCAGAACATTCCCATCCTGAAAATGCCCGACGGTGTGACCCAGGAGCACGCCAGCTACCACGGCGAAGGCATCAAACAGGGCGATGTGAACCTGCTGGCCTACCCGCTCGGCGTCATCACCGACCCGGCCCAAATCAAAAAAGACCTCGCCTACTACGAAACCCGCGTGCCCACGGAAGGCACTCCGGCCATGACGCAGGCCATTTTTGCCCTGCTCTACGCCCGTCTGGGCGACGGGGCCAAGGCCCGGCACTTTTTCCAGGATGCCTACGTGCCCAACCTGCTGCCCCCATTCCGCGTCATCGCCGAAACCAAGGGCGGCACCAACCCCTACTTCGCCACCGGCGCGGGCGGCGTGCTGCAAGCCGTGCTCATGGGTTTCGGCGGGCTCGACATCACCCCCGCCGGCATCGCGCAGCGCAAAACTACCCTGCCCACCGGCTGGCAGTCGGTGAAAATAACGGGCGTGGGCCCGCAGCACCGCACCTATTCCGTCGGCCGATAAACAAATCCACTCTACCAAAACAGCTTCTGTATGAGTAATCTGCACACTGGGTTTGGCCGCTGCGGCGGTAAGTTTTCAACTCTGGTTTTGCTGGCTTTGCTGGGAGGCCAAACCGCCACAGCCCAGGCCCCCGCGCCGCAGCTGGGCAAAGCCTCGCTAAAGGAAATCCTGGCCGCTCTCACCACCGAAGAAAAGGTGAAGCTGGTGGTGGGCATGGGCTTCTACCCCTCCGGCTTCCCCGAAGGCGTGCTGCCGCCCGGCAACCCCGGCGACCGGGCAGTGCCCGAGAAAGTGCCCGGCGCGGCCGGTCGCACCCACGCCATTCCGCGCCTGGGCATCCCCTCGCTCACGCTTTCCGACGGCCCGGCGGGCGTGCGCATCGACCCCATTCGCGGCGGCGACAGCACCAAAACCTACTACGCCACCGCCTTCCCCGTGGCCACGCTGCTGGCCTCAAGCTGGGACACCGCCCTGGTGCACAAGGTGGGCGTGGCGTTTGGCGGCGAGGTCCGGGCATTTGGCATCGACGTGCTGCTGGCGCCGGGCCTGAACATCCACCGCAACCCCTTGGGTGGGCGCAACTTCGAATATTATTCCGAAGACCCCGTGGTGGCCGGCAATATGGCGGCGGCCTTCGTCAACGGCATCGAATCGAACGGCGTGGGCACCAGCATCAAGCACTTCGCGGTGAACAACCAGGAATTCAACCGCATGAAGCTGAACTCGCAGGTGAGCGAGCGGGCCCTGCGGGAAATCTACTTGAAAGGCTTTCAGATTGCAGTGCGCAAGTCGCAGCCCTGGACCGTGATGTCGTCCTACAACCTCGTAAACGGCACCTACACCTCCGAAAGCCCCGACCTGCTCACCACCTTGCTGCGGCAGGAGTGGGGCTTCAAGGGCCTGGTAATGACCGACTGGTACGGCGGCCATAACGCCGTGGCCCAGCTCCAGGCCGGCAACGACCTGCTCATGCCCGGTACTCTGGTGCAAACCCAGGCCCTGCTGGCGGCGGCCCAAAGCGGCCAGCTCACCCCCGCCCAGCTCGACGCCAACGTGACCCGCGTGCTGGAGCTAGTGCTCAAGTCGCCCACCTTCAAAGGCGCTGCCTACACCAGCCGCCCCGCCCTGCCCGCCGATGCCGCCGTGGCCCGCCAGGCCGCCGCCGAAAGCATGGTGCTGCTGCGCAACGAGGCCCAGGCGCTGCCGCTGGCCGCCGGCCAGAAGCTGGCCCTGTTCGGCAACACGTCCTACAACCCGATTGCCGGGGGCACCGGCAGCGGCAACGTCAACCGCGCCTACACTATTTCCATCGAGCAGGGGCTGGGCAAAGCCGGCTTCACCATCAGCACGCCCATCAGCCAGGCCTACACCCAATATCTGCGGGCCGAAAAAGCCAAGCTGCCCAAAGCCAGAAGCTTCTTCGACCCCGTCCCGGTCATCACCGAAATGGCCCCCGATGCTACCGTGCTGCAACAGCAGGCCCAGGCCGCCGATGTGGCCGTGGTGACCCTGGGGCGGAGCGCCGGCGAGGGCGGCGACCGCAAAGTAGCCGATGATTTCACCCTCACCGCTGCCGAGCAGGCGTTGCTTCAACAGGTGGCCACGGCCTTCCATGCCCAGGGCAAGAAAGTGGTGGTGGTGCTGAACGTGGGCGGCGTAATTGAAACCGCCGGCTGGCGCGGTCAGGCCGATGCCATCCTGCTGGCCTGGCAGCCCGGCCAGGAGGGCGGCTACGCGGTGGCCGACGTGCTCAGTGGCCAGGTCAACCCCTCGGGCAAGCTGGCCACCACCTTCCCCGTGGCCTACACCGATATTCCCTACAGCCAGGATTTTCCGGGCCGGGTGCGGCCGGGCGTGGCCCCGGCGGCCAGTGCGCTGGGCGGCCAGGAGTCGGAAAATGCCTATGCCGAAGGTATTTACGTGGGTTACCGCTACTTTAATACCTTCCACAAGCAGCCGGCCTATCCGTTTGGCCACGGCCTGAGCTACACCACCTTTGCCTATAGGCCATTGAAGCTCAGCGCGCCCACGCTCAACGGCCGGCTCACGGCCACGCTTGCCGTCACCAATACCGGCAAAACGGCGGGCCGTGAAGTCGTGCAGCTCTACGTGAGCGCGCCCAAGGGCAAGCTCGCCAAACCCCAAAGCGAATTGAAAGCC
Organism: Hymenobacter terricola; assembly: GCF_017921975.2. Taxonomy (GTDB): domain Bacteria; phylum Bacteroidota; class Bacteroidia; order Cytophagales; family Hymenobacteraceae; genus Hymenobacter; species Hymenobacter terricola. The sequence continues at coordinate 44,553 of NZ_JAGEMO020000085.1, forward strand.
TTTGCCAAAACCGCCCTGCTCGCTCCCGGTCAGTCGCAGATGCTCACCTTCGTTCTCACGACTGCCGACCTGGCTTCCTACAACACCGCCGCCACGGCCTGGGTGGCCGACGCCGGTACCTACACTGTGCTGGCCGCCGCCTCGTCGCTCGATGTGAAACAGCGCGCCACTTTCCAGGTCGGTAAAGCCGTGGTCACCGCCAAAAGCCGCCACTTGCTGGTTCCGCAGGCCCCGCTGGCAGAACTACAGCCCCAGGCAGCAAAATAACGCACCGGTTTGGGCCGACAGTCCTTGCTTACCAAGCCCAATGGTTTTGGGTAATAGGCACCTCTCAGAAAACGAAAAACACAGCACGTCAAGCGATGATAAACAATGGTTTGGACTGGAGTTCTTTACGTGTTGCAAACGGCCGTTTGCTAAATGTAAAAGACTGTTTCCTCATTTGCGGAACCTGAATTTACGGAGTAGCCACTTCTAACAAGGCTTGTTTCATCGCAGGGCCTCCACTGGTGTAGCGTGTTACCCAAGCCGTTACCGCCGCTTCGCTCAAGCCACTTTGGCGTAAGCTACGCAGCAGGAAAGCGTAGTCGGTGTGCGGGACAGGTGATTGCACCACCGTGCGCAACCAGCGCCACGTTTGCTTCTCGCCAATCTGGCGCTCTAAGGCCAGTAGTTGGAGGGGGGCGATTACGTAGCGATACATACCCGAAATTTCGTCGGCTTGCTTGACCGCGCTCAGCCCCGGTAAATCACCGGTTTGCAGCAGGTTGCGGCGGTAGTCTGCCAGCTTTTTGCGGTAGAGCTTGGCACTTAAGCGGTGCTGCACCGCTTTCAGGCCCACGTATTCGGTGGCCCCCTCTGAGAAGAACCAGCGCAACTCGGCATTGGGCTGCACGAGCGCGCCGAAATAGTAGTGCCCGAACTCATGGCAGAGAAACGGCAACAGGGTGGAATCGGCCAGCGTTTCGCCGCGAAACAAAGAGCTAAAATCCTGCTGCCACCCCACGCTGGCCACGGTGGGAAAGGTGACGAACAACCAGCCGTTGCGTTTGGAAACGGGCGTCGCGTGCAAGAAAGTGAGCGCCTGCCGGTAGGGAATGCCCAACTGGTGTTCGTAGTACGTCCGGATGCTGGCCACGAAGCCCTCGAAGGTTGCGGCTTGGCCCGGGGTAAGGTGGGAGTTTAGCAGCCAGTCGGCCCCGAGGCGCTGCGTCGCGTAGTTGCCGGCGAACAGCACCAAGGGAACCGGGACTTGGGAAACCAAGCGCTGCTGGGGACCCGGCACGGGGGCGCTGCCGGTGAGGTAGAGGGTTTGGCAGTCGGCGCACGTGACCTGTATATCGTAGGTGTAGGCGTTGAGCTGCTGGTCGTGGGAACGGTCGTAGAGCACGGGGTACCACGCGGTCTGTTCCGTGCCGCGCACGGTTTGGCCATTGAAGGCCAGGCGCCCCTTGTAGTCGTCGCGCCGGGGCGATTGGCTGGAGTCGGCTTGCACGGGATACCCCCCGGTGTAGCGGACGCGCAGCGTGCGGGGCCAGGGAAGTGACCGGCCGCGCTCATCGATGCGCTGGTATTGCCAGGCTTCCTCCGTGGTATCCGGTGCGAACCGACGGGTGTACTCGAACACATGCTGCCCCGTCGAATCCCGAAAGCTTTCCACGTTGAGCCCGGTGTGCAGCCAAATGCGCCCGTCGGCCAGCGTCGGCACGTGACTCACCAGCAGGTCGGCGGCAATCGTACCATGTTGCACCGAGAGGGTTAGGGTGCCGCCTAAGTGTAGGGAGGGGATATTTCCGGCGGGTTTGGCCCCCTGCGCAAGGGTCGATAATCCGCTACAAAGGGTTAGAAGAATGACCAGATGAGTGCGAAGAGCTTGCATAGAGTGGGGAAAGATAAGTCGATTACCACCAAACCCGGTAAGTGTTACACGACCCCGCCACTTTTTTTACCTCGCCAAGGCAAGCTGACCCACCAAGCAAAACAGGTGGCCACGATACTTGGAGCACTTTGCTGCTAAGCATTGCCCAGCTAAGGTTTTGAACAGGCAATGGATAAGGAAAAAGCCTGTTTTTATTAATGGAAACTCAGACACTAAAAACCACCATTTTTCCAAGAATGAGATTATAACGCAGGTTATCCTATGTTCACCTGCCCGCCGTAATCCTATGTTCACCTGCCCGCCGTAATTTGGGTTAACGAGAAGGAAAAGGAAGGAATAAGATTCTCGTCTTATGGGGCTTCGAGCCCGTTTAACATGACAATCCCCTCCCTTTTCTAGGGCCACTTTGGACAGTTCCATGAGGCGCCAGAGCCTGTATCAGGATAGCGAAAGACTCCCTAGAAGTCCTTTTTTGCGGTTTTCTCACTCTTTAGCCCTTCCCCATGGATGCTTCGCTTTCTTTTCCCGTCGTCGGCATTGACGTGAGCAAGGCCACGCTGGCCGTGTGCTACCTGCACGACGAGCAGTTGCAACACGTAGAAGTGGGCAACACCCCAGCCGGGTTTCAGCAGCTGGTGCAGGCCTGTGGGCACCATTGCCGGTT
>NZ_JAGEMO020000086.1 GCF_017921975.2 Hymenobacter terricola
GCAGCTGAACCTGGCAGTGGCCCTGCCCCGGCCCCTGCTGGCCGCAAATGCACGTGCTGGGCGGCGAAACAGGCGCCCCAAAGCGCCCACTTGGGTAATCGCCAAGTCGCTACCTAAAAGCGGAACCGCCTAAACCGAGTTCTGCAACAGCCACGACCGTTTGCGTGAACACGCCCATTCCATTGGACCTGATGGTTGCATCAACTAATTTCCCTTTTCAGCACCGTTAGATGCGGCACGTATTCTTATCGTTTTGCCTGCTGCTAAGCCAGGGCTGGGGTGACCAAGGCCTCCACGGACAACCAAGTTGCCCACAGGCCCTGCCCCCCGTGGCGGCGGTGCCCAGCTTCGCACCGGCCGTTCTCGTGCGCGGCGGGGTGTACAGCCGGCAGGACAGCACCACCGGTGTGCCCGGGGCCGAGGTCGTATTCCGTAGCGGGACCGACTCAGCCGCCGCCCCGTACCGCGCCCAGACGGGGGCCGACGGCAGCTACCGGCTGGCCGTGCCCGGCGGCCGCACCTACCAAGTGGACGTGTACCAACTCGGGCAACGGGCGGTGCGTAGGGCCGTGCCCGTGCCCAGCGCGGGCACGTTCTGGGTGGGGTTCTACGTCGATTACCACCCGGACCCCGCTCGGTCGGGGGCCATCGTGGAGCCGGCCCCAGCCACGTTTTTTGCGGTTCGCCAACGTGCGTTGCGGCCCGAGGGCCGGAAACTACTCACCTACCTGGGCCGCGTGCTGCGGGAACAGCCGGACCTGCGCGTGCAAGTAGAAGGCCACGCCGACGCCCGCGAAGCGCCGGCTCACCACCCCGACCCAGCGGGGTACCTGCAGCGCCTGGGCGCGCAGCGGGCGCGTGCCGTGGCCGACTGCCTGCGTGAGTTAGGCATCCCAGCGGCCCGGCTGATGGTCCTTAGTTACGGCGCACGACGCCCGGCAGCCCCCAACGACGGGCCCGAGAACCGGCAACTGAACCGGCGCGTGGACCTGAAAGCCTTGCGCTCCCAGAGCCCCCGGAAGAAACCGCCCCCTAACCCGGCGAAATAGTGATGCCGAAGGGACAGCAGCGAAAGGCTCCTTTTTCTATTCCGACCGTTTCGCTAAACACTAAATTGGTTGTTTTAAGTACAGCAGTACGCGGTTTGCAGCAACGGGAGAAAAAACCGTAATCTGTTTCACTTCCTCCGTTAAAAGGTTCAGCTCCTTGCCTCGTATTGGGCGGACCATTGCAGGGGCCAGCAATAGTGGCCTTGGTTAAAAGTTTGGTCCAAAAGTAGCGTTTGCCACTTCCGTGGTCCGTGACAGACCGCTTTTTAGCAAAATTACTACCGGCCTTGGTTGAGAATACCTGTTGGCCTAGGTAGGCGCGGCTGGTCGAGCAGCAAATTAGGCGCGCCGGGCTTCCTGCTGCTGCCATTCAAAATCGTGCTGCCAGTACGTCAGCACCTCGCGCAGGTAGGCCGTACTGCCAGTCCACAGGGGCTGGCTCCGCGTGCCAGCGGGTGTGCGCCAGCCGAGCCCGTAGGTTGTCAGGAACAGGTTGGGGAATAGCAACCTGAAAGGGCTGCATAAGCGAAGCATAAAGGGGTGAACCAAGCAGTTGAGGTGGTCTGGCGAAGCTGGGTACGGGTTTAGGTTAAGCGCTTCGGTCAGCTATTGCCTGGCCAGCTTTCTAGCTCACCCTGCTGGCATAAAAAAATACGTTGGTACTGGCCACACCAGTACCAACGTATTTTCTGCGGGCGCTACGGACGACTATTTCCCTTACACCAGCCTCATAGTACCATCCCACCCGTCGCTTCCAGGCGCTGGCCGTTCAGCCAGCGGGCCGAATTGGAGCAAAGGAAGGCCACAATACCGCCGATGTCATCCGGCTCAGCCGTGCGGCCCAGGGCCGTGATACTGGCCACCCAGGCACGTATTTCGGGCGTATCGGTCATCGCACCGCCGCCAAATACCGCGCCGGGCGCTACCACGTTCGCTGCAATGCCCCGGCTGCCCAACTCCAAGGCCAGGTAGCGCGTGAAGACCTCCACAGCCCCTTTCATAGCCGCATAAACCGAGACACCCGCGAAGGAACTGCGGGTGGTGGCCGAGGAAATGTTGACGATACGGCCGCCGTCGCGCAGCAGGGGCAGCGCCCCCTGCGTGAGGAAGAAGACGCCTTTGAAGTGCACGTTGAGCATCTCATCAAACTGTGCTTCGGTCGTCTCGGCAATGGGGGCGTTCAGGCTGGTGCCGGCGTTGTTGATGAGAAAGTCAAACCGGTCGGTGCCGAAGGTGTCAGTCAGGACCGTGGCGACCTGCGCGAAGAACGCCTCGAAGGTGCTCAGGTCGGCGGTGTTTAGGGGCAAGGCCACGGCGCGGCGGCCCAGGGCTTCGATTTCGGCGACTACGGCGGCGGCTTCGGCCTGCTGGCTGCGGTAGGTCAGGATAACGTCGATGCCCTGCTGGGCTAGTTTCAGGGCCATGTCCTTGCCCAGGCCCCGGCTGCCGCCGGTGAGCAGGGCGATTTTGGAAGTACTCATAGGGAGTTTATTTGTGGTGTTGATTGAACACGACAAAGGTCCTCCGCCTGACTGCCGCCAGGGTTGTAATCTCCAATCAGCTTCTTGTATAAATCAAGCCAACACGGCGTCCAGCGTCCGAAACGCGCCGGGGCTTACGGCGGCATAGCGGCGGAAGAAGTGCGAGAAGTGCGCTACATCCACAAAACCCAGGCCGTCGGCAATTTCCCAGATAGTCCAGTCGGTTTGGCGCAGCAGGGCCTTGGCCTCCTGCGCCACCCGCCCCCCGATGAGGTCGGTGGTGGTGCGCCCGGTGCTCTCCTTGAGCAGTTTGTTGAGGTGGTTGACGTGCACGGCCAGATGGTTAGCAAAGTCGGCCGGGGTGCGCAGTTGCACGCGCTGCTCGGGCGTGGCGAGGGGAAACTGGCGCTCCAGCAGCTCCACGAAGCGCGACGAGAGCCGGGCCGCCGCCGTGTGGGCGGGGTGCAGCGCGGTGGCGGGCTGCCGTTTTTGGCCCAGGTGCAGTAACTCCAGCACGTAGGCCCGCAGCAGGTCGTATTTGTGGGCGTAGTCAGAGGCCAGTTCCTCGTGCATACGGGCGAAAAGCTCCGCAGCCCGCGCGGCTTCAGCCGGTGTCAGGTGAAATAAGGGGTACCCGTCGGCCCGGAACAGGGGCAGCTCGTCTGGGGTAGCACCGCCGAGGACCGGTAGCACAAACTCGGCGGTGAAGAGGCAGAACTGTCCCTGCTGCCCCTCGACCGGCTGCCACTGAAACGGCACCTTGGGCGTGGTAAACAGCAGGGTATCCGGCTCAATGTCGATGGTTTGGTTCGCATACACGGCCCGGCTTCGGCTGCGCAACAGGCTGATTTTGTAGAAGGAACGACAGGGGTAGTGCGTGGCTGGCCGCAGTTGGTTCGCTCCCCCAGGGTCCGACAGGGCAAATACATTGAAATGGCCGACTTCACGCTGAATGCCCCCCGGCAGCAGCGTGCTCAAGTCGATTCCAATGCAAGGGGTAAGCTCCTGGTAGAGTCCCGTCAGTTCGCTAGTCGTCATAGCAAAAAAAGTTATTGTATGATTCAAACTATCACAACCCGCTACCGGGGAAAAGGTTGCCGTGAGCGCGGGGCTTTGCTACCTGGCAAAAGTCCCAACACCTCAGTTACTACTTTCCCCCCACCTCCTGGCCGAAGGCGAGCAGGAGCGTGCTGAGCTGAGCCGGCTGCTCTTGTTGAATCCAGTGACCGGCGCCGTCAATTAGCTCGATGTCCCCCATCCGCGTCGCTGCCTTTGCCTTCATCAACTCGAGCGCGCCCGGGGCCGCATAGGTCGCCCAATCGCGCTGCCCGCCGATGAAGAGCGACGGGACATCGAGCGTCCGGCCCGAAAACAGGCGCAGCTCTGCGGTCAGGTCCGCATCGGAATAGACGCGGTACGCCTGCAGGGCGCCTTGAAACCCCGTGCGGCCATACTCTTCGGTGTATACGCCCAGTTCCGGTTCGGTGAGCCAGTGGCTGGCCAGGACCTCGGCGGCGGAAGGGTGGAAGGGCGCGACGGTCTGGGGCATCGTCTGGCCGCGCTCCATGACGTAATAGGTGGGCAGTTGGGCCAATTCCAGGGCGGTTCGCGCCTGCAACGGATGCGGCTTATTGCCCGGCCAGTCCGCGCTCTTGACGTAGAAAAAGGCCCGCAGAAACGCGTGTAAGCCTTGCGGAGGGTGCCACATGTCCTCGTTCGCCTGTCGGGTGCTCAAATATTGAAGATAAGAAACTCTGGGCGGGTCGAGCGCCGCCAGTGCGGCCGCTAGCTGTTGATTTTCCGTGTTCGGTTGAACCGGCGAGGCCTCGCTTGCTGCGGTGTTGAACGGCAGCGCGGGCGGGCCGGGGAACGGGGCGCTCATCAGCACCACGGAGGGAAAGACGTCCGGTCGGGCGAGCGCGCAATAGGCCGCCACCGGCGAGCCGAAGTCGTGCCCGACGAGCAGGGCCGTGCGCCGATAGCCCAGGGCCGAAACCAATCCCAGGGCATCGCGCGTCATATTCAAGAGGCCGAAAGGCGCGAGCGGGGTATCATACTGGTTCACCCACCCGGTGGTGCGGCCAAACCCCCGCTGGTCGGGCGCCACGACATGGTACCCGGCATCGGCCAGCAGGGGCAGCAGGTGGCGCCAGCCGAAGGCCAAATCCGGAAAGCCGTGCAGCAGCAGCGCGAGCGGCCGGCCGGGGCTTTCGTAACCGGCCTCGAGCAGATGAACATCGAGGCCATTAACTGCATGGACCATGCGCGAGCGGACCCCCTTGGGAAGCGTCCCCCGGCCGTAGGATGAGGTGGTCGAATCAGTTGCTGAATTACGCATGATTGGTTGGTTTAGGTTGGGGTAAGAATTTGCGCGGACTAGTGGAAATGAAGCGGCAACGAGGCTCGCCGCGCCCAGCTTTAAAAAGGCTCGTCGGGACGTCGAGAGGCTGTAAAAGGCCCGGAAAGGATAAAATTTGCTGGTGGCCTATTGGGCACCCCGAAGCGCCCGTCCTACCGTCCCGGCGGGGATAAGGCGGCCTTTATTAAAAGCGCAGGCCACCTGTTACCCGATGAATTTCCGGGCCGGTGCTACCGGCAGATTAAGCCAGTTGGCTCCAGAAGATAATCCGGCCGGCGTGGTGGTGCACCAGCTGCACGCCGCCGTCCTGGGAGACGGCCACGGCCAGGCACGCGGGGGCCGCCTGGCAGAGCCGGTAGGCGGCCCGGTGGCGGGTGCCGCCCTGGTCGGCGGGCTCGGCCTGCAGGTGCTCGCCTGCCAGGTCCAGGGCCCGATGGACCTGGTCCAGCGCGATGTGCGGTGCCCGAATCTCGACCCCGAAGCCCACTATCTCCAGGTTTTGGGTCAGCACCAGCGCCCCGTCTACGGCCATCAGGTCGGCCATCAGGTCGGCGAAGTGGTCGAGGGCCACCGCCAGGGCACGTAACTCGGGGTCGCGGGCTTGTTGGTAGTAGGTCCAGCTCACATCGCCCAAGGCCTGTTGCCGCGCGATAATGGCGTGGATGAGCTGGCTGCACCGTCCTTCCCCGCCCAGCTCCTGGGTGGGGTATTTGGGGCGCAACAAGCCGCCGGGCGCCATCAGCTCGGCTACAGCGCCCGGCGGCACAAATACCAGCAGCCCGCCGTGGCCCCCGGCCCGCACCCGCGCCACCGCCCGGCGCTGCACATGGTGCCCGAGCGAGGCAATGAGGTCGAATTCGGCCAGGCCCAGCCGGGAATTGGCAGCCACCATCTCCCCGAAGCGCCCCCGGCTCCAGGCGGTGGGGAACTGCAAAAAGCCGTGGCCGTCGATGCGGCCCGCCCGCAGCGTCAGCACGCGGGTGGCCCCGCAGTAGCAGGTCAGCAGGCCCGGGCCCTGCACGTGCACCACCAGCACCGGGGGCACTTCCTCGGCGGTGGGGGCGGGGCTGCCGGGGAGCCGGTCCCAGGGCGTGTCCGTCACCAGCAGGCCCCACAGCACCAGCTCGCCGGCCTCGGTCTGCCGGACGGCGAGCAGCGTGGCGGGGCGGGCCACCGCCGGACTGAGCCGCCGGATTTCCTGTTCGTCCCAGGGACGGGGCGTGCCAAAAGCCACGACGTGGGGGCCGGTGGCGAGTGGCCCGGGAGCCGTCAGCTGCGCCGCCGTGGCGAGCACTACGTGGCATTCCACGGGCCGGGCTTCCTCCCGCAGCAGGCTGGCCTGGTAAATGATGGACAGGAATTGGGTCAGCACGGCGTGCTCGGGCAGCGGACTGCCCTCGGTTTGGACCCAGCGCGCACGCAGCGCGTGGGCTATTTCAGCAGGATAATACGCGGTAACCATCGGCAAAAAGGAGTTGAAGTAAAAGAAATGTCACGCAGCAGGGAGCTGGCCAGACAGTTGGAGGCATTGCGACCAGCGCTGTTGGCTATTTGCCACCGTCCGCGCTTCCGGCACCAGCCACTAGGGGCTGGGCTGGTTGCGGGCCTATGGTAAGCGTCGGGGCATAAAACGCCTGCAAGGCCTCGCGCAGCCCAGGGAACTCGAAGGCAAAGCCTTGAGCCAGCACCTTGGCCGCGCTCACGCGTTTGCCGGTCAACACCATTTCACTCTGCTCGCCCATGGCCAGCTGAAGTATGAAGGCGGGAATCCTGGGCAGCAGCAACGGACGGTGCAGCACCTCGGCCAGTGCGGTGGTGAAAGCGGCGTTGGTGGCCGGGCCGGGGGCCACCGCGTTGTAGGGGCCCTGCCAGGCCTCATCGGTCAGCATGGCGAGGAAGAGGCGGCACAGGTCATCGATGTGAATCCAGGACAGCCACTGCTGGCCACTGCCCAGCGGGGCGCCAAAGCCAAGCTTTACCGGCTCGGCCAGGGCCGGCAGGGCCCCGCCCGCCAGGCTCAGCACGACTCCGATGCGCGGCACGACAACCCGCAGACCCAGGGCGGCGAGGGGTGCGGCGGCCTGCTCCCAGGCCTGGGTCAGGTCGGCCAGCAGGTCGTGGCCGACCGGCAGCGTGTCTTCCGTCACCAGCGCGTCGCCGGTAGTGCCGTAGAGGCCAATGGCCGAGGCCGAGACGACGGTGCGCACCTGGTGGCCGGGTTTTGCCAGCTCGTGGTGCAGCAGGGCCAGGCCGTCGACGCGGCTGGCTAGGAGCTCCTGTTTGCGGGCGGCGGTCCATTGGCCCTCGCCCACGTTGGCCCCGGCCAGGTTCACCACCGCATCGGCGAAGGGCACGGCGGCCGGGTCGATGGTGCTGGCGGCGGGGTCCCACTGAAACGTGCGGCAGGGGCTGCCGGGCGCCAGCGTGCGGCTCAGCAGGGCCACGTGGTGGCCGGCTTCGGTGAGCACGGCGGAAAGGCGGGTGCCGACGAGGCCGGTGCCGCCGGTGATGAGGATGTTCATGGGCAGGGGTTTTGGGGTTCCGGCCGAAGAGCACCAGAACACCACAAAGGACCGGGCTGCCCGCGAGCCCAAACGATAACAAACGCTAAGAAATGCGGCGCCACCGGTATCTTGCCCGGCCCGTTTATCCACTGCCGTACCACTGCCTGCTCTTTCATGCTGCCGTCCCTCCCCGAATCTGCGCTGCGCCTGCGCCAGCACCTCACCCAGTTTGTTCCCCTCAGCGACGAAGACTGGGGCTTGCTGGTACCGCACCTGCGCCTGGTGCCCCTGGCCCGGCACGCCGTATTTGCCGAGCAGGGCCGCGTCGCGGCCGACGTGGCTTTTGTGCTCGAAGGCATGTTCCGGCAGTATTATACCAAAGACGGCGAGGAGCGCACCAGCTACTTCTTCTTCGAAGACCAGCTGATGGGCGCCTACTTCAGCAGCCTGACTGGCCGGCCCTCGCTGGTCACCATCGAGGCGCTGAGTACGGGCTGCTGCCTGACGTTTCCGTATGCGGTGCTGGTTGACTTATTTAGCCAGCGCATGGCCTGGCAGCAGTTCGGCCGGCGGCTGGCCGAATACTTGGCCGTAGGCCTGGAAGAGCGCATGGTGAGCCTGCTGCTGCTCAGCCCCGCCGAGCGCTACCAGGCCCTGCTGGTCAGCGGCAACCCCAATATCCTCGCGCGGGTGCCCCAGCATTACATCGCCAACTTTCTGGGCGTGACGCCCGTGAGTTTGAGCCGCATCCGCAACCGCACCACGCGGGGGCAGTAGGGTTCATTTCTTAGCGTTTGTTATCGTTTTAGGCCACCGGCGCGGCGGAATTTTGCCCCGTCACTTACCCCTAAAACCGCATGAAGCTCCACACCATTCTGGGTGCCAATGGCACCATCACGACGCAGCTGCTGCCGGTGCTGCAACACCACGGCGAAAATATCCGCCTGGTATCACGCCACCCGAAGCCGGTGGCAGGAACCGAAACCCGGTCGGCCGATTTTCTGGACGCCGAACAGACCCGGCTGGCCGTGGACGGCTCGGCCATCGTGTACCTGCTCGTGGGCCTGGAATACAGCGCGAAGGTGTGGCGGCGCGACTGGCCCGTGATTATGCGCAACGTCATTGCCGCCTGCAAAGCGGCGCAGGCCCAGCTGATTTTTCTGGACAGTCTCTACACCTACGGTCGGGTCGAGGGGGCGATTACGGAAGCCACGCCGACGCGGCCGGTGAGTGAAAAAGGCCGGATTCTGGTCGAAATCGAAAGCCTGCTGCTGGCCGAGCGGCACAGCGGCGGGCTGCCGGCCATCATCGCCAAAGCCTCCGATTTTTACGGGCCGGGTGTGGTCGAGAAAAGCTGGTCCGGCTCGCTGGTGTTCAGCCGCCTGAAAAAGAAGCAAACCCCGCAGTGGCTCGTGAATGCCCGCGTGCCGCGCACCTACACCTATACGCCGGACATCGGCCGGGCCCTGTACGTGCTGGCGCAGCACCCCGAGGCCTTCCACCAAACCTGGATATTGCCCGTGGCCTCGCCGACGCTGACCGGCCAGGAATTCAGCGCCCTGGCGGCGAAGTACATGCAGGGCAACGGGAAGGTGCAGGTGCTGCCGAAGTGGTTATTTAGCTTGCTGGGGCTGTTCATTCCCTTTATGAAGGAGGCGCGCGAAATGCTGTACCAGGACGAAAACGGGTACGTGCTGGACTCCACGCGCTTCAACCAAACGTTCGGCTTTACGCCGACCCCTTACGAAGAGGGCATTCGGGCCACGGCGGAGTGGTTCCTGAAAAATTAACCATTATTGCTGCCGCCCAGTGTGCTGGCCGGCCATCGGGGCCGCAACGCGCTGTAAGCAACAGAAACCCTGGGCTAACGCCTACCTGAACCTTTATAATCTGCTTTCACACCATTTTCCTCAACCCTAATTCTATGTTTCTCGGACATTTCGGCGTCGGCTTCGGCGCCAAGAACCTGCAACCGCGCGTATCGCTGGGCACCTTCTTCCTGGCCGCTCAACTAGCCGACCTGGTGTGGCCCACGCTGCTGCTGCTGGGCATCGAGCGCGTGAAAATTGTGCCGCACTTCACGGCCACCAACGCGTTTGATTTCGTGTATTATCCCTTCACGCACAGCCTGTTTGGCGAACTGGTGGCTGGCCTGTTACTGGGCTTGGCATACTGGCTGCTGCGCCGCAATGTGCAGAGCGCGGTGCTGGTGGGCCTACTGGTGCCCAGCCACTGGCTGCTCGATTTGGTGGTGCATACCCCCGACTTGCCGCTGTATCCTGGCCATTCGCCGATGTTTGGCTTCGGGCTGTGGAACCAGTTTGCGCTGACGCAGGTAGTTGAATTCGCGCTCCTGGGCGCGGGCCTGTGGTTCTACGTGCGGCGTACCACGGCCCGCAATGGCAAGGGGCACTATGGCCTACTGGGGCTGGTGGCGTTCCTGGTGCTGATACACGTGGGCGGCCTGTTCAGCCCGCCGCCCGCCTCGGTGGAAGCATTGGGGTGGTCAGGGCAGCTGTTTTGGGTGACTGTACTGCTGGCCTATTGGGTGGACCGCAACCGCGAGGTGCGCGGCCTGCCCGAAAGCGAAACACTCCGGGCGGCTGTCCCGGCCGTTTCTTAGCGTCTATTCGAATAGGAATTAAAAACGGTCATGCTGAGTGCAGTCGAAGCATGACCGTTCTATTTATGAGCTGTCTCCGCGAGCTGAGAGCCGCGCGTCAAGCCATGCAAGCTAACGGCTTGCTGCCGGCCCCGCAGGTTCAGCGTGGACATGAATTTGGCCTGCACGCCCGATAAGGGTGGCAATTGGGTCAGCAATTCCTCGGAGATAAGCAGCTCTTGCCCCAACTCGTTGCACAGGCTCTGAATCCGGGCGGTGGTGTTCAGTACGTCGCCGTGGTACACGATTTCGCGTTTCACCTCGCCCACCCAGGTGGCCACCACGCGCCCGCCGTGCAAACCGGCTTTGAACCGCGGGTAATACCCATACTGCCGTAAGTAGCTGGCTTTGCGGGCTTCGATGCTGCGTTGCATGAGGAAAAAGCACCGCACGCACTGCGCTTTGCTCAAGCCAACGGGCAAGGGCCACGTCAGCACGACTTCGTCGCCGACGTACTGGTACACCTCGGCCTTGGTGAGCACAATGCCATCCGTTAAATCCCGGAAGAAGTCCTGAATGAACTGGCTGTACCGCAGGTTGCCCAGTTCCTCGGCAATCGTCGTGGAGGATTTCACGTCGACGAACATAAAAATCCGGTCCACTTCCTGCGGCCGATGATACTTGCCCCGGACCAGGTTGAACAGCTGCCCCGGGCCGTGCAAAGAGCTGATTTGCTGCAGCGCGACAATGAGCAGACACACCAGCAGCGACGCCCCGACATCCAGGGCAAAGGTGCCGTGCCGGACGTACTGGAATACCGCCGCATCGCTTTGCTGTTGAACGTATACGCATTTCAAGGTTGCTACCAGTAGCAGCCAAAGGGCCGTCACGGCCGTGTAGAGCCCCGTGCGAACCAGCAGCAGAAACCCGAACGGCTTATGGCGAAAGTTGCTGCCGATGACAAACGCTTCGCTCAGACCAACGAACAGCCCCACGCCTAGTCCGATGAACGCATGACGCACCAGCAACCCCACCTCCTGATGTAACAGACCAAACCGCAGGAGCGAATACACCACGCCCCACCCGACGCCTTGCAGCGCGTAGCGGCGGATGAGGGGGAAAAGCAGTTGGCGGCGCGACGCGGTGAGAAACATAGCTGGCGGGGGTAGATGACCGATTGCCCATCGCAATCAGCACAAAGATGGCCATTTACTAGACGCACCCTTTCACCGAACGAGCGCGGCCTGTTCTCTAATTTTATCGATTGAGCGGTACCGCTGGCTCCTCTGTATGAAAATCATAGCCTTCATCATCATAGCTGCCGCCTTCGGAGCCGTCTTCTGGTTGCAGTTGCGCATTAACAAGTAAAAACAGCGCTTCCTCCACGCCCTGCGGCTGTACAACCAATTGCTGCGGTCGGGACAGGAAGCGGAGTTGCCCTACCTGCAGGTGAATTTCGACTTGGACGCGAGCGCGCGTTTGCAAGACCCGTACGAGAGGTGGCGGGACACGCTCCGGGATGGGGAAGTGAGAGAGGAGGAGTTGGTCATGGCGTCCGCCAATCCCTTTTACAACGCGTTTGTCGCCGCCTATTTCCAGCAGAGAAAGCAGCTGAACATTGCCCCGCTCGTCTTGATGGCGGTGTGTGGGTTCTTAGTGTGGTCTGATCAGGATAGCTTGTTCTCTCTCGACTAAACAATACCTCGTTTAACCTTTGTACCAAACTTTTAACCAAGGCCAACCCCACTTATCCTCTTTCTTTTAGCATGATGCAGCCAGTAGACCTTATTCGAACCGCCTACGCCGCCTTCAACGCCCGCGACATTCCCGCCGTCCTAGCCACCTTCCACCCGCAGGTACGCTGGTCGAAGGCCTGGGAAGGCGACTATGCGACGGGCCATGAGCAAGTGCGAGCGTACTGGCTACGACAGTGGCAGGAGTTGAATCCGCAAGTGGAGCCCACCGGCATCCACGAGCGTGCGGATGGTCGGCTGGAAGTAGCCGTTCATCAAATTGTACACGATATGCAGGGGCAGTTACTGTTCGATGGCCCCGTGAAGCACATTTACACCCTGCAAGATGGGTTGCTCCAGCAAATGGACATCGAGCAGGTCGCACTTGGTACGGAGCCAACCTAAAAAGTTAGAACAAATGGCTGTTTTTTATTGCCTACGCTAGGGAGGCGGGCTCTTATTCTCCCCAAAGTCTACCTCAAGCACGGCTGCAAATTAACTTTTAAACTAAAAGTTTAATCAAGGCCAACATTTGAACAAAAGGGAGAAAAGTCGCCAGCATGAGCTAGGCATCTTTTCTCCCTTTTGTTCAATCACATAACATCTCTTATAAACCCAACCTTGAAAAAGTGGTGGTTTTCGGCCTCCGTCCGGGTCGCGGCCGGCGTGGTACTTTACCGCTAACGGCACTACTAATTAGCCTTCATAAAAGTTGGGGACAGCGGGTTCCATTTTCCGTTCCTAACTATCGTGCCCCCCAAAAGGCGGATTTACACGCTAAGGCAGTGCAGAAATTGCGTTCTGCACTGCCTCTCTATTATTGATAAACTTGCGTGATGAACTGCGCCGTGGTGGTTGGTTTTCTGCCCAGGAAAGCGGCCAAGGTCGAATCCTGGACATCCATCATGCCTTGCGCCACCGCACTGGCCCACATCGTGAACATGCCGACATAGACCTCCGGCACGCCGACTTGCGTCAGCGTCGCTTGAAATTCTTCGACTGGGGGAGACTGATACTGAATAGCCTTGCCTAGGCGGCTGGAGAGGTCCTGGGCAATGTCCTGGAAAGAAGTGGCCTCGGTATTGACCAGCACATACGTCTTGTTTTCATGCCCTTCCGTGGTCAATACGTGGGCGGCAGCTTCAGCTAATTCCTCCCGCAGCACCCAACTGGCTTTCCCTTCCTGGGCGGGAAACAGGAGGACACCCGTTTCGGCTACTTGGGCACCCGCGAAGAGGGGAATCATCTCCAAGTAGATGCCATTCTGGAGAATAGTGTACGGAAGGCCGCTGTCTTTGAGAAACTGCTCGGTTTGCGCATGAGAGGTGAGAAACCCGGCGATAGCCGAGTCTTGAAAGGCGGGCTTAGTGACAAACGACGTGTACACCAGACGCTTCACCCGCGCCGCTTGGGCCGCTTTGATGACATTCAGGTGGTGCGCGGTGCGGTTTTCGACGGCTCCTCTATCGTTGCTGGAAACCAGCAAGAGCGTATCGACCCCTTGAAAGGCCTGCACCAGCGCGTCAACGTTGGTGTAATCGCCGACGCGCAGCTCGATTCCCTGGTCTTGGAGTTTCTGGCCTTTCGCGGCATCCCGCACCAGGGCGGAAAGGTGCTGTGCCTCGACTCCTTTATGCAACAGATGTTCAATGGCTTTCGCACCATATTGACCGGTTGCGCCTGTGACTAAAATCATGTTGTCTGGTAATTAGGTGTGGTGAAAAAGTATCAAAATGGGGTGCTCAGCTGTTCGGTATGCTGATTACCTTAAGTCACCAGCTAGCGGTTTGTTCGGGCTGTTTCCCAAGTACAGATTACCAGTCGGTAGTCTGATTACCAGGAGGTAATCACCTAGCAGCGCTTCGTTCCATTTTTCTCTTTTTCTCCCTATGACCAGTTCCCACGCCGCGCAATGCGACCAGACCATGCGTGCCCTGCGCCATGCGGCGCTGGTAATCAACAGCAAATGGAAGCTCCCCCTCATCGTGGCCTTGCTCACGGGCACCCGGCACTTTCGGGGGCTGGAGCGCACCGTGGCCGGTATTTCGACGAAGGTGCTGTCCAAGGAACTCAAGGAGTTGGAAGCCCAGCATCTCATCGCTCGCACCGTGTACCCCGGCCCCCCCGTGGTGGTCGAATACCAAGCGCTGCCGTATGCTCACTCGCTCAACCCAGTCATTGAGGTGTTGAAAGCGTGGGGAATGCAACATGAGCAGCATGTGGAGGCACTCGGTGCCGCGTCGGTGGCGTAGCCGGTACCGTTCAGGAGGGCACCTGCCCTCGGGCTGCACGCAAGGTAGAGGCAGCATGCGCTCCCCGGCAAGCCGATGGCTTAACGTGTAAATCCGTTCTTTTGGAAGAAGAACGTTTTGAAGGATTAGCTTCTAGTTTAAATAATTGAATTATATATTTTACATCCTGTAAACGGTGATTTACTAACCTTTATAAGCGCCGCTTTTACGTATTGCTGTTGACCGTTTGCAGCACGTAAAAGGGACTACGCCTTATCTAACCACCCGTTGAGCTGCCTGCTACTTGATAACCCGGATGGTCTGGTTGCGCTGGTCAGCCACGTATACCGTGCCCGCCCTGTCCACAGCTATGCCCGTAGGGTTTTTGAAGCGGGCCACTGCGCCCGAGCCATCAGTGCTCCCCTCACTGCGCGCCTTACCAGCCAGCGTACTTACTTTACCCGCTGCTGTGATTTTGCGGATGGTGGAGTTGGAGAAGTCGGCGACGTACACGTTACCTGCTGCGTCCACGGCCACGGCATAGGGATTGGCCTTGGCAGCTGTCGACGCTTACGCATAGCCGTTTTTTAGCCTGTTCTAACGGTTGACGGAGCGGGCCGCAGCCCTACTCATTAATTTTTTTTCAGCGCCAGTGTCCGATTGGGGAAGGCGAGTTCGTCTTTAGCCCAAATTCCCCTTCATTTAACCCTTATATCTTACTCCAATGGACAAATTCATGCTGCTCTACCACAACGCGGCCGTTACCGAGGAAGCGTACTGGGACCTGTCGCCCGAGGCCATGCAGGCCGAGCTGGCGAAGTGGAACACCTGGATTGGCGGCCTCGCGGCGCAGGGCCGGCTGGTGAGCGCCGAGGCCCTGCAGCCCCGGGGCAAGGTGTTGCGCCGCCGGGGCGAGCTGGGTACCGACGGCCCCTTCACCGAGGGCAAGGAAGTGGTCGGCGGCTTTCTGCTGCTGCAAGCGGCCGACCTGGACGAGGCCATTCGGCTGGCGCAGGGCTGCCCGGCCTTCGACAACAACGGCGCCGTAGAAGTCCGCCCGCTGGTGAAGTTCGACTAACTTCCGTTTTCGCCCGTGCTGCCAGGGCCCGGTCGGTTACCTAGCCGGCCGGGCCGTGGCACGTCGTTTGTCGCCTCCCGATGTCGTTTGCTTCCGCCGAGCATGTAGTCGAGCACCTGTTCCGCCACGAAGCCGGGCGGCTGCACGCCCTGCTGCTGCGCTGGCTGGGCGTGGCCCACTTCGCCGTGGCCGAAGACCTCGTGCAGGACACCTTGGTGGAAGCCCTGACCGCGTGGCGCCTGCACGGCGTGCCCGACAACCCCGCCGGCTGGCTGTACCGCGTGGCCCAGCGCAAAACCCTGGACTGGCTGCGCCGCGAGCAGCGGCGGGGCCGCATCGGGCAAGAGCTACGCGCGGCCGAGCAGCGCGTGGCGGAAGCCGCGCCGCACTACCTGCCGGAGGAGCTCACCGACAGCGAGCTGCGGACGCTGTTTGTGTGCTGCCATCCGGCGCTGAGCCCGGCGGCGCAGGTCGCCTTGTGCCTGAAAACCCTGGGCGGGTTGAGCGTGGCGGAAATTGCGGCCGCCTTTCTCACCTCGCCCGACACCATCACCAAGCGCCTGTTTCGGTCCAAAGAAACCCTGCGCACCGCCGGCGTCTCGTTGGAAGTACCCACCGGCGCCGAGCTGACCCGCCGCCTGGCGGCCGTGTTGCACGCCCTCTACCTGCTCTTCAGCGAAGGCTACGACTCCGAACAGCCCGCCGCGCCTATCCGGCAGGAGCTGTGCGCCGAAGCGTTGCGCCTGGCCCTGCTGCTCACCCGGCAGCCGCGCACCGACTGCCCCGACACCCACGCCCTGCTGGCCCTGTTCTGCCTCCAAGCGGCCCGGCTGCCCGCCCGCACTGACGCGCAAGGCCAACTGGTCCTGCTCGAACAGCAGGACCGCCGCCGGTGGAGCCAGCCGCTCATCGCCCGCGGGGTGCGCCACCTCGCCCGCGCCGCCGACGCCCCCGCGGCCAGTGCCTACCACCTGCAGGCGGGCATTGCGCTGGAGCACTGCCGGGCCCCGACCTACGCCGCCACCGACTGGCTGGCCATTCGCCGGCTCTACGACCACCTGCTGGCGTTGCACCCTTCCTCCGTAGTGGCCCTGCACCGGGCCGTGGCCGTCGCCCGCGCCGATGGCCCCGCGCGGGGCCTGCAAGCGATGGCGCAAGCCCAGGCGCTGACCGGCAGCTATCTGTACCACGCCGTGCTGGGGGACTTGCACCAGTTGAACGGCGACCCGGCAGCGGCACGTCACCACCTGACCGAAGCCTTGCAACGCACCACGGGCGCGGCTCGTCAGCAGCTGCTGCGGCGCAAGCTGGAGGGGGTGGGTTTCCCTGGATGAGCATCCCCCGCGCGTTGCTGTCTCCCGCTTCGGTTCGCGACGTTTCAATGCAGGAGATTTTTTCCAACCCACCAGGCCTTCCACGACAACGATACGTACCGCACCCACCGGCGCGCCGTCACTGTCGGTGCGCGGTTTTTACGGGGGCGCATACCTGAGGCAGCCGTCGCTCATGCAAGAAGCCTCCTACGGGACCTTGTTCGGCGGCGTGGCCAGGGGCCAGCTCCAGGTGCCCCTCGACCAAGCCCTGCCGCTGGCGCAAGCCGCCGAAGCCCCCCGTCGGCCCGATAGCTGCCAAAGCCCGGGCAACCGCGTGCTGCTGCCTTACTCCACCAGCAATCACCCCACTTCAACCCTATTTTCATGAACCATTCCCTGTTCCAACCCCTTGAAATTCTGCGCCTCGACAGCAGCCCGCGCTATGTTGATAGCGTGTCCCGGCACCTCACCGACCGCCTGATGGCGCGGCTGCTGGAGGAATATCCGGATGCCCATGTGACGACCCGCGATTTGGCGGTAGGCGTGCCGCTGCCGACCGAGGGGCACATTAACGGCATTGTGTACGCCGCGCAAAACCCAACGCCCGCCATGCAAGCCGCCACGCAGCTCTCCGACGAACTGGTAGCCGAACTGCTGGCGGCCGACCTGGTGGTGCTTGGCTTGCCCGTGTACAACTGGACCGTGTCCTCCACGTTCAAAGCGTACGTCGACCAGGTCAGCCGCCCCGGCGTGACGTTTGAGTATATCGACGGCGTTAGGCACGGCAAGCTCCGCGCCCGCCGCATGTACATCGTCTTTACGAGTGGTGGCACCGGCCTGGGCAGCGACAATGATTTCGCCACGCCGTACGCCACGTTTTTGTGGCGAACGCTGGGCATTCAACACGTGCAGTTCATTGAGGCTTCCGGGCTCCTGTTCAACGCGGCGGAAAACACGCAGAAAGCCGAGGCGCAGATTAACCAGCTCGAGTTACCCGTGTTTGCCTGATTTCTCCCAGGGCTTACGCATCAAACCTAGGGAGCCGTCGCACGGCCGTTTTGGCGGGCGCGGGTGAGGAGTTGGGTCATGTAGTTATCGTTCCAGCCCGCGTTTCGTCGTCGGGCCCGCAGACTTCCGGGCTGGTGTTTTCCTTGCTGCAAGCGGTTGAACGCCAGCTTGCGCAACACAGCAAAGTTGCGGGTCGCTACCCGGTCGCGACTGCGGGCCTCGTCCTCGCGGAAGACCACGTCCAGCACCCAGTGCAGGCTGTTTTCGATGGCCCAGTGGCGGCGAATGGCTTGGATGAGCACCGCGGGGGCATCCGGGCAACTGGTCAGGTAGTAGCGCCACTCCACGTGCGTGCCGGGCTGGTGTTGCACCTGGCGGATGGTTTCGACCGCGATAACGGCCCGCAGGCCCGGCCAGGCGCGCAACGCCGCCAACGCGTCACTCAACGGCAGCACCCAGGCCCGGCGGCGCACCCAGCGGCCGTGGCGGCGGTCAAAGGCATCGTAGTCGGCGGGGTACGCCGCCCAGCGGTCGACGCAGCTCTCCTGACAAGAGGTGTTGACGGCCCGGTAAGAGCGTCCTTGGTTGCCTTTCAGCGCAAAAATATAATCCGCCTGCCGGGCGAGTAGCTGCCGGGCAATGGCCCGCTGGCAGCCCAGCGCATCCACCGTGACAATTGTGTTGGCTAACGGCAGCCCATTGATTAACCCCGGAATGGCAGCCAACTCCGGTCCTTTACCTATTACCCCCACTTGCCCCAGGCTCAGGCCGTGCCCGGTGGCAAACGCACTGACGACGTGCAGCGGGCCCTGGGCCCGCCCCCGGTCAACGGAGCGGCGCACCGTCTTGCCGTCGATGGCCACGACCTCGCGGGGCAGGGGTGGGGCGGTGGTGGCCATCCCCTGCCGAAAGCACTGTTCGAGCGCCTGCGGGTCGAGCCGGGAGAACACGCGCCGAAACGTGTCGTGCGACGGAATGCCGCTGGGCAACTCCCGAAACGTGGCCCGCCACGCCTGCTTCAACGGACCATAATGGGCGATGTCCACCCACGTTTCGGCCCCGGCGACGACGGCACAAATAGCGATGACCAGCATATCGCGCAGGCGGTGCCGGGTGCGGCCCGCACAACGCGGGTCCGGAAGAGTGGCGAAAGAGGCAAGGAGTTGGCTGAACAGGAAGAACTTGACAAGGTCTGAAAAGACAAAGGTCAGTCCTCAATTCATAGCCTTAGTTTTGATGCGTAAGCCCTGCCCGGCGAGCAGCTCGTGTTCCAGATTTTCTGCGCCCTGGCCGAACACGAGCGCAATGTGCTTGTGCAACGCACCCGCGCCGGGCTACAGGCGGCCCGTGCCCGTGGCCGCCAGGGCGGCCGGCCTCCGGGGCTGGCCCCGCGCTACCAGAAAGTCGCGCCCGCAGTCAAGGAACTCTACGAAGCGGGGCAGCAGTCCACGCGCCAACTCATGGCTTACTTCCAGATTGGCTCGCGCCGTACCCTCTACAAAATCCTGCGCTTTGCCGGCTGCCAGATTAACGAAAAAACTGGTGCCGCCGCAGGGGTAGGCTTGGTGGCGGCCCGCTGGGCACCCATCAAGCCTGCCGACTCAAGCGGCTTCGTTTGCGACGTGGCGAGCCTGGCGCATTTCCCGGCGGTGCTGCCAGTAGAAAAACGTGCCCCAAATCAGACTAACTCCGTGAATCAGTTGGTAGCCGGCTGTGCGCACAAGGTCTTCGTAGGCCCGTCCGCCCCCCGATTTCAACATAATGAGTTCGATGAGCGAAGGCACGCAGCCCAACAGGGTGAGCGCTTTGACCCAGCGCGGAAAGGGTTGATAAAAAACAATCAGCACCAGGGAGGGCAGCAGGAAGTAGAAAGCCGAAGCGAAAATATCGTTGCCTACTTCCAACTGCCGAAAATCCTTGGCTAGAAAAAACACGCCCCAGGCAATGGAGAGCACCGTGTAGCCCGCCGCCGGCAGGTCCCAGCCCTTGCGGGCCAGCTTCATGGCCACCAGTACGCAGCCCGTGATGAAAATAGCGTCGGCAAATTTGTACGCCACAACGGAGACGGATGGCGGAAAAACACCTCCGAGCAGGCCTATTGCGCACGCCAGCAAAAAGGCAATAAACTGGGCCGGGATAACTTCCTGGTCGGCAACGTCGTGGCGATTCATGGCGAAAGAAGTTTAGTAAATACTGGTTTCAAAGCTACACGTAGCACTTGATTATCAATCATTCGTGGGTCGGGCAGGTCCTGTCTAAGGGCGGTCCGGCGACCTCACGATGGGGGCTAGTTGGTTTTCACCCGGTCCTTTTCCTCGTCGGCGCTGCTGGCGGGATGCTTGGCCACCTTACCGGCCGCCTGCCCGAAGCGGTACACGAACGAGACGTTGGCCACCCGCGTGTCGCGCGTGAGTTGGAGGGTGGACACCACGCCGGGGAAATCTTGGATTTCGCGCGACACCTGGCTGTGCAGCACGTCGCGCACGTTGAACGTGAGGGTCGCCCGCTTATCCAGCAGTTGCTTGGAGAGGCCCAGCGAAAGCTGGCTGATGCTGCGCACCACGGCCTGGCCCTCGTCGCGGTTACGGCCGTGGTAGAAGCCCGATACCTCACCGGTCCAGCCGTTGCCAAGGGCCAGTTGGTTGGTCAGGTTCAAGCTTAGGCTGAAGGCCGACGCGGCGAATGGGGTCCCGGCAATCGCGCCGTCGAAGCGCGTGTAGGCCGCGTTGGCAAAGGCGTTGACGGTCCATGCTTTATTGACGGGCAGCTGGGCGCTCACGGCCAGGCCGGCGTTGTCGCGGCGGGCCACGTTGCCGACGCTGCGAACGATGACGTCGTCCTGCTGTTGCAGCGTCTCGGTGATGAAGCCGTTCGTGCGGCTGTAGTTGAGCGTGGTGGTCAGCCAGCCGTCGTAGGTGTGGGCCAGCTCCAGGTTGGTGCTGAACTGGGGTTGCAGATAGGGATTGCCCGTCGAGTACGTGTACTGGTCGATAATGCTCAGGAACGGGTTCAGGCGCTGGTAAGCGGGCCGGTCGATGCGCCGGCCAAAGGAGAAGCCGAATTGGTTTTTCTCGTTGGCCTTGTAGCCCACGAACACCGTGGGGAAGAAATTCTGGTAGCGGCGCACGAACAGCGAGTCGGGCTTTTCGGGGTTGCCCAGCTGGTGGCCGGTGTACTGGGTGGCCTCGTATCGCAGGCCCAGTTGGGCGTTCCAGGCGCCCCACTGCCGGCTCCCGTTCGCGTACAGGGCGTTGATGGCCTCGCGGTAATTGAACTGGTTGCTGCGGGAGTAGTCGGGCTGCTCCGCGCCGGTGGCCGGGGTAGTCGTGAAATAGCTGGCCTGGTTGCGCGTCTGAATCAGGGCCGTTTTGGCCCCCGCTTCCAGCTTAAAGAGCTGGCCCACGGGCTGACTATAATCGGCCTTGGCGGTGGTGATGTCGATGGCCAACGGGATGTCGCCCCGCAGCGGCAACTGCCCGGTCAGGGTGCCGTCGGGTGCGTAGGTGTCGCTGAGCAGGTTTTGGGCATTGCTCGACCGGTAGGCCAAGTAGTCGGCCGAGGCCGTCAGCGCCCGCTCGCCGCCGAACTGGTGGCGGCCGTTGAGGTTGAGGGCCGCGTTGTCCCACGCGGCGCGGGTCTGGCTGGTGGTGCGCAGGGTGGCGGTGGGCACGCCGGCGGCATCGGTGAGCGTGGTCGTGGTGGTGCTGGTGGGGCGCTGCGGGTTCAGAAAGCCCGACGCGCTGAAGCCCAGCGTGGTGGCGGCGCTCAGCGCATAGTCCAGGCCCAGCTTCAGCGTGTGGGTCTGGCTGCGCGAGAGCCGGTGCGCCGCCTGGTTCAGCTCGCCCGTTTTCTGCCCGTTCGCGTCCACGAAATTGCGCTGGGTTTCGATGTCGAACGAGCCGTTGTTCTGAATCAGGCCGTAGCTGGCAAAGGTGTTCAGCTTGCCGGCGCGGTAGTTGAGCGCCAGCCCGTCGTTGCTTTTGAAGTAGGGCGAAAGCCCTACCCCCAGCGTCAGGGTCCCGTTGAGGTCGTCCTGGTTCAGCTGCTTGGTTTTGAGATTGATAACCCCGGCGTCGCCAGCCGCGTCGTACTTGGCCGAGGGGTTGGTCATGATTTCCACCTGGCTGAGCTGGGTGGCGTCCATCGCCCGCAGCCGGCTGGCCAGTTCCTCGCCCGAGAGGTAGGTGCGCTGCCCGTCGATGAGCACGATGACTTCTTTCTTGCCTTTTAAGCTGAGTTGGCCGCTCTGGTCCACGCTAACGCCAGGCGCTTTTTCCAGGATATCAAGGGCCGTGGCCCCCGCGTTCGACGCCAGGGCCCCCACGTTGAGCACCGTCCGGTCGAGCTGCTGCTCGACGGCGGCCCGCTGCCCGGTCACCACCACCTCGCCCAGGGCCTTGGCCTGCGGCTGGAGCGCCACCGGCCCGAGCGGCACCGGCAGCCCCGCCGCGACCGCGAAGGTGGCCACTGTACCCGGCGCGAAGCCCACGAACGACACCGTCAGCGTGTAGGCCCCGGCCGGCACCGGGCCCAACGTGTAGCGCCCGGCCGCGTCGGTGTAGGTGGCCTGCAGCACGCCCGCGTCGGCGGCCCGCAGCAGCGCCACGCTGGCAAACTCGACGGGCTGCCCGGTGGCCGCGTCGCGCACCAGGCCGCTAACCGCTCCCGCCGCCACCGGGGCGGCCACAGCGGCTGGGCGGCCGCCGGCCGGGGCCGGCGTCTGGGCAGAACCAGGGGCCGGGGCCGTCAGCAGGCCGAGCAAAAACCAGCAGGAAAAGCAGCGGAAAAAGCGGCGGGTTTTCATAGCAACCGGGGTGTAGGTGAGCGAACTACACAAAGTTGCCGGGCTGCTGCCGCCCCCGAAAATAAAAGGAGTTGAGTGCCGGAAAGGCCGGGTTGGGGCGGGCGTTTGCGGGGTTGAGCGTCCGCCCCGGGGGACTCATTTCCCCAGCCATTCCTTGAAGGGCGTCACCCGGTCGCCGCTCACGAACACCTCCTGGCGGGGCGGCGGCAGCAGGTCGAGCTGAAGTTTGCCCCCCGAAAATGCGTGAATGGTACCGATGGCTTCCCGCGCCACGAGAAAGCTCCGGTTGACCCGGAAAAACCGGGCCGGGTCGAGCAACTCGGTCAGTTTGTCGAGGCTATACTCCACGTCCACCCGGGGGCCCTGCCGGGGCGTGAGCCAGGTGGCTTTGTCGGCGAAGAAAAAGTAGGCCACCTCGGCGGTTTCGATGCTGCGCAGCTTCGCCCCGCTGCTCACCATAAAGCGCGGCTTGTAGGCGGGGACCAGTGGCCCCGGTACCGGCAGTTGCCCCAGCAGCCGCAGCAGGGCCGTTAGGTCGGGGGCCGGCGCGGCATGCCGCGCCCGGAATTTGGCCAGGGCCGCGGCCAACTCGTCGGGGTCCACGGGCTTGAGCAGGTAGTCGACGCTGTTGGTTTTGAAAGCTTGCAAGGTGTAGGCGTCAAAGGCCGTGGTGAAAATGATGGGCAGCGTGAGCTTGGCCTGTTCGATGAGCTGGAACCCGGTGCCGTCTTCGAGGTGAATGTCGAGCAGCAGCAAGTCGGGGTGGCCGGGCTGGCCGGGGCCCTGCCTCGGCGCGGCAAACCAGGTCAAGCCCTGGGCCACCGAGGGCAGCTGAGCCAGCACGTGGGTGGCCGGGTCGCACTGCTTCAGCAGGTCGGCCAGCCGCGCGGCGCTGCGCGGTTCGTCTTCGAGGATGAGCACGTTCATGGCAGCGGCAGCAAGGGTAAGTCGACGACAAAATAACCATCCGTTTCCGCCACCCGCACGGGCCGGTCGGTTAGCAGCCGGTAGCGGCCGATGATATTTTGCAGCCCCACGCCCGTGGAGACTTCCGGGGCCAGCCGCCGCTGCACCGGGTTGGTCACCCGCAGGCAGTCGCCGGCCAGCGCGATGGTCACCCGCAGGGGCTCGGTGGTAGAGAGGCGGTTGTGCTTGACGGCGTTTTCGAGCAGCAGCTGAAGCGTGAGCGGGGCAATGGCGTAACCGTCGCGGGCGGCCTCGGGCACGTCGAGGGCCACGACGAGTTTGCCCTCAAAGCGCACCGTGAGCAGAAAGGTGTAGGCTGCCAGAAAGTTCAGCTCCGTGCGCAGAGGCACGCGCGTCTGGTCGCGCTGCTCCAGCAGGTAGCGGTAGGCCGTGGCCAGCCGGGCAACGAACTGCCCCGCCAGCCGGGCGTCGGTGTCCACGAGTGAGGAGAGAATGCTGAGGCTATTGAACAGAAAATGCGGGTTCACCTGGTTGCGCAGCGCATCGAGTTGGGCCTGCACGGTGGCCCGCTCCAAGCGCTCGGCATGCAGGCCCAACTGCTGAATGCGCAGGGCCGAGCGCCGGTTGGCCGTCAGGTAGAAGGCCGCGAGCAGGGCCAGCACGGTCAGGCCGTTGTTCATGCGCCGCCGCTGGCGGTTATCGTCGGCCGGCTCGTCGGGGGCGCTCCCGAGGGCGGGCAGCTCGTGTTCGAGCCCTTCATGCATCCGGGCGTGAACGCGCCCGAACAGCTCGTTGGCGGGCAGGGCCAGGCCCACCGCCACGAGCAAGGCTAGTCCCTGCGGGGGCAGCCGCAGCCCCGGGCTGGCTGCCTGGCCCACCAGCCGGTCTTGCAGCCAGTCCATCAGCAGCACCCAGCCCAGCAGCAGGCCAAAAACGAGCAGCCCCTCCACCATGAAAAAAGGTAGCTTGCGCAACAGCACCGCGCCGCTCCACACGGGCAGGTTCTGGTAAAGCCGGATGGGCCAGTAAATCAGCAGCACGCCGAGCGCCAGCCGAGCGTGCGGGCGCAAGGAAAAGCGGAGGGGCGAATCGGTGGCACGAGACAAGCGCTTTCTCATTGACAACGCCCGATGGCAAGAGTAGTGGACAGCGACAAAGGTGCGAGCCCGTGGCTACCCGGCCAACAAAATAGTGCTGGCAGCCGAAAAAGGGCGGTTGGAACGGCTATTTACCCAGTCAGACAGCCCATCTGAACTCCTACCGTGCCGACATAGTGACAACCCGCCGCCACAGGAGAGCAATTGGATAATTTGCCCCGCTTATCCGGGTAAATTATTCACAGGACCTCTCAAAAGCAGGGAAACCGCCGTGCCAAATCCAAATGCGACTTTTGGACCAAACTTTTAACCAAGGCCATTTATAGTAGCGCAGGTCCTAAGCCGCATGTCGCCGTAAAGAATGAGTTTGGCCAAGCCCGTGAGCGCCGCACTGGACTAGCAAGGCGGTGGATGGGCAGAGAGATATAGCCTCCCAACGCATGAGCCGGCTTATCTTTATCGTGGCCAATGCCATCCACAGCAAGGCTATTATGTTCTGTCCCTCTACTATGTGCTGATGTTTCGTTTCTACCAACTAGCTCCTAACCTGCTTCAGTGGGTTGCGCTTTTCCTGTTCGCCCTGCCCCTTTCGCTCCATGCGCAAACCCCCGTTGGTTGTGACT
The DNA here is from genome assembly GCF_017921975.2 of Hymenobacter terricola. Taxonomy (GTDB): domain Bacteria; phylum Bacteroidota; class Bacteroidia; order Cytophagales; family Hymenobacteraceae; genus Hymenobacter; species Hymenobacter terricola. The sequence goes on from NZ_JAGEMO020000086.1 coordinate 24,810, forward strand.
TGGTTGCCTTGGATGCGCCGGCGCCCCTTGCCAACAGCTTTTTTGGGAATCGCGTGAGCATCGGTACCCGCTTCGCCATCACGGGTGCCAATGGCACGTTGGCAACGGGCGCTACCCCGGGCAAAGCATACATCTACGAGCACGTCGGCACGGGGTGGGTCTACCGGCAGACCCTGAGCGAGGCGAACTCCCTGACCGCCGACGTCTACGGCAGCAATGTCTACATTGACGATTCCACGGCCGTGGTGTCCGCTTATGGCTTTTCTCGGCCCGGCGCTCCCGGTCGGATTGGTGCGGTTTACATCTACACCCGGCAGGGCAGCCAGTGGGTGCAAACCGGCTTCATTGCCAACCCGAGTCCACTGGCCTCCACCTTCGGGTGGGCCATTGCCAAGAGCGGAACGGACTTGGTCGTGGGCAACGGCGATTCGAATATTTCACTGACCAAATCCGTATACGTCTACCGGCAGCCGGCCGTACCGACGCAGCCGTGGGCGCTGGTGGCTACCCTTACGCCCCAGGCCGCCAACACGGGGTACGACTACGGGTACAGCGTGGCCATTGACGGAGATAACCTGATTGTGGGCGCCGTGGACCGATTCACCCGGGGCCGCAACGCCGCGCATTTCTACCACCGCACCCCGGCCGGCGTGTGGCAGCAGGCGCAGGTCGAATCCTACGTCAGCGGCGCATTGGCGAGCAATACGGTCGGCGTGCGCGGCAACTACGCCGTGATTGGCACCGATTCAAACCAAGGGGTGCGCATCTACCTGCGCACAGCCGCCGGCTGGCAGCTCCAGCAAACGCTGTTCTGTCCCGACAGTTTCTCGGGTCGCTACGGCCTGACCGTTGCCATCAGCAACAAAGTGCTGCTAGTGGGTGGCCCCACGGGCGGCATGCCGCCCGTGTACAGCGGTGTGGTGTTTCGCTACGAGCTCCGCAACGGCACGTGGCAATTCCGGCGGCGCTACGCCGTGCCGCAGTCGCTATCCGGCGACGTATTGGGCGCGTGGGTGGGCCTCGACCCCCGCAGCCAGAACCTCATCATTGGCGCCCCGGGCCGCACCTCGGGCGGAATCGCGGGAGCCGGACAAGCCTTTGTGGAATGGGCCCCCGCCATTGAGCCGCCCGCCCCCTTTTGCGTAACGGACGCCCCGGTTTCGCTTCCCGCCACGGCAACGGGCGGCACGTGGGGCGGACCCGGTATCACCAACGCTCAGACGGGCCTTTTTAACCCCGCCGTGGCAGGAGCCGGGACGCACACCATCACCTATTCCCTTGCGCAGGGGAACTGCGTCCGGGTAGACACGGCCCTTATAACGGTTCGCTCCATTTTGCGGATTATCCGCCCGGTCCTGCCGCCTCTTGCCTGCTCCCGCGACACAACCATCACCTTAACCGCGAACGCGCCCGGTGGCACTTGGAGTGGCCCGGGCATCATCAGCGCGCAGGCCGGCACCTTTCGCCCCTCCACGGCGGGCCCCGGCCGACACCTGCTGACGTACACCGCTTCCTCCGCTGCCTTTTGCCGGCCGCAGGATACGCTGAGCCTGGTTGTGCTGCCGGTGGCGGTGCGGGTGCAGGCTGTGGGGCGGCGCCTGAGTTGCGCCCGGGATACCACAATTGCCTTGCAGGCCACGCCAGCGGGCGGCACGTGGCTGGGGGCCGGCATTCTGCCCAGCACCGCCGGCACCTTTAGTTCGGTCGTGGCGGGGCCCGGCCGGCATCTGCTGACATATCGCTTCAACGCCGGCACCGCTTGCGGCGGTCAAGACACGCTGAGCGTCATCGTCCAACCGGTTGCCGTGCGGGTGCTCACGGCGCCGCCTCCCCCGTTCTGTCGCCTAGACACCCTTCTGCGTCTCACCGCAACACCCGCCGGGGGTACGTGGCGGGGACCGGGTATCGTCAACGCGCAACAGGGGATATTCTCGGCCTCGGCGGCTGGCGCCGGCCGCCGTGTGCTTTATTATGAAGTCGGAACCGGCGCCTGCCGCGCGTCGGATTCCCTCGCGATTGTGTTGGCGCCAGCAGCGCTCCCCGTGCTTGAGGGAGCCGATGCATTCACGCTGCGTTGTGGGGCGCAAAGCGCTTGGCTGAGCGTGCGCAACCCGGTTCCTGCAGCCCAGTACGAGTGGCAATACGCCGCGACAACCGGTGGTCCCTGGCAAGTTCCGGGCCCGGGCAACGGCCAGTCCGCGTTCCAAGCCACCCAGGCCGGTGCCTACCGCATCAGGCTCCTGCAGGGAAACTGTTCGGCCACGTCCCTGGCGGTGCAAGTGCGCATTGAATCCGCAGTTCCGGTTTTTGTGCCCAACATCATCACGCCGAATCACGACGGACACAACGATGTATTCGAGTTGACGCTGCAATCGCCCCGCACCTTCCACTTGCAGGTTTATAGCCGCTGGGGCCAAGAGGTTTTTCACACGGACACATACGGCGACTTTTGGTCCGGCACAGGGGCGCCCGCCGGAATTTACTACTACCTCTGGCGCTACTCCACGGAGTGCGAGGCTCAGGAAAAGCTCGTAAAGGGCTGGATTGAAGTCGTGCGGTAAGCGTGTATCAACTCCTGTGCACTACACAAGAAATCAGTGCTAATAGGGCGCTAGAGAGTGTAGCAGGTAGCCGTAAGACCTTATACAAATATCCCTCTCCAAGACGTCACGGTAGGAGAGAACTTTAGCCAAACAGGCGGCTAGAACAGGCCAACGTTGCTAGAGATGCCAACCCGGCAACGAATCATCGGCAGCGATTAGCATTTTACATGTTATAAACGAGCCCCTGCAATCCGTTACAACCGGGTAGAAAGTAGAGATTAATGGCATCAGCGGCTCGTTAGAAATGCCGACGAAGGGGCCCTTGTTTGCCGGTCTTCGCACGGGCCATCTAGCGGTTGCCCAGGCGTTCTTGCTCCTCGCGCACCAACTGCTGCAGTTCCTCTTCCGACGGTAAATTTGTTTGGTATTTGCTCACAAAGAGCTGCTCGGCCATGCCGGTGGTGGCGTAGCGGACCAGCGTATCGTTCTTTTGCGCGCACAAAATGAGCCCCACCGGCGGGTTGTCGCCCGCGGTCATCTCCTGCTCCCGGTAGTAGTTCAGGTACACGTTCATCTGCCCTGCGTCGGCGTGGCTGAACGCCCCAAGCTTCAAGTCCACCAGCACGTGGCACTTGAGAATGCGGTGGTAAAAGACCAGGTCAATGAAGTAGTGCTCGTTGTCGAAGGTGATGCGCTTTTGCCGGGCCTCGAAGCAGAAGCCCCGCCCCAACTCCACCAGAAACGTCTGCAAGTGGGCGATAATCGCCGCCTCCAGGTCGCTCTCGCTGTAACGGGCCCGCTCGTCCAGCCCGAGGAATTCCAGCACGTAGGGATTTTTCATCACGTCGGCCACCGCCAGCGGGTGCGCGCCGGCGTGGCCGGCCAGCACCGCGGCCTTGTCGGTCGAGAGCCCCGTGCGCTCATACAACGCGGACTCAATGGCCCGCTTCAATTCCCGCACCGACCAGCTGTTGTTCACCGCCTGCACCTCGTAAAACGCGCGCTGCAATGGCCGGTCCAGGGCCAGCAGTTCCAGAAAATGCGAGAAGCTCAGCCGCGTCAACAGCAGCTGGGGGGCGATGCCCGGCAACGCGCCGGGCCCGCCCGGTTGCTCCGAGGCCCCCGGCGCGGGGAGCCGGGCCGCACTCAGCAACCCGGCCCGGTGCAATTCTCCAGACGCTGTCTGGAGAAGGATCGGGTACTGCCGGTAAAACGCCCGGCAATCGTAGAGCCGTTGGACCGCGAGGCCCTTGACGCCGCGCAACTGCCGGGCCAACGCCGGCAGCACGCGCTCGCCGTAGTCGGCCCGGTCGCTGCCGCCCTGCTCATACTCAGCAATATGCCAGCCGATCAACCAGTTGCGCACCGTCAGCCAATAGTTGACCTGTTGCGCCGCCGCCCGCTGCGCTTGGGCGTGCAGCTGTTCAATCTGTTCGGCCAGCGTCGAAAGCGTGGTTTCTGCCATGGGGGCGAAGGTACACCGGTCCCCTGGGTGCGCCCAAGCAGTCGGCCTCGATGAAACGCGGCAGCGGGAGGAAGAGAACTGCCTTCGCTTGGTCAAGAAACGTGCTTTTCCTTTATATAGGTTGGGCGAATGGCTCGGATGGCGGGGGCGCGCTGGCCCGCTGGAGCAGCCGCTGCACGGACATGGGCAGGAACAGCTTCCCGCGCCGGGTGCGGTAGCCCCCTTGGTTTAACTCCTGCGCAATTTGCTGCAACGTGTGCCCCTGCGCATGCAATAACCCCCCGAGCCGGGTGGCCTGCTGGTTCTGCAGGTTTTCCCGGGCGTTGGCTTGCCGCACGTGCCGGCTCTTGGCAATGGCGGCCGGCGTCAGGTTGGCCGGCGTGCCCAGTTTCGCTCCTCGGGCCTTCTTGGCGGTCAGGGCTTCCTTGGTCCGTTTGGAGATGGTTTCGCGCTCGTGTTGGGCGATGACGGCAAACAGGCCCACCGTTAAGGTATTGGCGTCGGGCATGTCGCAGCAGACGAAGGCCACCCCGGAGTCGCGCAGGGCGAAGATGAACCCCGCATTGCGGCTGAGTCGATCCAACTTGGCAATGAGCAACGTCGCCCCCACCCTTCTGGCCTCGGCAATCGCCGCCAGCAGCTGGGGCCGTTGGTTCTTCTTGCCGCTCTCGATTTCGACGTACTCGGGCAGCAGCTGCGCGGGGTCTTGCACGAAGGCGCGCACCGCTGCTTGTTGGGCTTCGAGGCCGAGGCCGGATTGGCCCTGGCGGGCGGTGCTCACGCGGAAGTAGGGAACGTAGGTCGGGAAGGGCGCAGCCATGTTGGGGGCGATTTCCCACAAAGTTAGCCGTTATAACGTTTAATAAACGCACGTTTATTAAACGTTATAAGCTCCCTTCTCTCCCCTGCCAGGCGGTCGGCGGTAACTCAATTTAGCTGGCCCGGTGAACGGGCGACGGGCTGGGGTTACTTCTTCAACAGACCGGCCGTTTTCAAGAACAGCCCACCCGCATTGGTGGCCGCCTTGAGCTTGCCGGTCTTGAGCTTGTAGACGAATCCGAACAAGTCGTTGACCAATTCCGGGGTGCCGAGAATGCGCGCCACCAGCGTTGGGTCCTTGATGCCCAATTCGTGCAGATGAAGCCGGGCCTTTTCTTCCCGTGCCTCGTCTAGTGGTTGTTCGAAGGGCAAGGGTAACTGCTCGGGAAGCTGTGCCTGAATGAAAAAGCGCACTGACTCAAACGCCCGCCCCTTCTTGATTAGCTCGTAGCGCAGCTTTAAATCCGTGTGCTGGTTGATTTGGTTCACTGCTGCGTCAAGCACAAACTTTTGTAACATCGAGACCTTCGTGTACTGCTCAGGCTCTTTCCCTTCTGGATCTTTAAGGTGCAGCATCACCTTGAAGTCATGCAACGTGTAAGTAACGCTGGGCTTGTCCTTCCACTGGCTAGCTATTTGATAGACGCGCTTGGCGTACTTGCTGCTCAGGTTGAAGGCGGCCTGCAGCCGGAAGGAAGTAAAGTTGCGCTTGAGGTCAATCAGGTAAGGCCGCATCTTTTCTGATACTTCCAACTCGATTACCCCCTCCCCTTTCAGGTATTCTGCTGAAGCCAGTAGACCCACTTGCAATCGGCGCTTGTTGTCTTCAATCACGTACTCACGAGAACGCAATGCTGAAGTGGCTTCAAAGAATTGTTGGTAGTTCCACTGTCTCCCAGTAACCTGGACCAACTCCTTTACTTTCACTTGGTAAAAGGAGCCGGGTTTGTCGTCCTTTTTCAGTAGGCTGAGTAAGTAGAAAACGATGTCCATTTCACAGGCGCTCATTTCGTAGCGCGCCGTGGTGATGGCATTGTGTTGCCGGATTTCTAAGCCTGTAGGTAAGGGAGTGATAGTGGCCATACCCCGAAAGTAACACGAAAGGAAAGAAGAAATCTAATCACCTTTCCTTTCGCTTATAATTCCTTTCCCTTCTGCGTATAAAACCTTTCCCCTCGCTTATAATCCCTTTCCTTTTGGCTTATAATCCCTTCCCTTTCACTTATAATCTCTATCCTTTACCCTATTTGAAGCACTTTAAATCAATGAGTTATAGCGCCTCAAATAGATACAAATAAAAGACAAATACACAAGCTTGTGATTAGTTGTGCCAACAAAAGCTTTTAAAGGGGTGGGAAGGGACGATTCCGGGTGTAAAAACGAGCTCCAAAGGAAAGGTTTTATAAGCGGCCCTCTCGTGAAAGGGAAGGGATTATAAGTCAAAACAGCAGTAATAGATGGCACAAAGCGCAGATATTTTACTTGATTTTTTACCTTTAAGTACTGATTACTAGGCTCTAAGCTTCTTATTCTGTTTCTCTAGTGCCGCTAGGTGTCCAGGAGGTAATGGTTGGGCAGCTTCTGGTAGCTTCTCCAATGCTGCTTTAATAGCGGCGTCGACGAAGTCCTGTTCCACAAATCCTGCTACATAGTACTTGGCTTGCTTGAGGTGTAAGTAGGTGCTACGCTTGATTCGCGTCGAGTAAGGAACTAGGGTGTCAGGTTTGCCCGAGCGCAGGGGTTCGGTTATTTCGTCCAAGCGTGCAGAGCCGAACAAGTCTTTTTTGGAGGGGCTATTCATTATTAAGGCGGTCTAAAAGTTCACTGGTGAGCACAGTGTAGTCCGTTGCAGCGTTACTCTCTGGAGCGTATTCAAAGAGGTTCTGCTTCTGATTCTGGGCTTCTTTGACTGCTACGTTGTCGCGGATGGTGCTTCGGAGGACATAGGGGCCAAGTACGCTGTGACCCTCGATGGCTTCAACGTTGGAGCGCAGTACTACACGTCGGTCGTTGCGGTTGTATTGGGTAAAGAACAAACCCAGAATTTTTAGCGAAGGATTCAGCCCGTCCACAATCATATCGCAGCGACCGAGCAAGTTCACCAACCCGCGGATGCCGTACACTTCGGGGTGGACCGGAATTAGTACCCCATGGGCAGCAGTTAGTGCCATGTCTGTAAACTTGCCCATGCTGCCCGGCGTGTCGACAATGGTATAATCAGTTTGCACAGGCATCAGCAACTTGCGCAGAGCCAGCTCTGCTCCTGGCTGTTCGGCCCGCTTTGCTACAGCATCATTCAAATCACCACCGGATGGGAGTAAGTAAAGACCGGGGCGCATTTCCTGTACGGCTTCAGACAATTCCATACGGCCTAACAGTACACTGGCAAGTGTACGCTCTGGGGGCGGGTTATAAGTGAAGGATTGGGTGAGATTGCCCTGTTGGTCTCCATCGATGAGAAGCACGGTATGTCCACGCGCTACTAAGGCGTCTGCAAGGTTCAGAACACTAGTAGTCTTCCCTACCCCTCCCTTATTGTTGGCCAATACAATTGTCTTCATTAGGCGAATGTAAAGAATGGTAGCATGATATCATACTTGAAAGCAAAGAAATCTAGCATGCCAGAATTCTAGAATTTTAGAAAACATGAATTCTTTGAATTCAATAATGGCAAAATGATAGAATTAATAAAAACATGAATTGTTTAAATACATGAATTAATGATTGCCCTTGATGGATATGGGCATAAACCCTCGATTTGAAGCGAGTCTAGTCGCTTATTGATTCCAGCATTACATCTTATTGACTTGGGACGATACATCAAGTCTCATGGAATGGATGACTCAATGTATCGTCGTGGTGATCCTCTAGGCTTAGAACCTAGGTCTTGTAGCGCAAGGCAGTTCTATCTAGAATCACTTTCTGGGCCTTCCGTTTAACATAAAGTAGCTTCTCATACCACGCCGGGGTGGGGGAGGGGCTCGCTGCGCTTCCCCCACCCCGGCGACCACCACTCGTGTTGGCCTGCTCGTGCCGGCGCTCGGCCGTGCGCGGGGCCCGGAGCAGCGGTTCCGGTGCCTCGCCCAGGTCCGGTCGTCGCCCAGCCGGACCAATCCAGCCGCGAAGCCAATCACCGCTTTTACCCCCACGGCAGGCGCTGGGGCGTTGCGCGCCTGGCAATGGCGGGCACCACGCATGCCTCGCCGCAGGCGATGCGCGAAGAACTCCCCCGAACGCCCGACGTTGGCGGGCAATCCGTCGGCCGGTGGCTGTCCCAACCGTACCCCGTTCTTCCCTTTCGGCACTACGCCGGCGGGGCCGCCGGGCACCGGCCAGCCGCCTCGTTTGGTAGAGCGGGTCCGGGGAGGGGGCTCGCGGGTGCCGCTCGGTCCGCGTTGAAAACCCCGCTGGGGCTGCTGGGTGCGGCCCGCCACGGCGGACGCAGACGTGGCCTTACGGAGATAATTTCCGCCCGTTCGCTGCAGCATCCTGCAGTCCAAACCTGCGACGACAACAGGGCCGTCCGACCCTGCGATTTAGCACTATTCCTTGATTTTAAGCAAAAAATTAACTTACTCGTATTCAGTATTTTACAATTTTCTCGCCGTCTAAAACGTGCCACCAAAAATGTAGTCGATACTGGCACTATTCCGGGCACCCTTTTCCAGCCGGCGAGGAGCGCCCGGAACGGTGACGAAACGGGACGGATTCGTCCGACGAGGCCACCAAAACCGTAGTCGATCCACACCAAAACGGTAGTCGAATCACGGGCCTAAAACCTATTCTATCCTTTGTAAATCAAGGTATTAACTCATATTATTTCTGTGCGCCGGCTGCGCGCCCGGTGGTGAGCTACTTCCAACGCCGGCGCTTGTCCGGCACTTCTGCTAGCCCTTTTCATGCAAAAAAAAGAAAACGACAAAAAACTAGCTGTTTAGAAAGATTATTACCTTTTAAAGTAGTTTACTGGTTGCGTAACTAATTGATAAACAAGATTTTTTGAGGGTGATCGACTACCGTTTTGGTGTGGATCGACTACCGTTTTGGTGGCCATCGCCTACCGAATTGGTGTGGATCGACTACGGTTTTGGTGCGAAAAGGCCCGGATACGACTACCAAATTGGTGTGAAACGCCTCGAACTCAAAAAATTTGTAGTCGATGAACCGTTTGCGCGTACCTTTGACGGGAACTGCTGCCCCCGTTTTCCTATGACCGACCCGAACGCCCGAACCCGACACCCGCTGGTCGTGCAGCACAACGCCTTGGTCAACGGCCGGTTTGACTTGACCACCACCGAGACCCGCCTCTTTTTGGCGATGCTGGCGCAGATCCAGCGCGACGATGCCGCGTTTGTGAAATGCGAGCTCCGCGTGCAGGAGTTCTTGGACGCCGCCTCCAGTCAGAACTACGGGCACATCCGCAAAGTCCTGGAAAACTTTGCCGGCCGCCTAATCACCCTCGAGACGCTGGGGACGGATGGCCAGCGCGTCCTGACGCAGCGCACGTACTCGGCCATCCCCTTGTTGGCCCGGGCGGATTACGTGGAAGGCGAAGGCCTGCTGGTGCTGCGCTTCAACGACGAGCTGCAAGATTATTTGCTGCAGCTGCACAGCAACTTCACCAAGGCGCAACTGGCGGAGCTCATGAAGCTCAAAAGTGCGGTGTCTTCCCGCATTTACTGGCTGCTGCGCGAGTACGCCACCTTCGGCAAACGAACCATCGCCCTGGAGGAGTTGAAGGCCATTTTGGGGCTCTCGCAGGGGTACGACCGCTTCAACAATTTCCGGGCGCGGGTGCTGGAACGGGCCAAAGCCGAACTGGCGCACACGGACCTGCCCTTCACCTATTCCACCCGGAGCAAGGGGCGGACGGTCACCCACATCACGTTTCTGTTCAAGCCGGTGGGGCCGGCGAGCCCGTCGCGGGCCTTGCCCGGTGCGCCGGCGGCCGCGTGGGAAGCCGCCGTGCGGGACGCGGGGGTGTCGGCGAAGAGCCTCCCCAAAATTCAGCAGCAACTACAGGCCGGTATATATGACGAGAGATATATTCGCTACGTCCTCGACACGGTACAAGCGAAGGCAAAAGCCGGCAAAGTGAAGAACGAAGCGGGTGCCGTCTTCACCGCGCTCACGGACGCCTACCTGCTGGAGGACTACCAAAAAGCGCAGCAAGCGGCGGCCCGGACAAAGCGTACCGCTAGTTCTGCCGCCACCGAGCACCAACGCCGAAAGTTGATCAGTAAGCTGGAGGAGTCCCGAAACAGTTTGAATATTATTCAGACCGCGGTATACTACGACGAGCATACCCGACCCGCCCCGTTAGCGGTCGTCGAAGCCGAGATTGCGGGCCTGGAAGCGCAACTCCGCCAGCTGTTGTCCTAACCCGTTGGTACAACCCCGGTACCGGAGGCCCGTACGGGCACCTGGTCCGTGGCCGGTTGGCGCCGGGCAACCCCCCCTCTCCTTCTTGCCGCCCCGGGGCGGCCCTAGCCGTCTGCTGCTCATGCTTTCCCCTTTCGTGCCCGCCACCCCCGCCGCCGCTCCCCCCGCCGCCGCGGCCCGTAAACAGGCCTTGCAGGACCAGGTGCTGGCCCAGCTCGGCGGCCGGCAACTGGCCGGCGTGGCCCTGACCATGGGCCTGGGCAAAACCCTGGTGGGCCTGCGCGACATGGCCCGCCAGCCCGCGGGCCAGCCCCTGCTGGTGGCCGCCCCGACCCGAGCCATCCTCGACGCCTGGCCCCAGGAAGCCCGCAAATTCGGCCTGGCCCACCTGCTCGAGCGGATCACCTTCACCACCTACCGCTCCCTGGGCAAGGTTCTGGCCGCCGGCGCCTTCCACAAGCTCTACCTCGACGAGTGCCACGCCTTAAAGGAATCCCACGCGCCGGGCCTGCAGGCGCACGTGGCCCGCCAGGGCCACATCCTGGGGTTGACCGGCACGCCGCCCGCGCAGGAGCGGAGCGAAAAGGGCCGGCTCGTGGCCACCTACTGCCCCATCCTCGTGGATTACACGACCGACGAGGCGGTGCTGGCGGGCCTGCTCAACGACTACCGCCTGGTGGTGCACCGCCTGCCCCTGCGGGCGGTGCGCGACTACGCCTACACGACCAAGGCGGGCCAGACCTACATCACCAGCGAGCGCGAGAGCTACCAGTACTGGACCAGCCGGCTCGCGCGCGCCGAAGCCGGCGGGACCGAGCCGTTGCCGGTAGAGACGCTGCGCATCCTGCGCATGCGGGCCCTGATGGACTACCCCACCAAGGGCCACTACATGCGCTACCTAGCCGGCCAGCAAACCGAAAAGGTGCTGCTCTTCACCTGCACCCAGCAGCAGGCCGCGCAGCAGAGCCCCCACACCTACCACGCGGGCAACAAAGACAGCCAGCAGAACCTGGCCCTGTTCAACACCGGGCAGATTCCGTCCCTGGCCTGCGTGCAGCAGCTCTCGGAGGGCATCAGCCTGCCGGACCTGCGGGTGGGCATCATCTGGCACGCCTTCGGCAACGAGCGCAAGGCCGCGCAGCGCATCGGCCGGCTGCTGCGCCTGAACCCGGAGGAGACGGCCACGGTGCACCTGCTCGCCTATGCGGACACCATCGACGAGCACTGGGTGGCGCAGGCCCTGGCGGCCTTCGACCCGGCCAAGATTAGCTACGTCGAGGCCGCCAGCGAAGGACCGGAAGCCCCGCCGATGCCCGCGATTGGGTAGGGGTTCGCGAACGCGGCCGGCACCCCCAGCGAACGGTTCGCCCCGCGTTCGCGAACGACTACGAACGGCTAGGGAACGACTCGGCACGGGCGAACGGGTTGCCCGCGCCGAGTCGTTTGCGGGCACCACCCGACATAAACGGCACGTTTGTGTTTCAACAGGCAGCAATTTTGGGCCCATGTTCGCTTTTCCTGCCGAATTACTGGATCGGAAGTCATTCCCTAAACCACCGGTTTTCGTACGGGTTTTCCCTCCCCCTTGAACGGCCCGAAACCGCCGTAAATGAGGGCTTTTAGCGTTCCTGTTTTTCGAACGCCTCCGGCCGCCTCGCGCGAACAAAGCGGCCCGAAATATCAGTGACCGGCCCGAAAGCAGATAATAGCTTGATTAATAGCAAATTACGAAAAGGGCGGCGACGTGTTCTATTCGCTCCCCGAACCGCTGCAATCGCCTGAGGATGAACCCGAACGGCCACTCGGCGGCCGCTGCATCTGGCGGGTTTTTCGGGTCCGGGGCGGATGAGCCGCCCGGTGACACCGTTCCCGCGCGTTTTCTCGGCGGTTGCCCACGGCAACCACTGGGCACCATGCCCTGTTTTACAGGCTGTTGCACCCAGGGCGGGGGCGCGGCCAGGGGCGGGGGCGTCCGCGTCCGAGAAGGGGCGGTGAGTACCCCTCCGCGCACGGACGGAGTACTCCCTCCGGTCCAAAGGCTTCCAATAACTTCCAAAGGCTTCCATTATTGATTATTGGAAGCCTTTGGAAGTTATTGGAAGCCTTTGAAAGCCTTTCGTTTTCACTATTGCAATCCTTTAGAATCCTTTGCAATCCTTTAGAATCCTTTGCAATCCTTTAGAAAACGCGGCGGCACGTGCGGGGAACGGCTCGGCCGCCCCCTGCGCCGCAGACCCGCGGCGGTGACTTAACGGCATTTTCGGGCCGTTTTTGGGTATCGGGACCCCACGGCCCGGGGCCGTTCCCGAAAACGGCCCGAAAACGCCGTGAAACACGCGCCGAAACACCCGTTTTAGGCGGGCAAACGCGGGCCCTTCGGCTCCGCTGCTTTTTCCGGTTCACGCGCGGCAGCGTACAGGCGTTGGAGCAGGCGTTGGCGCAGGCGTTCAGGTGGGGGACGCCTGTCGGTCTTGCGCCATGTCGTTGCCCTCTTCCAGGAATCAACGACGAACAACCAAAAGCACCGTTTCAGCGAACGGTTTTTTCAGCAGATTGCCATGAAGAACTAAGCCTTTTAAGCACAGTATGGACTATTTGGTCGTTTTTTCCTCTGGGTATGATGACGACATCGAGTCGTTAACTCGCGGCATCAAGTCAGATGTTCTAATCGGGAATGCCACAGGTGATTTCTATCAGATGAACTTGCTTACCCTCGCACGGATACGCGGCGAGTTTGATGCCGATAAGTCGTGCTGGCTCGAAGAGAACCTTGTTATCCTACACGAGATAACGAAGGACCGTATCCTGCAATGCGTGGAGGAGCTGCACCGATGGGGCTTTGAACAGCAGTGGAAACCGCTGACGCAACAGCAGTTGGAAAAGTACTTTTATCCAAAGGAAGGCTGGGTTGTTTTTCCTGTGACTGTTGCGGCCTTAGATGGGCGATAAAGCCAAACGCTCGTGGCTGTTGCAGAACTCGGCTCAACAGCCTGAAAAGCTACTGGAAGTGGTTACAAGCGGAAAATAAGGCTTGTAAAGCACCTTTTTCAAACGGTCGTAGGTTTGACCACCCGACAAATGGGGCTTGCCAAGGGTTCTGCAACAGCCACGCTCGTTTGGGTGAACGAGCCGTTCCACGCCGCGGCTCGGTTTCAGCGGCGGCGCAGGTAGATTTTGCGCCCGTCTCGGGTCGTGTCCGCCGGCCAGGCCTGGTTACCGCTCAACT
>NZ_JAGEMO020000087.1 GCF_017921975.2 Hymenobacter terricola
CTGGGTTGTTTTTCCTGTGACTGTTGCGGCCTTAGATGGGCGATAAAGCCAAACGCTCGTGGCTGTTGCAGAACTCGGCTCAACAGCCTGAAAAGCTACTGGAAGTGGTTACAAGCGGAAAATAAGGCTTGTAAAGCACCTTTTTCAAACGGTCATAGGTTTGACCATCCGACAAATGGGGCTTGCCAAGGGTTCTGCAACAGCCACGCTCGTTTGGGTGAACGAGCCGTTCCACGCCGCGGCTCGGTTTCAGCGGCGGCGCAGGTAGATTTTGCGCCCGTCTCGGGTCGTGTCCGCCGGCCAGGCCTGGTTACCGCTCAACTCTTCCGCCTGCCCATCGCCCTCCTCAGCGTCGTCGAAGCGGAAGCGGTGCGCTACCCCCTCAACCACGGCATGCCCAGCCACGACCGGCAGCCCCGCGTGGAGGCCCGCTGTGCCACGGCCATTGAATAAGCCCGCGCCGTGGTTTACCACGCCCTGGCCCTGGAAACCAGCGCCCCCTGCCCCCGGACGCAAGTCGTACGGCTCACGCCCGCTCCGCGACCAGCCGGGACAGGTCTTGGGCATTGTCAAAAGCGGCGCCCATGGTATTGTTGAAGTAGGCATACACGTCTTTCCCCTCTTGGAGGTAGTCGTGTATCTGCTCGGCCTGGTCGTGCAGAAAGTCGCGCTCGTAGGACGCTCGGTAGTTGCCCTTGGGGCCGTGGAAGCGCCTATAAACAACGTCTGCCCCCTCGTTGAGCCGGGCGTTTCGGGCGGGGCCTTTGTCGTGCAGCACCAGGCTGGCGCCGTGGTGGTCCAGCAGATCAAACGCATCCTCGGCATACCAGCTGGGGTGGCGAAATTCAACCGCTTTGCGCCACTCGTGGGCGGGGTCTGCCGCTGCAAGCGCCTGTAATAGGGCACTGACCGCCTTTAGCTGGCGAATGGTGTTGCTGGGCGGGAACTGAATGAGCAGGCACCCTTTTTTAGTGCCCAACGCACGCGCTGCATCCATAAAGCGGATAATGCCGGAGAGGTCCTCGGCCAGCGTCTTGGTGTGCGTAATGTCGCGCCACAGCTTGAGGGTAAAGTCAAAGTCAGGGCCGGTTTCCGCGGCCCAGGCCGCAAACGTTTTGGGCTGAGGGATGCGGTAGAAGGTGCTGTTAATCTCCACCGAGTTAAACAGGGTGGCATAGTAGGTGAGGCGGCTCGTCGCCTGGTAGGCCTCCGGAAAGGTGACCTTGGGGCCGGGCACGACGATGCCGCTGGTGCCGGTGCGCAGGGTGCCAAGGAGGGCAGGCATGGGAAGGCGTTATACGGGAGTTCCGGGGTATAACGTGCCACGCGGCCTCGGCGTTTTACCCCAGGCACATCTTCACGGGGTCCCAACGTATCAGCTCTTTGTTATCGGAGCGCTCTTTGCAGGCCAGGCAAGGGGATGCCGCTCGAAGGCCCGGCACGCCGCCGAAGGCAACGAGTTGCGCTTCTACGCCGGGTCCCTGCTGTGCCTGCCCGACCAGCGCCCCCTGGGCACGCGCTGCATCATCGACCGTGGCTGTTGCAGAACTCGGTTTAGGCGGTTCCGCTTTTAGGTAGCGACTTGGCGATTACCCAAGTGGGCGCTTTGGGGCGCCTGTTTCGCCGCCCAGCACGTGCATTTGCGGCCAGCAGGGGCCGGGGCAGGGCCACTGCCAGGTTCAGCTG
>NZ_JAGEMO020000088.1 GCF_017921975.2 Hymenobacter terricola
ACCACGGTGTTGTTATCGGCGACCAGCGTCTTTTGGCGGCGTAAAAACCCCTCGGCGGTCAGTTCCGGCCCGTAGCCGTCGCCGTCGGCGGCGGCGGCGTACATGGTAA
This sequence comes from Hymenobacter terricola, assembly GCF_017921975.2. Taxonomy (GTDB): domain Bacteria; phylum Bacteroidota; class Bacteroidia; order Cytophagales; family Hymenobacteraceae; genus Hymenobacter; species Hymenobacter terricola. The sequence goes on from NZ_JAGEMO020000088.1 coordinate 110, forward strand.
TTTCCACGTCGATGTAGGCCGCGCACAGGCCGGCCTCGTCCTGGCTGTGGCGCAGCTGGATGAACCGGGCCTGTTGCTTGAGCCGCGTGCCCAGCACGGCGCGGTCGGAAACGGGGATGACGATGAGCGGGGTTGGGGCGCTAATGAGGGCCATGGCAATGACAATAAGAGAATGAGTTATGCGGGAGCGATGACCGTGACGGTGCCGTTGCTGCCCTTGAATTTTAAGGTGCCGTTTTCAACGTACAGCGTGCCGCCGCCGGCCGGCGTGGCGGGCTCGGATTGGTTGGCCAGGAAGGCGCGGCCGTTCACGCTGAGCTGCTCGGGTACGGATTGCAGCGTGTAGGGAATGGCGGTGCCAAAGTCGCCCACGGCTACCCGTTTGTTGGCCGCGACGCGCAGCGAGGGCGCGTAGTTACCGTCCGTGCTGCCGGTGATGAACGCCAGGCACTGTCCGCCGCTGCCCTCGTAGATGGCCCCGAACGAGGTGCGGTCGGAGGCCCACGCGCCGCCGCTGTAGCTGGAGTACCCCGTGAGGCCAATCAAGTCGCCGGCCTGTACAGCGGTCGGCGCGGCGGCGGAACCCCGCGACTTGCGCACCAATTGATACGCCGCCTGCGGGCCGTCGTTGTGTTGCGCGATGGTAAGGCCTCGCGGCGCCACGGGGGCTTCGCACACCGCCGCCAGCTCTGCCCCCGTAATGGTAAAAGCCGGCGCGCTCGCCACGGCGCTCCCGCCCGCGCCAACGACGAGCTGGCCCGAGGCCAGGGCCGCTGCGGCGCTCACGTTACCGGAACCGCCGCTTACGCTGCCCGCGTTGCTGCCCCGCGCCACCACCACCCACTGAATGGCACTGCCGGCCTGGTCGCTGCTCCTCTGGTTGCGGTAGGTGTAGGACAAGAGGAGCGTCTCGCCGGGTTGGAGCGCAATCGGGTTGCCGGTGCCGACAGCGGGGTACACCGTCACCGGGCTG
>NZ_JAGEMO020000089.1 GCF_017921975.2 Hymenobacter terricola
GCTGGCATCGCCGGCCAACCGCAACCGGGTGCACTGGCCGGGGAAAAACCCGGCGTCAGTGACGCCCAGCAGCCGAAATACGTTGGCCTCGCTGTCGGCGAGTGTTTTGGGAATGAAGTAGGATTGCCCCAGCGTTAATGGCACGCCCCGTAAAAACCCGCTCCCGGATTGGGCCGGCAACGCTGCTTCCTGCACGTTGTTGGTGACGCCAAAATACGCCAGCTGCGTCACCAGCCAGCCAGCCAGCCCCAGGTTGGCGATGGCGCTGGCCTTGTCCTGTAGGTCGCTCAGGTTGTTGGCCTTGCTTAACAATAGCCCGGCCACGGCTTGCACGAACGCGGTGGTGGCCAGGCGCGTGCTGTTGGTGCCGGCGGCGGGGGTGGGGGCGGTCGGGGTGCCAGTCAGGGCGGCACTGGCCA
>NZ_JAGEMO020000009.1 GCF_017921975.2 Hymenobacter terricola
AAAAAAAATCGGACGCAAGTGATTGAGCACAACGAAGAAGTCTACAAAAATCGTAACCAAATCGAACGCTGCTTCAACCGCCTCAAGCGGTTTCGGGGCCTCGCTTCACGCTACGAAAAGAACGCCAGCACCTTTCTGGCAATGGTCACCCTCGGAGCCATCCTGATGTGGCTTTAATTGTTTACACGTCCTAGCTTTCCCTTTTTCCTCTTATGAAAAATCCCCTGTTGAAATCAGTCTTGCTCTTGCTCGGGCTGGCGGCGCTGGGCTTCGGTGCCCGCGCCCAAACCACGCCCGCTCCCGAAACCTGGACCAAGAAAAAGGCCGCGAAGTGGTTCAAGAGCCGCGCCTGGGCCAATGGCCTGAAGCTGAACGTGGCAGAGTCGGTCGACAAGGTCGAATTTGCCAGGCAGTACACCGCCAACAAGGCGTGGTGGGACAAGGCTTTTGCCTATTTTCGCGACACCAACCTCGACCAGCTGACGCCGGGCAAGTACCCCGTGGACGGCGACAACGTGTTTGCCGCCGTGACGGAAAATCCCACCAAGGAGTTTGCCAATACCAACTGGGAATCGCACCGCAAGTACATCGACCTGCAGTACGTGGTGCAGGGAGCCGAGAAAATTGGCGTGGTGCCCATCGCCAAAGCCACCGTAACCAAGCCCTATGAAGAGGCCCGCGATGCCGCCAACTACAGCGCCGAGGGCAAGCTGTACGAAGCCAAGCCCGGCACCATTTACATTTTCTTCCCGCAGGATGTGCACCGGCCCAACATCAAGGTCGACGGCGTGGATAAGGACAAAAAACTGGTGATAAAAGTCCGGGCGGCCTCATAGGCAGCCAACTATGCCCGGCAAACGTAGAAGGCAGGCAAACCGTGTTTTTCCTTTCACTTCTTCATTCGCCGAGCTATGTCCCGTTTCCTGTTTCTCGTCCTGTTGATTTTTTCGGCCGGGCTTCGTCAGCCCTCGGCCGCGCAAACCGGCGCGGGCGAGGGCCTGCCAACCCGGCCCACGCCCTTCCGCTTCGTGAACGACCAGGCCCAGCTCATGGCCCCGGCCGATGCCAAAAAGCTGGAAAGCGGCCTGCGCCGCTACGCCGATAATACCGGCACCCAGGTAGTTGTGGTGACCGTGCCCACGCTGGGCGGGCGCGACGTGGCCGACTACGGCCGGGCCCTGGGCACGGCCTGGGGCGTGGGCCAGCGCGACAAAAACAACGGCATCGTGGTGCTGGTAGGGGCCAAAGAGCACAAGGTCACCATCCAGCCCGGCAGCGGCCTGCAGAGCACGATTACGCCGGAAGTCACCAGCCGCGTCATCAACGAAATGACGCCGGGCTTCAAGCAGGGTAACTATTTTGCCGGCCTCCGCGCCGGCCTGAACACCCTGATGGTGACGGCCAACCCCAGCTCGAACCCGAAGAAAAACCCGGCCGCTGCCAACTCTGCCGCCGCCAGAGCTGCGGGCAATATAGCCGCTACCGAGCCGGCGCAGTCTAACCTGTCGCAGGAGCCGCAAACCCAAACGCCTACCAACGACCCCGTGATGATGCCGCCGGCTTCGGAGCCCGTTTCGCCGGGCCCCGGCATGGGCACGCTGCTCATCGGCGCGCTGATAATTGGCGGAATCCTGTGGTTTGTGGTGCGGCTGTTTCGCGGCCGTAGCGCCGCCAGCAACGCCGGGAACGCCGGGAACGGCACACCCAACTTCCTGCCTAACCAGACCAATGGCCCCGCCGGCGGTGGCTACGGCCAGGCCCCCGGCAACTACGGGCCGGGCTACGGCAACGCGCCCAGCTCGGGTGGTGGCATGGGCGTGGGCGGCATGCTGGCCACCGGCGCGGCGGCGGCGGCCGGTGCTTACCTCGGCAACCGCATGGCTTCGGGCCACGACACCTCCGGAAATAACCTGTCGAACGACGGCAACAACACCAATTTCGGCGCGGGCACGGCCGCAGGCGCTGGTGCAGCGGGCACGGCCGCAGCGGGCGACTATTTCTCCTCCCGCGACGGCGGCACGGCCGATACCGCCTCGCCCGACTATTTCTCTGACGACAACACGGCGGCCAACAACTCCGATTATTTCTCGTCCGACGACAACAACTCTTCCTCCGACGACACCTCCTCCAGCGATACCGGCGGCGGCGGTTTCGACAGCGGCAGCGACAACAGCGGCTCGTGGTAGAGCCCGGTGGAGCACTCCTGATTCGGCCCCGATGTTGAAAAGCATCGGGGCTTTTTGTTGACGGGTTGCGGCGCCGGGCAGTAAGTTGCGGCCGGTTAGCGCCGGGACGGTTCCGGTTGGCTGGCCGCTTCACCCCTCGATTCTGGCCCATCCGGCTGCTTTCACCACCATGCCTTCGCCTTCCGAAAGCCCTGATTTACCGGCTGTTCCCGTGCTGGAAACCGACCGCCTGCGCCTGCGCGGCTTCCGCGCCGACGACTTTACGGGCTGGTTTGCCATGAGCCGGCTGCCCGCTTACCACCGCTACTTCAGCCCCGAGCCCATGCCCGCCGAGGAAGTGTGGAAGCTGGTGCTGCGCAGCGCCGGCCACTGGGTCATCCTGGGCTACGGCTTCTGGGCCGTGGAGGAAAAAGCCAGCGGCCGGTTCGTCGGCGCCATCGGTTTTCTCAACCTCAAGCGCGCCATCGAGCCGCCGTTGGGCGAGGCCCCGGAAATCGGCTGGGTGCTGGACCCCGCCGTGCACGGCCTGGGCTACGCCACCGAGGCCGTGGCGGCGGTGCTGGCCTGGGGCGAAAGCTACTTCGGGCCGGTGCGCACGGTGTGCATCATTCACCCCGAAAACGAGCCTTCGCTGCGGCTGGCGGCCAAATTCGGCTACCACGAATATGCCCGTTCCACTTACCATAACGAGCCCATTGTGCTGCTGGAGCGGCCCGGGCAGCGGTAGCTCTTGCCTGCGCCGCCAGGCAGCTCACCAGCCAATTCATTGAGCCATGATTTTCTCTGACCTACCGCTAGCCCAGCGCCTGGAGCGCACCGAGGCGAACAGCAACGCCGCTTTTGTGGAGGCGCGTGCCCGGCTGCATCCGGCCAGCGGCGCCGAGTGGCGGGAAGTGGCCGGCGCCTACGCCATGTTCGACGGCCCCGATTCGCCCCTTACCCAAACCTTTGGCCTGGGCTTGTTTGCCGAAGCCACGGCCGATGACCTGGGCGAAATTGAGGCGTTTTTTGCGGCCCGTCACGCCCCGGTGCTGCACGAAATCAGCCCGCTGGCGCCGGCCAGCTTGTGGCCGCTGCTGCACGCCCGGGGCTACCAGCCCATCGAATTCACCAGCGTCCTGTATCAGGAGCTGACGGCCATTGCGTTGCCGGAGCCGCCTCCGGGTTCCGCCGTGCGCGTTCGCATCATCGGGCCGGACGAGGCCGATGCCTGGGCCGAAACGGCTGCCGCCGGGTGGCAATCCGAAGCGCCCGAGCTAACCGGTTTTATCCGGGAGCTGGGCCAGATAAGCGCCCACAGCGTTGGCGTGTCGTCGTTTGTGGCGGAAGCGGCCGGCCAGCTTATCGCCACGGCCGGCCTGTATATGCACGAGGGCGTGGCCCTGCTGGCGGGCGCCAGCACCGTGCCCGCGGGCCGGCGGCAGGGGGCCCAGGCGGCGCTGCTGGCGGCCCGCCTGCAGCACGCCGCCGCGCACGGCTGCACCCTGGCTACGATGGGCGCATTGCCCGGCGGCCAGTCGCAGCGCAACGCCGAGCGCCGCGGTTTCCGTATTGCCTACACGCGGGCCAAGTGGCAGCTGCTGCGCTAGAGGCCACCAGCCCGTTGCAAAGGGCATTATTTGCATAATGAGCGACTCCCGTTTTCCACGCTTCCCTATAATATTTGCCATGGCTCCCCGTCCCTACATCCTCGCCGAAACTACCTGGAAAACTGTTCAGGAAAATAACTATGAAGTGGTGGTGCTGCCGTGGGGCGCCACCGAGGCGCACAACTACCACCTGCCCTACGCCACCGACAACATCCAGGCCGACTACGTGGCGGCCGAGGCCGCCCGCAAGGCCTGGGAGCAAGGCGCGAAAGTGGTGGTGCTGCCCTGTATCCCGTTCGGCGTGAACACCGGTCAGCTCGATATCACGCTCGATATGAACCTGAACCCCAGCACGCAGCTGGCTATTTTGCGCGATTTGGTGCAGGTGCTGGCCCGCCAGGGCATTCCCAAGCTGGTTATCCTGAACGGGCACGGCGGCAACGATTTCCGCCAAATCCTGCGCGAGCTGCAGGCCGAGTTTCCCACCGTCTTTCTGAGCACGCTGAACTGGTTCCGGGCCGCCGACCGCAACCAGTATTTCGCCGCGCCCGGCGACCACGCCGATGAGCTGGAAACCAGCACCATGCTGCACCTCACGCCCGATTTAGTGAGCCCGCTGGCCGAGGCCGGCCCCGGCGCGGCGCGGCAGTTTCGCATCGCAGCCCTGCGCCAGGGCTGGGCCTGGGCCCAGCGCGAATGGAGCAAAGTGACGGCCGATACCGGCGTGGGCAACCCCGCCGCCGCCACGGCCGAAAAAGGCCGCGCCTTTCTGGAAGCCGTCACCACCAACATCGGGCAGTTTCTGGTGGAGCTGGCCGCCGCCGACCCGCAGGATTTGTACGAATAGAGAACCGGCGTCCCGGCGCGCCGGTTTGCAGCGCCGATACCATCCTTTTTCCCTGCTTATGCCCCTGTGTTTTGATAGTGTGATTTTTGACCTCGACGGCACGCTTTGGGACGCTTCGGCGGCCATCGCCCACGCCTTCCAGGCCGCCAAAGAAAGCGTCGACTACATTGAGGACGACGTGACCCTGGCCCAGGTGCAGGCCGTGACCGGCCAGCCCTACACCGTGGTTTACGAGCGCCTGTTTCCCAACCTGCCGGCCGACAAGCTGGACGAATACCGCGCCCTGTGCGCCCGCCAGGAGCTGGCCGCCGCCGAGCAGCACGGCGGCGCGCCCTACCCCGGCCTCGAAACCACGCTGCGCTACCTCCTCAACCAGGGCTACCGGCTGTTCATCGTCAGCAACTGCCAGCTGGGCTACGTGGAGGCCTTTTTCAAGCACAGCGGGCTGGGGCACTACTTCGAAGGCCACCAGTGCTTCGGCACCCGGCTGCTGCCCAAGTCCGAGAACATCCGCGAAATAATCGCCGAATACGGCCTCGAAGCGCCCGTGTACGTGGGCGACACCCCCGGCGACCTCGCCGCCAGCCAGGAAGCCGGCGTGCCCTTCATCTTCGCCACCTACGGCTTCGGCCGCCTCGATACCACCGAGGCCCCGTCGCGCATCAACCAGCCCGCCGATTTGGAGCAACTGCTGTGAGGCCATAATTCCGGCCAAAAACGGCCGGCCGGGTATTGCCCGCTTGGCGGCGATTCGTACTTTGGTCGCATGAATTTTCCGGTTCTCTCCCGCATCACTCTCCATCCCACCATCTGCCAGGGCCAGCCCACGGTGCGCGGCCTGCGCTACCCCGTGTGGCAAGTGCTCGACTGGCTGGCCGCGGGTCAAACGGAAGCGGAGATTCTGGCCGCACACCCCGCGCTGGAACCCGAGGATTTGCGGTCCTGCCTCGCCTTTGCCGCCGAGCGCCTCAAGCCGTTGGGCCACACCCTGCCGGGCCCGAACGACGAAAATTCAGCCGAATGGCTGCTGAGCCGGCAAAGCCAGTGGCTGGCCGAACAGGAATTTCTCAAGCAGCTGTGGGAGCGGAATCCGACGCCACCGGCCGCGGCATCCGGCGCGTAATTGCCGAATAATTTTGGCAATTTCCACCCGCCAAAACAGCTGTTCAAAACCAGGAATAGATGCGTAGCTTTGGCCGCCCTGCCGTCTATCTTCCGGCGGGCGCCGGCTGCTGCCATGTACGAGGAACTAGCGTCGACATCCTATCTAAACGTCGCCTACCGGCCGGATTCCTGCATCCTGATTGGCCGCTGGCTGAGCTCCATCACCGAGCCGCAGCTGCGCACCGGCTACGAAACCATGCGCCTGGCAGCAATGGACTACCACTGCCCCCACTGGCTGATGGATGCGCGCCGGCGCACCGACCGCCGCCTCAACGGCCCCGAATGGGTGGTGACTGCCTTCCTGCCGCGGGTGCAGCAAGAGCTGGGCATGCCGTTGTACGTGGCCTTTCTGGTGCTGCCCAGCCATTTGCAGGAGCTGGAAGACGACCCGGATTATCCGGGCAAAGCGTCCGTTTCCACCGGGCCGTTGCAGTACGCCCGTTTCATCGACGAAGGCGCCGCCAATGCCTGGCTCGACGAGCACCGGCGCGGCAAGAAGGGGTGACCGTTCTTGCGCAGCATTACCGCTGGCTTTCCAGCGTTTGCATGGGCGTGGCCTCTTCCACGTTCGAGGTGCTGGGGAAGGCCAGGAAGTGCGTGACCCGTGGCTCGTCGGGCCCGGTGTGGAACTGCCGCACCTGGGCCTCCACTAGCTGGTCTTCGCGGGTGAAGCGGTGGTGCTGGCGCTGGTGCTCGCCCCAGGTGGCCACGTAAAAAAACTCGGTGATGATGGTGGAGTTGGCCACGTCCGAGAATACGCCGGCACGCAGGGCCCCATCGCGCAGCCGCAGCCGCTTGAGCCGCTCGGCCGCCGCCTGAAAGGCGGGCCAGTCGGCGGGTTCCACGTGGTACTCAATCATCACCATCACGGGGCCGTCGTCGGGGTCAATAGTGCCTTCTACTTCGGGGTCGGGCCAGTGTTCGGCGGGGTCCAGGTTCAGGCCTTCGGCCGAGCGCATGGGGAAGGGGAGGGCCAGCAGGGCGCTGGCCAGCATCCAGCCGGCCGCGATTAACAGCGAAATTTCCAGCGAGAGGTGGTCGGCCAACTCGCCCCAGGCCAGGCTGCCCACCGACAGGCCCGCCTGAAACACCAGCATGTACACGCTAATCACCCGCGCCTGCACCCACTTGGGCACGCTCAGCTGCACGGTGGTGCTGAAGCTGGTCATCACCATCAGCCAGGCAATGCCGGAGACGAACATCACGGCGTAGAGCAGGTAAATCCGGGTGATGAGGGCCAGCGCCAGGTTGGTGCCGCCGAAGGCCAGCACGCCCAGCAGCACCCGCTGGTTGAGGTTGAGCCGCGAGCCCGCCCGGCTCATCAGGAACGCGCCCGTGACAGCCCCCGCGCCCAGCCACGACAGCATTACGCCGTAGTGCCCCGAGCTCAGGTGCAGCTTGCGGGCCACCACCACCGACACCAGCCCCCACATGGCCGCCGCCCCAAACGAGAAGGCAAACGTGCGCACCAGCACCCCATATATAGCCGGCGAATACTGCACGTAGCGCAACCCCGCCCGCAGCGCGCCAACGAAATTTTCGGCCGGCCCGTTGGTCACCGTCGGCTCGCGCTTCCAGAAATACACCACCGCCCAAGTACCCAGGAAGGAAACCCCGTTCAATAAAAACACCCAGCCCGCCGAGTAATACGCAATAATGGCCCCGCCAATGGCCGGGCCGATAGCCCGCGCAATGTTGTTGCTCACCCCGTTCAGGGTGATGGCCGAGGACAAGGCCGGGCGCGGCACCAGCTCCGTGGCCACGGCCTGCCAGATGGGCGCGTTCAGGGCCGCGCCCATGCCCAGCAAAAACGTGAACCCCAGCACGCCGTAGGCCGAAACCCCGTTGGTGAACGTGAGCACGCCCAGCCCCGTGGCCACCACCGCCATGAAGCCTTGCGTGAACAGCAGCAGCTTGCGGCGGTCAATCAAATCGGCCATGGCCCCGGCGGGCATGCTCAGCAAAAAGGCCGGCAGGGAGGTGGCCGTCTGCATCAGGGCCACGAGCAGAGCCGAAGTGGTGAGGGTGGTGACGAGCCACACGCCGGCCACGTTCTGCATCCAGGTGCCCACGTTGGATACCAGGCCCGCAATCCAGATGGCCCGGAAAATGGAGTAAGCAAACGGCGTCCAGAGCGTGACCTTGGCGGCCGGGCCGGGTGGAGAAATGGTTTCAGCCATTGATGAAAGTCAACAATTACCCCTTAATAACAAGTGAGGGGCTAAAACGACTTCCTACGGCTTAAAGCAGTGAGCAGTGAACCATTGATAACAGTTCACTGCTCACTGCCCTTTCCTACCGCCGTAACGACGACTCGCGCACCAGCAGCTTGGGCTTGAGCACGATGGGCTTGGGCGGGCCCACGCGGTTGGGGCCGCTTTTGAGCATCTTTTGGAGCAGCTGCACCGCCGTTTTGCCCATTTGCTCGCAGCGCTGGTCCACGCTGCTCAGCATGGGCTCGGTGAGGGAGGTGAACATCTCGTTGCTGAAGCCCACGATGGCCACGTCCTGCGGCACGCGCAGCCGCTGGGCTTTCACGGCCTGCAGGGCGCCCACGGCCGCCAGGTCGTTGGACGAAAACAGGGCGTCGGGGCGCTGGGACAGCTTCAGGAGCTGGCGCATGGCCTGGGTGCCGCCCTTCTGGTTCATCTCGCAGAAGACGATTAGCTCTTCGTCCACGGGAATGCCGTGGGCGGTGAGGGCGTCGCGGTAGCCCTGGTGGCGGTTTTTGTAAATGCTCAGGTGCAGCGGGCCGCTGAAATGCGCAATGCGCGTGCTGCCCTGCTCGATGAGGTGCGTCACCACCTGGTAGGCGCCCTGGTAGTCGTCAATCATCACCGCACTCACGTTGCTGCCCCTGAAATCCTCCACCACGCGGTCGAAAAACACCAACGGAATGTTCTGCTGGCGCACGGCTTCGAAGTGGCCGAAGCTGTGCGTCGAGTTGGCCAGCGACACCAGAATGCCCTCTACCTGCGAGTTCATCAGCAGGTCGATGTTTTTCTGCTCCTGGCGCGAGTCCTCGTTCGACTGGCAAATCATCACGTTGAAGCCCAGCTTGGCGGCTTCGGTGGCGATGCCGTGCACCACCTGCGGGAAAAAGTGCCCCGTGATGTGCGGCACCAGCACGCCCAGCGTGTTGCTGCGGCCCCGGCGCAGGGCGGCGGCCAGCTGGTTGGGCTGGTAGTGCAGCTCTTCGGCCAGCTGGCGCACGCGGGCTTTGGTGGCCTCGCTCACGTCGTCGTGGTCGCTCAGGGCCCGCGAAATGGTGGAGGGGGACAGGCCCAGCGTCTTGGCCAGGTCAGTAATGGAAGCGCGGCGATTGGCCATCTGTTTCGTTGTAGCAAGGTGAAAAAATGCCCGCCCCTCAGCGCTGAAAGCGGCCGATGGCGGACTCGGTGCGGCCGAAAGTGAGTGAGCCGTTTGCTCAAAAACGCTCCGGCGCGGTGTGCTGACAAGGGACCGAAAGTAGGCGGCAGCCGGGTTGCAAGGCTGCTTCTTTCGGGGCTAGATGGGAATTCTACCGCAATCTAACAGCCGGATTCGATTCCGGAATTTTTCACGCTGAATTTTTTACGCATTTCACCATCAAAGGGCGTAATTAAGGCCTTTTACGCCCTCATTTATGCCAGAACCAGGGTATATACATTATTCTACTACCAGCCCAAACTTTGCCACCACGCCCAGTAGGCCGTGCAGCGTGAAGCGCGCCCCGAGCAGCGGGTTGGTTTCGGGGTCGATGACGAAGCCGGTGGCCGCCGTGAAATCGGCCCCCAGCAGGCGGGTGTTCTGGAACACCGCGCCGGCCAGCGAGCAGTCCTGAAATACGGCGGCCGACAGGTCGGCATCGGCAAAATCGGCTTCGTCGAGGTTGCAGCCCACGAAGCGGGTGCCGGGCAGGACACGGCCCGCGAACGAGGCGTAGCGCAGCTGGCACTGGTCGAAATGCACCCCAAACAGCATGTCGCGGCACGCCGTGAACTGCAGGCCCAGCAGCTTGCAATCGGCAAACGCCACGTTTTGCAGGGCCGTGCCCGCCAGCCGGGCCGATGACAGATTGCAGCGCTCAAACAGGCAATCGGTGAAGCGAATGCCGCTCAAATCGGCCCCGCTGAAATCGCAGTTTACGAAGCGGTATTCGTCGAATTCGGTGTGCCCCGGCAGGAGGCGGGCATCCCAGCGCTCGGCCAGGTTTTCTTCGGGGAAATAGGTGGGCTTGCGGAGGGCAGTGGGCTTGCGGCGGGGTTTCATGAGCGGAGATGTTAGACTCACAAGAACGTCATGCTGAGCTTGCCGAAGCATCTCTACCGCTTAACTAACCCATTTACCTGGATGACTACTCCGCGCAAGATGCCTCGGCTGCCCTCGGCAGGACGTTCATTTATTTGGAGTTGCCCCAAAGCAAACCTATAGCTTCACTACGCGCCGCACCTGGCCGAAACCGGCCCCGCTGAGCCGCAGCACGTAGGTGCCGGGGGCCAGCCCGGCCGTGCGCCGGCCGATTTCGGCCTGCAATGCTTCGGCCGGGCCGTGCAGGGCCAGCACCGTTTGGCCCTGCAGCGACACCACTTCCAGCGTCAGCGGCTGGGCATCGGGCAAGCCCGTGATGCGCAGGTTGAACGCCCCGGGCGCGGGGTTGGGAAACACTTGCAGCCGGGGGCCGGGGGCCGCGTTGGCCGCGGCCGTCACCGTGCGGGTAAAGTTGAGGCCGATGAGGATGGGGTCGTGGTCGGAGGAGCGGAAAGGGCTGTTGACGTCGGTAGCGGCCCCGGCGATGTCGTATTCCAGGAATTCGGGCTCCTCCGCGTTGATGTGCCACTTTTCCACCGCCGCGTGGGCCACCAGGTTGGCGGTGAGCACGGCGTGGTCGAGGCTGCTGCTTTGGCCGCTGAACACGTAGGAAGCGCTGCCGGCCGGGCTGCCCAGCACGAATCCCGCCGCCCGCAAAATGTCGATGGGGTCTTCCTCGTAGTTGGCGTTGTAGTCGCCCACGCTCACCACGTAGCGGGTGCCGGCGGGCTTCACCATGCCGTTGATAAACTGCACCAGCGCCGTGGCCTGCTGCTTGCGGCGCAGGTTGGAAGCGCCCTGGCCGTCGCCCTGGTCGGCGTTGGCGCCGGTGCCGCTGGCTTTCGATTTCAGGTGGTTGACGACGAGGGCGAAGGTGTCGCGGGCCGCCGTGAGGTTGGTGGTGAACAACTGGGCGAGGGGTGGGCGCTCGAACACGCCGGCCACGGTAGCCAGCAGGGCCGGGCCGTAGGGCGTGAGCACCGCCGGCTTGTAGATGATGGCGCAGTGAATCAGGTCGGTATCATTGGGTTGGGTGAAGAGGCCGCCGTCGTTTACGAAGGCGTAGGTACCTGCCCCGAATACCTGGTTCAACCCGTTTACCAAATCCTGCACGGCCGAAATGGGCCGGGTGCCGTCGTTCTCCACCTCCATCAGGCCAAACACATCGGCGTTCATCTGGGAGAGCGCGGCCAGGATTTTGCTGCGCTGGCGCTGGAAATCGACCAGCGTGAGGGCGCCGCGTGAGGTGGGGAAGCCACCGCCCGCGCCGTCGCCGTTGAAGAAGTTCAGCACGTTCATGCTGGCTATTTTCACGTCAATCGGCCCGAAGGTGGGCACCGGTGGGCGCACCGTGAGGACCACCGGCGCGTTGGCGCCGGCCAGCGGCTGCACGCGCCACTTGCTGCCGCCGTAGCCCAGAATGCCGCGCAGGCTGGCCACGGTGCTGCCCACGCGCACGGTGTGGGTGGCGGCGTCGAGGTAGGGAATGGGCGTGGGGCTGGCGGCGGCGCTGCCGTCGTCCAGCAGAAGGGACTTGGCCACGTTGGCGGCCTGGTAGGCATTCACGGCGGCCACGTTGCTGGTGCCGGTGCTGCTGGTGCCGCTGGCCGGGTCGTCGTTGGGGTCCACGAACTGCGTGGGCTGGTACACCAGGCCCTGGGTGGAAATGGTGAGCTCGCCGCGCGACTTCAGCGCGGCCACATCCGCCACCGTGACGGGGCCCGAGAACTGCACCAGCATGCCCTCAAACTGCTCGGCCGCCGCGCTCGAAAACGTGGCGTTGCTCAGGGTGGTGAAGGCGGGTAGGGCTTGGCCGGTGGCCAGCACCGTGATGGCCGGCCCCGTGAGCACTGCCTGGTTGAACGAGGGCGTACCGGCAATTTCCTGCACCGCGCCGGTGATGCGCACTCTGGTGCCCGCGGCCACCGTGGGCGCGGTTTGCACCACGAATAGCGCGTCGGAGGTGGTGGGGTCGCCGTCGGCGCTGGCGGCGTCGTTCTGCACGTAGAAGCCGGCCGGGCTCAGGCCCGCGTACACGCCCGTCACGATGCCTTCGATGGTGTAGGTGCCCGAGGTGGCCAGCGCCCCGGTGCCCTGGATAACGCCGATGGGCGTGACGGTTTGGGCTTGTGCAGTGGCCAGGCTACCCACCAGCAATGCCGTGAGCAAGGGGAAAAACGAGCGGGTAAATACCTGCGTCATACAGTTCAAAATCAATAGGCCCCCGATGCGGGGCTGTAAATGTAGGAGGATTTGGTGATTGCGCTGCAATCCTGAAAACCAGGTTGATAAGCTCAACGGCACGGTTTGGGCCGGCAACTCGGAGGTGGGCCGGGCACGTAAGCTAGGTAATTAACCACAAAATCCACCTTTTCAGTTAGTGTCTATGTTACAGGAAAATACTTCTGCCGCTGCTTTCTCCGAAGCTCCCGAGCCCGGTTACGATGAGTCGCGCCGGCAGTTCATCAACCACGCTGGGCGCGGCCTGCTGGCCGTGGGCGTGGCCACCGCCCTGCCTATCGCCGCGGCCGAGGCCGCGGCTGCCACCAATGCCTTGCCGCCCACTACCGGCCCGCTCGACGTTAAGCTGCCGCCGCTGGAAGCGCCGACCGACCCCAAGGGGGCCGACCCCTTCAACCCCGACGCGCCTGAGCGCCGCGTGGGCTACGCCATTGTGGGCCTGGGCCACCTCACGCTGAACGAGATTCTGCCCGCTTTTGGCCAGAGCAAGCACGCCAAGCCGGTGGCCCTGGTGAGCGGCGACGCCGACAAAATGGCCAAAGTCGCCAAGCAGTACGGCATCAAGCCGGGCAGCTGCTACTCGTACCAGACTTACGATAAAATTAAGGACAACCCCGAAGTGGAGGTGATTTACATCGTGCTGCCCAACGCCATGCACCACGAATACGTGCTGCGCGGGGCCAAGGCGGGCAAGCACATCCTCTGCGAAAAGCCGATGGCGAATTCGGTGAAGGAGTGCGAGGAGATGATTGAAGCCTGCAAAAAGGCCGGCAAGAAGCTCATGATTGCCTACCGCATTCAGTACGAGCCGCTGAACCGCATGGCCCAGAAGGCGGTGCGCGACAAAATCTACGGCGCCACCAAGCTCATCCAGATGGTGAACTGCCAAAACCAGGCCCACGACCAGCAGTGGCGCCACAAAAAAGCCCTGGCCGGCGGCGGCTCCCTGCCCGACGTGGGCCTGTACTGCCTCAACACCACGCGCTTCCTGCTGGGCGAGGAGCCCACCGAGGTTTCGGCCCAGATTTACAGCACGCCGGGCGACGACCGGTTCAAGGAAATTGAAGAAAATGTGACGTTTACGCTGAAATTTCCCAGTGGGGTGCTGGCCCAGTGCATGACGGGCTACGGCTCCTTCAACAACAAAAGCTACGCGGTTTTTGGCGAAGCCGGCAGCATCAAAATGGACCCGGCTTTTCCCTACCATGGCCTGCATCAGGAGCGCATCCACGCGCCCAATGGCAAGCAAGTGAAGGAGACGCCCAACGACCCTGGCAAAGACCAGTTCGCCCTCGAAATGGACCACATGGCCGAGTGCGTGCGCCAGAACAAAACCCCCTACACGCCCGGCGAAGAGGGCCTGCAGGACCAGCGCATCATGGAAGCCATCTACCAGTCGGCCCGCGAAAACAAGCCGGTGAAACTGCCCGCCGTGGCCAAGCCGGACGCTTTTCGCGGGGAGGCCCCGAAGGAGGAAGAGGCCTAAACGGCTGCTCAACCACAAGGCCTTGGGAAAGGCCGAAGCGGCAAATAAGCGGTGGGAAAGCTAACCCCAACCGTGCTTTTGTGGTTAGCAGCGGCGGGCAGCTGCTTCGGCAGGACCGTTGTTGTGGATTGGGCCGGCAGCTTGCCCGTTCTCGTTGCTGTATCGTTGATGAATAAACCTGCTCGTTCCCTGTATTTTGAAAACAGCACCGGCCGCATTTGGGAAGAACCCGAAGGATTTGTGCGGCTGGAATACCGTGCCGGCCCCCGCGAAATAGTGCAGTTTCGGGCCTTGCTCACGCACACGGCCCAGGCCATGAGCCGGCGGCAATGGGTGAAAATGCTCATCGACCAGCGCGAGATGGCCTCCCTCAGCCCCGGCGAGCAGGACTGGATGACCAACGAGTGGCTGCCCCGCGCGGTGGCCGAAAGCGGCTACCAATACGGCGCCATTCTGCTGGCCCACAACGTATTTGCCCACCTGGCTACCAATCAGTTCGTGATGGCGTCCCGGGCTCTGTCCACCACCTATCGCACCTTCGAAACCGAGGACACGGCCGTCGCCTGGCTACTGGAGCAGCGCTACTAGAGCGGAGCGGGTGCGGTAAAACAAGAACGTCCTGCTCATCTGGCGTCCGCGGAGCCGAGGCATCTCGCGTGTGAGAGTAAACCAATCGTTAAAACAGGATTACTACCCCACGCGAGATGCTCCGGCTGCGCTTGGCAGAACGTTCTGGGATTTACGTTGGTACTAACGTGCCCTAGGCGGGTTGCGCGGGTGCTTCCACCACCACATCCACCTGGCCGGCCAGCAAGTCCTCAAACGTCTGGCGCTTGCGGATAAGGCGCAGGTCGCCGGCTTCATCCAGTAAAACCTCGGCCGGGCGGGTGCGCGAGTTGAAGCTGCTGCTCATCTCGAAACCGTAGGCCCCGGCGTTGTGGAAGGCCAGCAGGTCGTTTTCGTGGATTTCAGGCAGCAGGCGGTCCCAGGCGAAGGTGTCCGTCTCACAAATGTTGCCCACCACGGTGTAGAGCCGCTCCGCGCCCTTGGGGTTGGTAAGGTTGCTGATGTGGTGGTAGCTGTCGTAGAACATGGGCCGAATCAGGTGGTTGAAGCCGGAATTCACGCCCGCAAAGACCGTGGCCGTGGTTTGCTTCACCACCGCCACGCTCACCAGCAGGTAGCCGCTTTCGCTCACCAGGTATTTGCCCGGCTCAAACCAGCACTCCAGCGGCCGGCCGTATTCCTGCTCGAAGGTTTTGAACGCCGCCGCCACTTGCTGGCCCAGCGCGGCCACGTCGGTTTCGGGGTCGCCGGGCTTGTAGGGCACTTTGAAGCCCGAGCCCAGGTCCAGGAAATCCAAATCGGGGAAGCGGCCGGCGGCATCGAACAGGATTTCCAGGGCCCGCATGAACACGCCCACGTCCTTGATTTCGGAGCCCGTGTGCATATGCAGGCCGCGCACGTGCAGGCCGGTGCCCTTCACCACGCGCTCCAGGTGCCGCATTTGGTGGATGCTGATGCCAAACTTGCTGTCGATGTGGCCGGTTTGAATTTTGTAGTTGCCGCCCGCCTCAATGTGTGGGTTCAGGCGCACGCACACCGGGTAGGAACCGCCAAACGTGGCCCCGAACCGCTCCAGCAGCGAGATGTTGTCGATGTTGAGATTAACGCCCAGGTCCTTGGCTTCCACCAGCTCTTCAAACGTCACGCTGTTGGGCGTGAACAGAATATCGTCGGGCGCGAAGCCCGCGTGCAAGCCCAGCCGCACTTCGTTGATGCTCACGCAGTCGAGCCCCGAGCCCAGGCTGTGAATGTGGCGCAGAATGGCCATATTGCTCAGCGCCTTGCAGGCGTAGAAAAAGCGCGTTTTATGACTGGAGAAGGCCTTGGTGAGTTTCTTGTACTGACCGGTGATGGTCGCTACATTGTACACGTAGAGGGGAGTGCCGAACTGGTCGGCCGCAGCGCGCAGCGCATTGTTAATACCTGACATAATTACAAAAGTACGGCCGAAGGCGGTGCCTTCGGTGAAGCTCAAGCCGTTAATACAGCCACCCCAGTCCCATAGTTTCCCGCCACTTCGCTCATGCCCAGTCCACCCACCCCCGAAACCCTCGAAACCTGGCTGCGCGGCCCGCTGCCCGATGTGCCCCCGCTGCTCCAGCCCGTGGCCCACGCCCTGCTGCAGGCCCGCGAAGAGCTGAACGCAGCGATGCACGATTTTCCGCCGGCCTTGCTCAACGAGCGGCCCGCTGGCGTGGCCTCCGTCGGCTTCCACCTGCAGCACCTCGCCGGCGTGCTTGACCGCCTGCTGACGTATGCCCGCCGCGAAACCTTAACCGAACAGCAGTTGGCCGCGTTCACGGCCGAAGTTCCACCGCTGGCCATTGACAATGAAACGGTTAAAAAGCTGGTGCGGGAATTTAGCGACAAAGTAGCTAAAGCCCTGAACCAGCTAAAAAACACCGACGAAGCCAGCCTGACCGAAGTGCGCGGCGTGGGCCGGGCCCAGGTGCCGTCCACGCTCATTGGCGTGCTGGTGCACGCCGCCGAGCACACCACCCGGCACCTGGGCCAGCTGCTGGTCACGGCCCGCGTGGTGCAGGCCACCCGTAAGGCAACCCTGTTGATTGAGTCGCCGCCCAGTTTATAGGCGGACGGTAAAACAGCTATTTCGTTCATCGAACCGGTTATTAGTCTGCTATTGAGCTAATTGTGTGCCTTGTTTGCATGAACAGTTCTGAGAGGCCCGATTCCGCAGCTGGCCCGGCCCTGGTCCGGGCATTTGGCGTTGTGACGGGCACCTTTTTGGTAGCCGGCGTGGTAATTGGGTCGGGGGTATTCAAGAAGATTGTGCCGTTGGCACAGACGGGCTTGAGCGAAGGCTGGATTTTGGCGGCGTGGGCGCTGGCGGGCCTCATCACCCTGTGCGGGGCGCTCAACCTAGCCGGGCTGTCCTCGCTGACGGAGGAATCGGGGGGCGTGTACGAGTACTTCCGCCTTTCGTTTGGCAACTTTGCCTCGTTCCTGTTTGGGTGGACCGACTTTGCCATCGTGGGCACGGCGTCGGTGGCAGCACTGGCCTTCATTTTTGCCCAAACCATCAGTAGCTTCCTACCGCTGCCCAACCCCTTGGAGCCGCTGGCTTCAGTTTCCTTGGGCGGGTTTATTCATCCGTTTGCGGATTCCGGCATCAAAATTCTCGCCTTGGGCACCATCGGGGTGCTCACCTGGGTCAATTACCGCGGGGCAGAGGCCAGCGGAGGCCTCAGCAACGTTTTTACGGCGGCCAAAATCCTGGGCATTCTGCTGCTCATTGTGGTGGGGCTGGCGGCGGCGGCGCCGGTTGCCCAGCCGGCCTTGCCGGGCCTGGCGCTCCGCGCGCCATTTATCAGCACGTTCTTTGGCGCATTGCTTGGCGTGTTCTGGGCCTACGACGGCTGGCTGGACTTGTCGTTTGTGACCGGTGAAATCAAAAATCCGAAGCGCAACGTACCCCTGGCCATTCTGGCCGGAGTGTGCATTGCCACCGGGCTCTACTTGCTGGTCAACTACGTGTACATGCGGACGGTGCCCCTGCCGCAGCTGGCCGCGGTGCGCGCCAACGACATCGGCGCGGCGGTGGTTGCCGAAACCTTGCTGGGGCGCGTGGGCAAAACCGGGGTGCTGGTGTTGATTATGGTGAGCGTGTTTGGCTCCCTGAACGCCGTGCTGCTCTCGCACAGCCGTATTTATTTCCGCATGGCGCAGGAGCAATTTTTCTTTCCGAAGGCTGCAGCGGTGCACCCACAGCACCGCACGCCCCACGTCGCGGTGCTGTACACCATGGTCTGGAGCTGCGTGTTGGTCATCTCCGGCACGTTCGAGATACTGACGGACTTGGTCATCTTTGCCAACTTCCTGTTTTATGGGCTATTGGCCGCGGCGGTACTTAAAATGAAGCAGCAGGGCCGCATTACTGGCCGCGTGACGGGTTACCCCATTATCCAATTTATCATCCTGCTGTTCGCGTTGGCTCTGGTGTTGAACACCCTCGTTTCCCAGCCCAGGCAAACGCTGACGGGCGTATTTCTCATCCTGAGCGGGATTCCTTTTTACTATTACTTCAAAAGGAGAAAGGCGGCAGGTTAAACGATGCCATGGCTTGAGCGAGGGCCGGCCGCCACAGGTTGCCGCGGCTTGGCCCGCTCGTACTGCGCTGGCCATGAAACCTCTACGCCCAACTCGTGCGCGGCCATCAGCGGGAAGTAGGGCTCACGCAGAAACTCACGGGCCAGCAGCACCACATCGGCCCGGCCATTGGCCAAAATGCTTTCGGCCTCGGCCGGGGTGGTGATGAGGCCCACGGCCCCGGTGAGGATGCCCGCCTCCTGGCGGATGCGCTCGGCGAACTGCACCTGATAGCCGGGGCCGACGGGAATGGGCGCGTTGGGCACGTTGCCGCCGGAGGAAGCATCAATCAAATCCACGCCGCGCACTTTGAGCATGGCGGCGAGCTGCACCGATTCGTCGGCGTTCCAGCCGCCTTCGGTCCAGTCCGTGACGGATAGGCGCACGAACAGCGGCAGCTCCTCGGGCCACACTTCGCGGGTGGCGGCCACGACCCTCAGCAGCAGCCGGACGCGGTTTTCGAACGAGCCCCCGTACTCGTCGGTGCGGTGGTTGCTCAGCGGCGACAGAAACTCGTGCAGCAGGTAGCCGTGGGCCGCGTGCAGCTCAATTACCTGGAAACCGGCCGCGAGCGCCCGCCCGGCCGCCGTCCGGAAATCGGCGATAACCTGCTCGATGCCAGCGGTGTCCAGGGCCTGCGGCACGGGGTAAGAATCGTTAAATGGTGCGTCGCTGGGGCCCACCACCGGCCAGCCGCCGTCGCTTTCGGGCACCGCGCCGGCCCCCGTCCAGGGGCTGAAGGTGCTGGCCTTGCGCCCGGCGTGGGCCAGCTGGATGCCGGCCACGCTGCCCTGGCTCGCAAGAAAGGCGGTGATGCGCTGGAGCATGGGCAGGTGCTCATCTTTCCAGATGCCCAGGTCTTCGGGGCTGATGCGGCCCTCGGGCGAAACCGCCGAGGCTTCGAGGATGATGAGGCCGGCCCCGCCCACGGCGCGGCTGCCCAGGTGCACCAGGTGCCAGTCGTTGGCAAAGCCATCCACGGCGCTGTACTGGCACATGGGCGACACCACAATGCGGTTTTTCAGGGTGACGCCGCGCAGGGCGAGGGGTTCAAATAGCTTAATCATGGGATAGCCGCTAGGGGAGAATGCGAAGCTGATTAAACCGGGTTTTGGGCGTTTGGGTTATGGTGGTGGGGGCGGGAAAAAGAACGTCATGCCGAGCGCAGCAAAGCCTCTTTACTGCGTAACTCTATCCTAACGATTGAATTACTGTTGCGGTAAAGAGGCTTCGTTGCCCTCGGCATGACGTTCTATGAAATTTGCTTTTCCCATTCGCGTGCCTACCTTGCAGCCGCAAACACCGCAACCCATGCTCCAGACGCGCTACTTTTTCGGCTTTTATTACTTCTACGCCACCGCGTAGAACGAGCCGCCGTTTGTAGCTAACCCACAAACTTCTCCAGCGCCGCTCGTTCTTCGGGAGGCGCTTTTTTAATGCCCGGTTTTTCGATGACCACCCTGCTCCACGTCTTTTTTATTTATTGCTATTACTGCTTCTTTTACCAGAAGCAGCCGGCCCTTTGTTGCCAGTGTTAACCACCACACTCCCACCAGCAACCCAGGGCCCCCGCACAGCGGAGGCCCTTTTTTATTGTTCAAAAAGTCGAATATCATGCCCCAGCACGTTTCCATTCAGGGTTTTCAGGGAAGTTTTCACGAGGTAGCGGCCCGCCAGTATTTCGGGGCGGAGCCGGAGCTGCTGGCCTGCGCCACGTTTGGGGCGGTGGTGGCGCACGTGGTGAACGGCACGGCCGGCGCCGGCCTCATGGCCATGGAAAACTCGCTGGCCGGCAGCATCCTGCCCAACTACCTGCTGCTGGAGCGTCACGCCGTGCGCGTGACCGGCGAGGTATACCTGCCCATTCATCAGCACCTGATGGGCCTGCCCGGCACCACGCTGGCCGATATCCAGGCCGTGCATTCGCACCCCATGGCCCTGCGCCAGTGCGGCGAGTTTCTGGACCAGCACCCGCACTGGAAGCTGGTGGAAACCGACGACACCGGCCACAGCGCCCAGCTTCTGGCCGAAAACCGGACGCCCGGCGTGGCCGTGGTGGCCGGGGCCCAGGCCGCCGCGCAGTTCGGCCTCGAAATTCTGGCCCCCGCCATCCACGACGACCCGCACAACTACACCCGCTTCCTGGTGCTGGAGCGCGCCGAAACGGCCCAGCCCGACCCCGAGGCCAATAAAGCTTCGCTCTACTTCCATACGTCGCACGCGCCGGGCAGCCTGGCCGCCGTGCTCACCCGCGTAGCCGCCCACGGCTTCAACCTGAGCAAGCTGCAATCCTGCCCGCGTCCTGGCCAGCCCTGGCACTACGGCTTCCACGCCGATGTGGAATTTGAGGAAATGAGCCAACTGGATGCACTGCTGGCCGATTTGGCGCCCGTGACGGAGGAGCTGCGGGTGCTGGGGGCCTACCGCCGCGGCAGCATGGCCGAGGCAGCGGGGGAGGAGCTGTCATTGCCGGGAGGCACGACGAAGCAATCCGTTCTCTCTGAGCGCCCCGCCTGATGGTATAGCAAAGGCAACTTCCCCGCTTCTGAACCCTGTATTTAAGAGCTTATCACAATAGAAAACTCAGCGCTGAGACCAGGACGGATTGCTTCGCCGTGCCTCCTCGCAATGACAGCCGACTTTACCATGACCATCCCCATTGCCAGCCGCCTGGCCCATACCGGCGAATACTACTTCTCGCGCAAGCTGCGCGAGCTGGCTGCGCTCAACGCCGCCGGGGCCAACATCATCAGCCTGGGCATCGGCAGTCCCGATTTGCCGCCGCATCCCAGCGTGGTGGAAGCCCTGGCCAAGTCGGCCGCACTGCCCAACGCCCACGGCTACCAGAGCTACCAGGGCACGCCGGCTTTGCGCGGCGCGATGGCCGATTTCTACCAGCGCCACTACGGCGTAGCCCTGGCCCCGGCCACCGAAATCCTGCCGCTGCTGGGTTCCAAAGAGGGCCTGATGCACATTGGGATGACGTTTCTGGAGGCCGGCGACGCGGTGCTCATCCCCAACCCCGGCTACCCGACCTACCGCGCCGTGGCCGAAATCTGCGGAGCCGAGGTGCGAGAGTACGACCTCACGGCTGCATCGGGTTGGCTGCCCGATTTGGACGCGCTGGCCCAAACCGACCTTTCGCGGGTGAAGCTGATGCTGGTAAACTATCCGCACATGCCCACCGGCGCGGCGGCCGGTTTGCCATTTCTCACGCGCCTCGTGGAATTTGCGAAAGCCCACGAAATCCTGCTGGTGCACGACAATCCGTATGGCTTCATTCTGAACGAGACGCCGCCGGTGAGCCTGCTGGCCGTGCCGGGCGCCCGCGAAGTGGCCATCGAACTGAACTCGCTCAGCAAGTCGCACAACATGGCGGGCTGGCGCGTAGGCCTGCTGGCCGGCCGCGCCGACGTCATTGCCGACGTCCTCCGCTTCAAAAGCAATATGGATTCGGGCATGTTCCTGCCGGTGCAGCAGGCGGCGGTGGCTGCCTTGGCATTGGGCAACGACTGGTTTACGGAGCTGAACGCCACCTACCGCGCCCGGCGCACGCTGGTGGTAGCGTTGCTGCGCGCCCTGGGTTGCGACCCTGCGCCGGGCCAGGCGGGCCTGTTCATCTGGGCCGCCGTGCCGGCCGGCTTTGCCGATGGCTATGCCCTGAGCGACGCCGTGCTGGCCGAGGCGGGGGTGTTTATCACGCCGGGCGGCATCTTCGGCAGCAATGGGAACGGTTACATCCGCGCCAGCCTGTGCCAGCCGGAAGGGCTGCTGCGCGAGGCGTTGGCGCGGGTGCAGGAATGGAAAAAAGAGCGTCGTGCTGAACGTAGTGAAGTATCTCTGCCGCAGGAGTAATCAATGCTAACGCAACGAAGCGGGCAAGATGCTTCGCTACGCTCTGCATGACGGGCTAACAACCAACAACTATCAACCAACAACCAATAAAATGACCGTCACCATCATCGGCCTGGGTCTTATCGGCGGCTCGCTGGCGCTGAGCCTGCGCCACCACGGCCTGGCGCAGCACCTCATCGGGGTGGAGCAAAGCCCGGCCCACGCCCGCCGTGCCCTGGAGCTGGGTCTGGTCGATGAAATTGAAACGGACCTGGCCGCCGCCGTGCGCCGGGCCGATTTCATCGTAGTAGCCGTGCCCGTGGATGCCATGGTGGCCGTGCTGCCGCCGGTGCTCGATGCCACGGCCGCGCACCAGGTGGTTATCGACGTGGGTTCGACCAAGCAGGCGCTGCTGGCGGCCGTGGCCGGGCACCCGCGCCGGGGCCGCTTCGTGGCCGCGCACCCCATGGCGGGCACCGAGCATTCGGGGCCGGAGGCGGCTATTTTGGGCTTGTTTGAGGGCAAAACCGTGGTGCTCTGCGATACTGAGCACAGCGACGCTGATGCGGTGCAGACGGTTACCACCCTGTTTCAGGCGCTGCCCATGCGGCTGCTGTATCTGGATGGCGCGGCCCACGACCTGCACACGGCCTACGTGTCGCACATCTCACACATCACCTCCTTTGCGCTGGCCCTCACGGTGCTGGAAAAGGAAAAGGAGGAGCAGCAGATTTTCGACCTGGCCAGCGGCGGGTTCGAGTCCACGGTGCGGCTGGCCAAGAGCGCGCCGGCGACGTGGGTGCCCATCTTCCGCCAGAACCGGCTGAATGTGCTGGATGTGCTGGATGAGCATTTGCACCAGCTCCAGCACCTGCGCGAGCTGCTGGCCCGGGAAGATTATGACGGGCTGACGGAATGCTTCAAACAGGCCAACCGAATCCAGAAAATTCTGCCGTGATGGCCATTAAGCACGAAAAAAAACGTCATGCAGAGCGTGGCGAAACATCTTTACCGCAGTAGTAATCAATGCCAATGCGACGAAGCGGGCAAGATGCTTCGCTACGCTCTGCATGACCGCTCAGAAGAACTTAAAAATTAAAAACGCAACTTCCCATGCTTACCCAATCCCAAATGAAATCCGCCTTATTCAACCGCGAACCCAACGACAAGCCTTACCTCATTTCCGGGCCGTGCTCGGCCGAAACCGAGGAGCAGGTGCTCGATACCTGCCAGCGTTTGGCCGCCACTGGCAAGGTGCAGGCCCTGCGCGCCGGCATCTGGAAACCCCGCACCAAGCCCGGCATGTTTGAGGGCGTGGGCACCAAGGGCCTGCCGTGGCTCAAGAAAGCCAGCGAGCTGACCGGCCTGCCCATTGCCGTGGAAGTGGCCACGGCCAAACACGTGGAGGACTGCCTGGCCTTCGGCGTCGACATTCTGTGGGTGGGCGCGCGCACCACGGGCAACCCGTTTTCGGTGCAGGAAATTGCCAACGTGCTGCGCGGCGTGGACGTGCCGGTGCTGGTGAAAAACCCCATTCACCCCGAGCTGGAGCTGTGGATTGGGGCCGTGGAGCGCCTGCAAAAGGCCGGCGTGAAGCAGGTGGGCCTCATTCACCGGGGCTTTTCGAGCTACGGCAACACCGATTTCCGCAACGCGCCGATGTGGCACCTGCCCATCGAGATGAAGCGCCGCCTGCCCGAACTGCCCCTGCTCTGCGACCCCAGCCACATCTGCGGCCGGCGCGACACACTGTTTGCCGTGGCCCAGCAGGCCCTCAACCTGGGCTTCGATGGAACGATGATTGAGTCGCACCAGAACCCCGACGCGGCCTGGAGCGACGCCAAGCAGCAAATTACCCCCGAAGCCCTGCACGACCTCATCGAGGGACTGGTGTGGCGCCACGAAACCACCGACCAGCGCGAGTTCCTCACGGCCCTGGCCAGCTTCCGCGAGCAAATCAACCAGCTTGATGCCGAGATTATGCAGCTGCTGGGCCGGCGCATGGCCGTGGCCGAGAAAATTGGCCAGTACAAGAAGGAAAACGACATCACCATCCTCCAAACCAACCGTTGGAACGAGGTGCTGGACCGCGCCAAGCGCCAGGGTACGTCGGTGGGCCTCTCCACCGATTTTGTGGAGCAGTATCTGGCCGCCGTGCACCTGGAGTCCATCAACCGCCAGAACAAGGTGATGGAAGGGTAGCGGGGCTTTGTCATTGCGAGGCGAAGCCGAAGCAATCCGTCCTTTTCTCTGCGCCCGACCCGCTAGTGTGACAAGCCCCGGTACCGCTCCAAATGAGCAGTGCCAGGGCTTGTCGTTTAGTTAAGGTGTCTGGTTTTGACAGGACGGATTGCTTCGCCTCGCAACGACAGGGCCATCTTCTTATTCCACTACCAGGCGGCGGGAAGCCGTAGTTTCCCCCGCCTGCACCTGCAAAACATAGAGTCCGGCGGAGAGGCCGCTCAGGCTCAGCTCGTGGTGCAGGCCCGCCGCTGGCAGGCTGACCTGGTCGGTGCGCAGGGCCCGGCCCAGGGCATCGCGCAGGGTGAGGGTGGCCGTGGCGGTGCCGGGCAGGGCGGGCAGCATGATGGTGGTGGCGCTACGGGCCGGGTTGGGGTAGAGGGCGAAGGCCGTGCCGCTCAGGGCCGGCGCGGTGGCCGTGACGGTGGCGCCAAAGGTGGGGTCGGTGAGGAAGGCCAGGAAGTTGGTGGCCGCGCCCAGCGGCGAACTGGCGAGGGTTAGGCTGCCAAAGGTGGCCGTGTTCTGGAAGTTTCCCGCCATGTACAGCCGCGCGCCGGCTACGGCCAGGCAGGAAGCATCGGTATTGCTGGCGGCACCGCCCCGTTGGGCCCAGGCCACCGTGGCGCCGGTGCCCGTATCGGCGAGCCGGGCCACCAGCGCGCCCCCGCTGGCGGTGGGCAGGGCAGTGGTGCCAATGGTGACGGCGGCGCTGGCAAAAGCACCCGCCAGGTACACGCCGCCGGCCCCGCAGGCGGTGAGGGCGGTGCCCTGGTCGTTGGCCGTGCCCCCGGCCTGCTGGGCCCACGTCCAGGCAGCGGTGCTGCCCGCGTCAGTGACGGCGGCCACAAAGGCATCGGTGGTGATGCCGCTCGGGCCGGTGTTGGCGATGGTGAGGGGGCCGAGCGTGAGCACGGCGCTGGAAAAGCTGCCGGCCACGTATACCCGGCCGCCGCTCACGGCGAGGGCGTTGCCCACGTCGCGGCTCAGGCCGCCGGCGCGCAGGGCCCATTGCCAGCTGCTGCCCGTGCCCGTATCTACCAGCTTGGCTACGTAAGCATTGGCCGTCGTGCTGGCATTGGGCAGAACGCTGCCGCCAAAAGTGGCCGTTGCGCCCCCGAAAGAGCCGGTGGCGTACACGCTGGCGCCGTTCAGGGCGAGGGCGTTGACGGCCTTGGTGCCGGGGCCCGTGATGGGCTGCACCCAGCTCATGGTGCTGCTCGTGCCGGCGTCCACCAGTTTGGCCACAAAGCCATCCGGGTACGTGACCGCGGCTCCCGCCGTAGAGTTGGTGAGCGAGATGCCGCCGAAGGTGGCCGTGGTGCTGGCAAAGTTGCCGCCCACGTACACGCTGGTGCCCGTGGCTACCAGCGTGGTAGCCGCATCCTGGCCCAGGCCGCCCAGGTGCTGGGCCCAGTCGAAGCTGGCGGTGGGGCCCGCATCGGTGAGCTTGGCCACGAAGGCATCGGTGCCGATGAAGGACTGGCCGCCGTAGTTGGGAACGTTGATGGCTCCAAAGCTGGCGGTGGGGCTGAAGAAGGTACCGGCCAGGTACACCCGGTTGCCGTTCAGGGCCAGCGCCGTTACCTGGTCAACGTCGGTGCCGCCAAAGCGGTAGGCCCACACAAAGGTGTCCGTGGCCTGGCTCCATTTGGCCAGAAAGCCGTCGGTGCCGCCAATGCTAATCAGCGTGGTGTTGCCGATGGTGACGATGCCGGAGAAGCCCCCCGCCACGTACAGGTCGCCGCCGGCGTTGGTGGCCGTGGTTTTGATGGCTAAGTTGGAATTGCTGCCGCCCACTACCATGGCCGATTGCCAGATGGGTACCAGCTGCGCCCGGGCCGCCGGCCCCACCAGCAGCACCAGTAATAGCACCAGGCCAGCCACCGGGCCACCGCGCAATAAAAAAGAGGAGAAAAGCTTCATTAACAGGGGGGATAAGACACGCCAATACGTAGCTTGTCGCGTAAGGTTAGCCGTCCAAAAAAAGCCCCGATGCCAGGCACCAGGGCTTGTCCCTATTTGAGGTCATTGCGCCGGTCAGACCGCCTGGGGCGGTCTGACCGGTTGAAGAAAGGCCGTTGGGCCACGGGTGCCGCGCTATTCTACCACTAGCCGTCGCGTCGCCGTAGCCGCGCCGGCCCGCACTTGCAGGGCGTAGAGGCCAGCCGGCAGGCCGGTCAGGTCGAGCTCGTGGCGCAGGCCGGCGGGGGGCAGGGCTACGGTGGCGGTGCGCAGGGCCCGGCCCAGGGCATCGCGCAGGGTGAGGGTGGCGGCGGTGCCGGGCTGGGCGGGCAGCTGCACGGTGGTGGCGGCGCGGGCCGGGTTGGGCGCGAGGGTGAAACTGAGCGTTTCTTTTGACGCGGCGGTGGCGAGCAGGGTGGGGTCGGCGAGGGAGGCGAGGAAGGCACGCTTCAAAGTAGTTGGACCAGTAATACTCAGGTTGCCAAAAGTACTTGGGGCAGTAGTGGCACCGGCGACGTAGAGGCTTGTTCCTGCTATTGCCATTGCGTTGGCATCGTCTATCGCAGGGCCGCCCGCCTGTTGGGCCCACGCAAAACGGCTGCTGCTGCCGGCATCGATGACTTTGGCCACAAATATGTCGTCAGAACCCATAGAGCTGGTGTTAGACAAATTGAAGGCGCCGAAATCAGCCGTGGGCCCACCGAAGCTTCCCACGATGCACACGTTCGTGCCCACGACGCCAATTCCCTTCGGCGTATCAAAAAGAGCACCGCCGGCCCTTTGCGCCCATACGAATGTGCCGCTGCTGCCACTATCCGTGAGCTTGGTTATGAATACGTCAGTAAGGCCCGCCGTGGTCAGGGTGGTGCTGCCAAAAGTTGCCGTGGCGTTGGCCGGGCCGCCATTTGAGAAGCCGAAGCTCCCGGCCAGGTACACCGTTGCCCCTGCTGTCGTCAGCGCGTAAGCATCGTCGTAGCCACTGCCGCCCGCCCGTTGTACCCAGTTAAAAGTGCTGTTCGTTCCCCCATCGGTGAGCTTGGCTACGAACACATCATCGGTGAACGGCGGACTGGCGGTGGTGTTGCTGAGCGTGAGGGCGTCGAAGCTGGCGGTGGGGCTGCGGAAATCGCCGGCTATGTACACGTTGGTCCCGGTTACGGCCATGGTCGTGACAAAATCACTCTCTGCCCCCCCGGCCCGTTTGGCCCACACGAAGCCGGCCGTGCTCCCCGCATCGGTGAGTTTGGTCACGAAGGCATCGTACGTTCCCGTATTATCGGCATTAGTCAGCATCGTATTGCCAAATCCAATTGCCAGACTGGAAAAAGTGCCTGCGATGTACACCTCGGATGCTGCTACGCACATGGCCGCCGCCGCATCGATGCCCGTACCGCCCGCCCGCTGGGTCCACACGAAACCGCCGACATCGGTGAGCTTGCTTACGAAAACGTCGTCGGTATTCGCCGGGCCCGCATTTTGTAAGCTGCTGCTGCCAAAGTCCGCGGTAGCGCTTTGGAACTGGCCCGCTACGTAGATACCCCCGCCGCTCACGGCTATCGCCCCGGCGTAGTCATTAGCCGTGCCGCCCGCCCGTTGGGCCCAGGTGAAGCTGCCGGTGACAGGGCTCCATCTGGCTATGAATATGTCACTGCCGCCAACACTGGTCAGGTCGATGTTGCCAAAGCTGGTCGTACCCGTAAAGTTTCCGGCTACAAATACATTCCCGTTGGCATCTGCCACCATAGCCTGCACTTCAGAACTGGTGCCAAGGGTCTGGTTTACGGCCACCGCCATCTGCCAGGCCGGAGCCTGTGCCCGTGCCGCCGGCCCCGCCAGCCACAGGAGAGTCAACAGCAGCCCGGCTGCGGGCCCGCCGCGCATCAGGGAGGAAAGGTGCTTCATCAAAGGAAGGAAACGGCACGCCAGGGGTAGAATGTCGGGCTAAAGATAGGGCCGCGAAGAAGCCCCGGCGCGGGGTGCCGGGGCTTCAGTATCAACGGGAAAACGGGGGGCTACACTTTCGGGTTGGGCAGGACTACGGCCGGGGCCGCCGGGGCGGCGCGGGCGTAGAAGGCGGGGTTCCAGAAAGTGGCGGGGCGGGCCAGGTCCTGGCGGAAATGGGCCGAGAGCAGGTGGTAGTTGAAGTCGCACTGCTGGTCGAGCTCGTCGGCCAGGTCGTGGCGGTCGTCGCGGGCGGTGTCGGTGGTAGCCAGGCCGGCCACCTGGGTTTCGCGGGTTTTGCGGAAGGGGCCGAGGGCGGCCTGGGTGCGCGTGACGAAGGCCTCGCCGAGGGCGGGGGCTTCGGCTTCGGTGGTGGTGAGGTACTCGGCCAGGCGGTCGGTGAGCTGGGTGCCGAGACGGGCGGCGGTGTAGTACTTGATGCCCGAGGGGTAGAGTAGGGCGTGGAGGCGCCGGCGCTCGGTGTCGTCCTCAATCAGGGCGTCGCCTTTGAGGGTGGCCTCGTTTTTCCGCAGGCGGTCGAGGGCGGTGGTTTGGGCGGTGGCGGTTTGGGCGGTGCCCTGCTTCTGGGCCCCCAGGCTGAGGCCGAGGGCCTGCTGGGCGGTCTGGGCGCGCAGGCTCAGGGCCTGGGTGTCGGTGAGGGCCGTTTTGAGCAGGGCCGCCAGCGGGCCGGCGGTGGGCAGGCCGGCGGCCAGGCGCACGGCGTGGTCCACGAAGCCGCCGTAGGTGTTGGCCAGCGACCGGTCGTTGTCGGTAAAGTGCGTGTCGAAAAGGTGTTCAAATGCTTCCATTGTCTGATAAAAAAATGGGGTAGAAAAAGCGGCTACTTGCGGGCCCAGCCCGTGGCGGGGTGCTCGGCCAGGTTAAAGGTAAGCGCGGGAATTACACCGGCAACGTTCTGAAAACACTTGTCTTGGAGCCGGAACATTCCGGGGGCGTGCCTGCGGGCGCGGGGAGCACCCCGGAACATTCCGGGGGCGTGCTTGTGGGCGCGGGGGCACCCCGGAATGTTCCGGGGTGGTGGTGGCGGGCGCGGGGGGCATGCCGGAATGTTCCGGGGGCGTGCTTGCGGGCGCGGGGGCACCCCGGAATGTTCCGGGGTGGTGGTGGCGGGTGCGGGCACTGCTCCGCTGGCTTGCGGAAGGCCCCCCGCGCCTGCCCCGGCCCGCCGGGCCCTCTATCGGATACCCGAAACGTCGAGCTTGGAACCGGGGGCCAGGAAGGGGTTGACGAGCACGGCCACATCGGCGGGCATGAGGGCATTGTCGAGGCCGGTTGTGGGGTTCACCACGTCACTGGCGGCAAACGAGCCGGGCGTCGTCAGTTCGCGTACCAGCGCCGCGTGGCGGGCTTCGACCGAAGAAATCTGCCCGGCCATCACCAGGTAGGCGGCCGAGCGAAGGAACCTGGCCACGCCGTTGTAAGCGGCTACTCCCAGGTCTTCGAACGTCCGGGCGGCGCTCAGGATGCCGGCCCGGCTGCTGAAATCAATGGTCGAAAAATCCGGGGTCAGGACGGGAATCAGGCTGGCGGGCGCATCGCGGGTGATGACGGCCCGCAGGAAGTCGCGGTGAATGGCTTCGTGCGCCGCCAGCTGCGCGAAGTACGCCGCCTCGGTGGCCGAAAACACGCTGGCGGCCGTGGCCTGCACCCGCGCGTAAAAGGCGGCCTCCAGCTGCTCCAGGGCATAGGCGTAGTTGAGAATGCCCGCATCGCCGGTGCCCACGTTCACCACCGTCACCGTGACGGTGAAGGCCGTGGCGCTGGTGAGTACCCCGCCGGGCGTGGTCACGGCAATGGGCCCGCTGGCCGCCGTGGCGGGCACGGTCAGGGTCAGGGTCGTGGTATTTGTCACGGTGAAGGCCGCCGCCACGCCGCCCACCGCCACGGCGGTAGCGCCCCCAAAGCCGTTGCCCATCACCGTTACGAGGGTGCCGGCCGGGCCGCTGCCGGGCGCGAAGCCCGTGATGCCATTGGCCACGGGCACCAGCACCGTGAACGGGCTGCTGCTGCTGGCCGTGCCCGCCGGGGTGGTGACGGCGATGGGGCCGGTGGCGGCCCCGGCCGGCAGCACCACGTTGAGGGTGCCGCCACTGCCCACGTTGAAGAAGGCCGTGACGCCGCCCACCGTGACGGCCGTGGTGCCCGTGAAATTGCTCCCCGTGACAACAATGGTGGTGCCCGGCGCGCCGCTGGTGGGCGAGAAACTGGCAACGACGGGGGCCGGCACCACCGGGTCGTCTTTTTTGCTGCTACAGCCCGTGAGCCACAGGCCCCCGGCCGCGCCGGTGTATAAAAGGAATGAGCGGCGCGGCAAGCGCGGAACCGCCGCAAAAGTGGATAGTTGTTGGGTCATCAGACTGGACGGTGGTGTAATAGTGGACTGCCCGCAAGGTAGCACCTGCCGCCCGCGCTACTCCACTACCAGGCGGCGGGTGCCGGCCGTGGCCCCGGCCCGCACTTGCAGGGCGTAGAGGCCAGCCGGCAGGCCGGTCAGGTCGAGCTCGTGGCGCAGGCCGGCGGGGGGCAGGGCTACGGTGGCGGTGCGCACGGTGCGGCCCAGGGCATCGCGCAGGGTGAGGGTGGCGGCGGTGCCGGGCTGGGCGGGCAGCTGCACGGTGGTGGTGGCGCGGGCGGGGTTGGGGGCCAGGGTGAAGCGCAGGGTGCCTTGGGCGGCCGTGGTGGCGGTGAGGGTGGGGTCGGTGAGGGAGGCGAGGAAGCCGAGCCGGAAGCCCGTTGCCGTACTGGTAAGTGTTTGGCTGCCAAACGTGGCAGGGGGGGCTGCCGCGCCGGCCGCGTACACGTTGGGGCCGCTCAAGGCCACGCTGTAAGCATCGTCGTTGCCGGTGCCGCCGGCTGGCAGCGCCCAGGCAAAGGTGCCGGTGCTGCCAGCATCGAGCAGCTTGGCAACAAAGGCGTCGGGGGTGCCGCTGCTGCTGGCATTGGCGAGTGTGGTGCTGCCAAAGGTGGCGGCGGTGGTATAAAATGAGCCGGCCACCACCACGTTGCGGCCGCTCACTGCAATGGCATTGACGAAGGCCCCGCCAGCGCCGGTGATGGGCTGCACCCAGGTGAAAGCGGTACTGCTGCCGCTGTCCGTGAGCTTCGCCACATACCCGTCTTTATCGCCGGTGGTGGCCAGGCTGAGGCTTCCGAAAGTGGCGGGGGCGCTATCAAAAGCCCCAGCCAGATACACGCTGGTGCCCGTGACGGCCAGGCCGTAGGCTTGGTCGACGCCAAGGCCCCCGGCCTGCCGCGACCAGCTAAAGCCGCCGCCGTCCGTGAACCGGGCCACAAAAATATCATCGCTGCCCGTGGTGCTGGCATTGGTGAGGGGGCCGCTATTGGCATTGCCAAAGCTTAGCCTGGGGCTGCTGAAGGTGCCCGCCACATATACGTTGCCGCCGCTCACCGCCACGGAGTTAGCATACTCGCCCCCCGTGCCCCCAATGCGCTGGGCCCAGTCGAAGCTGGCGCTGGAGCCCGCATCGGTGAGCCGGGTCACGAAGGCATCATAGCTGGTGGTGCCGGCATTGGTCAGGGTAATGCCGCCGAAGGAAGCCGTAGTGCTAAAGAAATCGCCCACCACATACACGCTGGTGCCGCTCACGGCTACGGCGTAGGCATCGTCGCTGTTGGGGCCGCCGGCCTGCTTGGCCCAGGTAAAGCTGGCGCTGGAGCCGGCATCGGTCAGTTTTGCCACAAACATTTCCCGGTCGGTCCCGCCCGCCGAGGTGAGTACCGTGCTGCCATAGGCAGCGGTACTCCCATAAAACGAACCGGCGATGTAAACGCTGGCCCCGCTCAAAGCCAGGGAATAGGAGTGGTCGAAGCCCGCACCCCCGGCCCGCTGAGCCCATACAAAACGACTGGTGAGGTTGCTCCACTTGGCCACAAATACATCGCCGGCCCCTGCTTCCGTTAGCACGATGCCATCGAAGCTGACCGTGCCGGAAAAGTCACCGGTGATGTACACATTGCCAGCGGCATCAGTTGCCGTAGCCCGCACCAGCGTGAAGTTGCCACTGGCGGCCACCGCCGTTTGCCAGGCCGGGGCCTGCGCCCGCGCCACCGGCCCGGCCAGCCACAGGAGAATCAACAGCAGGCCGGCCGTGGGCCAGCCGCGCAGCAAAGAGGAAAGGTGCTTCATCAAAGGAAGGAAACGGTATGCCAGGGGTAGAATGCCGGGCTAAAGATAGGGCCGCGAAGAAGCCCCGGCGCGGGGCACCGGGGCTTCAGTAACAGCAGGGAATAATGCCTATAACTTCTGGTTGGGCGGAGTATAGAACGCAGCCCTGCCGGGGCTTGCCTGACTATTCCGCAACCTGGGGCAGTTAGCTACTGCACCGGCTGGCCTTTGTCGTCGAGATGCAGCTGCTTAACCTGGCCGCCGTCTTCAATCTCCGCATGGTAGCGCGGCGCGGCGGGGTCGGCTTTGTGGTCGGGGCCAATGAAATGCAGCTTGGCGTTGGGGTAGGTCTTCGCGATGTAGGCCTGGCCGGCGGCTATCGCGGCATTTTGGGCGGGCGTGGCCGATATCAGCGGCCCCACTTTCTTGTTGAGCGCCAGCACCGCCGCCGAGTTCTGGTTGGCGGTGGTGACGATGATGGCCACCGTCCCGCTGGCGGCCCCAAAGGCTTTGCGGGCCTCCTCTTCGCTCAGCACGTTCATGTAGGCAATGCTTTTGGGGTCGAGGCCATCCACGGTGGTCTTGTCGCTCAGCTTGCCATCGAGGTAGTACACGGCCGGGCCGGGCGCGGGGGCAGCGGCCGTGAGCGGCGCGGCCGGGGCGGGAGTCCGGGCCGCGCCGCCACCCAGCGTCAGGGTCAGGGCCAGCAAGCAGCGTCCGGTTTGGGCCAGTGCGGAAGCAGGAATATTCAGCATGCGTAAGGAAGGTTTGAGGGTTGGAAATGAGGAATGCAAATCAAGGGAAGCAGGGCCGTGAAGCCACGAAAAGTCATTGGCCCGGCGGCCGGCTTAGCGGGTGTAGGGCACTTCGGAGATGAACTGGCCCCGCTCATCAAACAGCAGGCTCACCGGCCGGCGGCCAATAGCGAGCTGGGCCTTGTAGTTCGCCGGCCCACCGTTGGCGGAAGGCACTTCAGTCACTCCTAGGAGTCGGGCGTCGGGGTAGTGCTGGGTGATGTAGGCCAGCGCCGGCGCGGCCAGATAGGGGACATTTTGGACGGGCTCGACGGGGGCAGGGGCAGCCGGGCTATTCATTTTTTGGTTGAACGCCACTACATCAGCGCGGTGCTCGTTGGCTTTGGTGGTGATGAATACCACGCCATTGGTGGCGGCGTCGCCGAGGTGCTGCCGCAGGGCCTGCGCAGCTTCCGTGCCTTTCACCACCTCGATGCGGGCAATTTCATCGGGATTCAGGGCGTTGAGACCTTGGGTATACAGCGTGCCATCCACATAATAAGCGGGGGGCGGGCCGCTGGGCGGGCCATCCAGCCGAATAATAGCCGGGGCCGCAGCAGTTGGTGAAGCCGTTGCTCCGGCAATTTTCCGGGGCTGCTGTTTCATCCGGGCTGCGGTAGTCGCATGTGCAGTCATCGGTGCAGCCGCAGTTGCCGGTTCGGCCTTAGCGGCCGGTGCCAACGTAGCAACAGGCTGGACTGTGGCAGAGGCAGTTTTGGCCGCCGGCACCACCGGCCCCGCGCCCTGCGCCCGCGCCCCGGCCAGGCCCAGGGCCACGGCCAGCACCAGCGGCCCGGCCACGAAATAGCGGGCCAGCTGCCCGGTCGAAGAAAGCGGAGTGTTCATCATGGCAACGCGGTTTTTGAGGGTTGGAAAGGTGAAATGGGAGACGAGGGAAGGCCCGGCCGCCGCGTGGCTGAGGCGCAGCAGGCTGTATTGGTAGGCGCGGCGGTCGAGGCCGGTTTCGAGCACGGCGTGGTCGGCCAGGTATTCGAGGTTGTCGAGCAGGGCACGGCGCAGCAGCCACGCGGCCGGGTTGCACCAGGCCGCCGCCAGGGCCAGCTGGGTGAGCAGCACGTCCAGCGTGTGCCACTGGCGCACGTGCACCTGCTCGTGGCGCAGCACGGCGGCCAGCTCGGGCGCGGGGTGCTGCGCCGGGTTCAGGTAAATGGTGGGCCCGAAGGAAAACGGGCTGACCGCGCCCGCCAGCACCCGCACCGGCAGCCCGTGCACCACCGCCGGGCGCGACTGCCGCCGCAGCCGCCACAGCGCCAGCAGCTGCCCCAGCAGCCGGGCCAGCAGCACCGCCGTGCCCGCCGCGTATAAGGCCACGCCCACGGTGGCCCAATCCACCGTCGGAGCCACGGGCACGGTTGGCACGCCCGGGCTCCCCGCAGCTTCCACCACCGCAAAAGCTACGGCGGGCGTGGCCTCGGCCGGC
This sequence comes from Hymenobacter terricola, assembly GCF_017921975.2. Lineage (GTDB taxonomy): Bacteria > Bacteroidota > Bacteroidia > Cytophagales > Hymenobacteraceae > Hymenobacter > Hymenobacter terricola. Next base: position 34,337 of record NZ_JAGEMO020000009.1, read on the forward strand.
AGCAGCGCGGGCACCGGCAGGGCCGGGTACCCGGCCGCAAACAGCAGCGCGAAAAGCAGGTAAAACCGGTTCAGGGTGAAGAACGTGAGCCGGCGCAGCAGCCCGAAATACGCCGCCCCAAAGAGCAGCAGCGCCGCGTTGGCCTTCAGCAGGTAGAGCAGAATGGGCGCCATGGCTATTCCTCTTTTTTGCTTTCGATGAGCTTAATAATCTCCTGCAAATCAGCGGCGCTGATTTTGTCTTCCTGCGCAAAAAACGACACCAGCTCCTTATAGGAATTCTGGAAATGCTGCTTCACCAGTGTGCCCAGCGAGCGGCGCTGGTAGTCATCGGCCGTAATCAGGGGCACGAAACGGAAGGAGTTGCCCAGCTTTTCGCTGTGCACGTAGCCCTTGCGCTCCAGGTTGCGCAGGGTGCTGGCGAGGGTGGTGTAGGGCGGGCGCGGGTCGGGCAGCGCATCGAGCACGTCTTTCACGAAGCCGCCGTTGGGCAGCGGCCAGAGCACGCGCAAGGTATCTTCTTCGGGTTGGGTGAGGCGTTCCATAGAGCAGCGAATAGCAGGTGTTACGATTGTGTCGTAAATCTACGAAGATTTCGTAATAACCAAAATGGTAAATATTCTTAAAAGATTCACGAAAAGCAAAAAGGCCTTCCCAGAATCTGGAAAGGCCTTTTTAATGCCAAAAAAATAATTAACTAACCCAGGTGGCGACTACCGTTTAAGTTGCCTAACCGGCTACTCCCGGTTCGTCGAAGCCACTGAGGGCTATTGGATTTTGTTGGTCTGCTGGATTTGCAGCCAACGTATGGCCGCGCCTTCGTCGCCAAAAAACGAGATGGCAAAGGGCTTATCGTCATACGCCTCGGCCGATACGTAGCCTGGCTGGTTCAGAATGGTTTGGTGCAGCGTGGGCCCCACCAGGTAGGCCACAAACAAGCGGCCGCCCAGGCGGCGGGCCATTTCCGGGAAAAAGTCGCTGAGCAGCCAGCGCGTGGTGTGCGGGTCGTTGAAAGTGCGGCGGCGGATGTCCTGGAGCCAGAACCGGCTGTGCTCCTGCAAAGCCACTTGGGTTACCTGCTGGTACACCGCCGGCAGCTCCTGCGGCTCGGGCTGGTAGCCCCAGCGGCCCACCAGAATGTCCAGGTCGGGGCGATAGGCGAGTTGAAGCAGGGGCGAGGAGTCGTCTGAGGTCATGTAGGAAAGGCAGCGGGAGGTGAAAAATGTGCCATAGGCGCAGCCAAACGCCGGGCCCGACTCCGAACCCGAGCAGGCCGGGCTTCCCCAAAACTAGTGCGTCGGCACGGCTTCGGCGGCAGGCTGGCCGGTTTCTACGGGCGGGTGCTTGCGCAGGGAGCGCACCGCCAGCGCCGCACTAGCCAAGGCCAGCACCGCTCCCAGTATAAACGGCGCCCCCGGAAAGTGCACCGGTGCTCCTTCCAGCGTGAAATAGTGGAACAAGCCCGTCATCAGCAGCGGGCCCACCACGCCGGTGGCGCTCATCAGGCTGGTGAGGGCCCCTTGCAGCTCGCCCTGCTCATTGGCCGGCACCTGGCCCGAAATAGTGCTTTGCAGCGCCGGCCCCGCGATGCCGCCCAGGCAGTAGGGCGCCAGAAATACGAGCATCATCCAGCCCCGCGAGGCAAACGCAAACAGCACAAACCCCACCGTGTAGCACAGCAGGCCGATGGCAATGGCCCGCGCCGCCCCCAGCCTGGGGATGGCCACCCGCACCAGCCCGCCCTGCACCAGCACCGAAAACAAGCCGATGACGCCCAGCGAAATGCCCACCCAATGCTCGGTCCAGCCAAATTTGAGCTCGGTGTAGAACGTCCACACCGACTGAATAGAGGAGCCCGCCAGGTAAATCAGTAGCAGCGACGCCACCAGGCCAAGCACCGCCGGGTAGCGCCGCAGCCGCAGCAGCGACGCCAGCGGGTTGGCGCGGGACCACTCGAACGGCCGGCGTTTGGCGGGCACCAGCGACTCGGGCAGCACCAGCAGGCCGTACAGGAAGTTGCACAAGCTTAGCCCCGCCGCCACCATAAACGGCACCCGCGAGCCGAAACCCGCCAGCAGCCCGCCCACCGTCGGCCCAATAATGAAGCCGATGCCAAACGCCGCGCCCACCATGCCAAAGTTCTGGGCCCGCTTCTCGGGCGTGCTGATATCGGCAATGTAGGCCGTGGCCGTGGTGAAGCTGGCCCCCGTGATGCCCGCAATCACGCGCCCCACAAACAGCCAGGCCAGCGTGGGGGCGAAGCTCAGAAAAACGTAATCGAGCCCCAGGCCCAGCAGCGCGGCCAGCAGCACCGGCCGCCGCCCCAGCTTGTCGCTGAGCCCGCCCATCACCGGCGCAAAGCAGAACTGCGCCCCCGCATAAGCAAACGTGAGCCAGCCCGAATACACCGCCGCCTGGCTCAGCCCCTCGCCCGTGAGCTGCCGAATGAGCGTGGGCACCACTGGAATGATGATGCCCAGCCCGCTGACGTCAATCAGCAGCGTAACGAAGATGAAGCCGAGGGCGGGGGAGCGTTTGTCACTCATAAGAAATCGGATAACAGCAAAAAAAGAAGGCTGCGCGTTTGCGATGATGGCTCCGGGCGCCCCCGCTATGCCTGGAGCCAGTAGAGGGCCGCGTCTTCCTCAATAAACCGCTCGCCCACAAAGGGCTTGTCCACAAAATACGACGCGGGCGGAAAGGCCGCATCGGCGGCCTCGTCGCGCAGGTAAACCGGCGCCATCAGGTAAGCCAGGCGGGTGCGGCCGCCCAGCCGGGTTGTCAATTGGGGCAGCAAGGTGTCCACCATCCATTGCGCGCCGACCTGGTGCGTGTTCTGCCGGCGCCGCACGTCGAGCAGCCAGCGGCGGCAGCCACCGGCCACGGCCGCGTCGAGCAGCAGCTCGTAGCCCTGCTGCATCTCGGCCAGCTCAATGGGGCGCAGCCACCGGCCCAGGAGCAGGTCCAAATCGGCCCGGTAGCTGATTTCCAGAAAATCCTGAACCAGGATGGGACTCATGTGCGACAGATGAAAGGCAAAAAGCAAAGGTAGCGCCGTGACTTTCGCCACAAATTTCCACCGGGCCTTCCTCGCACGAAACTCGCTGAATGAGCCGGTCTTATCCTACTTGCACCCGCCCTGGCGCAACGGCTTTGGCCGGAAATGAAGGCCCCCAGGCCGCAAATAAGCGACCAGGCCTTGTTTTGAGAAAAAATCCCCTTACCTTTGTATCACAAACAGTGCGGGGTGGAGCAGTTGGTAGCTCGTTGGGCTCATAACCCAAAGGTCACTGGTTCGAGTCCAGTCCCCGCTACCTAAAAGGCCGTTTCCAATCTGGAAACGGCCTTTTTCTTTGGGGCTAATCAATAATTAGGTTGTTACGCCTCGCTTAGGAAGCGTGTCAGGTACGGGGCGGTGCAGCTGGCCTGCACCAGCGCCACTTCGGCTGGCTGCCCGGCGGCCACTACCCGGCCACCTTCTTCGCCCGCGCCGGGGCCGATGTCGATGACCCAATCGGAGCCGGCTACTACGCGCATGTCGTGCTCCACCACGATGACGGTGTTGCCGGCCGCCACGAGGCCTTCGAGTTGCAGCAGAAGCTTTTCCACGTCGGAGGGATGAAGGCCGGTGGTGGGCTCGTCGAGGACGTAGAGCGTGTTGCCGCGGCCAATGCGCTGGAGCTCGGTGGCGAGCTTGATGCGCTGGGCCTCACCGCCGGACAGCTCGGTGGCGGGCTGGCCGAGGCGCAGGTAGCCCAGGCCCACTTCGCGCAGCACCGTGAGGGCACGGTAGATGGCAGGCTCGTCGGCGAAGAATTCCCAGGCGTCGTCCACGGTCAGGGCCAGCACTGCGGCGATGTTGCGGTTGCGGTAGGTGACTTCCAGGGTTTTAGCGTTGTAGCGGGCGCCGTGGCAGACCGGGCAGGGCGCGTACACGCTGGGCAGAAACAGCAGCTCCACCATCACGAAGCCTTCGCCCTGGCAGTTCTCGCAGCGGCCCTTGGCCACGTTGAAGGAGAAGCGGCCGGCGTCGTAGCGGCGCTTGCGGGCTTCTGGGGTGGCGGCGAAGAGCTTGCGAACGTGGTCGAACAAGCCCGTGTAGGTGGCCATGTTTGAGCGGGGCGTGCGGCCAATGGGCTTCTGGTCGACGCGCACCAGGCGCTTGATGCCTTCCATGCCAGCCGTGATTCGGCCGCCGAGGGTGACGGGCGCGGGCTGCGCCAGGGCATCGGTTTCCTCTTCTTCGGGGCTGATTTCCTGGCCCAACTGCTCGGCTACCAATTCGACCAATACCTGGCTCACGAGGCTTGATTTGCCCGAGCCCGACACGCCCGTGACGGTGGTGAACACGCCCAGCGGAAAGGCCGCGTCGAGCCGATTGAGGTTGTTGCGCGTGACGCCAGCCAGCCGGAGCCAGCCCGTGGGCGTGCGCGCGGGCCGGTCGGGCAGCGCGGGGGCATCAAAAAGAAACTGCCGGGTCTGGGACGCCGCGATGCGTTGAAGGCCCTCGGGCGGGCCGCTGTAGAGGATTTCGCCGCCCTTCTCGCCGGCGGCCGGGCCCACATCCACCAGCCAGTCGGCCTGGCGGATAACGTCCAAATCGTGCTCCACCACGAACAGGGAGTTGCCCGCGCTTTTCAGGCCCGCCAGCGCGGCCAGCAGGGCCTCGGTATCGGCGGGGTGCAGGCCGGCGGAGGGTTCGTCGAGCACATACACCACGCCGAACAGGTTGGAGTAGAGCTGCGTGGCCAGGCGCAGCCGTTGCAGCTCGCCGGGCGAAAGCGTGGGCGTGCCGCGCTCCAGCGACAAGTAGCCCAGGCCCAAATCGAGCAATACGGTGAGGCGGGCGGCCAGGTCCTCGGCAATGCGCTGGGCCACGATGGCCTGCTCCGGGTGCCCGGCATCGTGCCGCTGTTTCCGGGCGGTGCCCTTGGCGAAGGGCTGCAGCAAAGTTGCCAGGCGCTTGAGCGGCAGGCGCGACATCTCAGCAATGTCCAGCCCGGCAAATTTCACCGACAAGGACTCCACGCGCAGGCGCTTGCCGTGGCAGGTGGGGCAGTCGCTGCCCAGCATGTACTGGGCCACGCGCTTCTTCATCAGCGCGCTTTGGGTGGTGGCGAAGGTGTGCAGCACGTACTTTTTTACGCCCGTGAAGGTGCCCATGTAGTTGGGCGGCTCGCGGCGCTTGATGGCGCGCTGGGTTTCCCGGGGCGAGTAGCCGGGGTACACGGGCAGCACCGGCTGCTCCCCGGTGAACAGAATCCAGTCGCGGTCCTTCTGCGGGAGGTCGCGCCAGGGCGTGTCCACGTCGAAGCCCATGCTCACCAGGATGTCGCGCTGGTTCTGGCCACCCCAGGCCTGCGGCCACGCCGCAATGGCCCGTTCCCGAATGGTGAGCGACGGGTCGGGCACCATGCTGGCTTCGGTCACTTCGTACACGCGGCCCAGGCCGTGGCAGGTGGGGCAGGCGCCCTCGGCCGTGTTGGGCGAAAATGCTTCGGCGTAGACAATGCCCTGGCCCGCTGGGTAGTCGCCGGCCCGCGAGTACAGCATCCGCAGCAAATTGGAAAGCGTGGTGACCGAACCCACCGACGAGCGGGTGCTGGGCGCGCCGCGCTGCTGCTGCAGGGCCACAGCCGGTGGTAGCCCGTCGATAGAAGTGACTTCAGGCACCGCCATCTGGTGAAACAGCCGCCGCGCATACGGCGACACCGACTCCAGGTAGCGCCGCTGCGCCTCGGCGTAGAGCGTGCCGAACGCCAGGCTCGACTTGCCGGAGCCCGACACGCCGGTGAACACCACCAGCGCATCGCGGGGAATGTCGACGTCGACGTTTTTGAGGTTGTGCTCGCGGGCCCCGCGCACGCGCACGAAACCGGAGAAAGTAGCGGAAGGGAACTGATGAGAATGCTTGGCCATACACACGAAGCAGGTGGTCGAAAGACGAATACCCGGGTGCATACGGTGATAATGCCGGCAACAGCCTAAGTGAAACTGCAAAGCACTGGCGTGTATGCTGGTTATAGTCCACAGCAGTGTTTGTTGGCAGCACCCCAAAAAAAAACACCGCCCGGCCAGAGTGGCCGGGCGGTGCAGGATGCCGGGAATAGTTACTCGGGCTTAATGCGCGAACGTAGTCGTGATGGTGCAAATCGAGGCTTTGCCGTCGGCGGCCGGCGCGGCAGACGTCAGGCGTAGCGTGCTGGCTGTCAGCTCGGCAATGCCATAGCTGCGCAGGTGGTCCTGCTCGGTTGCAACCAGCGAATCGGCGGCGGCGTTCAGGTGCCATTTGCCCAAAGCGGGGTCGGCGATTTTGCCGTCGGATAGGGGGCCGCGCAACAGCGTGAACGTGCCGTCGGCTTTGTAGGCGGCGTTCTGAATCAGCCTGGACGGTTTGGCCCGCAGAAACAGGTCGGAAGTAGCGGCCGGTTTGCCAGCTTCGGTGGCCACGCTAACGGTGAGGCCGGTTTGGTGCCAGTTGCCGGCGGTCAGCAGGTCGGCATTAGCCAGGACCGAAGTCGCGGCAACAGCCTGAGGAGAAGCGACGGCTTTTTCTTCCTCTTTTTTGCAAGAAGCAAAGGTCAGTGCAGCCGCGGCTACAGCTATAAATAAGGGCGTTTTTTTCATGCAAACGTTGGGTAATTGATGCAATACCTGCTTTTAGGTACTGGCACTAATGGAACATAAAATTTATAGCGGGCAACCGGTCACTTGCAGAATCCAGCTTGGTTCCTGACTGCGAGCCTAACTGGCCTCTGCGAAATTAGGTTCACTATTTCGCGGAAAAAGACTATTCTTCAAATTTTTTGCCCGTAAAATCACATTTCATTAAATTGCTTAAAGCATTGAAAAAAAGACAATTGCAAAATATAAGCATCGCCGGAATTCGATGCTAATCAGAAATTCATTTTGCCGCTATTGGTTTTGTTATGTAGTGCAATAATGGCCGTCAGCGCCGCTGAGCGCGGTAAGTCCCCCAATGCGCTAACGCTTCGTGAACCGCTGGGTGAGCTGGCGCTGGCCGGTGGTGGTGGCGCGCACCACGTAGAGGCCGGTGGGCAGGGCTGCAATGTTCAGCACGCCATCCGGAGTAGGGCGGCTGGTGAGCACCGTGCGGCCCAGCGCGTCGACCACGGCCAGGGATTGAAGGCGGGCATTGGTTGGCAGCGCGATGTGCAGCTCGGTTTCGGCCGGATTGGGGTAGAGGCGCAGGGCATCGGCATCGGCGGGCCGGGTGGCCGTGGTGGTGCCGGCGGGGCTGCCAAACACTTCGATTTCCCAGAGTGAGTAGCCGTAGGTGGTGGCGCGGCGGGTGCCATAGAGGCGCAGGTAGCGGCCCCGGGCCGTAAGGCCGGTGAGGTTGTCCAGGCCGCCGTCGCTGTTGATGACTGTTTGAATGGGCGTCCAGTAGAGGCCGTCGGGAGAGGTCTGGATTTGGTAATCCAGGGCGTGGGCGGCTTCCCAGCTGAGCTGCACGCGAGTGAAGTTCTGGAGTGCGCCGAAGTCCAGTTGCAGGTACTGCGGGTCGGCGAAAACGCTGCCCCAGCGGGTGTTGATGTCGTGGTCGGTGGCGTTGGAGGCGTTGAGGGAAGTGGTTTCGCTGGACGATGCCGTGACGGCCACGGGCGTGAGCCGGCCCGGTTCCCAGCCCACGGGCCGGCCCACGTATTCCTGGCCCAGGGCGGTGAGCTGGCCGGAAGCGCCCAGCAGGTTGATGTTGGGAATCTGGCCGTTGCGACCCGAAAACCAGGCGTAGCGGAACACGGCGGGTTCTTTTTCGAGGTAGTTCACGGCGTCGAGCATATACTTCTGCTGCACGGCCGGGGAAATCTGGGCGGCGGGCATGTCGCCGCAGGCAAACTCGGTGAGCCAGATGGGCTTGTTATACTTCTTCAGCTCTCCGATTTTTTCGCGCAGATACCGCTCCTCGCACACGTAGGTGTGCACCGCGATGTAGTCGACCTGGCAGCTGGGGCAGGCGGCAAAAAAGGCGTCCAGGTACTGTACCGGCGAGTAGTACGTCACCCCGTTTTGCACCACGCAATTGCCGCAGTAGTTCACGGCGGGCGCCACCAGCTGCAGGTTGCGCTGGCGGGCCACGGTTTCCAGCACCGGCCAGAGCGCGGCGGCTTGGTTGGGCGTCAGGTTGGCCTGGTCGAGGAAGTTGGGCTCGTTGAAACCCAGCAGGTAGCGGGCGCCGTTCGGGATGTTGGCGGCCAGCTGGCTGGCCGTAACCGTGCCGCTGCCCAGGGTGGCGCCCCACTGCATGGGCACGTAGTCGAAACCGAGGCCCGCGTACACGCCGGCCGCGCCGGCTTCGGGCACGGAGGCCCAGTTATACCACCAGCTGAGGCCGGGAGCCAGCGCCTGCAAATCGGCGGCCGAGTGGTAGCCATAGGCGAGGCCGCGCTTGGGGCTGCGGGTTTGGGCCGTGGCAGGGCTGCCGAAAGCCAGCAGCGCCGCCAGTATTCCGCTCAGCAGGTGGGTTGAAAGGCGTTGAAATCGGTGGTTGGTGGCCATTGTTCAGCGGAAAAAACCAGTGGGCAAGTTCGTCAAAACCTGCCCGCTGGCAACCATCCCATGGAAAGTTACCTGGTAAAGCGGCGGGTTTCGGGCAGCTTGCCTTCGGCCGAGACTTTGAGGGTGTAAACGCCCGGCGGCAGCGCCGAAACATCGACGCGGCCGGCCGCGGCCGAGCCGGCGGCTACCGGCCGGCCCCAGGCATCCAGAATCTGAAACTGACTGCCCGCGAGGCTTTGCTCGGAGCGCAGCTGGAGGCGGTCGGTGGCCGGGTTCGGGTACAGCTCCAGGTTGAAGGCCGTGGCCGCTGGCACGGGCTTATCGGGCGAGGCGGCCGAGCGGGCGCCGGTGCGGGTGATTCGCACCCAGTTGAGGTTGTAGCCGCCGGTTTGGGCAAATACGCCGAAGTTGTAGGTGCCGGCGTTGATGGTCAATGATTTAGACACGGTGGTCCAGTTCTGCCAGCCGCCGGTACCGGGGATGGCCGTGTTGCCCAGCTGGATGGAACCGGCATTCAAATCCGAAGAAATGGTGCCGCCATTTGCCCCACTGGCCACGCGGTACTCGATGTTGTAGGTGCCCGAAGTGGGGAAGTTGATGCTGTTCCACACCAGGTAGTCGCCGGCGTCGATGTAGCCCATGTCCTGGCCGCCGCCGGTGTCGGCGCAGCTTTCCACCACCATGCCGTTGTTCACGTTGGCGGCCTCAGCCTGCAGGGTAACGGAGGAAGGCGGGGGTGTGCTCGTCAACTGGTATACGCGCACATAGTCGACGGACATGGTGGCGGGCAGCTTGCTTTCGTCCACGGTCTGGCCGGGCCAGTCGCCGGCTACGGCCAGGTTCAGGAGCAGGAAAAAGGGCTTCTGGAACTCCTCGGTGCCGCCCGTACCGTTGGTGATGTTGATTTCGTGGTACTTGGTGCCATCCATGAACCAGCGGATGTAGGTCGGCGTCCATTCCACGCTGTAAACGTGGTAGGCATTGGGGGTGGTGGCGATGTTGTTGCCGTACGAAGCGTGGCCGTTGCTGTCCCAGTGCACAGTGCCGTAGGTGCGGCTGTCGGCGTTTATCTGCTCCATGATGTCAATTTCGCCGCAGTAGGGCCAGCTCACCGAGCCGATATTGGCGCCCAGCATCCAGAACGCGGGCCACAGACCCTGGCCCAGCGGCAGCTTAATGCGGGCCTCCATCTTGCCGTAGGTGAACTGCTTCAGGCCCTGCGTTTTCATACGGGCCGAGGTGTAGGGCATGCCGCCCACGCTCTGCTTGCGGGCCGTGATTTGCAGCTCGCCGTTCACCACCGTGGCGTTGGCGGACTGGTAATACTGTTTCTCGTTGTTGCCCCAGCCGCCGCCGCCAGTCTCGAACACCCAGTTCGGGCCAATGCCGGTGGTGAACTCATCGGCCCAGACCTGCTGGTAGGTTTGGGCCCGGGCGGCCGGGCGGCCAAGCAGCAGCAAGGCCGCCGCGCCCAAAATCGAAGTAAGCGTTAGTTTCATGGTGGTGTGGGAATTGGTGAAATGTGGCTGGAAAAAGAAGTTAGGAGAAGCCGCCGGCAGCCGGGTACGCCCAGTGGAAAAGGCCGGCAATGCCACCGCCTGGGGCTGGAGAAATGCTGAGCGGCGAAAGCGTCCGAAGCAGCCCGTTTGCCGCCGCTGCAGGCAGGAGATGCCGGAGCGGGGGTGGCCAAATGTCAGCCTTTCTGCCGGCAACACAAGGCCCAGGCGGCACCCTTTCAGGGCCTTGGCAAGCAGCGTAGCCGCCAGCTTATACACTTACAGCACATGCCGAATCTGGCTGCTGGGCCGAAATAAACCCGCAATCGTTGCCGGAAAATCGGGCCTGGCACAACGGCTAAAAAACACGTAAAAAATTGCGCGTTGGCCAAAATATTTTTCTTTTTCTGAGCCAATGGTCCGCAGCCCACGACCAGCACTTGCCGCAGAGCAATTCTTTTGGAATTATCCCAAGAATAGCTTTTCATACTACAGGAACATCGCCGCACGCTTTTTGGGCCCGCTACCATCTCCGCATCCGGCCTGCACTGGGTGTAGCGGGCCGCGGCCGCCCTCGCCCGCGGGCCCTTACTGAGCGAGTGAAGGAGCCGAGCTGGCGCGGACGGCGGACGGCGCGGGAGCCCCGACGGGCTGGCCGCGCATCAGCAGCAAGTAGGCGCCGCCCGATACCAGGAAGCCCACAAACCAGGCGTAGTTGTACACGGCCACCAGGCCCGGCCACACCGTGCCTTTGTCGAGCACGCCAATGGCGGTGAGGAAGCCCGGCACGTTGGGCAGAATGCCAACGATGAGGGCGATGATGGCCGCCGGATTGAAGCCGTTGCGGTAGGCGTAGCGGCCGTGGTATTGGTACAGGTCGGGCAGGTCGAGCTGTTGCTTGCGGATGAGATAATAGTCCACAATCATGATGCCGCCGATGGGCCCGAGCAGGCCGGAATACCCTACCAGCCAGGTAAATATGTAGCCGGAAGGGTCGGCGATTAGCTTCCAGGGGAAGATGAGCACGCCGAGCACGCCGGTGATGTAGCCGCCGGTTTTGAAGCTGATGCGGGCGGGCGAGAAGTTGGCGAAGTCGTTGGCCGGACTCACGATGTTGGCCGCAATATTGGTGGCCAGCGTGGACAGAGCCACCGCCAGCATGGCCGCGCTCACCAGCAGCTTGCTGTCGAAACGGCCCGCCAGCACCACCGGGTCCCAGATGGTTTTGCCGTAGATAACCAGCGTGGCCGATGTAACCACCACACCCACAAAGGAAAACAGGGTCATCGACGTGGGAAGGCCAATGGCCTGGCCCATCTGCTGGGCGCGCTGGCTGGTGGCGTAGCGCGTGAAATCGGGAATGTTGAGCGAGAGCGTGGCCCAGAAGCCCACCATGCCCGTGAGCGAGGGAAAGAAGAAGGCCCAGAACTGCGCGCTGGACGTGAATTTGCTCGGCTGCGCCAGTATCGGCCCTAGTCCGTGGCCGGCAGAAATGGCCCACCACAACAGCGCCAAGGCCGCGAATGGCAGAAAAAATGCCTTGAATACCAGTAGCTTGCGAATGCTGTCGACGCCTTTGTGCACCACATACATGTTCAGCAGCCAGAACAGGAAGAACAGAATGGCTGGCCCGGTAGCCAGTCCCCAGCTGGCCGGAAACACGGCCGGCAGCGTGGCCAGCGAAGGCACCCACAACACCGCCATCTGGTACAGCGCGTAGCCCCCAATCCAGGTCTGAATCCCGAACCAGCCGCAGGCGATGATGGCCCGCAGCAGCGCCGGCACATTGGCCCCGCGCACCCCGAAGCTGGCCCGCGCAAACACCGGGAACGGAATGCCGTACTGCGCGCCGGCCCGGCCATTCAACAGCATGGGCACCAGCACAATGCTGTTGCCCAGAAAGATGGTGAGCAGGGCCTCCCACCAGTTCATGCCGCCCTCGATGAGCGAACTGGCCAGCATGTAGGTGGGAATGCACAGGCTCATGCTAATCCAGAGCGCGGCGTAGTTGCCGGTGCCCCAGGTGCGCTCGGCCTGGGGCACGGGGGCCAGGTCGGGGCTGGTGAGGCCGGGGGCGGCGGGGAGGTTGGAAGCAGGCGTCATAGCAATTTGCTGTAGTCAGGAAAACAAGAACGTCATGCTGAGCGAAGTCGAAGCATCTCGCTTGCGCAAGTAACTCAATCGATTGGATTAGTTGTGCGGTAGAGATGCTTCGGCAAGCTCAGCATGACGTGCTGTTGTTGCTCGCTCCCCGGGGCTGCGCAGCAGCGCGCCCACCTGCTGCACCAGCACGGGCACGCTCAGGCCGCCCATCACCAGCACCACGGCCCAGCCGGCGGCCAGCATCCAGCGCGGGTGGCGGTAGCCGCGCATCAGGCGCGGCGTGTTGGCGGCCACCAGCACGATGCCCAGGGCGATGGGCAGAATCAAGCCGTTGATGGCCCCGGCGAAAACCAGCAGCTGCGTGGGCTTGCCAATAAACACAAAAATGCTGGTTGACAAGATGATGAACACCGAAATACAGGCCCGCTCATAGCGCGCGAACACCGGGTGAAAGGTCTTGAAAAACGACACCGACGTGTAGGCCGCGCCCACCACCGAGGAAATGGCCGCGCTCCACAAAATCACCCCGAAAATGCGGAAGCCCACCTCCCCGGCCGCCGCCCGGAACACGCCGGCCGCCGGGTTGTCGGCCTCCAACACGGCCCCGTGGCTGAGCACGCCCACAATGGCCAGAAACAGCACAAACCGCATAATGGTGGAAATAACAATGCCGCTCACGGCGCTGCGCGTCACCTCGGCCTGGCTGCCAAGGCCTTTGATGCCCGCATCGAGCAGCCGATGCGCGCCCGAAAACGTGATGTAGCCGCCCACCGTGCCGCCCACAATCGTGACGATGGCCGCCGCGCTGATTTTCACCGGCAGCAGCGTGTGGTGCAGCACTTGCAGCAAGGGCGGGTGCGCGCTGAACGCAATGCCCAGCGTGAGCAGAATCTTAACGGTGCCGAGAATTTTGGTGAAGCCATCGAGCATTTTCCCGATTTCGCGCACCCAGAACAGCAGCAGTGCCACGCCGCAGCTCACCATTGCGCCGTGCTCGAACGACATGCCCGTGAGCACGTTCAGCCCCAGTCCGCAGCCGGCAATGTTGCCGATGTTGAAGGCGAAACCACCCAGAATCACCAGGCCGGCCAGAAAATAACCCAGCCCCGGCAGCAGCCGGTTGGCCAGGTCCTGGGCCCGCAGCTCGCTCACCGTGAGGATGCGCCAGGTGTTGAGCTGCGCGCCCACGTCGAGCACCACCGACACCAGAATGACGAACCCGAAGCTGGTGAGCAGCTGCTGGGTAAACACCGTGGTCTGGGTGAGAAAGCCTGGCCCAATGGACGAATTCGCCATCAGAAAAGCCGCTCCCAGGCTGGCCCCGCCCCACCACCGGGCCTTGGGCAGCGGCCTCATTTAGCCGCGGCCGGCCGGCCCGCTTGCAGCTGCACGCCGGCCTGGCGCAGCTCTTTACTGAGGCGTTGGGCAAATTCCAGCGCGTGGGCGCCGTCGCCGTGCAGGCACACCGTATCGGCCCGGAGGGCTACGTCGGTGCCCTGCTGGGTGCGCACCCCGCCGCCCTGCACCATGCGCAGCACTTGGGCAATGGCCACGTCGGCGCTGGTAATGAGGGCGTCGGGCTGGCGGCGGGGCGTGAGGGTGCCGTTGGCTTGGTAGGTGCGGTCGGCGAAGACTTCGTGGGCAGTTTTCAGGCCGAGCTTTTCGCCGGCTTTGGTCAGCTCCGAGCCGGCCAGGCCGTAGAGCGTGAGGTCGGGCTGCACTTTGTACACGGCTTCGGCAATGGCTTCGGCCAGCGCGGCGTTGGTGGCGGCCATGTTGTAGAGCGCGCCGTGGGGCTTGAGGTGGCGCAGCTGGCCGCCCTCGGCCTTCACTATGGCGTTGATGGCCCCCAACTGGTACACCGTCATATCAAAAGCCTCTTCGGCCGAAATGGCCATATCGCGCCGGCCAAAACCCACCAAATCGGGCAGGCCGGGGTGGGCGCCTAGGGCCACGCCGTGCGGTAGCGCGGCGCGCACGGTGGCCTTCATCACGGCCGGGTCGCCGGCGTGGAAGCCGCAGGCAATGTTGGCCGAAGTAATGAAGGGCATCAGGGCCGCGTCGTTGCCCAGGGTCCAGGCCCCGAAGCTTTCGCCCATGTCGCAGTTCAGGTCAATGGAGTAGGTTTGGGGCATAGGGGCGGGGTAGTTGATTTAGTGTAAAAGAACGTCAGAGTCAGGCTGAGCATGACGGTCTGTACTAGTTCCCAAAGACCGCCGCAATGCCCCGCCGCAACGCCTGCACCTGCCGTTCCTGCGCAAGGTACAGCGCCTGCGCCTCCGGCAGCGACACTTCCTGAAACCGCAGCCGCTGGCCCGGGGCCGCCTGGGCCAGCACCGAAAAATCGGCCGAAATAACCTGCGCCAGGCGCGGATAGCCGCCCGTCGTCTGGTGGTCGGCGAGGAGCGCGATGGGCTGCCCACCGGCCGGCACCTGCACTGTTCCGAACGTGACGGCGCTGGATAGCAGCTCCGTTTCTTCTATTCGTTCCAGTTTTGGGCCTTGCAGGCGGTAGCCCATGCGGTCGGCTTCGGCGGTGATGGTAAACGACTCGCGCCAAAAGGCCTGCTGGCTTTTCGCTGAAAACTGCTCGTATTCCGGCCCGCGCAGGGCGCGAACGAAGGGGCTGCGGCGCGGTGTGGGGCAGAGGTCCGGGCCGGGCGTCCAGCGGGCCTGGGCCCAGGCGGTACCCTGGCGAACCAAGGCTTGCTGAAGCGTAGCACTGGCATCAGAAGCCTCCCCGATGGGCAGCTCATCGCCGGCCCGCAGGGCCCGGCCGTGCAGCCCGCCGAAGCCCGCACGAAGGTAGGTGGCGCGGCTGCCGAGCACCAGCGGCACGGCCACACCACCCGCCACCGCGAGGTAGGCGCGGCACCCCGCCACGGCCGCGCCGAAGGCCAGCGTTGCGCCGGCCACCACCCAGATGGTCCGGTGCTGGCCCACCGGCTGGCCGTTAATGGTAGGGGAGAGGTGGGCGCCGGTGAGGGCAATGAGCTGGTCGGTTTCGAAGCTGATGGCAGGCCCGAGGAGGGTGATTTCCAGGCCGGCGGCGTTTTCCTCATTCCCCACCAATAAATTGGCCACGCGCAAGGCCACCGCATCGGCCGCGCCGCTCACGATGATGCCATCCTGTTGGTAGCCGAAGCGGCCGAGGTCCTGCACGGTGGTCAGGAGACCGGGACGGAGAATACGCAGGCTCATGAGTAGCGCGAACTTTGTAGTTCGCGTCGCTGTGCGTTCAATTGCACAACGGCGCGGGGACGCGAACTACAAAGTTCGCGCTACAATAGATTTCGAAACTCCTCTGCGCTGATGGGCACGAAGCGCAGGTGCTGGCCCGCCCGCAGCCGGCCGGGCGCCGACCATTCCGGGTTGAACAACCGCAGTGGGGTGCGGCCGATAAGCTGCCAGCCGCCCGGCGTGGGCAGCGAGTAAATGCCCGTTTGCGGCCCTGCGATGCCTACTGCGCCGGCCGGTACCAGTGCGCGTGGCTGTGGCCGGCGGGGCGTGGCCAGCCGCACATCCAGCCCGCCCAGGTACGGGAAGCCGGGCGCGAAACCAATCATGTGCACCAGGTATTCGGGAGCGGAATGCAGGGCAATAACTTCATCTGGCCTTAGCCCGGTATGGGCGGCAACGAAGGCTAAATCGGGCCCAAAATCACCCCCATAGCACACCGGGATTTCCACCACGGAATATGCCGCCGCTACCGATTCCCGGGCGGCGGGCAGCATCTTTTGCAGCAGTGCCGCCACCCGCTCATATGGCGGATGCTGGCCGTTTTCGCTCAGCAGCCACGGGTCGTAGTACACGGTGAGGGTGGTGAAGGCGGGCACGACTTCGCGCAAGCCCACGAACGGATGCCGCGCCAGGTAGGCGCTGAATGCCGCAATGGCGCGGTGCGTGGCCGCACCAATGCCGGTGCCAAATTCCAGCGCCACGGCCGCGTCGCCCAGCGGAAACAGCCGCACGGGCAGCGGGCTTTCGGCAGGTGGCGGCAGGGCGAAACTCATGGGGCGGCGGTTACTTTTGGGGCTTTTAGCACCGGGGACTTCCAATGAAAATTAGCTTCCGTAAATATGGCGGGGCCGGGGCGGTTGCGCTCGCGCTGCTTGGCGCCGCCTGCCAGCGCCAGCCTATGTTCACCGCCGTGGTGCCGCCCGCCCGGCCCCGCCCCGCTGCGGCTGCCGCGCCGGCCCCGGCCGTTGTTCCCGACCCGCCCGTTACCACCGGCGTGTCCGAAACCCCTGGCCGTGGCGCGCAAGCGTGCCATCAGCGGCGTGGCCTACAGCCTCCCCCTGACCATTCCGGCCCGGGAAACAGCGCCCATCGAAGCCATCGAGCTGATTGGCTTTGAGCACTGGCAGCCGCAGCGCTGGGCCGTGCAGGGCGCGATTTCGGAGCTGCTCCAGCATGAGTGCGACCACCTCGACGGCGTGCTCCGTACCATGCGAGCCCTCGACCCACAGGCATTCCGGTGGCGGCCTTGGCGGGCTTGGTGGTCGGGGCGCTTCCTACAGCGGCTTCTCCAGCACCAGCAGCACCAGCGGCTGCCTGGGGATGCCGAAGCGCGGGTCGGCGGGGAAGGGCTCGGTGGCCCCGGTCTGGCGGTAGCCCTGGCGCTCGTAGTACGCAATGAGCTCGGCGCGGACGGAAATCACGGTCATTTTGCTGATGGTGCAGCCGTGCTGGCGGCCGTAGTCCTCGGCGGCGCGGAGCAGGAATTTGCCCACGCCCCGGCCCTGACCGGCGGGGTTCACGGCCAGCATGGACAGGTAGACCAGCGGCCCGCGCGCCTGCACGTGGAAACTGCCCAGCAGCTCGCCTTCCTCGCCCAGGCCCAGCAAAATGGCCGCATCGGGCAGGGCCAGCAGGTCGAGCAGGCCGGCTTCATCGATGCGCTGGCCGTCGAGCAGGTCGGCCTCCGTGGTCCAGCCCTGGCGGGCAGTTTCGCCCCGGTAGGCGGCATTCACGAACTGGGTGAGGCGGGGCGCGTCGGCGGGAGTGGCGGTGGTGAGAATCATGGAACGAAAGTAGCGTTTTTGGACAGAGTCAGGGCCGTAAAAAGGGGTTTAACGGAGCAATCGCCTCTCTCGGTGAACCTCCTTTTTACTCTCCTGACTCTGTGCGAAACAATTCTACCGCCGCAAATACCCGCCCAGGTCCGATACGCTCACGATGCCCAGCTGCTGCGCCTGCTGACCGCGCATGAGCAGCGCGTAGGTGTTGTTGAAACCCAGCGGCGCCAGCCATTCCAGCCCGAAGCGGCGACGGAATTCGGCGCGCACGTAGTTCAGCACTGCCGCCGGCTGCCCGCCCAGCGAGTCGACCACGGCCGGTTGCGGCTGCAGCAGCACCAAAAGGCCCGTGCCGGTGTATTCGGGGTACATATCGATGGCCCCGTCGCGCAGGGCTTCGAAGCAGATGGTGGTGCCGCCCAGGCCGGTTTTGGTTTCCACGGCCAGGTCGGTATTGCCCCGAATGAGGGCGGCGTACATCTCGGCCAGAATGTATTGCTCGGCAAAAATCTTGGAGCCGAGTTTCACCACGGGCGCGCCCGCCACGGCCGGGCGCGGGGCCAGCCACAGCCCGCGCCGCCGCAAAAAGGCCTCGGCAATGGCTTTGGGGGGCTGGTGCAGGTAGTCGGCGCGGTAGTTCAAATCGGTCATCACCGAATCGGAAATCTGATTATCCAGCTTGGCCAGCACGGCCGTTAGCTCGGGGTGCTCACGCAGCAGCGCGGGGCGCACCACCGGCACGGCGTAGTAGGGCGGGAACACGCGGCGGTCGTCGCGCAGCACGCGCAGGCCGTAGGCCCGGATGCGGCCGTCGGTGCTGTAGCCGTCAATCACGTCCACGTTGGCATTGCGGGCGGCCTCGTACACCAGCGCGGGGGCCAGCACCACGCTGGGCAGGTGCGTGAGGCCGTAGCTTTTGGTGAGGCCCGGCAGCCCATCGGCCCGGCCCACAAACTCGGGGCTGAAGCCGGCCAGCAGCCTGCCCGTGGCGCGCGGCAGCAGATACAGCCCACCCAGCAGCGGCAGCGCCACCAGCAGCGCCGCGCCCACCTGCCCCAGGCGGCGCGTGCTCAGCTTCTGCACGCCGCCCAGCAGCGCATCGAAAGCCAGCGCCAGCCCGGCGGCGGGCAGTGCCCCGGCCAGTATCATCACCGGGTTGTTGAGCGCAATGCCGCCGAAGATGAACTCGCCCAGCCCGCCCGCCGCCACGTAGGCCGCCAGCGTGGCCACGCCCACGTTTATTACCGTGGCCGTGCGGATGCCAGCCATGAGCACGGGCAGCGCCAGCGGCAATTCCACGCGGCGCAGCACCTGCCCATCCGTCAGGCCCAGGCCCCGGGCGGCTTCCACCACGGCCGGCGGCACGCCCCGGATTCCTTCCAGCGTGTTGCGAATAATGGGCAGCAGCGAATACAGAAACAGCGCGAAAATGGCCGGTTTGGGCCCGATGCCCATCAACGGAATCAGGAAGCCGAGCAGGGCGATGCTGGGCACCGTCTGAAGCACGCCGGCCACCCCCAGCACGGCCGGCGCCCAACGCGGCTTGCGCGACAAAAACAGCCCCAGCGGCACGCCCAGCAGCACCCCCAGCAGCAGCGAGCCCGCCGTGAGGCCGATGTGCTGCAAAGTTTGCTCGCCCAGCTTGCCGGCCTGCTCGTGCCAGAAAGTGAGGAGGGCGCTTAGCGTTTCCATGCGTCCTCCTCCCGTTGCAAAGCTGCGCCAAAACCTGCCATCAGCTGGGCCATCGTGAAGGGGGGCGCCGGGGCCGATGCGGGGCCAGTTAAGGCTTCCAGCGCATCGTGCACGGTGGTTTCAGCGCGGAAAGAGTCTTTCGGAAATTCGGTTTCATTGTCCCGGAAAACGTCGCCCAGCGTGAGCGTGCGCAGCTGCAGGGCCAGCCGCTCGGCCGCGAAAAAACGATGTACAAAATCACTGGCCGGCCTGAATAGCAGTTCGCGCGGCGTGCCCAGCTGCTGAATCTGCCCGGCATCGAGCAGCATAATCCGGTCGGCCAGCTCGAAAGCCTCCGTTACGTCGTGGGTCACCAGCACCACCGTTTTGCTGCGCAGCTCGTCCAGCTCCCGAAACTCGCGCCGGATGCTGGCCCGGGTAATGGGGTCGAGGGCGCCAAACGGCTCATCGAGGAGAACAATGGGCGGGTCGGCGGCCAGGGCGCGGGCCAGGCCCACACGCTGCTGCTGCCCGCCCGACAGCTGGTGCGGCAGCTGCCCGGCGTAGCGGTCGGGCGGCAGGTGCAGGCGCGTGAGCAGGACCGTGGTGCGCGCCGCGATGGCCGCCGGGGCGTGGCCCAGCAGGCGCGGCACCACGGCCACGTTCTCGGCCACGGTGTAGTGCGGCAGCAGTCCCACTTGCTGAATAACGTAGCCCATGCCGCGCCGCAGCAGCTCCGGGCGCTGGGTGAGCACGTTTTCGCCGTTGATTTCGATGGTGCCGCCGTCGGGCTCAATCAGGCGATTGAGCATTTTGAGCAGCGTGGTTTTGCCGCAGCCGCTGGGGCCCAGCAGCACCAGCGTTTCGCCGGCCGCCACCTCAAACGACACGTCCCGCACCACGGCGTGCGCGCCGAAGGCTTTGTGGAGGCGCGAGGCGCGGATAACGGGCGGTTGCGGGTCGGGCATGGCGGAGAGCAAGGTAAACCCGGCGGGCGCAATTGAGTTACAGCTACCGGCAAACTTCCGCCGGCCCGTTCCTTCCCGCTATGCCTTTCCGCGTACTGATTTCGGCCCTGGCCGCCGCCCTGCTGAGCCTGGCCGCCGGCCTGCTCCGCGCCCAGGATGCTCCGGTCCCGCGCCCCGACCGGGCCAAGGTGCACACCTTCACCATTCCAAATTTCCGGACTGAAGGCGGCACCACCTTGCCCCAGGCCCGCGTGGTGTATGGTACCTACGGCCACCTCAACGCCGCCCGCGACAATGCCATCCTGCTGCCCTCGCACTACATGGCCGACCACCGCGGCTACGAGTGGCTCATCGGCCCTGGCAAAGCCCTCGACACCACCCAGGTTTTTCTGGTGGCTAGTGAGTTGTTTGGTAACGGCCATTCGTCGTCGCCCAGCAACACGCCCGAGCCTTTCCATGGCCCGCGCTTTCCGGTGATGACCATCCGCGACAACGTGGCAGCCGTGCACCAGTTGCTGGCCCAGGACCTCAAAATAACCCGCCTGCGGGCCATTATTGGCTTTTCGATGGGGGCCCAGCAGGCCTTTCAGTGGGCCGTGAGCTACCCCACGTTTGCCGACCGCATTGTGGCCACCTCGGGCACGGCCAAAACCTACCCGCACGGCATCGTGCGGCTCGAAGGCCAGATTGCCGCCCTCACCGCCGATGCTGCCTTCAAGGACGGCGACTACACCGCGCCGCCCACCAAGGGCATCGAGGCCTTCGCCACCGTCTGGACGGCGTGGCTCTACTCGCAGGAATGGTGGCGCCGGGAGCTGTGGAAAGCCGATAGCAAGCCCGGCACCACTTTCGAGCAGGTGCTGCACGAGTACCGCACCAATTTCATCCCCGGCGCCGACGCCAACGACCTGATTTTGCAGATGCGGACCTGGGAATCGAACAACGTCGGAGCCACGCCCGGCTTCGGCGGCGACGTAGAAAAAGCTTTACGAAGCATCAAAGCGCCCATTTTGTACATGCCTTCGGAAACGGACCTCTACTTTCCGCTCACCGATGCGCGCTACGAGGCCGCCTTCATTCCGGGCGTGGTACTAAAGCCCATTCCTTCGCTTTGGGGCCACACCGCCGGCGCCGCGCCCAACCCCGCCGATGCGAAGTTTCTCAACGACAACATCAGCAGTTTCCTGGCCCCGAAGCGAAAATAGCACCCGGAAATTTTGGGGTGAAAAAGCCAGGGAGGCGCAGGTTTGCGCCTCTTTATTGAACAAAACAGTCTTGGAAAGCACTGGCCCCGTGCTGCCGCTCAGTGCCGGTGGAGCCTTACCACAGGCGGATATCGGTGATGCCCGAAGGAATCGGGGGGATGTCGCTAAAGCCTAGCACGCACCAGTTGGGCTGCACGCCAAACAGGCCGCCTTCGAGCACGTAGCTCACCCAGCGGGTAATGTTTTGGCCGGTGTATTGACCCGCTTCGGGGTCAAACTCTCGCAAGAGCAGGACGTCGCCGACCTGAAAGTTCTGGTCTTTTTCGCGCACATCGAAAGGCTTGTTGCCGGCCTTCACCGCCGCAAAGCAGGAAGGCCAGGTCATGAGTTCGTGGGTTTGCCGGTGAGCGGGGTCGGCGATATGGAACTGGGGGATAAACTGCTCGGGTAATGCGGTTACATTAGTAGTCATGGCGATGGTCATTATTGAAGGGGAACCCACTTTGGGCAGAGCAGTGCGCTGGGTTGGCGGAGAATCTGCTGGGGTTCGGAGCTGAAATTCAGCCGGAAATAGCGGGCTTAATTACTTGAAGATAGTCAATAAAATAGGGACAAGCTTTTTTAACGTTAAGAATATCAAGGAGGTTCCCTCGTAACTGTCCTTCACAACATCTGTGCCGGGGTCGGCCAGTGGATTGATTGTCAGCCAGTAGTCCGGAGTGCAAAGGTTTCGCCAGCCTCAACGGAACAGCAACCGCTATTTGGTTACCACTTCGCCCCGGCCATTGGGCGAAAAGCGCCGTAGCCACTGCCGCGAAAGAAACCGTCGGACCGGCAAAAAGATTATCTGCGGGCCCAGTCAACCACTGAGCCGCCTTGGGTTAAACCATCGTCCCAACGCGTCAGCAGCAAACAATAGTGCCGCTGCGGGCTTCTTTTGCCGTCTGCGGCTCCGGTCGCGGCCGTCACGCACACTAGCTTCTTCTCCTCACTCCAAACGTCGCTTGCTTCTATGCTGCTCAAATACCTTCTGCCCCTGTTGTTGCTTGTGTTGCTGCGCCTGCCGGTGGCGGCGCAGTTCTACTCCGCCACCGACCCGTTTGCGCACACCTTCAGCATCGTGGCGCGCGACCCGGCCACCGGCGAAATGGCCGTGGCCGTGCAAAGCCACTGGTTTTCGGTGGGCACGTCGGTGAGTTGGGGCGAGGCCGGCGTAGGCGTGGTGGCCACGCAGTCGTTCACCAACAAGTCCTTCGGCCTGCGCGGCCTGGCCCTGCTGAAAAGCGGCA
This sequence comes from Hymenobacter terricola, assembly GCF_017921975.2. Classification (GTDB taxonomy): domain Bacteria; phylum Bacteroidota; class Bacteroidia; order Cytophagales; family Hymenobacteraceae; genus Hymenobacter; species Hymenobacter terricola. The sequence continues at coordinate 56,606 of NZ_JAGEMO020000009.1, forward strand.
AATCGGCCCAGCAGGCGCTCGATGAGCTACTGACCAATGACGAAGGCCGCGACGTGCGCCAGGTGGCCATCCTCGACAACCAGGGCCGCGTGGCCACCCACACCGGCAAAAAGTGCGTCGACATGGCCGGCCACCAGCAGGGCAGCCAGTTTTCGGTGCAGGCCAATATGATGCTCTCCGACAAAATATGGCCCGCCATGGCCAAGGCCTACGAGCACAATGCCCAATTACCTCTCGCTGAGCGGGTTTTAACGGCTCTCGATGCGGCCCAGGCGGCCGGGGGCGACATTCGGGGCCGTCAGTCGGCCGCGCTGCTGGTGGTGCGCGGCACCGCCACCGAAGGTCCCTGGGCCGACCGCCTCATCGACCTGCGCGTGGACGACAGCGCCGCCCCGCTCCCCGAGCTGCGCCGCCTGCTCAGCCTCAACCGGGCCTACGACCACATGAACGCCGGCGACCTGGCCGTGGAGAAAAACGACATGCCCAAAGCCATCCAGGAATATCAGGTCGCCGAAAAAATGTTTCCCCAGAACCTGGAAATGAAGTATTGGCACGCCATCACGCTGGCCAACAAGCAGCAGGTGCCCGCCGCGCTGGCCCTGCTCCGCCCTATTTTCAAGCAGGAGCCCAACTGGCGCACTCTCACCGAGCGCCTGCCCAAAGTAGGCCTGCTCACCGTGACCAGCGCCGAGCTAAAGCAGATTCTGGCGCTGTAGAGACGCATATTTGCGTCTTGCCGTTGAACGAAGCAGCGGCTCGGCCTCCTGAGTCTCGTCGTTGCTGCTATTTGCCTCGAACGAATGGTCAACGACGAGACGCAAATATGCGTCTCTGCAATCGTCCTATGAAACACTACTTTTCCCTCTTCGCCGGCCTGCTGCTGGCCGGTTTCGGCATCAGTGCGCCTGAGCTGGGCTACGACGACTACGCGGGCCTCGATGTGAAAGGTAAAATTGTGGTGATTGTGCGGGGTGCGCCACGCATGTTTGCGTCCACGGTGGCCTCGGCCAGCCAGGATTTGGCGGGCGCTCACCTCACCCCCTGACCCCCTCTCCCGCGGAGAGGGGGCACCGGTCATGTGCTATGCATCAGCAAAAAGGCTCTTTTTTATATTTCGGACAAGAGTTGTTAGGCTCCCCCTCTCTGCGGGAGAGGGGGCCGGGGGTGAGGTGAGCGGGACGCAGTTAGTCCGCAAACTTCCCCATCGCGCCACCCTCAAAATCGGCAATGGCCTGCACCAATTCCTTATTCGTGTTCATCACAAACGGCCCGTAAGTGGCCAGCGGCTCCTCAATTGGCTCGCCGGCCAGCACCAGGATAATGCTGTAGGCCGAGGCGGCGATTTGCACGGCGGGCGAGTCCCAGCCCAGCACCACCAGCTGCTGGGTGGCGGCGGGGCGGTTGCCGTTGAGGGTCACTTCACCGCGCACCACGTAGAGGCCCACGTTGTAGTCGGCGGGCAGGTTCAGGGTGAAATCCGTGCCGGCGGTCAGGTGCACATCGAGCATGGTGATGGGCGAGAAGGTGGTGGCGGGGCCACTCACGCCTTCGTAAGTGCCCGCGATGACGCGGATGAAGCCTTTACCATCCGGCGTGGGCAGGGTTTTGATGACGGCCGAGGGAATGTCCTGGTAGTTGGCGGGCACCATTTTGTCCTTCTTCGGCATATTCACCCAAAGCTGCACCAGCTCCAGCGTGCCGCCCTGGCGCGTAAACTCCTTCTCGTACAGCTCCTCGTGGAGCAGGCCGGCGCCGGCCGTCATCCACTGCACGTCGCCGGGGCCGATGTTGCCCGCGTGGCCGGCCGTGTCGCGGTGGGCCAGCACGCCCTGGTACATTACGGTCACGGTTTCGAAGCCGCGGTGGGGGTGGGGCGGCGAGCCCAGCGGCTTGTCGCTCGGCGGCACCGTCATGGGCCCGATGTGGTCGATGAGCAGGAAGGGGCTGAGCTGGCGGATGCGCGGCCCCGGCATTGGGCTCGTCACCTGAAAGCCGTCGCCGACGGCTTTTTTGTTGCCGTCGATTACCTGGAAGATTCTGCGAAAAGGAGTGTCCATGAGGTGTAGGAGTAAGGAGGGGCGGGGCGAGCGTCAGGCCGTTGCCTGATAAAGCGTTTGGGTTCAAAATAGTTATCCGTTTGGCGCTGGCTGGGCCACCTTTTTTGAGGGCCTTACGGCTATGCCTATCACAATCGGTTTCGGTAGTTTAGCTGTAAAATGGGTTATAAATCAAATGGTTGTACCGGTGGGGTGCGCTTCTATATTTACGCGAAATCCCGGCCGGCTACCAGTGCCGCCCTGCCTTTTGGGCCGTTGGCTCGGGCCCTGAAATTGGCCTTCCAAACCCTAAAATTCCCCCATGCTCAACTCATCAAAAATGAAAGCCCCGGCTGCCGTGCTTGCCACTTCCCTGGCGCTGCTGGGTGCGTGCCAGAGCAACAGCACCAAGTCGGAAACCACGGCCACCACGGCAGCTGTAAAAGCCGATTCTACGGCGAAAAAGCCCTTGTCGGAACCGCTGGTCCGGGATATTTACACGGCCGACCCGTCGGCGCACGTCTTCGCGGGCAAGATTTACATCTACCCGTCGCACGACATCGAGTCGGGCATTCCGGAGAATGACAAGGGCGACCATTTCGCCATGAAGGACTACCACATTCTGTCGATGGACAGCATCAACGGCAAGGTTACGGACCACGGCGTGGCCCTGTCCGTGGCGGATATTCCCTGGGCCGGCCGCCAGCTGTGGGCGCCCGACGCGGCCTTCAAAAACGGCACCTACTACCTCTACTTCCCGGTGAAGGACAAGCAGGACGTGTTCCGCATCGGGGTGGCCACCAGCACCTCGCCCAGCGGCCCGTTCAAGCCCGACGCCACGCCCATCGCGGGCAGCTTCAGCATCGACCCGGCCGTGTTTGCCGACACCGATGGCAAGGCCTACATGTACTTCGGCGGCCTCTGGGGCGGCCAGCTCCAGCGCTGGCAAACCGGCAAATACAACGCCAACGCCCCCGAAAAAGAACCCACCAGCGACGTGCCCGCCTTCGGCCCCCGCGTGGCCAGGCTCAGCGCCGACATGAAGCATTTTGACGGCCCGGTGCAGGAAATCAAAATCCTGGACGAAGCCGGCAAATCCCTGCTGGCCAGCGACAACGAGCGCCGATTCTTCGAGGGGGGCTGGCTGCACAAGTACCGGGGCAAGTATTACTTCTCCTACTCCACCGGCGACACGCACCTGCTGGTGTACGCCACCGGCACCTCGCCCACGGGCCCCTTCACCTACCAGGGCGTGATTATGGAGCCCGTGCAGGGCTGGACCACCCACCATTCCATCATCGAGGTGAAAGGCAAGTGGTACATCTTCTACCACGACACCCAGCTCTCGGGCAAAACCTGGCTGCGCAACATCAAAGTCACCGAGCTGAAGCGACGGGCCGATGGCGGGATTGAAACGATTGTGCCGTAGGCGGAAATCTAACAGCCAAAAAAAGGGCCGGACGCTTAGCGCCCGGCCCTTTTTTTGGCTTGCTGGTAAGCTATTCCAGCACGAGGTGGCGGGCCACGGGCGTGCTACCGGCCGGCACGTAAAGCAAGTCGTAGAGGCCGGAGGCGAGGACCGGGCGCAGGGTGTGCTCCAGCGCCCCGCCGGTTTGCTGCACCTGCTCCTGCCACACCACACGGCCCAGCGCATCCACCAGGCGCAGGCTCACCTGGCCGGTGAAGGCGGGCAGGCGCAGGTTCAGGGCCGTGCCGCCGGGGGTGGGGTTGGGCCAGGCTTCGAAGCCCACGGCGTTGGCCGCCGAAGTCATCGAAAGCGGGGTGCTGCTCAGCTGCACGTTGTCGAGGTACAGGTAGTTGCCGTGGCCGTTGCTGCCCACAAAGCGAATAACCACCCGGTTGCCGGCGTAGGGCGTCAGGTCCACCGTTTCCTGGCGCCATTCGGCGGCCGTGGTTGGCACAAAGCCGGGCTTGCTGGCACCGGTGGGCAGGGTGCCCAGCGCCCCTTTGGCATAGGGCCGGCCCAGAATGGCGCCCGTGCAGGCGCTGGCAATCTGCACAATGAGCGAATCATTGGCGGTAACGGGGCCGCCCGCTACGCTGGCATAGGGCCGGTAGGCTACGTCAAATTTGAGGGTGGCCGAGGCGTTTGTGGTCAGGTCGAAAGTTGGCGTGTATACTGCCGGATGGCTGCCCACCGTAGGGTCGTCGGCGAATGGCGCGCGCAGGGCCCGGCTGGCCGAACCCAGGCGGCCAAAAATACCGTCGACCAAGGCCCACGGCAAGGCCGGAGCCGGGGTAACGAACGACCAGCCGCCTGGCAGCGTCGTCGCCGCGTTGAAAGTTTCGGTGAAGGACGAAGGCAGGGGAGCCCCCACCAGCACCACGATTGAAGTGGTGGCACTGCCAAACGCATTGCTCACGGTGAGGGTGGCAGTGTAGCTGCCGGCCGTGGCGTAGGTCACCGCGCTGGGGTTTTGTGCAGCTGAAGTGGCCGGCAGGCCTCCCGGAAAACTCCACAGGAAAGTGCCCGGGCAGTATAGCGCCGAGCTGCCAAACGTGACCGCGCCCCCACGGCAGACGCTGAGATTGGTGCTGGTGATGGTTGCTACCGGTGCGCGGCCATATATCACCACCACGCCGGTATCGGTGCGGGCCACGGTGCCGGCCGCGTTGGTTACGCTCAGCGTCACGCTGTGGTGGCCGGGCGTGTTGTAGGTCACGTTGGGGTTGGGCAGGGTGGAGCTGGCCGGCGTGCCCCCCGCAAATGTCCAGGCCCAGGCCGTGGGCCGAAACAGCGACGAGTCGGCGTATTGCACCTGCAAGCCGGGGCAGCCGGTGGTGGGCTGGCTGTAGATGTACAGCGGCGCGGGGGCCGGGATGCGGCTGCCCACCACAATGTCATCAAACACCCGGCCGGCGCGGTTGGAGAAGTTGGCGGCCGTAGCGCCCCCGCGGCCGTACTGCTGGAACTTGATGCGGATATCATTGCCCAGCGTCAGGCTGTTGGCCGTGGCAAAGGCCGTCAGGTCCACTGATGTGGTTTGGAAAACGGTGGTGGCATTGATGCCGGTCAGGTCGACGACGCGGTACCAGGTGGTGCCGCCGTCCACGCTCAGGGCCACGCCATCGGTGTTGCTGTGGCCCGCAAACTGCGCGGGCATCGGCTCATCCGTTTCAGCCCGGTACTTGCGCTCGCGGAACGTCAGCCGCAGGTTGGTGGCCGCCGCGCCCTGCAAAAACAGCGTGGCCTCGTTCAGCGAAAACACCGAAGTGATGTTCGGGTAAGCGTCGAGCAGCAAACCCTGGATGCCCGAGGCAGGCGCCAGTGTCGATACCTGGGTGCGCGCCGCGCCGGTGCCTTCCACCCGCCAGCTCACCGGCAAAGCTCCTTTTTCGAGGTCCTCCACCAGGGGCGGCGTGGCCGCCACCACCGGGCCATACAGGGCCGTGAAGGCATCAACCAGGCCGGCGCCGGTGTACGGGTCGGCGGCCGAGGTGCCGGGCAGGAGGCGGGCGCTGCCCAACAGGCGGCTATACACCTGGGCGGGCGTGAGGGTAGGCTCGGCGGAGCGTAGCAGCGCGGCTACGGCCGCCGCGTGCGGCGCCGCTGCCGAGGTGCCAAAGAAATTGGCGAAACCATCACCCTCGTAGTCGTAGCCAAAAAACGTCGTGTTCGTGCCGTCGATTGAGGCGATGTTGGGTTTTTGGCGAATGGCCGGGGTGCTCAGCGCTGCCCCGGTGGGAGAGAACAGAAATGGCAGCGGGCCGCCTTTCGAGGTGAAGCCTTCCTTGACGCGCTGGTTGTAGTACGGCACGGCGGCTACGGACATAGCCTCAGCGACGGTATTGTGGCCAAAGGTGGTGCTGCTGGACGTGTTCCACTCGGCAATAGGGACCGCGCTGCCGTTGTTCGCATTTATGTACTTGACGCGAGTGGGCATGGCCCCGCCTTTCAACACGACGACCAGGTCGAAAGTGGTGGTGCCGGTGGTCGCCGTCGCGTTGGTAAAGGACATGAATTCAAGGGGCGTCTGGGTGAGCAGGTTGCGCGAGCTGCTCCGGGCCACGGTATCCACAACCCCGGTACTGCTTACCGCAAGTAAATACATGTCGAGGTCCGTCCGCACCCCGTTGGTAGTGTAAAACGGGTCGGACCATTGCAGATAGGGCCGGAATCTGACGCCGTTGCCTATCGTGAGCCGCTGCGTCAGGTCAATGGTCGTGCCCGACACGTCGAAGTTGAGGCAGCGCACGCCGTTGGCGTTAGCCACAAACTGCGGGGCGGCATTCTCGTAGCTGTTGTCGGCATGGTTGCCGGCCGACGAAAAGTAAGCCACTCCTCGGTTGGTTACCACGTCGGTAATGGCCTGGGCAATGACCCCATCCTGAAACATTGGCTCAGCAAAGTAGAATATATCGTCCACAATCACCTTACAGTTGCCAATGGCCGGGTTGGCCAGGTCGCGGATATATTGGGCAAAGACTCCTTCGCCGCCATGAGACGTACTGAAAACCTGCGGCGAGCCGGGGGCCAGGTCGTAGATGAGCTGGCACATGCCGCGACCTTCGTCGGTATCAGTGCTATTGCCTTCGTGCAGCACGCGTACGCCGGTAGCTGGCAGGTCGCCCGAGGCCACGTCCGTCCCGGCTCCTCCTAAAGCATTAAATGAATCACTTACCACCCCAATGGTAACGCCCACCCCCGTTGCCTGCTTGGGGCGGGTAGCACGGGCGCGGTCAGCTTCTAGTAAGTAGTCGGCCTGGCTCGTTACCAGTCCGCCGTTGCTCTCCGGCTTCAGCGATGCCAGAATGCCCATCAGGCCGTAGCTGCTCAGCGCATCGGCGGCGGCCAGCTGGCTCACGGGCAGCATCCCTTCCACAAAGTGCAGCTTGGGGTAAGAGGTTGACACCTCAAAGCCCCGGCTTTGCAGCACGGGTAGCAGGGCATTCACGTCTTTGGCCGTGATGCGCACCAGCACCGTGGGCTGGCCCGCGTGCAGTCCAAAGCTCAGCTGCGGAAAGCTGACCCGCAGCTCGCTGGCCGTGGCGCTGCCCGCCTGCGCATCGAGGAGCTTTAGCTCGCTGTCGAGGCGCGAGTTCGCTCTGATAGTGGCTTTGGTTTTAGTTTTGGCCGTTGCCATTGGCTTGTGACGCGCACGCAACGCCTCGGATGTAGGGCGAGGGAGCGTTTGAGCAGCAGCCTGTTGGCCGAAATTAGCCCAGGCCGTACCGCCCAGCAGCAGGCACAGCCCCAGCCGAGAAAGTGGTAGAAAAAATCTCATTGGCATTTTTTGTTAAAAAGTTGAGAATGATTTGCAACGACCCAAGGTATGGTGAATCTTTGCGACTCCGCCTGCCCACTTGGAATTAAAGAAGCTGCTGTGCAGCCACGCCCGTAGCCCGAACCTTTTGGGCGGTCGCGGACTTATGCAGGACAGTGCCGCCCATCCCGTACTTTTGTACCCGCACGCGGCCCGCCGCTTTTTTAATAATACTTACGACAATGGCAGTTTATCCCGAATACATGGTGGCGCCCATCCGCCAGGACCTCACCGAAGTTGGTTTCGAGCAGCTGATGACGCCCGAAGAGGTTGATTCCGCGTTGGCTTCAAACGAAGGCACCGTGCTGGTGGCCGTGAACTCGGTGTGTGGCTGCGCCGCCGCCAAAGCCCGCCCCGCCCTGAAAATGGCCCTGGCCAGCGCCGACAAAAAACCCGGCAAACTCGTGACCGTTTTCGCCGGCATGGAAACCGACGCCGTGGCCAAAATGCGCGAGCACCTGCTCCCATACCCTCCCTCGTCGCCCTGTATCGCCCTGTTCAAAGACGGCGAGCTGGTGCACATGATTGAACGCTACCACATCGAAGGCTCCGACGCCATGCGCATCGTGAACAACCTGCAAGGCGCGTTCGAAGAGTATTGCTAGGTTTTATAACGGTTAATGGTGAGTGATTAATGGTTAATGACTGACCATTAATTACTCACCATTAACCGTTGATTTCCGATTCGTAAATGGTCGTTCCGCTAGCGGGGCGACCATTTCTGTTGTTGGTTGCTTCCTTCTTCGCGGCCGGTTTGGTGGTGGCGATGATGCTGGCCCCGGCGGCCATAAGCGCCGCGCCCAGCACCACCTGCCACGTCAGCTTTTCTTTAAGGAAAACGGCCGCCATCGTAACCGAAAACACCAGCGTGATATTCGTGAGTGGCGACACCCGCGAAGCATCGCCAATCGACAGCGCCCGAAACACCAGCAGCGACGAGGTGGCCGTAAGCACGCCCGCCGCTACCAGCACCAGCCAGGTTTTGCGTTCAATCTTGCCGATTTCGGGCAGCAAATCCTGAAACAGCACCGTGCCCCAGGCCACCACCAAAATCAGTACGGCCTCAATGGCAAACACCAGGCTGGGCGGCACCTCTTTGATGGCGGCTTTCGAGAGCGTAACCACCGAAGCGGAGGCCAGGGCAGCCAGCAACGCAAAAACAATCCACATGGGACCACAGATTTAACGGATTTCAACGGACTGAAACGGATTATTTGGGGTTCCGGCTTTCAGTCGCTGTGTAGTTTCTGGGTTTTTACGAAACGTTTAAATTCCAGGCTGGACGCCCCAAAATTTATTAGGAGCCCAACTGAAATTTTGAATGCTTCGAGGTAATTGATTAGCTGAACATGGTGGCCGGCCAATAGGCCTTCCACGGCTTTTATTTCCACTAGCACCTTGTCTTCAACGAAAAAGTCGGCCCTGCGAGAGCCGACTTTTTCGTTGTCGTAATAAATCGGCAAATCGATTTCCCGCTCGGCGCGCAGTGCTTGCTTAAAAAGCTCAATGGCCAATGCCCGTTGATAAACCACTTCCGGAAACTCTCGCCCCAGCTTGCGGTGCATCGTCATCGCGCAGCCAATTAATGGCGTGAGTCAGCTGATTGTACTCCTCTAAACCAACCAGCCCAGCCATAAGTAAAGGAAAAGCAACTACTCAACAGAGCGAGCGGAACCACAAAAAATCCGTCCCAATCCGTTGAAATCCGTTAAATCTGTGGTCCTAGTTGGCTACTTCGCTTAGGAATTTCACGCGCACCAGGCGCAGTTCCTCCTCTGTGAAATCATCGCCCAGCTCCTGCATGGCCACGGCAATGTTGTCGGTGCTGGCCGACATGAAGTAGTCGTAAATCTCGTCGCGCACTTCTTCTTCCACCATTCCCTCCAGGTAATAGTCGATGTTGAGGCGGGTGCCCGAGTAGCAGATGTGCTCGATTTCCTCCATCAATTCGCCCATCGAAATGCCTTTCGAGGAGGCAATATCCTCCAGCATCATCTTCTTGTCGATTTGCTGGATGATGTAGATTTTGATTTTGGAGCGGTTCACGGCCGACTTCACCACCACGTCCTCGGCGGTTTCGATGTCGTTGTCCTCCACGTACTTCTTGATGGCGGCCACGAACGGCGCGCCAAACTTCTGGGCCTTGCCCTGGCCCACGCCCGATACGTGCGTGAGGTCGTGCAGCGAAGTGGGGTAGGTGGTGGCCATCTCCTTTAGGCTCGGGTCCTGAAAGAGGACGTAGGGCGGCAGGTTTTTCTGCTTGGCCACCTGCTTGCGCAGTTCCTTGAGCTGCGTGAACAGGGCTTCGTCGTGGCCGGCGGCCTGCTGCTCCTCCACTTTCTCCTCGTCGGCCTTTTGCTCTTCGTCGAAGTTATGGTCTTTGGTGAGCGTGATGGAATACGGGTTTTCGATGAAATCGAGGCCCTTTTCGGTGATGCGCACGAGGCCCAGGCTGTCGATGTCCTTTTCCAAAAAGCCATTCAGCAGGCACTGGCGCAGCGCCGAATGCCAGAACTGCGCGTCACCCAGCTCCTTGCCCCGGCCGTACACCGGCAGGGCGTTGTGGGCGTAGCTTTCGATGTGCGGATTGCTCAACCCCAGCAGCACCTGGCCCACGTGGTTCAGGTTGAAGCGGGCTTCGGTCTGCACCACGGCGCGCAGGGCCAGGCCCACGGCGGCTTCGCCCTCAAACCGTTCCTTGGGGTGGCGGCAGTTGTCGCAGAAGCCGCAGTCCTTGTCCAGCTGTTCGCCGAAGTAGTGCAGCAGCTGCCGCCGCCGGCACACCGACGACTCCGCGTAGTTCGTCATCTCGGCCAGCAGCTGGTGGGCGTTGTCGCGCTCGGTCACCGGCTTGTCTTTGCTGAATTTTTCCAGCTTCAGAATGTCGTCGTAGCTGTAGAACATCAGGCAGTTGCCTTCCAGGCCGTCGCGGCCGCCGCGGCCGGTTTCCTGGTAGTAGCCCTCAATGCTTTTGGGCGCGTCGTAGTGAATCACGAAGCGCACGTCGGGCTTGTCGATGCCCATGCCGAAGGCAATGGTGGCCACAATCACGTCGCATTCTTCGTTCAGAAACGCGTCCTGGTTATCGATGCGGACCTGCTGGTCGAGGCCGGCGTGGTAGGGGCGGGCGCGCACATCGTTCACGCGCAGCAGCTCGGCAATTTCCTCCACCTTCTTGCGGCTCAGGCAGTAAATGATGCCGGCCTTGCCCTTGTGCTGCTTCACGTACTGAATCAGCTGCTTTTTGGTGTTGTGCTTGGCGCGTACCTCGTAGTAGAGGTTGGTGCGGTTGAAGCTGGTTTTGAACACCGAGGCGTCGTCCATCTGCAGGTTCTTCTGGATATCCAGCTGCACTTTGGGCGTGGCCGTGGCCGTGAGGGCGATAATCGGCACGTTGCCGCCCAGGTTATCAATGATGCCGCGAATCTTGCGGTATTCGGGCCGGAAATCGTGGCCCCACTCCGAAATGCAGTGGGCCTCGTCGATGGCCACGAAGCTGATGGTCGACTTCAGCAGGAACTCAATGGTGTCGTCCTTGGTGAGGCTTTCGGGGGCCACGTACAGGAGCCGGACGTCGCCGTTCATGACGTCCTTTTTCACCCGGTTCATCTCCGTTTTGGTCAGCGTCGAATTATACACCTGGGCATTCACCCCGAAGGCCCCGAGCTGGTCGACCTGGTTTTTCATCAGGGCGATGAGGGGCGAAATCACAATGGCCGTGCCCGGAATTACCAGCGCCGGCAGCTGGTAGCACAGGCTTTTGCCCGCGCCGGTGGGCATGATGACGAAGGTGTTGTGCCCCGTCAGTATATTTTGAATAACAGCTTCTTGGGTGCCCCGAAACTGGCCGTAGCCGAATACTTCTTTAAGGGTATGTTTCAAGTCGGCGGTGAGGGCCGGGGCTTCCTGAAGAACAGCGGAGGACATAGGTTGAAAACTCAGGTGAGATGCGCACAGATGCACGGTTCATAACGAAGATAAGCAACAGCCAATATTTTCGACGTGAAAATTAGTGATTTTTGTAAATTGTGGAAAACAATTTATTCATATTGGCCGCTGGTCCGGAAGCAGCGGTCAGCACCGGAACAATTACTCAGTTCGAGGCGGTTGGGCGTGCTGCTTGCCGCCGTTTAGGCACTTTGCAGCGCCTTTTTGAACAGATTTGCAACAGAAATGGGCCAATTGGTTCGGTATGCCAATTCTTTTCGGGCCCGCGCCTTGCTTTCAAGGTTCTGCTCTCCGCTTAGCTTCTTTCCCCCAATTTTGCAATATCATTCCCCATTTATCCATGCCCGTTTCCGCCCCATCCCCCAACGCCCTTACTGCCCCAGCCTCTGTCGATGTGTTGGCCATTGCCCGCCAGGTGCTGCACGAAGAAGCCGCGGCCCTGCTCGACGTGGCCGGCGCCCTGGCGGCCACTCCAGATTTCGTGAATTGTGTGCAGGCTATCCTGCAGCTCAAGGGCCGCGTGGTGGTCACGGGCATTGGCAAAAGCGCCCACATCGCGGGCAAAATTGTGGCCACGCTCAACAGCACCGGTACGCCCGCCCTGTTCATGCACGCCGCTGATGCCATTCACGGCGACCTGGGCATGATTCAGCCCGAGGATTTTGTGGTGGCCATCAGCAAGAGCGGCGACACGCCCGAAATAAAGGTGCTGGTGCCGCTGCTGCGCCGCAAAGGCGTGCCGCTGGCCGCACTGGTGAGCAACGCCGACTCCTACCTCGGCCAGCAGGCCACCTACATTCTGCACGCCCCGGTGCAGAAGGAGGCCTGCCCCAACAACCTGGCCCCCACCACCAGCACCACCGCCGCCCTGGCCCTGGGCGATGCCCTGGCCGTGTGCCTGCTCGAAAGCCGGCAGTTCACCGCCGCCGATTTTGCCCGCCTGCACCCCGGCGGCACCCTGGGCAAGCGCCTCTACCTGAAAGTGGGCGACCTGAGCCGCCAGAACCAGCGGCCCCAGGTGCTTGAGGACGCTCCGCTCAAGGAAGTACTGCTCGAAATATCGGGTAAGCGACTGGGAGCCACCGCCGTGCTCGACGCCGCTGGCCAGCTGGCCGGCATCATCACCGACGGCGACCTGCGCCGCATGCTGGGCAGCTTTTCCGACCTCGAACAGCTCAAGGCGCGCGACATTCTCACGCCGCGCCCGGCCACGATTGACATCGAGGACTTTGCCGCCGAAGCACTGGTCCGGATGCAGCAGCGCAACATAACGCAGCTGGTGGTGACGGAAGAAGACCAGTTCGCGGGCTTTATTCACCTGCACGATTTGCTGCGCGAGGGCCTCGTGTAAGCTGCCCGCCGTGGCAGCACGGAGATTCTACTTTACCTTTATTGTAATGAACTCCACCTACCTCATCGTAATGGCCGGCGGTATTGGCAGCCGGTTCTGGCCCTTTAGCCGCACCCACCATCCAAAGCAGTTTCACGACGTGTTGGGCATGGGTCGCTCCATGCTTCAGCTGACCGTCGACCGGTTTGCCGGGGTGTGTCCGGCCGAAAACGTGTTTGTCGTCACTAACCGCGACTACCGGGCTCTGGTGCAGGAGCACCTGCCCGAACTGCCCGCTGACCAGATTCTGGGCGAGCCCATCGGGCGCAACACGGCCCCGTGCATCGCCTATGCCAGCTACCGCATTGCCCAGCGCGACCCCAAGGCCACCATTATCGTCACGCCCGCCGACCACGCCGTGCTGCGCGAGGAAGAGTTTCGGCACCTCATCAAGACGGCCGTAGCCGCAGCCCGCGCCAACGATGTGCTCATCACCCTGGGCATCCAGCCCTCGCGGCCCGACACGGGCTACGGCTACATCCAGTACATGGACGAGCAGAGCCTGCCCGGCGGCCAGCTGCACAAAGTCAAGACCTTCACCGAAAAGCCGAATCTGGAGCTGGCCCGCATGTTTGTGGAAAGCGGCGATTTTCTCTGGAATTCCGGCCTGTTTGTGTGGCGGGCCGATGTGATTTTGAATGCCTTCCACCAGTACCTGGGCGACATTGCCGAAGTATTCGACGAGGGGGGCGATGTGCTGGGCACGCCGCAGGAAGAGGACTTCATCAGCGCGGCCTATTCGCGCTGCCGCAACATCAGCATCGATTACGGGGTGATGGAGAAGGCGGATAACGTGTATGTGCTGCCCGCCGATTTCGGCTGGAGCGACGTAGGCACCTGGGACTCGCTGCACCGCATTGGCCGGCACGACGAAAACGACAACGTGGTGAGCGGCGACGTGCTGCTCTACGACACCACCGGCTGCGTCATCAAAACCCCTTCGGAACGCCTCGTGGTAGTGCAGGGCCTGGAAGACTACATCGTGGCCGAGTACGACAACGTGCTGCTGATTTGCAAGCGCAGCGAAGAGCAGCGCGTAAAGGAATTCGTGGCCGATGTGAAGGCCAAGAAGGGCAGCGGGTATAACTAGGTCATTTAACAATTAACATTTATCATTCAACAGTCCAGTGTGTTGCTGTTAATTGAGTGTTTAAAACAAAAAGGCTCTTCCATTGGAAGAGCCTTTTTCGTCTGGCCCGGCTGCCGGTTAGTTAGCAGCATGTCCTGTTAAATGCTAATTGTTAAATGACCCGTTGGCGCGCCACTTCGAACAGCATGATGCCGGCCGCTACGCTCACGTTCAGCGACTGAATCTGGCCGGCCATGGGCACGCGCAGCTTCACGTCGGCCAGGTTCAGCAGGTCGGGCGAGATGCCGTCTTCTTCCGAGCCCATGAGGATGGCCACCGGGCCGGTGAAGTCGATTTCGGCCGCGCCCACGGCTTCGTCGGCTTTCTCGGTACAGGCCACGATGGTGACGCCCGACTGCTGCAAAAAGCGGATGGTTTCGTGCAGGTTATTCTCCCGGCACACCGGCAGGATATTCAGCGCCCCGGCGGAGGTTTTGAGGGCGTCGCCGTTGATTTGGGCCGCGCCCCGGCCGGGCACTACGATGGCCTGCACGCCCAGGCACTCGGCCGTGCGGGCAATGGCGCCGAAGTTGCGTACGTCGGTAATGCGGTCGAGCAGCAGCAGGAAGGGCACTTTGCCTTCCTCAAACAAGCCGGACACGATGCTGTCGAGCGGCGCGTAATCGATGGGCGACACGAAGGCTACCGCGCCCTGGTGGTTCTTGCGGGTCAGGTTGTCGAGCTTTTCTACGGGCACCAGCTGCACCTGAATGCCGGCGGCACGGGCAGCGGCGGAGATGTCCGTCACGAGGCTGTTTTTGGTGCCGCGCAGCAGGAAAATCTTCTCCAGCGTGCGGCCTGCGTTCAATGCTTCCTGAATCGGGCGCAGGCCAAACAGCATGTCGATGCTTGCCGCCTGGGCCGGGCGGTTTTCGTAGCGGGGGCGGTCGCCGGAGCTACCGCGTTCGCTGCTTTCGCTGCGCTCGCGGAAGGGTGGCCGGCTCTCGCCCCGGTCCGAGCGGCCGGTGCGGTCGCCGGCGGCTTCGTCGCGGTTGTCGGAGCCGCCGCGGCCTTTGGGGCGGGCGGGGCGCTCGTCAAATTCGCTGCCGCCCCGGTCGGGGCGGAACTGTTTCGGGGTGACGGGGCGGTTGGCGCCGTCGTAGAAGCGGCGGCCGGCTACCGGTCGCGCGGGTCGGTTGGGACGTTCTGGCCGGTCAGGGCGGTCGGTGGGGTTCTCCATTTTTCAACGGCGGCATACCAGAGCAATTCGTACTCGGGCCGGCGCACCAATTCATAGTAATCAGGGGCAAAGGTACTCGGCCGGGGCCGGAAGGTGTAGGTAATGGGTCCGCCACCCAAACTACCGTCCGGATAAAACCACCGTTCCTCGCCGTTGAACAGCCGCCGCACGCTGGGCGGGGCGCCCAGCACCACGTACAGCAGGCCCCTATCGGTGAGCCAGCCGGCCTTGTGGGCGGCAAAGAGGCGGTTGGCGGCCGTCACGCGGCCGTAGTAGCGCTTTATCAGGTCTTTGCCCAGCGCCTGGTTGCCCTGCGCGATGTCGAGCCAGAATTTATCCACGGCCCGCTTGGGGTCGGGGGCGTCGGTGAGCTTTTGGCGCTCCTTGCTGGTGGTGAGATAGCGCAGGGGCTCAATCAGCTCGGCGGCGGTGGTGAGGGCGGGGTAGGTGTTGGCGGCCACCAGCACGGCCAGAGTGCGGGAGAGGGGCGCGCCGTTGCCGCCCACGCGCAGGGCGTAGAGGCCGGGTCCGGCAAAGCGCAGGGGCTCGCCGGGCCGGGTCTGGGCCGAGTCGAGGACCGGCAGCACGCGGGGCCCGGCAGGCATGGCCGCCGCGTTGGTCATGGGCGGCAGGGCGGGGGTGGGCGTCACGGCGTAGCGCTTCCAGTGGATGGGCTGGTAGAGGCCGAAGCAGTCCACCCCGAAGGTTTCGCCGGCCCGCACGTAGCGCCGCAGGAGCGGCAGCCCGGCCGAGTCGGTGAGCACGAAGGGGCGCGTCAGCTGGGCATCGGTGAGGCGCAGCCAGGCGGTGGTGGTGGGCTCCTGGTAGTCGTCTTTGGCTTCGGCGGGGCCGGTGCGCAGCTCCAGGATGGCCCCGGCGGGCACGCGGGCCGCCGCGATGCAGAAGCTGAGCCGCACGCTGCCATCGGCGGTGGGGCGGGGGTGCTGCCGGCGGCGCGGAATGCTGTCCTGCCACAGCGGGTACTTGGCTTCGTAGCTGGGCCAGGCGGTGAGGCGCAGGGCGTGGCCGGGGCCCAGGCGGGCGGGGGCGGGCAGGCGCAGGTAGAGGCGCAGGCTGTCGCCCTCGCGGCGGGTGTCCACGTCGAGGTGGGGGGCGTCGCGGTAAAGGCCGGCGTAGTCGGGGCGCGGGGCCAGGGGAATAAAGGCGGCGCAGAGCAGCGGCAGCAGCCAACCGAGGCGGCGCCAAAAGCGCGGAATAGGGTGCATAGGTAAGACTACGGATACGGAAGTATAAAGGCCTTATTTCTGAGGCAGGAAAGCAGTTGCAAGCCCTGCTGCAAATGCCGGCAGGCCGCCGGGATGTATTTAAGATACCAAAAAAGCGGCTCACTCCCCCAAACCCATATTTTCCTGCTACTTTGCCCCGGCATTAGCCGGGCCGCGCGGGCTCGTTTTCAATTCCTTACCCATTTCATCGTTTGCCCCATGAAAGACTACCAGAACGACAAGTTCGAGAACTTCTTCCTCAACCTGAAAATCTCCCGCGAGGGCCTGGCGGCCTTCGGCGACTTCACGGCGATGGCCGTGGCCGCGCCCGGCGTCGAGGCCCTCATTGCCGGGCACGGGGCCGACCTGAAAACCGCCGTGGCCGGCCTGCGCGACGACATGGTGACCCGCCGGGGCCAGGGCGGCAGCAGCCAAACCAGCACCAGCGCCGAACAAACGGCCTACGACGCTTTCAAGCTCTTCCTCGCCGCCACCGACAAAAAAGTGCTGGCTCCCTACCTCTTCGACCATGCCGACGACCACGACACCTACTACCCCGACAACCTCGGCGGCCTCACCCAGGCCCTGGTGAAGCAGCGCCTTACCCGCCTCACCGCCTACACCCAGGCCCTGGAAACCAGCCCCGATGAAACCGTGCGGGCCCAGGGCGCCCCGGCCCGTGCGCTGCTGAAGAAGTACGAAAAAGCCAGCACCACCAAAACCACCGCCCGCACCGCCTTGCAGCAAACCATCGGCGACCTGGGCCCCAGCGCCGTGGCCGTGGTCGAAGCCCTGTGGGACGTGCACACCGCCGCCTGCTATGTGCACCGCCGCGAGCCCATGCGGGCCCGGCAGTACTTCGACTTCGCCAGCCTGCCCAGCCGGGCCGGGGCCACCAAGAAAGCTGCGGCTAAAACGGCTTAGGGAGGGCCCGGCGCGCGCGTCCGGCCCATCCGATGGGGGTAAGCAGGGCCGGACGCGCGCGCCGGGTGCTTGCCAGGGGGGTAAGCAGGGCCGGACGCGCGCGGCGGGTGCTTGCCAGGGGGGTAAGAAGGACCGGACGCCGGTGGCGGGTGCTTCCCAAGGAGATAAAAGGAGCCTGACCACGGCGGCCGGCACCACGGTGGGCCGGGTCCTGAAAGCAGAGTAACTTCGTATTTCCGGCCGGAAAAGGGTCCCGGCAGCTGGCAGAAATGCCGGCTGCCGGGGCTTTTGGCTTCCCAAATTCATGAAATACCTACCCTCCCTGGCCCTCTGGGGCTGGCTGCTGGCCGCCGGGGCCTCCGCTGCCCTTGGACAGAACTTGGTGATTAATCCCGGGTTTGAGCAGTACACGCGCTGCTTGGATAGTACGACGCAGGCTACTACCGGGGCTAGTAACCTGGACTACGTACTTTCCGGCTTCCGCCTGGGTACGGGCGCGCCGGGCTGGCTTTCTCCTACTGCCCTCTCCGCTGGCCATGTAATAGCCTGCAACGCCTTGCCAGAGGTTCGCCGGTACGGCCGGCGCTACAACGGCTGGTACCTGCCCCGGACGGGCGGTGGGTACATCATGCTGACAACCTACGGCGGTGACCTGGGACATAGCTACGCGCAGGGGCAGCTCAGCCAGCCATTGCGGGCCGGCTGCACGTACCGGGTCTCCGCCTGGGTCCGGGTGTCCTTTCCCGCCGAGATTCCATCCCCCCCCACCTCCTCCGACAACTTGGGGGTGTACTTTTCCCCCGCGCGTTTCGGCAATAGCTCCGCCCGCGTCCTCACCGGCTACCAGCCCCAGGCGCAGCTGCTGGCACCGGGCCAGACCCTGACCGATACCCTGCACTACACCTACCTCAGCCGCACCTTCGTGGCCCAGGGCGGCGAGCAGTACTTCACCCTGGGCAACTTCCAGCCCGACGCCGCGACCACCGTGCGCCGGCTCCGGTCCTACGGCGTCAACCCGGGGTATCCCAATGCCCAGTATTCCATCGACGACGTGGCCGTGGAAGCCGTGCTGCCGGCCGGCCTGGCCCTGGAGCTGGGCCCCGACCAGTGGCTGGGCACCTGCCCCGGTGCCGGCCCGGCCACCCTCACCGCCCAGGCCGGTTTCCAGGGCTACCGCTGGAGCACGGGCCAGACCACGGCCAGCATCCAGGTGAGCCAGCCCGGCCGCTACGTCGTCACGGCCGATTTCGGCTGCGGCCTGGTGAAAGACAGCGTGGAGGTGCGCCGCTACGACCCGCGCCTCACGCCACTACTGGCCCCGCCGCCGGCGCTGTGCGCCGGCCAGTCGCTCACGCTCACGGCCGCGCCCGGCTTGCAGGGCTATCAGTGGGCCGATGGCCCCACCGGCCCCGCCCGTGCCGTAAGCCAGCCCGGCCGCTACCGCCTCCTGGCCCGCACCGCCGACGGTTGCCCCGTGCGCGACAGCGTGGACGTGGCATTACTCCCGCCCCCGCTCGTGCCCGCCGGCTTCCCCACCGATACCCTGGTGTGCGCGCAGGAGCCCTGGCGGCTGGCCCTGCCGCCGCCGCCGGCCGGCGTCAGCTACGACTGGAGCACGGGGGCCACGGGCCCGGCCTTGTTCGTGCCGGCAGGGGTGGGCGGGGCCTTCACGCTCACCGTGCGCACCCGCTGCCAGGCGGTGGCGGCCACCGTGCGCGTGCGTCCGCAGGACTGCGCCCCGCTGCTCAACATCCCCAACATCGTCACGCCCAATGGCGACGGCCGGAACGACCGGTTCCGCGTCCTCGCCCCGAGCCCGCGGACGCTACGCCTGCAGGTGTTCTCCCGGTGGGGCCAGCTCCTCTTCGAGGCCGCCGACTACCAGGGCCAGTGGCCGGCCGATGCCACCGTCGCGGCCGGCAGCTATTACTATTTCTTAGTAGACACCACCTACGGTCGCCGCTACCGAACGCCGGATTAGCGCGGGTAGTACTGGTTCATCAGGCCCAGGGCCTTCTCGCTGCGGGCTTTGTCGCCGCTGAGCTCGGCGGCGCGGTACACGCTTTGCAGGCTGAGGAGGTAGCCGCGCTGGTCGTCTTCGAAGAGGCTGGCATCGGGCTTGGTGGCGTAGTAGGCCAGCATTTGCTCCGAGCGGCGGGTCATGGTGTCGAGCAGGTCGTCGGCCTTCTTCTTCTCGCCGGCCGCTACCAGGGCGGGCACCAGCTGCGGCGAGTAGTAGTCGTAGGGAATCGCGTTGTCGGGCATCAGCTCCAGGCACTTGTCGGCCACTTCCTTGGCCTTGGCCACGTTGCCGGCCGAGAGGTAGGCCGAAGACAGGCGGGCGAATTTATCGCGGTAGTTGGCCGGGAAGCGCAGGTTGTTCTCGTCGTAGAAAATCTTCGGGTTTTGCAGGCCGCGGTAGCTGAAATCCTTCAGCAGGCGGGTGTAGGTGAGGTCTTTTTCCACGAAGCCCTCGTCGCCGCTGCGCGGGTCGTAGTTCGGGTCCTTCAGCGGCAGCAGGCGGTAGGCCATCCCCTCCAGCTGGAAGTAGGGCTGCAGGTTCATGTAGTCGCTGGGCGCCACGGTGCTGCTGAAGTAGATGGGCCGCTGCCAGTTGTTGGTGGCAATCATGTCGAGAATCACCAGGTTTTTCTTCTCGATGGCACGCTTGCCCATGCTCCAGTCCATGCGGGCCACCAGCTGCTTCTCCCGGTCTTTGGGGATGATGTTGAGCTTGCGCACCGCCACGGTATCAATGGGCAGGAAGAAATTGGCCGTCGGGAAGGACATCATGCTCGGGCCGCCTTCCTGGTACTGCACTTGCAGCAGTGGGTTATTGTCCTTCACCAGCTGGATGAATTCCTTCAGGTTCACGCTCTGCACCGCCGGGTTAGCGGCGTAGGGCACCATGTCGTTGGTGCCCTGGGCGTAGGCCTCGGCCGGCATCGAGATGGGGAAGCCCTGCGAGAGGTAGGAGCGGCGCTTCATCTGGGCGATGTACCAGTCGGTGTTCAGGTACGAGAGCACGGCCACGCGCACGTCGGTGCGCACGCCCTCCACCTCCTGGGCGTACCAGAGCGGGAAGGTGTCGTTGTCGCCATTCGTGAACAGAATGGCGTTCGGGGCGCAGGAATTCAGCAGGTTCTTGGCCGAATCCACCGAGTTGTAGCGGTCCGAGCGATTGTGGTCGTCCCAGCCCTGGGCCGCCATAATGCCCGGAATCAGCAGGCCCACCGCCAGCGCGAGGCCGGCGCGCAGCCCGTCGGCCTTCACCACTTTGCCGAATAATTCGGCCAGCCCCAGCACCCCGAGGCCTATCCAGATGGCAAAGGCAAACGTGGCCCCGGTGAAAGTGTAGTCGCGCTCACGGGGCTCGCGCGGCGGCTGGTTGAGGTAAATCACGATGGCCAGGCCGGTCATCAGGAACAGCAGGCCCGTCACCCAGGCGTCCTTGCTGTCGCGCCGGCTCTGGAAAAACAGGCCGATGAGGCCTAGAATGAGTGGCAGGGCCAGGAAGTTGTTGTGCGCCGGGCTCTCACCCACGCGGGGCGGCAGGCTCTTGGCGCTGGGGCTGAGCGGCGTTACCACGCCCGCCTGCTGGATATCTGACTCGCGCCCCACGAAATTCCACATGAAGTAGCGCCAGAACATGTGCCCCATCTGGTAGCGGAACAGGAAGCCCAGGTTCTGGCCCATCGTCGGCTTCACGCCGTCCTGAATGTCCACCCACTTCTTGTAGTTGGCAATCTGGTCGGGCTCGTAGCTGTAGATGCGGGGCAGCAGCATCTTGTCGGCGTCGGCGTAGCCGGGCTCCTGCTGGCGGGGCAGAATTTCCTTGTAGGTGCCGGATTTCACGTCGCGGGCGTAGCGCGGCGCGCCTTCCTCGTAGTGGTCGGGCTGGGCGTTGAACTGCGGGCCGTAGAGCAAGGGCCGCGAGCCGTACTGCTCGCGCTTGAGGTAGCTCACGAAGCTCAGCACATCCTCCGGGTCATTCTCGTTGATGGTGGGCTTGAAGGAACTGCGAATCGGCACAATCAGGTAAGACGAATACCCAATCAGGATGAACACAAAGCTCAGCATGGCCGTGTTCAGCAGCTGGCTGCGGTACTTGAACGAGAGCCGGAAGCCCAGGTAAATCAGCCCGATAAACACAATCAGGAAGATGAACAGGCCCGAGTTAAAGGGCAGCCCAATGGTGTTGATGAAGAACACCTCGAACCCGCCCGCCAGCGTGGGCAACCCGGGAATGATGCCCACCAGGATGGACCCCACGATAATCATGCTCACCACCAGCACAATGATGCCGCCCTTCATGGTCGGGTTGGCGGTGCGGCGGTAGTAGTAAATAAAGCCCAGGGCCGGCAGCGTGAGCAGATTCAGCAAGTGCACCCCGATGCTGAGGCCGATGACGTAGGCAATAAGAATGAGCCAGCGGTCGGAGTCGGGCTCGCTGGCGTGGGCTTCCCACTTCAGCATTATCCAGACCACGGCCGCCGTGCACAGCGCCGACATGGCGTACACCTCGCCCTCCACGGCATTGAACCAGAACGAATCGGAAAACGCGAAAGCCAGTGCCCCCACCGCCCCGGAACTCAGGATGAGGAAGGTCTGGTAGCCCGTGGGCTCAATGTTTTCGGCGGCCAGCGAGTAGTCGTTGGCCTCGCCGCGCAGCACCAGCTTGCGGGCCATGCGGGTAATAATCCAGAACAGAAACAGGACCGTAAACGCGCTGCTCAACCCCGACAACGCGTTGATGAGCACCGCCACCTTGGTCACGTCGCCAAACGAGAACAGCGAGAACAGGCGGCCCAGCAGCAGGAACGTGGGCGCGCCGGGCGGGTGCGGCACCAGCAGCTTAAAGGAGCAGGCAATGAACTCGCCGCAGTCCCAGAACGAAGCCGTGGGCTCCAGGGTGAGCAGGTACGTGGCGAAGGCAATGGCGAAAACCACCCAGCCAACGAGGTTATTCAGGCTTTTAAAGGAACGCATAGAATCGAATGAGGCGCACAAGGGCCGGCTACATGGGCAAAAGCGCAGCCGGGAAATGAAGCTGGTAAGTCAGCTAAAAGGCAAAAGTAGGCAATGCAGCGTTGCACTGGCATGAACTGAAAACCAATTCAGGCTAGAAACACAAAAAGCAGCCCGAGGCTGCTTTTTGTCAATCCATTAGCTGTAAAATTCCTCAGTTCTGCAACACCAGGCGTTTTGTGCTCACCACCTTGCCGTCAACCAGCAGGCTGTAGAAGTACACGCCGGTGCGCAGGTCGCCCAAATCGAGCGGGAGGCCGGCACTGGTCAACTCCGGCCTGAGGGCGATGGTACGCACCTCCTGGCCGATGATGTTGCTCAGGCGCAGCACATAGCTCTGGCCGGCTTTCTGGCTCAGCTGCACCGTCACCTGGCCGTGGCTGGGGTTGGGGTACACATTCAGCGTAGCGGTGGGCTGAGCATCAGTTGCCGCCGAGGCCAACGCTACCGTGATGGTACCAATCATGCCCTGATAAGGCTGGCCCGGTGCCGATTGAAAGGCATGTGCGGAACAATGGTAAGGATAAACGCCGACTGGCAGATTGGCAACGCGGGTAGTAGCAGCAGCACCGCTGCCGGGGGTGAAGATGGCCCATGCGGCGGGCGAACTATCGGATACGGTGGGGTGGACACCCGAAACCCAGGTGAATACAACCACGTCGCCCGGCCGGATGGTGATGTTGGCGGGCGAGTAAGTATTAGCTCCGTTGGGGCCTACCTGCACAACCACATCAACAGCAAAAGCACTGCTCCATGACCCAAGGACCAAGGCAGAAAGCAACGTGAGACGAGTAAAGAGTTTCATAAGATTTGCAGAAAATGGTAAAAACAAAAAAGGTGACGACCTGAAGCCACAAAAGACAAGCACCGTGCCGGGTTGCCCCAAGATTCGGCCCAACCAACGCCAGGCGGGGCGTTTCGGTTTGATAGACCGACGAAACTGCCCAAAGTTGTATGGCCCATGACAAAAAGAACTCGGCCGCCGTGCCGGTATGGTTGCCTCAGGAATTATTTTTTATTAAAAATATTGAATATAGTACCCAGATGCCTGAAAGGCTGCCAGGGTTGCTACACGTGCCGAATTTCCTGCAGGCCAAAGCGGCGCAGCTCATTGCCAATGGCCACGGCCAGCCGGCCATCGTCCTCCACCCCGACAATCTGGCCGCTCACCCGCCGGCCAGCTACTTCGAAGCTGTGGGTTTCCTGGTAGCGGTACAGCGCCTGCAGGTAGTCGCGCCGCAAAGTGCCCTCTTGCCCGGCCCGCAGCTGCAGGTAGCGCCGCTCCAGACACTCGAGCAGGCGGGCGGCCAGGGTCTCACGGCTGTAGACGCGGCCCGTAAGCTGGCGAAAGGACGTGGCCGTGGCCACCGCGAAGGCTTGCTGGTTGACGTTCAGGCCAATACCAATGATGCTGTATTGAATCTTTGGGCCCGTTAATGTGTTTTCGATAAGGATGCCGCCCAGTTTCTGGTCGGCGTAATACAAATCATTGGGCCATTTCAGCTTCAGTTTGGGGTCGGGGCCGAGCAGGGCGGTGGCCCAGTCGTGCACGCCCAGCGCCACGGCCTGGCTAAGACGAAACTGCTGGGCAGCGGCCAGAAACGTGGGCTGCCACACCACCGAAAGCATCAGGTTTTCGGCGGGGGCGGCCTCCCATTGGTTGCCGCGCTGGCCCCGGCCGGCGGTCTGAAAGTCCGTAATTATGGTGCAGCCTTCGCTGGCCCGGTTTTGGACAATCAGGGCCTGCGCCTCCGAATTGGTGGAGGCACAGGACGGCAGCCACAGCAACTGCTGGCCCGTGAACAGGGTTTGAGGGGTGACAACCACAGCCTTCTTTCGCTTATCTTTAACTTCGTTGACTTTCGGCTGCAAAGCTCACACCTAACAAGACAATATGAAAAGCACGTTGGTCCGGCAGGATTCAGACACATTGGCAGATTTAGTCGTCCGCGGCATGCAAGACAAAAAAGCAGCTGACATTGTGGTGCTGAATCTGAAGGAACTCAAAAACGCCGTCGCAGATTATTTTATCATCTGCTCGGCCAATTCCGATACCCAACTCGAAGCCGTGGCCCGCTCGGTAGAAGAGGAAATTGAAAAAGTAACCGGCGAAAGCCCCTGGCAAACCGAAGGCCGCACCAACCGCGAGTGGGTGCTGCTCGACTACGTGGACGTGGTGGTGCACGTCTTTCTGCGCGACCGCCGCAAGTTCTACGCGCTCGAAGAGCTGTGGGGTGATGCCGACATCAGCTACATCGAAGCCGAGCCGGCCTAAGGCGGGACAAAGCGGGATAAAATATTTGTCCCGCTCGCACGTCTCTCTCGTTGTTCCGAGTGCTGCAAGGAAGTGAAGCTGATTTGGCCTGCGCCGGGCTTCGATGCCTTCCTTACTGTGCTCGAAATGAAGGCTGGCACACACCCGCTTTTGCCGAACATTTGTTTTGAGCGTGGTGTTTTGGTCGTAGTTATACCTGATTTTAACTAGCTATTTTCATGTCGGATAAAAATCCCAATAACAACAAGAAGAAGAAGGCGCTGGTGCCTACTCCCAACCCGCGGCCGGGCGTGCAGCTGTGGGTGCTGGCGGGCCTGCTGGTGTTCCTGGTCGGAGTCATGCTGGTGAACAACATGAATTCGCCCGCCAAAATCGACCAGCAGCAGTTTGAAGTGATGCTGGCGGCTGGCGATGTGCGCGATGTGACCATTGTGAACAACACGCAGGTAGACATTTCCCTAACCAAAGAAGGCCTGGCCAAATCCACCAACCAGCAACTGCTGCTGGCCCGTCGTGCCCCATTTGGGGTGGGCGCAGGCGCGCAGTTCTATTTCACCGTCGTCAACGGCGAGGTGTTTAAAAAGGACTTCGACCTGCTGCAGAAAGACGTGCTGCCCGCCAAACGCCTGCCGCTCGATATCGAGTCGCGGTCAAGCCCCCTGGACCTGCTCGGTAGCTACGGTTTCATCGTGCTGATGATTGTGGGCTTCTGGTTCCTGATGCGTCGCATGGGCAGCGCCGGGGGGCCGGGTGGCCAGATTTTCAGCATTGGCAAGAGCCGCGCAGCTTTGTTTGAAGGCGGCGATAAGGTGAAAATCACCTTTAAAGACGTGGCCGGCCTCGAAGAAGCCAAAGAGGAAGTGCAGGAGATTGTGGAGTTCCTGAAGAACCCAAGCAAATTCACCGTCCTCGGGGGTAAGATTCCGAAAGGCGCGCTGCTGGTGGGGCCTCCCGGTACGGGCAAAACCCTGCTGGCCAAAGCGGTTGCCGGCGAAGCTGACGTGCCGTTCTTCTCGTTGTCAGGTTCCGACTTCGTGGAAATGTTCGTGGGCGTGGGTGCCGCCCGGGTGCGCGACTTGTTTAAGCAAGCCAAAGCCAAGGCACCGTGCATCATTTTCATTGATGAGATTGACGCCGTGGGCCGGAGCCGTTCGCGGGGCTCGATGCCCGGCGGCAACGACGAGCGGGAAAACACCCTGAACTCGCTGCTGGTGGAGATGGACGGCTTCGGCACCGACTCGGGAGTTATCATTCTGGCCGCTACCAACCGGCCCGATACGCTGGATTCGGCTCTGTTGCGGCCTGGTCGTTTTGACCGGCAAATAAGCATCGACAAGCCGGACATCAACGGCCGCACCGAGATTTTCCAGGTGCACCTGAAGCCGCTGACGCTGGGCCCCGACGTGGATGCCCGTCGTCTTTCGGCCCAAACTCCTGGTTTTGCGGGGGCTGAAATTGCCAACGTCTGCAACGAGGCCGCACTTATCGCTGCTCGTCGCGACAAGAAGTTCATTACCGACCAGGATTTCACCGATGCCATCGACCGCGTAATTGGTGGTTTGGAGAAAAAGAACAAAATTATCTCGCCCGGCGAGAAGCGCATTGTGGCTTACCACGAAGCCGGCCACGCCATCGCGGGTTGGTTCCTGGAGCACGTCGACCCTTTGGTGAAGGTGAGCATCGTGCCTCGTGGCGTGGCTGCGTTGGGCTACGCACAATACCTGCCCAAAGAGCAGTTCCTGTACAACACCGAGCAGCTGACCGACGAAATGTGCATGGCTCTGGGCGGCCGCGCCGCAGAAGAGTTGGTGTTTGGCAAAATTTCTACTGGTGCGCTGAGCGACCTGGAGCGCATCACCAAAATGGCTTACTCCATGGTGACGATGTACGGCATGAACGCCAAGCTCGGCAACGTGTCGTTCTACGACTCGAAGGGGCAGAACGAGTACGGTTTCTCGAAGCCTTACTCGGAAGCTACGTCGCAGGTGATTGACGAGGAAGTGCGTACCATCATCGAAAACGCCTACACCCGCACCAAGGAGTTGCTCACCGAGCGCCGCCACGAGCTGGAAGTAGTGGCGAAGGAGCTGCTGGAAAAAGAGGTGCTGCAACAGGAGGACCTGACCCGCCTCGTGGGCCCGCGCCCCTTCGAAACCCAGACCAACTACCAGGCCCACATGGCCGGTACGGACCGCAGCGAAACCGCCAGCGAAGTGAAAGGCGAACAAGCCGCCGGTGGCAAACTGGGCACCGACCTGCCCGACCTGCGCCTGCCCGGCCTGGACGACGACCGCAACAACGAGGCCCCCGCGCCCAGCGGCAACGCAATAGCCGGCGCCTAAGGAGCCCCAAGCAGTAAATTTATAACAAAAGCCCATTCCTGGTTCAGGGATGGGCTTTTTTATTGATTCCGCGTGGTAGCCCAGGACATATTCCCGCACCCGCTACCTTTGACGACCTCAACCAGCGCCTCTTTCACTTATGGCCGACACTTCCCGCAACGCCATTCTCGCCCGCATCCGCCAGGGGCTGACGCAGCCCGCGCCGCTGCCACCCCGGCCCGACTTTACGGCCCCCGTGCACCCGCCGCTGAATACTGCCGACCCCGTGGTGGCCTTCGCGGAGAGTTTCCAGCGGGTGGGCGGCGAGTTTTACTACTGCGAGTCGCTGCCGCACCTGGCCGTGCAAATTGCCGGGTTTCAGCAGCGGCAGCAGGTGGGCGCGCCCTACGTGTGGGAGCCGAAAATGCAGTCCCTGCTGTACAAAGCGGGCATCGCGTTCCGGGCCGATGAAACGAATTTTATCGAGCAGGCCGATTTGGGGCTGACTTCGTGCGAGGCCCTGGTGGCGCGCACGGGCAGCGTGCTGGTATCGGCCGCCACGGCCAGCGGGCGACGGCTGAGCATTTACCCCGACCAGCACCTGGTGCTGGCCCGGCCCGGCCAGGTGGTGGCCGAAATCGGCGACGCGCTGCGGGTGGTGCAGGCCCGCTACGGCGCCCAAATGCCGTCGATGGTATCGCTCACCAGCGGCCCGAGCCGCACCGCCGACATTGAGAAAACCCTCGTGCTTGGGGCGCATGGACCGCGCCGCATCGCGCTGTTTTTGCTGGAAGACGAAGACGAGGACACTGCGCTTAATTAAGAATAATGAACGTCCCGGCAAGCTCGAATGCCGTTTTAGATTACTTGTTTCCTGAATGAAGCCAACCCTTACGCTGCCTGATTTGGCGCTGCCGCCCGGCAAGCGGGTCTATTTTGCTTCCGATTTCCACTTGGGAGCGCCGGACGCGGCTTCGTCGCTGGCACGGGAGCGGCGCATCGTGCGCTGGCTGGATGAGGTGGCGCAGGATGCGGCGGCTATTTACCTGCTGGGCGACCTGTTCGATTTCTGGTTTGAGTACAAGCATGCCATTCCGAGGGGATTTATCCGACTGCAAGGCAAGCTGGCGGAGCTCACCGATGCGGGCATGCCCGTCACCATCTTCACCGGCAACCATGATATGTGGATGTTCGGCTACTTTACCGAGGAGATGGGCATTCCGGTGTTGCGGCAGGAGGTGTCGCAGCGCATCGGCGATAAGCTGTTTCACATTGGGCACGGCGATGGGCTGGGACCGAAGGACTACAGCTACAAGGCCCTGAAGCAGGTGTTCACCTCCGGGCTGGCGCAGTGGCTGTTTGCGCGGCTGCACCCCAACTTCGGCATCGGCATGGCCAACAAGTGGAGCCGCCGCAGCCGCATGCAAACCGGCAAGGACGACGCGACTTATTTCGGCGAAGAGGAATGGCTGCTGCAATACTGCCGCGAGCTGGAAGCGCGTTGGCACCACGACTACTACGTGTTCGGCCACCGCCACCTGCCGCTCGATGTGGAGGTGGCCCCCGGCAGCCGCTACGTGAACCTGGGCGAATGGGTCAATTATTGTTCTTACGGCGTGTATGATGGCAACGAGCTGGCTTTGCGGCATTTTGAGAGGTAGTGCATGCTTCAGCTTGCGCCGGGTGGGCGGCATTTCACGCAGTGTCACGCAGTGTTTAAAAACGCAGTGTCTCGCAATGTTTTTACTGTGCGGCATTGCTGCCCACGCCCAGGTCACCGTCCCCTCCGCCGCTTCGGCCGCGCCGGCTTCGAGACAAACCGTGTCGCCGGTGCAGCCGGCTGCGGTGCCGCCAACTGACGCCAGCGCGGCCCCCACCGTGGCCGCCTGGAAGCTGCTACGCCTCATCAAGCTGAATAACCCTGGCGCGGCTTCACTTGACCGGCGTGGGGCGCTTTACGTGGCCGATGCCGACAACAACCTCCGCCAATACGGCCCCGAAGGCCTGCCCCTGAACACCTACGCGCCCACCCAGCCCGGCCACGCCGCGCAGGTGGAGGCCTGGAACGTGACCACCACGCTCGTCTTCAACGACGACCGGCAGCAGCTCGTGCTGCTCGACCGGTTCCTGTCGCTCATCAGCGAAGTGCGGCTCGCCGACTACCTGGATGGCACGGTGCGCGTGGCCACGCTGGCCCCGGACAACTTCATCTGGCTGCTCGATGAGAGCAACCTCGTGCTGCGCGAATTCGACCCCAATACCCTGCGCCTGGTGCAGAACACGCCGCTGGATTTGATAATCGGCCACTCGCGGCCCGATTTCCGATTCATCCGGCAGTACCAGAACAACACCTACCTGGTGGACCGCAGCACCGGCGTGTATGTGTTTGACAACCTGGGCAACTACAAGAAGAAGCTGCCTTTCCCGGGGCTGAATACCATCGGCTTCAGAGGTGATGAGCTGTATTACCTCGATGCCGGGGCGGTTCATTTCTTCCACCTTTACAACCTGACCGAGCGCCGCGTGGCCCTGCCCGCCGGCGTGGACCCCGGCGCCGTGCGGCAAGTGCTGGTGGGTGAAACCTACGCCTACATTTTCACGGTGGCGGGCGTGGCTGTGTATCAGATGTAAGGGCGGGGCGTAGGGTGGAGGTTGGGCCGGGGGCGGGCTGAACCGTGGCAACCCGCCGGAAAAGCCGGCCGTTAGTCGGGGAGTTTTTTCTTTTCCACTTCTAACGCTCCTGGCATGAAAGCTCTCCGAATTCACGGCATGCGTGATGTCCGTGTCGACAATGTCGACGACCCCGAAATCCACGAATCGCGCGATGCCATTATTCGCGTCACCAGCACGGCCATTTGCGGGTCCGATTTGCACATCTACAACGGCAGCCTGCCCCAGCCCACGCCCCAAACCCTCGGCCACGAGTTCATGGGCATTGTGGAGGAAGTGGGCAAGGGCGTGACCAACCTGCGGCGCGGCGACCGCGTGGTGGTGCCCTTCCCGGTAGCCTGCGGCCACTGCCTGTTTTGCAACCACGACCTGCCCGGCCACTGCGAAAACTCCAACCCCGACCACTACGGCCCCGAAGGCGGCCTGGTGACCGAAAAAGGCGGCGCCCTCTTTGGCTACACCAGCCTGTATGGCGGCTACGACGGCGGCCAGGCCGAGTACGTGCGCGTGCCCTACGCCAACTTCGGCCCCCGCAAAGTGCCCGACAACCTCACCGATGAGCAGGTGCTTTTCCTCACCGACATCTTCCCCACGGGCTATTCCGGCATCGACTGGGCCGGGGTGAAGGGCGGCGAAACCATTGCCATTTTCGGGGCCGGTCCGGTGGGCATCATGGCCGCCAAATCGGCCTGGCTGCGCGGTGCCAGGCGCGTCATCATCGTCGACACCCGGCAGTACCGCCTCGATATGGCCAAAAAATCGGCCAACGCCGAAGGCATTCTCTGGGAAAGCCACCAGCAGGTGGTGGACGAAATCCGGAGCATGAGCGGCGGCTACGGGGCCGATGTGTGCGTGGAAGCCGTGGGTTTCGAGCCCGACCGCAACCTGGGCGACCGCGCCAAATCCGTCGTGAACCTCGAAAAAGGTTCCGACAAAGTGGTGCTGGCCTGCATCAGCGCCGTGCGCCGGGGCGGGTTCGTGTCCATCTTGGGCGTGTACGCCACGCCGTTCGACAACTTCCCGCTGGGCCAGATTTTCGACAAGGGCATCATCATCCAGGCCGGCCAGGCCCCCGCCCACAAGCACATCGACAAGCTCATGCAGCACGTTTCGAACGGTGATGTGAAGCTCGATGACATCATCACCCACCGCCTGCCTTTGAGCCAAGCCCCCCATGGCTACGACATCTTCCGTCACAAGAAAGACGGCTGCGTGAAAGTGGTGCTCAAGCCCGGCGAGTAAAGTGAAGGGTTGTTATCTCTTATAAAAACGCCTCGGCCAGTTTGGTCGGGGCGTTTTGGGTTGAAAGCCGGTAGGGTAGGGGGCCGCGTGTGGAGGGAGGCTATATTTGGAAAGGCCTTCGCCCCCTTCTCTGATGATGCAAAAAAGAACTACCCGGCTGCTGCTCGGCTTCACGGTGGTGGCTGTGGGTGGGGCCGCCATTAGCCGCCCGTCCGGTATCGGTGCGGGGCCACCTGCTGCGAGCGCCGCTTCCCAAGCGGCCCCCACGCATGCCGGGGCACTGATGCCGACCTTCGATTACCCTACCGGCGTAGCTGTAGCTGCGGCGGGCACCGTGTACGTGGCCGATGCCGGCAGCCAACTAATCCGCCGGATTACGCCCGCTGGGAGGGTGAGCACGCTGGCCGGCAGCAGCCTTATTGGTCCTGACCGTGGCGGTAGCGGCCGCCCCCCCCGCGTAGCGGCCATGACGCAAATGCCCGGCGGCACAAATGAGTGCGGCCGCGGCCGCCATCTTGCCCGGTTTCATGTCGGCAAGTCCCGGATGGCAAACCTGAGCTCCGGTTTGGCAAACTTGGGTTCCGGTTTGCCGTTCCCGGGTTCCGGTTTGCCATCCGGGAGTTCAAGTTTGGCAAACTTGGGTTCCGGTTTGCCGTTCCCGAACTCCGATTTGGCAAACCCGGGTTCAGGTTTGCCAAATCGGAGTTCAGGTTTGCTAATCCGGGTTCCGGTTTGGCATTCCCGGGTTCAGGTTTGCCAAACCGGAACCCGGATTGGGAAAGTCAGCTTCCCGGAACGGGCCTCAGGAGCTGGGAAAGAGATTGTAAAAAAAGCAGTTACATTTAGCTGCTTGAGTTTCACATACCCTTGAGCGCCCTTCTACCATGGCCCGCAAACCGCGTGTTGTTATCCCCGAAAACCCCGGCGAGCTGATGAAGCTCACCGGCCTCGTCTACGCCCAGCACCAGAAACTCGGCACCAAGTCGCCGCTCCTCATCCTCGATTCGCCCACCTGGGACGAACTGGGCCCCGATGTCCTCACCGCCGTGGCGGCCCAAATTCGCATCGAAGAGCTGGAAAAGGAGCTGAAAGCCCTCTACGGCGAGCGCGACCCGCACCTGGCCTCCTTCACCGACCTCGACCGGCGCTCGCGCGACACCCTGCTCGCCAAGCACGCCGCCAACCCCGCCGCCCTCGGCGACTACGGCTTCGACGTGATTGCGGCCGTGGCCCCGGTAGCCGCCGCCAAGAAGCCGGCGAATCTTTAGCCGCTTTCGCTTCGCCAGGCGAACGCCCCGGCCGGTTTGGTCGGGGCGTTTTCCTTGCGGCGAGTGCCTTCGAGGGCCGCTCGCGTTTCGTTTTTATGATGCACCGTTTAGTACGTGGCCGACCACCTGCACACCACCATCCGCAAAAGCTCCCTTCCGGCGAAGCATCGACGCGGACCCGATGGCCCCACGGTCAGGCATAGTGCAACCAAAGCGCGGGTCTTATCGGCCGCGCCAGACCGCGCCGGGACCGTTATGGCACCTTTCTCTGCGCAAACCTTTCCCTTCCCCAAACGGGTTATCTTTGCTAAATTCCCACTCATCAGCGGCCGGGACAATGCGCCGCTTCACTTATAGATATTCAGCCAAATGGCTTGCTCAAGTTGTTCAACCGGTGGGGGCTGCGGCACCACCAAAGTAGGGGGCTGCGGCTCGAAAGGGGGCTGTAGCTCCGGCGGCTGCAACCGCATGAATGTGTTCGACTGGCTCCAGGACGTGGAGATTCCCGACTCGTTTGCCGGGTTCGACATGGTCGAAATCCGCTTCAAGGGCGGGCGCAAGGAGTTCATGCGCAACGACCAGCGCCTGCCCCTTGTGACCGGCGATGCCGTGGTGGTGGAAGCCGCCGGCAGCGGCTGGCACCTCGGCCACGTTTCGCTGAAAGGCGAGCTGGTGCGCCTGCAAATGCGCAAGAAGAAAATCCCCACCGACTCCAAGGAAATCCGCCCCATCCTGCGCATCGCCACCCCCGACGACGAGGAGCGCTGGCAGGCCGTGCGCGACCTCGAAACCGGCACCATGTTCCGGGCCCGCGCCGTGGTGAGCGAGCTGCGCCTCCGCATGAAACTCTCGGACGTGGAGTACCAGGCCGACCGTACCCGGGCCCTCTTTTACTACTCGGCCGAGGACCGGGTCGATTTCCGCGAGCTTATCCGCCGCCTGGCCGATGAGTTTCGGGTGCGCGTCGAGATGCGCCAGATTTCCCTGCGCCAGGAGGCCGGCCGCATCGGCGGGCTGGGCATTTGCGGGCGCGAGCTGTGCTGCTCGACGTGGCTGACGGACTTCAAAACCGTGAGCACCACCGCCGCCCGCTACCAAAACCTGAGCCTCAACCCCCAGAAGCTGGCCGGCCAGTGCGGCCGCCTCAAGTGCTGCCTCAACTACGAGCTCGACGCCTACCTCGATGCCCTGAAGGACATTCCGCAGGTGCAGCGCCCCCTGCAAACTGCTAAGGGCGAAGCCTTCTTGCAGAAAACCGACATCTTCCGCCGCCGCATGTGGTTTGCCTTCAAAGGCGACAATAACTGGGTGATGCTCGACACGGCCCGCGTGCGCGAGCTGCTGGATATGAACAAGCGCGGCGAGAAAATTGAAAGCCTGCTGGCCCCGCGCGAGGAAGCTCCCGAGCCCGAAGTGTCGGCTATCGTGGAAGGCTCGCTCGACCGGCTTGACGATAAAATCAAATCGGGCGGCAAGCGCACCAAGCGCAAGAAAACCCGTGGCGAGCTGAAAGATGGCGCTAACCCCGGCGAAACCTCCGAAGCCCGCGCTCCCCGCGAAGGCCGGGAGCCGCGCCCCGAGCGCGAGCCCCGCGCCGCCCGCGAGCCCGGCACCGAGCCCCGTGAAGGCCGGGAAGCCCGCCCGCCCCGCGAACCGCGGGAAGGCCGGACTCCCCGCGATGGGCGCCGGCCCGCTGGTGCCGCCCCCGGCGGCCCCCGCCCGCCCGAGCAAATGACCAGCCCCGGCCCCGGCGACCCCGACAACCCGACGCCCGCCCTGGGCGATGTGCCCGAGCAGCGCGGCCGCCGCGGTGCTGCCGCCCGCCCCCTCAACCGCCGCAGTGGCCGGGCCCGGAGCAGCGACACGCCCCGCCCCGAAGGCGAAGCCGGCGAGCCCCGGCCCGAAGGAAGCGGCCGCAACCGCCGCCCCGAAGGACCCCGCCGTTCCGATTCAACGGCCACGCCCAAGCCCGCGGCCGAAGGCGGAGGAAAGGGTGAGCCCCGGCCCCGCCGCGAAGGCGAAGAGCGCCGCGAAGGCCGCGGTGGCCGCAACCGGCGTGGCGGCCGTGGCCCCGCCGGCGAAGGTGGCGCGGCGCCAGCATCCAATCCCGCACCGGCTGGCTCGTAAGCAATGCCGTTTCGTTTTCGAATGCCACCTATCCGCATGAACCAGCGCTTTGCTTGTCGATTGGCTACGGCCGTCGGGCTCCTGTGCGTGCTCACCGCCTGCGACCCCAACCGGGTGTTTGAGCAGAATATTGATTTCCCGAAGTACTCCTGGGACGTGCAGCAAAAGCCGGCCTTTACCTTCGCTATTCAGGATACGGCGGCGCTGTACGACGTATTTTTCAACGTGCGCTACGCCTCTGCCTACGGTTTTTATAACCTCTATGTGAAGCACACCCTGGCAGGGCCCGCTGGCCCGGCCGGCCCGCCGCTGTTGCACCAAATGCTGCTGATGGACCCCAAAACCGGCGAGCCCAAAGGCAGCGGCACCGGCGACATCTACGACATTCAACTCTTGGCCCTGCCCAAGCAGCACTTCGCCAAAGCCGGCAACTACACCCTCACCCTGGAGCAGTACATGCGCCAGGACCAGCTGCCGGGCCTCATGGCCGTGGGCGTGCGGGTGGCCAAGCACGTGGCAGCGACGAAGTAGAGGCGCCGCGCATCAAAAAAAGCCGGCCCTGCATTGCGCGGGGCCGGCTTTTTGATTTCTAATGGCGAGGTGAGAAACCTTATTGCAGGCGGGTGACGTCAACGGCGTTGGGGCCTTTCTTGCCGGCTTTGATGGTGAACTGCACCCGGTCGCCGTCCTGGATTTCGTGGATGAGGCCGGTTTGGTGGACGAAAATTTCTTCCTGGGTGTCGTCGGCGACGATGAAGCCGAAGCCTTTAGAGTCGTTGAAAAACTTAACGGTGCCGGTAAGCATAAGCGTGGGGTAATAAAAAAATGAATGGAGCCTTGGAATAACGCCGCCCGCCGTTGGGCTGGCCATGTAAGGCGGGCGGCGCCAGCGCGTGGCCCGGCAAAGGTAAAATGACGGCATCGAACTGCCGTGCGCCCGCGCCGGAAAGCGGCCCCTTCAAATGCCAGCAACGGGCTGGGGCGCGCGTCGTATAGCTGAGTAGTTCATCCGTTCACTGATTGCAACTCCTTTCGCACGCCATGGAAAACGAGGAAATAAACCTGAATACCGAGTCCAATGACATTGCGGGCAACCGCATTGATGGGCCGGTGGGCAACACTGCTGCCAAGCCCGGCCGCCCCGGCACCGGCGTGGGAATGCCGGGCGGTGCCCCCACCAACGCCACTCCCGTATCGAGCGAAGCCCTGGCCAGCGCCGAAACAAGCGTCGGCAAAGGGGCCGTGGATGCCGACACCCCGCCCCAGGAAAACAAAGAGGTCAACCCCGCCGACCTTGAGCCGACCGGGGACTACGGTGGCAACTTCAGCAACAGCACCCAAAACAGCTATCGCGACGAGGACCGCCGCGAAAACCAGGACAGTGACCCCAACCGGGGCGAGTTCGGGACCCAGGGCCAGGGTGGCACCACCCACGGCGGCTTCGGCAACCAAAACCGGCTGGCCGACTACGAGCCGCGCGATTCGGCCGAGGACCGGTACTACGGCGGCCCCGGTGCCCCCGGCCCGCAGGACAATGCCTACCGCGCCTACGACGGCCGCGACGAGCGGCCCGATAACCGTACGGACTACGGTTTTGAGCCCGGCACGAACCCCGATACCCTAAAGAATGCCGGGGGGGCGCACCAGAACGACAATGGCTCCCCGTTGGGCACTGACCGCGGCTACGCCAGCGATTACGGCCACACCTCGCTGCGAGGAGCCGCGACCCCCGGTGCCGATGCCGCCGCGCAAGGCAGTGCCCCAACCAACCCCGACCGCCGTAACCAGACCGAGGACTATCTGCCCACGCAAACCGGCACCGATAACCAGGGCCGCCACGAAGAGCAGCACCCCGGCTACTCCACCAATGATGCCGAGATGGCCGACCAACGCGGCCAGCGCCCCGCCAGCAGCCAGGGCTCCGACGACCGGGGCCGCAACCAGCCCAACGACACCCCCGATTTTAACACCGGCAACGACCGCAACGGCTACGTGCAGCCCCAGGCCAAGAACGGCGACTCGGCCCAGGGCGTGGGCTCGCGTGGCGGCTCGTACAACGATGCCTACGACGACAGCAACCCCAACAGCAAGGCCGGCTCGCCTGCCAAAGGCGAGGAGCGCAGCGAAGACCGCAGCCAGAACTACGGCGAAGCTGCCCGGCAGGAGAACCGAGCCGGCGATGAAAACAGTGACGACCACGGTGCCCCGCAGCGCAACGCCGGCCGCGACGGCGAAGCCGACGAATAAGAAGTAAGGAAAGGGGCAAAGCAGACCGTCATGCTGAGCGGAGTCGAAGCATGACGGTCTGCTTTGCCCCTCAAGGCTAGCGGTGCATTTTTACGCCGATGTCGTACGGATAGCGGGGCGGGCCACCAACTTGAAAACGTGGCCTTTGAACTCGTCTACCATTTCGCTTTTCAATGGGTTGAGCGGGCCGAAAGTGTACCACTTGCTGTCGTATTGCGGCTTGCTGCCAAAGGTCTGGCTCTTGAGCAGGCGGCCGGTAGGAGCGGGGTTGGTGGGGCGCGGGTCACGGGCCTTGAGAGCCGCTGAACGTGCCCGGCCCCCGCAGAGGCTGAATGAGGTAGTGGTGTTGGCAGGGCCTTTCAGGTCGTCGTTTTTGCCCCCGTAGTCGGGGTCAAATACCCGGATGTAGACCGGGGCGCGTTGCTCTTCGGGGATGAGAAAAAGAAGGTTTGGCTGAAATCGTCGTCGCCCCACTGCTTATCCGATTGCGCGCCGAAGGTGACCAGGCTCTCCACCCGCTCGCCGGGGTTGGGCACCGCCTGAGCCCACGCCGTGCTGGTACTAAACGCGGTGGCCAATAAAACCAGCAGTGCACTTTGATACAAAAAACGTTGTTTTACCATGCAGCCAAGCTACCCACCC
This sequence comes from Hymenobacter terricola, assembly GCF_017921975.2. GTDB lineage: Bacteria > Bacteroidota > Bacteroidia > Cytophagales > Hymenobacteraceae > Hymenobacter > Hymenobacter terricola. The sequence continues at coordinate 93,544 of NZ_JAGEMO020000009.1, forward strand.
TTCACCAATTGACGGCCGTTAAGCTGAGCCGTTAGGAGATAAAGTGCCCGGAATCCGCTGCTAAATTGTATGTTTACGGCTTGTTAGCCCCTGCGCCTATGCCCGCCGCCGTCCGCGCCACCTCCGATTTTTTTGACCAGCTAACTAATGACTTGCTGGTGCTGCGGGTGCAGGCCCAGCAGCGTTTTCGTCCGCTGAGCGCCGAAGAGCTGAACCGCCGCCCCGGCCCCAGCCGCTGGAGTGCCGGCCAGTGCCTGGAGCACCTTAACATCGTGGGCGGGTACTACTTGCCCAGCATCGCGGCGCGCATTGCCAAGGCCCAGGCCCGAGGCTCCAAGCCGGCGGCTACGGCCAAGCAAGGCTTTATCGGCCGCCGTTTTGTGGAGTCGATGCGCGCCCCGGCCAGCACCAAAGCCTACATTTCGCCCCAGCGATACGCCCCCACCGGCACCCGCCTGCCCCGCACGGTGACCGAGGTTTTTAGTCGCCAGCTCGATGAGCTGCTGCGGCTTGTGCTACTGGCCCGGCAAGTAAATGCCAATGCCATCCGTATTCCCAACGCCATTTTTCCGCTGCTGCTGCTGCGCCTTACTGACCAGCTGGAGTTTCTGGTGGTGCACATTCAGCGGCACGTGGCCCAGGCCGAAGCCGTGTTGGCGGGCAGCGGGGTGAGTGCCAACGCAAAGGCTTCGGCAGCTTAAGCTCAGCTTATTGTTTTGCTATCAAACCCCGCGCTAGCTCCTGGCGCGGGGTTGGGCTGTTTACCAGGAGGCTGAGTTGTCGGTTATTAGTTGCTCGTTGTTAGTTGACAGCATATTGGCTGACAACCAACAACTAACAACGAGCAACCCCTTTGCCTAAAGGCGCTGGGCGTGGCCGATGGCTTTGGGCGGGAAACGTCATAATCTCCGGGGGACTTTTGGAGGCTGCGTATGCAATAAAAGCCTGCCAGGCATCTTTAGGGCCTCAACGTTCCCTTCTTGCCTTTCGCCTATGCGCTTGTTCCTGTTTGCCTGCCTGTTGCTCACCATGATTTTCAATGCTGACTCTGCCGCCCCCGTGCCGCCCGGCCCCTACGCGGCGCGCTGGAAAAAAATAAACGCACTACTGGCCAAAAGCCAGACCGCCACGGCTGCGCCGTTGGTGGAAGCCATTTATCAACAGGCCAAAAAAGCCGGCGACAGCCCGGCCTACGTGCGGGCCCTGCTGTATAAAATCCGACTGCTGCAAGCCAGGGAGGATGACGAAACCGAAAAGGCTATCGGCTTGCTCGAAGTAGAATTGAAAACAGCCACTTTCCCGGCGCGGCCCATTCTACACTCGCTGCTGGCCGAGCAATACACCCAGTATTTAAACCAAAACCGCTACCGCCTCTACCAGCGCACGGCCGGGGCCGCGCCCACCGCTGGCAACCAGCAAACGGCCGACGGCGGCACCGGCCTCGCCACCTGGGACCTGGGCCGGCTGGGCGCCGCCATCGTGCGGCACTACTACCAGTCGGTGGAAAATGAGCCCCAGCGCCAGCTGAAAACCACCCTGGCCGACCTCGGCGACCTGGCCGTGGGTGGCGATGCGGAGGGCCGCGCCCTGCGCCCCACGCTGTACGACCTGCTGGCCCAGCGCGCCATTGAGGGGTTGAAAAACCAGGAATTGTACGTGACCCGGCCCGAGCAGCAGTTCCAACTCACGGACCCCAAGCTGTTCGGCACTGCCGCCGAGTTTGCGGCCCTGCGCCTGCTGGCCCCCGATGCCGACTCGCTGAACAGCCAGCTGCACGTACTGCACCTATTGCAGCGCCTCACGGCTTCGCGCCAGCAGCTGGCTCCGCAAAACCTGGCGGCCCTGGCCGATGTGGACTTGAGCCGTATTGATTACCTGCACGGCCTCACCCCAAACACCACCCTTGCCACTCAGTACGAGCCCGCTCTGGTGCGCATGGCGGAAGCTTACAAAGCGTTGCCCATCAGCACCGAGTTTATGGCCCGCCGGGCCGAGGCCGCGCGCGAAACTGACCCGGTAGCCGCCGTGAAGCTGGCGCGGGAAGCCGAGGCACGGTTTCCGAAATCGCGGGGCGCGGCGCGGGCCCGGCAGCTGCGGGAGCAGATTGAACGGCCGGAATCAGCGTTTTCGGCGGCCGATATCGTGATTCCCAACCAGCCCTGGCGGTTTGATGTGACGGCCCGCAACGTGACCAGCTTGCACGCCTGGGCGTATCGGATTTCGCTGAAAGAGTGGGAAAAATCGGGAGACTACGACGAGAAGAACCGCACGGTGGCCCAGCGTTACGCTCGCTCCCTGCGCAATGCGCCGGCTGCTGCCTGGGCGGTGCCGGTTCCTACGCATCCGCAGGACTATAAGGAGCAAAAGTTTGCGGCGGCGGGTTCGGCGCTGCCTATTGGCTACTATTTGGTGATTATCAGCAACCAGGCTACCAAACCTACTGACCAGCGGCCGGGCGCGGTGACGAGCTATGCGTTTGTGGGAGCCAGTGAGCTGAGTGCCGTGAACCGGCACGACGTTGATACGGGTGCCGCGCGCTTGCTGGTGTTGCAGCGGCAGAGCGGCGCCCCGTTGGCTGGGGTGCAGGCCCAGGTTACCTATCAATATTACGACCGCAAAACCAGTAGAGAAATAACGCGTGCCACGGGCATCGTCCGGACGGATGTGAAGGGGGAAACGCTGCTGCTCACGCCGGAAAACACCACTGCCGATGCCCTCGACTACAACAGCCGCATCCGGGGCGTCCACCTCTGGCATGGGGCCGATTCACTTCAACTGAGCAATATTGGCGGGTACTATCAGCCCAATCGTAACCAAGCGGAACAGGCCCAGCGTCGCACCTTTCTCTTCACCGACCGCGCCATTTACCGGCCCGGTCAAACGCTGTATTTCAAAGGCATTCTGACCGAAACCCAGCGCGAAAAAAGCAGCCTCGTCGTCAATCAATCGGTGAGCGTGCGGCTGGTGGACGTGAACGGCCAGACCGTGCAGACGCTGCCGTTCACGACCTCGGAGTTTGGCTCGTTCAATGGTTCGCTGGTGCTGCCCACGGGCCTGCTGAACGGTGAAATGAGCCTGCAAACCGACCACGGCAGCCTCAGCTTTGCGGTGGAGGATTACAAGCGGCCCACTTTCCTCGTCACCCTCGACCCCGTGGCCGGGCAGCCGCAGCTGGGCCAGCCGCTCAGCGTGGGCGGGCAGGCCCGCGCCTACGCCGGGCAGGCCACCGACGGGGCCACGGTGAGCTACCGCGTCACCCGCCGCGAGCTGCTTCCACTGTTTGACTACGGCTACGGCGGGCGCGGCCGCTACGTGCCCGGCGGCAACCGGGGCACCCAGGAAATTGCCCACGGCACCACCACTACCGACGCCGAGGGCCGCTTCAGCATCACCTTCACGCCGCCGCTGGTGCCCAAAGTGCCGGGCCGGCGCGGATGGGAGCCGGGCTACCTGTTCGAGATAACCGCCGACGTAACCGACGCGGCCGGCGAAACCCGCACCGGCACCCGCAGCCTGCCCATTGGCCGCAATCCGCTCAGCCTGCGCCTGGCCGGCCCCGATGCGGCCGACAAGCAGCACCTGCCCATCATCACGCTGCTGGGTACCAACGCCACCGGCGAGCCGCTGCCCGCGGCCGGCACCTTGCGCCTGCTGGCCCGGCACTACCACCCCAACCCGGCCGGCGTGCCCGGTCCCGCGCCCGAAACCGAAGAAAATGAGGCCAAGCCGGAGCTGGTAAACACGCTGTCTTTCGATACCAAAACCAGCCCGGCCCTCGACCTGAAAGCTGCGCTGGCGGCCCTGCCCACCGGCCGCTACCGCCTCGAAGCCTTCACGGCCGAAACCGACACGACGCACCTTGATTTCACGCTCTACGACTCGCGGGCGGCCACCGTGCCCTATGCCACGCCCGATTGGTTTGTGGCCCTGGCCGATACCGCGGCGCCCGGCCAGCCGGCCACCGTGCTGCTAGGCAGCAGCGAAGCCGGCGCCCGCATCCTGCTGGAAGTGGAGCGCGAGGGCCAGTTGCTGCGCTCCGAATGGCTCACGCTGGCTGCCAACGAGCAGCGCCGCCTGAGCATCGAAAGCGGCCCCAGCACGGCGCTCGGTCCGCTCTACATTCACACCACGCAGGTGCGCGACAACCACCTCTACCGCCACGAGGCCACCGTGCAGGTGGCCGAGAAACCGCAGCCGCTGCAGCTGTCCATCGCCACGTTCCGCGACAAGCTCCAGCCCGGCCAGAAGGAAACCTGGCGCGTGACCATCCACCAGGCCAACGGCAAGGCTGCCGATGCCGAGCTGCTGGCCACGCTGTACGACCAGAGCCTGGATGTTTTCCGGCCGCATAGCTTTCTGGGGCTGGAATTTGGGCCGGGGTATTACCCGCCCCGGTTTCAGTGGCAGGGGAATTTTGGTGAGTTGAATTCCCAAGCATTGCTAATACAAAATAACGTGTTTGAAATGGTAGTTATGAGCTACCCGGTCCTCAATACTCAATATGGTGGTGGACTCTTTCTGGATAGATTCGTGCAAGCACTAGGTGGTGCCGTTCGCCCTGAAGGATATGGTTCGAGAGCATTACAAGGGCGGGTAAGTGGAGTTGCTATTAGAATAAAAGGAGCTGCCTTGCCAATGGCGGCCGAAGCCATTGCCGCCCCTGCTCCAATGGCCTCGGCGGCAATGGCTGATTCAAAGCAGCTCAACGAGGTAGTTGCCGTAGGCTATGGCAATCCGAAAAAGCCCGCCGCCCCTGACCTAACTACCGTGCCCACGCGCACCGATTTCCGCGAAACCGCCTTCTGGCAGCCGGCCCTGCGCACCGACAAAAACGGCGACGTGGTGCTCGAATTCCAGATGCCCGAGGCCGTGACGCGCTGGCAGCTGCTGGCCCTGGCCCACGACAAAAACCTGCACAGCGGCCAGCTGGCCCGGCAGCTTGTGACGCAAAAGGAAATTCAGATTTCGCCCAACGCCCCGCGCTTCTTCCGGCAGGGCGACACCTTCACCTTCCCCGCCAAGTTCTCGAACCTGACCGACCACGCCACCAGCGGCACTGCCCAATTATTCCTGCTCGATGCCGCCACGGGCCAGGACATCACCAGTCAATTAGTGAAAGGGCCGGCGCAGCAAGCCGTGTCGGCCGCCGCGCACCAGAGCGCCGCGCTGGGCTGGGAAATTGCGCTCCCGAATGATTTTGCGCCGGTGGCGGTGACATATCGGGTAGTAGCGCAGACCGGCGGAGGGCCGGTTTTGGACCTCGAAGGGTCGAAACCGAAGCATAAAGAGCCGAAATCGAAGCACAGAGGGTCGAAACCGGGCCTCGGAGAGTCGGTATCGGACCTCGGAGCATCGAAACCGACCCTCGGAGAGTCGGTTGTGGCAGAAAAAGGGTCGAAACCGGACCTTGGAGAGTCGGTTGTGGCAGAAAAAGAGTCGAAATCAGACAAGTTGGCAGGTGTTTCGTATTCCGATGGGGAGGAGAACACATTGCCCGTGCTCCCCAACCGCATTCTCATCACCGAGAGCCTGCCGCTGCCCATCGTGGGGCCCGGCACCCGCACGTTCGAACTGACCAGGCTGACCAGCACCAGCAGTCCCACGCGCCGCAACTACGGCCTGACGCTGGAAATGACGGCCAACCCCGCCTGGTACGCCGTGCAGAGCCTGCCCTACCTCATGGAGTACCCCTACGAGTGCTCCGAGCAGGTATTCAGCCGCCTCTACGCCAACCTCATCGCGGCCCGGATTCTCAAGTCCAATCCGCGCTTCAAAACCATATTAGCCGAGTGGGCGCGGCAGGCCCAAAGCGGCACCGCGGCCCAGAAAAACGCGCTTGCCAGCAAGCTGGCCCAAAACCAGGAGCTGAAAAACCTGCTGCTGCAAGAGACGCCCTGGGTGCGCGACGCCCAGGGCGAAACCGAGCGCCTGGCCCGCCTCACCGAATTGTTTGACGAAACCCGGTTGCAGGGCGAAACCAGCCGCGCCCTGCTCAAGCTGCAGAAAATGCAGCTGCCCGGCGGTGGGTTTCCGTGGTTCGATAAAATGCCCGATGACCGCTACATCACCCAGCTCATCGTGGCCGGGCTTGGCAAGCTAAAGAAGCTGGGGGCCTTTGATGCCGACAACGACGAGGCTGGCCGCGCCCTGCTGACGCAGGCCCTGCACTACCTCGACGCTGCCACGGCCCACGACTACGCCGAACTGCGCCGCCGTCAACACGTGAAGCTGGCCGATAACCACCTCGGCGACCTGCAAATTCAGGCCCTGTACGCCCGGAGCTTCTGGCCGCAACAGGCCGAAAGCGCCGCTGCCAAAGCTGCCTACGCGTACTACCGCGAGCAGGCCGCCAGGTATTGGTCCGCCCAGACGCGCTACCTGCAGGCGCAGGTTGCGCTCAGCCTGTTTCGTGCCGGCAAAACCGCGCCCGCGTCGCAGGACATCCTGCGTGCTCTAGCCGAAAACGCCCTGCACTCGCCCGAGCTGGGCATGTACTGGAAGGAAGTGCGCGGTGGCTACTACTGGCGCGAGGCCCCCACCGAAACCCAGGCCACCCTCATCGAAGCCTTCGACGAAGTCAAAAACGACCAGAAATCGGTGGATGAAATGAAGCTCTGGCTGCTCAAGCAAAAGCAAACCCACAACTGGGAAAGCACCCGCGCCACCGCCGATGCCTGCTACGCCCTGCTGCTGCGCGGCTCCGACTGGCTGGTGCCTGCCCAGCCGCTGCAAGTGACTGTGGGCGGCCAGGCCATCCAGCCCGAGGCGGCGCAAGCCGGCACCGGCTATTTCAAAACCAGCTGGCCGGCGGCCGAGGTGCAGCCCGCGCAAGGCAAAGTCACCCTCACCAAGCCCGATGCAGGCGTGGCCTGGGGGGCGCTCTACTGGCAGTATTTCGAGGATATTGACAAGGTGACGTCCGCCGCCACGCCGCTCAGCCTGGAGCGCGAGCTATACCGCGAAACGCGCACGGCCGGAGGCCCGGTGCTGGAGAAACTCACGGCCGCTTCGCCGCTTAAAATTGGCGATGCGCTGGTGGTGCGGCTCGTGCTGCGCACCGACCGTGCCCTGGAATACGTGCACCTCAAGGACCAGCGCGCCGCCGGGCTGGAGCCCATCGCCCAGACCAGCGGCTACCGCTACCAGAACGGCCTGGGCTACTATGAGTCGCCGCGGGATGCGGCCACGAACTTCTTTTTGAGCGAAGTGCCGCGTGGAACGCATGTGTTTGAGTACCGGCTGCGGGCCAGCCAGGCCGGTGATTTTTCGGGTGGCCTCAGTCAGGTACAGTGTCTGTATGCTCCCGAATTTGGCGCACATTCAGCCGGGGTGCGGCTGCGGGTGGCGCCGTAGCCTAATATCCGCGCGAATAGGCTCTTAGGCTTTGTAAACAGCATTGCCTGCGTTTGAAACCACTTTATGGCTGCGCTCACTTGCATTTAACCGAGGTAGACTGTAGCTTTGTCTTCTGTCGATTTTATTTATATTTGTTTATGAAGCACCTATTTGTCCTCCTCACGCTGCTCCTGACCTGGGGCGGTGCGCAAGCCCAAACTGAGAAGCAAATCCCCGTAACGAAGCTGCCCGGCGAAGAAAACCTGAGCCTGCGCGAACGCGCCGAGCGGGATTTCCTGATGCCGGTGCGCCGCAAGAAAATCGTGACGGAGGCTCCCAAAGCCAGCGCCGAAGAGAACACCGCCGCTCCCGAATCGGATGCGACGGCGCACTACGCCGAGTCGGCCGATGAGGCCCGTGAGGCCGCCGTGCCCGCCCACACTACCCGCAGCTATGAGGCCCGCCATGCCGATTGGCTGGCTGCCCGCCGGGCCGCCGCCCGCCGCGAAGAATCTCGGGCTTCTGCCCGGGCCGAGGCTCGGGCAGAAGCCCGCCGCGCCGCCCGCCATTCGTCGCGCAGCCACAGCAGCAAGTCGAAATCGAGCGAGGCGAAAGCGCACAAAGCCACTTCGCACAGCAGCAAAACGAGCAAGTCGAAGACCAAAACCAAATCGGCGGCGCACACCAGCAAAAGCACGTCGAAGAGCAAAACCAGCAAAGCCAAAAGCAGCCACAGCAGCGCCAAGAAAAGCAGCAGCAACAAGAGCACTGCCCACAAAGCCACGAAGAAAAGCACGCCTTCGAAAACGAAGAGCAAGACCAAAAAGCACCACCGCTAGGACGGCTGCTTATCAGGTTTCAACGGCAACGCCCGGCACTGTAGTGCCGGGCGTTGCCGTTTTTTGTGCGGTTGGGCGCAGCGGCCAAAAGAAAAAGGGAGTGCGGCGTAAGGCCCAGCGATGAGGGGCGTCTGCCGGGCCATACTAACCACTCTTCATTTTCACTTTAAGCCCAATACCATGAAAATTCTTCACATTCTCGCTCCCAAAGTGGTTCTGGCCGCTGCTCTGTTTCTTGGCGTGGCGCTGGCGGCTCCGGCTACCTGCCTGGCGCAGGACGGTGGCAAAATGGCCACCGGAAAAATGGCTGACGGCAAGATGGCCGACGGTAAAATGATGGACGGCAAGATGGCCGACGGCAAGATGTCGAAAGGCAAAATGGCGAAGGGCCACGGCAAGATGGCCAAAGGCAAAATGGACCACAGCAAGATGAACCACGACAAGATGGGCAAAATGTAAGCTTGCCGAGGCGACTGTAACTCAGTAGCAAAAAGGCCAGGTCCCGTGCGGGGACCTGGCCTTTTTATATGGAAGTTGTTTAGGAGACCCAAGTTGCGGCCTACTGAACCTTAGCCCCAACGAGCGCCGCCCTCCTGGTACGCCCCCGCTGGGGCTTGACTGCCGACTCCGCAACTTGGGTCAGGAAGGGTAACTGAGCAGGACGGGCGATGAGCTTCGTTCTGCGGCTTAGCGCTGGTTGCGGATGATGAAGTTGTTGAAGGTGGCGGCGGTGTCCTCGGCGCCTTGGGCGACGAGGGCGACGCGCACGCCGCGGTCCCAGGGGGGGAGGTAGGTGCCGTTGAGGGAGAAGTTCTCGGTGGGCAGGGGCTGCCAGGTGGCCCCGTCGGTGCTGTAGGCGAAGCGGTAGCGCTGGCCGCCCCATACTTCAAGGCGGAGGGTGAGGGTGGCGCAGGGGTCGATGAACACCTGCACCAGGGTTTGCTGCTTGCCGCTTTTGACGTGCCAGATTTGGAGCTGGCCGTTGCCGGCCATGAGGGCGAGGGCGTTGTAGGGGTCGCCCACGGCGGCAAGGCCGGCGAAGGTATCGACGGGGAGATTGGCGAAATCGAGGGTGGTGGCGGCTTTGTAGGTAGCGGCGTGGGTGCGGCGGGCCACCAGGGTGCCCAGGCGCGAGGAGCCGGCGGCGAGGTGCAGCTGGCCGTGGCGCACGGCGGTGATGGGCTGGGGCGCGGTGATGGGCCACTGCCATCCGAGGCCCAGCTTATGGCCTTCGAACTCGTCGGCGATGTTGAGGTGGGCGACGTTGGCGAGGGGGGCGGCCTGGGGGCTGCGGTTCACAAACTCGGGCCACTCCTGGGCGTTCCAGGTGAATTCGGAGAGCAGGCCCTGACGGCCAACAAATTCGTGGCTTTCCGCCGCGTAGGCGTGGTGAAGAAGGAACCAGCGGCCGTCGAGCTCGGTGACGGTGCCGTGGCCGGGGCACTTCCAGGCGGCGTTGCGGTCGAGGATGGGGTTCTGGTCGTGCTTTTCCCAGGGGCCGAGCAGGTGGCGGGAGCGGGCCACGCCGGTGGCGTAGTTGCAGCCTTTGCCGCAGCAGCTGTTGCCGGCGTAGAACATGTAGAACCAGCCGTGGTGGCGCACCAGGGCGGAGCCTTCCACGAGGGGACCTTCCCACTTCACGTCGTTGGTGAACAGCTCGGTGGGCTCGCCGATGAGGGCGGTGCGGGCGTCGTTGAGGCGCTGGGCCCAGATGGGGGTGTCCTGGTGGCAGGAGTTGCCGTCTTCCTTCCAGATGAGGTAGAGGTCGCCATGCTCGTCGGGGATGGCGAAGCCGTCGATGGAGCCAGCTTCCTGGCCCACGAGGGGGCCGTGGTCGAGGTAGGGGCCTTCCGGACGGTCGGCGCTGGCGACGGCTACGCAGAGCATGCCGCCCTTGCGGCGGGCGGTGTAGTAGACGTAGGTGCGGCCGTTTTCCTGGTAGAACTCGGGGGCCCAGAAGTTGGAGCCGGCCCACTCGGGCAGGGCCTCGGGGAAAACGTGGCCCACCAGTTCCCAATCGAGTAGGTTTTTGGAGGTGAAGAGGGGAAATACGGCGCCCCACTCGGCGGAGGTAGCGCTGGCCCAATAGGTATCGCCGATTTTGGTGACGGTGGGGTCGGGGAAGTCGCCGGGCAGCACCACATGGTCGTAGGAGCGGCGGGGGGCGGGGGCAGTTTCGGGCGAAATGCCGGGGGTGATGGCCAATTGGGCCATCTGTTCTAGTTCAATCGACACGGAGGATAGTATAAGGAGAATAGAGGGGAGAGCGACTTTTGAAATAGTTCTACTTCCCGGTTTCGAAAGGTAGTAATTTGGAATAAATAATGACGGGCAAACGGCGTTCGGGTAGGCAAAGTTCGGAAAATAGTCGGCGAATGCGGGAAAATACTGGCTGACATACAGGTTTTTGGCAGGCTTAAATGTTGCTGGTGAGGCTAATTAGCGCCCAGGGTACTAAAAGCATATTTTGGGCCAGGACTACCGGATTTGCTGTATTGATTCAGGTAGAAATTTGATTTTTCTAAGATATTAATTCTGGAAATATTTTTGAGGGGAGTGAAAAAAGAAGGTTGAATGAGCTATGAATATACGTTTTTGGAAGGAAAGCCCTGTTGGGAAGATGGGGTAAGCTCAGCAAAAGCAGGTTATTTAGTGGGGCAGGGGATAGTTGCGATGCCGGGAGGTGTTTTGGGGATGCGGGGTAGTGCTTTTGCGTTGTGGCGGGGGCTTGAGCGCTGGCAGAGAGGCTGGTTATTTGTCTTTAAGAGCGTGTGCGTTGACGGTCGTAAGCTTCGGCTTGCGACGCCCGATGGAGCGACTCCATTCTAAATTGGATGGAACAGTACGAGGACCAGCTGGTGATGTGTGGGCGTACGGTGGCCTACCTTGTCGAAAACGACAAGGCCATTACAAAAAGTAGCCCTCCCCGGCGCGCGCGCGCCGCCTGACGCCCCCAGCCCCGCCCCACGCGCCCCACCTGCCGCCGCCCCACACCCGCAGGTCCCGCTGAGCTAAACCACCGCTTTGGAGTAGCTTCCTCTCATGCGCCGCCCCCGCCTGCTGCGCCCGCCGCTGAAAGAAACAGGAGCTTCTGTGTAACTTGTGCAAGCAGAATCTTCCGACAATGACAACTACCCTTGTATTAGAACCCACCAACGATTCCGACCTGCATCTGCTGTTGAGTCTGGCGCAGCGGCTGGGCGCTCCAGCGACAGCTTCGCCAGCCGCTAAGCTGTCGCTGGAGCGCCGTTTTCTGGCCTTGTTTGGTTCCTGGCAATCGGATGAAAGCGGGATGAGCTAAACAAGATGCTGATGGACTCCCGCCAGAGTAACCGGCCCAAAAGCAATTCGTAAATTTGCACTATGACTTTTCGCCAGCGCTATGCCCAATTGCAAAACCCGAGCTTCGTTCGGCAGATGATGCTGCGCTCGGTATATGGCACAATGGCGCTGGAAAACCAGACCGTGCCGATGGAACGGCTGGAAGCCCTTTACGAAAAAGTAGAAGCCGAGCGTGCCGCCACCACTATTCGCCAAACCGGCGAAGCTGTGCGCTAATCAACTTCTCCAGTTCCCGATAGTCGCCGGAGTTCCCGGCTTTTATGGCGGTTAGATAAGCCTCACGGTCAGCCCCAGCCACGCGCTGGTACAAGGCAAGTTCCTGATAGCCGTAGCGAAATGCCAGAAAATTGGTAAGCAAGCGGGCCGTGCGGCCGTTGCCATTGGTGAACGGATGAATGGCCACAAACCGGTGGTGTGCATACGCCAGCAAGGCTGCTAGCTCCGCTTCAGTACGCACCAACTGCTGCCGGTGCTGCACTTCGTCGGCAAACTGGTAGAGCAGCGTGGGCACCTGCTGAAACGACGGCGGCAGGAAGCTGCCCACGTTGGGGTTGGAGCGCCGGTATTGCCCCGCCCAACCATACACGCGCTCGAAGGCTGCGCGGTGCAGGTCGAGCAGCAGCGCTACCGTGAAGTCGGTTTCTTCGGGTAGGTCGTAGAGAAAGTTCTCGGCCCGGATGACGCCTTCGGCCTCGGCTTCGTCGAGCAGGCGGCGGTCAGTCAGGCCGAGCAGGTTGTCTTCGGGTGCGTTGGTGTAGTGGCCCACGGGTAAATGCGAATTGATGGTACCAAAGTAGCTACTTTAGCTCCGTAAGCACTCCCCGGCGCGCCCGCCCCGCCTGAGCGAAACCACCGCCTCTTCAGTAGCTTGCTCTCATGTGCCGCCCCCGCCCGTTGCGCCCGCCGCTGAAAGAAACGGGAGCTTCTGCGTAACTTAGCTTTGGAAGCAGCATAGTTTCTTTTCGTCGTTCAGCATCTGCCAAATATGACACCTATACTTGTTTTAGAGCCAACTAATGACTCTGACCTGCAGTTGCTTCTGAATCTGGCGCAGCGCCTAGGCGTGAAAGCTACTGCCACGCCTCCGGCTGCTGCTATTTCCGAGGAAGAGCGGCGGCGGCGCTTTCTGGCGTTTGCGGGTTCCTGGCAGTCCGACGAGAGCGGGGATGAAATCAATAAGATGTTAATGGAATCGCGGCACTTCCGCGACCGCGACGTAGAGCTATGAGCTTCTATTTGCTGGATACCAATATCTGCATTCATTTCACCAAAAACGAATACGGCATTGTCGAAAAGCTGGACAGCATTGGTTTCGACAATTGCTTTATCAGTGAGCTGACAATCGCCGAAATGCTGTACGGCGTGGCCAATAGTGCCCTAACTAAGCAGGCCGCCAACCGACTGGCGCTAAATGGGCTGCGCACTGCCTTTGAAGGCCACATTTTACCCATTGCGGACTGCTTTGAGCATTACGCCGCTGAGAAAACCCGCCTGCGCCGCGCCGGCCGTCCCGTCGATGACTTCGACCTGATGACAGGTTGCACGGCCCTCCGCCACAGCCTCACGCTGGTTACGCGCAACACCCGCCACTTTGCCGATATCTCCGGCTTGGTGCAGGAAAACTGGATTGACAATCCGTAGTACCGCCCCCGCTGTCCCCACTGCTAGAACGATACGACAGCTTCTGCCCCACGGCCGCCCCAACGGCCGCCCCCGCCCGCTGCCCCGCCGCTGAAGAAACAGGAGCTTCATGTGTAGCGGCAAGCAGGCGGCAGGAACTATGCGGAATCTTCGTAGTTTTGGATAGTATGAAAATCACGCTGGAAATCCCTGATAACAAAGCGGCCTTCATGATGGAGCTGCTGCAAAGCCTGCCGTTTGTGAAAGCGACACCGGCCCGCGTTAAATCCAAGCCGCAGGACGAAACGGAGTATCTGCTGAGCAACCCGGCCAACGCAAAAGCCCTGAAGGATGCCATTGAGCGCCTGGAGAGCGGCAAGGGCGTGCAGCACAACCTCATCGACGCATGAAGCTTATTTGGGATGAAGCTGCTTGGGAACAGTATGTCTACTGGCAGGAAACTGACCGCGCCATTCTCCGCAAAATCAACACGCTGCTGAAGGAGTGCCAGCGCACGCCGTTTGTTGGCACCGGCAAGCCCGAAGCCCTGAAAGGCGACCTGCGCGGCTACTGGTCGCGGCGCATCAACCACGAACACCGCTTAGTCTACAAAGCCACCGACGACGGATTGCGCATTGCCGCCTGCCGTTTCCACTACGGCGATAGATAAACTCCCCGGCGCGCCCGCCCCGCCTGACGCCCCCACGCGCCCCGCCTGCCGCCGCTCCACGCCCCGCAGGTCCCGCTGAGCGAACCCACCGCTTCGGAGTAGCATCCGCTCCTACGCCACCCCCGCCCGCTGCCCCCGCCGCTGAAGAAACAGGAGCTTCTGTGTAGCTTGCTATTTCTGCTGAATTCAACAGTGCTCCATGTCTATTTCTGATTTGTCTTTTGAAACCGTTGCCTACGACGCTTTTTGCAAGGCATTGGAAATAGGATTTGTGGTGTTCTGTTATGCTCTTGGCAAGGTTCAGAGCAAAGAGGTCAAAGAGGTTGGGGTAGGGGATGTTTTGCGTCTTGTCTTCTTCGCAGTCGTTTTCGCTATTGTAATTCCGTTTGGCTTGTTCTATTTCAGTCAAAGTATTTTTACTAAATCTATTCCCGGGCTTTCTGTTGTAGGGTTTTTAGCTGTTATCCTAGGCTTTTTCAATAAGCGTCAACTGGTTCAATGAACTAAGCTTCTTCTCCCCCCACCCAATGGCCGGTTTTTAGTCTATATGAGACGGCTGTTATATTCGGTGTTTAGAAATCAATAATTATTTTTGAATAACTTAAGAAGGCCTAATACAGGAAATAAAATACTATGAAAAAGCCAAGTGCTGAGAAGATTAAATCATTAGCTACTGCTGGTAGTAGTAAGTCTAGTTATTCAGGCCTTTCTGCGAGAGCTAGGTTTCTACTTAGTAAGGACGAAGGAAGTCATGTTGATTTCAAAGCTGGAATGGCTGGTATCAAAAGTGATGATATAGTTGCTTTTGCAAATTCAGTTGATGGAGGTGCGATTCTCATTGGTGTAGAAGAATACACCAATGAGCGTGGTGAACAACGAGGAAGAATTATTGGGTGTCCTATTTCGGATGAAAATAAGTTGTCGATAAATAATAAATCTCTTCAGTGTGTACCACCTGTATCGGTATCAATACACATCGAGAATAGCGCAGATGTACCGTTCTTTCGAATTGAAATACAGTCCAGTATCAATAAGCCGCATTGTACGTCAGGTGGAACGTATAAAATAAGAAAAGATAACCTTAATGTAGCTTTGGGGCCAATAGAGCTTCTTCAAGTCTTTTTAGAAAGTGAGGGTACGGGTTTTATAGAAAGGTTTAAACAAGCTACAACCGAGCTGCGAACTGAAATTTCTTCTCAGAACCAAGAGCTTATAGATTATGTCGAGAGTAGCACAGCAGACTTAGAAATCAATACCCGAAGGATTGTGGAAAATCTAGGGTTCGAGATGGAAGCTATTATTGACGACGTAAAACAGCAAACTGGCAGCTTAGAGTCACAGATGGATGATTTTGTGAATACGCTTCAGCAAGAAACCACTGATATTAAGGAACAACTTGAATTTGGGGATTTAAGAAGAGTTTTAAATGATATAGAATACAAGCTTACTCGTAACTCTTGGAAGTCAAATAAAATACTAGAGCACTTAGGTCTTGAAGACCCTGAGATAGAATACGAGAGGAAAAGATTCAAAGGAATGCTATCAGTATCAAAGAAGGTTTTTGGTAAAAGAAAAATTAAAGTTGATGATACTTATTTACAGGATTTGTTTAATCACAGCAGTCAAATTTTACAAGCAAACTATACTATAGAAGATGTTAAGTCTTGGTATGAGGAGGTTGATGAGAGTGACGAGGACTAGCCCAAATACATGAAATTTTGGCTGACATCTAATGACTTCAAATAAGTAATTTCAGCCAAAAAGTCCGTTTCCCACCTCTTGCACCCCGTTTGCTAGTCCCTTTGTACCGACTTCCTAACCCGAAGCACCCACTTAGAGACGAACGGAAATGGACTTTAAAAACTTCACCATCAAGGCGCAGGAGGCCGTGCAGAAGGCCACCGAAATTGCCGGCGGAAACCAGCAGCAGGCCGTCGAAACCGGCCATTTGCTGAAGGGCATCTTCCAGAGCGACGAGAGCGTCTTCTCGTTTCTGGCCAACAAGCTGGGCGCCAACCTCAACATTCTCACGCCGCGGCTCGATGCCATTGTGGCCGCCTACCCCAAGGTGAGCGGCGGCTCGCCCTACTTCGCCAACGACGCCGCCGCTGCCGTGCAGCGCGCCAACGCCGCCATGAAGGACATGGGCGACGAGTTCGTGTCCATCGAGCACCTGCTGCTGGGCATCCTCTCCGGCCGCGATGCCGTGGCCACGCTGCTCAAAGACACGGGCTTCAACGACAAGGACTTGAAGGCCGCCATTCAGGAGCTGCGCGGCGGGCGCAAAGTCACCAGCCAGAGCGCCGAAGACCAGTACCAGAGCCTGAACCGCTACGCCGTGAACCTCAACGAGCAGGTGCGGCGCGGCAAGATGGACCCCGTGATTGGCCGCGACGAGGAAATCCGCCGCGTGCTGCAAATCCTCTCGCGCCGCACCAAAAACAACCCCGTGCTGCTCGGCGAGCCCGGCGTGGGCAAAACCGCCATCGTGGAGGGCCTGGCCCAGCGCATCGTGGCCGGCGACGTGCCCGAAAACCTGCGCGACAAAGTCATCATGAGCCTCGACATGGGCCTGCTCGTGGCCGGGGCCAAGTACAAGGGCGAGTTTGAGGAGCGCCTCAAGGCCGTCATCAAGGAAGTGACCGACTCGGATGGGCAGATTGTGCTCTTCATCGACGAGATGCACACCCTCATCGGGGCCGGCGGCGGGGGCGAAGGCGCCATGGACGCCGCCAACCTGCTCAAGCCCGCCCTGGCGCGCGGCGAACTGCACGCCATCGGGGCCACCACGCTCAAGGAATACCAGAAATACATCGAGAAAGACAAGGCCCTCGAACGCCGTTTCCAGGCCGTCATGGTGGACGAGCCCACCCAGGACGACGCCATCAGCATCCTGCGCGGCATCAAGGAAAAGTACGAGCTGCACCACGGCGTGCGCATCACCGACGACGCCGTGATTGCCGCCGTGGAGTTGAGCTCGCGCTACATCACCGACCGTTTTTTGCCCGATAAGGCCATCGACCTCATGGACGAAGCCGCCGCCAAGCTCCGCATCGAACTGAATTCGATGCCCGTGGAATTGGACGAAATCCAGCGCCGCATCATGCAGCTGGAGATTGAGCGCGAAGCCATTCGCCGCGAAGACAACCGCGACCGCGAAGCCGTCCTCAGCAAGGAGCTGGCCGAGCTGAACGACAAGCGCGACACCCTCAAAGCCCGCTGGGAAAGCGAAAAAGCCGTCCTCACCGGCATTCAAACCCAAAAGGAAGCCATCGAGCAATTCAAGCTGGAAGCCGAGCAGGCCGAGCGCCAGGGCGATTACGCCCGCGTGGCCGAGCTGCGCTACGGCAAGATTCAGGAAGCCGAAGCCAAGCTGAAAGCCCTGCAGGACGAGGCCGCCGCCAACAAAGACGGCGGCACCATGCTCCAGGAAGTCGTGACCAGCGAAAGCATTGCCGAAGTGGTGGCCAAGTGGACCGGCATTCCGGTGAGCAAAATGCTGCAATCGGACCGCGAAAAGCTGCTCCAGCTCGAAGCCGAGTTGGGCAAGCGCGTGGCCGGCCAGGCCGAGGCCATCGCGGCCATTTCGGATGCCGTGCGCCGCTCCCGCGCCGGCCTGCAGGACCCCAAGCGGCCCATTGGCTCGTTCATTTTCCTGGGCACCACCGGCGTGGGCAAAACCGAGCTGGCCAAGGCCTTAGCCGAGTATTTGTTCAACGACGAGAATGCGATGGTGCGCATCGACATGAGCGAGTTTCAGGAGCGCCACTCGGTGTCGCGCCTCATCGGGGCGCCTCCCGGCTACGTGGGCTACGACGAGGGCGGGCAGCTCACGGAGGCCGTGCGCCGCAAGCCCTACTCTGTGGTGCTGCTCGATGAAATCGAAAAGGCCCACCCCGACGTGTTCAACATCCTGCTGCAAGTGCTCGACGATGGCCGCCTCACCGACAACAAAGGCCGGGTGGCGAACTTCAAGAACACCATCATCATCATGACCTCGAACACGGGTGCCGACATCATCCAGAAGAACTTCAAGGAGCTGAACGAGTACAACCACGAGGAAGTGGTGGACCGCACCCGCGACGAAGTGGTGGAGCGCCTCAAGCAGCACATGCGCCCCGAGTTCCTGAACCGCATCGACGAAATCGTGATGTTCCAACCCCTCAAGCGCAAGGAAATCCGCAAAATTGTCGACATCCAGTTCAAGCAAATCCAGCAGCGCCTGGCCGAGGCCGGCATCCAGCTCGAAGCCACCAGCGAAGTCCTCGATTTCCTCGGCGAAGCCGGCTTCGACCCGCAATTCGGCGCGCGCCCGCTGAAGCGCGTGCTCCAGCGCGTGATTCTGAACGAGCTGTCGAAAGACATCCTCTCCGGCCGCGTGACGAAAGATGCCGTGGTAGAAGCCGTGCTGGAAGACGGCGCGGTAAAGTTTGAGAACGTGGAGATGCCGGCGGTGTAATTGCGTTTGGTTTTGAGTGGGAAAGCCCCGCTGGCGTGAAGTCGGCGGGGCTTTCTTATGTATGTTTGAGTGGTAGATTGGTTTAATCTGAATCGCAAAATGAAATACCAGAAACGAGTTTTTGAACTTCACGAGCCAATAGGCTTTGGTCAATATTCAAAACTAACCATTCAACAGATATATTGTGGTGCAGCAGTTCTACCTGTAGTTTGGTGCCGTGAAATACTGAGAAGGATATTCTCGAAGCATGATTCTCCTTTCATGTCAACAGGGAAAAAATATTGTAGCCATCTCAGTGTATCGTTTTTAGGAAATCAAATGATTTTGAAGATAAAGGCAGGGCACGAATATATTGCTGCGATGGCCAGAATTGATTTAACTAATTTTGATTATCATACAGAAATAAATAATTTTTTGGCAGAATATTATTTTGGATTGCCTCAAAACGACCCGCAAGGTTCAATAGTAATGTATAGTGAGCAGTACTTCGAAGATATTTCGAGGGCTGGAATAGTTGATTACAATGAAGTGGTTGGTAAAGAATACTATTTAGAGGAGGATAGGTACTCATTGCATTTTGGTAAACCTTCTTACATCCATTGGTTAATTAAAAATGTTGAATTCTTTTCTTTGCGACCATCCGATTTAATTGCGTTAGCAAAGCTTGATGTAAATAGTTTTTTAGGCTTCCAAGTAAATAAAATTACTGAAAGTATATTACCGATACGTGCATTGATTACGAAAAGGAAAGAATTCACCCCTGATTCTCTGGTGTCACTGAATGAAAAAAAATGGCGGTTGTTTGAAGCAATAACTTACACTTTGAATTCCGAAGAATCATATAATGAAAATGACGAGACAGAATCTAAGTATAACTATTCTGATGGTTATGGTGGATACGTAAATGATAAACTCATAGATGACGCTTTTGATGGCGAACCTGAGGCATACTGGAATATTGATTAGTAAAAACGATATTGATTTTTTTATTCAGGCCGATTTTATTAGAAATCGGCCTGAATTTTTTGTCTAAAACGGTAGCATCACAGATAACTCATCGGGAAGCGGTTGACTATCCTGCCCTAATAAATTACTCCATGAATCATGGAATGCATTGGCTGACTCGTAGTAGTAGCCAATCTTGGCAGGGATGTGGTGATAGCCAAATTGAGTAAATGGATAATCAGCGGCTGCTTCCATAATCCTTGCTCTCATTTCTTCGGTGTGATGAGCTTTGGGTGGGTCCAAACCGAGTGTTGTCACTTGGTACTCATTCCCATTCTTAAAGATTGGGTGTGGCTCTACGTTAATAACATAACGTATTCCCGGAACAAGTCTTGGCTTGTCCGCTTCGCCTTTATATTCGGCGGTAGCTCGGATAGGATAAATCATGACCCAAAATTACTTGTTGCAGAACGTGTAATCTATTGTTTTCGAGTGCAATGGCTTCTTGTAATCATTTCCGTGGCTTACTTTGCTGCAACTGTTGTTGCTGTGTTTGTACACGCGTTTTAAGACACTCCCGCTACTTGCGCCGCTGGGGTGGTGGCTGGGGCGCGGGGGCGGCGGGCGGCCGGGGGGCGGGGGCAGCAGAAACGCCCGCGACTGGTACCGCTGGGGTGGCGGTTGGGGGGCGGGGGTGGGCGGCGGCGTCAGCAGAAACTACGGCTACTTGCGCCGCTGGGGTGGCGGCCGGGGGGCGGGGCGGCGTTACTGCATTTCTGCCAGAAACGCTTGCAAGCCAATGAGCGGTACGCGCGGAAAGTCAATCTGCCGCAATACTTCAAAGTGCCGGTCATTGGTCAGCAGGTAGTCGGCATTGGCCGCGATGGCTACGTCCACAAATTTATTGTCGTCCGGGTCGGCTTCGATGAGCTGCCACTTGAAGTAGGCTTCCTGAAAAGACGTATTGGGGGCGTTCAGCAGAATTTCGGTTACGCGCCGGGCAGTAGTGGCGGAGTAGTGAGCCGCTAGAGTCTCCTCGTATTCGGTGAGGATTTCATTGCTGAGCACCCACTCGAATGCCTCGCTGGCAAACAATTCGTACAGACGATGAAAAGGACTATTGCGGTTGAGCGACGCGAGCAGGCAGTTGGTATCAACGACTACCCGCTGCATCAGGAAGGAGCGTTGAGCATCCGTTCGTAGTCTTCGGCCGTGTAGCCGCGCTCGGCATCAATACGTTCCACTTCGGCCAGCATCTTTTGCGACAAATGCGCCACGATTACGCGGCGTAGTTCCAAGGTGTCTTCGTCGCTCATGCCCCGCTCAAACAAGCGCAGCAGGCTGATTTGGAGACTATTGAGTTTGGTGGGCTGAACGGGTGCGGTGGGTGCCATGACGAACGGGCAATGGATGATACAGCAAGATAACGCCGGTTAGCCAAAAAGGGTGCTTGGCGGTGTATCGTCAACAGAAACGCTCGCTATTGGTGTCGCTGGGGTGGCGGGCGGGGGGCGGGGGCGGGGTGTCGTCAGCAGAAACTCTCGCTACTTGGGCCGCTGGGGTGGCGGCCGGGGCGCGGGGATGGGGGTGGGCGGGTAGCTTTCGTTCGTCGTATCTTAGATGGACAAACGCCTGATGTAGTAGGCCACGATAAAATGAAAAAGACCGAGGACATACCCGCCGAAGTGTTGCAAGCGGCTGCGCGGCAAGCATCATTGCGGGCCGTGAGCGAGAGCCGGGCGCTGGGCCTCACCGTGACGGTTTACGAAAACGGCAAACTGGTGCGGATTCACGCCAACGGGCAGCGTGAAGTAGTGATAGACCAGTACCAGAACCCCGGCCGCAAAGCCTAATAATGGCAACGATTACCATTCCGCGGCTGCGCCTGTTTGCCGGTCCCAACGGCTCGGGCAAATCGGCGCTGCTGGATGAATTGCGCGGGCAGTTCAATCTGGGCGTGTATGTGAATGCCGATGAGATTGAGAAGCAGCTGGTCCGGCAGCGGTTCCTGCATCTGTCCGATTACCAACTGGCCGCGACGCAGACCGACTTTGCCGCATTTCTGGCAGGTGGGAAAACGGCCGTCGGAGCGCAAACCAGCCAGGAAATAGGGCTGCATGTTGCCGAAAATATTGTGGTAATGCAGCCGGAAGCAGCAGTGAATTCTTACGTGGCGGCCACGGTGGCCGACTTTCTACGGCATCAATTGCTGGCGGCCAAGCTCAGCTTCACGTTTGAGTCGGTGATGTCGCACCGGTCGAAGCTGGAGTTTTTACAGTTGGCGGCCACCACGGGCTACCGTACCTACCTCTACTACATTGCCACGGAAACCCCGGCCGTGAACGTAGACCGGGTAAGCAACCGGGTGAGCAAAGGCGGACACGGCGTTTCGACGGAAAAAATTGTGAGTCGATATGCAAAAAGCCTGGGCCTTTTAGTTGAAACTATGCAGCAGGTAAACCGGGCGTATCTGTTCGATAATTCGGGCGCGTCCATCTGGTGGTTTGCCGAATACGAGCCGGGTAAACTAACGACGATTGGGCCGGATATACCAGAATGGTTTCGGCGAGCTTGGATGGGAACCTGAAGACACTGTCGCTACTTGGGCCGCTGGGGTGGCGGCCGGGGGCGGGGTGAAGTGTACAAGAATAATCGGATTTTGAAAAATTCTTGTACAGAATCACACGATGGTTTGTACAAGAATAAATCGATTTTCGAAAATACTTGTACAAACTGCCGAAGGCCCAAGGCAGCGCAACAGCACATGGTAACAGTCGGGATGAATCGAATAGGGAGCATTCGTCGTATTTTTGACCACCCACCCATTCCAACCCGCATGGACACCGCCGCCATCACTGCCTACATCGAACTGAACCCGCAGGTGCGCTTCGGCAAGCCGGTGGTGAAGGGCACGCGCACGACCGTGGCCGAAGTGCTGGAAATGCTGGCCAACGGCATGAGCGCCGCCGACATTGCCGAGGACTTCCCAGCTATCGGCGCGGCGCAGGTGCGGGCCTGCCTGCTGTACGCGGCCTATAAGGAAAGCATCGTGCTGCTGGCCGCCGCGTAGCTGCTCATGCGCCTGCTGCTGGGCGAAAACATCTCCTGGCGCTTGGCCGCCTACCTGCGGCCGCATTGCGCGGCGGTGCTGCACGTTCGCGACATCAACCTGGACAACAGCCCCGATACCAGCATCTGGCGCTACGCCAAGCAGCACGGCTACGATGTGCTGACCAAGGACGAGAATTTCCTGCGGCTGGTGCTGGCTGAAGGCTTTCCGCCCCGTGTGGTGGCCGTGCAAAATGCCCAAGTGCCCGTGGCGAAGCTGGCGGAGTTCCTGCTGGCGCGGCTACCGCAGATTCAGGCGTTTTTGGGGCCGCAGACGGAGTTTGGGCTGTTGCAGCTGCGGCTACCGTGAGTAGAAACTAAAGAAACTTCCGCTACCCTTGCCGCTTGGGGTGGCGGCCGGGGCAAAGACTGTACGAGTGAACATGCATTTCGCCAACCCAGTCGTACACATTTCACTGCGCGGTTGTACGACTGCAAATAGATTTTCGAAATCAGTCGTACATACCTGGCCGGCCAAACCTGGGAGGGCAAAGGGCGGGTGGCGTGCTGTGGCCCACGTTTCGGAGGCACACGCCGAAAGTAGGGCGGGGCTGGCTGAAAATAAACCCGGCCGGAAACGGCGGCAATCGATACATTTAGGGCCTCACCAACTCCCATGCTCATGGCCGACGACGAACAGCCCGCCTTCGATGACCAACCGGCGGTGCCGCCCCTGCCCGAAATCAAAGCCTATGGCTTTTTGCAGGAGCAGGCCGAGCAGCACATCACGCAAGCCAAAGCGGTGGAGCAATACATCGAAGAGCTGCGCACCGACGCCCGCTACCGGCCCTGGTTCGAGCAGTTCCACCCCGATAGCGTGCCATCGTTCATTCAGCACTATGCGCTGGCCAAACACCGCGCCCTGGACCACGGCGAAAACGTGGCCCGCTGGATGCAGGAGCGCATCACCGAATACACCGACGCCGCCTACGTGCGGCTGTGGGATATTCAGCACAAAAAGCTGTTTGACCTGCAATGCCAGTGGCGCGCCGGGCAGCTGACCCTGCCCAAAATCGACGTGAGTGAGCAGTTTGAAGAGTGGAGCGCCCGCATCCACCGCTGCCCGTTTCTGGAGCCAATTTCGGCCGAGGATTTTGACCTGTATTGCCAGTTTGTGGCCACTACGCCCGATTTTGTGGCCGACGTGGAAGGCAATGAGTACACCGAGTGGCAGGATTACGACGAATTCAAGGAGGAATATTGCGGGGATGCCCACGACCTGAGCATCCCCGAGTGGTACCACTACTACAATGCCCACCGGGGCACCGCCGTGCTGTTGGGCCTGCCCAACCTGCGCGGAGCCAAGGAAATGTATTACCGGAAAGTGCTGCACGAAGCCGAACGACCCGCCCGCGAGCAGGCCCGGGCCGAGCGCGAAGCCGAGCAGGCCGCCAACCCGCCCGATGCCCGGCCGCGCCTGAACTATGCCGACCAGGACGCCCACTCGCTGGCCTTTGCGCGGCGCTTCGAGCCGGGCAAGCTGTCGCGCCTGCTGGAAACCTATCAGGAAGCAGATAAACCGCGTGAAGGCAGGAGCCTGAAGCGAGCCCTGGAAACCCTGGAAAACGCCCACGACGACGTGATTGAGATTGAGCACCACGCCGATTGGCGGCATGCCGTCATCAGGGCGGCGGCCCACTACCGGCGGCAGCGCCTGCTCGAAGCCCTGCCGGTGGTGTTTGAGGAGTACCAGACCCGGCAGGCGCTTGGCATTGCCCATCCGCCACTGACCGATTACGAGTCGAAGTTCAAAGCCTCGAAGTACACCAAAAAGCAGATTCTGAAAGCCCGCGCCCTGCTGGGCGAGCCCGAAGACTTTAGTTATTAAAGGTGGTCAGGAAGTCAAAAAGCCTGTCATTCCGAGTCGGAGAGGCAATAAGCCACCCGGTTTTTCGTGGTGGTACCCACGAGCTTATCTTTTCTTGATTACCCACCTCCCCATGATTGACGACGACGACGACGATGACAGCTTCGTGCCGGACAATGACAAACCGTACTACGACTTCAACCAACAGGAGGCCGACAAGCTCCAGCAGTAGGCTTACGTGGACGAGGCCGTGGCCGAGGACGTGCTGCACAACGAGCACTACGACGCGTTTTTTGAGCGCTTCCAGCCGGCGGTGCGGGAGCAGTTCGTGCGGCAGTACGTGAGCCGGCGCAACCTACTGGGCAACCAAGGGGCCTGATTCGGAACAGGCCATGACCCGGCTGCTGATGATTTATGAGCAGCAGGCCTACGTCCGGCTCTGGGATATTCAGCAGAAGAAGCTGTTTGACCTGCAATGCGCGTGGCGGGCCGAGCGCACCCCGGTGCCCGGTGTGGCGATTGGCGACGACTTCGGTACCCTCGCGATGGGCATTGAACACTGCGCGGCCGTGCCCCCATCACTCCCTGGCCCTCTACCTGGAGTGGGTGGCGGAGGCCGACTACGCCCAGGACCTCAAAGACGACCACGATATCCGTTTCGGCTGGCAAAAGCACGCCGACCTGAAGGCGGCCCTCGGGCCCGCGCCCTACGTGCCTCCGCAAAGCCTTGTTCACCGGGGAATCCCGAACTGGTACCGGTTTCACAACGCCCGCACCGGCCACGACCACCTGCTGCACCTGCCCGACCTGCGCGGCGCCAAAGAGGAGCGGTACCTGCAAGTGCTGCGTGATATCAGGGCGCAGCAGGATGCCGAAGCCGGCCCCCAGCCCGCCCCCGACCAGCGCCCCGCCCAACTCACCGATGTCGAACTGCCCATCCAACTGGCCGAGTTTGCCCGCCGCTACGAGCCGGCCCGCATCAACCGCTGGCGCGAGGCCTTTGAGGCGGCCCACCCCACGCTCTCGGCCGAAGAGCAGGAGTTGAACACCATCATTCACTTCGCGCAGGTCCTCGACGAGCCGCTGGCCATCGAAGCCGATGCCGACTGGCGCTTTGCCCTGCGCCGGGCCTACTACCACTTCCGCAAACAGAAGCGGCTGGCCGCCCTGCCAGTGGTGCACGAGGCCTACGTGCAACGGCAGGAATGCGGCATCAGTCATCCCTCCCGGCATTCGATTAAGCACTATGACCTGGCTTTCCTCACGCGCAGCAGCATCCTCGATGCCCGCAAGCGGCTGGGCGAGCCGCTCGACTTCGATTTCTAAATGCCGCGCCTCCCGGTTACTGCCGCCGGTGGCCTATTCTCCACTACCCGCATAGGCTTGTGACGGTAGCTGCGTACTATTGACCGGATGTTCAATGCTCAACAATTCGCTTGTTTCAAGCAGCTGGCAACAGAACCAGCTGGGAGTGCCATCGTTACGTTCGACCGAAGCCGACTTGATGATAAAAACAGGGGGCACGACAGACGAAGGCTATACGGGCTATTTCGTATTTATTTTTTTGCCGGCGTAATGCTTTATTTCGCACTTGGCCTTTCAATTGTGCTCAAAGATTGGCTGTTCTTCAGTAGTGCAGTGGTGGGTTTGGTGGGGTTGGCTTTTGGTAGCAAGGCGCTATTAAAAAATAGAGGTGGAATGTTCGTTGCCCCGCCAAATTTCGTATTTGATGACGACTTGCAAAGCCTCTTTATTTTGAATAACTCGTCGCCGGTTGGGCAGAATTCACATTATGAGTGCTATGCCAGTCGTGTATTAATTAATTAATTAATACACGAGTTGTTATTCTGAGTTCCAATGAATATTCTGATGAAAAAAGCCCCGCCAGCAATTGCTGACGAGGCTTTTTGGTGCTGTGAGAAACCTTACAAATAGCCGCCGGTCACCAAATACTCAACTGCGTCTTTCTGCACGACATCTACACCGCCTACCACGCTGCGGTTATGGTACTGGTTGTTCTTTTTTACCAGCATTTTGTAGGTCATGTCGCGGGCGCCGGGGTTGTCAGCCATCCAGGCATCAATGTTGAGGCTGGCAACGACCATGCCATCGGGGAGCAGGATGTCGCAGGTGGCAATGCCTTTGGGCTTGCTCACGGTGCCAACGTAGCCGATTACGGTGCCGCCCTGCTGAATTTCGGTGCGCTGGGTGCGTTTGTTGAACACAATCTGGGCCGTACCACTGCGTGAGCGCGTCACCGTGGAATACTCCAGCGGCTTGGTGTTGAGCTGGTCGGATTTTTCCTTGGCGTACTTGGCCGACAGCTTTTCGGAATACGCACTGGTAAACTTGGCAATGCCCGCCGGGTTGGGCTGGCCATCAAGCATTACTTCTTTGCTCACCAGGGCCTCGGCTAGTTGCTGCGCGAAGTTGAGCCCGGTTTTGCTCATTTCCGCCGTTTCGCCGCCGGGCTGAAACGTCATCATGTAGTAAATAAAGGTTTCGTTGTTGGGCAGCGATGTGATGGTGCCTTTGGTCTTCATCACCTCTTTGTCGTCGAGGGTGAGCAGCGTGAAGTCTTTCATCATCATGCTGCCCGTCTTGGTCAGCTTGGCCCAAGGCTTTTTATCCACGGTAATAACATCGCCTTTGATGGCCACATTCTGAGCATTGGCCGCCGCAAGCGTCAGCAGCAGGAGAAATACCGCCAGGTAGGCGCGGGAAACGAGTGGGTGCAGGTTGCGCATGAAAAATTAAAATAGCGGGTGAAAGTGTGTATAAATGTACTGTAAAATGAAAAACATTCTGAACAGTAGTTGAGAGGCCCATTGCCACTGGCAGCGCAAAAGCCGGCTGTCCCGCGACGGCTCAACGCGGTCGGGGTAGCGAACGGCAATGAGGAAGCTGCTCAGGACGAAGAAAATGGTTCCGCCAATATGCCACTGCCCGACAAAAGCGGCCAACAACTCGACTGTGCTGTTATTCGAACGGCCGGCCCGCTGGAACGGGTTACAGTGGAGAAAGAAGACCATAAACGCAGCCACAAATCGCACCCCGGCGCAGCCTCAGGATTGCAATGGGCTGACGGGCGGCAGTTTGGATTACTGGGGCCGATTCCACTGGCAACGATTGCAGGCCTGCAGCAGGTTTCTTGGCAAGAAAAAACAACATTTTCAGGGAGACTGTGCAAAAGACCAAAAAAGACAGCATCTTTGCCATCCCTTTCCTGAACTTAATCCATCTACTCAACAAGAAAGCCTGATTGCGCGCAATTTGTAAGGCTTTCCATCATTCCGCCTTCTTCGCTGATTTACACTTGTTGCCCTTGGCCGTTCGCGTCAGGGAGCAGCCGGGCAGTCTGTTTGCGCTGATTTTTACCACATTTTACCCACTTCTTATTTTTTTCATGCAGCATACCCTACCAAGTATCAATGCGTCGCCATGCCCACGCGTGTGGAGACGTGATTTATCGGCCAGGCACAATTGGAAGCCCTTTCTGGTGGTGGCCTTGGGCCTATTTGCCACTACGGGTTCATTTGCGCAAAACCGGACTTTTCCAAGGCCTATTATGGCCGAAAAAGTAGTCCGGCCCCTGGCTGCGGCTCCGGTTCTGGCCGAGTTGCCCAGCCCGCCCGTTGCCCGCCGTGGCATGGCGGCCATTTCCTCCACCGCCACGGGCGGCAACTGGAGCGACCCGGCCACCTGGGTGGGCGGCGCGGTGCCTACGGCCACTGATGACGTAACCATTGCGGCCGGAGCCACCGTGACGCTGGACGTAGCTGCTACCGCCGGCTCGCTGACCGTGGCGGCCACGGGCTCGCTGCTGACTTCGACCACCACGGCGTATTCGCTGCAGGTGGCCGGCAGCGTGACCAACAACGGCACGCTGGACCTGAGCAACAGCGCCACCATTGGCTCGGACCTGCGCTTCACGGGGGCGGGCAGCGTCACGTTTGGGGGCACGGGCACTACCGATTTGCAAACGGTGTCCCTGGCCAAGGCAGTCCGCGCCGATGTGGTGGACATGAGCCTGCCGACGCTATCGGTGAAAGGCAGCGCTACTTCCGGCGACGGCTTCCTTTCGACGCGCACCACGACCAATACCGTGGACGACATGACCGGCACGCTCAAGATTTCGGGCACGGCCACTATCAGCAACAAGGTATTTGGCAACGCCGCCGCCTACTTCATTCCGGCCACCGGGGGCTTTTGGCTGAATGATGCCAACTTCACCGTGGCCAGCCAGACCGGCTCGCCCACGGTGAATGGCTCGTTGCGCATTTCGACGGGTACCTACAACGTGGGCAACAGCATCGGCAACTCCATCAACTTCGGCGCCAGCTCGGTGTATACTCAGGAGGGCGGCACGCTGAGCACGGTGGGGCGCTTTACCAGCTTTACCAGTGCCACGGCGACGGTGGCCATGACCTTCACGCTGAGCGCGGGGACCATCAACGTGAGCACCGTGGGCAACGCTTCCGGCACGCCCTCATTCGGCGTGAACGGCACGACCACGATTTCGGGCGGCACCATCAACCTGGTGCAGCGCAGCACGGCCACTACCCCGCTCGACTACTACGTGGCGGGCACCTACACCTTCACGGGCGGCACCGTGAACGTGGGCACGGCCGCCACGGCCACCAATTTCGATTTCCGGGTGCGCGGCAATATGCCCAACCTGACCATCGACAACACCACCAACCCGAAAAGCGCGCTGCTCGCCGGCCAGACCAACCCCCTGGGTGCCGTGCTGATTAACGCGGGCACGACGCTGAACCTGAACGGAGCCGTTCTGCTGCAGCTCGGCCCAACTATTACCAACAACGGCACCTTGACGGGCACGGCCACCGGCAGCCGCCTGTACTTCCAGGGTACCACGGCCCAAAGCATCGGCGGCACGGGCACCGTTACCAGCCCCTTGGTGCAGATAACCTTTCAGAATAGCGCCTCGGGAGTGACACTGAGCATGCCCATTACCACGCGCAACGTGGCGATGTTCAGGGGCAACGTCATCAACGCCAATAACCTGACGGTGCAAAGCAACGCCACAACGTTGGCCGTGGTGTCTTTTGGCCTGACCAGCCCCACCGCTTCGGCCGGCAGCTTCGACGTTGCCCCGACCTTCGACCTGCCAACCAGTGGCCTGTATCTTATCTACAACCCCGAGCTGGTTGCTCGCACCACGGGCGTTGAGGTGCCGCCTTCGCGCAGCCTGTACTACGCCGATTTTAACAACCCGCTGGGAATAACGGTGGCCGGCGGCGACCTGACTGTGGTGGGCCCATCAACGACCAGCAGCTCCCTTAGCCTGCTGGCGGGCATTGTCACCACTTCGGTGGGCAACCGACTCATCAGCGGCAGCGCCACCACGGTAATGCCCGCTGGCTCGGCCACGGCGTACGTAAAGGGTCCGTTCGGTATTGTCGTCAACAGCGCGACGGCGGTGTCGCGGCTGTTTGCCGTGGGCGACGCGGCCGGCTTCCGGCCGGTGGTGGTTTCGGGCATCACGGCCGGCACCGACCAGCTTTTCACTGCTACCATCATCAATGGCACCACGGGCGGTACGGGTGTTTCGCCCGTCACCAACCTGAACCCCACGCGCTACGTGCGCCTCGAAAACTCCGCCAATCTGCCGGCTACGGCCCGCGTGCAGCTGAGCTACGGCGCCGATGACGTGGTGGGCAATGCCGCTACGGCAGTGGTGGCGCAGGCTGCAACGGCAGCGGGCGCCTACACCACCCGCGGCGGCGCGGCCGCCACGGTCCCAGCCACCGGCATCGTGTCGACGCTGGACCTGACGCCCGGCAACGACTTCTTCGTACTGGCCAATACCGAAGGTGGCACGCTCAGCAGCTCGGTAGCTGCCGTGTGCGCCGGCACCAACTCGGGCACGCTCACGCTGGCCAGCAGCGTGGGCACCATCGTGAAATACCAGGCCGACAATGGCTCGGGCTTCGCCGATGTAGCCGGCACCAACACGGGCAGCACCTTCGCTTTTAGCAACCTGACGTCTACCACCACGTTCCGCGCCGTGATTATGACGGCCGATAGCCGCACGGTGTATTCCACTTCGGTAACGGTGACCGTGAACCCGGCCCCAACCGCCACGCTGGCCGCCAGCACGGCTACCACGTTCTGCGGCCCCGGCACCATCACGCTGGCCACCACGCCGGTGACGGGCGCTACCTATCAGTACCAGCTCAACGGTGCGGACATCGCCGGGGCTACCAGCGCCACGTACACGGCCACGGTTTCGGCCAGCGGCAGCTACACGGTTATCGTGACCAGCGCCGCTGGTTGCTCGACTACCTCAACCCCGGTAGCCGTGACGGTGAACCCCGCCACGACAGCCACGTTTGCCTACACCGGCACCACGTTCTGCCAGAGCGGCACCAACCCCACTGCTACGGTAACGGGTACGGCCGGCGGCACCTTCGCTTCCACTACCGGCCTGAGCATTGACCCGACTACGGGAGCCATTGACCTGGCTGCCAGCACGCTGGGGACTTATGCCGTGACGTATAGCGTGGCCGGTACCTGCCCCTCATCGGGCACGGCTACCGTAACGGTGACCAGCGCCCCGGTGGCTGCTTTCTCGTACGCCAGCGCCTCGTACTGCGTGGGTGGCACGAACCCGACCCCGGCTTTTGCCACGGGCGCCAGCGGCGGCACGTTCTCGTCGACCACGGGTTTGGTTATCGACGCTGCCACTGGTGCTATCGACCTGGCGACCAGCACGGCGGGTACTTACACCGTGACCAATAGCATCAGTGCTTCGGGCGGCTGCGCAGCGGCCACGGCTACGGCCAGCGTGACCATCAATGCCACGCCGACGGCCACGCTCACGGCTGGCGGCGCACTCAGCTTCTGCCAGGGCGGCTCGGTGGTGCTCACGGCGCCGGCCGGCACGGGCAACACGTACCAGTTCCAGCTGAACGGCACGGCCATCAGCGGCGCGACGACGGCCTCCTACACGGCCACGGCCAGTGGGGCCTACACCGTACTAGTGACCAACGCGGGCGGTTGCCCGGCTACTTCGGCCGCTGCCACAGTGGTGGTGAATGCCCTGCCGGCTACGCCAACCATCAGCGCCACCTACAACGGGTTGAGCACCACGCTCACCTCGAGCGCGGCTACGGGCAACCAGTTCTATCTGAACGGCGTGCTCATCGCCGGGGCCACCGGCCAGACCTACGTGGTGAACGGCACCGTTGCCCAGCTGGGCTCCTACACCGTGGTGGCGACCAATGCCAACGGCTGTGCCTCGGCCGCTTCTACTCCATTGGTGGTGACGTCGAGCCGGCAGCCGTTGGCTGGCAGCTCGCTGCAAGTGTACCCGAACCCGACTCACGATGGCAACCTAAGCGTGGAGCTGACCGGCTACC
This sequence comes from Hymenobacter terricola, assembly GCF_017921975.2. Taxonomy (GTDB): domain Bacteria; phylum Bacteroidota; class Bacteroidia; order Cytophagales; family Hymenobacteraceae; genus Hymenobacter; species Hymenobacter terricola. The sequence continues at coordinate 125,054 of NZ_JAGEMO020000009.1, forward strand.
GCAAAGCCGTGGAGCTGACAGTGTTCAACGCCCTGGGCCAGGTGGTGTTTACGACTACCGTGCCGGCTTCTGCCGGCATCACCACCCAGTCGGTGAGCCTGACGCAGTTGTCCTCGGGCATCTACACCCTGCGGGCCAAAACCGAAGGCGGCCTCGACACGCGCCGCATCGTGAAGGACTAACTCCGCAACGCTTCGCGCGATAAAAAAGCCCTGGCCGTATTGGCCAGGGCTTTTTTATCGCCTTATGCTTGGTTTCGGAGTGGCCGAATGGCGTTTTCGCCCAAGGCAAAAGGTCCTATTTGCCTGGTGTTGCTACCGGCTCGCGGGCTTTTTGCTGGGCAATGGCTTCGCGCAGGTAGGCCGCTTCCGCAAAATGGCTGGCGTTCAGCTGGCTGCGGTACCTGGCCGGAATCGAATGACCGGCCGCGTAGGCTTTGTCGATGGCCACCAGATTGGCCTTGCTGAACTTGGTGGCGTGCATGATAAAGCCCACCACCGTGCCCACGAGAATGGCCGAGCCGATGGGCGGCGAAATGGCTTCGGCGGCCACGGTGCGTTGGCCGGCGGCATCTTTGGAGGCAATGGGCAGGGCCAGTGAGATGCCCACGATGAACGGCACCGTAAACAGTATGCCCGCATACCGGCGCTTACGAAACAGCGAAAGCAGCGCCCCGGTGGTATCGGCGGCCGGTGTGCCGGGCTGGTATGCGGGCAGGTACCAGTCGTTGAAGAGCAGCACGGCCCCGGCCTCGGTGGCCGTTGGGCCGGGCGAAGAGGGCGTGGCCGCGGCCGGCGCCTGGGCAAAAAGCACGGTGCTGCCCAATAGCAGCGGCAGTAGCAGGCAGAAGATATAGCGCATGTTCATCACCAGCTATTTTACCTCCGGCGCCTTTACCTCCGGCGCCTTCACGGGTTTGTATTTGATGATGGGCACTTTGAAAAAGCGCCGCTTGAGCTTGCGCCGTAGCGACTTGGGCAAGTGCTTGCCAGCGGCGTAATCGGTGAGCACCTGCTCCAGGTGGCCGTTGCTGTAGTGCAGCATTTTGCCCACGCCATAGGCGGCAATGGGGCTGGCGACGAGAAAAACTGCGCCTGCATTGGGGGCGTCGTTGTTCACTACGTAGCTGTTGTTGGTGGTAGTAGTGCTGTTGGCCGTAGCAATACGCGCCGCGGAAAGGCCGGCCGCCACTATCCAGCTGGCTCCGCCAAACTGACGGGTGCTGTAGAGGTTGATAATGGCCTGGGCCGTGTCGTTTTGCAGATACTGGCCCCGCAGGCGCTGCTTGAAGGTTTGGGATGCGGCCGATTCCTGGGCCCGCAACGCGCCGTTGCCAAGGGTGAGGAGAACGAGTGGAAGAAGGTAACGTTTGGACATAAAAAGTTTAGTAGAAGGTAAATCCGGTGCAAGTTAGCGGCGGCCTGGCAAACCCCACACTTCCTAGCTTTGCCGTATGGCTTCCGTTTTCTCCACCTATCTGCAGTTGGGCTTCCTGCACATCTGCACGCCGCGGGCCGCCGACCACCTCACATTTCTGCTGGCCCTGTGCGCGCCCTACGTGCTCAATGACTGGCGCCGGGTGCTGGCCCTGGTCACCAGCTTCACGGTGGGGCACTCGCTCACGCTGGCCCTGGCCACGCTGGGCGTGGTGGCCTTCAAGCCGGCCATCACCGAGGCGCTGATTCCGGTCACCATCATGGTCACGGCCCTGGTGAATATGTGGGGCGCCGACCGGCTCATTACCCGCCGCACGCCCATGTGGGCCGCCACGCCCAATTTTCTGGCGCTGGGTTTCGGCCTGATTCACGGGCTGGGTTTTTCCAACTACCTGCGCGCCCTGCTCGGAGCCAATAGCCGCCCGGTGGAGGAATTGCTGGCCTTCAACATCGGCGTCGAGCTGGGGCAGGTGCTCATCGTATCGGCCATTTTGCTGGCGGGTGCGGTGCTGCTGGGCAGCCTGCGCGTGGCCCGCCGCGACTGGCTGCTGACCACCAGCGGCGCGGCGTTGGGCATTGCCACGGTGCTGCTCATGCAGCAGCTGTGGCCGTAGGGGAGGAGAAGAGGGAGCGTTTATCGAACGTCATGCGGAGCGCAGCAAAGCATCTCGCGTGCTTCAACTAATCCAATCGATTGAATTACTACCCCACGCGAGATGCTTCGGCTGCGCTCAGCATGACGGCCTAATTCCTTCGCTCACCCCGCAACCCTGACGTAACTTTAGCGACTTTCTCAGCTATTGTTTTTCCTGATTTTTCACTAACGCTTTTCCCATGCGTCGTTTTCTATTCGCCGGCCTGGTGCTGGCTGTGGCGGGCCAGCTGCCTGCCATCGCCCAAACCACCAATTCGGGCACCGACAAATTCGCGCAGCTCGAAACGATGCTGCCCACGCCCAACTCCTACCGCACCGCCAGCGGCGCGCCCGGCCCCGACTACTGGCAGCAGCGCGCCGACTATGACATCAAAGTCACGCTCGACGATGCCAAGCAGGCCATTACGGGCCGCGAAACCATCACCTACACCAACCTCTCGCCCGACGTGCTGCCCTACCTCTGGGTGCAGCTCGACCAGAACATTCTGGACAAAAACTCGATGACGGCCGCCACCCAGGTGGGCCAGCTGCAGGACAAGGTTTCGTTCCAGTCGCTCGAAGGCCTGCTGTCGGATTTCGACGGCGGCTTCAAGATTGAAAGCGTGACCGGCAAGGACGGCCGGGCTCTGCACACCGTCACGAACCACACCATGATGCGCGTGGATTTGCTCACGCCGCTGCGGCCCCACCAGGCCGTGTCGTTCAACGTGAAGTGGCACTACAACATCAACGACCAGCTGAAAATCAACGAGCGCAGCGGCTACGAGTTTTTCCCGGAGGACAAGAATTACCTCTATGAAATCGCGCAGTTTTACCCGCGTATGGCCGTGTATTCGGACAACCAGGGCTGGCAGCACAAGCAGTTCCTTGGCAACGGCGAATTCACGCTGCCCTTCGGCGACTACCACGTCAGCATCACCGCGCCGGCCGACCATGTGGTGGGCGCTACCGGCACGCTCCTCAACGCCGCCCAGGTGCTCAGCGCCACCCAGCAGAAGCGTTTCGAGCAAGCCAAAACCGCCAGGAAGCCGGTGCTCATCGTGAGCCAGGACGAGGCCGTGAAGAACGAAGGCAGCCGCGCCACCGGCACCAAAACCTGGACGTTCGCCGCCAAAAACGTGCGCGACTTCGCCTGGGCCAGCTCCCGCAAATTCATCTGGGACGCCATGGAAATTAAGGAAGAAGGCAAGCCGGTAATGTGCATGAGCTACTACCCCAAGGAGGGCAACCCGCTGTGGGGCCAGTACTCGACGCAGGTGGTGGCGCACACCATCAAGACCTATTCGAAATTCACCATTCCTTACGCGTACCCTGTGGCCATCTCGGTGCACGGCCCGGTGGGCGGCATGGAATACCCGATGATTTGCTTCAACGGCGGCCGGCCGGAGAAGGACGGCACCTACTCGCCGGAGCGGAAATACGCGATGATTTCGGTGATTATCCACGAAGTGGGCCACAACTTCTTCCCCATGATTATCAACTCCGACGAGCGGCAGTGGACGTGGATGGACGAGGGCCTGAACTCCTTCGTGCAGTTCCTCACCGAGCAGGAGTGGGAGCGCAACTACCCCAGCCGCCGCGGCGAGCCCCGCAACATCTCGGCCTACATGGCTACGGATAAGAGCTTGCAAACCCCGATTATGATTAACTCGGAGTCGGCGCTGCAGTTTGGCAACAACGCCTACGGCAAACCCGCCACGGCCCTCAACATTCTGCGCGAGACGGTGATGGGCCGCGAGCTGTTCGACTACGCCTTCAAAACCTACGCCACCCGCTGGGCCTATAAGCACCCGCAGCCCGCCGACTTCTTCCGGACCATGGAAGACGCCTCGGCCGTGGATTTGGACTGGTTCTGGCGCGGCTGGTTCTACACCACGGACCACACCGACATCGCCCTCGAATCGGTGAAATCCTACAACGTGAGCACCAAGAATCCGCAGGTGGAAAACGCCCGCATGCAGCAGATGCAGGCCGCCGCGCCGCAGTCCATCACGGCCCAGCGCAACGCCACCGACATCAAACAAACCCTGGTGGAAGAGAAGCCCGAGCTGAAGGATTTCTACAATAACTTCAATCCGCTGGCTCCCACCGCCGCCGACCAGCAGCGCTATACTGCCTACCTCGGCACCCTCAGCCCCGAGCAGCGGCAGCGCCTCGGCGACACCCAGAACTTCTACGAGCTGAGCCTGCGCAACGTGGGCGGCCTCGTGATGCCGGTGGTCCTGCAAATGACCTACGCCGATAACTCGCAGGAAATCCAGACCATCCCGGCCGAAATCTGGCGCAAAAACAACGCCCAGGTCAGCAAAATCATCGTGACCAAGAAGCCCGTCATCAGCTTCGTAATCGACCCCTTCCAGCAAACGGCCGACACCGACCTGAGCAACAACGCCTTCCCGCGTCAGCCCGCCGCCTCGCGCTTCGAGCTGTTCCAGCAGCAGCAGCAGGCGCAGCCCAACCCCATGCAGCAGCAAGCCGCGCAAGCCAGCCCCATGCAGAAAATGGAGCAGAAGCCGGTCGGCAGCGGCCAGTAACCTCACGGGACCCTTCCGGGGCATGACCCCCTCGCCAAAAAAGAGGGGGCACCGGTTCGGTACTATTGACACAGTTGAAAATAAAAGAGCCCGCTGCAAAGCGGGCTCTTTTGTTGTTGAACAAATCGCAAGGAGCAAGACTGGTGCCCCCGCTTTTTTGGCGAGGGGGTCAGGGGGTGAGGTTGATGCTTGGGCGATTTACGCCTTGACGTTCGGTCCTTTGCCGCCCACCATGCGCGACACGAGGCCGTGGTCTTCCTTGATTTCAGCCCATACCACGCCTACTACGTGCACAGCAATGAAACCCATAATCAGGTACATCGTCACGTTGTGGATTTCCTCGGCCGTATGGTGCATCGGGCCGAAGAAGGCGGTGTCTTCATATATCATAATCAGGCCGGTAGCTACCATGATGGTGATGAAAATATAGAACAGCGCGTAGGTGGTTTTAGCGAACAAAACTTTGCCGGCGGCGCCCTTATCGGCGGGAGGGGCCAGGCGGTAGCGGCGCAGTATCTCCATCAGCCGCGCCGAGAAGCGCAGCTCCGAAGGGCCCGTGAGCTGCAGGCCCAGCCGCAGCACCCACAGCGCCACCAGCGCCCAGCCGAAGTAAATGTGCCAGTCCCAGATGCGCTCGCTGATGATGTGGGCAAAAGCGCCGCCCTGCTTGGTTGTAATCGTTATGTTGTTCTTGCTCATGGCCTGCTGAAACTCCGGCACCGCCGACCGGGAGTTGACAATCACCTTCTGAAACAGGATGGTAATTAATTGCAGGCTAATCAGCAGCGCATTGGCCCAGTGCCAGAACCGTAGCGAGGCGCGGTAGTCTTTGATAGGTACTTCGACGGCGGGGGCAATGGTTGGGTTCATCGGTCAGTGACGGCTCAGGCAGTGAGGGCAACGGAAGCTTCTACGGCAGATGCGGGCAGCGGTTCGGTGCGGCCGGGGTATTCGCGCAGCGCGTGCTCCAGGCAAGTAAAAGCAGCGTCGAGGTCGGTGCGATTGATGACGTAGGCGATGCGGACTTCCTGCTTGCCCAGGCCCGGCGTTTGGTAGAAACCATTGGCCGGGGAGAGGATGAGGGTTTGATTTTCGTAGGAAAACGATTCCAGCAGCCACTGCCCAAACTTCTCAGTATCATCCACCGGCAGGTGGGCCAGCACGTAGAATGCGCCGCCGGGGCGCGGGCACACCACGCCGGGCATGGCCTGCAAGCGCCTCACGGTGAGGTTGCGGCGGGCCAGGTACTCGGCCTTACTACCGTCGAAATACGACTCGGGCAGCTCGGCCGCCGCCTCGGCCAGCAGCATGCCCAGGCCGGGCGGGCTCACCCGCATCTGGGCGAAGCGGAACGCGGCCATGTACACTTCCTTGTTGAGCGTGACCAGGGCGCCCACCCGTGCCCCGCAGGCGCTGTAGCGCTTCGAAATGGTGTCGACCACCACCACGTTGGGCTCGGCGCCGGCTAGTTCCAGGGCGCTCACGTAGGGCGCATCGTAGCAGAATTCCCGGTAGGCCTCGTCCGAAATCAGGAACATATTGTGCGCTTTGCACAGGGCCAGCATGCTTTCCAGCTCGGCGCGGCTGTACACGTAGCCGGTGGGGTTGCTGGGGTTGCAGATGAGGATGGCGCGGGTGCGCGGCGTGATAGCACGCTCAAAATCAGCCAGTGGCGGCAACGCGAAACCGTTCGCAATAATGGCCGTCACCGGCACGATGGTCACCCCGGCCGCGATGGCAAAGGCCGAGTAGGTGCCATAGAACGGCTCCTGGATAATCACCTCGTCGCCGGGGTTCAGGCAGGTGAGGAGCGCGAAGAGGATGGCCTCGCTGCCACCTGTGGTCACGATGATGTCTTCCATCACCACCGGCAGGCCGGCCCGCTGGTAGTAGGCGGCCAGTTTGCGGCGGTAGCTCTCGGTGCCCGCGCCGTGGCTGTAGCCCAGCACCCGGATATCGGCGTTGCGCACGGCGGCAAGCGCGGCCGGTGGCGTCTCGATGTCGGGCTGGCCGATGTTGAGCGGATACACAATCCTGCCCTGTTTGCGGGCCATTTCGGCGTAAGGGGCCAGCTTACGAAACGGGGAAACGGGCATGGACCGTCCCCGCTGGGATATTTCTAACATAAAACAACAGTAAAACCCACGGCCGGCGCTGGGGTAGCAGCCGGCCTCCACAATTGGCTAAAGATAACGGCCATCGGCCGCTCACAAGCACTTCTTATACAGGTTATACAGAATCCGGTTGTCGGCATCGGAAAGCGGCGCGCCCACGTTCTGCTGAATAAAATGCAGCTTGAAGGCCCGAATGGCCGCCGGCAAATCCCGCGTATCGTAGCCGATAATGCGCAGCGCCTCCCGCTGATTGAATGGGGTAATAGGGCCGTTGAGCCGGGCCAGCTGGCGGTCCAGTACGGTCGTATCCGGCTGAATATCAGTGGGCGGAATTTCTTCGGAGTCAGCCGGTTTGGGGGCCAGGAGCCGGCTGGCCAGGGCGGCCGCGCTGTCGGGTCCGAAGGGACTGGGCAGGGGCCCGGCGTCGTACCACAGGCCGAAGCCGGCGCCGGCCAGCCGCTTCCAAGGAAAAAGGGCGCTGGGGTCGTTTTTCCGGCTCGGCGCAATGTCGGCGTGGCCGATGAAATTGGCGACCGGAATCCCATAAGCTTTCTTCAGGCCCATCAGCACCTGCAGCAGGCTGGCAATCTGGGGCTCGGAAAAGGGCTCCACGCCGTTGTTGTCCAGCTCAATGCCGATGGAGCTGGAATTGATATCCGTGGTGTTGCCCCACTTGGCCACGCCGCCGTGCCAGGCGCGCAGGTAGTCGTTCAGCATGTGGTACACCCGCCCGTCGCGCCCGATGACGTAATGCGCGCTCACCTGCGTACTCGGCAGGGTGAAGGTCTTAAGCGTTTGGGCCGTCGAGTCCTGCGCCGTGTGGTGGATGATGACGTAGTTGGGCTTGCGCAGGTTGAAGTTGGTGGTGCCCACCCAGTATTTGCCCAGCAGCAGGCTGTCGCCGCCCGGCGTTGGGGCGGGGGTAGCGCGCAAGGCTTTGGCGTAGGCTTTCACCTGCTGCTGGTACGACTTGTTGGTGACGGCGTAGGGGTTTTTCTGCACGGCACAGGCGGCCAGAACAACAGCCAGGGCCAAGCCCAGGCAATAGCGAAGGGACATACGGGTGTGGTGAATTTCCGGGAGGGCCGGGTTGAGATGCCAAATTTCGGCAATAAAACGGGGCCTTAATGCACCCCGATATCGGACTGGACCTTGCGGAACAGGCAGTGCGGAAACAGGGTAATGCCAATGGTGGTATAGCCCCGGCTTTGTTTCAGGTCGCGCACCCCGGCAGGGTAGCTGGTGTTGGTGTCTTTTTCATTGTAGCCGAACGTGCCCGAGGTGCCCCACGCCACTTGCAGCTGCACTGGCCGGTCCTCGGTAGGGCCGTCGCCCAAGCGCACGCGCATAAAAAACATGGGCTCGCTGCGGGTCATGCGGCCGAGGTCCACGGGCGTGCTCTGGTCGGTCAGGTTCGTGAAATTTACCTGCGTGACGCGGTAGGCGGCCCCTACGGAAACGGTGTTGCTGGCCTGCAAGGTGCCGTATACTTCGCCAAATACCTTGTTGTAGCGCGCATCAAATTCGTGCCGCGTGGGATAGCCAAAAATAAACCCTCCCGTGGAGTAGGCCGCCGCGCTCTGGGCTTGCCCAAAACCGCCCAGCGCGCCCACCAGCCACTGGTCGCCCAGCCGCCAGCAGGTGCCCACGCCGAGGTCGTATTGGTGCCCGCGGTAGTAGGTGCTGTCCTTCGTGTCGTCGCGCAGGGTGCTGTAAGATGCCAGCACCAGCAGGTGCCGCACCGGCGAGTAGGTACCGGCCACTTCGACCCGGCCGTTGAGGTAGGTGCTGCCGGTGACTTCTGCCTGCTTTTTGTCGGTAATCTGCGGGGCCGCGCACTGCATGGGCATGTACACCACGCAACTGCTAAGCAGGAAGCTGTAGCCGGCTATTACCAGCGTAAAGGTGAGTTTCATTTATTCTTTGTAGTAGAAGGAGTAGGGCTAAGGTACTTGGTTTTGCGGGTGAACGGACAACTTCGAGCCGTGGCTTTCAGGCATGATTTGGGGGCGCTCAACGATGCCTGCTGCTGGCCGTCCATCAAATGCCAGGTACCCGAGGCAATGGTTTAGTTGGGTTTTACCGGGCAAAAAGCCAGGCCTACTCCCACCCGCAACGGCGCGCTGGGAAAAGCCTGCTTATCCGTGACGCCCATTACCGCAAAATCGTAGCTGGCGGTAGCCTGCCAGCTTAGCCGGCGCCACAAGTGCTGTTGCGCTACTACCGAAGTTTGCAGGTAGTATTGCGCGGGCAGGGGCTGTGCTACGCCGTTAAGCGTCAAATCAGCGAATCGCACTTGGTTTACACGCAGGGTGGCTCCCCATTCCAGCGATGGTTTGCGGGCATCGGGCCACCAAATCGTGGCTTGGGCAAACCGGGTAGTGTAGTAGCCCAGCAGTTCCGGCACGGGTATCGGCCGGCCCCCCGACCCTCCGCCGGGGACCGGTACCAAAACCCCAACATTGAGGCCATCCGAATCAAAGCGCCCGTAGCGGTAGCCCCGCGCCCGACCAGCGCCAACGGAGGCGCTAAGCCAGGCTTGCTTCAGGGCTATATAACCGCCGATTCCTGTCTCAAACTGCCGGGTGCGGGCGTACCCTTTGCTACTGTCCCGCTCGGTGTTGTAACCGTTCAGCCCGCCACTTGCAAAGAGCAATGCGTGCGATACCGGCGACACAATGACGGAGCCTTGCACCCCTTGAGGAAACTGCCAGTTGCCGGCCGCTGCCACTTCGCCCGCCTCACGCACGGCCGGCAGCGTAGTCAGCAGCGGTTGGTACAGGGTGCAGCCGCCCACCCCCAGTAGTAGCCACGCAAGTCCAGACCTGTGAAGAAATTGGCAGTTGAAGCGTCTCATGGTGGCCATAGCGAATGAAAAGATATCGGCTAAGCTAAGCTTCTATTTCAGCGGGAGCTAACTGATTTTTGCTTTGTAAGGACTTTGAATTTACTGATTTAGCAGGTGGAAAGAGCCGTTTCTACCTATTGAATCCAGATTCCAACCCGGTTTTTATGACTTTTGAAAAAAGGGAGCCATAAAAAGAAGCCCCCGCGACTTCCGTTGCGGGGGCTTCTTTTTATCCGCTTCAGCGCACAAGCTGAAGTATGTGCTACACGCTATTTAGCGTAGGCCACGGCACGCATCTCCCGAATTACGGTGATTTTAATCTGGCCGGGGTACTGCATTTCCTTCTCGATTTTTTGCGAGATTTCAAAGCTAAGCTCGGCGGCGCGCTCGTCGGTCACGTTCTCGGCGTCCACCATCACGCGCAGCTCGCGGCCGGCCTGGATGGCGAAGCACTGGTTCACGCCCTTGAAGCCGTTGGCGGTTTCTTCCAGCTGCTTGAGGCGCTTGATGTAGCTCTCCATCATCTCGCGGCGGGCGCCGGGGCGCGAGCCCGAGATGGCGTCGCAAGCCTGCACGAGCGGCGAAATCATGGCCGTCATCTCAATCTCGTCGTGGTGGGCGCCGATGGCATTCACCACGTCGGGGTGCTCTTTCCACTTCTTGGCCATCTCCATGCCCAAGATGGCGTGGGGCAGCTCGGGCTCCTCAGTGCTCACCTTGCCGATGTCGTGCAGCAGGCCCGCGCGCTTGGCTTTCTTCACGTCGAGGCCCATCTCGGCGGCCATGGTGGCGCAGAGGTTGGCTACTTCGCGGCTGTGTTGCAGCAGGTTCTGGCCGTAGCTGGAGCGGAAACGCATCCGGCCCACCATCTTAATCAGCTCCGGATGCAGGCCGTGAATGCCGAGGTCGATGATGGTTTTTTCCCCGATTTCGATGATTTCCTCCTCGATGTTCTTGCGGGTTTTGGCCACAATTTCCTCCACGCGGGCCGGGTGAATGCGGCCGTCCTTCACCAGCAAGTGCAGCGAGAGGCGGGCAATTTCGCGCCGCACCGGGTCGAAGCCCGAAATGATGATGGCCTCCGGGGTGTCGTCCACGATGATTTCCACGCCCGTCGCCGCTTCCAGCGCCCGGATGTTGCGGCCCTCGCGGCCGATGATTTTGCCCTTCACATCGTCGCTCTCGATGTTGAAAATCGACACGCAGTTCTCAATGGCGTGCTCCGAGGCAGTGCGCTGAATCGTTTCCAGCACAATCTTCTTGGCATCCTTGGTCGCCGTGAGTTTGGCCTGCGCCACGGTGTCCTTGATGTAGGAGCTGGCCTGAATCTGGGCCTCGTTCTTCAGCGAATCCACCAGCTGTTCGCGGGCCTCGGCGGCGGTCAGGTTGGCAATGGTTTCGAGCTGTCGCTGCACCGAATGGAGCTGCTCATCGGCGTCTTTCTGCTTGGCTTCCAGCTCGGCTATCGCCTCTTCGTGGTCGGCGCGGCGCTTCTCCGACTGGCTTTCCAACTTGTCGCGCAGCTGCTGGGTATCGGCCTGGATTTTCTCGCGGGTGCGCTCCAGGTCGGCTTCTTTTTTCTGCAGCTGCTCCAGCTGGCGCTGAGTGGTATCGGTCAGCAGCTTAATGCTTTGCTCCTGCTCGATGACGCCCTGGCGGCGCTCGGTCAGCTCTTGGTCGAGGGCCTGCTTGAGGCGGCGGCTTTCCTGGTCAAACTCGTTGCGCAGGTTCTTGAACTTGTTCTTGGACTGCTCCAGGCGCTCATCGGCCTGCTTTATTTTCTCGTCGCGGAGGCGGTTGCCCTTCTCTTCGGCGTCGCGGATGATTTGTTGGGCGCGGGCCGTGGCCTCGCCTTCATGGTCCAGCCGGGCTTTGCCGGCCAGCAGCCGGCCCACCACAATGCCCGCCACAAGGGCGACCACGGCGGCCAGCAGACTGTACATTACTAGGGGTGTCATATAATTATGGTTTTTGAAAGGGTGAAAAAACCATAACCGGGGGAACGGTTTTGCCCGGACTGGGGCGGAAGCGGCCGATTGCCGCGCCGCCCTGCCGGGCCAACGAGAATATGGGTGCCGGGCGGGGCTAACTCAGCCCGCCAGCACCACGCCGGATAGTAGCTCGTCGAAACGAGCCAGCCGCTCGGTTAGCGCCGCATCGGTGCCATCCTTTTCCTTACTCACTTTCAATTGGTCGGCCATGGTAGCCAATGCAATCATGGCCAGCAGGTCCTGCTTGTCCTGAATGCCGTAGCCTTCTCTGAATTCGCGCAGCTTGTCGCCCAGCAGCCGCCCGGCCAGGCGCAGCCGTTCCTCATCCTGCACGTCAACGCGCATGGGATAGTCCCGGTCAGCAATTCGAATTTTGATGGCTAGTTCGCTCATAAGGCGGGAGTTACGGCTTGGGAGGGGAGGGTCAGTCGGTTAGTCTCTCAAATAGGCAAGACACTTGTCCAGTTCGCGGATGTATTCGTTGAGGCGCAGTTTTAATTCGTTGGCGTGGGTGGGTTCTCCAGCTATGGTGTGTACAAGTTTAACAATATTTTCCTGGTTTTGATGCTCCTTAAGTTGCCGGTCCCGTTCGCGCACGTCGGCACGCAGCTGCTGCACGGTGGTGTTGGCATCGGCCAGCTCCTCGCGCAATTGCTGATAGGCAGCCACTAAGGTGGTAATCTGCCGCTCCAGGCGGTCGAGTTGGGCAAGCTGTTGGGAAGAGGCCACGGGCGAGATAAATTTTGGGTGAAGATAAAGCGGGTCCCTGAAAGCTACGCTTTATCAGGGACCCGCTCGTTACTTACTACTCAGGGAGCTTTGAGAAAGGCGGCTTGCCGATGCCCAAAGTTGGAAGGTGCCGTGGCATGGCCTAGCTTTTTCCTTTCTTCGACTTGGTTTTAAGCTTGCCGCCGTCGTCGGTTTTCGTTTTGAGCTTTTCATCGGCACTGGCGGCGGGCACGGGCTCGGGCGCGGCCGGGGCCACCGCGGCGGCCACGCGGTTGCCGTCGGCATCCAGTTCCACCACTTCGTAGCCGAGGGCCTGCACGGCGGGCAGCTGCTTTTTGTCGCCTACCACCACGATGTACATCTTGTCGGCGGGCAGGTATTTCCTGGCCGAAGCCTGCACGTCTTCCTTGGTCAGCTTCTTCAGAATCTGGCTCTGCTCGTCCACGAAGGTGGTGGGCAGGTTATACTCCACGATGCGGCTCAGGAAGGCGGCTTTCTGCTGGCCGGTTTCGTACTTCAGGGCGTCGCTCTGGCCCACCGAGGTTTGCACGAAGCGCAGTTCCTCGTCCGAAATCCCGTTGGGGTAATTGGTGATTTCGCTCATGAACTCCTTCACCGACGGAGCCGTAGCATCGGCGCGCACCCCGGCCCGGGCCGTGAACGGGCCCACGTAGCTCGTGCCGCGGTAGCCGCTGTTGGCGCCGTAGGTGTAGCCCTTGTTCTCGCGCAGGTTCAGGTTGATGCGCGAGTTGAAGGCGCCGCCCAGCAGGTAGTTGGCGAGGTAAGCGCGGTAGTAATCACCGGTGGCATCGTAGGGCAGGGCCAGGTAGCCCACCCGGATTTCCGACTGCGCCGCGCCGTCCTTGTTCACGAAGTAGATGCGCGTTTTGTCGGGTTGCGTGATGGCCATGCCCGCGGGCAATGTCACGTCTTTCCTGGCCCAGGCTTTCAGGAAGCCCAACTTGGGCGTGAGGGTGGCCTGGTCCACGTCGCCCACCACGGTGAGGAAGCTCACGTTCGGGGCGTAGTTCTGCTGGTAGAACTGCTTCACATCGTCGAGGGTAAGGCTGGCGGCGGTGGCGGCCGTGCCGCTGCCCGGGATGCTCATCACGTCGGCAGTGCCGTACAGCAGGCGGTCGTACGTTTTATCGGCGATGACCACCGGCTGGGTGTTCTGGTTGGCGATAAGCTCCAGCGTTTGCTTTTTGAGGCGTTCAAAATCAGCCTGGTCGAAGCGCGGGTGCAGCAGGCGCTGGTCGAGCAGGGCGAGGGTGGCGGGCAGGTTTTTGGTCAGGCTTTGCATGTAGACCGTGGTGCGGTCATCGCCCGAAAATACCTGCACGGTGCTGCCCAGCTTGTCGAGCGCCGAAGAAAATTCTTCGCTCGTGTACTTCTCCGACCCTTCATTCAGCAGCTGGGCCGTGAGGCTGGCCACGCCGGCTTTGGCGGGGTTGGCCTGCTCCAGGCGGTGTCCGCCCTTGATGGTGAGCAGCATGGTCACGGCCGGAATTTCGGTGTTGCGCGTGCCAATGATTTTCAGGCCGTTGGCGAATTCCTCGCGGTACAGGGCCGGTACTTTGATAACCGGATTGGCACCCGAAGCGGGCTGCTTGTTGCGGTCAAAATTATCCTTGGCCTTCACGTAGGTCAGGCCGCTGTACTCGTCTTTGGGGGCTTTGTAGGCCGATTTATCGATGGTGTAGTTATCGGGCTTGGCAGCCACGGCGGTGCCAGTTTTGGGCAACACGCTCAGAATCACCGCGTGCTTGCCTTTGAGGTACTTGTCGTAAACGCGCTGGATATCCGCCTTGGTCAGGCTTTGCAGGCGCTTGGTTTCGACGGTGATGTAGTTGGGGTTGCCAAAGAAAGTCTGGTTGGCGGCGAGCTGGCTCACCTTGCCCTGCACGCTGGCCAAGCCGTTCACGTTCTGGGCTTCGGTCTGGGCCTTAAAGCGTTGCAGGTCCTCGTCGGTTACGCCTTTTTTCTCGAATTCCTTCAGCGTGTTGCGGATGATGACCTCCGTGCTGTCGAGGGTTTTGCCGGGGAAGGGCAGCGCGATGAAGGCAAACTGGCCGCCGAGCTCCGAGTTGGACTGGTAGGCCTGCGCCTGGACGGCTTTCTGGCTCTTCACCAGGTTTTTGTAGAGCAGCGAGTTATTGCCGCCGCCCAGGATTTCGGCCAGCGCGTCGAGCGGCATTTCGTCCGGGTTGCCGTGGGGCACGGTCGGGAACACCACCTGCAGCATCGGGAAACGCACGTTGTCCTGGTAGCTCACGTAGCGGTCGGCGGTAAGAACGGGGGCGGGCAGCGAGGCCTTGGCCACGGCCGGGCCGCGCTTGATGGGGCCGAAATATTTCTCCACCATCTTCACCACTTCGGCGGGTTTCACGTCGCCGCCCACGGTCAGGGTGGCGTCGTTGGGGCCGTACCAGCGCAGGAAAAAGTTCTTCAGGTCGTCCACGTTCGAACGGTCCAAATCCTCCAGGTAGCCGATGGTGAGCCAGGAGTAGGGGTGGCCGTAGGGGTACAGCGTTTTGCTGATGTACTCGCCGGTGAGGCCGTAGGGGCGGTTGTCGTAGTTCTGGCCGCGCTCGTTTTTCACGGTCGAGCGCTGGATTTCAAATTTCTTCTGGCTCACGGCATCGAGCAGGAAGCCCATGCGGTCGGCCTCCAGCCACAGCCCGGTTTCGAGCTGGTTGCTGGGCAGGGTTTCGAAGTAGTTGGTGCGGTCCTGGTTGGTGCTGCCGTTCAGGGTGCCGCCGGCGGCCGTCACCAGCTTGAAGTGCTGCTGGTTGCCGACGTGGTCGGAACCCTGGAACATCATGTGCTCAAAGAAGTGAGCAAAGCCGGACTTGCCGATTTGCTCGCGGGCCGAACCAACGTGGTACGTCACGTCGACGTGCACCAACGGGTCGGAATGGTCCTCGGCCACGATGAGCGTGAGGCCGTTGGGCAGCACGTACTTCTCGTAGGGAATGACGAGCTGGCCGGGCTGCTTGGTCACCTTCTCCACCAGCTTGGTGCCGCCGGGCGTGGTAGCGAGGGCCGTTTTGGCCGCCGGGGCTTTGGCCACCGGCTTTTGTTGCGCCAGGCTGGCCGTAGTGGCCAGGGCCAGGCCCAGGGTAGTCAGTAGGCGGAAATTCATTTTGCGGGAAAAAGTGAACAAGGGTAGGAAAAAGAAGCCGGCAATGCTGTGCGGTTGCACACCATTGCCGGCCGAAAGGTAGGTTGCCTGATTTATTTGCGAATCAACGCGCCCGCCTGTTTCTCAAATTGGGCGATGAGTTTCTGCATCACCTGGTCGATGGCCTGCTCACTGAGCGTCTGGCTGAAATCCTGCAAAGTGAAGCTCACCGAGTACGATTTTTTGCCCGCGCCGAGGTTCTCGCCGGCGTACACGTCGAACACGTTCACGCTTTGCAGCAGCTTCTTCTCAGTGCGCTGGGCAATCTGGCGCAACTGGTCGAAAGTCACCGATGCATCCACCACGATGCTCAAGTCGCGGCGCACTTCCGGGAATTTGGGCAGCTCGCGGGCCGCCAGCGTGGGCTTATATTTCTTGCTCAGCGCGTCCCAGTCCAGCTCGGCGTACCACACCGGCTGCGTCACATCGAGCCGCTTCAGCACCGAGGCCGACACGGCCCCGAACTGCGCCACCGGCTGGTTGTGCACCAGCAGCGCGAGGCCGCCGGCCAGGTACTCGTGCTGCACCGGCTGCGAGGCCGCGCCGCCGAAGCCCAGGGCCGCCAGCACCTGCTGCACGGCATTGGCCAGGTCGTGGAAGGCTGCTTTTTCCGACTTGTATTGCCAGGTTTCGCCCTCGGCGTTGCCGGTCAGGTAAATCACCAACTTGTTCTTCTCGTGGTATTTCCCGCTCTCGCTCTGCGAGTAGATTTTGCCGAATTCGTACAGCTTCAAATCCCGCTGGCGGCGGTTGATGTTGTATCGGATTACTTCCAGGCCCGAATGCAGCATCGAGGGCCGCATGGCGTTCAAATCAACGCTGTTATAATTGAGGATGCGCACCAATGAGCCATCTGCTTCGCCCTCTGTATCGAAGTACAGCGAGTTGGTGAGCGAGTTGGTCAGAATCTCCGAATAGCCCTGCCCGCTGAGCAGCGAGGCAATTTTCACGCGCGTCACCTCGGGGTCGGGGTTCGGGAATTTGGCCAGGAATGAAGCCGAGTTATTCGGCCGCAACGCCACGTTGTTGTAGCCGTAAATCCGCAGAATTTCCTCGATGATATCGGCCTCACGGGTCACGTCCACTTTGTGCGGCGGCACCAGAAGCTGCCAGGTTTCCTGGCCGTTCTCGTCGAGGCTTTCCTCGGCGATTTTAATATCCAAATCGGTTAGAATCTGATGGATGCGCTCGGGGGCGATGTACTGGCCCACCAGCCGCTCCACGCGCGGCAGCCGCAGCCGTACGATGATGGATTCGATGGGCGCAGGGTATTCATCCACGACGGGCGCGGCGATGGTTGCTCCCGCTACTTCCTGGAGCAGCAGCGCCGCCCGTTGCAGCGCCACCAGCACCATATTGGGGTCGGTGCCGCGCTCGAAGCGGAACGAGGCGTCGGTTTTCAGCTGGTGCGTTTGGGAGGTGCGGCGCACGGCAGCGGGGCTGAAATAGGCGCTTTCCAGGAACACGCGGGTGGTGGCTTCGCTCACGCCTGACGTTTTGCCGCCGAACACGCCGGCCAGCGCCATCGGCGTGCCATCGGCATCGGCAATCACCAAATCCTCGGCTTTAAGCGGGCGCTCCACGCCGTCCAGGGTCACGAATTTCTCGCCGGCCTCGGCACGTTTCACGCGAATCCGGCCGCCGGTAATCTGGTCGGCGTCGAAGGCGTGCAGGGGCTGGCCCAGCTCGTGCAGCACGAAGTTGGTCACGTCCACCACGTTGTTGATGGCGGAGAGGCCGATGCTGCGCAGGCGGCGCTGCAACCACTCCGGCGACGGGCCGACATGTACATTTTCCAGCAGCAGGCCGGCGTAGCGCGGGCAGGCTTCGGCGTCTTCAATGGATACCTTGATGTTCGACGCGGCCGATTCCGGCGCAACGAACCCGCTCACATCCGGCAGGTGGCAGGGCTGGCGCAGCAGGGCGCGCAGCTCGCGGGCCACGCCGTAGTGCGAGGCGGCATCGGCCCGGTTGGGCGTGAGGCCGATTTCGTACACCGTATCCGAGCCCAGGCCGAAATAGTCGGCGGCGGGCGTGCCATTGGGCAGCTCGGTGGTCAGCACCATGATGCCGGCGTGCGAGGTGCCCAGGCCGATTTCGTCCTCCGCGCAAATCATGCCTTCGGAAGCCGCGCCGCGAATTTTGCTTTTCTTGATTTTGAACGGCTCGCCCTGCGCGGGGTAGAGCGTGGCGCCTTCGAGGGCCACCACCACGCGCTGGCCGGCGGCCACGTTGGGCGCGCCGCACACAATCTGGCGCGGGGTGCCGTCGCCCACGTCCACGGTGGTCAGGCTCAGCTTGTCGGCGTCGGGGTGGGCTTCGCGGGTGAGCACGGTGCCCAGCACCAGGCCGCGCAGGCCGCCGGGAATGCTTTCCAGCTCCTCCGCGCTTTCCACTTCCAGGCCCGAGCCGGTGAGCAGGGCGCCAATTTCGGCGGCAGGTTTATCGGTAGGAATGAGGGTTTTAAGCCAGTCGAGGGAAATACGCATTGGTCGTGGTCGGGTGTTAGGTGTCAGCTGTCAGGCCGCTGACGACGGGGCAAAGGTACGGCGGGGCGAAATGACTGAATTGGAGGGCGCTGGCATATATTTGCTAAGGGCCGGTTTGTGGCGGCTGCCTTGTTGCAACGGTCATGCTTCAACAAGCCCAGCACGACCGTTCTGCCTCATTCTTTCCATTTCTCTCACCTTTACCTCCTCCTGCATCATGCCCTTCGTCAACAAAGGCTTCCACGCCAAGCGGCCCACTGATGGCGGCCACAAGCTGCCGCCCGGCCAGTATGAAACCCAGGATTTTCCCGTGCTCACAGCCGGGCCCACGCCGCGCATTCCGCTGGTGAACTGGGAGTTTCGGCTCGAAGGACTGGTGGAAAATCCGGCGAAGTGGAGCTGGAACGAATTCAACGCCCTGCCGCAGCAGAGCTTCAATCCCGACATTCACTGCGTCACGAAGTGGTCGAAATTCGACACCAAATGGCGCGGCGTCAGCCTCGATACGCTGCTGGAACACGTCCAGCTCAAGCCCGAAGCGCAGTTTGTAATGGCCTTTTCCTACGGCGGCTACACCACCAACCTGCCGCTGGCCGACCTGCGCAACGGCCAGGCGTTCATCGGTTTGGAGTTCGAAGGCAAGCCGCTGGCGGCCGAGCACGGCGGCCCGGCGCGGCTGGTGGTGCCGCACCTCTATTTCTGGAAAAGCGCCAAATGGGTGCAGGGCCTGCGCTTCATGGCCCAGAACGAGCCCGGCTTCTGGGAGGAAAACGGCTACAGCATATACGGCGACCCCTGGAAGGAGCAGCGCTACGGCAGCGACGACGACGCGGACGGCGCATCCACGAACAGCTTCCGCCTGTGAGCCGGCTCGACTGGCAGCGGGCTACCATCACGGCCATCACGCCCGAAACGCCCCGTGTGAAAACGTTCACGCTGCGCCTGCCGCAGTGGACGCCCCACCGCGCCGGCCAGCATTACGACCTGCGCCTCACCGCTCCCGATGGCTACCAAACCGAGCGCAGCTACTCCATCGCCTCGCCCCCGGAGCAAACCGGCGAAATCGACCTCACCGTGGAGCTGATTGACGAGGGCGAGGTGTCGGGCTACCTGTTCGATGGCGTGGCCGTGGGCGAGCAGCTGGAAGTGCGCGGGCCCATCGGCGGCTATTTTGTGTGGCCCGCCGGCCCGCCCGAAGCGCCGTTGCTGCTGGTGGCCGGCGGCTCGGGCGTGGTGCCGCTGATGGCCATGCTGCGCCACCGGCAGCGCGCCGGCCTGCGCAATCCGGCCGTGCTGCTGTTCAGCGTGCGTACCCCCGATGAGGTTATCTACCAGCGCGAACTGGAAGCCCTGGCTCTGGCCGACCCTGCTTTCACGCTGCTGCTCACCTACACCCGGCAAATCCCGGCCGGCTGGGCCGGTTACCGCCGCCGGCTCGATACCGCCATGCTGGCCGAGGCCGTGGGGCGCCTGCCCGGCCCGCCGCAATGCTACGTGTGCGGCCCCACCGGCCTGGTGGAAAGCGCCGCCACCTTGCTGCAAGCCCAGGGCCTGCCCGACGAGACCATTCGCACCGAGCGGTTTGGGCCCACGGGCAGCTAGGCAAAGGCTACTCGTGAAACGACTTTTCGCCGGCTGGAATGGCTACCTGGAGCCGGTTTTCGGCGGGCGGGACCGGGCAGCTGTAGTCGTTGTTGTAGGCGCAATAAGGGTTATAGGCGCGGTTGAAATCCAGCTTGATTTCCGTGGCGTTGGGCGCGGGCAGCGGCACGTCGAGGTAGCGGCCGCCGCCGTAGCTCTCGTGGCCGTTGGTGAGGTCGGTGAAGGGAATAAACAGCGTGGAATCGGTACCAGTGGCTTGGAGGTAGAGGGCCACTTGCTGGGGCTGGTTGGCAATCTGGAACCGGGCCTGGCCCCAGCGCAGGTACTTTTCGGCCCGGTTGGCGCTCATCTGAATCAGGAGCGTTTCGGGGCGCGCACTGCGCGAAATCGTGGCCTCGGCCACCAGCGCCAAGTCGGCGGGATAGTAGTTCAGGCTATCAAATACGGCCTTGTCGGCAGTGGCCAGCGGCGAGTTGGGGGACTGCCGGAATGTGCGGTTTTTTTCGCTACGGAACTGGCGCAGCTGCGCAAAGTAGACGCTGGAAAAGGGCTTGATTCCCCCCAGCGAATACAGAATAATGCCGATGAGCGCGGCGACGATGGCTACTTTCTTAATCATGGGTAACGCCTTTTGGAAAAGGTAGCGACTGGCCGGCTAATCGGGCCGCTCGTGCAGCCACTACCGGCTGCTTTCCTACCTTGTTTGCCTCATGCAAAAATTCGTTCTGCTACTGCTCGCGCTGGTCAGCGCTGCTTCTGCCACTGCCCAGCAACCGGCCACCACCGCTTATCGGGCCACCGAGCGCCAGGTCAACGACCTGGTGCACACCAGGCTGGAAGTGCGCTTCGACTACGCCAGGCGCTACCTCTACGGCAAGGCCGAGCTGACGCTCAGGCCCCACGGCGGTGCCACCGATTCGCTGCGGCTCGATGCCAAAGGCATGGAAATCAAAGCAGTGGGTTTAATGCAGGGCACGGTGACTCAGCCGCTGAAATATGACTACAATGGGCGGCAATTGCTGGTGCAACTGGGGCGTCTGATACCGGCCGGCGAGCCTTATACCGTTTACATCTCCTATGTCGCCAAGCCCGATGAACTGGATGCGAAAGGCAGCGAGGCCATCGGTGGTGCCAAGGGCCTGTACTTCATCAACCCCGACAGTGCCGTGGCCGGCAAGCCCGTGCAAATCTGGACGCAGGGCGAGACGGAATCTAATTCCGCCTGGTTCCCGACCATTGATAAGCCCAACCAGAAAACCACCACCGAAATCAGCCTGACCGTGCCCAGCAAGTACGTCACGCTCAGCAACGGCCGCCTGGCCAGCCAGACCCCCGCCGGACCCGGCCTGCGCACCGATACCTGGAAGCTCGACGAGCCCTGCGCGCCCTATCTGGTGATGCTGGCCGTGGGCGACTTCCGCATTACCAAAGACACCTGGCATGGCAAGGAAGTGAATTATTACCTCGAACCGCAATACGCGGCCCAGGCTCGCCGCATTTTTGGTCAAACGCCCGAAATGCTGGAGTTTTTCTCGCAGCGCCTCGGCGTGGCTTTTCCGTGGAATAAGTACAGCCAGATTGTTTGCCGCGACTACGTGGCCGGCGCCATGGAAAATGCCTCGGCCTCGCTGTTTGGCGAGCAGGCCCAGGGCACGGCCCGCGAGCTGCTGGACTGGGAATACGCCGGCGTGGAGCGCGAAATCGCCCACGAGCTGTTCCACCACTGGTTCGGGGACTACGTGACCTGCGAAAGCTGGAGCAACCTGACCATGAACGAGTCGTTCGCCAATTTCAGCGAAGTGCTGTGGGCCGAGCACGCCCATGGCGCCGATGCCGGCGCCGAGCAGGCCGACCGCAGCCTGCGCACCTACCTCCGCAGCCCCGGAAATTACCCGAAGCCGCTGGTGCGTTTTCAGTATGCCGACAAGGAGGACATGTTCGACGGCGTGACCTACCAGAAGGGCGGCAGCATCCTGAACATGCTGCGCGCTGAGTTGGGCGAGGACGTATTTTTCCGGGGCTTGCAGCGCTACCTCACGCAAAACGCCTTCGGCACCGGCGAGGCCCAGCAGCTGCGGCTGGCGCTGGAAGAAGCCTCGGGCCGCGACCTGAACTGGTTTTTTAATCAGTGGTACTACGGCGCGGGGCACCCCATTGTCACCATTGACTATCAGTGGGATGCCGCCCGTAAACGGCAGACCGTGGTAGTGCGCCAAACGCAGGCCGGCACGCCGTTCGTGCTGCCGCTCACGGTGGATGTCTACGCCAACGGTCGGGCCCGGCGCTACCCCGCTACCCTGCGCCACGCCGCGGACACGCTGTACTTTCCGGCCGCCACCCGGCCGGATTTGGTGAACGTAGACGCCGAAAAAGTGCTGGTCTGGCAGAAGCAGGACCACAAATCCCTGGCCGAATTTGCTTACCAATACCGCCACGCCCCGTACTACCTCGACCGGCGCGAAGCCCTCACCGCGGCCCAAACCCAGCTGGCCGACCCGCTGGCGCGTCAGGTTCTCGTCGCGGGCCTGACGGATAAATCGGCGGCCCTGCGCCAGATGGCCGTGGAACTGCTCAACCTCAAAAATGCCCCGCTCAGCAAAGCTGCGGCTCCGGCGCTGGCGAAGCTGGCGGCTACCGATTCGTCGGTGCAGGTGCGGGCGGCGGCCCTCACGGCGCTGGGCCCGTTGAAGGACAAGCGCTACACCGCGCTGTTTGCCAAAGCCCTCGCAAGTAAGTCGTATCGGGTGCAGGCAGCGGCGCTGCTGGGCCTGGCAGCTCTCGACCCGGCCCAGGCGCTGGCTCGCGCCTCGGCCTTCGAAGCCGATAACAAAGGAGCCCTGACGGTAGCGCTGGTGACGGTGTATGGCCAGGCCGGCAGCCCGGCGCAGTGGCCCCTGATGCTGGCCAAATACGATGCTGCTGGCCCCGGCGGGCGGTTCGATATGCTGCCCGGAATTGGCGAATTGCTGGGGCGTACCGACGATTCAGCGGCGCTGACGCAGGGCATTACCCGCATCAAGGAGTTGACGGTGAAGTATAAGCCCTATGTTAATTCCGAAGACATCATTGGCTTGCTGAAGCAGGTGCAGCAACGGCAATCCACGCGGCCCAATGCCGTTGGAACAGCGGTTTTGGTAGAGCAGGCGGCGGCGGAAATTCGGGCGGCGAAGTAGCGGGATTTATTCCGAACGTCGTGCCGAGCGCAGCCGGGGCATGACGGTTTACAGCATGCCTTCGTCGGCAAAGCTGTAGTAGCCCTGGTCAGAATAAATGAGGTGGTCGAGGATGGGCAAGTCCAGAAAATTGCCGGCTTCTTTCAGCTTTTTGGTGAGTTGAATATCGGCGGCGCTGGGGTTGCGGTTGCCACTGGGGTGGTTGTGCACCAGAATGATGCTGCTGGCCAGCTGCTCCAGGGCTTCCTTGAAAATCATTTTGGGGTCGGCCACGGTGCCGGCCACGCCGCCGCGGCTGATGGCCGTTTTGCGCATCACCACATTGGCCCGGTTGAGCAGAATGACCCAGAATTCCTCGTGCGGCAAGTCCATCAGGTTGGGCCGAATCAAATTATAGATGTCGCGCGAGCAGGTGATGGTGGTGCGCGGGGCGGCGTCGGCTTCCTTGCGGCGGCGGCCCAGCTCCAGGGCCGCCACGATGCTGATGGCCTTGGCCTCCCCGATGCCGGGGTGGCGGCAGAGCTGCTTCACGCTTTCGCGGGCCAGCGCGTTCAGGTCGTTGTCCACGCCTTGCAGCATGAGCTTGGCTACGTCGACGGCGGATAATTTCACGGTGCCCGAGCCGAGCAGGATGGCAATCAGCTCGGCATCGGAAAGGGCGGCCCGGCCCTTGGCTTGCAGCTTTTCGCGGGGCCGGTCTTCCTCGGCCCAGCTCTTGATGCCCAGCGCGGTGGGCGCGGCGTAGGGTGGGGCAGGGGCAGGTGGTTCGGGCAGGCGGTCAGGCGTTTCCATGCGGTGTGGCTGGTGGCAGATTGTAAAAAGCTGACTAAATGTAAAGCAAAAGGCGCCTGACCGCGTTTAAACCCCAAGCCTGCTGCGGCGTTAAGCAACGGCAGAGCTGTTCGTATTATTTTTGATTATGAGAAATCCTGTTGTGTTGTGGTTGGTGTTGGCCGTCGTATTTCTGGCCGAATGGTATGGATATCAGGCCGCGCGCACGCTGGCCCAGCACTGGTCGCCGGGCGGGCGCCGGGGCGTGGCGGTGGGTTACTGGCTGCTCACGCTGGGCGTGTGGGGCCTGGCCGTATGGGCCGGCACCACCCGGCAAACCGGCAACACCGTCCTGAAAAGCTACCTCCTGAGCCTGCCGCTGCTGCTGCTGGCGGCCAAGCTGGTGGTGTTCATTCCGCTGGTGCTGGAAGACCTCACCCGCTTCGGCCGGTGGGCCGTGAGCTCGGCCACGCGGCCGGTGGGGGTGGAAAGCGACGCCATTCCGCGCAGCGAATTTCTGGCGAAGCTAGCGCTGGGCCTGGGCGCAATTCCGTTTTTTGGCCTGCTGTGGGGCATGGTGAAGGGCGCGACGGACTACCAGGTGCGCCGCGTCACGCTGAAATTCCCCAACCTGCCCGCCGCCTTCGACGGCTTCAAGGTGATACAGATTTCGGACCTGCACACCGGCAGCTTCAATTCGACCGAGCCGCTGCAACGGGCCGTGGCGATGATAAATAAGCAGGGCGCCGACCTCGTGCTGATGACCGGCGACCTGGTGAACAACCGCGCCACGGAGGTCGAGCCGCACATTCCGGCCTTGCAGCAAATCAAGTCCGAGCTGCCCATATTCAGTAGCCTCGGCAACCACGACTACGGCGACTACGTGCAGTGGACCAGTGCCGCCGAGAAGCGCGAAAACCTGGAGCGCCTCATGCGCAACCACGCCAAAATCGGTTGGACGCTGCTCAACGACACCAGCCACACCATCGAGCGGGGCGGCGATAAAATCTCCGTGCTGGGCGTGCAGAACTGGAGCAGCCACGCCAATTTCCCCAAGCACGGCAACCTGCCCAAGGCCCACGCCGCCAGCGGCGACGCGCCGTTCAAAATCCTGCTCTCGCACGACCCCTCGCACTGGGAAGCCCAGGTGCTGAACTACCCGGACATCGACCTCACCCTCAGCGGGCACACCCACGGCATGCAGTTCGGCGTGAACCTGCCTTTCATGAAATGGAGCCCCGTGGAATACGTGTACAAGCAGTGGGCCGGGCTGTACGAAAAAGGCCGCCAAAAGCTGTACGTGAACGTGGGATTGGGCTTTTTGGGCTATCCGGGCCGGGTCGGGTTTCTGCCGGAAATCACGCTATTTGAATTACGGCGCGCCTAAGTAATTAAGCATTTCCGGAAAGCAGGAGGAAACATCCGCCGCGACATTGCCGTAAAGCGCCCCCAAACCAATTACGGTTCTTCTTTCACCTTGCTTTTGTTATGAAAAATTCCCTGTTAATTCTCGTCGGTACCGCCGCGCTTTCGCTCGCTTCCTGCTCGCAGGAAAAAACCACCGAAACCACGACTGTCCCCGCCGGTGACGCCACCACTACGACTACTACCACCACGACCACTCCGCTGACCGATGCCCAGATTGAGGCCCGTGCTCAGCAAATTGCCGATAAGATGGTGGCCAACATGAAAATTACGGATGAGGCCACGAAAACCAAAATCCGCACCGTGTACGTGAACCGCTACAAGCGCATGAACGAGCTGCGCACCAAGTACACCACCGACACCACCGGCATGGCTGCCGCCATGCGCGAGGCCGGCACCGCCACCGATACCGAATTCAAGTCGGTTTTTACCGACCCCACGCAGTATCAGGCCTACGAGTCGAGCCGCTCGACCTACGACGACAGCAACTACTCGGACGACAGCTCGACGTCGATGGCTGATACCGCTTCCACCTCCATGGCCCCCGCTTCGTCGACGACTACGACGGAGAGCAGCACCACGACCACGACTGATGCCGGCACTGGCACCGACGCCATGACGGCCTCGAAAATGAAGGCCAAAGCCGACAATGGCAGCAAAATCAAGGTGAAAGAAAATGGCAAGGTGAAAACCAAAGATGCCGACGGCACCAAAGTAAAAAATTAACGGTTTGGTCGATGCAATCGGCCATATCATCGCCTAAAAGCCCACGCCTGCAACGGTGTGGGCTTTTTTTGGCTCATTGGGTTGCTACTTTGTAGTTGCGTTGCGTTTAAAGGATTGATGCTTTCTGAGGTAGAGTCTTGTGTACGTGCCATTTGGCCGAAGTTGAGCCGTGGCTTCGGCCTGTTGGCGGGGCTGTGGCTATGGGCTGGAATTGCACACGCCCAGGCGCCGCAGCAGGTGAGGGTGAGCGGCAGCGTATCGGAGGTACAAACCCGGCTGCCCATCCCGGGCGCTACCGTGCTGGTGCTGCGCACGCGCCGGGGCGTGGTCACGACCACAACCGGGGATTTTTCGGTGGATGCCCTGCCCACCGATACCATCATGTTTCGGGCTCTGGGCTACAAGTCGCAGCGGATGCCACTGGGCGGCACGGGCCTCTCGCAGCTGGTGGTGCGCATTCAGCTGGCGCGCGACAGCGTGCGCCTGGGCGATGTGCAGGTAACCGCCGACCGGCCCGACCGCGCCATCATCAACCGGGCGCTGCGCAACATGAAGCGGCCCGTGCCGCCGGTGGTAAGCGGCGTGAAGCGTCCGCCCAAGCCCAAGCCGTTGTTCGCCGTCGATTCGACCGCGCCCAAAAAGCCGGTGCCCACCATCGCCAGCCCCGTGAGCCTGCTCTACGACCAGTTCTCGCGCGAGGGCAAGCAGCGCCGCAAAATGGAGCAAATCGAAGCCGAGCTACGGGCCGAAAAAGCCCGAAAATCCCGCGCCGATTACAACAAAGCCTTTCTGGACAACCGCGGCTACCAGCCGTAGCAGTTAACAGTGAGCAGTGAGCAGTTAACAATTAACGAAATTGCTCACTGCTCACTGATAACTGCTCACTGATAACTGCTCACTGATAACTGCTACTTACCCTTTCGCGTAAGCCCAAAGTATGAAAATTGGGTATCCTTGCGTGAACGAGGCGATGGATTGCAGCGCGGCCAATACCTTCCGGCTGGCCTCGTACTCTGAAGAACGCCTGACGACGGCCGTGACGTCCAACCTGGCCTGCCTGCGCCGCCTCCTGGAATGGAACGTGGCCCAGGGCCTGCTTTTTTTTCGAATTGGTTCGGGCATTGTGCCGTTCGGCTCGCACCCCATCAACACTTTTCCCTGGCAGGCCCACTTCGCGGCGGAGTTCAGGGAAATTGGCGATTACATCAAGGCCAATAATTTGCGGGTGAGCTTTCATCCCGACCAGTTTGTGGTGTTGAATTCGCCCAGCCCGGACATTGTGCGGCGCAGCATCGAAGAACTGGTTTACCAGGGCTCGATGCTGGATTTGATGGGACTGGATGGCACGGCCAAGCTTCAGATTCACGTGGGCGGGCTGTATGGCGAGCGGGAACTGGCCATCAGCCGGTTTGCGGCCGTGCACGCTACGCTGCCGGCGGCGGTGAAGGCCCGCGTGGTGGTGGAGAACGATGACCGGCTGTTTCCGCTGCGCGACTGCCTGCACCTGCACGAGCTGACCGGCGTACCCATTTTGTTCGACAATTTCCACCACGAATGCCTCAACCACGGCGAGCCCATGCACGAAGCCTTGCGCCTGGCCGCCGCCACCTGGCACCCCACCGCCGACGGCGTGCCGATGATGGACTACAGCTCCCAAGCCCTGGGCGAGCGCAAAGGCAAGCACACCGATGACCTGGTCGACGGCCTGTTCCGCGGCTTCCTCGCCGAGCTGCACGGGCTGGAGGTGGACCTCATGCTGGAAATCAAGAACAAGGAAGCCAGCGCCCTGCGCGCCGTAGCCATTCTGCGCGAGCTGGGCCTGAGCGCCCCCGCCCCCGATGTTCCCCGCCTGCCGCTAACCCTGCCGCCCGACCCCAGCGCGCCACCCAAAGCCCGACGCGCCCCAAAAGCAATGAGCAGCCACGTCTGAGAAGGGCAATACCCGCTCACTTTTGTTTACTTGGTGAAGCAGTGCACCAACGCCTCAAAAACCATCACCTTACCCCTCCAACCATGCCTTCCGACCACCTTCTTGCCACCATCAGCGCCCTTAAAAACGGCCTCACCAGCCTGCCCCTGGGCTCCGCGATGGACAATACCGAAACCTGGCAGCATCAATTTCTGCAAAGCGGCGAGCCCGGCTTGCAGGACATTGCCCGCGAAATTGGCAACCTCCAATCCCTGCTCACCAGCGGCGCGCTGAGTGCCGCGGCCATTGGCAACTCGCTCACCATGCTGGGCGAACAGACCGGCGAAGCCAGCGCCCAAGCCCCCGACGACCTGAAAAAGCCGCTCACCGAGCTAGCGGATTTGCTGCGTCGGCACGGCGGCGACTTATTAGCCCACGCCGAAAAAAGCAAGAATAAATAGGTGCTGGTGGCCGGTTTGCCAAAGCCAACGAAGCCCCGCTCAAATGCTGAGCGGGGCTTCGTTGGCTTTGGCCAGTGATGCTTAACGCTTAGTTCTGGCGCACGTTGCTGCTGCTGCTACGGCGCGAGCGACTCGGTACCACGTCGGTGGACTGGCGAAGGCGGCCATCCTTGAGCAAGGGCTGCTCCCGAATGTCGGGCACGGCCGTGGGTGAAGCCTCGGGCGTGCCCGCCGGCGAGAAACTACCGGTTTGCACCTGGCGGCTGGGCTGGGCGTCGGTATTGGTGGGCGTGCGCTGCATGTCGGGCGGTCCCTGAATGGTGCTTTGGTTCAGGGCCGGGTTCACGGGAGGCACGGTGGTTTGGCCCTGGCTGCCCGCGCGCACCGGAGCCGAAGGGTCGAACGGAATGGTTTGGGCTTGTGCCGAAGCGGCCAGCAGCAGGCCGGCGAGCAGCAGGAAGTACGGTTTCATATAAAGGGGGGAAATAGGAGAGAAGCAAAAAACCGGCTGCTTCGAAAGAAACAGCCGGTTTTCTTTGCCTCTTACGGCCTTGGGTCGCAATAAGTTACACTACATGGTGGACTTGCCTTTCATTTTGCCCTTGCGGTTCGTGCTTTTAGATTTCATCGTGCGGCCCGAGGTAGTGCTGCCCGAAGTCGTGCCGCTGGTGGTGCCGTACGTAGAGCCGCTGGTGGTGCCCATGGTGCCGGTAGTGGTACCGGTTGTAGTGCCCATGGTTCCGCTGGTGCTGCCCGTGGTGCCGGTAGTGGTACCGGTTGTAGTGCCTGTGGTGCTGCCCGTAGTTCCGCTAGTGGTGCCCGTGGTACCGGTGGTCGTGCCCGTGGTGCTGCCAGCAGTGGTTTGCGCAAAAGCTGCGTTGCTCAAGCCCAAAGTCAACAAAGCGGCCGCGAGAATTTTGATAGTCTTCATGTAATTATGGAAAATGGAAATGTGGAAAGGAAAAGGTCAGGAGTTGATGTTTTTAATAAGGAGGACAGCTTCTTAAGCCGTAGCCCCTTTACGGGAATGCACCTTGGTTTGGTTACAAAATGGAAGAGTTATTGTTGGAGGTAAAAAATTTAAGCTCAACTATTTATAAAATAAATACTGCTGAAATCATATGTCAAATCAACAGTTTTTCAGGCTCATCTTTTACCCTTTAAAACCGCTAATTTCCAAGGAACAACCAGTCGAAAAATAGCGCCAAGCCAACTGCGTCGCTTCGGGTTGGCGTTGGCTATGCGCCGCGCCTGCGGTAGGTAGCGGGGTGATTTGCACCCAAAAAAACTCCCCGCCAGCACACTGCCAGCGGGGAGTTGCCGGGCCGGGTGCGCACGATGAGGCAGTCGGTGGCAGTGGGCGGCTGGCACAGGGCGCGGCTCCGGCGGCGCCAGAAAGGCTGGTTTTCCGGCTATCCGGTATTTTTTTTGCAGCCGGTGTAACGATTCGCTCGAAGCCCGGTACCCCTTTCAATCCAACCCCTAAAACCATTCCGTGGAATCCACGAGCGACGAAGCACTGATGGCCGCCGTAAAGGCCGACGACCTCGACCAGCTGGTGCCGCTGTTCGAACGCTACCACGGCCCCTTGTTCAACTACCTTACCCGCCTCACCAACGACCGCGAAACCAGCGAAGACCTGACCCAAACCGTGTTCGAGCGCATCCTCAAATACCGCAGCAGCTACCAGCCCACCCAGCCCTTCAAGGCCTGGGTGTACCAAATGGCCCGCAACGTGCACGCCGACCATTGGCACCGCAAGGAAAAGCTGCGCGCCGCCGATGTGGACGAAGTGGAGCGCACCGGCGGCCTGCGCGGCGCGGCCTTCTCCCAAATGCGCGTCAGCAACCACCACGACGACCTGCACGAAGCCCTGGCCCTGCTGCCCACCCCGCAGCGCGAAATTCTGGTGCTGAACCGCTTCCAGGGGTTTGGCTACGAGGAAATTGGTAAGCTGCTGGGCTGCACCGCCGAAGCCGCCCGCGTGAAAGCCCACCGCGCATTGCAGGCGCTGCGCAAAATCTACTTCGCCAATTAAGTCCATGAAAACGCCCGAACCCACTGCCTGCCACGAGATGGAAGCCCTGCTGCCGGCCTACGTCGAGCACAGTCTGCCGGCTGCCGAGGCTGAGCGCGTGGCCGCCCACCTGCCCACCTGCCCCGGCTGCCAGCTGCAAGTCACCCAGCTCCGCGCCCTTTCCGACGACTTGGATGCCGCCCTGCCCGAGGTGCCCCGCACGGCCCTGCGCGCCAACTTTATAGCCATGCTGGAGCAGCAAAAGGCGCAGCTGAAGCCTGAAGCAACCTTCGCTGCCCCGCCGGCCCCGCCCGAAGCCAAAGTGGTATCGATGTGGCCCACGGCCCTGGCCAACAACTGGCTGCGCATCGCCGCCAGTATTGTCCTGATTGCCGCCGGCGTGCTGCTCGGCCGCAACCTGCACTGGGGCGCCCAACCCCCCGCCGACCTGGCCGCGAACACCCGGCCGGCCCACGCCGAGCTGGCCCAGGCCCTGACCGGCAGTAACGGCAACACGGTGTCGGCCAGCGACCGGATTCAGCTGGTGACCAATTCCAGCAGGCAGAACGAGCCCGGCGACCCCACCGTGCAGGTGCTCATCAACACGCTCAACTTCGACCCCAACCCCAACGTGCGCCTGGCCGCCTGCGAGGCCCTCTACCGCCTGCGCGACGACTCGCGGGTGCGCGAAGCGCTGGTGCACTCGCTGCCCATCCAAACCGACCCCAACGTGCAGATTACCCTGATTGACATGTTGGTGTCGATGCGGGTGCGCCGGGCCGTGCCGCAGCTTGAGCGCCTGGCCAAGCGCCCCGATGCGCTGCCCGTGGTGCGCGCCCAGGCCGAAGCCGGCATCGGCAAACTGATTTAAACGAACAGTTCAGAACGTCATGCAGAGCGCGGCGAAGCATCTCGCGTGCCACCACTGATTCTTTTTCAACGATTGAATTCCTATGCCATGCAAGATGCTTCGCCGCACTCTGCATGACGTTTTATTCCTCGCTTTTCTCTCCTTTTTTCTGCACGCGGCGCCGGTCACCGGCGCCGCGCCAGGACCTCACTTGCTTAATTTATTTACGTAATATGAACAAGTTCATTCTCCTCACTTTGGCGGGTGCGCTCGTGGCTCAGGCCGGACACGCCCAGGAATACAAGACCAGGCTCAGCGGCAAAGACCGCAAAATCGTGCTCGAAATGCAGGGCAGCGACGTGACCGTGGAAGGCATCGACGGCAGCGAGCTGGTGATAAAAGGCAACGGCTACGAAGAAGCCCCCAAGCGCGCCGAGGGCCTGCACCCCATCTACAACACGGCCGTGGACAACACCAAAATTGGCCTGGCGGTGACGCAAACCGATAATACGGTGCGCATTGTGCGGGCCTCGCGCAAGGATGCCAACTACGTTATTCAGGTGCCGCGCGGCTCCAGCGTGCAGTACAGCCAAACGAACTGGAACGGCGGCGACCTGGTGGTGCGCGACATTGCCGGCGACCTCGAAGTGAGCATGAAATCCGGCGACATCAAGCTCACGAACGTGGCCGGCCCGGTGGTGGCCAACACCGTGAGCGGCGACATCCAGGTGAAGTTTGCGCCCATGCGCCAGGGCCCCAGCTCCATCAGCACCGTGAGCGGCGACGTGGACGTGAGCATGCCCGCCAGCACCAAAGCCACCTTGAAGCTGCGTTCTATATCGGGCGAAGTCTACACCGATTTCGACATGAACCTGGGCAAAGGCGACGAAAACATGCGCCACATCGGCGGCCAGGTGGTGGACGGCAGCATTAACGGCGGTGGCAACGCGGTATCGCTCAAAACGGTGAGCGGCGACATCTACGTCCGCAAGGCGAAGTAGCGGACTGGCCCCGCCGGCCATATCGGGAACGGTTGTGCTGGGTAAGCCCGGAAAACGCTTCTAAAAATTACTCCTTCCACTTCTGCAAAAAAACCAACGCCATGCGCCGCTTTTTCTTCCTCCTGTTGCTGGTGCTCGCCACGGGCGGCATGCAATCAGCCTTCGCCCAGAAAATTATTGAAAAAAGCGCGAGCCTGGCCACCGGGCAGCGCTTATTCCTCGACCTGCGGCAGGCGAGTAGCATTCGCATCCGGGCCGGGGCCGGCAACAAAGTGACCCTGAAAGCCTCCGTCAGCATCAACCAGAACCACCTCAACGACGCCCTGCTGCTCACCACGGAGCAGACCGGAGAGGAGGTGAAGCTGACCTCTGAATTCGACAAGGAAATGCTGCGCAATGCCCAGCCCGGCGACTGCCCCAGCGGCGGCGCTTACTACGGCGAAACGTACTACGCCAACGGCAAAGATGACGGGGCGACCGACCGCAACGGCAACCGCCACAATCCGGTCTGCGCCGTCATCGAATACGACATCACGGTGCCGGCCGGCGTGAGCCTGCGCGTGTCCACGCTGAGCGGCAACATCGACATTGCCGGCCTCACCGGGCCCATCGAGGCCAAGTCGCTGAGCGGCTTCGTGGATGTGGCCTGGCCCGCCACGCAAGGCGCCGAGCTGGCGCTGAAAACCATTACCGGCGAGGTGTATACCGACCAGGACATCGCCTTTAGCACGGCGCCGAAGAAAACCCCCATTGTGGGGTATCAGCTGCACGGCACGCTCAAAGGCAGCGGCCCGTTGGTCAAGCTCGAATCCATCAGCAACGACGTGTATTTCCGTAAGCGGAAGTAGAGACGCATAATTGCGTCTTGTCGTTGAACGATGACTCCTTGATGCTTTTCGAAAGGCGCGGACGATGAGACGAAATTATGCGTCTCTACACCCTGCCATTGCCTTATGTTTTCGGACCTGAAAAAAAGTTTGCAGATTTCTGTAACCTTCCCGGTTTGGCGCGGTGTCCACCCCTGAATACCATCACAACCCCACTGTATCAGCTTGGACTCGCTAACGGATAACGCGCTGATGCTGCGGGTGAAAGCCGGCGACGTGGACCGGATGGGCCTGCTCTTTGAGCGCTACCACCGCGCGCTGTTCGGCTTTATTTACCACATGCTGGGCGGCGGGCGGGCGGCCAGCGAGGACCTGGTGCAGAACGTGTTTTACCGCATGCTGAAGTACCGCCACACCTTCACCGGCGAGGGCGAGTTCCGCACCTGGATGTACCACCTGGCCCGCAACGTACTGGCCGATTACGTCAAGCAGAACCGCCGCGCCGCCCACCACTCCGACGTGGCCGACCTGGCCGAGCACCTCGACAGCGGCAGCCGGGCCGATGCCAGCCTGGAGCAAGCCCAGGAAACGGCCCTGCTGCACCAGGCGCTGGCCCGCCTCAGCCCCGAAAACCGCGAGGTGCTGGTCCTGAGCCGGTTTCAGGAGTTGAAATACGGCGAAATAGCCGTGCTGCTGAACACCACCGAAGGCGCCGTGAAAGTGCGCGCCCACCGCGCCCTGAACGAGCTGAAAACGACCTATCTGCGCATTGAAAACTGACCCGCCCATGAACTGCGAATCCACCAAAGCCCAGCTGGCCGACTACCTGAGCGGCCAGCTGCCCGAAGCGGAGCAACAGGCGCTGGAAGCCCACCTGGCCGAATGCACCGGTTGCGGCGAAGAACTGGAAGCCGTGCAGCGCGTGTGGCGCACGCTGGGCAAAGTGACCACGCCCGAGCCCAGCCCCAACCTGCGGCCCGAGTTTTATGCCATGCTGGCCGAATTTAAAGACACGCTGACGCCCGAGCCTACGCATTCGCCAAAGGGCCTGTGGCGGTGGCTGCGGGAGCTGCAAATTCCGCAGCCGGCCCTGCGGCTGGCGTACAGCCTGGCCCTGCTGACGATGGGCGTGGTGGGCGGCTACTGGCTGAACAACCGCCCCGCCAACACGCCGGCCAACCAGCAGCAAATCACCGCCCTGGCGGCGCAGGTGGGCGAAATGCGGCAAATGATGCTGCTGGCGCTCATCGACAACCCCTCGGCCACGGAGCGGCTGCGGGCCGTGAGCTACACCAAGGAGCTGGACGGCGCCGCCGATGCCCGCGTGGTGGAAGCGCTGCTGAGTACCCTCAACCACGACGATAACGTGAACGTGCGGCTGGCCACGCTGGAGGCCCTGGCCCCGCTGGCCGCCGACCCCACCGTGCGGCTGGGCCTGGTGCACGCCCTGGCGCAGCAGCAGTCGCCGCTGGTGCAGTCGGCCCTGGCCGATGTGATGGTGCAGCTCCAGGAGCGCCGCTCGGTGCCCCGGCTGCGGGCCCTGCTGAAGCAGGCGGACCTGGATAGCACGGTGAAAAGCAAGATTGAAGAGAGCATCCAAACCTTATCCACGGGCCGGCCCGCCGCGCCCTCACTCCCCCCACGCCATGACCAAACGCATGTTTCCCCTCGGGCTGAGTACCCTGCTCTTGCTGTATAGCGGCGGCGGCCTCCGGGCCCAAAGCCAGCACTCGGAAGAAAAAATCAGCCGCGAGTTTGCGCTCACGGCGGACGCGGGGCGCAGCACGCTGGCCCTCTACAACATCAGCGGCTCGGTGACGGTGCAGGGCTACGCCGGCAATAAAATTCTGGTGGAAGCCACCAAAACCATTAGCGCCGACGGTGCCAAAACGCTGGAAATCGGCAAGAGTGAAACCAAGCTGGGCTTCTCGCAGCACGGCGATAGCGTGGTGGTGTACATGGCCGCGCCCTACGACTCGCGCCCGCACAACGAGCACAACCGCTGGGAGCACAAGGACATCGACTACAAATACGATATCGACTACGTGGTGAAAGTGCCGTACCAGCTCAACTTGCACGTTTCGACCGTGAACAACGGCAAGGTGCTGGTGCAGGACGTGAGCGGCCCGCTGAACGCCGGCAACGTGAACGGCGCCATCACGCTGCTCAATGTGAAGGGCACCACCCAGGCCCACACCGTGAACGGCAACGTGGAGGCGGCCTACGCGGCCAATCCGCCCGGCGCGTCGTCGTACCACACCATCAACGGCCAGATTAAGGTGAAGTACCCGGCCAATTTTGCCGCCGATTTACACTTCAAAAGCATGCACGGCGAGTTTTATACCGACTTTCCGAACGTGGAAGTGCTGCCGGCGCAAGTCACCAAAAACCAGCAGGGCCGGGGCGACGGCACCGTGTACAAGCTGACCAAGGACACGGCCGTGCGCATCGGCAAAGGCGGGCCGGATTTCCGCTTCGAAACCCTGAACGGCGACGTGACCATCACCAAGCAATAGCAATTCAACTCAATAGCAATGACTTATTCGTTTCGAATCGCCCTCGGGCGAAGCATTATCCTGGCCCTCATTCTCCTCGGCGGCAGCGGGACCGGCTTTGCGCAGGATGCCAGGGAGCAGCTCACCGTAGCCCTCAGCATGCCCGGCAAGCCCGGTTTTCTGGAAGTGAGCCTCGTGAATGGCAGCATTCACGTAACGGGCTACAGCGGCAGGGAGGTGGCGATTGACGCCGCCGCCCGCACCGGCAAGCACGGCGACTCCGGCCCCAGCCTTGTCATGGGCCTGAAGCGGATTTCGGCCGGCAACAGCCTCAACCTGACGGCGGAGGAGAAGAACAACCACGTCGAAATCAGCACCGAATCGTGGAAAGGCCCGATTGATTTGGCCATCAAGGTGCCCCGGAATTTTTCGCTGAAAGTGAGCACCGTGAACGACGGTGACATCGTGGTCGACAACGTGGCCGGCGAACTAGAGGTGACCAACGTGAACGGGAATATTTCGCTCAACCAGGTGGCCGGCTCGGCGGTGGCCAACACGGTGAACGGCGACCTCAAGGCCTCGTTTACCAGCATCACGGCGGGCGCGCCCATGGCCTTTTCCACCCTCAACGGCAAGGTGGACGTGACCCTGCCGGCCAGCGCCAGCGCCGCCCTCAAAATGAAATCGGACCGCGGCAACGTGTATAGCGACTTCGACGTGGCCCTGAGCAAGGGCCAGCCCAAAGTGACCCGCACCAGCCAGAACGGCCTCTCCCGCCTCAGCACCGACGACTGGACCTACGGCAAAATCAACAGCGGCGGCGCGGAGATGATGATGAAGACCTTCAACGGCGACATTTTCCTGCGCAAGGCCAAATAAGGCCGCCTTCGGTAGAGGCGCGCTCCAAAGTACCAACCACTCTTATGGGCTTTTGCCGCGCAGCTTTTTGCTGCTGTCAGCCACTGCTTTGCTCAATTCTTCCGGCCTTTCCACCTCACTTTTCTGCATCATGGTTCTTTCTCTCCCGACTCGCTTTAGGGCCTTGCTATTGGGCTTATGTGCTTTGGCGGCCTCGGCTGCGGCCCAAACGCCGGCCGCCACTACCGCCACGGCCGCGCCCAAGCGCCAGCTGGCGGCCCTGCGCATCACGCAGCCCATTAAGCTCGACGGTGTGCTCGATGAAGCCGCGTGGCGCGAAGCCGCCGTGACCGGCAATTTTACCCAGCAGCGGCCCAAGCCCGGCGTGCCCGAAAAGCACCCCACCGAAGTGCGCGTGCTCTACGACGACGCGGCCATTTACGTGGGCGCGGTGATGCACGACATCTCGCCGGATTCCATCCCCCGGGAGCTGACGGCGCGGGACAATACCGGCAACTCCGACTTCTTCGGCATTTTCCTCGATACCTACCACGACCAGCTCAACGGCTACGGTTTCATCGTGACCAGCAGCGGCGTGCAGCTCGATTCGCGCTATTCGCCGGCCGGCGGCGAGGACTTTAACTGGAACGCCGTGTGGGAAAGCCGCACCACGCTGCAAGGCACCGATTGGGTGGCCGAAATGCGCATTCCGTACTCCGCCATCCGCTTCAGCACGGCCGATGTGCAGCAGTGGGGCCTGAACTTCATGCGGCAGCGCAAGCACGACAACGCGGCGTATTTCTGGAACGAGGTGAAGCCGCAGGTCGACGGTTTTGTGAACCAATGGGGCGAGCTGACTGGTGTGCGGGGCGTGAAACCGCCGTTGCGTCTCTCGCTCACGCCCTACGTGTCGGCCTACGTGAACCACAACCCGCTGAACGCGGAAGGCACGAAGCGCACCACGACGAGCTTCAACGGCGGGGCCGACCTGAAATGGGGCATCAACGAAAGCTTCACGCTGGATGCCACGCTGGTGCCGGATTTTGGGCAGGTGCAGAGCGATAATCAGGTGCTCAACCTCTCGCCGTTTGAGGTGCAGTTCAACGAAAACCGGCAGTTTTTTACCGAAGGCACCGAGCTGTTCAACAAGGGCAATCTGTTCTATTCGCGGCGGGTGGGCGCCACGCCCATCGGCTTCTACAACGTGGCGGCCGGCACCAACGAACGACTGCTGAGCAACCCTTCCGAGACGCCGCTGCTGAACGCCACCAAAATATCGGGCCGCACCAGCAAGGGCCTGGGAATCGGGGTGTTTAATGCTGTGAGCAACGACGTGTACGCCACCGTCCGCAACGAGGAGAGCGGGCAGGAGCGCCGCGTGCTGACCCAGCCGCTGAGCAACTACAACATCATGGTGCTCGACCAGAGCCTGAAAAACAACTCCTACGTTTCGCTCATCAACACCAACGTGACGCGGGCGGGCCAGACCTACGATGCCAACGTGACCGGCGGCCTGTTCCGCTTCGCCAACAAGAAGAACTCCTACGCCCTCGACGGCCGCGCCATCTACTCGCGGCGGCGCGGCACGCAGTTCGGTTCCGAGGAGCAAATCAACGACCAGGACGGCTACAAGTACCGCGTGGGCTTTGGCAAAATCAGCGGCAATTTCACCTGGAACCTGAGCCACGGCATCGAGTCGGATACCTACAATCCGAACGATTTGGGCATCCTGTTCGGCAACAACAACATCACCGAATCGCTGGATTTGAACTACGCCAAGTACAAGGCCTTCTGGAAGGTGAACAACCTGTTCCTGTTCGGCAACATCAGCCACACGCTGCTCTACAAGCCCACGCTGTACCAGGCGCTCAACTTCTACCTCGGGGCCAACACCACCTTCACCAAGAGCTTCAACCAAATCGGCTTCGACCTGAACGTGGACCCGGTGACGCATGATTTCTTCGAGCCGCGCACGCCCACGCTCGGCTCAACCTACGTGCGGGTGCCCGAAAACACGCGCTTCACGTTCTTTTTCAATTCCGACTCGCGCAAGCCGTTTGCCGTGAACTGGAACGCCGGCTTCCAGGAATACGGCCACGACGACCGGCTGGCCCGCGCCCGCCGCACCGGCTACAGCCTGGGCTTCTACCCGCGCTACCGCGTGAATACCCACCTCACCTTCCGCTACAGCGTGGACTGGAGCCTGCGGCAGAACCAAATTGGCTACGTGAATGGCGGCATGGATGCCAACGAGCCGCTCGATGTGCCTTTTCTGAGTCAGATTGTGCTGGGCCGCCGCAACGTGGCCACGGTGGCCAACGTGGTGTCGGTGGCCTACACGTTCACCAACCGCATGTCGTTCACGCTGCGTCTGCGCCAATACACCAGCAACGTGCGCTACGCCGATTTCACTACGCTCGGCAAGAATGGTGAGGAGCAATCGGTGGCCTACCAGCGCAACCGCGACAACACCTACAACGCCTTCAACATCGACGCCGTGTACTCGTGGTGGTTCGCGCCCGGCTCGCAAATCAGCGTGGTCTGGAAAAACGCCGGCTATACCTTCCTGCAAGCCAACGAGGCCACGCCGCAATTCTTCGATAATTTCAACAATACGATTAACACCCCTCACAATAACTCACTCTCGGTGAAGGTGCTGTATTATCTGGATTATCTGGCGCTGCGGAAGGGGAGAGGCCGATAGGGGAATCAAGCAACCCCAGAACGTCATGCCTCGGCAAGCTCGGCATGACGTTCTTTGTGGTTGCTGCACTTTCTTCGCTTCTGCTTTCCTATGCCGCCACCCTTTGCCCTTGAACTCCGCACCGTGGCGGTAACCCGCTACGTGACGCCGCTCCGCGAGGGCGGCTCCCTGCCGGCCCTGGTCGAGGCCGATGATGGCTTCCTCTACGTGGTAAAATTCCGGGGCGCGGGGCAGGGCGTAAAGGCGCTGATTGCCGAGCTGATTGTGGGCGAAATTGCCCGCGTATTGGGCCTGCGCGTGCCGGAGCTGGTGTTTTGTGAGCTTGACGAATCCTTCGGCCGGACCGAGCCCGACGAGGAAATTCAGGACCTGCTGCGGGCCAGCACCGGCCGCAACCTGGCCCTGCATTACCTCTCCGGGGCCATCACGTTTGATTCGTTGGTGACCACCGTGGAGCCGCATCTGGCTTCGCAAATTGTGTGGCTTGATGCCCTCACGCTGAACGTGGACCGCACCGTGCGCAACACCAACATGCTGATGTGGCACAAGGAGTTGTGGCTTATCGACCACGGCGCGGCGCTCTACGTGCACCACGCCGGCCCCGACTGGGCGCTGCCGCGCCCGCGCCCATTTCCGCAGATAAAGACCCACGTCCTGCTGCCCCAGGCCAGCGAGCTGGCCGCCGTGGACGCCGAAAGCCGCGCCCGCCTCACGCCCCAGGTCCTCCGCGCCATCGTGGCGCTGGTGCCCGACGAGTGGCTGACCAACGAAGACGCCACCGCCGAGGAGCAGCGCGAAGCCTACGTCCGCTTCCTCGAAACCCGCCTGGCCGCCTCAGAAACCTTTGTTCAGGAAGCCCAAGATGCCCGCAATGCACTTATTTGAGTACGCCGTGCTGCGCGTGGTGCCCCGCGTCGAGCGGGAGGAGTTTCTAAACGTCGGCGTCATCGTGTATTGCCGGTCGCTGGGCTTTCTGCAAACGCGGTCTGAGCTGCCCGAGGCGCGGTTGCGGGCCTTGGCTCCCGACCTGGATTTGGAAGAAATAACGGCTCGTTTGCAAGCCTTCGAGCGCATCTGCCAGGGCCGGGCCACGGGCGGCGCCATTGGGCAACTGCCTATTGCGGAGCGGTTTCGCTGGCTCACGGCCACGCGCAGCACCGTGGTGCAGTCCTCGCCCGTGCACCCCGGCCTGTGCGCCGACGCGGCCGCCACGCTGGCGCGCCTGTTTGCCCAGCTGGTGCAATGAGTGCCGCTGTTCATGCTGGCATTCCTGGCTAATTTTACCGGAGACTCGTATCCGGGTTTTTAGTCAATAGCCGCAAGCCGCATGAGTGATGTATTAAGGAATAAAAAAGCCTTTTCGCTGCGGCCAGAAATGCTGCTTCTGCTGAGTTGCTTTCTGCTATTCAGTGGATTGGCGCACGGGCAGGCAGCGACGCCGGTGCTGCGCAAGGACCTGAGAACCGATTTTGGGGCGGTGGGCGACGGCAAAACCAACGACCACGCCGCCTTCGAGCGGGCCGCCGATTTTTTCAACAAGCGCGCCCAAACGCCGGCCGGCACCGGGCGCGCCGTCCTGCACATTCCCAAAGGCGTGTACCTGGTGGGCCGCCAGGATGCCGCCGGCCTGGGCGCCGACGTGCTGCACCTGGCTGGCTGCCACAACCTCTCGGTGCTGGGCGACGACAGCGCCACCACCGAAATTCGCTACGTCAACGGCCTGCGCTACGGCGCCTTCGACCCCGCCACCAAACTGCCTTACGAGGCTGCCACCCAATATTTTGCCGACTACAAGTACGCGGCCACCGGTGGCAGCTGCATCACCTTGCAGAACTGCGACAACGTGGAAGTGGCCAACCTCAACCTGAACGGCAACAGCCCGCACCTGGTAGTTGGGGGACATTGGGGCGATACCGGCATTCAGTTAGGGTTTGATGCCATTTTCGTCAGCGACTCGCGCCATATCGCGTTGCGGAAGCTGGCGCTGCATCACTTTGGGCGCGACGGTATTCAGGTGCTCAACCACTTGGCCAAGGGCATCGACGACCCCAACCGGGAAGACAACCTCATCGAAAACTCCACCTGTAACTACAACGGCCGCCAGGGCATGTCGCTCACGGGCGCCAACGGGTTTCGGGCCGTCAATTGCAGCTTTAGCCACACCGGCCGGGTGATGATGGCTGCCACGGGCAAGCCACTGGTTTCCAACCCCGCCGCGGGCATCGACCTGGAGCCGCAGGATGGCTTCGTGACCAACGTGAGCCTGGAAAACTGCCGCTTCGTGGACAATGCCGGCCAGGGCATCGTGTCGGACCGGCCCGACGCCTCCCGCCCGGCCGCGACGAAAAACATGCGGGTTTCCGGCTGCCTCGTGTGGGGCACCACCAATTGGTCGGCCTGGGTGACGCAGCCGGGTTTTCTGTTCAAGAATTGCCGCATCTACGGGGCCTTCGTGCATGGCTGCAAGGCCACCACTGCGG
The DNA here is from genome assembly GCF_017921975.2 of Hymenobacter terricola. Lineage (GTDB taxonomy): Bacteria > Bacteroidota > Bacteroidia > Cytophagales > Hymenobacteraceae > Hymenobacter > Hymenobacter terricola. The sequence continues at coordinate 166,333 of NZ_JAGEMO020000009.1, forward strand.
CCGAGGCTACCCGCTTCGTTGGCTGCACTTTTGAGGACCGGCCCTACCACGGGCAGCCAGCTTTCGGGCCGTTCACGCTGCATTCCGACTCCTACGCCCGCCGCATGAGCTTCACCGACTGTCGCTTCATCGGCACGCACAACTACCTCATTCATGCCATTCCCGCCGCCACCGACACTGCCAGCCTGTTTCATCTGCGCAACTGCACGTTTCTATACGACTACGTCCAGCCGCCCCAGGGCTCCTACGACAAAATTCTGGGGGCCGTGTTCAGCGGCAGCAACGTGTTTCGGGACGGGCCGCACCGCACCAGCCGCCACCGCTCCGATTTTATGCTCGGTAACAACGGTGCCGTGGGAACAGTGGTGCTGCATGCACCCGGCAGCTTGCAGTTTCTAGCGCCCAATACTTACAATTTGGTGCCAGGCGGCCTGGATATTGGCCGGCAGCCGGCTCACCCCCGCGACTCTGCCAGTGTAGTGGTAGGGGCTGGCAATGCCTTGGTAATAAATGAGCTGGCGGGTAAAATCTCGGAGTTGTACATCGGTCCCACCTCACGGTTGATTGTGAAAAAGGGCGGCTCCCTGGAAATTTTACGTCACACCAAGGTGACCATCGCCGGCCAGCTGATAGTGGAAGATGGCGCGTATTTCTTCCGCGACCCCCTCGCCAAAATAAGCACTACCGGGCGCGGACGGCTACGCACAAGCCCCGGCGCCATCAAAACCAAGCACCCTACCCTGTACTCGTCGTATTACTAAGGCTGGGGAAGAGCGCAGCCGGTTTTCCGCGCCTGGTGGATGGCTGGGGTCGCCTTCCCAATGCTTGCTGGAAAAGAAAAGAAACCGTTTCCGGCTAGCCTGCAATTGCTGTAGCTTTGTCAGCTAAGCCTTTCGCTATTATATAGCTACGGGGCCGGTTTTGGCTTTGTGAAGGAAATGAACTGTTTTGAGATGGTATGAGGAGTCTCTATTCCTGTCTGCTGCTCTTACTCTCGCTGCTGGTGGTGGGCTTCGGTGCGGCCGGAGCCGGGGCTCCCGCCGACACGGCGCGCATCGTGCACCTGCTCAGGCTGGCCGACCTGACCCTGGCCAGCCAGCCCGACAGCGCCCGCCGCTACGCCCAGCAAAGCCTGGCCCTGGCCCGGCAAGCCCACGCCCCCCGCCTGGAATCGGAAGCGCTCGAACACCTGGGCTGGCTGCATTTTGTGCGCGGCGACTACCCGGCCGCCCTCCGCACCTACCAGCAGGCGCTCACCAAAGCGCAGGCCGCGCATTTTGCCAAGGAGTGCGCCATGCTGCACGCCGATATTGGGCTGGTGCTGCAACAGGAAGGCGCCTATCCCGAGGCCCTGGAGAATGACTTGCAGGCCCTGCGCTACTACGGCGCCGTGCATGATTCCACCCATCTGGCCTACGCCATTATGAACGTGGCGTCGGTGGAGCACAACGAGCAGCACTACGCCCAGTCCGTTGCCTATTATCAGCAGGCCATTAAGCTGTTGGCCAAAAATAAGGACGAGGCCGACCTCATCACCAGCTACCAGGGCCTGGCCCTGGTGTATGCCGACCAAGGCAAGTTCAGCGAGGCCGAAACCTATTTCCGGCGGGGCCTGGCCGTCTTTCATCGCAACAAAGACAGCACCAACGAGGCCATTGTGCTCAACAACCTGGGCGACATCAACTCCAAGCAGAAAAATTACTTGCTGGCGCGCACGTATTTCGGCCAGGCCCTGCAGCTGGCCACCTCCAACAAAGACGAGTCGATGATTGCGGTGTGCTGCGCCGGCCTGGCGCAAGTGCTTTACCAACAGGGAGAATACGCCAAATCCCAGGGGTATGCCCAGCGCAGTTTGGCTATTGCTGAGCGTATCAAGGCTACGCCGGTGGCCAAGGAAGTCTGCATTGTGCTGGCCAATGCATTGGCCGCGCAACGCCGGTTCGAGCCCGCGCTGGCCTTCTACAAGCAGGGCAAGCGCCTGGAAGATTCGTTGTACGGCACCAAGCACACGGCCCAGATTGATGCGCTGCGCAACCAGTACCAGCACTACCGCCGCGAGCAGGAAGAAACGGCGCACCGCTACCTTATTCAGCAGCTGGAGCGCGACCAGCGCATCAGCCACCTCACGCTGCTGCTGGTGCTGGGAGTGAGCCTGTTTCTGCTGGCCCTGGGGCTGGGTCTGCGGCACCAGTACCGCGCCACCCGCCAGCGCGACCAGGCCCGGCAGCAGGCCCAGGAAGCCCAGCAGGCCACCGAGCGGGTCGAGCGGCTCCTCAACGAAGCCAAGCTGCAGCAGGCCGAATACGACCTGGCCCTCAACAACCAAAAGCTCACCAGTCTGGCGTTGTCGGTGATGCAAAAAGGCGAAATCTTGCAGGAAGTGAAGGAGCGGCTGGATACCATTGCCCGCACTGCCGATGATGAGGTGCGCAAGCAGCTCATGCGGCTGCGGCAGAACATCGACCAGAACGGCTCCTCCACTAAAGAGTGGGAGCAATTCCGGCTTATGTTCGAGGAAGTGCACCAGAATTTCTTCGCGGAGCTGCGGCGGCAGTGCCCCGAAGTGACCCCTAATGAACTGCGGCTGGCGGCCCTGCTCAAGCTCAACTTCTCGTCCAAAGCCATGGCCGGGCTGATGGGTATTTCCGAGGAGAGCATCAAGAAGGCCCGCTACCGCCTTCGTCAAAAATTGCAATTAAGCACCACCGACAACCTGGTTGACTTCATGATGCGCCTGGAGACCAGCAAGGCTGCGTAATTGTTGATGGAGCCACAGGTTTTTTAGATTATTTCCAATGATTTGCGGGATTTTTGGCAATTGTCCACCTAAAGTCCGCCTGTTTATTGCGACTTGTCCACCTTGGGTAACCCTGTCTGGACATTGGCTGGATGGGTGGAGCCAGTAGTTTTGTTGCTTCCCAATTGGCAGGTAGTCCCACCACCACCTTTGGGAAGCAATATTCTTTTATCGGTTTCACCCCCAACCCAACTTTCCTTTTTATGATGAAAACCTACTCGGCAACTGCTTTGCTTCTGCTCGGCGGCGCCAGCCTCACTCACACTGCGCAGGCCCAGGACGCGGCCCGCGCAGCCACCCCCACCACCGTGCTGGCCGAGGACGGCTCGCCGCTGCTCATCAACCTGGCCGCCACGGGCCGCACCCGTGCGCTGAGCGAAGCCTCCCAGGTATTGACCGAACAGCTCCAGCTCAAGGGCGACGACCACCTGCAGCGGACCAGCATCGAAACCGACCTGCAGGGCTTCACGCACGAGAAATACCAGCAGTATTACAAAGGCATCAAAGTAGAGCACGCCGTCTACTCCGTGCACGCCCGCCAGGGCCAGGTGGAAACGCTGAGCGGCAAGTTCGAGCGCATTCAGGGCCTGAACACGGCGCCAACTCTTTCGGCTGCCGCCGCCTTGCAGGGCGCGTTATCGCACGTGGGCGCCCGGAAATACATGTGGGAAGTGCCCGGCGCCGGCAATGCGCTGCCCCAGGGCGAGCTGGTGATTGTGGAAAACCACCGTCCCAAGGCCGGCCAGGCCGAGGGCGCACCCGTGCTGGCCTGGAAATTCAACATCTATGCCCAGCAGCCCATTAGCCGTTCTTACGTGTACGTAGACGCGCGCTCCGGGGCAGTTGTGCTCGAAGACAAAATCATCAAGCACGCCACGGCGGCCACGGCCACTTTTGCCACGGCTTACAGCGGCACCCGCACGCTGGCCACTGAAACGGCCACCGGCGGCTACCACCTGCGCGAATACACCCGCGGCCTGGGCATCGAAACCTATAACTGCAAGAAAAGCAACAGCTACACCGCCGCCACCGACTTTGTGGACGCCGACAACAACTGGACGGCCGCCGAGTACAATAACGCCAATTACGACAACGTAGCCGGCGATGCTCACTTCGGCGCGCAGAGCACCTACGACTACTGGAAGAACGTATTCGGCCGCAACTCCTACGACAACGCCGGCGCTAAAATCAAAAGCTACGTGCACTTCGACGACGTGCCCGGCGGTGCCGGCTTCGAAAACGCCTACTGGGACGGCACCGAGATGACCTACGGCGACGGCGCCAGCACCTTCAAGCCCCTGACGGCGTTGGACGTGTGCGGCCACGAAATCGGCCACGCCGTGTGCGAAAAAACGGCTAACCTGACCTACGCCAACGAATCGGGCGCCATGAACGAAGGCCTCTCCGATATCTGGGGGGCCAGCATTGAGCAGTACACCTGCGCCGCGCTGGGCCTCACCAAGTCGACCTGGGACATTGGCGAAGACATCATGAAAGCCGGCGGCGCGTTGCGCTCGATGAGCAACCCCAACCTCTACGGCCAGCCGGCTTACTACAAAGGCCAATACTGGGCCGCCACCACCACCTCGCCCTCCAATGCCAATGACCAGGGCGGCGTGCACACCAACTCGGGCATCCTCAACTACTGGTACTACCTCATCAGCACGGGCAAAACCGGCACCAACGAGAAAGGCTTTGCCTACGCCGTAACCGGCATTGGGATTTCGGATGCGGCTAAAATCACCTTCCGCATGGAAAGCGTGTACATGACGGCCGGCTCAAGCTACGCCAACGCTCGCACTTACTCTATTCAGGCCGCTACGGACCTGTTTGGTGCCACCGCTACCCAGACCCAGGCCGTCACCAACGCCTGGTACGCCGTGGGCATCGGCGCTGCCTATGGCGGCGGCACCACTACGTCGCCTTACTGCACCTCGCAGGGCGCCAGCGTGGCCTACGAATACCTCGCCCAAGTGGCCCTGGGCAGCATAAACCGCACTTCGGGGGCCGACGGCGGCTACTACGACGGCACGGTCCTCGGCACCAGCGTGGCCCAGGGTTCGGTCCAGACCATCACCTACAAAGCCGGCTTCGTATCGAGCGCCTACACCGAAAACGTGAAAGTATACATCGACTGGAATCAGAACGGCACCTTCACCGATGCCGGTGAAACCGTGGTTTCGGCCACTACGGCCACCACCACCGCCCAAACGGCTTCCTTCACCGTGCCCGCCACGGCCACCGCCGGCAAAACCCGCATGCGGGTAGTGCTGAGCGACAACGCCGCTACCACCAGCTGCGGCAGCTACAGCTACGGCGAAACCGAAGACTACTCCGTGACGGTGACTACCGGCACGGGCACTACCTGCGGCGTGCCCACGGGCCTGACCAGCAGCGGCCTCACCGGCAGCGGCGCTACAGTGGCCTGGACGGCTGTGAGCGGTGCTTCGTCCTACAACGTGCAGTACCGCGTATCGGGCGGCAGCACCTGGACCAGCACCACCAGCACCACCACCAGCAAGGCCCTGACCGGCCTGGCCGCCTCCACCACGTATGAGTTCCAGGTGCAGACCGTCTGCTCCGGGGGCAACAGTGCCTTCAGCGCCTCGGGCACCTTCACCACTACGGCTGCTACCGTTGCGTATTGCGCCAGCCAGGGCACCAGCGTAGCCTACGAGTACATCGACCTAGTGAGCCTGGGCAGCACCAGCCGCACTTCGGGCGCCGATGGCGGCTACTACAACGGCACGGCCCTGAGCACCAGCGTGGCCGCCGGCTCGGCCCAGACCATCAGCTTCTCGGCCGGCTTCGTGGGCACGGCCTACTCGGAGTACTTCAAAGTGTACATCGACTACAACCACAACGGCGTGTTCACCGATGCTGGTGAGTTGGTCGTATCGGCGGCGGCCAGCACCGCCGCTACTACCCGCACGGGCTCCTTCACGGTGCCCGCTTCGGCCAAGAGCGGCGCCACCCGCCTGCGCGTGGTGATGAGCGACAACAGCGCCACTACCAGCTGCGGCAGCTTCAGCTACGGCGAAACCGAGGATTATACCCTCAACATCACCGGTGGCACTTTCGCCCTGACCGGCTCCGCCATCGGCGGCTCGGCTACGTTGGCTGTCTACCCCAACCCGGCCACGGACCGCCTCCACCTGACGCTGCCCGACAACGCCGAGCCGGTAACCGTGACCTTGCTCGATGCCCGCGGTGCTACCGTAACCGGCACCCGCTACGAAGGCAACGGCCAACTTAACCTGGCCGGCCTGGCCAACGGCCTGTACGTGGTGCGCGTGAGCGATGGGACGAACATCTTCACCCAGCGTTTCGTGAAGCAATAAGTCAATACTGCTTCACTTTCTAGAAAGCAGCCCGGCTCTCCAGCCGGGCTGCTTTTTTGTGCGCTTTTCCGACTTCCCTCCGGGCATCGCCGGCCTCCTGTCAAGGTGCTTTGAAACTGAAAAACCCCGCCTGCTCATCGCAAACGGGGTTTAAAGCGGAGATGGACCAGCAGGGCTTCGGAGTTGTCGATGGCCGCCTGGTGGTCTACCATCAGCTGGGCAAAGTCCTTAGTCGGGCCGGCCCGTGATGGCGCGCTGGTCGCTGCTGGCCATCATCTTATCCATATCGGTTTTCTAAAGCTGGGTAAATTGCGGCACCAACGGCTGCTGGGGCTGGTGGCCGCTGAGGAAGGCGTTGAACTGCGTGATTTCGGCCTGCTGCGGGGTGATGATGGGTTGGGCCGTCGTTTTCATTTCCTGGTTGGTGCCGCTTTTCAGCTCTTCCTGGGCCATTTGATGGCCGTCTAATGGTGCAGCACCGTCTGGGAAGCGTAGGCGTGGCCGGGGTCCTGGTTTTGGCCTGCGCGTCCATTTTTGTCGTCATGTCCGTCATAATGGTCATGTACACGCTTGCGTGGGCGGGGTCCATGTCATGGTTTTTCATGCAGGGAACCAAAAACAGCCCGAACGAGGCCAGCGCGAGCAGGGTGAACGGGAACGGGGAATAGATATTATGAAGATTTAATGAGCCCTCTTAATGCCCTTGCCGGCCGCTTGGATTTTACACATCCGTGCCATTTACTTGCATAGTTTCCAGCTCTAAATCAGCGAATCCAGGCTGCGCCGGGCGTGGCTGGCGGGGCCCAGGCGCTGAAACTCAGTCGGGGTAAGGCCCGTCACCTGCCGGAACTGCCGCGACAAGTGCGCCGGGCTGCTATAGCCCAGTTGCTGGGCCACTTCGGCCATGGGCAACTCACCGTAGCCAATCAGCTCCTTGGCCCGCTCCACCTTCTGGCGGATGATGAATTTCTCAATCGTGAGGCCCTCGGAAGCGGAGAACAAATGGGAAAGATAGTGGTAGTCCTTCTCCAGGCGCTCCACCAGATAGTCCGAGTAGTTCAGGAGGCGCGGGCCGGGCGGGGGGTAGTGCACCAGGGCCACCAGCAGGGTTTTGATGCGGTCCACGAGTTGGTCGCGGAGGTCTTCCAGCAGGGCAAATCCGGCCTCCTGTAAGCTGGCCCGAATGGCGGCCCAGTCGGGAGCCGCGCCGTCGGGCGTCGACACGTCGGCCTCGCCCAGCGCTACGCGGTGCACGGTAAGGCCCAGCGCTGCCAGCTCTTCGCCCACTACCCGGATGCACTGCGGGCAAACCATATTCTTAATCAGCAGCCGGTGCGAGCCGGGCGGGGGCAGAACGTGGGCAATGCTGACGTCGGCTTTCATGGGATGCGGCATTATTTCACCACTAAGCTACCCCGCAACATGCCCATGCCGCAGGTGAACGGAAACGTCCCGGCCTCTTTTGGCAGCAGCTCCACCAAGGTAGTTTTGAAGGCCGGCAGGTCGCGACGGATGCTGAAATCGGGCATCAACAGCTCCTCCGAGCAGCTGTTTTCCTCGTCGCGGTAAAAGCTCAGCTGCACGGGCTTGCCTTTTTCTACTTCGATGACGTCGGGTGAGTAGCCGCCCTTCACGGTGATGGCCACCTCCTGCACGCCACTGGTGGAAGAAACGGCACTGGCCGTCTGGCGGGCCGAAAAAAAGAAGTACCATAGCACGAAGGCGACCAGGCCCAGGCCAACTACGGTAACAATGATGGCGGTCGTATCCATTTTGGAGTTAAAAGCTAACAGTGAAGAGTTAAAAGCAGGAGCGAAAAAAGAGTCAGGTAAAGGGAGTTGCCTTTTCACTCTTCACTCTTAACTTTTAACTGAAAAGCCGCGCAGGCGCAGCGAGTTGGTCAGCACCGATACCGAGCTAAGAGCCATGGCCCCGGCCGCCAGCATGGGCGAGAGCAGGAGGCCGAAGAAGGGGTAGAGAAGGCCCGCCGCGATGGGAATGCCCAGCGTGTTGTAGATGAAAGCAAAAAACAGGTTCTGCTTGATGGTGCGGATGGTCTGGCGGCTCAGCTCGATGGCCGTTACCACGCCGTTCAAATCGGAGCGCATGAGTGTGATGCCGGCGGCTTCCATCGCCACATCGGTGCCCGAGCCGATGGCCAGCCCGATATCGGCCTGGGCCAGCGCGGGGGCATCGTTGATGCCGTCGCCGACCATGGCCACGATGCGGCCTTCGGCTTGCAGCGCCTTCACCTTGCCGGCTTTGTCCTGGGGCAGCACCTCGGCGAAGTAGCGCGTGATGCCCACCTGCCCGGCCACCTGGGCGGCCGTTTCCGGGTTGTCGCCCGTCATCATCACCACCTCGATGCCCAGCCCCTGGAGCTTCTTGATGGCGGCGGCCGAGGTATCGCGCACGGTATCGGCCACGCCCAACAGGCCCACGGCCTGGCCCGCCACAGCTACGTACAGCACGGTTTTGGCCCGGCTCAGCAGCTGCTCGGCCTGGGCAATCAGGGGAGGGGAGAGGGTAATGTTTTCGTCGGCCAGCAGGCGGCGGTTCCCAATTAGCACGGCTTGGCCGTCCACACTGGCGGCGGCCCCTTTGCCTTCTATGGCCCGGAAGCTGGTGGCAGTTAGGCGGGGCCCGCCCTGGGCGTCGGCGTGGCGCACCACGGCTTCGGCCAGCGGGTGCTCACTCTGCCGCTCCACGGCAGCCACCATTTGCAGCAGCTGGCCGGCCTCCCGGGCCGCCCCGGCAGGGCCGGGCAGCGTCCAGAAATCCGTCACGGCGGGCTCGCCCTTGGTAATGGTGCCGGTTTTATCGAGCAGCACGGTATCTACTTTGTAGGCCTTTTCCAGGGCTTCGGCATTGCGGATGAGCACGCCGTGCTCGGCCCCTTTGCCGGTGCTCACCATGATGGCCGTGGGTGTGGCCAGCCCCAGCGCGCAGGGGCAGGCAATGATGAGCACGGCCACGAAATTGACCAGCGCCAGCGGCAGGCGCGTGCCCAGCGGGGCCAAATCAAACCAAATGACGAAGGTGAGGATGGCAATAACCACGACCGTAGGTACGAAAATGGCGCTCACTTTGTCGGCCAGCCGCTGAATGGGGGCGCGGCTGCCCTGGGCATCTTCCACCAGCTTCACAATCTGCGAAAGCATGGTATCGGCCCCGACTTTCGTCACGCGAAAGCGGAAGGAGCCGGTTTTGTTGAGGGTGGCCCCGAATACGGGGTCACCGGCGTTCTTTTCCACGGGCAGGCTCTCGCCGGTTAGCATGGCCTCGTCCAGGGAGGAATGCCCTTCGGTGATGAGGCCGTCGGTGGCCACCTTCTCGCCGGGGCGCACCACCACAATGTCGCCGAGCTGCACCTGCTCGATGGGCACGTCGACTTCCGCGCCATCGGGGCGCGCCACGCGGGCCGTTTTGGCTTGCAGGCCGATGAGGGATTTGATGGCCGCCGACGTCTGGGTTTTGGCCCGCAGCTCCAGCACCTTGCCCAGCAGAATCAGGGCAATGATGGTGGCCGTGGTGTCGTAATACACCTCCGGCACGAGGCCCCGGCTGGTAAAAAAGCCGGGTACCACCGTCGCCGCCAGACTATACAGAAAGGCTGCGCCGGTGCCCACGGCAATGAGCGTATCCATGTTGGCGGCCCGGTGCTTGAAGCCGTTCCAGGCCGAAACGTAGAATTCGCGCCCGCTGTAGAGCAGCACCGGCAGCGTGAGCAACAGCAGGGCGTAGTTGAGCCACTGCATGTTGATGCGCTGCATCATGGCCGGCCAGAGCATGAGCATGCTCAGCGGCATGATGATGACGGCCAGGCCCACGGCAACCCCGAAGCGGCGTTTGAGCTTTTGGTAGGCCAGCGCTTTCTGGCGGTCGATTTCGGCGCCGCGCTCGGCGGCGCTGGTGTCGGGGGCACGCTCGGTCACGCCGTAGCCGGCGTTGATGACGGCTTCCTTCAGGGTGGCGGGGGAGGCCTGGGTGGGCAGGTAGTCGACGGTGGCCTTTTCGGTGGCATAGTTGACCATGGCCCGCTGCACGCCCGGCGTGCGGCTGAGCGACTTCTCGACGAAAGCCGCGCACGAGGCGCAGGTCATGCCTTCGATGTCGAGGGTTTCAGTTTTGGTGGCAGGTTCCATAAAAGCGGCGTAATGAGGGATTCCCGAGCCTTTTAGCCAATTGGCAACAGCCCATAATCACCTTACAAAGGAACGGTGCTGCTCGCTCGAAGTTGGTACTAAATACCGCTCCTGAATTGCATAATTTGACGGGATACCATTTTTCTAATTTGCCACGCCGCACTACTTTCCAACGATGACCCTGCTTTAGAATGAAGCGATGGTTTGCCGGCGCGCTTCCGCGAATGCCGTCAATTCATGCAGGCAAGCGGTGAACTCCGCCAGCCTTGGTGGCCCTAGTACATTTCCAAAGGCGCGCTCCAGGTCTACTAAGGTGCTAGCCAGGTAGGATAAAAAGCCTTCTCCCCGTGGAGTCAACCGCACTAGTTGGGCCCGATTATCAGTCGCATCAGGTTCGAGGCCCACGTAGCCGCTGGTAAACAGCTCCTTGACCAATCGACCCATTGTTTGCTTGGTCACCTGAGCCCGCTCGGCCAGTATACTCGCACGGGTTCCCGTCGGGTCAAGGTTGCGCAGCAGTTGTACGTGGCTACTTCTCAAATCAGGGTAGCCATCGGTGGCCCACCGGTGTTCGCTGAGGTAAGCAAGCAGCCGCGAAAAGTGGTGGATGTGGCCCGCCAGGTTCTTTTCAGATATCTGTTGGGTTAGCAAAGCGAAGGTATTCATGAACAAATTTAGTCAGCAACAGTTACTATATGGTCAGCAATGCTTACTATTGTGTCTTCGTTTATCCCTTATGCACCTCCCCGCCGACCAACTTCCCATTGAAGCCCGCTACAAATTGCTAACCGGTACCGTTATTCCACGGCCAGTGGCAGTGGTGTCGACCCTATCAACCGAGGGCGTCACCAATCTGGCCCCGTTTTCCTATTTCAACATCGTCGGGCACGCCCCGCTGGCCCTGTCGTTCGCGGTTGCCGGACCAAAGCCCGATGGCACCTTGAAAGACACGTTGCGCAATGCACACCTACCCGCGCAAGGGGGCACCGGGGAGTTTGTCGTCAACATCGCTACCGAGCACTACGCCGTCCAGATGGCCCGTACCGCAACCCCTCTGGCGGTGGGGCGTTCGTGCCTCGTCATCGGCGAAATAGTTTACGTCCACATAGACGATGCGTTAATTGATGGCCGCTTTCGGGTTGATTTTGAGCAGCTGCGCGCCCTGGGCCGCATGGCGGGTTCGCGCTATGCCCGCACCTCCGACACCTTCTTGCTAGACGATGAAAACTTTCCCCCCGGAACACGCTAACTGTCTAAGCTACATGAACCAAGCCTATATCGACTCCATATTATCAACCGCTCAGCAGGAGGCCCAGCGTCAGGGCGTGCTCATCACCGTAACCATTGTTGATAATGGCGGCCATGTTCGTGCCGTGGTGCGGCAGCACGGCTGTAGCTATTTTGCCTTGGAAAGCAGTCGGGCAAAAGCAATAACGGCTTCGCAGCTACGCTTACCAAGTCATGTTGTGGGCAACCTCGGCCAGCAGTTTCCGGCGTTGCGAGCTTCGTTTGCGGCTAATTCTTCCATTTCTGGTTTGCCCGGAGGATTTCCTCTATTATGGAACGAAGAAGTAGTGGGAGGTATAGGTATCGCTGGGGGCAATTTTGAACAAGACCAAGCCATTGCGGCATTTAGCGCAGGAGCGCCCGCCCCGCGCTGCGAACTGCCTTCTGAAGGGTAAGGCTTTATAAAATCGCGCCGTCTACTTACATAATTTTGCTTTATCCCGCCATTGCATGTTTGCCCAGCACTTGGGCAGAAGGCCTTGAGGCGCCTAATAGCGCCACATTATCTCCTTGCTTCGGCCGGCCTTACACAACCGCCGGAACCCTTTAGCGGCTTTACGGGTACCTAACCAGCCCAACCCCTTACCGGAGATAAGCCTATTTTTGCAGTTGTTTAGTGCCCGTTATGTTCCGTAGCTTGTTCCCCTTCCGCCGTTTGCTAGCGACGAGCTTCCTGCTCGTCTTCGTCAATGTGTTCGTGGGGCAGTGCTGGTGCGCAACGGTCAATCCGGCGCAGGCAGCTCCGCCGATGGCGGCCGTGGGCCACCACGAAGTCGAGCAGCCCACGCACCCGGGTTGCCACGGCCACGGCGCGGTGGCTGAGCACCACGGCAAGCACGACGGCCACCCGGCCAAGTCGACCCGCAACCACGATTGTTGCAAGGACAAGTCGGCCTCGCTGCTCTCGTCGCTGACGACGCCCACTCAAAAGCACTTATTCATCGCTGCCCCGGCCGTGCTGCCGGCTGCGGTGGGCTTTCATTTCCGGCCCCTGGCTGGCAAATGGAACCGCACGGGCGCGGTGGCCCTGGTTCCGACGCGGCACCTCAAGCCCAAAATACCCGATATCCGCATTTTTATCCAGTCCCTGACTGTTTGATTGTTCCGACGCGCTAAGGCTCGCGCCGGCATAGCTACGCTATGTCCGGGGCGGGCCTTTTCGTTTGCTCGACTGCGTGGCCAGGCCGCGCCCCCTCTCCCCATTTTTCTGGTTTTTCGTCCTTCGCACTGAAGGGTTGCGGTCAGGAGGCCGGCGCGCCGCGCCCGCCTGGGCCGGGCCGTCGTGGGCTGTTCTGCCTGCCCTACGCCGGGCTGGCTGCCGCCTTGGGCTTCGTGCTCTGGCAGCAATGGCAGGCGTCGGCCCCACCGGTCTTTCAGGGCCGCATTTTCCATCCATTACCCGTTTTTATGAACCGTTTTCTTGTTCCGTTGCTGGCCCTTGCCAGCGTAGTTACCGTTGCCAGCTGCTCCTCTGATGCATCGAGCAGCAGCGCCACCAACACTGTTACGACGCCCACGAGCACCGCGCCCGACAGCACCGCCGGGCACGCCGGGGGCCACACCTACGCCTGCCCCATGCACCCGGAGGTGACCAGCACCAAGCCCGGCCAGAAGTGCCCTAAGTGCGGCATGGAGCTGGTGCACAACGACCAGGTGAGCAACGGCAAAAGCTACCAGATGAAGTTCGAGCCCCAGCCCATGCAGCTGGTGGCCGGCCAGCCCGTCACGCTCACGTATACCCCGCAGGAACTTGGCAACTTAACCGCCCCGGTGCCGCTGGCCGTGGTACATGAGAAGAAAATCCACCTCATCATCGTCCGCAAAGACCTGTCGGTGTTCAACCACGAGCACCCCCAATTCACGGCCGACGCCAACTACAAGGCCGCCTTCACCTTCCCCAAGGGCGGCGAATACGTGCTGTTTCAGGACTATACGCCGGACGGCAGCGGGCACCAGCTCGGCCGCCAGGTGGTGAGCGTGCAGGGGCCGAAGTACACGCCCGTCAAGTTCAGCAAAGACCAGATGCAGTGGCAGCAGGACGGCTACCAGGCCACGCTCGCCTTCGACAAGGAGCTGAAAGTGGGCCAGTTGCTGGGCATGAAAATTACCATCAGTAAAAATGGCCGGCCCGTGACGGACCTCGACAAGTACCTCGGGGCGCTGGGCCACGTCGTGGTCATCAGCGAGGACACGGAGCGCTACCTGCACGTGCACCCCAACGACCAGGCCGACAAAGGCCCGGTAATCGGCTTCAACACCAGCTTCGAAAAGCCCGGCCGGTACCGCGTGTTCCTGCAATTCAACCACGGCGGGCAGATTCACACCACTGATTTCACCATCAACGTGAAGGCCTAACGCTTTCAGGCACCCGTCATTTTTTACTTCCCATCCCAATCCAAACCCCATGAAAAAGTCCGCGTTTTTCCTCGCCGCCCTGTGCTCGGGCACCCTGTTGCTGGGCAGCTGCAACTCCGACAAGTCGGCCGATACTACAGCTACTACCACCCAAAACACGACGGTGGCTACTGATTCGGCCGCGGCCGGCATGGCCGGCATGGACCACTCGAAAATGGCGGATGGAGCGGCCGCCGCTTCGCCACTGGTGGCCTCAATGAACGATATGATGGCCAAGATGGACGCCCTGAAGCCCATGGGCAACACCGACCACGACTTTGCCCACATGATGATGGAGCACCACAAGGGCGCCGTGGCTATGGCCGACATCGAATTGCGCGACGGCAAGGACGCCACCATGCGCCAGATGGCCGGGAAAATCAAGGCCGACCAGCAGAAGGAAATCGGGGAGATGGAGCCCATTGCCGAACGCCTCGACTCGGCCCCCACCAACTACAAGCCCCAGGACCCGGCTGACCCGTTCACCAGCGCCATGAAGGCCTCGATGGACGGCATGATGAAAAACATGCCCCCGATGGTGGCTGATGCCGACTTGAATTTCAACATGCTCATGACGGTGCATCACCAGAGCGCCGTGGACATGGCCAAGGCCGAAGTGGCCCACGGCAAAGACAGTAAGCTTAAGGAGATGGCGCAGATGATGATTGACGCCCAGCAGAAGGAAATCCAACAGTTCAAAGCCTGGCACGCCAGGAACGCCGGCAAGATGAAGGCCGCCGCCGTCTTCGAGTGCCCGATGAACGACGGCGGCCAGAGCGCCGCTCCCGGCAAGTGCCCGAAGTGCGGGATGGACCTGGAGAAAAAAGCCTGAAAACCGGCGGCCGGCCGTCTTTCACCGCCGACAGCCTTTCGTGTCCCCTTCCCATCTGCTGGCAGCTCGCCGGCGGATGAGCTGGCGGCCCAATCAACGCTCATGAATAACCTTCCCCTTCGCAACCGCCGGCCCGGGCTCCTGCTGCTGCTTTTGCTGCTGGCCGGGCCGGCGTGGGCCCAGCAGGTCGTGGTGCGCCTCGACAGCGCCGAACAGCTGGCCCTGCGCCGGCACCCGCGCCTGCGCCAGTCGGCCCAGGAAATAGAGGAGCAGCGCGCCCTGAAGCGCGGCAGCTTTTCGCCCCCCAACCCCGACTTTCTGTTTTCCGCGCCCACGGGTGAGCGGTGGGCTCCCGGCGTGGTGCAAACCATCGACTTCCCGACGGTGTACCGCCGGCAGGCGCAGGCCGCGCAGGCGGGCATCACCCTGGCCGAGCGGGGCCTGGACGTGAACCGCGCCACCGTGCGGCGCGACGTGCGCCAGGCCTACCTGAGCCTGCAGTTTACCGAGGCCCAGGTGCGGCAGCTCACCTACCAGGACAGCCTGTTTCGGACCTTGCAGCAGGCCACCGAGCGCCTGTTCAAGGCCGGCGAGGTGACGGCCTTGCAGCGCGTGAGCACCGAGGCCGAAGCCCGGCAGGTGCACAACCAACTGGAGCAGGCGCTGGTGGACCAACGCTCGGCGCAACGGCGGCTGGGCCTGTTACTCGGGCAGCCCGAAGCCAACCTGACCGCCGACACCGACCTGCGCCAGACCGGCCCCGCGCTGGCCCGCGCCGGCGCGGAGCTGCTGGGTACCCTACCCCAGCAGGACAGCGCCGCCGTAGTCCAGAGCCCCACGCTGGCCTACTACGGCCAGAACGTGGCCTTGAGCCAGTCGGGCATCAGCCTGGTGCGGGCCCGGCGCACCCCGGCCCTCACGCTGGGCTACCAGAACCAGGCCTATGAGAACTCCGTGGTCAAGTACCGCTTCCAGTTCGGCGTGTCGGTGCCCATCTGGTTCTGGACCTACCGCGCCCAGCTGCAAGCGGCCACGGCGCGCAGCAAGGCCGCGCAGGCCCAGCTGCAGGTGCAGCGCCTCGACCTGGGCACCCAGTACCAGCAGGCCGTGGCCGATACGCGCAAGTTTGCCGCCTCGCTCACCTACTACGAGCAGACGGGCCTGCCCCAGTCGCGGGCCATCATCAGCCAGTCGCAGCGCCTGTTCAAGGCCGGCGAAATCAGCTACCTGGTGCTGATTCAGAGCCTGAACCAGGCGTTTACCATTCAGAATACCTACCTGACGACCATCCGCGACTACCGTCAGGCCATCGTTGCACTTAATTACCTGCGGGGATACTAATGAAGAACCTCCTCCTGCTTTTGCTGGCCGTGCTGCTGGCCACCGGGGCCCGCGCCCACGGCGGCGAAGACCACGGCGACGCGGCCAAGCCCTCGGCCGGGGCCGTGGCCACCACGTTTTCGGTGGCCGCGCTGTCCGAGAGCTTTGAGCTGCTGCTCCGCTTCGAGCCTCTGAAAAAGGGCCAGGACGCCGATATGCGCCTGTTCATCTCCGATTACGGCACCAATGCGCCCATCAAGGGAGCCAAACTAACCGTGACCTGCCCGGAAGCGGCCGGGCTGAAATTCACCGTCTCCGAAAAGTCGCCGGGGGCCTACATGGTCGAGGGCGTGTTTCCGGCGAATAAGAAATATAGCCTGGCCGTGAACATCGTGGCTGGCGATAAGGCCGACCTGATGCTGCTCTCCGGCATCGAAGTGGGCAAGCTGCTGCCGGTTGCGGCAGCTCCGGCTGTAGCAGCCCCCGCCCTTATTGGCTCCTGGAAAACCGTGCTGCTGCTCTTTGGTGCTTTTGCGCTGGGCATTGCCGCCACCGCCTTGGTTATGCGCCGCCGTTCGGCGGCTGCCGTCCCTACTTCAACGTCCGCCGTCTATGAAAACCACGCATAAATTCCTCGCGGCTACGGCCGCCCTGGGCCTCACCCTGACGGTGCTGCTGCCCCCGCCCGCCGCGCTGTGGGCCCACGGTGGCGAAGACCACGGCGGGGCCGCCCACGCTTCGACCGGCGTGGCCATGACCGATGCCGTGGCCCTGCCCAAGGAAAGCCAGTTCCTGTTTGGGGTGCGCACGGCGCTGGCCGGCTATTCCGATACCTACAACCGCCTCACGCTCTACGGCACCGTGGCTTCGGCCGCCGGGGGCGAAGGCCGGGTGGTGGTGCCCCAGACCGGGCGCATTGTCAGCCTCTTAGCTAAAGTGGGGCAGCCGGTTCGCGCCGGGCAGGTGCTGGCCGTGGTCGACCAAACCCTGGATGCCACCCAGCAAATCGGCCTCAGCACGGAGCGGGCCAACGCCCAGGCCGAGCTGCGGGCTGCCCAGCAGGACTACGCCCGCCTGCAAACCATCGCCGACATCGCCGCCCGCAAGGACGTGGTGGCCGCCGAGCTGCGCCTGCGCCAGGCCCGCCAGAACGCGGGGATTCTCAACGGCCAGGCCAGCAACCGCCGCGTCGCCATTACCTCGCCCATTAGCGGGACAGTAGACGTGTTTACCCTCGCACTGGGCCAGCAGGTCACGCAGGGCGACGAGCTGCTGCGGGTGCTTAACCCCGGCAAGCTGCGGGTAGAAGCCCAGGTGTTTGCCCAAGACCTGGACAAGATTCCCGCCGGGGCACAGTTTCAGGTGGAAGGCCTCGAGGGGCAGACCGGTAGCGCGCCGGCCCGGCTGGTCGTGTTCAGCAACGTGGTGAACCCGGTGAACCAGGCCCGCCAGCTGGTGCTGGAGCTCGACCCCACCGGCACCAATCTGTTCCGCGCCGGCCAGGCCGTGAACGTGCAGGTGCTGGGCCGCCGCAGCGGCAAAAAGCAGCTGGTCGTGCCCACCTCGGCGCTAACCGACCTGAACGGCAAGCCGGTGGTCTTCGTGCACACTGACCCCGAAACCTTCAAAGTCCACTACGTGCAGCCCGGCGCGGCCAACGGCGAGCAAACGGTGCTGCTGGGCGGCGACGTGAACGAGAACGACCGGGTGGTGAGCGTGGGAACCTACCAGCTCAAATCCATTTACCTGAACCAATAGCGGGTTAAAAATTAAAAGGGAAGAGTTGAAATCAGACGTTTTAACTCTTCCCTTTTAACTTTTAACTCTACCCAAAATGCTCGATAAAATCATCCGTTTTGCCCTGCAAAACCGCCTGCTCATGCTGGCCTTTGCCGTGGGCCTGCTCATCGCCGGCACCTACACGGCGCGCCAGCTGCCCGTGGACGTGCTGCCCGACCTCGACCGCCCCCGCGTGACCGTGTTCCTGGAAGCCGCCGGCATGGCCCCCGAAGAAGTGGAAGCCCTGGTGACGCTCCCGGTCGAAACGGCCCTGAACGGGGCCACCGGCGTGGCAGCCGTGCGCTCCAACTCGGCCATTGGCCTGGGCATGGTGTTCGTGGAGTTCGACTACGGCACCGACATTTTCACCGCCCGCCAGATTGTAGCCGAAAAGCTGCAGACCGTGAGCGGGCAGCTGCCCACCGGCATCACGCCGGTGCTGGGACCGATTTCCTCGGTCATGGGGCAGATTATGCTGGTGGGCCTTTCTTCAGTTAACAATGAGCAGTTAACAGTTACCAATCAAAAGAATGACGACCCGAAATCGTCAGGCTCCCCCTCTTTTTTGGAGAGGGGGCCGGGGGGTGAGGTTGGCGTGGGAGTCGGCCGCGCCACCAACGCGGCCGACCTGCGCACGCTTGCTAACTACACCGTGCGCCAGCGCCTGCTCAGTATCCCCGGCGTGGCGCAGGTCATCCCCATCGGCGGCGACAACCTGCAGTACCAGGTGTTGCTCGACATGCCCCGCCTGAACGCCACAGGCCTGACCGTGACCCAGGTGGAAGAGGCACTGCGCCGCTCCAACCTGAACACCACCGGCAACTTCTTCGACCGCAACGGCTCGGAAGTGCTGATTCGGAACCTGGGCCGGCTGCGCTCGGTGGCCGACATCGAGAACATCATCGTCGGTTACCGGCAGGGCTCGCCCATCAGCGTCAGGCAGGTGGCCAATGTAGCCTTCGGGGCCCGCTTTAAGCGCGGCGACGGCAGCGTGAACGGCAAGCCCGCCGTCATTCTAAGCATCGAGAAGCAGCCCGGCACCGCCACGGTGGGGCTCACGGAGGCTGTGGAAAAGGCCCTGGTCGAGCTGAAGCCTTCATTGCCCAAAGATGTGCAGGTGAATACGCGCCTGTTCAAGCAGGCCGATTTTATTGAGTCGTCGATTAGCAACGTCGAGGACGCGCTGCGCGACGGGGCTATTCTGGTGGTTATCGTGCTGTTTGCCTTTTTGCTGAACGTACGGACCACGTTTATTTCGCTGGTGGCCATTCCGTTGTCGCTGCTGGTTACGGCGCTGGTATTCCGCTTCGCGGGAATTTCCATCAATACCATGACGCTGGGCGGGCTGGCCATTGCCATCGGGGAGCTGGTGGATGACGCCATCGTGGACGTGGAAAACGTGTTCCGGCGGCTGCGCGAAAACCAGCACCTGCCCACCCCCAAGCCGGCTTTGCAGGTGATTTACGCGGCAAGTTCGGAGGTGCGTAACTCCATCGTCTACGCCACCATTATTGTGGTGCTGGTGTTTTTGCCGCTGTTCGCGCTCGAAGGCATGGAAGGGCGCATTTTCGCGCCGCTGGGCATTGCCTATATCACGAGCATCGTGGCCTCGCTGTTTGTGTCGCTCACCGTCACGCCGGTGCTCTGCTACTACCTGCTGCCCAAGATGAAGCAGATTCGGGCGGCCGAGCAGGAGGGCGGGCTGGTGCGCTGGCTCAAGCGCAAGGATACCGGCCTGCTGAACTGGGGCCTGGCCCACCCGAAAGTGGTGCTGACCGTCGCCGGTCTGCTCTTCGCGCTGGCGGCCTCGCTGGTGCCCTTCTTCGGCACCGAATTCCTGCCGCCTTTCAACGAAGGCTCGCTCACGGTCAACTTTTCGGCCCCGGCCGGCACCTCGCTCACCGAGTCCAACAAGCTGGGCACGCTGGGCGAGGAGCAGATTTTGCAGCTGCCGGAAGTGGCCTACACCGCCCGCCGCACCGGCCGCGCCGAGCTGGACGAGCACGCCGAATCGGTGAACAACTCCGAAATCGAGGTTGCCTTCAAAACCCCGGAAGAGCTGAAAAAAGCCGGCCAAACCATGCGTAGTCGGGAGGCAATCCTGGCCGACCTGCGCCAGCGTCTGAGCCTGATAACCGGCGTGAACGTCAACATCGGCCAGCCCATCAGCCACCGCCTCGACCACCTGCTGAGCGGGGTGCGGGCGCAGGTGGCCATCAAAGTATTCGGCAATGATTTGCTGGAGCTGCGCCGCTACGCCAACGAAATCCGCACGGCCGCCGGCTCCGTGCCCGGCGTGGTGGACTTACAGGTCGAAAAGCAGGTGCAGATTCCGCAGCTGCTGGTGCGGCCCCGCGACGCCGCCCTGCGGGCCTACGGCCTGGAGCGCGGGCAAGTGGTTTCCACGCTGGAAACCCTGTTTCAGGGCGACGTGGTGTCGCAGATGCTCGACGGGCAGAAGCGGTTCGACCTCATCGTGAAGCTGCCCGAAGCCCAGCGCAACGACATTGCCACCATCGCTCAGACTCGCATCGAAACTCCGAGCGGCGCCCTGATTCCGGTGAGCCAGGTGGCCGATGTGAGCTACGAGCCCGGCCCCAACACCGTCAACCACGAAAACACCCAGCGCCGCATCACCGTCTCGATGAACGTGGCCGGGCGCGACCTGGGCAGCACCGTCAAGGAGGTGCAGGCCCGCATCAACCAGCAGGTGAAGCTGCCGGCGGGCTACTACCTCACCTACGGCGGACAGTTCGAGAGCCAGCAGTCGGCCTCGCAGAAGATTCTCTGGCTGAGCCTGTTCTCGCTGGCCGGCATCTTCCTGGTGCTGTTCTCGCACTTCAGGTCGGGGCTGCTGGTGGGGCAGATTATGCTCAACATTCCGCTGGCCCTCATCGGCTCGGTGGTGGCGGTGCTGCTCACCGGCGGCACGTTCAGCATTGCCTCGCTGGTGGGTTTCATCACGCTCACCGGCATTGCCTCGCGCAACGGCATCATGATGATTTCGCACTACATCCACCTGGTGGAGCACGAGGGCGAGAAGTTCGGCAAGGACCTGATTATCCGGGGCTCGCTCGAACGTCTGGTGCCGGTGCTGATGACGGCCCTGGTGGCCGCGCTGGCCCTGGTGCCGCTCACCCTGGCCAGGGATGCGCCGGGCAAGGAAATCCTTTACCCGGTGGCCACCGTCATCCTCGGCGGTTTGCTCTCCTCTACTTTCCTCGACATCGTGGTGACTCCCGTGGTGTTCTGGCTCTTCGGCGAAAAAGCCCTGGCCCGGTACCAGCGCGGCCACCACGAAGTCGGCCTCGATGCCCACCCGCAGGAGCTGGACACCCAGCCCCTCACGCCCCCGGCCGACCGGAACCCAGTGCAATCCGCCGTGTAAGTGCCCGGCCATGTCGCTTCCTGAATCCCTTGCGCCCGATGATGCCGGCTGTGTGCTTTATATCAAGCACATGGTCTGTGCGCGGGGTATTCGGGTGGTGCGGTGGGAGCTGGAAAACCTGGGGCTGCGCGTGCTCGACGTGCGCCTGGGGGCCGCCACGGTCGCGGGCCCGGCCCCGGAGCTGGACTGGGCGCGCATTCGGGCCGCCCTCCTCACGGCGGGCTTTGCCTTGCTGGAAAGCCCGCAGCAGGCCCAGGCCGCTCAGGTGAAGCGCGTGGTGGACGAGTTGCTGCGCCACGCCGAAACATTGCGGCACCGCGACTTCATTCCAACGCTGGCGCAGGAAATGGGCCTGAGTGTGCGCCAAATCCACGGGGTCTTCGCCCGGCTGCCCGGCCACGAAAGCCTGCTTGGTTACATCACGCGCTGCCGGCTCGCTTACGCGCAGGAGCTGCTGGATACTTCCAGGCTGAACATCGGGCGCATTGCCCGGCGGCTGGGCTACGGCAGCCTGGCGCATTTTTCCGCCCAGTTCCGGCGGTTTGCACAATGTTCGCCTTCCGCCTACCGCCAGCAGGAAGCAACCCGGACCCGGACCGACGCCGCGCCGCCAAATGATGCAATCCACGGGGGCATTGATGCAAAACCAAGCTGAGCACTATGGGTATCAGAAGGGGTAGTTCAGGCTCAACCCCCATTCACTTCTAGCCCCTTCCCGCATGCCCGCTCAAAACCAAGCCCTCCTCAACGCCCTCAACGCCTGCATCGCCGCCTGCGAACCCTGCGCCACCGCTTGCCTACAGGAAGAAGACGTGAAAATGATGGCCCGCTGTATTGGCCTCGCCCGCGACTGTGCCGATGTCTGCGCCCTGACGGTTCGCCTGATTGCCCGCGGCTCGGAGCATGGCCCGCACCTGCTGCGCGAGTGCGCCGAAGTCTGCAAAGCCTGCGGCGACGAGTGCGAAAAGCACGCGGCCCACATGCCGCACTGCCGGGAATGCGCCGAGGCCTGCCGTCGCTGCGAGGAAGCCTGCCGCGCCGGCATTGCGGCCTAAGCCGGGTTTTTCTGGTGGCCTGCCGGCGGGAAATCATGCAAGTCCCCTGCGCAATTCTATACCCCGCCGGTGCCACCTTGGCCGCAGCTTTGCGTGTTGTATTGGCACGAACCCGGTGCGGGTTCCTAAACTCAATTCGTCATGAAAACCCTTCAATTCAAAACCAACATCAACTGCGGCGGCTGCATCAAGGCCGTGACGCCCACCCTCAACCAGCAGGCCGGAGCCGGCAACTGGCAGGTTGACACGGCCAACCCCGACAAGATTCTCACGGTCAGCTCCGACCAGCTTACTCCGGAGCAAGTCGTGCAGGCCGTCGAAAATGCCGGCTTTGAGATTCAGGCGGCTTAATCCCTTGCTGCTTACCCCGCCCAGACGCCCGGCTCCGCCGGGCGTTTTTGGTTTCGATAGCGTTGCCCACCAACTCAACACCGTCGAATTCGCGCCCGGCACAGCCCGCCCGGCAAGCTGACAAATCTTATCTATTGGGGCCTCGCTTGTCATGGTCCCCCATGCAGCCCTGGCGGACCTTTGGCACCGCTGGCTCCTCGTTTCTGCCCTTGGCGAACGAGTGGCCCGGCGGTCTGGCCCGTCACTTACACGTATCTCGTCAACCGTCATTTCCCCCTTTCATGAAAAAGCTCCCCTATCTCCTGACCGCCCTCCTGTTCGCCGGCCTGACCAGCGCACCCCACGCCCAGACGACCCCGAAGGCCGCCCATGCCCATTCCGCCACCAAGTCATCGCATCAGGATTGTTGCATGATGAAGGACGGTAAGATGACGATGATAAAAGGCGGCAAAATGATGCCCATGACCGCCGACATGACCATGGCCGATGGCACCGTGTGCATGACCGATGGCACCTGCAAAATGAAGGATGGCACCACGATGAAGATGAAGGACGGCCAGTGCATGATGATGAGCGGCAAAATGAAAATGCCCGCCGGCTCGAAAAGCGGCCACAAGATGGAAGGCATGAAAATGTAGTCGGGCGGTACTGGTTTCGGTCCTCGCCGCTCGCCGCGGCAGGCGCGGAAACGCCCCCTGTTTAGCGGACTCGCGGCTGGCCGTGAGTTCGCTTTTTTTTTACAGCGACCCAACCCCCCGCCGGATGCAGCATCAACACGCCCCCTCCATCGCCAAGCTGTCCCCGTCCGCGTACCCCACCACGCCCCCATAGCCCGGCGGGCGGGCACGACCACGGGGCCATGGTCGCGGACTTCCTGCGCCGGTTCTGGGTGTGCCTGGCCCTGTCCGTGCCCATCGTCGCCCTGCCGATGATGTTTCAGGCCCTGGCCGGTTACCACCTTTCATTTTCCTACAGCACCCCGCTGCTGCTGGGGCTGGCATCGGTCATTTACGTGTACGGCGGCTGGCCCTTCCTCAGCGGCACGGTGGGGAACTGCGCGGCCGGTAGCCGGGCATGATGACGCTGGTGGCAGTGGCCATTACCGTGGCCTACGGCTACCGCGTGGCCGTGACGGTGGGCTGGCTGCGGGGCATGGACCTGTTTCTGGAACTCGCCACGCTGATTGACATCATGCTGCTGGGGCACTACCTCGAAATGCGGTCGGTGGCCGGAGCCTCGCGCTCGCTGGAGCTGCTGGTGCAGCTGCTCCCGGCCGAGGCCCATCAGAAGGAAGGCAATAAAATCAGCGATGTCAAGGTTTCGGCCCTGGTGGTCGGCGACCTGGTGCTGGTGCGGCCCGGCGAGCGGATTCCCACCGATGGCGAAGTGGTGGACGGCTGCAGCGCCGTGAACGAGAGCATGCTTACGGGCGAAAGCGTGCCGGTGCAGAAGGAGGCCGCCGCCAAGGTCATCGCCGGGGCGGTCAACGGCGAGGGCGTGAACGACGCTTCGGCCCTGGCCCAGGCCAACGTGGGCATCGCCGTAGGCTCGGGCGCCGACATCGCAGCCGAAACCGCCGACATCATACTGGTCAACAGCAAGCCCACTGACATTACCAACCTGGTGGAGTCCGGCAAGGCCACCTACCGCAAGATGATGCAGAACCTGTTCTGGGCCACGGGCTACAACGTCATTGCCCTGCCGCTGGCGGCCGGGGGCTTGTACCCGCACTTTGTGCTGAGCCCGGCCATCGGCGCGGTGCTCATGAGCGCGAGCACCGTCATCGTGGCGTTGAACGCGCAATTACTGCGCCGGTCACTGAAATAGCGAACCCCTTGGTGGTGCATTTCCCCATCGTCCTCATCCTCCTGCTGGCCACTGCGCTACAGGCGGTACTGGTGTTCAAAGATTGGCCCCTGGTGCGGTGGATTGCCTGGCGGTAATGGCGGGCGGCTTCGTGGGGCCGCTGGCCGCCAGCACCACGTTTCACGTCCTGCCCACGGGCCTGGCTCCCCGGGCGGCGGCCGTATTCGCGGCGCACGAAAATTTGCGCGACAACAAAACCCGGCGCTCCGCCTCGGACACCGAGGGCGGCAACCGCCGGACCGAGAAAAACAACCGCAACTTCCGCCGGCAGGCCGAAGTTGGCGTGCATTACCTATTGCCCCTGCCGGTCCGGGCCGAACTTCGCACCGACCTTACCGGCCAGCTGCGGGCGCAGCTGGAGCGCCGCGACCAGCCCCTGAGCAACAACGTATTCATGGACATTCGGGCCAATACGGACCGCGAGTTCACCCTCGGTTTTCGCTACAATGGGCAGTAAATACGCCTCGCTCAGCGCCAATTACGACAACCAGTAGGGATGGGGCGTGGGCCTTACATTTCACTACTAGCACTTTCAATCAGGCTGCTTGTAAAAATGATTTGTCCCCTAAAGCGTCCCCCGAAAACCGAAAAACCCCGCCTGCTCATCGCAAACGGGGTTTAAAGTGGAGATGCAGGGATTCGAACCCTGGTCCAGACAAGGAAATCAACGTGCTTTCTACGTGCGTATCCAGACTTGGATTTTCATGGTATTCCAGGCGTCAGTCAGGCCTTTGAAATCCCCCTAGCTGCAGTTGGGTTTCGCCCCCGGGTCACAGCTCCTCGAAGGCTATTTTCTACTTACGACGCTCCGAACTCCCAGGTGTAGAAACTTACCCAGGCGGAACGATGGCAATTACCTAATTCTGAACTAGGCAGCCATGGCGTACGAATAGTCGCCAGTTGTTGTTTGATAGATTTTTTGACAGGAGAGCTTCCATCAACTCCTGGCACGCTTACCCGCAATTTGCGCAAGCTGTCAATTCCGGTCATCCCCAAATGGTAAAGAACGAGTCCCGCAGTCGCCTCGAAAGGCTAAGCGGGCCGCGAAGGTACGCGGTGAAGTTGAAACGGCAGGGGCGGAGGGAAGGTTTCCGGCGGGTTGCGTGTTTGGATTGCATCGGAACAGGAAAAAGGAACGTCATGTCGAGCGCAGCCGAGACATCTCGCTCGGGGTAGTAATCCAATCGTGAAGTCGATGCGAGCGAGATGTCTCGGCTGCCCTCGACATGACGCTCTGATAACCTGATGATAAGCCAGACGGCCGCCCGACCGCTTCCAAAGCCGCCCGTTTCTGGGTAACTTTGTCAACAGAACTTATGGATAATTTCGTCGTTTCGGCCCGCAAGTACCGTCCTTCCACGTTTCGCAGCGTGGTGGGGCAGCAGCACGTCACCACCACGCTGCAGAACGCCATTCAGAGCCAGCACCTGGCCCAGGCGTTCCTGTTTTGCGGCCCGCGCGGGGTGGGCAAAACCACCTGCGCCCGCATCCTGGCCAAAACCATCAACTGCACCAACCTCAGCCCTGAAACCGAGGCTTGCGGTACCTGCGCCTCCTGCGTGGCCTTCCGGGAAAACGCCTCGTTCAACGTGCACGAGTTGGACGCGGCCTCGAATAACTCCGTGGAGGACATTCGCTCGCTGGTGGAGCAGGTGCGCTACGCCCCGCAGGCCGGCAAATATAAAATCTACATCATCGACGAGGTGCACATGCTCTCGAACGCGGCCTTCAACGCGTTTCTGAAAACGCTGGAGGAGCCGCCGAGCTACGCCATCTTCATCCTCGCCACCACCGAGCGCCACAAGATTATTCCCACCATCCTGTCGCGCTGCCAGATTTTCGATTTCAGCCGCATCAAGGTGGAGGACATGCGCAGCCACCTGCGCTACGTGGCCACCCAGGAAGGCATCACCGCCGAAGACGACGCCCTGCACCTGCTGGCCCAGAAAGCCGACGGCGGCCTGCGCGATGCCCTGTCGATGTTCGACCAGATGGTCACCTTCGGCGGCAACAACCTCACCTACAAAGAGGTGGTGCAAAACCTGCACATCCTCGACTACGACTACTACTTCCGCCTCATCGATAGCCTGCTCACCGAAAACCTCTCGGCCGCGCTGCTGCTGCTCGATGAGGTGATGCAGAACGGCTTCGACCTGCACAACTTCGTGGTGGGCACCGCCGAGCACCTGCGCGGCCTGCTCGTGTGCAAAGATGCCGTGACCGTGCAGCTGCTGGAAGTATCGGATGGCATTAAAAAACAATACGTTGCGCAGGCCCAGGCCGCGCCGCTGGCCTTCCTACTCTCGGCCCTCAACCTCATCAGCCAGTGCGACCGCGAGTTCAAGCAGGCCAAAAACCAGCGCCTTCACGTCGAGCTGGCCCTGATGAAGCTGGCCTACCTGAACGGAGCCGTGCAATTCGTGCGCGAGCTAAGCCCCGCCACCAACCAAAGGTCATCGTCAGATAACGGCGAGGCTAAAAAAAAAAACTAGCGGCCTAAACGGTGGGGGAGGAGTGCCTGCCGTTGCCTCTGCTCCGGGTAGCACTGGTAGCACCGGCCACGCTGAGTACGCGCCAATAGCCTCGGCGGCTGCCATTACTCCGGCCGCTTCGTTCGCGTCGCCCGCTGCGTATGCCACTGAGTCGCCGGCCGCTCCTTACACGGCCGCCCCGCGCCCGGCTGCCGCGCCGGGCGCGCTGCCAATGCCAGCTGGTGCGCCCGTGGCCACCGGGGCCGCCCCCGCCGATGGCCCTGAGCCCCTGCCCGTGGAAAACGGCGTGGAGGAAATGCACGATACGCCCAGCATCGAGGCCGACTCCACTGCAGCCATCACCGAGCGCCACCAGATGCGCGACACGCTGCCACACGTTGAAATCGGCGTGCCCAGCTTCGAAGGAATTGAGCCCGAGCCGCGCCCCTCGCCTCAGGCAGCCTTTGCCAAAATTCCCAGCCTGGCCAGCAAGCTGCCCAGCCTCAAGAACATGGGCAGCCGTGCAGTCGGCCCGGCCGCTGCCACTTCTGCCGAGCCGCAGTTCATCAGCGGGCCGGTGGCACCCATCGACTCCGCCCTGTTGCAGCGCGTGTGGCAGGAGTTGGCTGAAGAGCGCCGCACCCAGGACCGCATGAGCGAATACTGGGTCCTGAACCGCCCCGTGACAGCCAGTGCCGAGCACAACATCGAGCTGGCCGTGGACAACCCCATTCAGGTGGACCAGTTCAACGAAATGCGGGTAGAATTCCTGGCCGAGCTGCGCCGGCGCACCGGCCACCCGCGCCTCACGGTGCAGCCAGTAGTGGCCGCTGCCGCACCCTCGGCCCGCAAGCTTTACACCGCCTCGGATAAGTTCGAATACCTGGCCGAACGGTTTCCCGCCCTGCGCGAAGCCAAGCAACGCCTGGGGTTGGAAGCCGATTTTTAGGCAGCTTGGATTTCGTCTGAACCCTGCGACTCTGTAACTGGCGCATTCCGGCCACGCGCCCGTGCCTGTGAGCGGCGATAAAACGGCTTGATCGAACCGGCTGCCTACGAAGCGACCAGCGGTTTGGCAATGCCACGCCTCTAAAACGCGCAGCCGAGCGCGCAACCACGACAGCCCTCAACAAGGGCTGATGACCTTGGCTACGCAACTTTGGGCGGGTAAATGAGTCGTTGGAAGTAAGAATATTCGCGGACTGCACATGACGCCTTCCGGAATCACCAAGCTCCATGCCAGTCGCAAAACCTGCAAACGATTGGGGAGGAAGCAACCCCAAAGGCAGCGGCGAATCAGCGGTGGCTACAATCTGCTAAGATAAGGTAAAAATTCGTTTTTTATTCCCCTATCAGCCAGTTACCTTTGTTTTTTGAATCCCCCAGCTACCCGCCTGCGCCCTTCGTGAAAAATCCTTTTTTGCTGCTGTTTCCGGCCCTGGCGGTGCTAGGTGTTGCCACGCAGTGCCAATCGAGCAAGCCGGTAACTACTGCCACTGCAGTGTCTGCCGCCGTCCCTGCTTCTGCACCCGCTGCTCTGGCCGCACCGAAGGAATACCGTTACGAATCGGTGCCCGGCGACCCGCTGCAAGCTCGTGTATACCATTTGGACAACGGCCTGACCGTCTATCTGTCCGACTACAAGGATGCGCCGCGCATCCAGACGTATCTGGCGGTGCGCGCTGGTTCTAAAAATGACCCCGCCACCGCTACCGGCCTCGCGCACTACCTCGAGCACATGGTGTTCAAGGGCACATCGAAGCTGGGCACGCAGGATTGGGCCAAGGAAAAAGTTGAGCTTGACAAGATTGAGGCGCTGTACGAAGTGTACCGCGGCGAGCGCAATGATGCAGCCGCCCGCAAGCGGACCTATCATCAGATTGACTCAATTTCGGGCGTGGCGGCCAGATACGCCGTGCCGAATGAGTACGACAAGATAATGGGCGCCATCGGGGCCAAGGGCTCGAACGCGCACACCTCGAACGAGGAAACGGTGTACCAGGAAGACATTCCGAGCAACCAGCTGGAGAAATGGGCCGCGCTGCAATCGGAGCGAATGCAGGAGATGGTGCCGCGCCTGTTTCATACCGAGCTGGAAGCGGTGTACGAGGAGAAAAACCGGGGGCTGGACAGCGACTTCAACAAGGAGTTTGAGGCGCTGAATGCCGCGCTGTACCCCACGCATCCCTACGGCACGCAGACGACCATCGGCACGATTGAGCATTTGCAAAACCCGTCCATCACGGAGATTAAGAAGTATTTTGGCCAGTACTACGTGCCGAACAACGTGGCGCTGTGCCTGAGCGGCGACCTGGATTACGACACAACCATTCGCCTGATTGATAAATATTTTGGCGCGCTGCCGAGCAAGCCGGTGCCGGTTTTCAACGCGCCGGTGGAGCAGCCGATTACGGCGCCGGTGACGCGCGAAATCGTCGGGCCGCAGTCGGAAAACGTGATGATTGGCTACCGCCTGCCGGGCAAAGCCAGCCACGATGCCGTGCGCCTGCGCATGCTGGATAAAATCCTGACCAACGGCCAGGCCGGCCTCATTGACCTCGACCTGAACCAGCAGCAGAAAGTGCTGGAGGCCGCCTCGTTCACCGACCTCAACGACGACTACTCCACGCACGTCATCTACGGCACGCCACGCCAGGGGCAGAAGCTGGAAGACGTGAAGGCCCTGCTGCAGGGTGAACTGGCCAAGGTGAAAGCCGGCAACTTCCCCGACTGGCTGATTCCGGCCATCATCAACAACGAGAAGCTGACCCGCACCAAGGGCTACGAAAGCAACGAGGCTCGCGCCAGCGCCATGTACGAGGCGTTTATCGAGCGCGTCGACTGGAAAGATTACCTGAAGCAGCAGGACGATTTCGGCAAGATTACCAAGGCTGAAATTGTGAAATTCGCTAACGACAACTACGGCCGGAACTACGTGGCGGTGTTCAAGCGCACCGGCGTCGACCCCAATAAGGTGAAGGTGGTGAAGCCTGCCATCACGCCCGTGCCGGCCAACCGCGACGTGTCTTCGGCCTACTACAAGCAGTTGACGGCGATGCCGAGCACGGAGCTACAGCCGGTGTTTGTGGATTACAAAAAGGACGTCCAGGAAACCGAAATAAAGCCCGGTCTGCCGCTGTACTACACGCACAACGCCGAAAACGGCCTGTTTAACTTGTCCTATATCCTGGACATCGGCACCAATAATGACCCGCGTTGGGGCCTGGCGGCCGATTACCTGCAATACCTTGGTGCTGGGAAATACACCGCCGCGCAGTTGCAGCAGGAGTTCTACAAGCTGGGCTGTTCCTTCAACGTGAGCAGTGGGCCCGACCGCATTTTTGTGAGCCTGAATGGCCTCGACAGCAACCTGGAGCCGGCATTGAAGCTGTTTGAGGAGCTGCTGAACGCGCCCAAGCCCGATGCCGCCGCCCTGAAAAACATGGTGGCCGGCGTGCTCAAGCAGCGCCAGGATGCCAAGCTCGAAAAGCGCGTAATTCTAAATGCAGCGATGGTGAACTACGTGAAGTACGGCCCCAAAAATACCTTCACGAATATCCTCAGCGAGAAAGAGCTAAAGGCGCTGAAACCCGAGCAGCTCACGGCCCTGATTAAGAAGCTGGAGACGTATCAGCACCGGGTGCTGTATTACGGGCCGCGTCCTGTTGGTGAATTGAACGCAGAGACTTTGCCAAAAACAAAAGTTAATTCCAAAGGCAAAAGTGTTGTTCAACTGGGAACAATTGGTAGCCGGCAAGGAAATGGAGTAGTCGACATATTGTGGCAACTCCACCAAACGCCCGCCAAACTCACGCCCGCACCCGCTGCCAAAGACTTCGCCGAGCAGCCGCTGAAGGACAAAAAGGTGTATTGGGTGGACTACAACATGGTACAGGCCGAAATCCTGTTCCTGACCAAGGGCGATTTGTATAGCAAGGATATGGTGCCCACCGTGGCGCTCTACAACGAGTATTTCGGCGGGGGCATGGGCAGCATCGTGTTTCAGGATTTGCGCGAGAGCAAGGCGCTGGCCTACTCGGCCTACTCCGGCTACTCAAATGCCGACAAGCTGGGCCGCTCCAACTACAACCTGAGCTACATCGGCACGCAGAGCGACAAATTGCCCGAGGCGATGGCTGGCATGGAGGCATTGCTAACGGATATGCCGGTGGCCGAAGCCAACCTGGAAATCGCCAAGAATGCTCTGCGCAACAGCATCAGCACCGAGCGCATCACCAAAGGCAATGTGCTGCTCAGCTACGAGCGCGCCAAGCGCCTCGGCCTCGACTACGACCTGCGCCGCGACGTGTACGCCAGCACGCAGAAAATGACTTTTGACGAATTGAAGAAGTTTCAAATAGCCAAGATTCGCGGCCAGAACCAGGTTATCCTGGTTATTGGCTCGAAAGACCGGCTCAATTTTAAGGAGCTGGCCAAGTACGGCACCGTGCAGCAGCTCACGCTGAAAGAGATTTTTGGGTACTGATTCCTAGTTGTCGGTTGGTGGTTGTCAGTTGTCAGGCTGGTGACCGGAACAGTGCCCAGCACTCCTCATGGCCGACAATTCTGCATTCCCACCTGACAACCGACAACTAATAACTGACAAATAATACCCCATGGCAGAGCAAAAAATCACCATAAAAAACGGCAAGCTGACCGTTCCGGACAAACCGACCATTCCCTTCATCGAGGGCGACGGGACCGGTCCGGACATCTGGCGGGCTTCCAAACTTGTATTTGACGCCGCCGTCGAGAAGGCCTATGGGGGCAAAAAGCAGCTGATGTGGAAGGAAGTGCTGGCGGGTGAAAAGGCCTACAAAGCCACCAATAACTGGTTGCCCACCGAAACGCTGGATGCTTTCCGCGAATACCTCGTGGGCATCAAAGGCCCGCTAACGACGCCAGTGGGTGGTGGCATCCGCTCGCTAAACGTGGCCCTGCGCCAGGAACTGGACCTGTACTCCTGCGTGCGCCCCGTGCGCTACTACGACGGCGTGCCCTCGCCGGTGAAGCACCCGGAGCTGACCGACATGGTCATCTTCCGCGAGAACACCGAGGACATCTACGCCGGCATCGAGTACATGTACGGCACGCCCCAGGCCCAGAAAATGCTGGAATTCCTGGTGGATGAGATGGGGGTGAAGAAAATTCGTTTCCCCGAGTCGTCCTCGTTCGGCATCAAGCCGGTGTCGAAAGAAGGCACCGAGCGCCTCGTGCGCGCCGCCATCAAGTACGCGCTGGAGCACAAGCTGCCGTCGGTGACCATCGTGCACAAGGGTAACATCATGAAGTTCACCGAAGGCGCGTTCAAAACCTGGGGCTACGAACTGGCCGAGAAGGAGTTTGGCAGCAAGGTGTTTACCTGGGCGCAGTACGATAAAATCGTGGCCAAGCAGGGCGTGGCCGTGGCCGACGCGCTGCAAAAGCAGGCCCAGGAC
Source organism: Hymenobacter terricola (assembly GCF_017921975.2). Classification (GTDB taxonomy): domain Bacteria; phylum Bacteroidota; class Bacteroidia; order Cytophagales; family Hymenobacteraceae; genus Hymenobacter; species Hymenobacter terricola. Next base: position 198,797 of record NZ_JAGEMO020000009.1, read on the forward strand.
CAGGGCAAGCTCATCATCAAGGACAGCATTGCGGATGCTTTCCTGCAACAGATTCTGTTGCGCCCTTCGGAGTATTCGGTGGTGGCCACGCTGAACCTGAACGGCGACTACATCTCCGATGCGCTGGCGGCCATCGTGGGCGGCATCGGCATCGCGCCGGGCGCCAACATCAACTACGTAACCGGCCACGCCATCTTCGAAGCCACCCACGGCACGGCGCCCAAATACGCCAACCTCGACAAGGTGAACCCCGGTTCGGTCATCCTTTCCGGCGTGATGATGCTCGAATACATGGGCTGGAAAGAGGCCGCCGCCCTCATCAACAAAGGCCTCGAAGCCGCCATCGCCAGCAAGCGCGTGACCTACGACTTCGAACGCCAGATGGAAGGCGCCACCCTGCTCAAAACGAGCGAATTCGGCCAGGAAATTATCAAGAATATGTAGTAGCTTGGCCGCTGCCTAAGCACCAACAGAAACCCCCGCGTCGGCTTTGGCTGGCGCGGGGGTTTTGGTTTAAAGAAATATTATGCGCGAGAATTCGAAATTGGAAAAATACTTTGCATCTCATCAGCGAAGGATAACTGAAGATTTTGCAAGAATCAGAGATATTTATTCTGATTCAGCTGTGAAAGGGTCGAATAATGAGAAGATAGTTTCTGAATTTTTATCTGAGCACATCAAATGTAATTTTATTAGTAATAACAATCAGATAATTGATTCGCTAGGCAAAGCTTCAGACGAGATAGACGTATGTGTGTGCAATGATGACCAACCTTTTAGAACTAAAACGGGTGAACTGATTTTATGTGAAGGCGTTGACTTTGTTGTTCAAGTGAAAGCTGTTATTAGTAGTAATGAAATAGATAGGATTATTAAAAACTGTATTTCAGTAAAAAAACTAGATAGACAGTTGACATTGGGAATGACTGCTAAAGGGTTTGCAGGGGATTACGAATACATGATTCAAAGAATCCCGTATTTAGTTTTTGCGTTTGATAGCAAAACAAGCATTGAAGCAATTTTCATGCAATTGCGTAAAAAGCTTAAGAGTGTTCCACTGCACTTGCAGCCAGATGCAATATTCGTTTTGAATAAAGGGTATTTTATCAACCTCCGGAGAGGAGAAGGAGTACCAATAAAAGGGCGAGATGCAAGAAACGAAGCAACCTTATTGAAGGGTATTGCTGGGTTTGATACTCCAGCCTATACTTTGTTGGAAATGATAAGGTATATCAATGTTTACCTTCCAAAGGCGATTAGGACACACAGTATTATATCGTATTACCAAAATCCGGCAGATATAATCAATATCTATAATGAAGAGTTGATAAAGAAAAATTTCATCAACGCTGTGAGGCATATATCATCGGAAAAGCGAGAGAGCCTGATAAACTCAATAAGATGCCTTGATGAAGGGCTTGAAACTAATGAACAAATTAGAAAATGGACATCGCAATTAGCAGTATTCTCAGAGTTTTTTAAAGAATGGAGTGATGATGAATGGAATAACATTATAGCAGCAACTCATTCAGATTAAAGCCTATTACAACCTCGACTGGCATGTGTCTGTGACGCGCAGCCCACTAGCTTCGAGCCTGTGGCTTGCGCCTAGGCACCAGTAGCCAATAACTAGTGCAACCCCCGGCACTTTTGCAACCCGAAGCGTAGTTTAGCAAACGACCACCACGCCACCCGCCCCCATGACCAAAGCCCAAATCCTCGAAGCCGTCAACCAATTGCCGGAAAACTTCGAGTTAGAAGACCTTTTCGAGCGTTTACTGCTCATCAAGCGGATTGAGGAAGGGGTGCGCCAATCGGATAATGGCGAAACGCTGACCGAAGCCGAAGCCCGAAACTACCTCAGCCGCTGGCTGACCGACACGGGCACGGCGGCGCGGTAGGATGGTTATCCACTATACCACCCGCTTCGTGCATGAACTGGACGAGCAGGCCGATTATCTGGCGCAGTATTCAACAACTCGGGCTTCTTTAGTGGTGAATAGCGTCTTTCGGCAGCTTGATTTGTTGCGCCAGCACCCCAAAATGGGCCGCATGGTGCCCGAGTTTGGCAATGAAAAGGTGCGCGAGTTACTGTACCGACAGTATCGCATCATCTACCGCTTGGTTTCGGCTGAACGGATTGACGTACTGGCGTTCCAGACCGGGCTGCGGCCGTTGCAACTGCCACTGTAATGCATAGATATTTCGCTACTGGCGTGTATCTGCAATGCTCTGCCCGTTGGCCGCGAGCCCGTGGCTCGGGTTGTAAGCCAGTAGTGCAGGGGAATTCGCTCCAAGCGAAGCGGTTTAAACAACGTTCTAACTAACAAAAAAAGGCACCCACGCCAAGCGGGTGCCCTTTTTTGTTGCCTGACAATTCCTCGAAACCCTACGCCGCCGGTTTGTTTGTCCGGGGCGGGCGGGGCGGGCTGGTCCTTGCGCACCTGCTGGAGGATTTTGCGCAGGGTGTAGTCCTGAAGCTTGGTTTTATCGTCGGTTTTGTAGATACTTTTGCCGTCGGCCAGCAGCTCTTTCATGGGCGCGTAGAGGGCGCGGAACAGCTTTACGTTGCCGGCCGTGAGCAGGCGCTGGTCGCTGAGGCTGCTGCCCTGGGCGGTGCTGTCCTTCACCAGGGCGTCGTAAAGCTCCTGGATTTGGTCGGTTTCGGCCCGGGTCTGGCCTTTGGCCAGGAGGGCGGTTTTGTTGGTTTCGATGTTCTGGAGCAGGGTTTTCAGCGAATCCGCGAGGCCTTCGTGCTCGTCGTTGTTGCGGCCCTGGCGCGCGGGCTCGATGCCGAATTTTCTGGCCGATACGGTGAGGGGCGTGGCCGGAGCCATCGGACGAGTTGCCGGAGCCATCGGATAGGTTTTCGGAGGCATTGACTGCTTGCAACTTCCGGTTATCTTTAAGCCCGTGGCCACACCAGGGCCGCCTCGTTCTATGCCCGACTTTTCCCACACCGAAATCAAGCAGGACATGCTCACCAACCTGCGCTACGCGGCGCTGTTTGCGCCCTATCACCCGGAGGCCGTGGCCAAGTTCGCGGCCAACTACGCCATCAACAAATTCCAGTGGCAGTACCACGGCGCGCAAGCCGAATTTGACCAGACCGACGCCCTGAGCCGTTGCAGTGAGGCGGCGTATAACCGGCTGTGGGACATCCAGCGCAAGAAGCTTTTCGACCTGCAATGCCGCTGGCGGGCCGGCCACGTCACCGGGCCGGGCCTGGACTGCACCTTCGACTTCGCGCGCTACGACGTCGCCATCGAGAACTGCCCCGTGCTGGACCCCATCAGCCCCGAGGAGCTGGCGATGTATTGCGATTTCGTGCGCCAGGCGGCCGATTTCGACGAGGACGTGCTGGACTGCTACGGCGGCGATTTCGGCCTGCCCCGCGACTGGCAGGACTACGACAAAATGCGCCTCCACGAGCAGGAGGAGGCCCAAAATACCCCCGATGAGGCGTGCAAAGGCGTGCGGCCGCCGGCCTGGTACGACTACCATAACTCGCGCACCGGCCACGGCTTCCTGCTGAGCCTGCCCGACCTGCGCGGCCCCCGCGAAAAGCCCTACCTGGACGCCTACTACGCCCACCGCCGCGCCAAAGGCCCCGGCCCGGCCAGCCCCCCGCCCACCGACCCGCGCCCCCGGTTCCTGACGTTTGAGCAGGAAGAAACCCTGCAACACGCCCTGCTGCACCGGTTCGAAAGCCCCAAGCTGCGCCGCCAGCAAGCCGCCTACGCCGCCCAAAAAGACCGCGAAGCCGCCGATGAGCAGGTCGAAGCCGACTTTGCCTACCTCAAAGCCCTCGACCCCGGTGAAACTGTGCCCCTGGCCCCGGCCGCCGACTGGCGCGCGGCCCTGCGCCAGGCCGTGGTCGAAACCCAGCGCCACCAGCTGCTGGCCCACCTGCCCCAGGTGTACGAGGCCTACCGCATGCGCCAGGACCTGAACATCAGCCACCCCGAAGCCGAAGAGCCCACCTGGCGCAGCGACCTCGGCCACTGCATGCGCGAAAGCCTGCTCGACGGCCGCGAGCTGCTGGGCGAGCCGCGCACGTTCGACTTCTGAGTAGCCCGGCAAATAAGTCGTTGAAACGACCCTGAAACGTCATGCGGAGCTTGCCAAAGCATCTCTACCTCGGTCGTATTCCAACCGATTCAACGAAGCGACATAGATGCTTTGGCTCCGCTCAGCATGACGGTCTGGTAGCTTTCTCTACCCGCGCTACGACCCCGTGGGCCTGCTCAGGGCGGTGCGGAGCTGGCTTTGCAGCTCGCGGCCCACGCGGCAGAGCTCGGCTTTGTGTTTCAGCATGAGGGCGCGCTGCTGGCCATTGGCCTTGGTCCGGAACACGAACAGCTCGGCCGGGCTGCCCGTGCCGTTGCCGATGGGCGCCAGATACGCCCCAAAGGCAAAGTTGCTGATGGCGTAGTGGTAGTGGCCGTCACGGCAGGTGAGCTGAATGGTGTAGTCGACGCGGTGGTTGTTGGGCTCCGGGGCGTGAATGAATATTTCCGAATACGTGCGGCCCACCAGGGTGGCGGTGGCCGCGTCGTTCACCTGCAGCACGTCTTTGGTGGGGAAGCCGGTAGCAAACCACACCTGGGCCCGGCCCATGAGCTCGGCCTGGGTACCGGGCACGTCCACGTCGCCCACGTACCGGATGAGGCCCGTGGCGGGGTCGCGGGGCACGGCCACCGAATCGGGGGTGATGACCAGCGCGTCGGGAAAGTTGAGGTAGCTCCGGCGCACGTAGTAGGACTTGCCGGCTTTGTGCACCTGCGCCCAGATATTGCCAATCTGCCACACGGGCAGCACTTCGCCCCGCGAGGCGTGCTGGTCCACGGCCGTGGTATCGGCGGTGAGGTAGAGCGGCACGTATTGCCCCGTGATGGTGAAGTGGCCGTAGTAGGGCACCATGAGTTCGGGGTCCTTCTTGGCGGGAGCAGTGCCCGTGCCCTGCGCGGCGGCCGTACCGCCCGGCAGCACAAGAAGAAGAAGTAGCCAGGTAAGCTTCATAAAGTCCAGGTAGGGTAGCTGGGGAAAGCGTCCGCCCCATGCGAAAGCCGCCGCTAACTTATGGGGGCCCTTATGTAGGCTGAATGAAGTATCGGGCCCTTTATTTGCCCACCCGCCGCAAGTCCCGGAACACGTTGTTCAGTCCCTCGGCCCAGGTGGGGTGGGCAAAAATCATGTCCTGGAGCTGCTGATATTTAAGCCGTCCGGCCATGGCCACTTCAATAACGGCCATGATTTCGCCGGCTTCGGGCCCGAGCAGGGTGGCCCCCAGCAGCCGGTCGTCGTTGCCCACCAACACCTTCCAGAAGCCCCGGCTCTCGCCCGTGTGCTGCGCCCGGCCAATCACGCTCACCGGCATGGTGGCCACGCGGTAGGGGAGTTTCTGCTCCTGCGCCTGGCCCTCGCTCAGCCCGATGCGGGCCAGCGGCGGGTCGGTGAATACGCAGTAGGGCAGGGGCCGCTGCCGGGCCGAGCGTTTGCGGCCGTGCAGCAGGGCATCGCGCACCACGCGGTAGTCGTCGTAGGAAATGTGCGTGAATTGCGGGCCGGGGTGAATGTCGCCCAGCGCGTACACGCCGCGCACGTTGGTTTGCAGGTTGTCGTTGACGAGGATGTAGCCTTTGTCGTTGGTTTTGATGCCGGCGAAGCCCAGGCCCAGCTTGTCGGAATTGGGGCGGCGGCCGGTGGCCACCAGCAAGTGGCTGCCGCGCAGGCGGCGCTCGCCCTCGGCGGTGTGCACCATGAGCGAGATGTTGCCGCTGGGGGTGCGGCTCACGCTGTGGGCCCGCGCGCCCAGCACGAATTCGATGCCCTCCTGGCTCAGCGCCGCCTGCAGGCCCTGGCACACGTCGTCGTCCTCCCGTTCCAGCAGCTGCGGGCCCGATTCGATGACGGTGACGCGGCTGCCAAAGCGCCGGAACATCTGGCTAAACTCCAGCCCGATGTAGCCCCCGCCGAGGATGAGCAGGTGCTCGGGCAGCTCCTTCAAGTCGAGCAGCTGCGTGGTGGTGAGGTAGTCAACCTCGGCCAGTCCGGCCACGTCGGGCACGGCGGCGCGGGTGCCGGTATTGATGAAGATAAGCGGCGCGGTAACGTCTTGAATGCCGCCACTGGCCAGCGTGACGTGCAGCGAATGCGGCGCCGTGAAGGCCGCGTGGCCTTCCAGCAGCGTGACGTGTTCGGCGTGTTGCGCAAAGTTGGCCCGAATGCCCTTGCGCGTCTTGGCAATGAGGGCATCTTTGCGGGCCACGGCGGCGGCCAGGTCCACTTTCAACGCCGCCGCGCCGGCCACTTCCGGGGCCGCCACGGCCGCGGCGGTGCGCAGCAGGTGCAGGCGCTCGGCGGTGGCCAGCAGCGTTTTAGTGGGCGAGCAGCCGTAGTTGATGCAGGAGCCGCCCAGCTTGTTTTCTTCGATGAGGGCAACGTGGCGGCCAGCCCCTGCCAGGGCCGTGGCCAGCGGGTTTCCGGCCTGGCCAGAACCGATAATAATGGCGTCGAAAGCAGTAGCGGGCATGGAGGAGAACAAAAAGTAGGGTGGCGCAAGGTAGCGGGTACCGTTATGCATACGGCCTTACGGGCCTATAAAGCCCGAATTGCGGCGGAATGTGCCGCAGAAACACGAAATTGCCGTATCAGGCGTTGCCTGGTTTCTGATTCTCCTTGCCCCGCCTCTATGAAGCATCCGCTGCGCGCCGCCTTTTCGCTTGCCCTAACTGGCCTCACCGGCTGCACCTCGCTGTACTTTCCGCCCCCGCCCCACGCGCCGCTGCTCACGCACCAGGGCGAGTTCTACGGGGCCGTGAGCACCAACCAGCACAATAATTACGCCCTGCAAGGGGCCTACGCCCTCACCAACCACCTCGGCGTGGCCGGCACGTTCTCCTCGCTGCACACCAAGAACGACGCCGCCACCAAAAACATCGACTTCGGCGAAGCCAGCCTCGGCTACTTCACCCGCCTGTCCGACAAGCGCGTGCTGGAAGTATACGTGGGCGGCGGCGGCGGCCACACCGACCGCATCGAGCGCAACGAAGCCCAAATCGCCTCCCGCACCCTCAGCGGCAGCCTCTCTAAGGTATTTGCCCAGGTGAACTACGCCCGCAAAAAGCGCGACAACATCCACCTCTTCAACCGCGACTTCCCCCTGACCTACGGCGCCGCCCTGCGCCTGAGCTACATGCAGCTCAACAACTTCCACCTCGATGGCCTGCCCGCCCCCGGCGAAAACAACGTGTTTTTCGAGCCCATCACCTTCACCCGCACCCAAATTGCCGGCCCCGTCCAATTGCAATTAATCAGCGGCCAGATTTTCGGCTTCCGCAGCAATAAGTTTTTGAAGGCCGCGAATTCGGTCTTTCAAATCGGCATCGTTATCAACCTGGACAAGAACACCACACTGGACGAGTAGGCGCGGCGTGGGACGGCGTTACTGGGGCTTGCTCTCAAAAAACACCGTTTTCAGGCGTTTAAACAGCCCGCTGGTGGTGCCCACGTACACCGTATCGCCCAGCTGCTGGATGTCGGTGATGGCGGCTTCACCCAGCCCGTCGTTTTTGAGCTCGCGCACCCGCCCGGTGCCGCCATTCCAGCGCAGCGAGTATAGCTGGTTGAAGGGCCGGATGAAGCCGACCAGGCTATCACCGATAAGCCGGAAACCGCTGGAACGCAGGAGGGAAGGCGTATTGGCGTACGTGGTCCAGGTTTCGCTATTGTCGGTCGATACCAAAAGCTTATCGTCAAATGTCTGCGCATATACTTTGCCCTGCCACTTATAAAACGCCGTAACACCCGTTTGGGGGCTCACGCGCCGGATGGTGCCGTCCTGCTTTACTTTGAAGATACCAGGGTTATAAAAGGCATTGCTTTCGCTGCCAACCAGAAAATAGTCGTCTATGGCCGTTATTTGGCTGGTATAAGACCCCGCGTCAAAAGTGCTGTTCGGGAAGTCTAGTACCTGTTGCGACTGCACCTGCAGGCGCTGGAAGGCATTTGGCACTATGTGGGCCAGTACCAGGCGCAAAACCGGGTCGGTGGGCCCGGTAGGCGTGCGGCGATAGCTGAACAGGAGGTAGTGGTTTTGATTAAGCGCGGCAAAGCGCGATTCTCTCATCGACGACTCGGCTAGGGTCGACTTGTAGGTGGTGGCTTGCGGGTCCAGTTTAAGCAAGTGGATGTTGGCGCTGTATTCCGGGTTGACCGCATCCGCCATGGGGGTAATGGTTATCGCAGTATCGGCCGCAGGCCACGCATACATATTGGCCACAATGGGAACCCGCAAAGTCACATCGGAAGGCAGCCAGCTTATGCTGGTAAAATAAAGTGTCGAATTACCGCTTGCTACCGGTAACAAGTGGCCCAGGTAGTTTGGCGTCTGCAGGTAAAGCGAACTGGCATCTTGGCCCATCCCCAGAATGACTTTGCTGAGGCCATAAAGGTGCCGGTCTGCCTGCCAGCTATACACTTTATCAACTTCCTTTATCTGAATCTCAGTCTCTTTTTTGCAAGCGCTAAAACTCAGGACAATGGCTGCCAGCAACAGCAAGCTAGCGCGGTGGGATGGACGAAATGCCATAAGGTCAATTAGGTAGATTAACGAATGTGAAAGAGGCCCTAAAGATATAAGCGCAGCCGCAAAAAAGCGCCTGCTTCACAAGACTTCGCAATAAAATAACAGCCACTCCGAAGCTGGAGTATTACCCGCGCCGCACGCATCATCAGGCCCAAACAAAATGGGTCGCTGCCAGCAAGTGGCAACGACCCATTCCGGATAAAAAGCAGGGGACCTTACTTGCCGCTCATCACGCGCAGCATGGTGTCGCCAATCTCGGCGGGCGAATCCACGACGTGGATGCCGCACTCGCGCATGATGGCCATTTTAGCCGCGGCCGTGTCGTCGGCGCCGCCCACGATGGCCCCGGCGTGGCCCATGCGGCGGCCGGGAGGCGCCGTCTGGCCGGCGATGAAGCCCACGACGGGCTTTTTGTTGCCGGTTTCTTTAATCCAACGCGCGGCTTCGGCTTCCATGCCGCCGCCGATTTCGCCAATCATCACGATGCCTTCGGTTTCGGGGTCGTTCATCAGCAATTCCACTGCCTGCTTGGTGGTAGTGCCGATGATGGGGTCGCCACCGATGCCGATGGCCGTGGTCTGGCCCAGGCCGGCTTTGGTGAGCTGGTCCACGGCCTCGTAGGTCAGCGTGCCCGACTTGGACACGATGCCGATTTTGCCTTTCATGAAGATGAAGCCGGGCATGATGCCCACTTTGCACTCGCCGGCGGTCATCACGCCGGGGCAGTTCGGCCCAATCATCGTCACCGTGGGGCGCTCCGAGAGGTACTGCTTCACGGCAATCATGTCCTTGGTCGGGATGCCTTCGGTGATGGTGATAATCACCTTGATGCCCGCGTCAGCGGCTTCCATAATAGCGTCGGCGGCGAAAGCCGGGGGCACGAAAATGATGCTGGTGTCGGCGCCGGCCTGGGTCACGGCCTCGGCCACGGTGTTGAACACGGGCCGGCCGAGGTGCTCGGAGCCGCCTTTGCCGGGCGTCACGCCGCCCACCACGTTGGTGCCGTAGTCCATCATCTGCTGGGCGTGGAACGAACCCTCGGAGCCGGTGAAGCCCTGCACGATAACCTTGGAATCTTTATTGACCAGAACGCTCATTCGGAGGTGTTTTTGGGTGTTGATTGATGGAGAGGGCGGCCCGGACGGGCAACGGTGGTGCAAAAGTAGGGCATTTTGGTGCCGGGACAAGGCAGAAGTCAGGCAATCCATTGAACGTCATGCTGAGCTTGCCGAGGCATCTCTGCCGGAGAAGTAATTCACTTGGGGCAACGAAGTGATAGAGATGCTTTGCTGCGCCCTGCATAACGGGCTTTTTGCCGGCCGCTACCTCTCCCGACCCCGCCCCGCCGCCGAAATTCCTACCTTTGTCCCCTTGAACAGAAACATCCCACCTAACAAATTTCGATGTATTTCAACCACGTCATTGACGCCGTCGGCCATACTCCCCTCGTCAAGCTCAACAAAGTAACCGATGGCATAAAAGGCACCGTGCTGGCCAAGGTGGAGTATTTCAACCCCGGCAACTCGGTGAAAGACCGCATGGCCATCCGCATGGTGGAGGACGCCGAGAAGGCCGGCCTCCTCAAGCCCGGCGGCACCATCATCGAGGGCACCAGCGGCAACACCGGCATGGGCCTGGCCCTGGCCGCCATTGCCAAAGGCTACCAGACCATCTTCGTGATGAGCGACAAGCAGAGCAAGGAAAAGCAGGACATTCTGCGTGCAGTGGGCGCTCAGGTAGTGGTGTGCCCCGTGGACGTGGCCCCCGACGACCCGCGCAGCTACTACTCGGTAGCCCGCCGCCTCAATGCCGAAACGCCCAATTCCTTCTACCCCAACCAGTACGACAACCTCTCGAACACTGCCGCGCACTACGACCACACCGGCCCCGAAATCTGGGCCGGCACCGACCAAAAAATCACGCATTGGGCGGCCGGTGTGGGCACGGGCGGCACCATTTGCGGCGTCAGCAAGTATTTGAAGGAGCAGAATCCGGCCATCGTCACGGTGGGCCTGGATACCTACGGCTCGGTTTTCAAGAAGTACAAGGAGACGGGCATTTTCGACAAGAACGAAATCTACCCCTACAAAACCGAAGGCATTGGCGAAGATATTCTGCCTAAGAATGTGGATTTCGACGTTATCGATTTGTTTATTAAAGTGGCCGATAAGGACGCGGCCGTGATGACCCGCCGGCTGGCCAGGGAAGAAGGTCTGTTTGTGGGCTGGAGCTGCGGCTCGGCCGTTTTCGGAGCGCTGGAATACGCCCGCGAGCACCTGAAGGAAGATGACACAATGGTGGTTTTGCTGCCCGACCACGGCACCCGCTACTTGGGCAAAATCTACAACGATGACTGGATGCGCGCTCAGGGCTGGCTATAGTAAGCGCCGCTGTTGCAGGAGTGCGCCGGGGTCGGTATCTTCGTGAAAGCTAGCATATAAATCTTTATCCATGTCCGCAAATCTGAATCACATTGTGCTGGTTGATGACAACGAAACCACCAGTTTCCTCAACAACCGCTTGCTGGGCCGCCTGGCCGTAGCCGACCACGTGAGCACGTTCTCGCGGGCCGACGAAGCCTTCGAGCAGCTCTGGGGCGGCGTGAGCGGCGGCAATGAGGCGGCTCCTGATTTAGTGTTTGTGGACCTGAAGATGCCCGGCGTGTCTGGTTTTGAGTTTCTGGAGCTGTACAACGCTTTGCCCCAGCCCGTGCAGGACAAAACGGTGATGGCCGTGCTCACCACCTCCATGCACGGCGCCGACACGGCCCGCGTGGCCCAGTACCCCAACGTAGAATACCTCACCAAACCGCTGACTGAAGAAAAGATGCGTAAGCTGCTGGAAAAGCGGTTTCAATAGAACCACGCTTTCCCTCTTCTACCTGTCCGTTTAGTGGAAGAACGACAAAAAAACCGCCTCCGGTCCGCTGGAGGCGGTTTTTTCTTGCCCTTATAGTTTGTTCAGCACCCGGAAGATGCCGGTTTTTCGCTGCTTGAGAAAAATGTAGCGCACCGAAAATCCCGTGGGAAACCGGTTCCAATCGGCCGAGCCGTACTCGATGGTGGGCTTGAAATCGAAGGAGAGGACAAAGGGAATGAAGGCGACTTTGTATTCGACGCCAACGAGGCCGTCGAAGCCCCAGAAGTCGCCGTCGTCGCGGTTGCGGCCGTAGTGCCCGCCAGCCCCAAAGTAATAGTTCAGGCTGGGGCCCAGAATGCCGAAATGGCGCTCGGCCAGCACCGTACCGCTGCGCTCGCGCGGCGCAAACATGGCCAGGCCCTCCAGCGTGGTTTTGGGGATGATGAGTTGCTGAATGGTCAGGCCGTAGTTGGTGCCGTCGCTGCGGAAACCGGCGGCGGTGCGGTATTTCTGCGCGGCGGCCGGCTGAGTTACTAGCCCCAGCAGCAGCAGAAAGGCGCCAGGGAAATAACAGAAAAAGGGCAGGGGCAGCAATTTCATAACCAGCAAAACAAGGTAGGGTGCGAGGACTTGCCCCGCTCCCTACGCAGAAACCGCGCTAAAAATTGCGCCGCCCCTACTCCACCGCGTCCACAAACGTGAATTGCTGCCCGTCGAACAAGCCTTTATCGCTCAGTTTCAGGCTGGGAATCACGAGCAGCGCCATGAACGAAAGCGTCATGAACGGCGCGCCCAGCGGAGAACCGAGCTGCTTGGCCAGGGCATCGACGGCGGCGTAGGCCCGGGCCACGGCCGGGCCCTCCTGGTCCGACATGAGGCCCGCCACGGGCAGCGGCACCAGAATTTCCTGCCCATCGGGCCCCACGGCGGCCAGGCCGCCCTTGGCCGCGATAACCAGGTTGACGGCCCGCGCCAGGCTCTCGTCGTCGCAGCCCACGGCGGTAATGTTGTGCGAATCATGGCCCACGCTGCTGGCCAGCGCGCCGCTTTTCAGCCCAAAACCGCGAATAAAGGCCAGGGCCGGCGCCACTTGCGGCTGGTAGCGGTTGATGACGGCCAACTTGAGCACGTCGCCGTTCACATCGGGCACCACCAGGCCGTTTTCGACGTGGGCCGGCAGGTCGACGCGGGCCGTAATGAGCTGGCCGTCGAAGCACTCGATGACGCGCAGAATGGGCCGCTCCGTTTTGGGGGCGGGCAACTCAAAATCCTTCACCGCGACGGGCCGGGCGTGGAAATTATTGACCACCGCAATGGGGGCGGCCGGCAGTAAGGATTTGCCGTTTTCGGCCACCAGCCGGCCGTTGAGGTAGGTTTGCAGAACTTCGAAATTCTGCAAATCCTTCACCACGATGAAGTCGGCGGGGTCGCCTTCGGTGAGCAGGCCCACGGGCAGGTGGTAGTGCTTCACGGGGTTCACGCAGGCCACGCGCAGCACGCTGAACACGTCGCAGCCAAGCGCCACGGCCCGCTGCACCAGCTGGTTGATGTGGCCGAGCACGAGGGTATCCGGGTGCTTGTCGTCGGAGCAGAACATCAGGTTGGCGTAGTGCTCGGGCAGCAATTCGATGAGGGCATCGAAGTTGCGAGCGGCCGAGCCTTCGCGGATGAGGATTTTCATGCCCACGGCCAGCTTGTCGCGGGCTTCGGCGGCGGTGAAGCACTCGTGGTCGGTGCTGATGCCGGCGCTGGCGTAGTGGGCCGCGTCGTCGCCGCGCAGGCCGGGGGCGTGGCCGTCTACGGGGCGACCGGCGGCGTGGGCCAGGGCAATTTTGGCCATCACGTCGGCGTCGCGGTGCAGCACGCCGGGCCAGTTCATCATCTCGGCCAGGTAGCCGATTTTGGGGTTTTCGAACAGCTTTTTGATGTCGGCCACCGTGATTTCGGCCCCGGCCGTTTCAAACGGCGTGGCCGGCACGCAGCTGGGCGCGCCAAAGCAGAACTTGAAGGGCGAGTGCGCCGCATTTTCCAGCATGAATTCCACCCCGGCCACGCCCAGCACGTTGCCAATTTCGTGCGGGTCGCTCACGGTGGCCACGGTGCCGTGCGTCACGGCCAGGCGGGCAAATTCGGTGGGCACCAGCAACGAGCTTTCCACGTGCACGTGCGCATCTACGAAGCCGGGCAGGGCGTAGGGCAGGGCCGGGTTGGGCGTGGCTTCGTCGATGGGCGCGATGCTGACAATGCGGCCGGCTTCGACCAAAATAGTGGCGGGCTGGATGGTATGAGCAAAAATGTCTACAACGTTGGCGGTAAGCGAAAAATCAGCGGTCATAAGCAGGGTGGGGTGCAACAGGTAAACCGGCACACGGCCGGTTTTGCGGAGGCAAAGAACCTTATATTTGACAAAAAACCATTTCCGGTGAAAAAGAACCTTGCCCTTTTGCTGCTCGTGCTGCCACTGCTGGCCGGGAGCGGCTGTGCCACCCGCACTGCTCAGGAAAAAAAAACCCGTTGGTATAAGCACCACACCACGCCCGGCGGCCGCATTCCGTGCCCTACGCACAACTGCTAAGGCGGGGTTTCCAGCTATTCAACAAAGCGGAACCGTGCGGCGGCGTACCGCTTGCCCCAATTTCTAGTTAACTGCCCAATGCGTCGTTGTCATTTTTGCTACCCGAACATCGGTGCGTTTGGTGCCGCGCTATTGTTGAGTCATGCCGGTTTCGGCCAGTCGGCGCCGCTGTCGATACCCAATTACCACTACACCCCGCCGGTACCCTCCATGAACATGAATATGCCTCCCTACGGGTGGGGGAGCCGGCCCGAATCCCTGGCCCACCGCGACGGGGCGGGCAGCTACCAGCTGCCCGACGGCAGCTGGCACCGGGCCCAACGGCTGGTGTTCAACGGCGAAAAGCTGACGGTGCAGGACGGTGCGACCGGCAAGCAGCGCTTCACCTCCGAAACCGTGCGGCAGCTGGAAGTGAAGCAGGATACTTTTTTGGTGGTGAAGGACTTGCCCGGCCGGCGCGTGGCCCCCGAGAAGCCCGATTTTCTGCGCTCCTGCGTCAACCGCCAGGGCGTGCGGCTGCTGGCGATGTACTACGAAACGGGCCGGCCGACGTATTTCCTGAGCCGCCCCAACGCGTCGATGCAGCTGTTGCCATCGGGCAAAGCCGAGTTCAAAACTGCGATGCTGGCCATTGTGAAGGACTCGCCGGCGCTGACCGCCAAAGTGGCCAGCGGCGAAATGGGCCGCGACGAAGCAGAGCAACTAATCAAGGATTACGCAGATTTTCTGCAGGGTAATGCGCTGCATTAGGCATTGGTGGCTATAATTAGCCTCCGTTTTAATGTTATGCCCCACCTCTAACCCGCTGCTATTTCTATTTTTATGCCCGATATCATTCCCACACCCCTCGATTCGATAAATGCCGCCGCCGAGCAGGTTCGGCAGCAGTTAAAATTAAAAGCCTTCGATGCCGAGGGCGTGGCTCACTTGGCCAACTTTATTCAGGCCCAGCGCGGCGAGCTGGGCCCGGCCGAGCGGCCGGGCGTTATTATGGCTCTGGGCTGCTTTCTGGGGCAGTGCCTGGTGCAGGTGTACCGGGGCGAATGGGGCACCGGGCGCGACGGCACCACCGGTATCGGGCTGGCCAATCGATTTTTTTTTAACCCCTTCCATTTAGTCGATGCGCAACTGAATGAGGGAGAAAGCGCCTCGGTAGCTGCTTTTTTTGCCTCGGTTCCGAGCCGCTTGAAGTCGCCACCTGCTGCTCGTAAGGGTTGGATTTCGTAATCTTGCGGGGCCAATGGCCGCCCGCGTCGTTATGAAACAACTCGTTATCGCCATTGATGGTTACTCCTCGTGCGGCAAAAGCACCACCGCCAAAGCCGTGGCCACGCTGCTGCACTACGCCTACGTCGACACCGGCGCCATGTACCGCGCCGTGACGCTGTACCTGCTCGAAAACCAGATTGCCTTCGATGACCTGCCCCGCATCGAGCAGGCCTTGCAGGAAATCAACATCACCTTCCGCCGCCACCGCCGCACGGGCCGCAACGAGCTGTTTCTGAACGGCATGAACCGCGAGGATGACATCCGGCAGATGCTCATTTCCAATTCCGTGAGCGAGGTGTCGGTCATCCCCATGGTGCGGCACGCCATGGTGGCCCAGCAGCAGCGCATGGGCCGCAAGCGCGGCGTGGTGATGGACGGCCGCGACATCGGCACCACCGTTTTCCCCGATGCGGAGGTGAAAATTTTCATGACCGCCGAAATCGTGCTGCGCGCCCAGCGCCGCCAGGACGAGCTGGCCTTAACCGGCGAGATAGTGCCGCTGGAAGACATAATCGAGAACCTGCGCAAGCGCGATTACCTCGATTCGACCCGCGCCGAAAGCCCCCTGCGCCGCGCGGCCGATGCCGTGCTGCTCGACACCACGCACATTACCATCACCGAGCAGGTCGATTTCGTGCTGGATAGGGTTTCGGCGGCACTGTTCGCGGCGGGTTGGGACTAGCAACGTTCAAACAAGAACGTCATGCAGCGCGCAGCGAAGCATCTCGCGTGGGGTAATAATTATTTTTCTTGCGATTGAGTCACTACTACACGCGAGATGCTTCGCTGCGCCCTGCATGACGGCAAACTGCGCATTCGCAAACCCCGTTGCCGTACCTTTGCCCCGGCGAACCCCTCGCCGACGCGTGGTGTTAGACTTTGCAGCATGAAGGTCACGATTGATAAAAATTCCGGTTACTGCTTTGGCGTCGAATTCGCCATTCAGATGGCCGAGGACGAACTGGCGCACGGCCAGCAGCTCTATTGCCTGGGTGATATCGTGCACAACCGCATGGAAGTGGAGCGCCTGCACCAGCTGGGCCTGCGCATCATCGACCGCGAGCAGCTGGCCCAGCTGCACGACACCAAAGTCCTCATCCGGGCCCACGGTGAGCCGCCGGAAACGTATCAATTGGCCCTCGAAAACAACCTGGAGTTGATTGACGCCAGCTGCCCGGTGGTGCTCAAGCTGCAAAACCGCGTGAAGCACGCCTTCGACCTTAGCCAGCGCCAGGACGGCCAGATTGTGATATATGGCCAGCCCGGCCACGCCGAAGTGGCCGGCCTTACGGGCCAGACCGGCAACCGCGCCATCATCGTGATGAGCGAGGCCGACCTCGACCAGATTGATTTTGCCCGGCCCGTCACCCTCTTCAGCCAGACCACCAAAAGCACGGCCGGCTTCTACAAGATGAAGGCCCTGATGGAAGCGCGCATCCAGGCCGCCGGCGGCACGCTGGAGAGCTTCGATGCCAACGACAGCATTTGCCGGCAGGTGAGCAACCGCGAGCCCGCCCTGGCCAGATTCGCCCTCGAATACGACGTGGTGCTCTTCGTGAGCGGCCGCAAAAGCTCCAACGGCAAGGCCCTCTTCTCGGTGGTGAATGCGGTGAACCCGCACAGCTACTTCATCGAAAACGAAGCCGAAATCGACGAAAACTGGTTTGCTGACGCGCACTCCGTGGGCATTTGCGGGGCCACCAGCACGCCGCTCTGGCTGATGCAGCAGGTGGCCGAGCGGGTGGAAGGCGTGGGCGAGCTGGCGTAGGCTTTACCGTAGCTTCTGCTCGTAGAGCCGCCGGTTTTCCTCGTCGAACGCCACAAAAACGACTTTTTCGGGAAACTCATGGGCCGCCAGCCACTGCCGTACCTCGTGCACAGCAATGGCGGCGGCTTCCGCTTTGGGGTAGCCGTAGATGCCCGTGCTGATGCCGGGGAAAGCCACGCTGGCCAGGCTTTTTTCTTCAGCCAGGCGCAGGCTGTTGCGGTAGCAGTGGGCCAGTAGCTCGGGCTCGCCCTTGTGGCCGCCGTTCCAGACCGGGCCCACGGTGTGGATGACGTGCGCGGCCGGCAGCCGCCCGCCGGTGGTGATGACGGCCTCGCCGGTTTTGCAGCCACCCTGGCGGGCCCGGATTTGGCGGCATTCTTCCAGAATCTGGGGGCCGCCGGCGCGGTGGATGGCGCCATCCACGCCGCCCCCGCCGAGCAGGCTGGAATTGGCCGCGTTGACGATGGCCGAGACTTCCTGGCGGGTGATGTCGCCCTGCACAAGCTGGATGCGGGCGGAGAGGGTAGCGGGCATAAGAAGGAAAATAAGTAGATATTCGCGCAAAGATGTAATGCTGGCGCGGGTTCCGGCGATTCAGCTTGTGCTTACGCTTCGGCCCGCGCAAATGATGCCTGGGCAGGCCGCCCCGACACTTCGGCAACAGAAAGTGGCGGACCCCGGTAGCGAAAAGCTATATTTAATCATTAATCCTAACCACCTCAGCCCCTTACCATCATGGAACCCCTGAAACGCGACCCCTACCTGTGGCAGAAAGCAAAAGCCCGGACCAGATTCCAGTCGCACCTCGTGACGTACGTGGTGGTGAACTGCGGCCTGTGGGTGCTGTGGGCCTTCACCGACCGGCAGCACGATGGCGGCATACCCTGGCCGATATGGTCCACGGTATTTTGGGGCATTGGGTTGGTAATGAGCGGAATCGGGGCATACGGCGGCTTCAACCGCGAGCAGCGCACCCAGCGCGAATACGAGCGGCTGATGCGCGAGGAAGGCACCGGCAACCTGGACCGTTACCGGTAAGCGGGCAACCTTCGGCGGCGGGCAGCGGTTTGTGCGGGTATGAAAACGAACCTGCTGCCCCTGCTGGCCGCGCCGCTGCTCCTGGCCGCCGGCCCGGCCCCGGTGAAGAAGCCGGTCCTGCCCGCAGCCACCACGGCCGAAGCTAATCTCGCCAAAATCAAGCTGCCCGCCGGTTTCCGCATCAGCTACTTTGCCCAGAACGTGCCCGGCGCCCGCGAGCTGGCCGTGGGCCCCGACGGCACCGTGTACGTGGGCACCAGCGCCGACGGCACCAAGGGCAAAGTGTACGCGCTGCCCGATAAAAACCACAACGGCAAGGCCGACGCCGTGCTCACCATTGCCACCGGCCTCAACAGCCCCAACGGCGTGGCCGTGCGCCAGGGCAGCCTCTACGTGGCCGAAATCAACCGCATTACCCGCTTCGACAACATCGCGGCCAACCTGAAAACGGCGCCCAAAGCGGTGGTGGTGTACGATAAGCTGCCCGGCAACCCTTGGCACGGCATGCGCTACATCGCCTTTGGGCCCGACGGGCTGCTGTACGTGCCGGTGGGCGCGCCCTGCAATTCCTGCGCGCCGGACCAGCCGATTTTTGGCACCATCAACCGGATGAAGGCCGATGGCACGGGCTTCCAGAACGTGGCCACCGGCGTGCGCAATACCGTGGGTTTTGACTGGCACCCGGTAACCAAGGAGCTATGGTTTACCGACAACGGCCGCGACCTGCTGGGCGACGACCTGCCTTCTGATGAGCTGAACCACCTCACCAAGCCCGGCCAGAATTTCGGTTTCCCGTATTTCTTCGCCGGCGATGTGCCCGACCCCGAGCTGAGCGCCGGCAAAACGGCCAATATGTACGTGAAGCCGGCCCGCAAGCTGGGTGCCCACGTCGCCTCGCTGGGCATGAAGTTCTACACCGGCCGCAAGTTCCCGGCCCAGTACCGCAACCAGATTTTTATTCCCGAGCACGGCTCCTGGAACCGCAGCAAAAAGAGCGGCTACTGCATTTCGATGGTGAAGCTGGATGCCGCCGGCAAGGCCACCATCGCCTACCAGCCCTTCGCCGAAGGCTGGCTGCAGGGCCAGGAAAGCTGGGGCCGCCCGGTGTGTTTGCTGGTGCTGCCCGACGGCTCGATGCTGGTGAGCGACGACCAGGGCGGGGCCGTATTTCGGATTTGGTACGCGGGGTAGGGGGCAGGGCAGGGCAGGGGTAAAAGGACAGAAAAGAACGTCATGCAGAGCGCAGCGCAGCATCTCTACCGCGCTGGTAATCCAGTCGTTTGGGTTTACTATTGCGGTAGAGATGCTTCGCTGCGCTCTGCATGACGTTCCCGTTCGTTCCATTCCCGTTCTCATGACCCGCCCGCTCAAGCGCATCCTCGGCCGCCGCGAACTGATTGACTTTCCTGCCTTTGCCCTCGGCGGCGTGGAGGCCAAGGTGGACACCGGGGCCTACACCAGCGCCATTCACTGCACCAACATTCACATCGAAACCGATGCCCGGCAACGGCCAGTGCTGGTGGTCAACCTGCTCGACCCCGGCCATGAAGGCACCGATGGCTGCTCCCTAACGTTTACCGAGTTCGAGTTGCGCGACATCCGCTCTTCCAATGGCGAAGTGCAGGAGCGGTACGTCATTCGGGCGGTGGTGCAGCTGTACGGGAAGGATTTTGAAGCCGACTTTTCACTCTCCGACCGGTCCGATATGAAATACCCTGTGCTGTTGGGCCGCAGCCTGTTGCGTCAGGGGCATTTCGTGGTCGACGTGGCCAAGCGCAACCTATCCTACAAAGCCCTGGCCCGGGCCGCCGCCCGGCGCGCCCGGCCCTGACTAGCTTTGTGGCGCGGCAAGCCGGCGGGTTGGTGAAGGGTTGAATTGGTGCCTGGGCAGAAATTTAACCCTTCATTGCATCCCCAACCTGCCCTACCGCCGTCCCACCCCTGCTTCGCCAACTACACCCATCACCACCCCGCCACCTCCCGATGAAACTGGCCATTCTCTCGCGCGAGCCCAAGTCCTATTCCACCCAACGGCTGGTGGAGGCTGCCACCGCGCGGGGTCACGAAGCCGTGGTCATCGACCACCTGCAGTGCAACCTGGTGCTGGAAAAGGGCCACCCCGGCATCATTTACCAAGGCGAGCGGCTGGAAGGCTTCGACGCTATTATTCCGCGTATCGGGGCTTCGGTCACGTTCTACGGCACGGCCGTGGTGCGGCAGTTTGAGATGATGAAGGTGCGCACCGCCGTCGACAGCCAGGCCATTGTGCGCTCGCGCGACAAGCTCCGCTCGATGCAGATTCTGAGCCGCGCCGGCGTGGGCATGCCCAAAACGGCCTTCACCAACAATTCGGACGAAGTGCCCGCCATGATAAACCAGGTGGGCGGCGCCCCGGTCATCATCAAGCTGCTGGAAGGCACCCAGGGCCTGGGCGTGGTGCTGGCCGAGTCGGCCAAAGCCGCGCAGTCGGTCATCGAGGCCTTTCACAACCTCAAGGCCCGCATCATCGTGCAGGAATTCATCGCCGAAAGCAAGGGGGCCGACCTGCGCGCCTTCGTGGTAGATGGTGAAGTGGTGGGCGCCATGAAGCGCCAGGGCAAGGAGGGCGAGTTCCGCTCGAACCTGCACCGGGGCGGCACCGGCACACTGGTCAAGCTCAGTCGGGCCGAAAAAGCCGCCGCCCTGCTGGCCACCAAAGCCCTGGGCCTGGGCATCGCGGGCGTAGACATGCTGCAAAGCAAGCGCGGCCCGCTGGTGCTGGAGGTGAACTCCTCGCCCGGCCTGGAAGGCATCGAAAAAGCTACCCAGCAGGACATTGCCGGCCGCATCATCGAATACACCACCAACCTGGCGGCCAAGAAGAAAATCAAACCCAAAGCCAAAAAGGACGTCGACCACGCCGTGGATGCGCAATCGGATGTGCCGACGGGTAAATAGGGCTGGCATGAAGTTGGCCAGTGCTGCGGCCTAACCAGTTCTGCTGCTATTCAATGAAGATGCCTATGGGCCATGCCGCCGCCTCGTTTCACCTCAACGGCCTCACCATTCAGCCCGGCGAGCAGGTCCTCACGCGGCTCGTGATTTCGAAGCTGCCCTCGGGCACGGTGATTGACGTGCCGGTGCACGTGCTGCGCGCCACCGAGCCCGGCCCCACGCTGCTGCTGATGGGCGGCATGCACGGCGACGAAGTGAACGGCATCGAAACCATCCGGCGGCTGGTGCGGCGCGAACTGCTGCTGCCGTCGCGGGGCAGTGTCATCGCCATTCCCATTCTCAATATTTACGGGTTCCTGAATTTCAGCCGCGACGTGCCCGACGGCAAAGACGTGAACCGCTCGTTTCCGGGGTTTCCGCGGGGCTCGCTGGCCGGCCGGGTGGCGCACCGCTTCATGCGCGAAATCATGCCCCTGATTGACTACGGCATTGATTTCCACACCGGCGGCGCGGCCCGGGCCAACTATCCGCAGGTGCGCTGCCTGCTGGGCGTCGACCCCGAGATGGATGCCATGGCGGCCGCGTTTGGCGCGCCGTTCACGCTGCACGCCTCGCTGCGCGGCGGCTCCCTGCGCGAAGCCGCCCACAACCTGGGCAAGCGCATCATCGTGTACGAAACCGGCGAGAGCCTGCGGCTCGATGAGCCCGGCATTGAGGAGGCCGTGGCGGGCACCCTGCGGGTGATGCACCACCTGGGCATGGGCCCGGAAGCGCCTGCGCCGGCCCGGCCGGGCATCATCTGCCGGCGGCATACGTGGCTGCGGGCGCGCTTTGCGGGCCTGTTCCGCTCGCACGTCGAGAACGGGCAATTTGTGGAAAAGGGCCAGATTTACGGTTCCGTGGCCGACCCCTACGGGCAGCAGTCCGTGCGACTGGAGTCGCCGGTGAGCGGCTACGTGATTGGGCTGAATTACATGCCCGTGGTGAACCAGGGCGACGCCCTGCTGCATATTGCCGTGCCCGAGTAGGAACGCGCCACGGCGCGTTCGGCGGCCGGGCCGTTCGGGGCTTGCGCACCCCATTGGTCGTTCCACGATTGAACGCGCCGTGGCGCGTTCCTACGGCCTCCTTACTTTTGTCCTTTCTCCATCTTCATTCGTCAATGAAAAACCCTCTCCAGTTAACCATTAACATTGTGCTGGCTTTGGCCGTGGCCGGGCTGTATTTCATGCATTTCCGCAGTCCCGTGGCCGCGCCCGCCCTTGCTACCGATAAATCGGTGGCCGTCATGGCCTCGCCGGATATGAACACCGCCACCGATACGGCCGCTGCCGCCGTAGCCGAAACTACTTCCGCCGAAACCACTCCGGCTCCTGCCGCCACCCCTGCGGCCGATGTAACCGGCAACTTCTCGGGCAAGCTGGCCTACGTGGAATCGGGCAAGATGCTGGACGGCTACCAGGGCATGAAAGATGCCCGCAAGGCCTTCGAAGTCAAGGCCCGCGGCTGGGAAAAGCAGAACCAGAACATGCTGGCCAGCTTTAAGGCCGCCGTGGAGGCCTACCAGAAGCAGGCGCCCACCCTCACCGCCGAGCAGCGCGCTGCCACCGAGCAGAAGCTCCAGGCCCAGCAGCAGCAGGTGGGCCAGCAGCAGCAGCAACTCCAGGCCCAGGCCCAGGAGGAGGAAGGTAAACTGACCCAAAGCGTGCTCGAAAGCGTGAACAAGAAAGTGGAAGCCTACGGCAAAGCCCACGGCTACAAGCTGATTCTGATTGCGGCCCCCAGCGGCACCATTGCCTACGGCGAAAAAGACCTCGACATCACCGCGCCGGTGCTGGCTTACCTGAACGCTGCGTACCACAAAAAATAGGTTTGCCAGCCGCTGGTTTTCATTGATTCCTCACGTAATGGAAT
The DNA here is from genome assembly GCF_017921975.2 of Hymenobacter terricola. Lineage (GTDB taxonomy): Bacteria > Bacteroidota > Bacteroidia > Cytophagales > Hymenobacteraceae > Hymenobacter > Hymenobacter terricola. The sequence continues at coordinate 221,744 of NZ_JAGEMO020000009.1, forward strand.
GGTATTTGGAGTTGTGGCAGGGACTGTTAAACCCCACGGCCGGGTTTACGTCTAACTCCCATAAACGTCCTTTCATCATTAACTGACGCGCTTTGGCGCGAATCCTTATGCGGACTAAATCCATGATTCTTTCGCTGGGCTTGTTCCTGCTGATGCTGGCCAGCCACGCGGCCAACGCTCAGGTTTCCGTGAGCATTGGCAGAGGCTACTACCCGCGGGCTTACTACCCACCCCGCTACTACTACCCGCCGGCTCCCGTGGTGTACGCCCCGCCGGCCGTGATATACGCGCCCGCGCCATATTACGCCCCGCGCCCGGTGTACTACGCCCCCCGGCCTTACTATGGCTACCGGGGTGGCTACCGCGGTGGGCGTGGCTACGGCCGCCGCTGGTAAGCCCGCCTGATTTCTGAATGAAAAGTCCTGCTGCTTCGGCCGCAGGGCTTTTTTTGTGCCCCCGGCAAGGAGTGCTGTTCGAAAAGACTGCCGGTACTTTGGGAGTTGCTGGCCGCGGGTGGCTGCGCAATTATGCTTAATCTTACGGCGGCAAAACTTTACCTCCTTTTCCGGATGAAATCATTCTCAATGGCGCTGGGCGCGGCCGTGCTGCTGGCCGGCTGCAACCAAACGGCCCCCGTCACTTCTGCGCCCACGGCCGCGGCGCCCGAAACGGCCGCCACGCCGGCCGCCGTCAAGGCCGACTCGGCTACGGCCGCGGCGGCGGCCCCGCCTGCCGATGCGGCCGCTGCGGCGCCTGCACCCGAAGCTACTACGCCCGCGCTGAAAGAGGCCGAAGTGATGAAAGTGTCGTTCAATTTCAAGCCCAGCCCGGACCCCGACGACCCCAGCCACCCCCGCACCAGCGCCCACCTCGTGCTGCAAGGCAGCAAGCCGCAGGACATTGACCTGGGCAAATTTGTGGGCAAGCCCGACGTGGTGGACGCCGCCAAAGCCAAGGCCGCCAACTTCCCAGCGGGCATGCTGATGGGCTTCCGCAGCTACTCGGCCGCCACCGGCACCAGCTCCGACCTGGCCGTGCTGAACGTGGACGGCCACCGCCTGCGCATCGTGCAGCGCCGCGTGGAAGAAACCGCTCCCGAAGCCGGTCAATTTGAAACTGCCCGCGAAATTCTCCTGCCGGAAAATACGGCAATTGTGGCCGCCTCCATGGCGAAAAAGTAGGGTAAATGGCGCGTTAGTTGTCAGTTGCCCGTTATCAGTTGTTAGGCTGTTGGGGAGTGATTGTGAGCAACAAACAACTGACAACTAGTAACTGACAACTTAAATGCGTAGGTTGGGGTATGAAAACTACCTCCCTCCTGAGCCCGCTGAAGGGCGCTACGCACCGCGAAGTAGGCGGTGTGCTCGTTGATGTGGTGCAGACCGGCAACGCGCGGGTCAAGCGCGTTGTGTACCCGCAAGGCTTTCGGTGGTCGAAAAACCTGAAGGATATCGTGGGCACGCCGCTGTGCATGCACGCCCATGTGGGCTTTCTGGCCAGTGGCCAGATTAATATTCAGTACGCCGACGGGGTGATTGAGGAGTTTGTGGCGCCGCAGGTGGTGGCCATCGCGCCCGGCCACGACGGCTGGGTAGTGGGCGATGAACCCGCCATTCTCATTGAATTCGACTTCGAAGGCGAAACCGTGGAGCGCATGGGCCTGCTCGTGACGCACTAGCCAATCCGCTGTGGGCCCGGTGCGCGCTACCGCCTTTCCGGGATTTCCTGCAAGGTCCAGGTGTTGCCGTCGGGGTCCCGGAAGCCGGCGTATTTGATGCCGCTCAGGTCCTGGATTTCGCCCATGGCCACGCCCCGGCCGGCCAGCTCGGCGCGGGCCTGAACGATATCGGCCACCACCAGATGCAGGCCCCGGAGCGAGCCGGCGGGCATGGCGATACCCGACAACCCCGTGCTCAGCACGATGGAGCAGGCCGAGCCGGGCGGCGTGAGCTGCACCACGCGCACCGTGGCGGTGGGCCGCACGTCGTGGTCGAGCCTGAAGCCGACTTGTTCGGTGTAGAATTTCAGGGCACGGTCGATGTCCGCCACCGGCACCGGGATTAGTTCGAGTTTGAAGTCCATGGTTAGGGTTGAATGCAGGCTCAGGCGCTGGCCCGCTCGTAGGTGAGGACAACGACGCCCGCGCTGGTCGTCACCGTATTGGTCAGCCTGAAATCGGAGCCGAAGCCTTCGGTAAATAGCCGCTTGCCGCTGCCCAGCACCGTAGGAAACACCATGAGGCGGTACTCGTCAACCAGGCCGTGCTGGCGCAGGTACTCCGTGAGCTGGCCGCTGCCGTAAATGAGCAGGTTCTGACCGGGCTGCCGCTTGAGCTGGGCCACGGCTTCGGCCACGTCGCCTTGCAGCAGCCGGGCGTTCCACTCGGTGGTGGCGAGCGTGCGGGAGGCCACGAATTTGGGCAGGCTGTTCATGCGCTCGGCAAACTGCTCCGCGTCCGTCATGGTGGGCCAGGCGGCGGCAAAGCCCTCGTAGGTGACGCGGCCCAGCAGCAGCGCGTCGCTGCTGAAGTTCAGGTCGTGCTGCAACTGGGCCAGCTCCTCGTTCCAGTAGGGAGCGGTCCAGGCGGGGTTTTCCATTACCCCGTCGAGGGTAAGGTATTCGGCGGCAACTACTTTTCTCATGACAGGAATTTATTCGTCGGCAGGGCGTTGGAAATTGAATAGCCAATTGATACCGAACCGGTCGGTGAACGTGCCGAATTTTCCGCCCCAGAACATATCTGCCAGTGGGTCGATGACCTGACCGCCTTCGCTCAGCCGGGCAAAGGTGGCCTCGATTTCGGCATCGTTGTCAAAGTGCAGGCTCATCCGCACAGTATTGCCCAAGGTAAGTGACGCCCGTGGGACGCCGGTATCGACTGCCATGATGATGTAATCCTTAGTCGTGAGCGTGCCGTGCATAATGTTCTCTTGGGCCTCGGCTGGCATGTGCGCCGCTGCGGGCGAGTCGCCGAACCGCTGCAAGTCGAGTTCGCCGCCCAGGCAGCTTTGGTAGAAGGCAAGCACTTCGCGGCAGTTGCCGCTGAAGAAGAGGTAGGGGCTGAGGTGAATCATGACAACTGATTTTTAGGGGTTTAAAAGCAGGTGATTGAAAGAGAAGCCGTGCGGCTAGATTACAAACGAAGGCGCAGAATCAAAAAGCATCGTTTCGCCCGTCTCACGAGCCGGCCGGGCCGTGGCCAGGTAGCGCTTCCAGAGAAAATAAAGGCCGAAAAGCACGGCCAGCATTACCAGAGCGGGAATGGAGCCCACCAGCCCCATGCCGGCAAACAGCACGGAAGCCGCCGCCCCGATGAAGTCGATGGCAAAGCCGGCAAACGCCCATTCCTTCAGCGTGCGGTACTTGGATTGCAGCAGGGCCAGCGCGCCCAGGATTTTGGCCACCCCGGTGATGGTCATGATGTACAGGGGGTAGCCGAGCTGGCGCATGGCTTCCTGTCCGTTTTTCTCCAGCAGGAGGCCGGCGACGCCGTCGGCCAGCATCATCAGGCAGAAGAGAACGGTGAGAGTCCAATAGAGGCGGGCGGTGGTGCGTGGTTTCATGGTCGGGGTTGGTTGAGGGGAAGAGAGTGTTAACTGTTTTAGTAATGCCTAACTTGTTTAGCAAAGGTATTAGCAAATGCGAGGTGGCAGCAGGGGCAATCACGCCCATTTAGGGGGGTGAAAGCGGCAGGTATTTGGCTATATTTGAGCTATGAAGCACATTTCGATTCTGGTGCCGGCCGGCGATGCCGTGGTCGGCAGCATTGAGGGACCGCACAAGGTACTCAGCCAGGTAAATGACTTTTTGGTGGGCCTGGGGCAGGCGCCCGCCTTCGAGATTGAACTGGTGGGCCTCACCAGGCACAAGACTTTCACCCGGGGCCTGTTCACGCTGCACGCCCACCGCACCATTGACGAGGATTTCCGCACCGACCTCATCATCATTCCCGCCCCGCACGGCGACCTGGCCGAAGCCGTGGCCCTGAACCACGCTTTCCTGCCCTGGATAATCCGGCAGCACCGGGCCGGCGCCGAAGTAGCCAGCCTGTGCCTCGGCGCGTTTATTCTGGCGGCCACGGGCCTGATGGATGGCCGCAAATGCGCCACGCACTGGCTGGGCGCCCAGCAGTTCGCGGCCATGTTCCCGGCCGTGAATTTGGTAGCCGAGCAGGTGATTACCGATGAGCAGGGCCTGTATTCCAGCGGCGGGGCCTATTCTTACCTGAACCTGGTGCTCTACCTCATCGAGAAGTACGTGAGCCGCGACATGGCCGTGTGCTGCGCCAAGGTGTTCCAGATTGACATTGGGCGCCACAGCCAGTCGCCGTTCGTCATTTTCAGCGGGCAGAAAGACCACGAGGACGAGCCCATCAAAAAGGCCCAGGAGTTCATCGAGCAGCACTTTGCGGCGAAACTATCCATTGAGGAGCTGGCGGCGCTGGCCTGCCTGAGCCGCCGCAATTTCGAGCGCCGCTTCAAGAAAGCCACCAGCAACACCGTGGCCGAATACATTCAGCGGGTGAAGATTGAGGCGGCCAAAATGAGCCTGGAATCATCGCAGGAAAACGTGAGCGAGGTGATGTACTCGGTGGGCTACTCCGATACCAAGGCCTTCCGGACGCTGTTTAAGCGGATTACGGGCGTGTCGCCGGGGGCGTATCGGGACCGGTACAGCCGGAAAGGCACAGCGGCCCTGGCCGCGTAGCGCAGCTCAGCTGTTTAGTAGAGTAATCTCTCGGGGTGATAATAATTAATAATAAATATTTTCGTGTTATTGGCAATCATTATTCATTCTACCCTATGAAACTGACAGCTGAGCTTGCACGAACCGTGCTGATGGGGGCGGTGATGGCGGCCGTTCCGGTGGTTGCTTTGGCCCAACCGAGGCCGGCAATTAGTGCCGGCAAAGTTCCTTCGGTGTACCTGCCGCCGTTGGCCCGGCCTGCGGTGAAAACTGCCGATTCGGCAACGCTGAGCAGGATTGGCTCCGGCCTGCGGAAAAACGTGACGGCGAAGAGCGCGGAGGCGGCCAAATCCGTGGTCATCATCACGTTGCGGCAGGTGGGCCTTGCCGGGGATTTTGGTTCGGTGCAGGCCGTGGGCAATGCCCGCGCCAATCCGGAACTGCGCGACGACCAGAAAACCGAGGCCCTCAACAAGAAATACGAAGAGGCCTTCCGAAACACGCAGTAGAAAAAGCTGGGCAAATACAGCAACGCCACGGTTGATGAAATGAAGAAGACGCACGAGGAGATGCTGCGAACGGCGAAAAGCGCCTCCACCGTGTACCCGTTCAGCCAGTTCTTGAAGATTCGTGCTGCCCGCATCCGTCAGCAATCGAAGGAAAAGTGAACGGGCATTTGGCTCGAACGCCCCTCTTACCCAATAACCGCGGCCGAAAAAAGCCCCGCCAGTTGCTGACGGGGCTTTTTTCGGCCGCTAGCATTTCAGCGGCTACCGGCGTTCCACGAAAGTAAGGCGGTTGCCGAAGGGGTCATGCACGGTTATTTCCAGCGCCGTGGGGTCGTAGAAAGGCGCGTAAAGGCCGGGTTTGTTGTACTTGTAGTTCTTGGCCAGCAGCCGTTGGTGAAAGGCGGTGAGGCGCTGAAAGTCATCGATGAAAACGCGGGCCCCCGGCGTGCAGTCGCCGTGATGCTCCGAGAGGTGCAGCGTGACGTCGCCCAGGGCAATTTGCAGGTAGGCGGGACTGCCCTCCGGCCGGTGCTCCCACTCTATCCGGAAGCCGAGCCAGGCCACGTAAAATTCCAGGGCTTTGTCGTAGTCAAAAATTCGGAGGATTGGTTTTACCGTGGCCATGGGAAGGGAGATGAAGTGAAGAATTTTAAAATGAAAGCGCGGTGCGACGTTCTTTTTATTCCTGGCTCCCCGCTCCCGGCTCAGTTCTTCGTGCCGCAGCCGGGGCAAAACTTCTGGTCGGGCTTGAGGGTTTCGCCGCAGCCGGTGCAGTGGCGCTCCTGGGTTTGGGCGGCGGTGGCGGTGCCGCAGCTGGGGCAAAACTTCTGGCCGGCGGCCAGGGTGGTGTGGCAGTTGGCGCACTGCAGCAGGGCCGGGTTGCGGTTGAGGAAATCGAGGTTTTTGGTGTAGTCCTGCTCGCGGGTTTTGGTGCGGATTTGTTCGCTGGTGGCCTGGGCCTGTTGGGCGCGCAGCTCCTCCTGCTCGTCAGGGGCGCAGGCTTCGCAGAGGCCGGCGCTGGCGTTCCAGCACACGTCGGGGCACACCCAATGGCCACAGCGCGTGCACTGCTTAAAGTGCTGCTTGCCCTCGGCCACGGCGGCTTCCAGGGCGGTGTCGTGGGCCTTGCCGCCCACGGCGCGCTGAATCTGGTAGGCGGCATTTTCGACCCCGCCCAGGCCGCCAAACAGGCTGCTGGCCGCGCTCAGCAAGCTCCCGGCAATGCCCATGGCGTTGGGCTGGAACCGCGACATGTAGCCGTTGCGGCACTGGTCGCAATGAAACTTGAACTGGTAGCCTTTGTCGGTGGAAAGGTCGTCGTAGTTGGCGACGAACTGAATCAGGTTGCTCATGGTGGGCGCGGGAAGGTGGTGGTGGCAAAAGTAACGCGGAATGCCAATATGGTGATACCGGGTTGGTAGCAAAAAAGCCTCGTCCTTAGTGGACGAGGCTTTTGGGGGATAAGGAATGAGGCGCGTGCTAGAACGTGAAGCGCAGGCTCACGGCGGCGTCGTGGTAGAAGCCGGTGTAGCCGTGGAATACTTCGAAGAAGGGCTTGTAGTCGACCCCTACCACGAAGGGCAGGTCCTGCAGCTTGTATTCGAGGCCCAGAATCAGGTCGGCACCGATGGCGAGGTAGGTGGTTTCGTCGTAGTAATAGCCGTTTTTGTTGTTCTTCACGAAGTACACGTCGCCGTTGCGGCCGTTGTAATAATACCGGTCATCGGCGAAGTAGTAGCGGCCCTGGTAGGCCCCGGCGTGGAAACCCGCCCCGTAGTAGAACTGCAGGCCTTTCACGTCGGCCACGCCCAGGTGCTTTTCGCCCAGCACCGTGAGGCGGGCGCCGTGGGCCCGGTATTCGGTGGTGAGCAGGCCTTCGATGGCCACGCCTTTGCCGCTGCTCAAAAAGTGCTTGATGGTGAGGCCCGACGACCAGCCGCCGCCGCGCAGGCCAATGCCGGTATTGTAGCCGGAGGAGCTGCTGCTGCCGCCACTGCTCTTCTTTTTAGATTGGGCCTGGGCCACCAGCGCGGGCAGCGAAAGCAGGATAAGCAGTACCGTAAATTGTAAACGCTTCATAGATTTTATGAATAGTGGGGAAAAAGGAAAGTTGGACAAAAGTAATGGGTACGGGCTGGATTGCTCACATTGGGCCGGGGGAGGTGGTAATTAGGCTGGTTTTGGGAGTAGTGCGAACGGTGGCGTTCGCGTGGCTGCGCAGCTTGGAAACCCCCGACTGGCGCGGGGACGCGAACGACACCGGTTGCGCTACTGGCTAACGACCTGCAAACCCCTTATCAGCCTGCTCACCCGCAACAGCGCCCTCATCAAAGCCATCGGTGCGCGGCCCGAAAATCCCCACCTCGCCCGCTCCTGAAGCTTAAGCCGCACAAGCAGTCCGAAAAGCCCCGTCAGTAGCTGGCGGGGCTTTTCGGACTGCTTGCTGCAATGGTGAGCTAATCCGGCTTGAGGGGAGTCACGGCCGGGCCGGCCTGAACGGCTGGCGCCGACTTCAGGGGCGCGCCGTTGAGGGTGACGTTCTCAAATTTTACGTCCGGATACTTGTTCGGGAAGGCGGCATTGTCAGCCGTGGCCTCCACGTTTTTGAAGGTGATGTTGGATACCTTATCAGTGGGGTTGCCGTCCAATACCGCAAACTGCTTGCACTTCACTTTTACGTTGGAAATGGTGATGTTGCGGATAATGCCAAAGGGTTTCTCCGTGCTGCCGGCCATGTTAAAAAACTGCGTCCAGGGCGAGAGCGTGACGATGGTGCCGCAGCGGCCGGTGATGTTTTCGATGGTGATGTTCTCGTAAATCTGGTAGGTGTCGGGGCGCATTTTGAAGAGCAGGACGGGCCGCTCGTTGTCGACCCGGCAGTTGCGCATGGTGATGCGGTTGGCGTGGATGCACTCGCTGCCGCAGGTGAGGGCCGCGTGCACATCGCCGAAGGTGCAGTTCTCGACCAGGATGTCTTCAATCGGGCCATTCTCGGGCAGCTTTTGGGCGGTGGGGCCTTTGCCGCCCTTCATGCAGATGCCGTCGTCGTTCACGGAGAGGTAGCAGTTGCGGATGGTCACTTTGCTGCACACGTCAATGTCGACGCCATCGGTGCTGGGGGCCTTCACGGGCCGGAAAGGCGAGCGGATATCGCAGCCGTCCATCAGCACGTTGGTGCACTGGTAGAGGTGGGTGGTCCAGAAGCCGGAGTTGTGCAGCTTCACGTTTTTGATGGTCACGTTGTTGCAGCCCCAGATGAAGAGCAGCCGGGGCCGGTGCACCTCCAGGTTGGTGGAGGGCTTGTGGGCTTGCTGCATGGAATCGCGGTGCGCCCAGAAGGCTTTCCAGAACCGCAGGCCGTTGCCGTCGATGGTGCCGGGGCCGGTGATGCTGAAGCCATTTACCCTGGTGGCATTGACGAGGGCGGCGTAATAATCGAGTTTCTGGCCCTCCATGCGCGAGGGAATGAGGGGGTAGTCGGCAATATTATCGGAGCCTTTGAGCTTGGCGCCTTCCTGCAGGCGCAGGTGGGTGTTGGGCTTGAAAAACAGCGCCCCGCTCAGGAAAACGCCTTTGGGAACGACGATGGTGCCCCCGCCGCCGGCGCTGGCCCGGTCGATGGTCTGCTGAATAGCCAGCGTGTTCAGCCGGGTGCTGTCGGTGCCGGCCCCGAACTGGGTGATGACGTACTCCTTGGGTTGGGGGGCTTTCTTTGGCGGGGTGGCGGCGGGGAGGGGCAGGGCGAAAGCGACCAGCCAGGCCGTGAGCAGCGCAAATGCAAGTTTCATGGGCGGGAAAAATGGTTGAGGCTGCAAAGAAGCGGCGGGGGAATGGGTGGACTGTTCTGTAGTTACCTGATTGGTGGGGTAGAACGTGGTGAGGTGCGCCCGCCGGCACCTCACCCCCGGCCCCTCTCCCGCGGAGAGGGGAGCCAGCCGGCGCGGAGGTTTGTGGTTCGGCAGGAAGGTTTGTGGTTCGGAGGGAAGGTTTGGAGTTCGGAAGCGGTTGGTGGGGTTCGGAAGCGGTTGGTGGGGCTTCGGAAGCGGTTGGTGGGGCTTCGGAAGCGGTTGGCGGGACTTCGGAAGGGGTGGGCAGGGCTTCGGAAGGGGTGGGCGGGCGTTCGGAAGCGGTTGGCGGGCGTTCGGAAGCGGTTGGCGAGCGTTCGGAAGGGGTGGGCGGGCGTTCGGATGGAAGAGGCGGGCCGGCGGTTCCGCATAAAAGCACGACAATACGGAAATATTCGCTACGTTTGAAGGATACATCTACCCTTAACGCTCAGCGATATGGACAACAACAAGCTCGACGCGCAGCTCCGGCGCGACACCGCCACTACCACCGGCCTGCTGGCCGACCAGGACCACTACAAGCCCCTGGAAGACGATATCGCGCCCTTGCGCGAGGAGCACGCCGCCAACCTGGCCCAAGCCCGCCTCCTGGAAGACGCCGTGATGGGCGACGACAGCGGCACCGTGACCCAGCAAAAAGCCGGGGCCAAAGCCCTGCTCAAGCCCCTGGCCTACCGCCTGGCCGCCGCCCTGCAAGGCCACGCCGCCAGCAAAACCAACCAGGACGGGGACCTGGCCGGCCGCGTGCGCTACTCCCGCAGCACCATTTCCGAAGCCGGCGATGCCAGCTTTGCCACCATCGTGGGGGCGCTGCTGAAGGAGGCCCAGCCCCTGGCCACCCAACTGGCCAAGCGCGAGTTCATGGCCGGGGACCTGCTCGAAACCACCCGCCTGCTGGCCCGCTTCGAAAAGAAAACCGATAGCCAGCGCCTCACCGTGGTGGCCGGCAGCACCGACCGCAAAACCCTCATCGCCCTGCTGCGCCGCAACGCCAACCTCATCAAGGAAATGCGGGTGCAGCTCAAAGCCTACGAAAACTCCCCCACCAAGCACAACGTCTGGCTGCGCTTCCAGGGCTACACCAAGCTCATCCTCCTCGGCCAGGGCAGCCCCAAAGCTGACCCCAAAGCGAAGTAGGAAGCCCAAGCCGCTGAACAAACAAAAAGCCCCGCCAGTAGCTGGCGGGGCTTTTTGCTCAGGCTTCGGTTGTGCTTTTGCCCACTCCGGAACGCCGCAGGCTGCAAAAGCGGCCGAGGGGCTGTTGCCTTTCCTGTTCCCAAGGGCAGCGCTGCCGGTTTACGACTGGTGCTTTATGCGCTGGTCCAGCCACTGCCACGCCGGGGCTGGCGAATAAAACAGGCAGAATTCAAAGTGCTGGTCCAGCTGGGCTATTACCTGCGTGTTGGTATAGGGCAGGGACGCCTCCGCGTCGAGCAGGCCGGCGATGCCGCGCAGGTTTGGGCAATTGGCTTTGATGCCCGGAATCCACTCGTATTCCAGCCAGGAAAGGGCTTCGCCCCATTCGCCGCTCGACCCGCGCAGGTCTTGCATCAGGCCCTGGGGCTGCCACTGCTGGTTGAGCTGCAGGCCCACATAGGCCGCGCGCACCAGCTCGTCGCTCGTCATGTGGCCATGCCAGCGCACATACAGCACCTCCGTGCCGGGGAAAAAGGTGTAGTCGGCCACCACGGCGCCGAACGAATCGTGGGTAGTGTGGACATGGTGGCCGTTTTGGTGCTGTTTGGCAAAGCTGCGTGGCAAAGACAGCGCGTTGTTAAATTGGTTCATTGATATATATTTAACACAAAGGTACTTGATAGGTGCTGCTTCTGCCAAAATCTTGTGGATGGCGGCGTGATTATCGAAGGCCGTTGCCGCGCTGGCGCCCCTCCCGGCAGGGGCGCCGGCGTGGCCGGGAGGGGCGCTTCGGAACTACTGTTTGTCGTTTGGAGCGAAGGCTTATGCTTCGGCAGTCCCGGACGGAGCTTCGGGGGCAAGGGTTGCGGTTCGGAAGCAGTTGGCGAGGCTTCGGAAGCAGTTGACGGAGCCGATGGTGCCGGGCCAGGGCGGCCCGGACAACTGGCCCAGGCGTTTCACTACCAGGCCTTCCTGGGCGTTGAGGCGCACGGTGTTGGTCAGGCCCACGTCGGCCGTGGGGGCGGTGGCCCGCACGAAGAAGCCCTGCATGGCGGCCCGGTACTTGGTGCCCCCGTTGGTGCCGAGGCCGTTCACGTAGGCCTTGTAGGTGCCGGTGGCGCTGCCCATTATGCCCATATCGATGCCGCCCGGGCCGCCGCGTCGTAGCGCGAACTTTGCAGTCCGCGTCCCCGCGCCGTTAGAGCCGTTAGAATCGTTAAACGGCGCGGGGGCGAGGACTACAAAGCCTGCGCTACGGCCAACTCTTCGGCCTCGTGTACGCGCACGCCGCCGCCATCGTCCTCGGCGGCGCGCAACATGGCGGCAGCCACGGCCGCGCTGGTCACGGGCCGGTATTTCAGCAGGGGCCCGCGCATCAGCGGGTGCAGCACCCGCAGCACGGCGGCGGCGATGCGCTCGCTCAGGCGGGGCTGCGCCCGCTCGCCCAGCAGCAGCGAGGGCCGGAAAATGTGAATGACCCGAAACGGCGTCTGGCGCACGGCGTCCTCCATTTCGCCCTTTACGCGGCTGTAGTAAAGGCGGCTTTCCGCATCGGCCCCCATGCTGGACACCACCATAAATTGCGACGCGAAGTTGCCAGCCGATACGGCCGCCAGCCGCACCACGTACAGGAAGTCGACTTTAAAAAAAGCCTCCTTCGAGCCCGCCTGCTGCATGGTGGTGCCCAGGCAGCAATACACGTCGTCGGCAATCAGCTTCAGGCGCACATCCTCCAGGTTGTCCAGCTCGGTCACTACCTGCACCAGCTTGGGGTGGATGGTCGGCACGGCCTTGCGCCCCACCACAATCACCTTCGCGTAGCGTTCCGAGGCCAGCAGCAGCGGCAATAATTGCGAACCAATGAGGCCCGAGGCCCCAGCGAGTAAAGCGGTTTTTTGCATAGCGGATGGAAAGTGACAGGCAGAAGATGCGAATGGTGATACGGAATCAGGCAGCGGCGGATATCCCCTCTACCCGCCGGCCCCGGCCCAGCCGCAGCGCGGCGACAGGTTGGTGGCCATTGGGTAGTAGAACGTAAATAGCCGCGTAGCGGCGACAGAATGGCCTGGGGGCTCTGTCGCCGCTACGCGGCTTTAGAGTCGGGGGTGGTGAATGCCACCAACCTGTCGCCGCGTTGCGGCTGGGCTATTGCTGTAGGAAATTACTTCAGCACCGTCGCCTCCGGCTCCAGCAGCACCAGCCCTTGCCGGAACAACGCCCCCAGCGCCTTCTTGAACACCTTTTTGCTCATGCCCACGCGGCGGTACACGTCCTCGGCCAGGCTCTTGTCGCCGAGCGGCAGCCGCCCGCCCGGCGCGGCCTTAATGGCTTTGAGCAGCGTATCGGTGGCCGATTCCACTTCGCCGTAGCCTTCTTTTTGCAGGCGCACGTCGAGCTTGCCATCGGCCCGCACCTGGCGGAGGAAGCCGGGC
>NZ_JAGEMO020000090.1 GCF_017921975.2 Hymenobacter terricola
GCCCCAGCGTTAATGGCACGCCCCGTAAAAACCCGCTCCCGGATTGGGCCGGCAACGCTGCTTCCTGCACGTTGTTGGTGACGCCAAAATAGGCCAGTTGCGTCACCAGCCAGCCAGCCAGCCCCAGGTTGGCGATGGCGCTGGCCTTGTCCTGTAGGTCGCTCAGGTTGTTGGCCTTGCTTAACAATAGCCCGGCCACGGCTTGCACGAACGCGGTGGTGGCCAGGCGCGTGCTGTTGGTGCCGGCGGCGGGGGTGGGGGCGGTCGGGGTGCCAGTCAGGGCGGCACTGGCCAGCGGCGCTTTGGTGGCCACCAACGACGTGAGGGCGCTGCTGGCCGATTCGTCGGCCAGGAAGCGGTTGAGCACCTCTAGGAACGTATCTACATCTGCCGTCGAGCCGGCCAGCAGGGCGTCGAGGCGGGTCTTCTGCGCGTTCACGGCGGCAATCGTGTTGGCATCCGCAGTATCCACGTAGGCCTTGGTCACATCGCCGCCCTCGGCCGTGAGCGCATCCGCACCCAGGTCATAGGCCCACACGCCGACCGTGCTGGTGTCGATGGCGCCGTGTGCCACCAGCATGCCGGGCGTTACGCCACCGGAAAGCCAGCCGGTGATGTTGTCAAACCGGCAAAGGATATCCCCCCCGGCGCGGTGGGTCACGCCGTACAGCTTGCCGGGAATCGGCGGGGTGTCGGCGAAGCGGGCCAGCAGGTCGGCAATGTCCGCCGCTTCCTCGCCGGTGCGCTCCACGTAGCTGTTGTGCACGTTTACCCGCACTTCTTCTCCGTTGCAGATGCCCACCATCGGGAGCCGGCCCGACTCGGTGCCGACCAGCTCCACGTAGCGCCCCTGGCCCAGCTCCACCGCATACCGCCGGCCGGACGTAGCCGCAAAATCGTCGTCGAGCGCCACGGCAGTGGCCTGGCTGATGCGCTGGAAAAAGACGGCCGCCGCCGCCGGGGCTGCCAGCCGGCGCCAGTTGGCATCGCCCGTCAGGCTGCTGGGGGCCGGCAGCTGGCCGGGCACCAGCGCCTGGTAAAAGCCCCGCTCGCCGGCCAGCAGGAACGTGACCGTGAAGTCCACCGGGTAGCCCGGCGGCGTGCCGGTGCTGTTGAAGGTGGCACTGTAGGCCGGCACGTTGGCCGCCAGGGCTTCGGTGGACCCGTGCAGCACCCACTTCACTGGCACTAGCGGCGTGGGCGGGGCCATGTGGCCGTCGCGCCAGCTTTGCATCCCCGACCAGGCGGGCACGCGGGGGGTGTTGTCGTACACCAGCTCGTACCATTCCGGCCCCTGCTCCGCCGCGCCAAAGTCCAGGCGCAGCAGGGTACCCATGTACATGAGCAGCGGGTCCAGCTCGTCGCGGGTGTGGTCGCTGTACTCGCAGCGCGGGTCGCTGCGGGAAATGAAGCGCACGGACTTGAACCCGCTGGGACTGTCGTTCGGGCCGCGCTTGGCCAGGAAATCGAGGATGCTGGCCAGCGTCAGCCGGGCATCGGCCGGGGTAATGACCCCGGCGGCATTGTCGGGAAATTTGGCCGTGATGAGGCTGTAAACGGCATCAAGGTCGGTGGCGTAGGACATCAGCTAAAGCCAAAATTGAACCCCGCCGACCAGGCCCGGCGGGCGGCGGGCGGCGTGAATTCCTGTTCTAAGTAAAAAGGAGCCCGCTCCGGCAGCACGCCGGTGAAGGTGAAATCCAGGGCGTTGCGGTCGGTGCCCTTGCGGCCGGTTTCCGTGCCGATGAGCAGCTTCAGCGGCCACTCGGGCGTGCCGGCCAGCTTGGTGCGCCCGTTGCCGTCGAGGAAGGCCACCAGGTAGCGGCCGCCGGCCAGCCGGGCCACGGCCTCGGAGACGTCGGGCGCGTCGCCGGCGATGAGCAGCGGCAGCTTCACCTTGTAGAGCAGGCCCTGGACGTCGTCGTCGGGGTCTTCGGTGTAGCCGGCCGACTCGGGCAGGAAGTACAGGTCGGCGTAGTTGAGCGGGTCCACCAGCTCCAGCGCCGTGGTCACCACGCTGGCCACCGGCTCGGCGCAGGCGCGCACGTTGGCCACCGGCCAGAGCCGCAGGGCCAGCAGCCCGCCGATGTTGAAGCCGCACGGCGGCGGAATGGAAAGCACCGGCAGCATCAGTGAATCGTCAGCTCCAGAGTGGTGTACTTCACCAGCTCGGTCATCAGCGCCTCAAAGGCTTCCACCGACTTGTAGATTTTGCTGTCGTTGGGCAGCTTGGCCAGGCCCACCAGCACGCAGGCATCGGAGTCGGCGGGCACGGTGCCGCAGTGCATGCGCACGCCCCAGCTGGCCGGCACGTGCGCGCCAACGAGCAGGGGCATGAGCTTGCGAAATTTGGGGCTCACGTTGAGCAGCACCTGGTAGAGGCCGGCGGGGATGGCCACCCCGACCCGTTCCATGGTGTAGCAGAAGAATTTGCCGTTGAGGTAGAGTTCGCCGAGCAGGCCGCCGTGGGCCGGCGCGGCGCGGCGTAAGTCAAGTAGTGCGTGGTTCATGCGGCCAAATAGCCACATTCGGCCGCCGGGTAGTAGGCCGATTGCCGGGACCGCCGCCCCGGCAATTACCCGGCAATTGCCACCCCATCCGGCGGCGGCGGCGGCCATCACTCCCCTACCCCCGGTTGCCCCCTGGGCCGGAACTGGCAAATCCTGGGCCGGAACTGGCAAGTTTATTTTCTTCAAAACCATCACCTTTTTTTCGGGTCTTTCGTATTCCGTCCCGCGTTTTTACACCCGCACCAGCTCGGCCGTGGCCGGCTTGCGCAGCGGCACGCTGGCCGTGAGCGTGCGCACCAGGTACTCCACCCCGTCGAGGCGGATTTTGCGTGAGAGGTCGAGCCGGGCCAGGTCGAGCGTGCTCAGCCGCAGCGGCTGCTTCACCGCTACGCCCCGGCGCTTCACTTGCAGCCAGCCGCGCAGCAGCTGCTCGTAGGTGCCGGCCGGGCCGGCCAGCCGCAGGCTCAGCGCGCCCACGGCCGCCCCGGCCTGATTGGTGGCCAGCGGCGTCACCAGCGGATACAGCGTGCCGTCGCTGGCCGGCTGCATGCCCCGGTAAAAGAGCAACCGCAGCACCGCCGGCCGGGCGGCCGCCTTCGGGTCGGGGTTGCCCGGCTCGTAGCCCGGCCGGCTCAGGGCCGGCACCTGCAGGCGGGCCGCCGCGGCCGGGTCGTAGTCGAGCGGGTGCTGCGGGTCGCGCCGCACTGGCACCTCGCCCAGCAGCGTGTAGCAGCTGCCCTGCGCCACCTCGTCGCCGCCGGCCCCGCCCACCGCCACACCGGCCAGCGCGGGGCCGAGCAGCGTCCAGGCCAGCGTCGTGGGGTTTTGGAAGAGGGTGGGCCGGCTTTGGTAGTACGCATCTTCCTGGCGCACCAGCCGCGTTTGCGCGGCGGCCCCGAGCGGGGCAGTGGCGGGCAGGTCGGCCAGCGTCTCCACGGCCGGGCTGAGCGTGGCCGGGTCGGGCTCCTGCTTGAGCAGGGCCGTGGCCAGCACGTCGTCGGGGTCGAGCTGGTACACCAGCTGGTAGGTGGCCGCGTCGTCAATCGTAACCTCCGCCGGGCCAGCCAGCGCGGCCGTTAGGTCGGGCACGGTGCCGGCGGGTTCGGCCACCACGTCGCGCAGCAGGGCTGTGCGCACGCGCTGAGCAGCTTCGTCGAGGAGCACGACCAGGCCCAGGTCGCGGCGCAGGGCGGCCAGCAGCTGGGCCACGGTCAGGTCCGGCAACGCATCGGCCAGGTGGAAACTGCTCTGCACCACGCCAGCGGCATCGGGCGCGCAGCGCACGGCGTTGGCCGGGCTGAAGATGACCAGGTCACCCAACTCACCGGGCAGGAAGTTGGGCTCGTCGACGCGCAGGCCGCTTTCTTCGAACAGGCAGCGCAGCACGTAGCGCAACCTGGGAAACGGGCTGGCCAGCTGCCCGTACACCGGCAGCGTCACACCGTTGAAATCGGCGTACTTCATTACGCCCAGGTACGCGAACGAGCCCCCGGCCGGCAGGCCGTAGTTGAAGGCGGCCGGGTCGGCCGTCACCCAGGGGTTGAGCACGATGGGCTGGCGCACCTCCCCGTCGGCAAGCGCCGGGGCGGGGTAAAAGTCATCGCAGCGCACCGGGGCAAACACGTAGTCGTAGGCCTCCGGGTGCAGCGCCACTTCGTTGGCGTGGCGCACCCAGCCGGGCAGCTGGAGCAGGCTGCCGGCCCCGCCCAGGGGCTCGCCGGGTGGCAGCTGGCGCACCCCGCCGTAGGCAAAGGCGGCCAGCGCCCGCCCGCTCAGGCTGGTGGCCAGCGCGCCCAGGGCCCCGCTCAGGTTCACGCTGTACTTCACCGCGCTGGCCGTGCGCACGCGCTGGGTGCCCACCAGCAGCGGCAGCCCGTCGTCGTAGAGTTCGGCCGGCAGCTCCGCGCCCGGCGTCGCGTCGGCATCGAGCCGCTCGGGAAAGCCGTAGAGCGGCCCGTTGGGCGGGGCCGGCACCGTGAACGCGTAGGAAAAGGAGCCGCGCACCACGTCCTCGTCGAAGAGCGGCGAGTGGTACTCCAGCTGCACGCTGGTGCCGGGGCTGAGCCGCACCGGCCGGTTGTTGGAACGAAGGTCGAGCATCAGGGCAAATCAGCGTACAGGTCGGCGGCAAAGGCGTAATCGTATTCGAGCAGCATCCCGCGCAGGGGCGCCTCGTCGGCCGCGTAGGCCACCTGGCGCTTGGTGGGGTCGAGCGGCAGCAGCCGGCCGGCCTGCCATTCCCACACGTCCCGGCTGAGCACCAGTTCCTGCAGCCAGCGCAGCTGGGCGGCCGTGAGCCAGCCGGTGGCCAGCTTGAGCTTGCGGCTGCCCGTCACGGCGAAGGCCTGGCGCTCGGCCGCGGGCGCGGCCTCGCCGGCGGTGGCCGGCAGCTCGGCCCGGTCGGGGGTGCCGTCGAGCACGGCCTCCCGCCGGCCCTCGGTGCGCAGCGTGTCGAAGCCGCCGAGCGAGTTGCTGAACAGCAGGTAGCGGGTGTGCTCGCTGGCCGCCACCATGGCAAACGTGACCAGCGGGCTCAGCGCCTCGCCCAAGGCGTTGTACAGGCCCAGGCTCACGGCATCGGTGCCGGCACGGGGCAGCACCGGGATGGCCAGCAGTCGGCCGTAGGCGCCCCGACCGGCGCTCAGGTCCACCGTTTCCTCTTCCACCAGCGGCGGGC
The DNA here is from genome assembly GCF_017921975.2 of Hymenobacter terricola. Classification (GTDB taxonomy): domain Bacteria; phylum Bacteroidota; class Bacteroidia; order Cytophagales; family Hymenobacteraceae; genus Hymenobacter; species Hymenobacter terricola. The sequence continues at coordinate 5,188 of NZ_JAGEMO020000090.1, forward strand.
TGGTGGCAAAGCCGGTGCGCACGTAGCTGCGGCGCACCGTGAGCACGGGCGTCGCGTCGGGGCAGAGCCAGCACAGCCACTCGGGCTGCGCGGGCGTGAGGCGCTTGCCGGCGGGCTGCCAGCTGAGAAACGGCGGCTGGCCATACGCTTCGAGCCGGTAGGCGAAGTAGTCCACGTCGCGCCGCTCGGGCGGCAGCCCGCCAAGCAGCGCCGTGCGCAGGGCGCTGGTGACGAAGGCCGCCGGCTGGCCGGCGGCCAGCACCGTGGCCGTGCGCACGAAGTAGTTGAGCAGCGGGGTGCGGCACACCACCGTGGCCAGCGGGGCGCGCGGGGGCACCACGGCCCGCAGCAGCGGCGCCAACAGCGTGTCGAGGCGGAAATCCAGCCGGCCGGCGGCATCGGCCCGCTTGCGCAGGCGCAGCACCAGGTAGAAATCCTCCTCCTGGTGCTGGCTTTCGGCCCAGAGTTCGAGCAGCACCTCGGCCCCGGCCGGCGCGGCCACCGGGTACCACAGCGGCTGGCGCACGAAGTCCACGCCCTGGGGCGCACCGGCGGGCGCGGCCGGCGGCGGCGGCGTGGCCACGGTGAAGGCCACCGACCGCTGACAGCTGCTCAGGCCCGTGTCGCTGGCCGTGAGCACGTGCCGGCCGGGGGCCAGGTCGTAGAAAGTGCCGCTGGTTTGCGCTGGGCTGCCGTCCAGGCTGAAGCGTACCGCGCTGTGGGCATCCGTGGCGGTGCCCGTCACGTTGGCCCCGGTGGCCGTGGCCGTCAGCTGGTGGGTCAGCCCCAGGTCGCAGGTGAGCGGCGTGGGCGGCACGTAGCCGCAGTTGAGGCTGTCGGCCTGGGGCACGACGGTGAAGCCCCCGGCCCCGTCGTGCTGGTAGCTCAGGCGCGTGGTGCCATCGCACTTGCTGAAGAACTCGCCGACCAGGCTGTAGTCGGTCGGCTGGTTGTGGTTTTGGAAATCGTCATAAATGCCGTGGCTGGGCGTGACGGTTTCGTTTACCTCATCAAACTCGTAACGGTTCTCGTCGTACGTCGACCCGTACACCTGCGGGGTGTACGGGTCCTGGTAATTTTGTTGGTTGGAATAAGCCAATAACAGCAGAATCATACGCCCTGCCCTCCTTCCTGCACCCATTTGGTGGCATCGTACTGCACGGCCGGCGCGTATTGCGCGAGTTCGAATTCCAGCCGCCAGCCGATTTCGTTGTCCACCGTGAGCGTGGCCACCGGCTCCAGCTCCTTTTCGTTCAGGCTAAAGTGAAACCGGCGGGCCTTGCGGTCCCGCAGCAGGTAGCTCAGCACCTGCAGCGCAATGTCCTCGGCCAGCGCCCAGCCGGCGTCCTGGGCCTCGTAGTCGTCGCTGGGCACCTTTTGCAGCACCACGAAGGCGCAGCGCCGCTTGCCGAGCGGGGCCGTGCCGTCTTTTTCCTCGAAGCCCAGCGAAGGCGTCTCCAGCCACAGGCAAGGGTAGTCGATGCCGCTGCGCGAGCCGCTGATGATGCGCCCGGCCGCGCCGTGCACGAAGCTGCCGGCCAGGGCCACGTTTGCGGCCGCCAGCCGGCGGAAATAGTCGATAAAATCGGTGAGCTTCTCTGGTTCCATGAACCAAAGGAACGCCCCGGACCCATCCCCTTTTAGGACCTAATCGCGTAATCGGAAAACAGCTCTTCCCGGCCCAGGGCATCGTAGAGAAAGTGGCCCTGGCCGTTCTCCGACAGGATTTTGTCCTTGTAGTCGCGGTAAATTTTCCGCAGCATCTCCAGGTCGGCGTCGCTGGGGTTGATGTCGTAGAACTTGCAGAAGTGCCGCAGCGCGCTCCGCTCGTTCTGACTGGCCACCACGTGGCCCAGCACGAACTGAATCATCTGCAAGCCGAAGAGCTTGTCGAACGATTCGCCCATCTGCTTGGCCGATTCCGGCGTGAGGGTGTAATGCTTGAGCGCCGTGGGCAGCGTGAGCTGCACCACCGGCCCTTCCATGGCCTCGGCCCGCCGCAGCTGCCGGAAGGGCTGCTTCTCGACCTTCATGCGCACCACCCGGCCCAGGTAGGTGTTCTGGTGCACCGCCCAGGGCTGCTCCGCGCCAAAAATATGCAGTAAAAACTGGCGCACGTGGGCGCGCACCGGGATAGCGTAGACAGTGGGTTTGCTCACGAAGGGAGGGGTAGGAGTTTTAGCAAAGATTCAACTAGTTAACGCGACTATTTGGGACGAAAGTGCACGGGAATTAATTGGATTTTCAGGCGAAAGCGCGGCCTTCACTTTGAGCACCGTATTAGAAGAACATTTCGCTAACACAGCAATATCGCGCATCGGAAGGCCATTCTGCAAATGCTTGACCACTTTGGGGTATTTGGCCAATAGTTTTTGCACATTTTGGGTAGTACCGACCGGCCGGCCCTTCTGCGCGCCGGCGGCGAAGGCCACGGCCTGGCCCGATTTGATGCGGTGGCCCATGCGTTCGGTTTCCATCTCGTCCACCTCCATGAGCACCGTCATCACCAGGCGCGCCATCGGGTTGACTTTGCCGTCGGGCAGCAGGTAGCCCAGCTGTATGTTGAGGGCAAACACCGACACGCCCCAATCGCCCAGGTCTTCGACCACTTTGCGGGTTTCCCGCGCCCGCCGGCCCAGGCGACTCAGCTCCGTTACCAGCACCTCCTTGATGTGGCCGGCCCGGGCCAGGTCGTAAAGCTGGTCGAGGTCCGGCCGCCTGGCCCGGCTGTTGCGCGAGCCGCTGAGCTTCTCGGCGATGGTGGCCACCACCACGCGGCCCGCGCGGTCGGCGTGGCGCTGGGTATCCACCAGCTGCCGGCCGAAGTCCTGGGCTTCCTTGCTCACCCGGGCGAAGAGGGCGACGGGAATGGGGGCGTCTTGTGTCATATTAACCAGGTGGTTTTCGAGTGACAATTTTTGGCTTGAAAAAACGCCCCGTAAATAGCTGTTTTCGGGGCGTTTTTTCGACATACTTTTTTTGAGACAAAAGCAGGTCAGGTGAAATCAATAAACTGTTCCAGATTGAGCGACTTCTGCTGCACCTTGCCCAGCGGCACGTGGCCACTCCAAGCATGGGGCCATACGTAGAGCATGATGGCCACCAGCTCGTCCATCTTCAGCCGGAACTTCACCGGCTTCCGACGTGGGATTCCGACGTGCCTCAATTCCCGGTTGTCGATTCGCTTCAGTCGCTTGGCCACGCGCTCCAGTACTGGCAACGCCACCACGACGCCGGCCGACTCGACTTGTCTACCAGGCCGCATGTGCAAGCGCACCAGGTTGCGGCGGCCGCAGTCCGCTACCGCCCACCAGAGCAGGCCGGCCTCGCCACGCTCCAGTTCAATTATTTGGTCGAGGTGAGACAGGTTCATTGCTCAGGGAAAGAAGTTGGCCAGGGAAGATTGAAAAAGCGGCGGCGGTCGGGGCGCTGGCGCCACTCCAGGTACTCCAGTACCACGATGCTGGCCAGCATACCCACGGCCACCAGCTGCAGCAGTTGGTTAGGTGAAAAAATTAGTATTCGTCTGACTCGTCGAAGACCGGCGGCACGTAGCCTGGCACCACGGGCTTGGCGTTATACTGGCCGGCCCACTCCAGTATTTTATATTGGCGGCCGGTGGTCCGTTCACAGATGCGGTAGTAGTCGAGCTGGTGCCCCATCCGGTTCCGGAGTACCCGCAGCTCCTCCAATCCGGCGGCGTCGTTGGTGTGGCAGTAGAAGGCGCATTTGCCGGTGCGGCCGTAATACTTCGTCCCCCGTTCCCGTTTTTTGAACACCACCCAAAGCCAGTACTGCTGCGTCACGCTGAGCTTGCTCCAGACCGCACCACGCGGGGGCAGGGGCTTGGTGGGCCGGGTTTTGGTTAGGAAGTCGTTGAAGTCTTTATAGCCGCGGTACAGGTCGTTGTGGGCCTGCACGCGGCCGGCCGGTAGCGTCTGGCGCAGGTAGTCCAAGGCTTTGAGGCCGGCCGCGTCGTTGTCGCCGAACCAGTGCACCACCGGCGCTTCCATCAGCTCAGGCAGCGCCTGGCCGACGAGGCTAACGGAATTGAGCACCAGCACGCGGGAACGGAAAAACGATGTTTCGTAGTGCGTCAGCGCGCTGAGGTAATCCATGAAGCCCTCGAACACCATCACGCCGGCCTCAGCCCCTTTCAGCCAGGTGAGGCCCTTGCCGCCAATCGTGCCTTGGAAACGCGGATTGCGCACCTCCCAGCCGGCGGCCGTTTTCCAGCCCAGCCCGAAATACGGTTTGTCGCGGGTTTGCCCGTCGACGCGGTAGAAAATCTGCTGCAGCGTGGCCATGGTCTGCTCGCTGCGCTGCACCAGGCGCCAGTTGATGCCGCGCTCGGTTAGGTACGTAATCAGCGGCGGCCAGGCCAGCTTCTCGGTGCGCACGTCGGTGAAGGTGCGCGGGCCTTCCGTGTAGCTCACGCCGGTGGGCCGGGCCGGCACGAAGTCGGGCAGGTCGGTGGACCAGGCCCGCAGCATCAGCCGCGCCACCGGCAGCGTCACGTCGGCGATGCGCATAACCAGGTCGAGCACGTTGCCCCCGGCCACCTTCTGGCCCGGCCGGGGCGTTTCGCCGTAATCAGCCCACAGGTTTTTGGGCTCAGACACCACGAAGGAGGCCGTTTTCTCTTCGCGCAGGGGGGATAAAAAGTAGTAATTGCCGCCGGCGGCCTGCCCGATCGGCTGGTGGCCCAGCTTGGCCATGAAGGAGAGGATGGAAACTTTCTTGTCGGCGGCACGAGCAGCGGCCGAACTGAGGGTAGTAGTAGCCATGAGAACGGGTTTTTCGAATTATTTGGAAATGAGGGCCCCTACCCACGTCCTGACAGGGACGAGGCGGAAATCAAGCGGCCGGTTTTTGCGGCCGCGCCCTTCTTTTTTTTTCAGCTAGCCTAGGATATCCACCGTGAGGACTGTGGAAAAGTCGTCTGAAAACCGACGTTCCTATGCTTCATAATATTTATGAAGCTCCCAGGTTATAAACAAGGGCCAAATGCCCGCATTGGGTTTTTTAAGAACGTTTTCGGCCTTTTTCGTTTTGATTCATGAACGAGGCCAAGGCGAGCAGATTGGCCTGTCCAGCCTGCATGAGGGCCAACGGGGCCATGGGTGCCGTGGCGGGCACGCTACGCAGCGCAGCGCCCATATCCGGCCCGGCCACCCGGCCGCCTTCGAACACCAGGATGTCGGGGTTGAGCAGCAGCTGGAGGCCGCCGCGCACCTGCACCTTGGCCCGCAGGAAGCCGGCCTCAATCAGGGCCAGAATGTGCCGGTAGGCGGTTTTGGGGTCTTTTTTATGGATGCGCTTGGCCAGCGACGTGCGCGTGGTGTAGATGGCCAGGTTGATGGCCTTATCCGCTTTGCTCCACTTGTCCATGAAGATGTGCATGACGGCTTCCATCAGGTTCGTCACGCTGCCTTTGCCGTTGATGACCGGCAGCTTCTGCTTGCGGGCGCCACTGGTGGCCGCGGCCAGGTGCGCCGGCAGTGGTTTGGGCTGGATGGGGGCCGGGTTCTGAAGAAGCCGGTAGAGCTTCGACCAGGTTTTGGCGAAGTTGAGGTACGGCTTGGCGGCGTCGGGAATAAAAGCAGGACGGTGCATGAGGAATGAGGTGAAATGAGTGGGCAATAAAAAATCAGGGGCTGCCCAAAAAGGCAGTCCAGTGCGCACCCGGCCAGCGTCGAGCTGGCATGCCGTTGGGACGAAGTTTTTCCACCTGGTGAGGCAAAAACCAACGGGTCTTCGTTAGACGACGGGGCTGCTGCGCGCAGCAGCTGAAGGCCAGTGGCCCGGGCGGGGCACGGCCAGCGGTGGTGAGGCTCCGCATGGGCTAGTGCCGACGCGGAATGTGGGGCATTGCCGTGCATCCCGGCGACTTCTGGGTCGCAGATGCTCCCACGGGTGCTTCAACCAGGTCAATGAACTGGGTGAGGGTGTCGAACAAGCCTCCATAAGACTGCGGAGAGCGCACAAAATCAGTCACTATCGTGGCTGTATTCCACGCGGTGGTCAATGCCGCTTCTATTTTGTCGTGCATGGCCATTGCCTGCGCGGTGGCCTCTTGGCGGTCCTCTAGCTTCTTACCAAAGAGGGCCTGGTAGGTGAGATAATTGAGCTTGGCGCGCAAGGCCTTTAGCTCCGTGACGGTTGGGGCAAATGGGTGTTCCATGGAATGGGGTTGGTGAAAACTGGCCGTGCTACTTCAGCGGCTGAGTAAAGAGGTTAGGGGTAAAGGCCGGCACGGCTTTGGGCGGCGGCTCGGGGGCGCTGCGCTCCAACTCGTCCAGCACCAGCCACCGCATGGTCAGCAGGCAGCGCCCCGTGAGCTGGTCGCGGGCCTTGAGCGAATTGAGCCAGGTAAGCACCTCCTGCGCGGTGGCGAAGTTTTTGGGCCACGGCGCGCGGTCGGGGCTCGTCGGAGGCAGGCTGGAGTCGGGGGCCATGCTCAGCGCTGCACGGGTTTGCGGAAAGCAGCCAGCAAGGTGTAGTAGACTACTCCCAGGGCTACAACCAAGACCACGGCCAGCCACGGCCCCCAGAGGGGCGACGTGACCACCCACCAGCTCAGCGCCGCCAGGCCCGATTGCCTGAGCAGTAGCAGCACGAGGCTGAACAGTAGAATGGCGCCGAGAAACCGGCGAATAATGGTTTGATAGTGCATAGGAAAGGAATAAGGGGCGGTGTTACTTGCGCAGGATGTCGTCCACGTGCCGGCTGATTTCGAGCGAGTCGTCGATGCCAGCGGAATAGCCACGGTCGTAGGCCCCGCGCAACAGGAGAATGCTCAGGGCCAGGTTAGCCAGCGAGCAGAGCAGGAGGAGGAGCCACTCAGGCATTGGCCACCTCCTTTCTCATGTAGGCATCCCAGCCCCGCACGCCGGCGTTGGTGTAAGCCTGCCGCTCCGGATGGTTCACCGGCAGCTTCCGGATGTAGTCGGCCGATACGCTCACGGTGCTTTTCGGCTTGGCCGCCTTCTCCTTTTTCTCCACGATGGCCTTGGCCTTCTGCCGCACCCGGGTGCTCAGCGCTGGCAGGGCGGCCTCCGCCTTTGGAACAGCAGGTTTCGCCGGGGCTCTGCGTGCTGGTTTTGCTACTGAAGCAACTTTAGCAGCCCGGCGCATCGGGGGCTGCGCACGCTGGGCCGGGCGCGGGGGCTCCACCACTACTGCCGGTGCCTCCACCAGGGCCCAATCACGCCGCATGGCCACGTCATTCGTGTATTCGATGCCATCACAGGGCAACTCCTCGCTCTGCACCGCCAAAGCACGAAAGTGACCACGTGTCGTAGCGATGGTATAGGTCGTGCCCTGCTGGTAGCCGCGCCGCGACGAAGTACCCTTAAAAACCGCTTTTACCCAATCCAGCTCAGCCATTATCCACCCCTCCCTTCTCGACGCTGCCCAGCACGGTGTTTACGCCGTTCAGGCGCGATTTCAACGATTCTAAGGTAAATTTCAAGCCTTGCTCCGCACCAGCATCGGGCTGCAATCGCCCCAAGCCGTAGAGCGCCAGGTGCGTTTCCGTCGCTTCAATGGCATCCAGCAAGTCGCCCCGCTCGACGCGCTTGCGCTGCAGGTGCAGCGCATCGGGCTGCGGAATTTCCGATACGGGCCGAATCACCACGTTTTGGGCCTGGCTCAGGCTCATCAGGAAGGTCGCCATCTGGCCACTGGCCGGCTGGGAGCAGTAAACGATAAGGTTTTCCATGCTCAGGCAGCGATGGCAACGGTGGAACCATCGATTTCAACGCCAGCGGCAACGAGGCCCGCTTCGGCGTTCAGTTCATCCAGGCGGCCCTGGTGCACCTTGCGCAGCTGGATTAGCTCGCTCAGCGTTTCCTCGGCAGTCCGGGCGTCGGCGCTGCCGGCCTGGTGCAGCTGGGCCATGCGCTGGAGGTGGTTGATTTCGGCGGTGAACATTTTCACGGCCGTCTCGTGGGCTTTGGGGCCGAGTAGCATAAACTCGTCGATGGTGATGGTGAGGACTGACATTGGCTTATGAGATGTGGTTTTTGGTGAACTGAAAAGGCATTAGGCCACCTTCCGAAGCGCTTGCTCCGACGTGGTGGCCCGGGATTTTTTGGTTGCTTTGCCCGTGGAGGCCGATTTGATGGCTTCGGGCAGGCCGGCCCCCAGCGAGGGCGTCAGCACGCCCACGCCCAGCCCGAAGGCCTCCACGTCGGTACGCTTGAAGCGCAGGCGGCCGCTGTAGCGGTGCGCCTGCAGGTAAATGCGCTTGCCGGCTTTGCTGAAATCGCCCTCATTCACCCATTTTTCCACCGTGCGCGGGTCGAACTGGGTGTAGGTGGCCACCTCCTGCAAGCTCATGAACTCGTCCGCCGCTGGCTTGGCCGCCGCCACCAGGTGCGCCAGCACGGCATCGAGCTTTTGCTGGAGGGCTTGGAAATCTTCGGCAGATGGAATATTGAGCAGCATAATTAGGCGACTTAGGCGACGGCGGAACCGTCAGGCCGGATAATGAGGGGAAACTTATTGGCCAGAAAAAGGCAGCGCTGCGCATAGAAAAGGCCGGCTACTTCTTCGGTGAAGCACTCGAAAGCATCGTCCCGCAGTTGCTCGGTCGGCCAGTCTTCGTAAGTGTGAGCCGCCACACCAGTCGGAAGCATCGTTTTGGTGTCGATGCACCAGCCAAAGCCCTCTAATGGGGTGTAGCTGTCCCGTTTCTCGACCAGCAACTGGCCGTGCGGAAAATCAAAAAGCTTGGCAAAGTGCATCAGGCAGCTTGGGCTTGGGGAAGGAGAAGTTGAAAGGCGCGGTCGTCGGTCATCACGATTTCCCGGATGCCCACGGGCGGCTTTTCCACCAGCCACATTTCGGCGGCGGTGTAGCCTTCCTCCTGCGCGGTGCGCAGGTCAAGGGGCATCGAGCCATTCACGTAGACTGTGAGGTGGCCCGCCTGGTAGCAGTAGCCCAAAATGGGCTCGACAATGGCCGCACCGACCGGCAGCGCGGCTACGCGCACCTGCTTGCCGCTGCGGGCATCGGTGAGGAAAACGGCGGGCGTTGGGGCCTTATGCAAGGTGGTACGCTTGGATGGCCAAGGGAATTGCCGGCGTGCGGCTGCCCACTAGGCGTTGGTGCCGAGCGCGTCGGCGGGTTTCGTAGGCCAGCACCAGCGGCATTTCTTCGGCAAAGCGGGGGTGCTCGGCCACGGTTTCGGTGCCGAACCGCTCCAGCTCATCGAGCGGGACCAGTTTCAGCACCTTGGGGTCGGGCAGGAAGTGGGTCACTAACTCGTGCAGGTCCCGCATGCACGGTTTTTTGGCGGGGGCCAGGTCCGCTGGCGCGTCGGTGTTGAGATGCATAATGGGAGCTGAAAAAGGGGGTTTTGGGGGTGAAAGGATAGTTTTTATAAGTCAACAGGGCCCCTTATTCCTCAAATAAGAGGGCATCTGCGGCCACCACGGGGTGCAGATTATCCGGAATGGGGAATTGGGGAATGCCGCGCTTCACCATGTCGATGAGCCAAGGCAGGTGCGATTTGCGGCCGGTGCGCACATTGAGCAGGTCCGACATCTTGGCCTCGTGCCCGTCGCGAATCATCCCGTCTACCAGGCCGGCGGGAAAGTCCTCGCACACCAGCGAGTAGAGATGAAAAAACCGCTGGCGGTTGGTGGTGAGGGGAGCGTGCATGGCAGGCTTGACACGATTCCCGCTGGCCTTGCTTTATTGCAAGCGCTTTGGCGTGTACATGCTGCAAACATACGCAGGTGCGTTTTATATAACGCGCATATTTGAAGTAAATAAATAACGCAGTGCGTTAAATATGTCGCAAACAACTATTGGTCAACGAATAAAAATCCTGGTTGACGGGCTAAAAATCAGCGTTCGAAAGTTTGCGCAGACACTTGATGTCAGTGAAACCAATATCCGCAACTACACAGACAGGGGAACCAAACCCAGCTCAGACGTCCTGGAGAAAATAATACTCCATTTTCCACAGACAGATATAACCTGGCTCCTTACTGGCCAAGGCGACCCTTTTCTACCCAATTCTTCCCCTTCGAGTGATTCACATAACATTTCTACAAAAAATTTTCAAGGCAACGTTGCCGGTGCGAACCACGGCCACATGACCCAGTCCGTGGGCTCCCATCCTAACCTCCCCGACTGCGAGAAAGACTTGGCCGTTGCCAAAAACGAAAATGCTCTGCTACGCCAGCAAGTCCAGACGCTGGGCGAACTGGTAGCATCCCAAAAAGAAACCATCACGCTGCTGCGCACCAGCCGCAATACTTCCGATTAACCCATTTTTCCCATGAAAAAACCTTTCCTCGCTGCCTTGCTCACCGTTGCCCTACTCGGCACCGCGTGTTCGTCCTCTAACGATTCCACTCCCGCCCCTTCACCCTCCAGCACGGCAGGCGACGTGAAGTGCGGATTTCATAACGGCAATCAATTATGGAAGGGTCCACAAGGCGGCTGCTATTACATCAATAGCAGTGGCAACAAAGAATATGTGGCCAAAACAGAGTGCAGCAGTTGCTAAACCATAAGGAGGGTACCATTCAAATCCTACTTAAACAGCCTTCCTAACCCAATTTCTCCCACCTACCCAATGGCAAAGTTTCTACTGTTTCTACGCTGGCTTTTCGGCGTTTCTTTTATCGTCGCGGGCATCACCAACATACCGAACACAGTTGCCGGAGGCACACTGGTGGTATTGGCCGGCCTGTTAATGCTTCCCCCAACGTTTCCCTTCTTTTCCCGCATTACTGGCAAATCCTTCAGCAAGCCAGTTAAATATGCTTCAGTCATTCTACTCTATGCAGCTGGCTTTTTCTTGGTTTCCCGCAGCCAAGATGCCCAAGTTGCGGAAAAGAAGCAGCAAGAGGCCGAGAAAGAAAAGCAAGAGCAGTTGGCCTTTGAAAAGCTGCCAGCAGCAGTCAAAGACAGCATCACTCGCGAAAGAGTCCGGCTGGAAAATTTCAAAAAGGTGGTAAAGGCCCGGCAGGACAGCATCACCAAGCAGCGGCAAGTTGACAATGTCGCTTACGAAGCCCAAAAGAATCGGAAGGAAAAATTAGAGGCACAATTTAGTGCCTACGATGGCTCGCATCGCGGAGTAGAGCAGTATATCAAAGACCACATGAATGACCCCGACAGCTACGAGCATGTAGGCACTCGCTTTATCGATAAAGGCGATTACATCGCGGTGATGACCCAGTTCCGGGGCAAGAATGCATTCGGGGGCAAAATCCTAAGCTCAGCCGTTGCCAAGGTCGATTTCGAAGGCAACGTGCTTTCCCTGCAAATGCTGTAGAAATGAAAATCACATGCCAGGGCGCCACAGCGGCTAGGCCACGATAATTGCCTTTACTAAGAATGATTTCCTTAACGCTACGTGTGCTTCTCGAACGACGAGCTGAGCTGCAAGGGCTATTCGATACGCTTCAGTACCGCATCAAACCCACGGAGCCCGACGCGGCTAACCAGCTCGAAATGCTAGCCCAGCGGGCCCTCGACATCATTCGGGAATGGCCCGATGAGTTTTGGCCGCTGGAATCGGAGGAAAATCTCTGGCCCGACCGGCCCGACGTTATCGAGTACCTCGAACTCGACGTCCGCAGGGCTAAGGACTACCAACTAGCCCACCCCCGGCCCTTCAATGTTGACGTCGATTTCGATGCCTACATGGAGCTTCACCGGGAGATGTTCGGCGCGCTCTACTGGTTCCGTGCGCCGAAAAAGGAGGATGAGCATGACGACGAATAAATGAAAAGCCAGGCGCGCATGTGCACGCCTGGCCTCCTTTCCATTTCCCACTTGCCTAATCCATGGACACCCGTACGATTCCCCTACCCGCCGGCGTTGTTGAAGTAACTGCTAGCGGCACTAAGGTGCTCATCAATACTAAAGCCATTGCCAAGGTTGCTCCTACCAGCCAAGGGGGCACCAGCATTTTCATACTCGGCAACGAAGGCAATGTGGGCTCAACTCTCCCTTACGAAGAAGTCATTAAGCGCATCCTGGTGGCGCAGCAGCCAGCAGGTCCGGAAAGCTCAGCGGCATAAGCAATTCACTGTTAGACCCACCCGTTCTTTAGTAATCTACCCAATGGCCAAGAAAGGATACATCAATCCAAAATTTCTAACACCAGCCCAATTGAATCTGAAGATTCAACGGCTTAATGAAACCATTGAAAAGAACAGACTCGCTAACACGGTCAAGTATAATGCGCTAGAGAATTTTACAACTTTACTCACTGCCTTCGCAGGGCATGATATAAAAAATGCCCTTCTCAATATGGAAGGGGTGGTCCAACTGCTGAATATTAACAATGTCACGGAGGAAGACATCCTAAATATCAAGGAGTGTACCAGTCGAATTCGGGAAACACTTGAAGAATTTACGAATCTGGGGCTGCCACAGGACACGAACGTAATCGAGCCTTTTGAAATCGTGAAGCTGATGTCCTCACTCAATATCCTACACCGGCACAACCTGTTGTACGATATAATTGACTACACAGTCATCTACAAAGTACCTAAATCGACCTTGGTGCAGCAGAATTTTCATTGGCTTATCCAATCATTTAACAATATTTACATCAATGCCCGGAATGCGCTCAAGGGTGTTGCTGGCAAAAAACTTCAAGTCACCATCTCCCGTGACGAAACAAATCTGACCGTATTAGTGAGCGATAATGGCGTCGGCATCCTTCCTGAGAATCGTAAGCGCATCTTTGAGCCATTTTTTACCACCACCAAAGGCAGCGGTATCGGCCTGGCGCACGTAGTCCGAGTTATGGAAAACGTGCACGGCCACGTTAGCTTATCCGAAGAACCTGGCTTCACCACCACTTTCAAAGTCACTTTTCCCCTGCTATGCGACACTCAGTCCTAATAATCGACGACGAGGCCATGGGTGCCCGCAACCTTGCCAAGCTTTTCGAAAATGAGCGGCCGAACATCAAAGTCCTTACCGCGTCAACCGAGGAGAGCATCGAACATCGGATAGAAAATTTCTATTTCAATGTGGCCATCGTCGACTTGCGCATGGATAACTTCAACCGCAATGGTATCGACTTTATTAAGCAAATAATTGAGGTCAACCCCTTTGCACGCATCATCATCATGAGCGCGTTCATTCCGGAGTTCTCCGCAGACATTGCTCAAATTTTTGCGTCCGGCAAAATCATTGACGTACTCAAAAAGGACGATTTCAAAATATTCAGTAAACGCATCCTGGAGGCAACGGACAAGGCCCTCGAAGCATACGAATCCAACCCAGCGCTTAACCAGAAGGCCCTGAATGATTTGTATGCGGAAGCCAAAAATGAACCCAATGCTTACGTCAAAGGAATAAAATTCGAGAATTTCACTTCCTTTCTCTTTGCCCAAATGGGGTTCCCCCATATCACCAAACGTGTTCGGGACAGGAGCCTTAACGAAGTAGACCTGATGCTTCGTAATGAGGTGCCAGACAACTTCTTCAGCAAATTCAAGCAATATATTCTGGTTGAATGCAAGAACACGGAGGATGCTGTTGACAAAAACCAAGTCCTTCAGTTTGTCTCGAAAGTTGAGCAAGCTGCGGCACTCTGCAATTTGGGAATCATCATTGCGGCCAGCTCCTTCAAGAAGACGGCCTTAGATGAGATGCTTCGTCATTCAGACAAACCGTTTAAAGTCATCTTTCTAGCCAATAAGGAAATTGCCCGCCTGATATATGCCAGTGATATTGCTGAAGAATTTAAAAACATCATCGATACACAGGTAAAGGACAATTATATAGCCAGCTAAGACGAGACGTGAAAATCACGCGCCGCCTCCGCCTCGAACGGCTGGCTACGGACGGCACCGCCGAAATTCAGCTCACCTTTGCCTGGGAGGGCAACCGCCTGCGCATGGGGGCCGGCTCCGTGGTGAAACCCGAGCATTGGGATGCGGAAGACCAAGAAGTGAAGGTGACCAAGGCCGCCCCACACGATGCCATCAACCGCCGCCTCAACCGGGCCAGCGAAGCGGCGGCCGAAGCCCAGCAGTTCGCTACCAAACAGGGCCGCAAGCTGCCCAAAGCGGAACTCAAGGCCGCCGTCGAAGCATCGCTGCACCTCATGCCAGTGGCCCCGGTGCCCACCAAAGCCGAGCAGACCGCCACCGGCTTTGAAAGCCTCCAGCGCGACTGGATAAACGAGCAGGTGCACCGGCCCCGGGGCCAGTCGGGCAAGCCCATGGCCAAAACCACCAAGAGTGGCATGCTGGCCACCCTCCAACGGTTTCTCGATTACGAGCAGGCCCGGGGCATCCGCCTCGACATCGAGCGGATGGACTTGGCCTGGTACCAGGACTTCCGCACCTACATGCTCGACGAGCTGGGCCAGGGCATCAACACCTTCGGCAAGCACATTTCCCGCCTTAAAACGTTTCTCACCTGGGCGGAAGCTGAAAAGGACCTGGCAGTGCACCGGCATTATCGCAAGTTCACGGCCCCCAGCAAGCGCGGCAAGGTCGATGCGCTCAGCGAAAAGGAACTGTACCAGCTAGCCGACCTCAATTTCCGCGACCCGGCTACGCGGGAGCAGCTGCTGGTGCTGCGCGTGGCAATGGGCCGCAGCATGGGCAAGCACCAGGACGAGGAATCGGCGGAAGCCTGGATTGCCCACGTCGAGCTGGCCCGCGACAAGTTTCTGGAGTGCTGCTACACCGGCCTGCGCATCAGCGACGCCAACCGTGCCGCCTGGCAGCACGTGCGGGGCAACCTGATTGTGCTGGAGGACACGGCCAAGAACGAAAACACGGTTTACATTCCCTTCTACGACGACGACCTGTTCCGCCCCGTTGAACTGGCCAACCGCTACGAGCACCGTTCCCCCCTCGACCTGCTGGTGCCCGAGTGCTACCGCACCAACGAGTTCCTGAAAGTGGTGCAACGCCTGGTGGGCATCACCCGGCTGAACCTAACCACCAAAATCGGCCGCAAAACCTTCGTCACGCTCAAGCTCTACCAAGGCGTTTCGCAGCGGCTCATCATGCAGGCCACCGGCCACAAAACCGAAGAGGCTTTCAATGCCTACGTGGGCGTGGATGAGCTGCGCCTGGTCGAGGAATTCATGCGTAAAGCCACCCGCCGCCGGGCGGCCTGAGGTGGCGTTTTTGGTGGCGGATTTTATGCTTACCGATGCAAATGGATGCTACGCGGTGCGGGGCAAAACAACCGCTGTTATTACTCTCCCTGCACAGTGACACGCTCACCCGCGTGGGATAGCATTCACAAACTCCTTACACGACCAC
>NZ_JAGEMO020000091.1 GCF_017921975.2 Hymenobacter terricola
GAGGTGGCGTTTTTGGTGGCGGATTTTATGCTTACCGATGCAAATGGATGCTACGCGGTGCGGGGCAAAACAACCGCTGTTATTACTCTCCCTGCACAGTGACACGCTCACCCGCGTGGGATAGCATTCACAAACTCCTTACACGACCACTAAGAGGCCCAACAACATGCTGTTAATCAGCAAGTTGTTGGGCCTCTTGCTTTTCACGGGACAGCACACGGGACAGCGCTCGGCGAATGCTATTTATATTCCAGGCAAGACTGGTTACAAGCTGTGTGCATTAAACGTGACCAAGGGCAATGAAACAATGGAAACAAAGGCCAAATGACGTGACGCCCCCGGCGTAGGCTATCTCCTTAAACTTCCCCTTCTGCTCCTTCCTGAGTGTTTGTTTAGGAACTATCTTATTTTCGTGAATGACTGAGCGCCTACCCACAATCCAGGAGCGGAAGAATTTAGTAATATTCAATACAGAGACTGAGAGAAAGAAGAACTTTGACTCTCGTCCTCCATTGGAGGAGTTCAGCCGCAGCAACTTTCCTACGCTGTATTTGAGTCCGCCGAGACCATCGAACCGACCTTACGGCGAAGGGTTCCCGTACTATTTGGCATCTCACCTCCGAGAGTGGGCCCACAAGGAGGTAGAGAGCCAGCTTCACACGCTCTTTCCTGAATGCGATAACGTGGACTGCGACTATTTGGAAGATGTTGTGCAAAAGCTTCGACTAAGGGGAATTTGGGCTACCGACAAACCACTTGTCGTTGCTTATCCAGGAAGTGGCAAATTATTTAAGGCCAATGCGGTCAAAGTTGAAAAGTGGGTTAGAAAACAGCGGCAATTACTCCTCAAGGCAGAAGAGACCCAGAATAAACTCCTCGTTGCAACGCGCCCATTTAGCGGACCCGTATCGGATTTGGCTGTTGCTTTATATATCCTTGAAAGAAATGGAGTGATAAGTCTAAAGGCCTACCGAGAAAATAAAAACAACATGGCAGCGCTATGCCGGGACCTTTGCCATGTGTTTCCACCACAAAATACATCAAGTAAAAACCCCGCATTAGCCCTCAAACTCGCATTATTGAAAATCCCGATTGATAAGCTCGGAGTTGGTGAATATGACGATTCAGTATTAATAAGTCTGGGTAAGAAGAACTCATATCCAGCCATTAAAGAGGGCCACTCAAGCATAGCACTTTCACTACCTATAGAGCTTATACCAAAAGCTCTAATACCTTCCTAGGCACTGTTTATCTTGCACTTACCATTCATGCAGTACTAGGTTTGTCTCATTGATTCACCTACCTGGTCCTACAATGGCACACGTTGTTATCCTTGCCGACAGCCCGGAAGCTTTTGAAGAGCTTCTGCTCAGAACTTTCGCTAAGATGGTTACTCCCGGGGCACCGAAAGTCGACGGCCCCGACTCACTACTTACCAAAACGGAAGCATGCCAAGTGTTTGGCATTTCGTTGACTACCTTGACAGAGTGGCAAAAGAACGGCACTGTGCCCTTTATTCGCCTGGGACGTCGGATATACTTTGAACGCAGCATGGTTTTGGAAGCAGGCCGCAAGCACACTCGTTATCAGCACCGGAAATAAGCACAGCACAAGCTGATTCAGACTGCTGGACACAACAGGGCTATCTCAACGAGTAGTCACCATAAACAATTGGTCGAATAATTTGAAGAGCACGCGCAGGCCATAGCGCATGATGCCCAACGTAATGGTGTGCTGACCAAAGGTCACATCGCCTTTTGTTGCCAGACGTCAGCATTGGCAGCCCTATGCGGCTTGGCCCCACTCTGACTTCCCTCCCATTCTGATTTTGAATTCCGCTACCTGCAAAGGGATAGGCAACTCCATTGTCGTCTCGAGCCGCCGGCGCAACGCTATTCAACCGGGCGCATTGCGTCACGGAGACTGCACATGTACGATAACATGCACCTTCACTTTGCACTGCCTGCTCAAGATGGCGAAGCAGAGGAGCGCATGCTCTCGTCTCTCGCATTCGCCGGCTGGACCAGCACAGGAGAAATGCAAGAACGCGTGAGGGTCACTTATCGGGGGTTTAGAATCGACTATTGGTTTAACGAAAGACGGGGACGGTTGTGGGGCTCATTACATACGTTTGCCCTTGAGCATAAACGCGGCTGCTTCACATCCGAGTTAGTTAAATCAGCTTGTGTAGCACTTGCTCAAGACATAGGCATACCGGCTGCATTACTCCATGTGTGCACGCTAGAGATAAGCGTAAATCTTTCCACCCCTACCTCGCCCCAACCCTTTATAGTATCGCTGCTTGAACATAAAAGGAAGCCCTTTCACTTACACCTAGCACCAAGAAATACGAAAGAGCCACTTCTATCCACAGCTACATATCGTGATTATAGAATCAAGGCATACAACAAGGGAGAATACGACAAAAGCAAAGGGGTGGCTCCTTTACTCTGCAAGCCATTACTGCGCTTCGAGGTTGTATTTACTAGAAGTCGGCCCATCCTCAAGCTGCTTAATCGTTCTCAGGTTACTCTTGAAGACTTATTCAGGCCAGAAATACTACTTGCGTTTGGAAGTTTCTTAATTAAAACCTGGAAGTTGGTAAAACGCACCATAGAATTGCCATTCGAGGGCATGCCTCTAGAAGAAGCTTTTTTGCTAAACACTTACAATACACCGGGAATTTGGAGGTGGATGAAGGCAACAATGACTCGCAGCACTTTTGGACGCCACCGCCAACGATTCGACCAATTATGGCAAGAGGCCCAAAAGCGGCTCGAGCCTCATCCATATGATGCTATCTTTTTGCAAAGCCTACATTCGCTTCTACCCTCCTAAACGGAATAAGGGTGACCGATGGGCACTTTTCCACGCATGTAATTAACTGGAACCATCCTCATCTGCTGTGCACAATGAGCCATTGACAGCGCGTAGCCTCCGGATTATTACCCATGGGCCAAGGTAGCTGTTCACAACTCAGGGCAGCAGGTGATTTGTAGATGTCATGCCGCATTAAGCTCTGACTGAATTGGCAAGCTTTTCATATCGCTTTTCACTTCTGTACCGACACCTATCCCAACCGACTAATTCAAAGCATCTAATGAAAGAACTCCACGAAACAGCACTGCGCGGCCGTTTCTGGAGAACGTGGTACCCTATGGCTTTTCTCAACGCCCTGCCATTTCTGCGCGATGCTGGCCAAGGCCTCAGCACCGCTGACCTGCTGGGCTCGCACGAGGTAGCACCCCAACACTGTGCCGGTACGCCCCACCCCGCCCCAGCAATGCACGGCGGCCTTACGGCCCGCCGCTACCGTGTCAGCCAGGGCAGTCAAGACGCCCTCTAACACGGCCGGTGTGGGCACGTCGACGTCCTGAATCGGGCAGCGCTGGTACCGGACGACTACCCCTCGCTGGTCGGCTAATTCTTGCAGCCAGGGCTCGTAAGAAATGAGTTCATGCGCCTCGGTTAGGTCAAAGAAGTCCGTGATGCCGGCGTCTAGGAGCGCCGTTAGCTTGGCCCGTGCAAGCGCCACGACCTTGTCCCCTGGATACTCGCAGCCCAACACTGCGGGCGTGGCCCAGTAGCTGTTGGGAATGGGCCGAGGCGGAGCGCCCTGCGCGGCCATGCATCCAACGGCGGCCCGGTGGGCTAGGTCTTCGATGTCGGTCCGCCGGGCCAACACCGCGAGCCATTCCGCTAGAATGGCGTCCTCTCCGTAGCAGAGCCCGGCCAGGCCCCCTGCCACCGCCCCGGTTGTGTCTGTGTCGTCGCCCAGGTTGACGGCGGTTAACACGGTGTCTGCGTAGGTGGCGTGGCGCAGCAAACACCACACGGCCGCCTCGAGCGTGTGCAGCACGTAGCCGCTACTGGCAATGGCGGACTCGGGCAGCGAGGCCAGCTGGCCGCCCAGGAAGCGCGCAAATGCGGCGGCTTCCGGGGCAGGCACCTGCAACGCGTGGAACTGTGCCGGCGCGTCCTGGCACAGCCGGGCGTAAGCCGCCGCCGGCGTGAGCCCCGTACGCAAGTGGGCCGCTAGCTCTAAGTAGAGAAAACAAGCTAGTGCGGAGCGAAGGTGGCCATGGGTCACCGCTGAGGCTTCGGCTATTTGCTGGAACCGCACGGGCAGCGGAGCATCCGCTTGGTAGAAAGCCAGTGGCAGGATGCGCATCAGGGACCCGTTGCCGTTGCTCATTTCATCCCGCCCGCCGACGAGTGGGGAAGCTTCTTTCGGCATGTTTTTGAGTTGGTGCAGCGCCTCGCGCGTGGTGATGCCAATGTCGAAGACTTGGCCGTGAGGCGTCCAGAAGGCGTCCTCGTACCAACGGGTGCTGTTGTCAGCCAGCCGGCGCACGCTGTACCCCTCGGCCAGGGCCTCGGCCAAGCAGAAGGTGAGCGACGCGTCGTCGGACCACGTGCCAGCGGGCTGGTGGTGCGTGCCGTAAGCGCGCATGCCCGTGACCGGGTCGCGACGGCGAACCAATCGGCCCTGGAACTCCACGGGTACGCCCAATGCGTCGCCCACGGCCAAGCCAAGCAGGGCCGACCGCAGCTGCGATTCTAGAGAAAGAAGAGCTTGTGACATAGAAGTTTAATCAATGAATCAATTACATCGCAAGTTACTGGTTAACATATCATTATCCTCATTTTAAGTCCCTATTTAAGCCGTTTGAGCCTGTAACACTTACAATCACAGCCGAACCGGTCAAATAAATACAGCAAATCATCAACATATCATTGGTTTACAGATAGTTATTTATCTCATTTCACCATTAGCAACATCGTGCTGTCAAAGCAGGCCAAAAACAAGGCGCATGCTCGGGTGCGATGTTGCTATTTCCAGCCAGTGGGCAGCGATAATAGCAGTTCTCTACACGACACCTTCACCAAATAAATTCGTCGGTTTTTCGCGGGTCATTCCACTCTTCAACTTTCGAGGCGTGAAGGGCCTCGCTTTGTAAGGGAGAAAGCCTAGGTGCTACTTTATTTTGCTGCGGATTCCCCTACTGCTTTCTACGCGGTGAAGCAATGCATCTTTCTGCCAATAAATAAGCTTTCCTGCATTCCCTGACCTATTAGCAGCGTACTGCACAGGCCGTTTCGCTAGTTAGCGTCAGCTGTGTTGCTTGGCACGCCGAAATGAAGCGCATTCTGGGGTGCGACTTTGCAATTAGCGCACACGTGGGGCCAGATAATAGCGTCTTTTGCAACGTCTCTATTGGCAGTTCGCAGGGCGGCGCTTGCGAATGTAGTCGACCCCCTACCTTCGCCCGCATGCCCTTCTCCCTCGCCGAGCTGCGCCACCGCGCCGCCGACTTCGCCCGCCAGCACGCCGACACCCACGACGAAAAATCCCAAAGCCAAGACTTCTGGCGCGACTTCCTCGACGTGTTCACGCCCCAGGCCCGGCGACGCGCCCGCTTCGAGGTGCGCGTCAAGAAGCAGGACGGCGCCCAGGGCTACATCGACGTGTTCTGGCCCGGCACGCTGCTGGTCGAGCAAAAGTCCAAGGGCCGCAACCTCGACGACGCCTACCAGCAGGCCCTCGACTACCTGCCCAACCTGCCCGCCCACGAGCTGCCCCGCCACCTGCTCGTGTCCGACTTCGGCCGCTTCCGCCTCCACGACCTCGACTCCGGCGAGCGCCACGACTTCGCCCTGGCCGAGCTGCCCGAGCGCCTGCACCTCTTCGGCTTCCTCACCGGCTACCGTCCCGCCGGCCAGCAGCGCCCCGAAGACCCCGCCAACACCGAAGCCGCCGAGCTCATGGCCCAGCTCCACGACGCGCTGCTGGCCGACGGCTACCACGGCCACCCGCTCGAAGTGCTACTCACCCGGCTGCTGTTCTGCCTCTTCGCCGAAGACACCGCCATTTTCGAGAAAGACGAGTTTCGCGCCTTCCTCGAAGAGCACACCCACCCCGACGGCCACGACCTCGGCGCCAAGCTGCTCGAACTGTTCGGCGTGCTCGACACGCCTCCCGCCGAGCGCCCCCGCGCCCTCTCGGCCCAGCTGGCCAGCTTCCCCTACGTCAACGGCGCGCTGTTCCGCGAGAACTTCCGCCCCCCCGTGTTCACCGAGAGCACCCGCGCCCGGCTCATCCGCTGCACCTACTTCGACTGGTCGCGCATCTCGCCCGCCGTGTTCGGCTCGCTGTTCCAAAGCATTGCCGACCCCAAGCAGCGCCGCACCCTCGGCGCGCACTACACCTCCGAGCCCAACATTCTCAAGGTGCTCGACCCGCTGCTGCTCGACGGCCTGCGCCAGGAGCTGGCCGCCGCCGGCACCAACCGCGCCGCTCTTACCCGCCTGCAGCAGCGCGTGGCCGGCCTGCGCCTGCTCGACCCAGCCTGCGGCTGCGGCAACTTCCTGGTCGTCGCCTACCGCGAGCTGCGCCTCGTCGAGCACGCCGTGCTCGACCGCCTCTTCGAGCGCGGCACGGCCGGCGGCGTCAGCCTCAACCTGGCCCTCTACCAGCAGGTGCGCGTCGAGCAGGTGGCCGGCATCGAGGTCGAGGAGTTCGCCGCCCGCATTGCCGAAGTGGCCCTCTGGCTCATGGACCACCAGCTCAACCTGGCCCTGTCCGCCCGCTTCGACCAGCGCTACGTGCGCCTGCCCCTGACCGGCGGCGCCCGCATCGTGAACGACAACGCCCTGCGCGTGGACTGGGAAGCCGAATTTCCGGGGCTGGATTACATCGTGGGCAACCCGCCGTTTGGCGGCAAGCACTACCAAACCACGGCGCAAAAAGCCGACCTCGTTGCGACGGGCACGGCTGCTGGCTTTCGCAATGCTTCTGACCTTGATTTTGTGGCCGGGTGGTTTATCAAAGCCGCGACGTACCTGGAACAATTTCCTGACACTCGAGCGGCGTTTGTGTCCACCAATTCCATCGTGCAGGGCGAGCAAGTGGGCCTGCTGTGGCCACCGCTGTTGCAGCGCGGGTTCCACATACAGTTCGCGCACCGGACGTTTCGTTGGACGAACGAAGCCCGAGGCAATGCCGCCGTGCATTGCATCATTGTGGGGTTTGGGAAGCAGGACACGCAGCCCCGCCGCTTGTTCGAATACGCCAGCCCAGCGGCGGCCCCGCACGAGTTGCGCACACCCAGCATCAGTCCCTACTTGCTGCCCACCGCTGAAACCGTGGTGCAGAAGCGGCGCGAACCGTTCGGCAACTTCCCGCCCATGCGCTGTGGCAGCAAACCCAGCGACGGCGGGCATCTAATTATGACGACGGCCGAAAAGGACGAACTGCTTCGGCAGGAACCGGACGCGGCCCCGCTCATCCGTCCTTTCATCGGGGCGGAGGAGTATATCAACGGCAACCCGCGCTGGTGCCTGTGGCTCGAAAACGCCGCACCTAGCTTGCTGCAAAAGCTGCCCTTGGTCCGGCAACGGCTTGAAGCCGTGCGTCAGTTTCGATTGGCCAGTACCGCGGAGCCCACTCGCAAAGCCGCGGCCACGCCGGGCCGCTTCTTCTTCATGTCCCAGCCAGCCAACGAGTATCTGTTGATACCGGAAGTGTCGTCGGAACGCCGACAGTACATCCCCATTGGGTTCATGCCGCCCGACGTCATCACGAGCAACACCGCTTTTCTTGTTGATTCAGCCAGCACCTATCTTTTCGGCCACTTATCCTCCGCCATGCATATGGCTTGGATGCGAACCGTCGCAGGCCGCTTAAAGAGCGACTTTCGTTATTCGGGCAGTCTTGTTTACGGCACGTACCCCTTCCCGCCCGCGCCCACCGAGGCCCAGCGCCAGGCCGTCACCGCCGCCGCCGAAGCCGTGCTGGCCGCCCGCACCGAGTTTCCCGGCGAAAGCCTCGCCGCCCTCTACGACCCCACCACCATGCCCCCGGCCCTGGCCCGCACCCACCAAGCCCTCGACCGCGCCGTCGACCGCTGCTACCGCCCCCAGCCCTTCACTACCGAGCTGGCTCGGCTGGAATTCCTCTTCGGCCTCTATCAGCAGCTCAGCGCCCCCGTGCTGGGCGCGCCGTCCAAAGCTGCTCGCGCAAAAAAGCCTACTGTCAGTCACCTATGACCGCCGGATAGCTAAACATAGCTGCGCAGGGGCCATTCCCTAACGGCTGACCCAGAATAACGAGAACAAAATGACCCGCTGATATCACCTGGGGCTTTCCACTTTCAGCATACTCTCGTAATGCGCTTTCGAGCAGGTGGTTAATGAAATGTCGCGCTAGGAACCCAGAACGCTGGACCCATATGAGCTTATTGCTCGCTGACGCGGACATAATTCCCGGCCCCAAAGCCATTCAGGCCATCATCGTATAAAGTGTCATGGCTGACGATACGGTACCCAACACGAGTATTGCCGCTGATTAAAAACACATACCCATTTTTCACCTCGTACTCAAAATCAGTACTGTAAGAACCATGACTGAGAGTGGCTTTATCTGCAGTCAGGGTCAGGTGCTGATTGAGGGCTTTTCCAACAGCATTGTTAAAATCGGGAGAAGAGTATAGGTAGGTGCCTATTACGTCATGGTTCGAAGCGCCTTCAAGGGTCATTGCATTTTGGCAACTTCCGAGAACTATGGCCAATGTAGCTAAGCGAATTATTTTCATGGATAATATTGGAAAGACTCAGTCTCGATTAAGCCTTAGTAAGTGGGCGGGGAGAGTGGATTAAGACGCAAAAATACGTCATAGCTTCTCATTAATGACATTTACGTCATTGTGAGTCCTATCGGATAGCAGGACTTTGCCCACATGCCGGCAAAGCCCATTTCTCCTCTTTTACTCGAACTTATCCGTCGCCTAAAGGAGCTCCGAGAAAGTAAGAAACAAACCCTTCAGGAAGTGTATGACGCCACGGGAGTGCACATCGGGCGCATCGAGTCAAATCGACACAACGTGACCATCACTACGCTGGCCATTCTTTGTCAGCACTATCAAGTCACTTTATCTGAAACGCTAAAAGATATAGAAGCGCAGGCTGATACCGCGTTGAAAATCAAGGGTTCAACTGCTTCCAAATAAGCAATACGCAGCTTAGACAATGCTATCAGCTATATCATCTGAAGGCCGCTGAGCTGTTCGATTCTGAACTCTTTACGCGACTGCTATAGCTGAACCGACAGCGGGCAGCAACCCTAACTGGCAAAGCTCCTCGTTTTGGCGCGAGTGCCAGACAGCGCTGGCGCAGTAGATGCGCGCCGTTCGCTAGATAGTAGAAAGCAGTTTGAGTGGTTCGCTCACTACGGTGGATATAGCTAGCCTATTCGTGGGAAAGGTGCGAGCGGCTGAGTCTTGTTATTGGCAGAAATAGCGTCAATAGTAGTTGATGTCGAGGCACAGATATGCAGGATTTGAATCGACACCCATTAGCCTGGGACGCAGCTTCCCAAATCATGCTTAAGCCATACCTTGTCCCTTTGTTTCTATTGAGCAGTTAACACCCCCTTATGCTTCCTTCTCTACCCGAAGAATCGGCAACCCTCGCCGCTCGCCTTGAAGCTTCTCGCCAGGAATTATTGGACCTGGGCATGCGCAATCCACTGCTCAATTTTCGGCTCTCCAAAGCCCAGGGAGTGGCCGTGGTGCAGGAAGAAGCGGCGCCAGCCTATGATGTATTGGTCCGGCAGGGCAAAACGATGTATTTCCAGGCAGCGCCCGAACCCAAGAAGAAAGGGGCAGCTGCTCCCGGAAGCGAACTCTTCATATCCGTAGAATCGACAGAAAACGAAACCTCAGTACTGGCACCGGCCGTGCTGACCGCGGCCGAGCGGCAAGCGTTGCTGACCGACAACAAACTGCAGACGGCCGAACCCCTGGCCAAGCTAGAAAGCCGCCTGCTCAACACCTACTACACCGCCCGCACCAGCCTCGAAGAGCAGGGCGTGAACATCCTGTACCTAGCACTGGGCATGCTCACGTGGTATGAGGCTGAGAGCAGCGACGAAGCACGGCAAGCGCCATTGGTACTGGTGCCGGTCCTATTAGAGCGCGGGACCGCCGCCGAGCGTTTTAAGCTGCGCCACACCGGGGCCGAAGTGGAAGGCAATTTATCTCTTCAGGCCAAGTTGAAAGCCAATTTTGGGGTGATGCTGCCGCTGCCCGAATTGGACGAGGAAGGCCAGCTAACCGATTATTACGCCGCCGTAACAGAATCCATTGCAGGACTGCCGCGGTGGCGGGTCGAAGTGGACAGCATCGCGCTGAGCTTCTTTTCGTTCGGGAAGTTCATGCTGTATCGGGACTTGGATCCCGACAACTGGCCAGCCGGCCAGAGCCTGCTTACGCATCCGGCCATCGGGGCGCTACTGGGCACGGACACTGGCTTCCGCGATGCCGCCCCGACGGTGGGTGACACGGCGTTTCTGGACACCGAAAGCCCGGCGGCCGAGCTGCACCAGGTGTTAGACGCGGACTCCTCGCAGTTACTGGCGCTTTTGGCCGTGCATGAAGGGCGCAACCTGGTCATCCAGGGCCCGCCCGGTACGGGCAAGTCCCAAACCATTGCCAACCTGCTGGCCGAAGCCATTGGGGCCGGCAAAAAAGTGTTGTTTGTGGCGGAGAAGATGGCCGCACTGGAAGTGGTAAAGCGCCGGCTGGACACCTTGGGGTTGGGTGCCGCCTGCTTGGAGCTGCACAGCCACAAAGCCAACAAAAAGGCTTTGCACGATGAACTACGCCACACGCTCAGCCTGGGGCGGCCCGCCACGGCAGCCATCATCGCGGACCAAATGACCCAGCTACCGCGCTACCGCCAAGCACTGAATGACTATGCCCTGGCCGTAAATGCTCCATTGGGCCGCAGTCGGCGTACGGCACAACAAGTGACCGGCGAACTGCTGCGGTTGGCCGAAGAACGGGGTCCGGTGCAGTTGCCCCGGATAGCCTTTGCCCACCTGACTACCTGGACCGATGCCGACGTGGCCCATGTCGAAGCCGTAGGCAACCGCCTGCAAGCCACCCTGCAAAAAACGGGCGTACCCAAAAACCTGCTGTTTTGGGGCAGCGAGCTCCTGGTGCTGCTGCCAGCGGCACAAGACGCCTTGGTTACATACCTGAGCATTGCTTTCGCGGCTACCCAGGCCCTAGAGGCGGCGGCCGAAACCCTGGCCTTGCAACTAGGGCTTCCTCTGCCGGCCGACCGGGCGACGGCCGAAGCCTTGCTTCCGCCCGCCCGGCATGCCCAGCTAGCCCCTTCTTTGGCTGGCACGTCAGTACCCGATGCCGCCTGGACACAACAAGCAACCCGCCTGGCCGACATCCTGCATGCGGGCACCGTCTTCGCCGCCTTGCACCAGCAACATGATGCGGCGTTGCTGCCCGAAGCCTGGAGCCAACAACTGCTCGCCGAGCGGGCCGCTTTTCTGGCTTATGGCGACAAGTGGTGGAAGTTCCTGAACGGCGACTACCGCCGCGCTCGCAAGCGGCTGCAAAGCGTGTGGCAGGGCCCCTTGCCTGATGATGCCACAGCGCTGGTTCCGGTTATCGATGCCATTCACGAGGCCGCTCGGCACCATCAGACCATTGCCGACGCCGACACTTTTGCTGGCACCCTTTTTGGGCCTGCGTGGCAGGGCCTTCGCTCCGATTGGCAGGCTTTGCGCCGCGTGGCCGATTATCTAGTCCTGACCCATCAGCGCATAGCTCGCCAAGAACTACCGGCTGTACTGCTGGACTACCTGGCCCGAACCGCTCGTCCAGAAGCCATTACAGCCCTCGTAGCGGCCTTGGAAACCGCTTTAGTTGAGCACCGCACGGCACTGCAGGGCCTGGCCGACGCCTTGCGCCTGAATGAAGCGCGCCGATTTGGCCCCGACGGACGCTTGCAGTTTCAGCCTTTTGCTGCGCAGATAGCCACGCTAAGCGCCTGGACCGCCGACTTGCCGGCCCTGCGCTTGGTTACGGAGTGGAACAACGTCGCCGCCGGTGTGCAGACCGAACAACTTTCCGAGCTGCTGCTGCTGGCCGAACGCTGGCCCGAAGCCGACCGCTTCTTGGCGGCCGCCGTGCGCCAAACCTGGCTGGAGTACCTCCAGAAACTGGCCTACGACCAGCACCCGGCGCTGCGCCAGTTTGAGCGCGCCGGGCACGAGGAGCTGGCGGCGCGCTTCCGGCAGGCCGACCGCGACAGCTTGTACCACAACCGCGTGCGGGCCATGCAAAACCACCACGCGCAGCTGCCCAACCCACAAGCTGGCGGGCAAATGCTGCTCATCAAGAATGAGTTTGCCAAGAAGAGCCGGCACCTGCCGCTCCGTAAGCTCATGCAGGACGCTGGCCGGGCCATTCAAGCCATCAAGCCCGTGTTCATGATGTCACCGCTCTCCGTGGCGAGCTACCTCCCGCCGGGTGCGGTCGAATTTGACCTCGTGGTGTTCGACGAAGCCAGCCAGGTGAAGCCCGTGGATGCGCTCGGTGCCGTGGCGCGGGGCAAGCAGCTGGTCGTAGTGGGCGACTCCAAACAGCTTCCTCCTACCAGCTTTTTCGACTCGCTCACCGGAGCCGGCGAGGCCGCCGACGAAGAGAACGTGACGGCCGACATCCAAAGCATTCTGGAGCTGTGCAAGGCCCGCCAGATGCCCGAACGGATGCTCCGCTGGCACTACCGTAGTCTGCACCAATCGCTGATTGCGGCGTCCAATCACTTGTTCTACGAAGACAAGCTGGTGATTTTCCCCAGCCCCGGCGGCCAGGGGCAGCTGGGCCTGGTGTATCACCACCTGCCCAACACGCACTACGAGCGTGGCACTACGCGCACCAATCCGCAGGAAGCCGCGGCGGTAGCCGATGCCGTTCTGCACCACGCCCGCACCACCCCGAAGCTCACCCTCGGCGTGGTGGCTTTCAGCACGGCTCAGCGTCAGGCTATTCAGGATGCCCTGGAAATCCGCCGCAAACAGCACCCCGAAACCGAAGCCTTCTTCAACCGCCACGCCCACGAGCCCTTCTTCATTAAGAACCTAGAAAACGTACAGGGCGACGAGCGCGACGTTATTCTCATCAGCATCGGCTACGGCCGCACCAAGGACGGATACCTGACCATGAGCTTTGGCCCGCTCAACGGTGAAGGCGGCGAGCGTCGCCTCAACGTGTTAATTACCCGCGCCAAGCAGCGCTGCGAAGTGTTCACCAACCTGACTGCCGACGACCTGGACCTGGGCCGGACACGGGCCAAGGGCGTAGCGGCCCTGAAAACCTTCCTCAACTTTGCCCAACACGGCCGCCTGAACCAAAACGAGGAAACCGGGCGCGAGATGGAATCCCCGTTTGAGGAAGCCGTGTACCGGGCCCTCACCGCCCGAGGTTACCAGGTGCGCCCCCAGATAGGCAGCCAGGGCTTCTACATTGACCTGGCCGTGGTCGACCCCGACCAGCCCGGCCGCTACGTGCTCGGCATCGAGTGCGACGGGGCCATGTACCACTCCGCCCGCTCGGCCCGTGACCGGGACCGGCTGCGTCAGCAAGTGCTCGAAGCCGTGGGTTGGCGCCTGCACCGCATCTGGAGCACCGATTGGTTCCGCGACCCAGCCCGCGAAGTGGAACGAGTTGTAGCCGCGATTGAAGAAGCCCGCCGCCTCCTGGTCCTGGACCAGCCCGATGAACCGGAAGAAGAGTTGGCTCCGGACGTCCTACCGAGCACCTTGGAACGGGAAGAACCCGCTGCAATTGGTACTACCACAGCTGCCCCCTACCAAGTGGCGCAGCTGCCGGCGGCTATTCGTCAGCAGGAAATACACCAGCACCCAACCGGCCGGTTAGCGGCGTGGGTAGCGGAGGTCGTGGCCGTGGAGAGCCCTGTACATGTCGATGAGGTCACCCGCCGCTTGGCTTCGGCCACGGGAGCAACACAAGTCGGTTCCCGCATTCGGGCCACAGTCGCCGAAGCTATTCGCTTAGCAGGCAAAATGGGCAGCATCCGGCAGCAAGAAGACTTTCTGTGGACACCTACAATGCAGGCCTCAAGCGCGCCGTTGCGGGACCGCAGCACCTTGCCGCCCGTCTCCCGCAAGCTCAATTTCATCGCACCGGAGGAGTTGGCGGCTGCCGTCCTCACGGTGGTACGCGACAGCTTTGCCTTGGAACGCGAGACTGTTGCGCTGCCTGCTACCCGCCTCCTCGGTTTTGGCCGCCCCAGCGAAGAACAACGCCAAGCCTTTTCGACCACCATTGACCGGCTCATCGTTGAGCACAAGCTTCAGGAAGCGAATGGAGTGCTAATGCCTGTGTAAGTATCTCAGAGGGCCTAACTATCGGCTACTGGTTGAGACCTCCGTTTTGTATGCAGCCATTGTCTCACCCCGAACTCAACCCCCTCGACTCCGACGCCACCATCGAAACCGCCGACGTCGTCATCCAAACCGACCACCCCAGCAAGATTGCCACCGCCCACCGCATTGCTGTGGCCACCCAAACTGTCATCTAGCAGAACATCTGGCTAGCCTTTGCCGTGAAAGCCGCGGTGCTCGCCCTCGGCGCCGGGGGCCTGGTCACCATGTGGGAAGCCGTGTTTGCCGACGTGGGAGTGGCCCTGCTCGCCATCCTCAACGCCGTGCACATCCAGCGCATGGACTTCACCAGCAAAGCAGCATCCCCCCTCGAAAGTCAGCCCCAAACAGCTGATTAACAATTAAATCAGCCTATAAATAGCCCTTTGAGAAACATTTGTATCAACAATGAAGATAAGAGACGTTTTCCCAGCGGTATATGCTGGTCGTTACAGCCAAGAAGTTGAAACGCTTTGGAAACAGGACTACAATCCTGCTGACCGTCAATTGATTTTTGTGCTCGAAGACATATTTACAGTAGAGTGCGCTATAGTTCAGGAGTTAACGCTGGACGAATTCAGAAAACACATCACGCTCATCTTTGATGATATAATTATAGCTAAGAAGCACCCGGCAATGGTGCTTCCAAACGCTGGACTTGATTTGCTACTATTGATTCACGGGGCCAAAGCAGCCGGTACTTACAACCAGCGTGGCACCATGCTCGATGTGTTCGATTGCTTTACAAAGTCGTTGTATGGCAGGGCAATGAAAAATGGGGAGCAATATGTGTCGCAACCGGAGCGGCTCTGGCGCTTTGCAAATCCACAAACATGGCAGTTTTCGCTTGGCGTGGACGTTTTGCAAATCATCACGCTGTGGCTGGGCCAGCTCTTTTATTATTCTCGTTCCTTCAGCGGATTATCCCAATGGTGTCAAGATTTTCTTGACAAAGCCATTAAGTGGGCAGCTGTAGTGATACGCGCAACTACGATGGAAGGAGCCTTCCTGCTCACACAGCTATACGCGTGGACAACTGAATACCAGCAGCATGACAAGGCCAAGCAGATATTAGACATCATCAGCTCCTTATACAGCCAACTTAGCTGGGGGCCGCTTAGCGCGGAGAAACAGCACTTGGGTGTCCATTTGGTGCTAACAAGTAAACAGCCCGCTCAACGTCAGGCTATTTACGCTGAGCTGAAGGCTCAGGGTGCACTTTCTGCTCAAGACAAGATGCAGATTGCATGCGAGATGGATAATAGCATTGATGCTATTAAGACGAATTTCGATGCTATTCTTTCAGCAGTCAGAGAATTTAGCCGTGAAGTAGAAGCCAGGGCCAAGACCCTAGGACGTGTAAACAATTAAAGCCACATCAGGATGGCTCCGAGGGTGACCATTGCCAGAAAGGTGCTGGCGTTCTTTTCGTAGCGTGAAGCGAGGCCCCGAAACCGCTTGAGGCGGTTGAAGCAGCGTTCGATTTGGTTACGATTTTTGTAGACTTCTTCGTTGTGCTCAATCACTTGCGTCCGATTTTTTTT
>NZ_JAGEMO020000092.1 GCF_017921975.2 Hymenobacter terricola
AAAAAAAATCGGACGCAAGTGATTGAGCACAACGAAGAAGTCTACAAAAATCGTAACCAAATCGAACGCTGCTTCAACCGCCTCAAGCGGTTTCGGGGCCTCGCTTCACGCTACGAAAAGAACGCCAGCACCTTTCTGGCAATGGTCACCCTCGGAGCCATCCTGATGTGGCTTTAATTGTTTACACGTCCTAGTAGCCCAACTGTCTAAGCAAAAGCGCTAATTGTCCATTTCTACCGGCGCAGGCAGCCCCCAATTTTACGGCAGGAACTGGTTGTCGCCCGGGACTGCCCCCACAACTTGGCCTGTTCGGTTCTGCTCCTGACAGGAGTAGAACACGAATTGAGGCCACTCCGCGCACGGGGGGCGGGGCTCTTTGACGGGCCTGCCAGCCAATGACTCGCCGTAAAAAAGCCAGGCCCGTCCTCTGCTGCCGCGCGGCCTTGAGCGCCCCCAGCGGCTGCCCACCTAACCTTCACATTGTATTGCCATGGCACCCCCGCCTGATAACTCCGTTTCCCGCCGGCACTTTTTGGACTCGGCGGGTCTGCTGACCAGCACCGCCCCTTTTTTCTCCTTCGCCGAAATCATTCAACACCACATGCCCCAGCTTTCGACGAAAAGCACCGACACCCTGACAGACGAAGCTGAGCCCCCCGTTACCGTGCGGGATTATGCCACTGACCCGCACCTGGACCCGTTGGTGCGTACGTTTCTCAAAGAGCTGAACGGGAGTGGCCCCGGCCTGGAAACCTGCTCGGCCATGCAAGCCCGGAAGGTGTTGGCGGGAGCCCAGGCCGCCGTTGCAGTGAACTTGTCGGGCATTGACGTCAGCGAAAAAACGATTGTCCAGGATGGTTACAGCGTGCTGCTGCACATCGTGCGCCCGGCGGGCGTTTTGGAAAACCTGCCTGTTTTCATCTTCATTCACGGCGGCGGCTGGGTGCTGGGCGATTTTCCTACCCACCAGCGCATGGTGCGCGATTTGGTCGTGGCCTCGGGCTACGCGGCGGTGTTCGTCAATTACACCCGCACGCCGGACGCCGCCTTCCCGACGGCCATCAATGAAATCTACGCCGCCATGAAATGGGTGGCCGAACACGGTGCCGAAATCAACGTGGACGGGCAGAACCTGGCCGTGGTGGGTAACAGCGTGGGCGGCAACATGACGGCGGCAACGTGCCTGCAGGCCAAAGAAAAGGGCGGCCCCCGCGTCAAGCTGCAAATCATGATGTGGCCCATTATGGATGCCGATTTTACCACCGGCTCGTACCGGCAGTTCGGGGTGGACCGGTTCCTGACGACGGCGACGATGAAGTGGATGTACAACATGTACATCCAGGACCCGCAACAGCGGAAAAACATCCACGCCTCGCCGCTACAGGCCACGGTGGCGCAACTCCAGGGCTTGCCCCCGGCCCTGATTCAGGTGGCCGAAAACGATGTTTTGCGCGATGAAGGCGAGGCCTACGGCCGCAAGCTGCGCGAGGCCGGCGTGCCGGCAACCACCATCCGTTACGACGGGGTGATTCACGACTTTGGCCTGCTCAACGGGCTGGCCGAGGTGCCGACTACGAAGTCCCTGTTCGTCCACGCTGCCGCCCAGCTGAAAAAGTACCTGGGGTAATTCCCCGCTTTATCCCAGGCGTTGCGGCGGGCGGGATGGCGCCGCCATCTTTTCAAACCGAAGCCGGCTGGAAATTCGGAAAAATCATCCGGCACGTCATGCTCAGCACGACCGGAAAACGCTTATCACCCCACCAACAACTGACAACGAGCAACTGACAACTCAAAAAAGGAAAGCTGCTACGCGGCGGCCATGGCAATGCTGAGCAGGAAAACCGAGTCCTCGTGGGCCGTCACGCGGTGCGGAATGCCGGCGTGCAGCGTCAGCAGCTCCCCTCTCGTCAGTTCGGCGGCCTGCGGCTCGGTCTGGAAGCTGAGGCGCCCTTCCAGTACCTGCAGGCTGAGGACGCCGGGGGCGGTGTGGGTTTTCAGCTCGGCTCCGGCGTGCAGGGCCAGCAGCACCACGCGCAGGCCGTTGGTTTTGAGCAGGGTGATGGCATTTCGGTCGCTGCTGCGCCAGGCCGACTCCTGCTTTATCTGGTGGCGCAGCGCCACCAGGTCCATGGTCACCAGGGGCGCGTCCAGCAGGCGGTTGCCTTCGGGGCGCTGGGGCGTGGCAATGTTGTGCTTTTCGGCCGGCGCGGGGGCCGAAGCGGTTGCGGGTTCGCGCAGGGCCTTCACCAGGTCATCGGCCAGCGTTTCGCTGTACATCCCGTAGCCGTTCACCAGCGTGCCCTTCACGTGGTGCACCGGCGAGGAAATGGCGTACACCACGGCTTCATCGCCGGGGTCCGAAGCACCTTCGAACCGGTAGTGCCTGTCCACTACAAACTCTGTTGGGTGCAGCCGCAGGGCACTTTCGGGGCATACCAGGCAGGTGTCCGTCAGGTTGAAGTCGGCCGTGTACCCGTCCTTTTTCAGGTGGGCGAGTACTTCAGAAACAGTGGTCATGGGTTCCATATAGAGGGGGAGCTAGAGCAGTTTTGGAGTCTTTGTCCAGAGTTAAAAAGTCAGAGTCGCTGTAAATGCAGCTTTGCGACAAATCAGCCGGTGCGGGCCTTTTCTCCTACGCAAAGCGCACCAACGCGTTGTTGAGCACAAATTTCCTGGCCTTGCCCCCCAGCTTGCCATGATGTTTGTCATCTGCGGGCTTGATACTCGTCAGGGCACGGCAGCGGCCGGTGGCTGAACCTTTGCAGCGTTCCGTTTATCGCCACTTCCCACTTCGCCCCATTATGGCCAAATCAACCCCGCCAGCCGCTGTCCACGCCTACCTCGTGGGCGGCGGCATTGCCTCGTTTGCCGCCGCGGTGTTTCTCATTCGCGACGGCCAGGTGCCGGGGGCAAACATCCACATTTTCGAGGAAGCGGCCCAGGCCGGCGGCAGCCTCGACGCGGCCGGGCAGGCCGAGCGCGGCTACGTGCTGCGCGGCGGCCGGATGATGAATTTCACGTACTTCTGCACCTACGAAGTGCTGGCGTCCATCCCCTCGCTGGAGCACCCCGGCAAGTCGGCCTACGACGATATTTTCGAGTTCGACCGCCAGATTAAGACCTCGGCCCAGGCCCGCCTGGTGAACCGCGAAGGCTACATTCTGGACGTTACTTCCATGGGCTTCACCGAGCCCGACCGGCTGGAAATGGTGGAGCTGATGGCCCTGCCCGAGCTGCTGCTCGGCACCAAGCGCATCGACGACTGGTTCAAGCCCGGCTTTTTCAAAACCAACTTCTGGCTGATGTGGGCCACCATGTTTGCCTTTCAGCCCTGGCACAGCCTGGTGGAATTCCGCCGCTACCTGCTGCGCTTCATCCACGAATTTCCGCGCATCGGCACCCTGGCCGGGGTCGACCGCACGCCCTACAACCAGTATGATTCCATTGTGCTGCCCATCATGACCTGGCTGCGGGCGCAGGGCGTCGACTTCCGGATGAGCTGCCAGGTGACGGACCTGGACTTTGCGCCCGATGTGGACGCGAAAACGGTGACCGGCGTGCGCTACACCCAGGCCGGGCAGCCCCACACCCAGGCCGTGCGGCCCCACGATTTGGTGATGATGACCAACGGCTCGATGGCCGCCAACTCCACCCTGGGCTCGATGACGGCCGCGCCGGTACTGAACACCACCAAGGTGGACGGCGCCTGGGCGCTATGGAAAACCGTGGCCACGAAATACTCCGATTTCGGCCGGCCCTATGTGTTCGACGGCCGCTCCGACGAGGCCAAATGGGAGTCCTTCACCGTGACGTGCAAGGGCACCCGGTTCTTCGATTTGATGGCCAAGTTCTCGGGCAACAAAGCCGGTACCGGGGCCCTGGTCACCCTCGTCGATTCGAGCTGGCTGCTGTCGGTGGTGCTGGCCTACCAGCCGCACTTCCGCAACCAGCCCGCCGATGTGACGGTTTTCTGGGGCTACGGCCTGTTTCCGGACCGGGTGGGCGACTACGTGCAGAAGAAGATGAGCGCCTGCACGGGCGAGGAAATCCTGACCGAGCTGCTCGGACACCTGCACTTCACCGGGGAACAGGCCGCCATCATTGCCTCCGCCAACTGCATTCCGTGCATGCTGCCCTACATCACCAGCCCGTTTCTGACCCGCTCCCCCGGCGACCGGCCGGAAGTGGTGCCCCAGGGCTCGACCAATTTCGCCTTCCTGGGCCAGTTTGCCGAAGTGCCCGACGATGTGGTGTTCACGGTCGAATATTCCGTGCGCTCGGCCCAAATGGCAGTGTACGAGCTGCTGAAGCTCGATAAAAAGCCGCCCGCCGTCTACAAAGGCCAGCACGACGTGAAAGTGCTTTACAACGCCATGAAGGCCATGCACCGCTAGGCCACGGCCGGTGTGGTAACTTCCGCAGCTCGCACTTGATACTGGGCCCTGGTCCGTCCCGCCATGTCCATCGCCGTCGAAACCGCACCCCCGGAAGCCCCCGCCACCCGTCCCACCGGCCTCACCGCGGCCGAGGCGCGGGCCCGCCTCCGGCAATACGGCCCCAACGCTGTGGACGCCACGCCCCCCGATAGCTGGGTGCGGGTGCTGCTGCGGCAGTTTCGCAGCCTCATTGTGGCGGTGCTGGGCGCAGCGGCCGTGGCGTCGTTTGTGTTTAACGACCGGGTGGAGGCCTGCGCCATCCTGGCGGTTATCCTGATTAACGCCAGCATTGGCTTCGGGCTCGAATGGCAGGCCCAGGCCTCGATGACGGCCCTGCGCCGCATGGGCCGCGCCACGGCCCGCGTGCTGCGCGACGACCAGGTGCAGGCCGTGCCCGCCGACGAGCTTACCATTGGCGATGTGCTGCTGCTGGAAGCCGGCGAGGTGGTAGCCGCCGATGCGGAACTGTTCGAGGCCCAGCAGCTGCAAGTCAACGAATCGGCCCTCACCGGGGAATCCATGCCGGTGAGCAAAAAGCCGGACGAGCCGGCCGCCGGGGCGCCGATGACCGACCAACCCAACCGCCTGTTCAAGGGCACGGCCGTGGTGAACGGCACCGGGCGCGCCTACGTCACGGCCGTGGGCGGCGGCACCCAGCTGGGCGAAATTGCGCGGCTGGTGCAGCAGGCCGAGCCCACGGCCACGCCCCTCGAAGCCAAGCTCAGCCGCCTCACCCGCCAGCTCATCCTGTTCACGGTGGCACTGGCGGCCGGGTACGTGGCGGTGGGCCTGTGGCGGGGCCAGCCCGTGGGCCAGCTGCTCGAAATGGCCGTGGTGCTGGCCGTGGCCGCCATTCCCGAAGGCATGTCCATTGTGGCCACGCTGGCCCTGGCCTACGGCATGCTGCGGCTGGCCGAGCGCCGCGTCCTCGTCAAGCGGCTGGCCGCCGTGGAAACCCTGGGCGGCACCGACATCATTTTCACCGATAAAACCGGCACGCTCACCCAGAACCAGATGGCCGTGCACACCGTCTGGCTGCCCGAAGCCCGCCTCGGTTTTCCGCCGAAAGCGGAAGAAGCTGTCGCCGCCGAAAAAGCCCTTTCGGGCGAAGCCTGCCAGCTGCTGCTGCGGGCGGCCGTGCTGTGCAACAACGCCACTTACGCGCCCGATAGCCCGGCCGCACTTGGCGACCCGCTGGAAGTGGCCCTGCTGGCCCTGGCCCACCGGCACGGTTTCGATGTGCCCGCCACCCAGGCCGCCGAGCGCCTGGCCGAGCAGCCCTTCAACTCCGATACCCGCCTGATGGCCACCCTGCACCGCCTGCCCGGCGGCCAGCCCTGGATAGCCGTGAAAGGGGCCGCCGAGGAAGTGCTGCGCCAATGCACCGCGCAGCATACCGCCACCGGCCCGCAGCCCCTCGCCGAGCCGGCCGAGTGGCTGAAGCGGGCCGAAGAGCTGGCCCAAACCGGCCTGCGCACCCTGGGCCTGGCCTGCCGCGTGCCCACCGATGAAAATCCCGACAACTTAGCCCACGACCTGGTTTGGCTGGGCCTGGTGGCCTTCCTCGACCCCGCCCGGCCCGAAGTTATTCCAGCCATCGAGGCTTGCCGGAAGGCCGGTATCCGGGTGCTGATGGTGACCGGCGACCACCCCGCCACGGCCCTCACGGTGGCCCGGCAGGTGCACCTGGCCGCTGAAGACGACACGACCGTCGTCACCGGAACCGACCTGGCCGCGCTGCTTGCCCACCCCGAAACCCCCGACCCGCGCATGGCGCAAACCCGCGTGTTTGCCCGCGTCAGCCCCGCCCAGAAGCTCGACCTCATCAGCTACTACCAGCAGCAGGGCCACATCGTGGCCATGATTGGCGACGGCGTGAACGATGCGCCCGCCCTCAAAAAGGCCGATATTGGCGTGGCCATGGGCCTGCGCGGCACCCAGGTGGCCAGCGAAGCCGCCGCCCTGGTGCTGCGCGACGATTCCTTCGCCTCCGTGGTGGTGGCCGTGGAGCAGGGCCGCGTCATTTTCACCAACATCCGGCGCTTCGTGCTCTACCTGGTGTCCTGCAACCTGAGCGAGTTGCTGGTGGTGATGGCGGCGGGCCTGATTGGCAGTGGCGCGGTGCTGCTGCCCCTGCAAATCCTGTTTCTGAACCTGGTAACCGACATCTTCCCGGCCCTGGCCCTGAGCGTCGGCCAGGGCAGCCCCCGCGTGATGGAGCACGCGCCCCACTCTCCCCAGGGCCCCATGATGCGGCCCGGCGACTGGCGCCTGGCAGCTGGCTACGCCGGGCTGATGACCGCCGCCCTGCTCGGCAGCTACTACCTGGCCCGGCACCAGGCCGGTTTCGCCCCGGCCACGGCCACCACCATCCTGTTCTATGCCCTGGCCCTGGCCCAGATGGTGCACGTCTTCAACATGGCCGGCGTGCGCACCCCGCTGCGCCACAACGACGTGCTGCGCAACCGCTACGTGTGGCTGGCGCAGGCCTTGTGCACCGGCCTACTGCTGATTACCTATTTCGTGCCCTTGCTGCGGGAATTACTCAATATTCAGCCCCTCACCCCGCTGGGGCTGCTTTTTATCCTGGTGCCGGCCGGGGCAGTGCTGGTGCTGGGCCAGCTGCTGGGCTACCTGATTGGCCGGTTTCAGCCGGAGGAGCACGGGCGGCTCTGAGCCCAGCCAACGGCCAGTTGCAGCGGGGTTCTCAGGTTCGGATACTATCGCGTCCCAATGCAAACTACCCTTACAGCATTGCCCGGATTTTTCCATGCCATAGCTGTCGAAATTCTTGCCCGCGCTCAATTTGCCTTCACCATTGCGCTTCACTACATCTACCCGCCGATGGGCATTGGGCCGGGCGTGGTGCTGATGGCCAAGGAAGGCCTGTTTCTGAAAGCCCGCAACCCGCTTTTTGAGCACCTGACGCAGCTCTGGATTCGCATTTTCGCGCTCATCTTCGGCATTGGGGTGGCCACGGGCACTGTGGTGGAGTTTGAGTTTGGCACCAACCGGGCCACCTACTCGCGCTACGTGGGCGACATCTTCGGCTCGGCGCTGGCGGCGGAAGGCATTTTTGCCTTTGCCCTGGAGTCGGGCTTTCTGGGCATTCTGCTCTTCGGCTGGCACCGGGTGTCGCCGCGGGTACACTTCTTTGCTACCGTGATGGCGGCACCGGGCTCCATGTTTTCGGCCATCTGGATTGTGGTGGCCAATTCCTGGCAGCAAACGCCGGCCAGGTTTCACATCGTGGGCTCGGGCCGAAGTGATGGATTTCTGGGCCATGGTGTTCAACCCCAGCAGCGTAGACCGGCTGTCGCACGCCATCATCGGCGGCTTCCTGTCGGGCAGCTTCCTGGTGTTGAGCGTGAGCGCCCGGTGCCTGCTCAAGGGCCGCTTCGTGGAAATCCCGAAGGCCGCCTTCGAAGGCCACTACGCCGCCTCCGGGCCGGCCGATATGTACTTGCTGGGCCGGGTCGATACCAACACCCAGCACGTCACGGGCCTGAGCATCTCCGGCGGCCTGAGCTACTTGCTGCACCAGGATTTCAACGCCCCGGTGCGCGGGCTGAACAGTTTCCGGCCCGAGGACCGGCCGCCGGTCAACTTCGTGTTCCAGACCTACCACCTGATGGTGGCCATCGGCACGGCGCTTATTGGCCTCACGCTGGTAGCCGCGTAGCGGTGACAGATTTTCATATGCCTCTGCCACCGCTACGCGGCGTTGGCCTTGCTTCGCCCGGTTTGCTACAAACCTTCTCCGCCGCTACGCGGCTGCTCCGCAACCTGGGTCAACCAAGACGAAAGAAGGCCCGAACTTCCAGCAAAACGGCTGGAAACCCGGGCTTTTCTATGCGCAGTCGTCGGTGCTTTTACTTGGCGTAAACCGTGGTCAGATAGGTTTTCAGGTCGGTGGGCTTGCGGCCCAGCAGCCGCTCAAACGTTGGGTCCGCTGACTCCAACTCACCGGCCTCCATGGCCTTCACGATGCCCACCATCAAATTCACAAAGGGCTCGGGCACCTGCTGCCCGCGCATGCCGGCGGCCAGCGCATCGGTGGTGATGGGCACGTATTCCACGGGCTGGCCGGTGACTTCGCTCAGCGTGCGGGCAATGTCCCGGGCCGAGTAGGACGGGCCGGGGCCGATGTCGTAGGTCTGGTTTTCGTGGCCGGTGCTGGTGAGGACATTAGCCAGGGCTTCGGCAATTTCGATGCGCAGGGCGTAGCTCACTTTGCCCTCGCCGGCGGCGGAGTAAAGCTTGCCGCTGGGCAGCACGTCGGGCCCGGCAAACTCGGGCACCAAATCCAGGTACAGCGTATCGCGAAACAGCGTGTAGGCCAAACCGGAGGCCCGCAGGTAGTCCTCGGTAGCCGCGTGGCTGGGCGAAGCGGCGAAGTGCGAATCCCGCGACGGGTTCAGCACGCTGGTGTAGATGAGGTGCGGCACGCCGGCCTGCCTAGCCGCGTCAATCACGTTCTGGTGCTGCTGCACGCGGGGCGCAAATTCGACCTCGCTGGTCGAAATCAGCAGCACGGTAGCAACACCCTGAAACGCGGCTACCAGCGAATCGAAATCGTTGTAGTCGCCGTGCCGGACCTGCACGCCCTGCTGGCGCAGGCCGTCGGCTTTGGTCAGGTCGCGCACCACGGCGACGATTTCGGCAGGAGCGACTTTGAGCAGCAAAGATTGGATGGTGGCCTGGCCGAGGTGGCCAGTAGCGCCGGTGATGGCAAGCATGAGTTTGGAGGTTTAAGGGCCAATGGTTACTTTTAATAACTCAAAGGTATCTGGCCCTTTTGCGCACCGCAAGAAGGCACTTCAACCTGCCTAAGTCACATGGAAGTAACTGTTGCTGAACCGCAGACCGATAGCATGGCGGCCGCGCTGGAAAATATTTTGACCGTTTCAAAAAACGGCCCCGGCCTCTGCCCCGTGCGCGACATTCTGGACCGCATCGGCGATAAATGGTCCTTGCTTACCATCCTGCACCTGGGCCGGGCCGACAACCTGCGTTTCAACGAGCTGCGCCGGCACATCGAGGGCATTTCGCAGCGCATGCTCACCGTCACGCTCCGCTCCCTCGAAACCGACGGCCTGATAACCCGCACCGCCTACGCCGAGGTGCCGCCCCGCGTGGAGTACCGCCTCACCGCCCTCGGCCGCAGCCTGCTGGGGGCCGTGGTGGAGCTGGGCAACTGGGCCACGGCCCACGCGCCGGCCATTGCCGAGGCGCGCCGGGCATTTGGAGTGGAGTAGTCTGAAGGGAAGTGGGCGCGAACGACCAGGCCCGCGCTACAGCAGCGCGGCGCACTGCCGGGCAATTTCCAGTTCCTCGTTAGTGGGAATAACCAGAATTCGAGCCCTGGAATTTGGCCCGCTGATATCGCGCATGCCCGGCTGGCGCTGCTGGTTTTTGGCCTCGTCCAGCTCCAGCCCGAAAAACGACAGGTCCCGGCAGGCGCGCGCCCGCACCAGGGCATCGTTCTCCCCCACCCCGGCCGTGAACACGATGGCGTCCAGTCCATTGAGCACCGCCGCGTAGGCCCCGATGTACTGGCGGATGCGGTAGGCGTAGATTTCGTAGGCCAGCTCGGCGCGGGCATCGCCGGCGTTCAGGGCCTGCGTAATGTCGCGCATGTCGCTGAAACCGCTGAGGCCCAGCATCCCGCTTTCCTTGTTGAGCAGGGTGTTAACCTGCTCCGTGGTGTAGCCCAACGGCCCCAGCAGGTGCAGCAGCACGGCGGGGTCGAGGTCGCCGGAGCGCGTGCCCATCACCAGCCCGGCCAGCGGACTGAAGCCCATGCTGGTGTCCAGCGAGCGGCCGCCGCGCACCGCTGCCATGCTGCACCCGTTGCCGAGGTGAATGGTGATAATGCGCGCATCGGGCTGGCCCAGGTAGGCAGCGGCCTGCGCGGCCACGTACTGGTGGCTGGTGCCATGAAAACCGTATTTGCGGATGCGCTGCTCAGCATAAAGTGCCGTGGGCAGGGCGTAGCGGAAAGCGTATTCCGGCAAGGTCTGGTGAAACGCCGTATCGAACACCGCCACCTGCCGCGCCTGCGGAAACAGCCGCTCCGCGACCTCAATGCCCTGAAAATTGGCTGGATTGTGCAGCGGGGCCAGCGCAAACAGCCGCTGGATTTCGGCCTTCACTTCGGCCGTAATCAGGGCCGGCGCGGTAAAGAACGCGCCGCCGTGCACCACGCGATGCCCCACCACCGCAATGGCGCCCGGCTCGGGAATTACGGCCTCGGGGCCAGCCGTGAGCAGGCGCACTACTTCGCGCAGGCCCGCCTCAAAATCGGGAATGGGCTGGGTCTGGTGCTGCTCGGCGACCTGGCCCCGCGCATCAAAAACCTTGTGCGAGATACTGGCTTGCGCCGAGCCAATGCGCTCCACCATGCCGCTGCACACCGGCAGCTCGGCGGGCCAGCGGAACAGCTGGTATTTGATGGA
Source organism: Hymenobacter terricola (assembly GCF_017921975.2). Taxonomy (GTDB): domain Bacteria; phylum Bacteroidota; class Bacteroidia; order Cytophagales; family Hymenobacteraceae; genus Hymenobacter; species Hymenobacter terricola. The sequence continues at coordinate 10,895 of NZ_JAGEMO020000092.1, forward strand.
GCTACTGCCGGAATTGACGACGAAGATGTTCATTGGTAGCGCTTAAATAGTAGAAATACCCGCCAAAGAAGTGGCCGGGCCAGCGTCATTTTTTTAGCGGCAAGCGGGCGGCCACCGCGCTGCGGATGATGTTCAGATCAACGGCGGGACTGCCCCCCAGGTCGTCTGACCAACTGGCCTGGGGTTCGACCGCGCCGAACAGGGCTCGGGTAAAGCGCGGATACAGCAGCTGCGCCAACAGCTCCTGGGCCAGCTGCTGGCTCGCGGCGGGCGCTACTGCCAGCCGCTCGTGCAGGAACTGCGCCACGCGGGCTTGCGCGTTGTCAAACAGCGCCTCGTGCAGGCGCACGGCGCCCTGCGGAAACCGCTCGGCCTCGGTGATGCCCAGGCGGCACAGGCGCAGGGGCTTGCTCGACAGCACCGTTTCGAGAAAGCGGCCGCAAAACAGCACCAGGGCCTGTTCGGGGTCGGTGGCGTAGTCGGCCGGCGCTTGCAGGTGGTCCATCTGCAAGTCCAGCACGAGGTCAAACACGGCCAGGAACAGGTTCTCCTTGCTGATAAAGTGGGCGTACAGCGTGCGCTTGGTTGTCCCCGCGTGCCCGGCAATGCGGTCCATCGAAGCCCGTTCGAAGCCGGTTTCCATGAACACCGCCTTGGCAGCGTGTAGCACCTGTTTCCGAAGCTCGTCACCGCGTTTGGCCATCCTTTTTTTTACTGAATAATAAGCTGGTAGCAGCTCCTTAAAAGCCGAAGCTTCAGCGGGCGCTACCGGTCAACTGCCGGCTGAGTCAGCTGGCCGGCGTCGTTGTTTCTGGCTAGGCGGGGCCTGGGCTTCCCGCCGGCCTGGTGCAAATATCAGCCCGCCCGCCGGTACTCCTCACTCCCCGGCCCGCGGCCCGCTGGTTTTGTAGCGCCGCAACTATTTTTTTACGGCAGTGCCGTTAAGTATACTACACGGTGTAGTATATTTGTGAGCACACATCCACTCCAGGCCCCCATGAAAATCATCGTAACCGGTTCGTTAGGAAACATCGGCCAGCCCCTGGCCACGGAGCTGGTCCAAAAAGGCCATGCCGTGACGGTTATCAGCAGCCAGCCGGAGAAGCAGCCTGCCATTGAGGCCCTGGGGGCCGCTGCCGCCATCGGCTCGCTGGAAGATGCTGATTTTCTGGCGTCCACCTTCGCCGGAGCCGATGCGGTGTATGCGATGGTGCCGCCCAACTTTGCCGCGCCTGATTCGCGAGCGTACTACCGCAGCATTGGCCGCAGCTACGCCCAGGCCATTCAGCAGGCAGACATTAAGCGGGTGGTTCAGCTCAGCAGTTGGGGGGCGCATTTGGATAAGGGCACTGGCATCATCCTGGGTTCGCACGATGTGGAAGGCATCCTGAATGAGCTGTCCGGCGTGGCCATCACGTATTTGCGCCCCACCTCCTTCTATACCAACTGGTACAGCTTTGTCGGGATGATAAAAGGGGCGGGCTTTATGGGGGCCAACTATGGCGGCGAGGTGAAGGTGGCGCTGGTGCACCCGCGAGACATTGCCGCCGCCGCCGCCGAAGAGCTAACCGCTCCAACCGGGCCGGCCGTGCGCTACGTGGCCAGCGACGAGCGCACCGCCAACGAAGCCGCCCGCATCCTGGGGGCCGCCATCGGCAAGCCGGACCTGGCCTGGGTGACCTTCACCGATGCGCAAATGCAGGAAAATCTGGAAAAGAACGGCGTGCCGGCCCACATGGCCACCGGCATCGTGGAGCTGTACGCCAGCATCAACAGCGGCGCCTTGGGGGCCGATTACGAGCTGCACAAGCCCGCAATGGGCAAGGTGAAACTGGAGGATTTTGCCAGGGAATTTGCGGCGGCTTTTTAAGTAGTCGGGGCGAGGGGGCCAATATGCGGTTCAACTTTGTCTTGCTGGCGCTCGCGCTATTCGTTTTTTGAAGGGCGGCGCGCCGTAAAAAACCAGCGCGTTTCCGTTACCCCTGCTGGCTCTGAATGGCGGTAATCACCACCGTATTAAACACGTCGTCCACGGTGCAGCCGCGGCTGAGGTCATTCACCGGCTTGTTCAGGCCCTGCAAAACCGGGCCGATGGCCAGGGCCCCGGTTTCGCGCTGCACGGCTTTGTAGGTGTTGTTGCCGGTGTTCAAATCGGGAAAGATGAAGACGCTGGCCTGGCCGGCCACTTCCGAATCGGGCAGTTTCTGGCGGCCTACCAGCGGGTCCACGGCGGCATCATACTGGATAGGGCCTTCGATTTTCAGGGCAGGAATTTTCTGGCGAACCAGCTCAGTGGCTTCGCGCACTTTCTCCACGTCGGCCCCCGCGCCGGACGTGCCGGACGAGTACGAGAGCATGGCCACGCGGGGCTCAATGCCGAAAGCCAGGCTGCTCTCGGCCGAGGAAATGGCGATTTCGGCCAGCTGCTCGGCCGTGGGGTTGGGGTTCACGGCGCAGTCGCCGAACACGGTCACGCGGTCGGGCAGGCACATGAAAAACACCGACGACACCACCGAAACGCCCGGCTTGGTCTTGATGATTTGGAGGGCCGGCCGGATGGTGTGCTGCGTGGTGTGCACCGCCCCGGACACCATGCCGTCGGCGTGGCCCTGGCGCACCATCATGGTGCCGAAGTAGGACACGTCGCGCAGCAGGTCGCGGGCCATGTCGTGGTTCACGCCCTTGTCTTTGCGCAGCTCATAAAACGTCTCCACATAGGCCGCGTAGTGCTCCGATTGCACGGGGTCGACGAGGTGCAGATGGCCGGCGGGCAGGCTGATGCCCAGGCGCTTGGCCGAGGCCGTGATTTCGTCGGGGTTGCCGAGAATGGTGAGGTCCACCACGTCCTGCTGGAGCAGCTGCGCGGCGGCCCGCAGGATGCGGTCGTCGTTGCCCTCGGCCAGCACGATGTGGCGGCGCGTGCGCTTGGCCCATTGCAGCAGCCGGTACTGAAACATGTGCGGCGTGAGCCCCACCGGCTGGAAGCTGACCATCTTTTCCTCCAGCGCCCGCACCTCCACGTAGCGCTCGAACGTGCTGAGGGCCAGCTGAATTTTCTTCGGGTTATCGGCCGTCAGGCGCGAGCGGATGGCCCCCACGCGGGTGGCGGTTTCGAACGTGCCGGTGGGCACCACCAGAATGGGCATCACGTTGGGCAGGCCTTCCAGCAGACGGCGGATGGGCTCATCGGGCCCGGTGCCGGCCGTGAGCACGATGCCCGCCACGCGCGGGTAACTGGACGACGTATTGGCCTGCAAGGCGCACAGAATGATGTCGCCCCGGTCGGCGGGTGTCACAATCAGCACGTTCTCCTTGAGGTAGTTGAGGAAGTTGGGCACCTGCATGGCCCCGATGACATAGTTGTCGACCTGGTTGCCCAGCCCGGCCTCGCCAAACAGCACTTCGCCGCCCAGCGCGGCCTGAATTTCGCCCATCGTGGGGTGCAGCAGGTTGGCATCTTCGGGGATGACGGCCAGCAGAATTTCGGCCGGCAGCTGGCCGCGCAGCAGCTCACGCACGTCCTCCGCCTGCGCCGGGGCCACGCGGTTGGCCACGGCCAGCAGCACGGGCACCTCGCGGGCCTCGAAGCCGTGCAGCAGCGTGAGTACTGCGCTGATAACCTGGGCCGTACTCTTGCCCTCGCCCGACACGACCATGATGACCGGCACGCCCAGGTTTTTGGCGATGGACACGTTGGCATCGAACTCAAAGGCCGTGCCCGCGCCCAGGAAATTGCTGCCCTCCACCACGGTGAAGTCGTAATTATCCTCCCACTGCTTGAACTGGTGGATGATGTGGTCAATCATCTCGCCCTGCTCGCCGGCTTCCATCAGGCGCAGGGCCTCGGCGCGGGTGTAGGCATAGGTATCGGCGGGGGGCAGCGGCAGCCGGAAGTAGCGCGTGATGGTGTCGAGGTTGGCGTCGGGCCGCTCGGCGGGGTCGTAGTCGATGATGGGCTTGAAGTAGCCCACTTTGCGGGCCTGGCCCAGCAGCAGGTTCACCAGCCCCAGCGCGACGATGGACTTGCCGCTGTAGGGCTCGGCGGTGGCGATGAAAACGGCTTTGGTCATGAAGGAGATAATAAAGACGGGTTGGCCGGCAAAGACGCACTCGTTCCTACGGCGCCGCGCCCACCACGGTGGCAACGCCTGCAAACTACTCTTTGTTTGGGCTACAATTGGAATGAGCAAGCTCACTGAGAAGGCTAACAATCGTCATGGGACGGCGGCGGCGCGGGCCGCACCTTTACCGGCCCAGCTGCCCCCTTCGGTAGGGTACAACCCCTACTGTGGGGCCATATTTCTTTCCGCTCCGCCGCTGCTATGCTGCTCGATACCAGGCTGCCCGTTCGCTACGTTTTCAAGCACCTCCGGCCCGATGTTATTCGGGTGCTGCTGATTTCGCTGTGCTTCCAAACCCTGAAACGGGTATTTCCCGCGCAGCTGCCGCTCATTCCGTTGCCGCTGGTCACCATTCTGGGCAGCTCCATCTCGCTACTGCTGGCCTTCAAAATCAGCCAGTCGTACGACCGGTGGTGGGAGGCCCGCAAGCTGTGGGGCGCCATTGCCAACGACTCGCGCACGCTGGTGCTCCAGCTCCGCGGGTTCGTGCGCGACGAGGTGCTGCACCAGCCCGGCCCCGCTGCGCCGCTGCCCGCCATGGCCTACCGCCAGATGGCCTGGTGCTATAGCCTGGGCCAGTCGTTGCGCGGCCTGCCCGCCGCCGCCGGGCTGCAAAACTACCTCTCCACAACGGAGCTGGCCTACTTGCAGCAGCCCGCCAACAAGCCCCTGGCGCTGCTCGCTCTGCACACCGGCCAGGTAAAAGCCCTCTTCGAGGCCCAGGCCATCAACGCCTTTCAGCAGGTGCAGCTCGATGCCACGCTCATGCGCCTCGGCGATGCCATGGGCGGGGCGGAGCGCATCAAGAGCACCGTGTTTCCGACCAGCTACCGGTTGATGGTGTACTCGTCCATCTACCTCTTTCTCATCATGCTTTCGCTGGGCCTCATCGAAACCATCGGGGGCTGGGAAACGCCGGTGCTGCTGGCCGTGGCCTCCACCTTTTTCCTGCTCGAACGCACCGCCCGCTACCTGCAGGACCCCTTCAGCAACAAGCCCACCGATACGCCCGTCACGGCCATCGCCCGCGCCGTGGAAACCGACCTCCGGCAGCTGCTCCAGGAAGCTCCCGCCCCGGCGCCAATGCCGGCCGGCGGGTTTTATCTGATGTGATGCCGGCCCAGCCGCCCGAGCCGGACACGGCCGGACATGACGAGAGTCATAATCCGGCCTGATGATAGTCAGCGCCGAACCACCTGCTATGGCTGAACCTTTGGCGCATTCTCCGACCATCACTCAGCCCCCCCCGCCATGAGACCCGTTTTTTTAGTCATTGCTGACCTCTCGCCCTGCTCGCAGCAGGCCGTTGCCTACGCCGCTGCGCTGGCGGCCCCGCTGGGCGGTCAATTAGTCCTGCTGAACCTCGAAACCGCGCCCATCCTCAGCGCCGATTCGGGCCTGGTCGTCATTCCCCAGGAATATTACGACCAGCAGCAGGCCAATGTCGGGACCTTGCAGCAGCTGGCTGCGCAGCTCCCCGTGCCGGCCGTGGTGGAAAGCCGCGATGGCATGCTGTTCGCAATTCTCAGCGACGCAATTCGCCGCTGGCAGCCCCAGGTGCTGGTATTGGGCCTCACGCCGGAGCACAACGTGCTGGAAAAGCTGCTGGCTAACGAGGTGCTGCCCGCGCTGCGCGATACCGGCCTGCCCGTGCTGCTGGTGCCCGAAGCCGCCATTCAAACGCCGTGCTTGCCCCGGCTGGTGGCCATTGCCGTCGATGAGCATCTGGTGCAGCTCAATGCGGCCGCGCTGGCGCTGGGGCCGTTGCTGGGCAGCTGGCACGCGGCCTATTGCGTGGTGCACATTGCCCGGCCCGATGCCCCGGCCGATGGCAGCCTGCATTGGGCGGAGGCGGCCGTGCGGCGCAACGGCTTGCTGCCGGCCTCGGCGGCCTGCACCACCTATTCGGTGGCGCACGAGCCACGGGGCGGGGGCATTGTGCAGGCGGCCCACGACGTGCAGGCCGATATGCTGGTGCTGCCCGTGCGGCCTCGCAGCCTGATGGGCCGGGTGTTCGGCCTGGGCGTGGCCGAGGAAGTGGTGCGCATCTGCTCCGTGCCCATGCTGCTGCTGCCCACTGTTGAAAAGCAGGAGAAGATGCCTGCCCAACCCGCCGAGTACCGCCTGGCGTTTTAATACCCGGGGCACTGAATAACAAAAATCATAGCTCAACATAATTGTTATCAAATCATTACCTTTGGTTAAGGTCGAACCTTCGCAAAGCCCTTCACTGCCCGGCCCCACCCCCGGCCCGGTGCGCTCACCAACCCGTTTTCATTTCTTATTCTACCACTTATGACGTGCGAAACTCCCCAAAACAAGGCTGGTAAAGTTCTGCTCACCGCGCTGGCTGGGGCCGGGGTAGGTGCGCTCGCCGGCATCCTGCCCTACTCTGAAAAAAGCATGGCGAAACGCCGCCAATTCCGTGCCTGGAAGCTGGACCATCGCCTGCGCCTGCGCAACGACGGGAACACCCTAAAAACCAATCTGCAACAGAAACACACTCACCTAACCGAGGACGGCCTGGCCTACGTCGAAGGCAAGGGCCACGAGCTGATGAGCCGCCTGCAAGCCAGGCTGGGCAAGCGCAAGCGCCAAATCGTGAAGCTGCTAAATCGCCTCTAGCCGGCATTTCGGCTGTTTCAGTCCGAAAGCTGCCAACCACCAGCCGCTACCCCATGACTACGCTCCCGGCAGCCCTGCCCAAATGCTTGCTGTTCCTGCTGCTGATGGCCTTTTCCTGGGCCGCTCCGGCGCAGGTGCTGCCACCTGCCCAAGTGCCGCCCGCCGCCCGCGCCGCCTTTAAAGCGAAGTTCCCGGCGGCAAAAACCGTGGCCTGGACCAAAGCCGACGACGGCCAGTACACGGCCAGCTTCCGGCGGCGGGGCAGCCCGATGGCCGTGCAGATTTCCCCCATCGGCACGCTGGCGGCCACCAGGTTACCCATTCCGCCGGCCAAGCTGCCGGCGCGGGTGCGGGCCACCCTGGCCCACGACTACAGCGAATACCAGGTGACCGAAGCCGCCATCTATGTATCGGACGCGGGCGTAAAAACGTATCAGGTTGAGGTCAGCATCGAAGGCAGCCACCACCCCGTGGTGTTCCGGGCCGATGGCTCGCGGGTGAAGAACAAGCGGGCCAAAAAATAGCGACTGGCTCCGTCGAGCCGCTCTGCTGTGCCGTGCCCCACTTCCATAAACCCAGCCGCCAGGCTTTCAGCATCCTAACCCAGCCCTATGTGGTGGCCTTATTTATTCGTTTTTCTTGGGGCGCTCCTCTTCGATATTGTGCCGTTTCCCTTTCTGCCGGCCTTCACCATCATGCTCTATTTGCAGGTGAAATACGGCCTTGATATGTGGGCCGTGCTCGGCATTGGAGTGGCTGGCTCCATTTTGGGCCGATACATTCTCACGCTGTATATCCCGCACTTGTCGGCCAAGGTTTTCAAGCCCGCCAAAAACGCGGATGTTCAGTTTTTGGGCGAGAAGCTGAAAGCAAAGGGCTGGCGGAGCCAGGCGGCCATCGTGACCTATTCGCTGCTGCCGCTGCCCACCACGCCCCTGTTTCTGGCCGGGGGCATGGCCCGGATACGGCCCTTATACATCATCCCGGCCTTTTTTGTGGGCAAGCTCACGAGCGACAGCGTGGCCCTGTCGATGGGCGGCTACGCGGCGAAGAACCTCGGCAGCCTCCGCGCCTCGGTTTTTTCCTGGCAATCCATCGTGGGCCTTTCGGCCAGCCTGCTGCTGCTTTTCGTGCTCCTGTTCGTCGACTGGCGCTCCCTGATTGAGAAAAAGGCGTTCCGCCTGGATTTCAATATATTTAAGTAGGTCGTCGCGGCGGGCAGTTCCGCCGCGACGACCGCCAGCAGCAGTCTGGCAAAAATAGCATTACCGCAGGATTTATCTGGTCACCTCAGCCCCTCACTAGGTAGTTATACGTGCTTTCTAAATCAGGTAGTTATACGCTACATATTACTAAACGAATATCGGTCATTTGTCGGGTCAATATGCATTGACGCGGCCGATGCCGAAAAGCCGGAACAGAGTAGGCAATCCTTCCTTATTTTTTGTTTATGGCTGCCTCGCAGTATCCGTACACCCAACCCGCCATGCTTTCCAACAGCGTGACGACCTCGACCACCGTTTCCATTATCAATGGGATGCAGGTATCGACCACCACGTTTTCGAGTCCGGCGGGCAGTTTTGGGCAGATAACCCTGTCGCCGGTGCAGAACAGCGCCACCAACGTGGAAATGGGCGTGGGCCATCAGAAACTCAGCATCACCAGCCTCACCTTCCGGGCCGCCTTCGGGTTCGATTCGGGACAGGTGCTGGCAGTGGGCCACGCCACCGACCAGAACGGGAACGACCCGGTGGCCTTCAGCGAGCAAATCTGCCAGTGGCCAAACAATCCGTAAGCCCCGCGTGCTAACCACGGCAGGGCCTTTGGGGAATAATGCCGAAGGCCCTGCGCGTAGTGCACGCGGCTTCGCCGCCATGCTGTGCCGGCTCGCGTTTGCCCTGCTGCTGCTGGCGGGGCCGGTAGTCCGGGCCCAAACCAGCCTCCCGACCATCGCCCCCGGCCCCCCGGTGCCGGCCACGCCCACGCCGTATGGGCAGCGCGTGCTGCTGGCCCCCGGCGACAGCGCGGCCCGGCAGTTTGGCGACATTCTGCTGTGCTACCGGCTGGCCCCTTCGGGCACAGCCGTGCAGTGCACCATCTACGTGGCCACGCAGCTGGCCGGCATCCGGCAGCTGAACGCGACCGCGCCCACCTTCACCTTCGACGTGCAGGTGGGCTACGGCAAGGCGCACGGCACCCTGGCGCTCCAGCTGATTGCCGCGCCGCAGCCGGGCCAGATTTCCACCCTGTCCGGCAGGTTCACCTATTCGGGCAACAACCAGCAGTTCACCTTCAAAGGCGACCTGATTGGCTGGTACGCCGTGCCCTGACCCGTCCATTCTTTTCTGCTTCGTGGTATGTCTACTCCAACTCTGAGCTTTGACAACAGCGCCTCGGGCGATGCTTCGCTGTTTGTGGCCACCGGCAGCGCCAACGGCTGGTGTGCTTTCGTGGCCGCCACCGACGGCAGCAGCAGCACCACCCCGCTGTCATTCGCCCAGGTGAATGCCACCGCGGGCTTCGTGGTGTTTGCGCCGCTGGCGCCTACTGTACCGCCCGCCACATTCGTGGCCAACGTGCGCGCCTACGCCAAGGCATCCGGCCCGGCGCAGTACCTGCAGCTGGGCCTGATGTGGCTGGCCGACCCCAACGTGGTGCCCGGCTACGGCACGCCCACCTTCTGGCTGAACGGCACGGGCCCCAACTCCTTCGGCATTCTGAAGCCCTTCAACTACTCGGTGGGCAACAACTTCATGACGCTCTTTGTGAGCAACAGTGTGACTGTGCTGGCCGATACCGTGCTGAACCGCTACGCCTTCGCGGTGCCGGAGTATTTGCCCAGCCCGGCGGCCACGCTGCGCTGCAACCCCTACGGCGCGCAGGCCAGCGTGCTGCAATACTTCTACGTGCCGATGACCGGCCAGGGCGCGGCCCATCTGCTCTTCGGCGTGGGTTTCGACGCGGCCCAGCTGCCGGCTTTCGATGTGGGGCTGAAGTACTATTACCCCAACCCCGAAACCGGCCAGCCGGTCACGCTGGACTCGCCCCTGTTCGAGTCCGCCATGGCCAACTACCTGGTGCTGACCGACGTGAGCTTCGCGCCGTTTGCGCTGCTGAACGGCGCTCAAACCTACGTGGCCTTCACCGGCCAGACGCTGCTGCCGCAATCATCCGGCACGCAGCCCACGGTGCTGCCCACCGCCCTGCTCACCGACTACGGCTACCCCGTGGCGCTGCTGCCCGTGGCCGATTTCGTGACCGACGCGGCGGGGCAGCGCTTCCCCGGTCCCCAGGCGTCACGGGTGGTGCTGAACGACCAGAATACTGATAATCCGAACGATACCTGGGTGCTGCAGCCCAGCGGCTACTACACGCTGGGGGTGCCCGCCACCTACGCTCCCACCGTGGATGCCCTGGGGCAGCTGCGGCTGCTGTGCGGCCTGGCCGGCACCGAGGCCATCAGCTTCACGCCCCAGCTGGCCACCAATACCGGCGATTTGCTGTGGTTCAAGCCGGGCGCGGCGGCCTATGCGGCGGGCTTCGTGCCGGGCAGCCCTACCCTGCCGAATTCGGCCGGCACGCTGCTGGGCGGCCCCTACGTGACGGCCTGGGCCAACGTGGTGCCGGGCAGCAACACCAACAGCCCCGTGGTGTACTACGCCCAGCCCGACGGCGCGGCGCTGTACGCGCCGGGCCAGGATATTTCGGCGCAGTACAGCAGCTTTCTGGGGTACTACACGCCGTCGTCCGGGGTGCTGTCGGCGGGGCCGGCGGGGCTGGCGTTTCCGCTGGTGCCGTATGGCGGCACGCCGGTGGGCAGCCAGCTGGCGGTATTGCAGCAGTACGAGCAGCAGGTGCTGAGCCCCAGCCGCAAGGCCACCATTGCCCAGGCGCTGGCCCCGCAGTCGGCGGCGGCCGTCGCGCAGCGGCAGGCCCGGCGGGCCCAGCTGCAAGCCGCCGGGGCAACCGGAACCGCCGCCGACACCGTGATTCACTCGACCAGCCCGCAGGGCCTGTACATCGAAGTGGACCCGACCACCGGCGTGTGGGACAAGCTCCAACTGGCCAGCAACCTGGTAAACGAGCTGGTGGACGGCAAATTGACGGCCGTGGCTTACTCCCTGGAATTCGACACGCTGAGCGCCGGGCTGCAATCGGCATTCCAGACCAACCAGCTGTTTTTGGTGATTTCCTCGAATGTGAAGCTGACCGAAACCACCTACGTGCTGGGCGACTTCACGACCAGTTCCTTCAACGAAATGTCGATTGAGGGCTGGCCGTTCACGTTCAACATTCCCAGCCAGAACCCCAACGGGATGTTCAAAAACATCCTGCTCTTCAAGTTCCGCAGCGACCTGGCCCTCACCGACCTCGTGCGGCAGCCCAGCCAGTGGGCCACGCCGGCGCTGTTCAACTACACCGACGCCGGCGGCAGCCTGGGTTCGCTGCCCACCTGGCTCGACAACTACCTGCAAAGCAGCGTGACGCGGGCCCAAACCGACCCCGACTACCTCGCCTTCGCCACCGCCGTCGCGGACCCGAACTGGCAGGGCATCCTCGGGCTGAACGTGGACATCAGCCCCCTGGACTTCCCCGAGGGCTTGCAGGGCCTGCTGGCGGGCATCGACCTGGCCCGGTTTTCGGCCCACCACTTTGGCATCGACGTCAATTTCGTGCAGGCCGGCGCCATGCCCGGCACCCTGCAAATGCAGCAGAACAGCGCCATGTTCGGGCTGATTGACTACGAAGACCAGGTGTTTGAGTCGCTGGGCTACTCGGTGGCCCGGTACCAGCAGGAAGCCCCCATCAACACGGCGGTGGACTATAATTTCCGGGTGCTCTCGCTGAAAGTGCTGTTCGCGAACTCCAAAATCACGAACTACAGCAGCTACCTGGCCCTCACCGTCAACCGCGTGTTTGGGGAGCGGGTGCAAACCGCCAACCGGCAGAACCTGCTGCTGTTCGCGGGCAGCTACGAGGACCACGACGGCACGCCGGTGTACGCGTTCAACAGCCTGCCGGCCGCGGCGGGTGGCAGCAGCTACGTGCTCCAGGTGCAAAGCCCGGTGCTGGGGGCCGTGGAAGTGGTGAAGGCCACCTTCAACACGCTGGTTTCGCAGACCAAAGACGACCAGCTGATTAGCTCCGTGTTTTCGCTCTGGGGCTACCTCGATTTCAACGCCCTCACGGGCTTCGACCTGCTCTCCTACGGCACGCCGAATACGGGCCTGAGCTTCGCCAACCTCAACGTCAACCTGTCGTTTCCGCTGGCCACGCCGGCGGCGGTTACCTACGCGTTCGACATCAGCCAGGTGAGCTTCGACCCCAGCCAGAGCAACGTGCGGCCGGGCAGCCTGGTGAACCACTTCCCGCTGCAGCTCACCGGCATCACGAGCGGCGACAAGGCCAACTCGCCGGCCGCGCAGGGCTACCTGAGCGTGAACCTGCCCAGCCTGGCCCAGAAGCAGGGCGTGAGCGGCCCCTGGTACGGGCTACAATTCAACCTGAACATGGGCACGCTGGGCGCGCTGGCCGGCTCGCTGGGCTTCAACTCAGTGTTTCTGATGGCCTGGAACGTGGGCGGCACCGGGGCCACGGCCGGCCTGAAGCTGCCGGGCGTGAACCCGCAGGCCCCGTTCTTCAGCCTGCAGGGCGTGCTGCGCCTCAACATTGGCAGTGTGCTGCTCACCGTGGCCGACGACAAGGTGTCGTACCTGATGAAAATCAACGACATCGCACTGAAATTCCTCGTGCTGAGCTTCCCGCCGAACGGGTCGGTCAACTTCTTCCTGTTCGGCAATCCTAATGCCACCGCCACCCCGCAAAGCCTGGGCTGGTACACGGCTTACACCCAGACTACCAAGGCTCCCAAGGCCCTGCCGCCCGCCCCGCCGCGGCTCGAACTCCCCGTTTCCGACGCGGCCCCCGACTAGTCATTCCTGCCCCTAATTGCTATGTTCCGAACTACCAACTACTTGCTTGGCCTGCTCCTGCTGTGCCTGCTGGCCGCCCCCGGCCGCGCCGAAACCGTGCGGATTTACCACGTGGGCGTGGGCCAGGGCGACGGCACTCTGATTGTGGTGACCAACGACCTCCGGCAGAAAGCCTCCATCCTGATTGATGCCGGCAACGGCAAGACCAAGGGCGCCGCCATGCTGGCGATGATTAAAACCTACCTCAGCGACGTGCAGCGGGTCGACGTCATCATCACCTCGCACCTGCACAGCGACCACCTGGGCGGCATGCAAAACGTAGTTTCGACCCTGGTAAGCAACAACTGGGGCATCGGCACGATACTCGACCGTTCCGCTCAGGGCTACATCGGCGACGATTCGTGCTACACGGAAAACGACGCCAACCTCATCGACCGCCTCAACGACGACACCCCCCAGCTGCCCACCAGCCAGCTGGTTAAGGCCTACGCCAAGCTCGTGGCACCGCTCCGTGACAAAGGCGCGCTGAACTGGTTCAACGTGGCGGCCGGCATCAACGTGTTTGCCACGTTCATCCCCAAGTTCCAGACCCGGGCCCAGCTGCGCTGTCTCACCAGCAACGGCTACGTGTGCAAGACGGCCACGGACTACTCCGACTGGATAAACCTGGCGGGCGAGGGCCGCAACGAAAACGACTTTTCGTACTCCTTTCTCTTCGAGCTGAACAGCTTCAAATACTTCACGGGCGGCGATATTGGGGGTGGCAAGCCCTACGTGGATTTGGAAACGCCGCTGGTCGCGTTTTTCGGGACGCGCCCCGATGCCGGCACCTTCCACTTCTGCGCCTACAAGGCCAGCCACCACGGCAGCCTGCACAGCACCAACGCCGCTTTTGTGGCCGCCACCACGCCCACCCTCACGGTGGTGCCGTCGGCGCTGCGCTCGTTCAGCGGCACCAAGCTGCCCGGCGAAGCCACGCTCACGCGCCTCGACGGCGTGAATTCGAACCTGCGCTACACCTACATCTGGGCCACGAATGGGGGTTCGTCGCGCTCCTCGGGCTCGGTCACGGCCTACCGCGACGTCACCATCATCGTGCACGACACCGCCTACGAAGCCAACCATCAGATGATGGTGTGCTCCATTACGCGCGACAAGGCCACCCTGGCGCTGCTGCCGAATACCCTGGTTCGCGAAACCATCACCTGCCCAAAGCACGCCAATACCCTGCTGGCCCGGCAAGTAGTCGAAGCTGACCGGCTGGCGTTCGAAAAAGCGGTATCGGCTCCGCTCCCGGCCGCAGGCATCGCGCCGCCTCCGACCCCCGCCCCGGCCCTGCGCACCAGCAGCCCGCGCCGGCACCAGCACTTCTGGCCCTGGCGCTGGGGGCACCGCCACGCTTATACCGAGTAGGGCGGCCGCCTGATTTTCGCCTTCTTTTTTCTGCTCATTCCCTTTCCCTCGCCGACGCATGGCAACCACCCTCGAACAAATTGCCAGCCAGCTGATTGCCAAGGCCCAGAGCACCGGCGGCAAGCTCTCGCTCGATAACTCCATCATCCTGAGCGACTGCTTTGCGAGCGTGCTGCAAGTGCTGGCGCTGCCGCAGGGCCTGTTCGTGCAGGTGGATGCCACCACGCCGGCCACCAACATCTACGTCGCGGCCGGCACGCTGTTCGTGAAGGGCGTGGGCGCGGCCTACGGCGGCTCGCTACCCGATTTTGAGTTGCAGCTGGTGGGCGAGGACGAGGCCACGCGCACGGCGGCCGTCACGGGCACGCTCTCGGCCCTGAACCTGAACCAGCTCGCCGCCGACCAGCTGGTGAGCAACGCTTCGCTGGCCACCCTGCTGCCCAGCCTGCCTTTCACCGACCTGGCGCTGGATGCGCAGTCGGACCCCACCGGGGCCAGCGGCCCGCTGATGACCCTGAGCCTGGCCAGCAGCCCCAACACCTGGCCCCTGCTGCCCGACCTGGGCATCGACCTGACCGGCGTGGGCGTGACGCTGCGCCGCACCGCCATCGCCCAAACCCTGAGCGTGACCGGGGCCTTCCTGCTGAACCACAAGCCGCTCAACGTGAGCCTGACGGTGCCGGCGTCGTCGTTTGTGGTGCCGGTCTGGACCATTGGGCTGGATGGCGGCGGGAGCACAATCATCGATTTGGCCGACCTCTCGGCGCTGCTGGCGGGGGTGAATATTTTTGAGCAGCTGCCGCCCGGCTTCGCCGCCATCGGCAATTTCGGGTTGAAAAGCCTGCTGGTGAGCTTCACGCCCACCTCGCTTTCGGCCAGCAGCGTGCAGCAGATTATGGTGGATGTGGGCACGCCCGCCACTGCTGCCCTGCCGCTGGCGGGCTCCGTGGCCATTCAGCAGGCCGGCGTGCAGCTCACCATCCTAAACCCCTTCGTGGGGGCCAACCGGCAAACCACGGCGGTTGTCTACGGCTCGCTGAAGCTCGGCAGCAGCAGCTACATCGACGTGACGATGACCATCCCCTTCGGCGGTTCCGACTGGGTGCTGAACGCGGCGGGCCAGTTCAATCTGAGCAACCTCTCGGTGTTCGAAAGCCTGCCCGGCGGCTACAGCACGAGCAGCATGAACCTGCCCGCCACCGTGAGCGGGGCGGCGCTGGTGCTCAACTACTTCACCATTTCCTTCAACCCCAGCTCGCTCCAGCTGTCGTTCATCACCTTCTCGGCGCAGCTGCAAACCACCTGGTGGATTATCGACAACGAGCTGGGCTTCAGCAACCCCGCGCTCACGGTGTACATTCCGGGGGCCTCGCTGAAATCGGCCCCGCCGCTGTCGGCCAGCGCCTCGGGGCTGGTGCTGCTGCCCGATAACGTGGTGCTGGCCCTGGGCGCTTCCTACACCAAGGGCGGGCCGTGGTCGTTTGCGGCCGCCCTCGCGCCGGGCTCGCAGGTGAACGTGATTTCGCTGGCCAAATACCTGCTGCAAACCGACGTGAACCCGGCCGCCATCTTGGGCATCAACGACTTGCTGATTACGGCCTTCGCCATGAGCGTGACGTCGGACCCGGCCACCGGCAAAACCACCTACGCCCTGAGCGGCACCACCACGGCCAACTGGAACCTCACCTTCGGCCTGCTGCCGCCCATCGACCTCGTGGCCGACCTGGCCGTGCAGTACGACGGCACCACCACCAACGTGGCCCTGGGCGTGAGCCTCGATTTGTTCGGCGTCGCATTCAAAGTCAGCTACTTGCTCCAGAATAACACCACCCAGCTGCAGCTGGCGTGGCAGGGGTTCACCTTCACCTACGACGAGACGAAGAACCTTATCACGGCCCAGGGCGGCGACTGGACGCTGGGCGGCATCCTCACGGCGCTGGTGAACGAGATTGACCCAGGGCTGAATTTCACCCTGCCCGACCCCTGGAGCCTGCTCAACTCCATCAGCCTCAAGGGCCTGACGCTCACCATCGACCTCAGCACCAAGCAGGTGACGGTCAGCTACCCGATATCGGTGAAGCTGTTTTTTATCGACATCACCAGCATCAACCTCAGCGTGGAGAACGGCTCCGGCGTGATTGTAGCGCTGGAAGGCACCTACCTCGACGGCCAGAAAATTCCGTCCTGGAACGCCGTGAAGGACTCGCCGCCGGCCGTGCCCGGCTCGGGCTCCGACATGTTCGACCTGCGCTTTGCCGCCTTCGGGCAGCACGTTAGGCTGGCTGGCCTGCCCCAGCCCGCCACCGTGCAGGACGCCATCAACGACTACACCACCTACCTGAAACCACCTAATCAGCAGTCCACTACGGTGCCGGTGGTGGCGGGCAGCAGCCAGCCCACCGGCACGCTGGTGTTCGACGAAACCAGCAGCTGGATGCTGGCGGCCGACTTCACGGTGGCCAAGTTCTACACCGTGCAGTTCGTGTTCAACGACCCCAGCCTGTACGGCCTGCGCATCGCCATTGCCAAGACGGCCGATTTCTTCGGGAATCTCGATTTTGAGATTATGTACAAGAAAATCAGCGACACCATTGGCATGTACCAGGCCGATTTGCAGCTGCCCGACGAGTTTCGGCACCTGGAGTTTGGCGAGGTGAGCATTACGCTGCCCGTCATCGGCATCAAGGTGTACACCAATGGCAATTTTTACCTCGATTTCGGCTTTCCGGCCAGCATGACGGACTTTTCCCGCTCGTTCAGCGTGCAGGTGTTTCCGTTTGTGGGCTACGGCGGCTTCTACTTCGGCTACCTCAGCGGGGCCACGTCTACCAACGTGCCCACAACCAGCTACGGGCAGTTCAACCCCGTGATTGAGGCCGGGCTGGGCCTGTCGCTGGGCGTGGGCAAAACCATCAACGAGGGCATTTTTTCGGCGGGTCTGTCGCTCACGGCGGTGGGCATTTTCCAGGGCGTGCTGGGCTTTTACACCTGCTACGCCGACAGCAGCCAGACCGATACCTACTACCGCTTCCAGGCCACGGTGGCGCTGGTGGGGCGCATCTACGGCAGCATCAATTTCGCCATCATTTCGGCTCAGTTCGACATCACGGCCTACGTGAGCCTGATGCTGACCATTGAGGCCTACATGCCCATTCCCATTACCTTTCAGGCCGGCGTGAGCGTGTCACTAACCGTAAAAATCAACCTCGGCTTGTTCAAGATTTCCATTTCGCTGCGGTTCAGCATCACCATCTCGGCCTCGTTCACCATCGGCACCGATACCTCCTCCCAAGCGCTTTGGAACCGCGCCTGCACCACCGGCGGCGCGCTGCGGGCGGCCCCCCTGGCGCTGTCCGCCCCGGCCGACCCGGTTGCCCTGGTGTGGCAGCCGCTGCTAATGGCCGCCGGCCAGCAAGAGCCGCTCGGGCTGTATTTCATGCCGCACCTCACGGTGAGCGCCGCAGCCGGGCCGCAGCAGGCCGAGTACGTGGCCATGCTCTACATCGACGCGCCGGACCCGGCCGGTACCAGCGCCGACACGTCGTCGCTGGGCAACCTGGCCACCGGCGTGCTCGCCTGGGTCCTCAACGCCTTGCTCAACAGCGGCAGCACCGGCACCACTTACGCCAGCCTGCTCACCCAAACCGTGACGGCCGACGATTTGAGCCTGCTGCTCTGCGTGTTTGAAAACCAGCCGGACAGCGTGCCACCGTTCAACTACGCCAACGCGGCCCACCACGACGCCAGCACGTTCCTCCAGCAGTTTTTCAGCGTCAACATCGTGCCGCCGCCCGCCGGCAGCGCCACCGACCCGGTGCTGCACGCGGCCGTGTTCCCGCCCTTCCCCGAGCTGCAACTGCAAACGGTGTACAACGGCACGGCCTCGGCCGTCACCGATTTTGCGCAGCAAAGCATGACCGGTGACCAGGGCTACATCGCGGCCGTGACGGCGCTGCTGCAAACCCTGGGCGTGAATTACGAAACCGCCCTCGCCGCCGGCCAGGACGCCGCCAGCTGCGCCAACGTGGACAACAGCGGCACCCAAGCCCAGCCCAACCTGTCGCTGCCCACCTTCTTCATCACCGATTACCTGGCGCTGCTGGCCAAAAGCATGCTGCAAAACGGCCTGAGCTACTTCAAGGCCAACGGGACGGCCTCGGCCACGGTGCAGCAGGTATTGACGGGCGTGCGCACGCCGGCCAACATTGCCGGGCTTTCGGGCATGGCTTCGCGCTTCCTGCTGCACGGCCTGCGCCTGCCCGCGCCGCCCGTGGCCGCCACCGGCCTGGTGCAGCCCTTCTACGCCCTCACGGGCCAGCAGGTGCCCCTGCCCGCCACCCTGGCCACCACCGACACCTACACCATTCAGCTGCTGAAAGCCGCCGGCACCACCTGGCTGGGCTTCAACGCCACGGCCGCCACCACGCTGCCCATCACGCTGGCCGCCGATGAAATCACGCGCATTATTCAGACGGCGGGCGTGACGATTGCGCCGACTTTCCTGCCGGGCTTCCCGGCGGCGATGGTGAATTTTGCCGATAACCCGCAGGCGTTCACGCTGGGCAGCCCGGCGCTGTGGCAGTACCCCGGCCAGTATTTTGGCGGGGTGGGCACCAAGCCCTCGGTGCTGAAACTGCCCGCCAACCTACAAAACGAGCTGACCCTGCTGGCGGGCCAGAACCTCGATTTCACCCTGATGGCCCTGAGCGCGGCCGGTGAAAACCCGCGGCCCGCAGCCGTGCAGAATTATGCCTGGGCCACGGCCGTCACGGTCACCATCCAGAAAATCACGGCCGTGGAAGGGCAGCCCGCGCCGCTGCAAGGCAATATGTACAACCTCATCGGCACCGACGATGTGGGCGTTTCCTACCTCCAGGATTTGGTGTCGTACCTCGACTCGCCGGCCGGCAACACCCTGGCGGGCACGGTGCAGGTGCTCTACCAGCCCGACCCCACTGGCAACAGCGCGGGCGGCTACATCTCGGCGGCCAACAACACCGCCACGCCCCCCGACCAGATTGCGCTGGCCATCATCCAGGCTAACCTTTCGACCGATACCAACCCGGAAACCACCGGCCTGCTGCGCGACGTCCTGGCCGCCGCGCCCGTGTTCCCGAACACGCTGAACAGCTTCACGGAGTTCGTGACCTTGCTTTGGGAGTGCAGCATCGTGCGCTCGGGCGGCTATTATTTCTACTACGACGCCGTGGCCCAGGGCCACGCCGGCCTGCCCGATGCTTTGTTCGACGCCAACGGCGCGGCCACGGTCCAGGTGCTCATCACCTACCCGCAGTTCCTGGCCCAGCCCTTCATCAACAGCGCCGTGGTGGGCGATGCGCTCGACTATTCCTCGACGGCCGTATTTGCCCAAACCCCGGCCCTGACCGTGCGCACGGCCACGTTGCAGCCCGGCAGCGTGGGCTACGTCATCCAGCGCCACAACCCCGGCGACTACGACCCCGCCACCCTGCCGCCCACCCCGCAGGAAGACGAAGTGTACCTCGAAAACCAGTTCAACCTGGTGGGGGCCACCCTGCCCGCCGTGCCGGCCTACCAGAACCTGCTGCCCTCCGGCCCGGTGGATGAGCTGGACCCTGCCACCGGCGTGGTGTCGGGCAGCGATGCCGTGTGGGCCTACAGCGGCATCATTCCCTATGCCCAGTTTGTGCAGCCGGGCAGTCCGCTTTATGGCTTTATTGACCCCTACGCCGGGGTGGGCACCACCGTGGCCATCCAGCTGAACTGGCAGGACATGTTCGGCAACGTGCTGCCGTTTGCGGCCGGGCAGGGACTGGTAAATGCGCCGCTGCTCTACACCGACCCGCTGCTGGCGGTGTCGCAGTGGCCGTCTGCGTCGGTGGGCTACGCCTTCGCCGGCACCAGCGCCAGCCCGGAAGTGCAGCTCACCTTCGGCTTCGCCACTGCCCGCTACCTGGGCCAGTCGGCGGCCAATAATGCCGCCATCGACCTGCAAACCTGGATGCGCCTGTGGTACCAGCTCCAGCACGCCGCCGATTTGAGCATGGCGTTCACCGTGTCCATCGACGGCACGGCGGCGGCCCCGCTGGGCTCCGTGCGCCCGCTCGACCTGGGGGCGCTGCAAACCCAGTTTGTGCGGCCCGCCATCGATTATCTGTACGGCATCGCCTACCCCGCGCCCAGCCTGAGCCCGGCGGTGCCCCCGGCCTACGTCGTCACCTCGCCCGTGGCCCCGGCCAGCATCAGCTCGTATCTCGATTTTTTTGCCCTCACGGTGAGCATCACCATGAGCCGCACGGGGCACGTCGACCCGAACTTTGCCACCACGCCGGGCGTGAGCAGCGCCGTAACCGGCGTGCAGCCGCTCACGAGCGCGGCGGGCAGCTCGGCCACGGCCATCACGGCGTTTGCCACGGCGTTCGAAGCCTTGTTCAACGCCGCCGGGCCGGTGTATCTGAAAGTGGCCACCGCCACCAACCTGAGCACCGCCACCACCACGGCCAGCGCCACGCCGCCCCTCTGGGTGGTGCGCTTCGATACCAGCGGCCAGGCCGGCATCAGCATTCCCTACGGCCAGGATGCCGACGGCAATGCCCTGGCGGCCTACTACGCGCCCATTCCGCTGGCCACCAGCCTGCAGAGCTTCAGCGCCCCGGTGCCAGGCTACCAGACCGGCCAGCCCTACCCCGGCACCGCGGCCACCAACAACTTCACCGGCATCGACCTCGACAACTGGGGCCAGCAGTTCCTCGAAGCCCTCGACCGCTTCCTGACGCCGGCCTACGCCGTGCCGGCCTTCCTGCTCGACAACGGCACCAGCCTCCAGCTGATTCTGGACGCCAAGCAGGCGCTGGCCGAAGCCATTACCGGCACGGTGGACAACATCATCGACTCGGACGTGGCCGCCAAGCAGGCCAACGTGCGCAACGCCCAGGAAAAATGGCTCCAGCAGCTGCTCATTCAGCTGGGCGGAGCTTATGCCTACACGGCAGCGGTGCAAACGCCGGTCACGGTGAGCTCCAGCTGGAGCGGGCCCAACACCGACCCGCCGGTGGCCGGCAGCCCGCCGCGCCTCTACGGGCAGCTGGTGGGCGCGCCCTTGGGCAACGACGCCGGCGGCGTGTTCGAGCAGGAATTCTCCCTCACCACCGCCAAGCTCCCCATCGGCACCGGCGATTCCTGGCTGACCTACCTGTTCCAGTGCAGGGACGCGGCCGATTTCGCCAGCTTCCCCTTCGGCGGCATGCAGTTCGCCATCACCCACGTCGAATGGAATTATGAGGCCGTGGAGGGCGTGGAAGGCTATTTGGGCTCGTCGTGGCTGGCGCTGGTACTGCCGGGCGCGCTGCCCGCCAGCTTCACCAACGTAGGCCCGGTCACGGTGCCGGTACCGCTGCGGGCCTACCCCACGCCGCCGTCCGTCACCGCGCAAAGCGCCGTCAATCCCTCGCCCGAAGCCACGCCGGCCAATGCCGTGCTGGCCGCCCGCAGCTGGGACTACCAGTTCAGCTACCAGGCATCCAACGTGAACCAGGACACGGTGGCGGTGCAGGTGCAGTTCAACGTGGGCACGGCTTCGGCCAACGGCCTGACGCTGGGCACCAACCCCATTCTGCCGCTGGCGCAGGCCCTGGCGCAGTTCATGGGCGTGTACCCGGCCATCAGCGCCGATTTTGACCAGCACCTGACCCAGGTTACCACCGCCGCTGCCTCCGGGCCGGCCTGGCAGGCGCTGCAAGCCTTCATTCTGCTGGCGCAAAACGTGGCCACGGCCTGGGCCACCACCAACCAGGTGAACCCGCTCAAAGCCGGGCCGCAGCTGCGCGCCACCCCGCCGGCCGCGCCCACGTTCGTCAAGCTCGACTTCCAGGTGGAAGAATCTTCGCTGAAGGAAAACCCGCAAAACCCCTTGCTGGTGACCGTATCGGCCGCGGCCGCCAACCCCCTACCGCTGCTGCTGGGCCTCGATATTCCGGGCTACACCCGCGCTTCGGCGGGCAGCGGCGCGGGCTGGGTGCAGTACAGCTACACCGACCCGGCCGGCCAGCCCCTGCTTTTTGCCAACCGCAACCTGGTGCCCACGCGCCTGGCCACGGCCCCGGCCGTGGACATCCTGAACCAGCAAAACGGCTGGGCCGGCCTGCGCATCATCCGCAACCAGGACCTGCTGCAAGTGCCGGGCTCGCCCACCGACTGGCAGCCCACCAACCCGCTGTTCATCTACCAGACGCCGCTGGTGATGTTCTTCTCGCAGCTGGCCCCGTTGTTTGCCGGCACCGCGCCCATCAACCTGGCCCAGCTGCCGGCGGCCGGGGGCGGCGCGGCCCAGCCACGCTCCCTGGCCGACAACGTGCTGGCCCTCGTGGCGGCCCTCACGCAGGCCGTCACCGTCAGCAGCCTCACCGCGAAAGTGGAGTGCGAGTACGCCTACACCCTGCCCAGCGGCCTGCCCGTGACCCTGCCCGTGCTGCTGGCCCTGCCGTTCCCGCTGCCCACCGCCGACCCCACGAATGCCTTCGCCACCACGCTCACCGCGGCCCTCACCGCCTGGCAAGAGCAGCACCAGCCCAACCCCACCGGCGGCCAGTGGCTGTTCGACATCAGCCTGTTTTCGGCCTACGGTTCGGGGCCGCCCATGCTGCGGCTGGCGTTTGAGCTGCTGCTCGCCGATTTGGGATAAGCGCTTGGCAGGCAAGGCTTTGGAATGACGTTCCGGCAATGAATTATGAATTAAGAATTTGACCATCAGATTTTTAATTCATAATTCATTACAGGAGCTACCCAGTTGCCTGGCCGCAAAGCGGTAACATGTTGGTAGTCTGGTGATTATGCGGTTGGTAAGAGCCGCAAAGCGGCGGCACGTTTCGTCTGGCGAAAGTGCCGCCGCTTTGCGGCTAAGCGGCTGTTTAGGCTGTCAGGCAGATTACCCCGAAGTCGTAATCCGGCCTGTTCGCCCGATACGAAACGGCTTTTCTTCAGCCCAAACGGGCCGAAGTACAACTTCGGGATACTCCGCCAACGGCCCGCGAAAGCGCCGCTGGCAGGGCCCCGAAACCACGTAGAAATACCTGTTTTTTAAACCCCGTAATTCTACGTTACGAACATTTACGCGGGTACCGGTCCTTTGCTAAACCAATTGCAGAGCGCCTGGCACGGCACTCCGCCGTGAATGCGCTTTCGCGCCCGAACCCAGGCTTTATAAAAATCCTCCGAATCAGAACACCGCCGCACCAAGCCCACGAAAGTGGCCGGAATAAGAAGCTGATAGATAATATAAAAAGCTCTTTATTTGCCGGGCTTTCGCGCCGCTTCTCCTGGCGGGCATCTTCTCTGGTTCCGCAACCGCTTCAGTAACATTCTTTTCACCATTTTCTCCCTTTTCTTTCCCCTATGGCAGCTTCCGACACTTCAAACGGCATCATCAGCCCCGCTTTGTTCGACCAGTACACCGCCAAATGGCTGGACGTTGTCAGCCAGCCCGACGGCTCCGTGCTGGCGCAGGCTTTCCTGGTCAATGGCAAAGACCGGCTCCTGTTCGTCGGCTTTCCCATCAAGCAAATCACGAGCCTGGTATCGGCCGTGGGGGTGCAAAAAATCAAAGCCCGGTTCCTGCTCATTCCCGGTGCCGATGGGCAGCCGCATTTCTCGCTCGCCCTGTTCGCTACCGGCGTCGACGACGAGATAGTGTCGGCCTACTACGTGCCCGACCAGTACTGGACCGGCGCGGCCCGGACGCCGGTGCTGGGCGAGCCCGTGCCGGGCGACCTGGCCGCCCAGTGGATGGCCAATTGGAAAGCCGCTCCCGCCGTGACTTCGGCCCAGTTTGCCTACACGCAAGGCCCGCTGCAAGGCTACAACTTCGACATCAAAGACTTCATGACGCCACTGTTCGCCGCCCAGCCTTTTGGCGACCAGCAAGTGCGCCTGAACCTGGGCCTGCACGAGTACTACGCCGCCAATTCCAGCGGCGCCGGCCCGACGCAAACCTTCGGGCTGGTGCTGCGGGTGTACAGCGCGGGCCAAAGCGTGAGCACGAGCGACGACGGCTTCTACGACATGGCCACGCCGTGCCCCCCTACTCACTAATCGCGCACAGCCCGGTTATTTCCCAGACGAGCGCAGGCAATCGCGGCCATGATGAGTAGCTTCGCCCACCTCTCGCTGCAGGAAATTTCAATTCGTTTGACGATGGTGCCAGTCATTGCGGCTGGCCTCATTGGTTTTGCCCGGTTCCGTTACCTGCCGCTGAATATGCGCTACCTCGCCCTACTCATCGGCTTTGTGCTGCCGCTGAATGCGTTGGGGTTTGTGTTCATGCTGCAGCACCGCAACAATCTGTTCCTGATGCCGGTGTATGCGGTGGGGGAGTTTTGGCTCTTGGCCCTGGTGTATGGCCGGAGCCTGCAGTCGGCGGCTTTTACGCGCATGATGCCGTGGCTGGTGGCCGGCTTTGCGGCCTACGCCTTGGTTGATAGCCTGCTGGCCCGGGCGGAGCTGGCGTATTTCCGGCCCGGCCAGCAGGTGATTCAGAGCGTGCTGGTGCTGGGCTTTGTGGGCCTCTATTTCCGCAAAGTCCTCCAGGAGCTGCGCATTGAGCACCTGCGGCGCGAGCCCATGTTTTGGGTATCGGCCGGCTTGTTCATATATTTTGCGGGCTATCTTCAGATTGCGCTTTTCAGCAACTACCTGCTGTACTACTCCGACCGGCTGAACATGAGCATCTGGGCCGTGCATTCGCTGCTTTTCATCGTCCTCTACTGCTGCTACTGCGTTGCGCTATGGCTTTCCCCGCGGAAGTAGCTTTTGGCCAGCTGCTCTTCGGGGGCATTGGGTTTATGCTGCTGGCGGCGAGCGCCTTACTGTTGTTTCTGGTGACCTACAAAAAACGCCTGCTGCAACAGCAGCTCCGCCTGCGCGCCGCCGAGGCCGTGCACCAGCAGCAGCTGCTCACGGCCATCATCGAAGCCCAGGAAGGCGAGCGCGAGCGCATCGGCCAGGACTTGCACGACGGCATTGGCTCTACCATTGCCACGGCCAAGCTGCTGGTGAACCGGCTCACCAGCACGTCGGCCCTGCCGCCGCCGCCGGAACTGCTCACCCTCATCGAAGAGCTGATGACGACGGCCGTGCAGGACGTGCGCAGCATTTCGCACAGCCTCTACCCGGCCGTGCTGGCCCGCTACGGCCTGGCCGAAGCCGTTCAGCACTTGGTGGATGTGTGCAACGAGACGGGCACCGTGCCCATTGAGCTGGAGCTGGATTATTTTCAGCCCCTGGCCCTCACCCAGGAGCTGGCGCTCTACCGCATCTGCCAGGAGCTGGTGCACAACGCCCTCAAGCACGCCAAGGGCGCCACCCGGCTCGTGGTGCGGCTGCAGCAGCACGGCCTGCTCCTTACGCTGGCCGTGGAGGACAACGGCTGCGGCCTCCCGGCCGACCCGGCCCCACAGCTGATTGACGGTGCCGGCCTGCGCAGCATCGAGGTGCGCGTGCAGATGCTAAACGCCCGCCTGCTCCGGCAATCGGCCGCCGGGCAAGGCACCCGCATGGTCATCGAGCTAGAGGCTCCGGGCTAGGACGTGTGAACAATTAAGGTAGCTTTGAAGATGCAAAAAGACCGCACATTCCTGACCGACCCGCACTGGCAACGCCTTTCGCCACTCTTGCCGGGCCAAGCGAATGCCTGCGGCGTGACGGCCAAGGACACGCGCTTGTTCGTGGAGG
>NZ_JAGEMO020000093.1 GCF_017921975.2 Hymenobacter terricola
CGTGGCTGTTGCAGAACTCGGTTTAGGCGGTTCCGCTTTTAGGTAGCGACTTGGCGATTACCCAAGTGGGCGCTTTGGGGCGCCTGTTTCGCCGCCCAGCACGTGCATTTGCGGCCAGCAGGGGCCGGGGCAGGGCCACTGCCAGGTTCAGCTGCTGTTGGGGTCGGTACTTGAGGAGCTTTTTGAGGTTGTAAGCGACGGCGGTGAGCAGCATGGTTTTGTGCGCCCCGGCGTGGCCGCGCACATTCATCCGACGCAAGCCGTAGTGGTGAATCAGGTTTCCGAACACGGGCTCGACGGTACCCTGGCGGACGCGGCGTTTGCGTTGCCCCCGCCGGCTCTGCTGCCGCAGCCAGGCCCGGCGGTAGGCCGCGTCGTAAATCGAGCGGTTAATCTGCTTGCGTCGGGCCTTGGGCGCGCAGCTCGGTTTGCGCGGGCACTGCTGGCAGTCGCGGCAGGCGGCCCAATAGATTTTGTGCCAGCCCCCGTCCTGATTGGTATCGTATTTCTGAAAGGGCAGCGTTTTGCCCTCGGGGCAGGTAAAGGCGTCGGTGGCACGGTCGTAGGCGAAGCCCGCGATGTCGGGCTTGTACTGGCCAAAGACGGGAATCCAGGCCGTGATGTGCGCGGCTTCGAGTCGGGCATAGTTGGGTCCGTTCGCGTACCCGGCATCGGCCAACAGCGCGCGCAGGGGCAGTTCGTTCGTGCGCAAGCGCTGCTGCAGCCCGCTCAGCAGCCGGGGCAAGTGGAGGCTGTCGCGGCTGTCGGCGAAATCGGCCTGCACGTGGCTGATGATGCCGTGGGCCGTGTCCACGGCCAGGCTGCAGAGGTAGTTCAGGGCCCGGACCTTGCCAGGCTTGACGGAGATGCGCGCGTCGGGGTCGGTGGGGCTGTAATGCGTCTTGTTGCTCAGCAAGCGGGCTTTTTCGTGCTGCGCGCC
>NZ_JAGEMO020000094.1 GCF_017921975.2 Hymenobacter terricola
CTGCACGTGGCTGATGATGCCGTGGGCCGTGTCCACGGCCAGGCTGCAGAGGTAGTTCAGGGCCCGGACCTTGCCAGGCTTGACGGAGATGCGCGCGTCGGGGTCGGTGGGGCTGTAATGCGTCTTGTTGCTCAGCAAGCGGGCTTTTTCGTGCTGCGCGCCCAGGGCGCCGGTCTGGGCGCCCTGCCGCCGGCGCTGCCCCGTAGCCAGCTGGCGCAGCTGGTGGGCCGGGGCCGTCAGCACCGAGCCCGCGGCGGGCGTCTGCTCGCGGCCGCTCAGATGGGGTCCGGCAGGCCCGGCGGCCTGTTTTTCCCGCACGGCTTCGAGCGACGCGTTGGCCTTGACGGGGGCCGAGTCGACGGCCTGCGTGTCGCCGGCCACCAGCCCCCGGGCCACGCACTGGGCAAAGACGTGGTCGAAGAGGCGCTCAAACACCGCGGCCGGAAACAGCTGGCGGGTGCGGCTCACCGTCGAGTGCCACGGCATCTCTTCGTCGACCTCGTAGCCCAAAAAGTACAGGATGTCGAGCCGCAGGGCGCAGTGCTCGACCAGGCGGCGGTCGCTGACGAGGTTTTCCAGCCGGCCCACGAGCACGAGCT
>NZ_JAGEMO020000095.1 GCF_017921975.2 Hymenobacter terricola
CAGCTGGCGGGTGCGGCTCACCGTCGAGTGCCACGGCATCTCTTCGTCGACCTCGTAGCCCAAAAAGTACAGGATGTCGAGCCGCAGGGCGCAGTGCTCGACCAGGCGGCGGTCGCTGACGAGGTTTTCCAGCCGGCCCACGAGCACGAGCTTGAAAAATACCACCGGGTCCAGCGAGGGCTGGCCCGTGTGGCTGTAGAGGGCCCGGGTCTCCTCGTAGAGAAAGCTCCAGTCGACGAGCTCCGCGAGCCGGCGGTAGAGGTTATGGGGCCGTACCCGCTCACTGAGCCGAAAGCGAACCACCTCCTTGTCGAGAAACAGCTTCTTGCCTTGCATCTTCCCTCTACGAACCCGGG
>NZ_JAGEMO020000096.1 GCF_017921975.2 Hymenobacter terricola
GGGCCCGGGTCTCCTCGTAGAGAAAGCTCCAGTCGACGAGCTCCGCGAGCCGGCGGTAGAGGTTATGGGGCCGTACCCGCTCACTGAGCCGAAAGCGAACCACCTCCTTGTCGAGAAACAGCTTCTTGCCTTGCATCTTCCCTCTACGAACCCGGGTTCTGCAACAGCCACGGTCGAAAGAGAGTTATAGGTACCTCCAAAAACAGTTATAGCCACCTCCAAAAGAGTTATGGGGGAGTTATAGCCATGCTAAAAACAGTTATAGGCACGTTATAGGCACGTTATAGGCGGGGTTATAGGCTGCTTGACGCCTGATTCGGCACCCGAACACGGTCTTTAGAAGCGTTTGTCGGGCCGTAATGCAGCCGAAACCTGCTGTTGGTGACGGCCCTGGTGCTTTAAGAGAAAGGTATCGGGTCTTGCGGGCTGCCGCAAACCTCCCTCTGGTGGGTTCATTCACGAAAAGGAGCGAATTTATTAACTAATTGCTTTTCAATACACATTAAAAGCAATCCCGTCAGGGCCACGTTGACATAGTGGTTGACTTTGGCGTGAGGCCGGTGTCGAGCTATGAGCCGATGCGGTGCAGGGCCAGGTTATTGCCGCCGTATTTAGCGAAGAGTAGGTAGCGGGCTTCAAGGGCACATCTGGAGCAATCTCGCGGTCAAACTCCGCCAGCATCTCCCAGCGCGTCGTGCCTAACGGTCCACTGCCGCATTTAAGCCGGGCCTAACGGTAGCCGAAAGGAAAGCCGATGTTGAAGTAGGGCAGCACCTTTTTCGCCACGTTTGAATACATCAGGCTCACGTCGATGGGGCCCAGAAAGGAGTCCAAGCCCAGGCTCAGGGCCCCGCCGTAGGCCAAGCGGGCGGATTGCGGGCGGGCACTGTTGGCGATGAAGTCGTAGTAGAGGGCATTGGCTTTGGCCGTCAGGAATACTTTCGGGCTCACGGCGTACTGGTAGCCCACCAGCCCGGCCACAGCGCTGCCGGTGTAGAGGCCGGCTTCGGGCAGGCCGGCGAACGTGAACTGGTTGCGCAGCACGCCGCTGAGGCCGCCGACTACGAAGTCGTTGGCGATGGCTTGGCGATAGCGCCGGTTCACGCCCGCCTGCACCTGCACGAGCAGTGTGGCCCGCTTGGTCAGCGGCAGGTACTGCTCGGCGTTCAGCCGGGAGTGCTCGTAGGGCAGGAAGGACAGGTTGGCCGATTGCTCGGTGCCGATAACCGTGGTGTCGCTCAATAATTTGAAAGAGGGACGCTGCTGATACACCCAGCCGTACTCGGCCTCTATTTTGCGGCCGTGGGTGGGGTAGGCGACGGCATTGAGCGTATTTGCCTCGTAAAATAAATAGCTGTTGAGCAGGCTAATGCGGCCGTCGAGCTGGAGGCGGGAAGTGATTTCGGGGGTGAAACGGCCGTACTCGTAGCGCGTGCCCAGGCCCACAGCCCGGTTGCGGTCGAGCAGGCGCAGCAGCTGCGCGTTGGCCAGCACGTAGCTCTGGGTGTAGAGGCCCGCTTTCTTGAAGCTGGTGCTATAGGTGGTGATGCTGACCCGCTCGCCCTGGGCCAGCAGGCGGCCCACCAGGCGCTGCTGAGGGCCCAGGTACTGCACGTGTTTGAGGCGCAGGCGCGGGTTTTCGCCGATGTTGAGCGCCACCTGGCTGGTCGAGGCGGGCGCGAGCCTATCCTGGACAGTCAGGCTGCCAATGAGGCCGATGCTGGTCAGGGAGTTGTAGTGCAGGCCCAGCCCGATGCGCGTGGCCGGACTGCGCTCCGCATCAAGTACGAGCCGGGCCGATGAGTCGGAGGCGGGCTGCAGGGAGTAGGTGATTTTGCGGAACGCCCGCGTGCCAAACGCGTCGCGGATGGCGGCCGACAGCTGCGGGGCCGAGTAGTAGCGCCGGGGCCGCAGCCGCAGCTGCCGGACCAGCAGCGCCTCGGAAGCCGGCGGCAGCCCCCGCACCTCATAGCTCTCGATGTACACCGAGTCGGCGCGCGGCGCGGCGGGCGGGTAGGCCGGGGCCGGCCCGTAGCGCGCATCCAGCGAGTCGCGCAGCGCCTTGAGCTGCCCAAACACGGCCCGGCCCCGCCGCACGCCCAACGCCGTGATGGGGGCGGCGGCCGAGAAGCTGCCGCTGGAGTAGTCGCCCAGCGGATAATCGACGTAGATGCTGCACAAGGCCTTCTGCGCCTTGAAATCCGCGTTGTCCTTGAAGGAAGAAATCTGGAGCAGCACGTCGACGGGGCTGCGCAGGCTAGCTTCGGTGTAGGCCCCGGCCGATACGTTGCTGCCGATGACGACGGCCGCGCCCATGGCCTTCACTTCCGACACCGGAAAGTTGCGTACTACGCCGCCATCGACCAGCCGGTGCCCCTGGTACTGCACCGGCGTAAACACCGACGGAATGGCCATGCTCGCCCGGATGGCGGCCACCACTTCGCCGGTGCGCAGCACCTCCGGCTCGCCGGAAATGATGTCCGTGGCCACACACCGAAACCCGCGCCTAAACCGAGCAAAGTCTTTGGTGCGGTAATAGGGAAAAAACAACTCGCTGATTTTCAGCCACAGCTCCTCGGATTCAATCACGCCGTTCGGCAGCTGAAACTTGCCCTTTACCACCGGCAGCTCCACCAGGTAGCGCCCGAAATCATCTTTGCCCGGCAGCGTAATCGTGCTCAGCTGGGCCGCGTTGGTAAGCAGCGCGTCCCAGTCCAGCCCCTGGGCTACCTGCTCAATCTCGGCCCCCGAATAGCCGGCCGCGTACAGCGAACCCACCACGGCCCCCATGCTCGTGCCGGTCACGTAGTCCACCCGCACCTGGGCCGAATCCAGGGCCTTGAGCAAGCCGATGTGGGCCAGGCCGCGGGCCCCACCACCGCTTAATGTTAGTCCGATGCGCGGGCGTTGCTCCGGGCCCTGGGCCCTGGCGGCGCTGCTACCGAGCAGCAGCAGCGCCAGCAGCAGCAATCCCGGCCAGCGCTGGGATGAAATGGAATTAGCCACCGGCCGGTAGGTATGGTTCATGGGAAGGAGTTGCGGGGAGAAGGGCAAAAACTATGCTTACGCCGACTTCTTCTCTTTTTTCTGCTTCTTGACCGGGGCCCCAATATGATGCTGCTGTAGCACGCCCTGAAGCTGCTCGATGA
>NZ_JAGEMO020000097.1 GCF_017921975.2 Hymenobacter terricola
TACGCCGACTTCTTCTCTTTTTTCTGCTTCTTGACCGGGGCCCCAATATGATGCTGCTGTAGCACGCCCTGAAGCTGCTCGATGAGCGTGCCGTACACCGCCGCGTTGTCCTGGGGCAGGGTGTAGGCCCGGAAGGCGATGCTCATGCCGCCGGGCACCAGGGCCACGATGCCCAGGCTGGGGGCTGGGTTGAGCAGCACCTGCGGATGGCCCGCGAGCAGCGGCAGGGCCAGGGCACGCAGCTCGGTGAGGTTGGTTTGGCCCTCCACGTCCAGCAGCACCTCGACCAGCACCTGTTTTTCAGCGGTTTTATTGACCAGGATGCTATTCGACAAAGCGCCGTTGGGCAGAATGATGGTGTCGCCCTGGGGCGTGGTCAGGATGGTGTTGAAGATGTGAATGGCCTTCACCACGCCGGTCTGACCCTGCGTCACAACCAGGTCGCCGGGCTCGAAGGGCTTAAACATTAGGATGAGCACTCCGCCGGCGAAGTTGGCCAGCGTGCCCTGCAAGGCCAAACCCACGGCCAGCCCCGCCGCCCCGAGCACGGCCACGAACGAAGTGGTTTGCAGCCCGACCATGCCCGCCACGCTGATAAGCAGCAGCACCTTGAGCACTACGCTCACCATGCTCGTCAGAAAGCCGCGCAGCGACACGTCCAAGCCCGCCATCGCCCGCGACGCCAGGCGGCTCACCTGCCGGATAACCCACCAGCCCACGACCAGCACCAACACGGCCATGGCCACGCGCGGCAGGCAGAGTAAAACCAGGGCTTGCAATTGCTCAGAATAAGTTGAAAGTCGTTCCATTGGCGTAAAAAGAAGTAAAAGCGCGTTTGGCAAAATTGCCGGGGGGAAGGGCCGGGACACCGGACGAAAAGGCTAGCGCAAGCCGAGGATGGTCACGCTGACCGGATAGAATAGTCCGGCGTCGCTGCTATACCAGAGGTCGACGCGGCGAATGCGGCGGCCGTTCAGGCGTTGCAGGCTGAGCGGGGCGCTGTCGCGGCCCGCCAGCAGGCGGTAGCGCAGCGGCAGGCTAACGGCCGGCCCGGCGTCGAAGCTCACCAGCAGGTGGTCCAGGGTCAGGGACCGGTTGTTGACCCGGAGCTTGAGGTAGCGGAAGCTCTGGGCGGCCCCACTCAGCCCTGCGCCGGCATGTCCGGTGGGCTGCCGCATGGCAATCGTGGCAATGGGAATCCAGCTGCTAACGGGCGGGCGGGGCGGTTGCGGGCGCACGGGCTGAATCACGGGCTGCGGCTGCGGGCGCACGGGTTGGATGGGCGGCCGGGGTGGCTGCGGCTGCGAGGGGTAGGGCTGGGGCCGCGTGGGCTGCACCACTACTTGCGCCACGCCGGGCCGGGAAGCCAGGAGCGCGCTCAGCAGCGTGCAAAGGAAGAGAGACCGTTTCATTGGCAAGAACGAATAAGCCAGCGGTGGCCGGCGGTGATTGGTTGAGAAAAATATTACTAATCAACGCCTTTGCAGCAGTCTGGGCCAACTCAGCGCCGTCCCCTTCCTTGCCTCAGCGCACGCCTTCCCAGGCCCGGATTTCCTTGGCGTGCGGATTGGTCTGAAGTTCCGAAGTGGTGTTGAGCAGCATGGTTTGGCGCTCGGCGGGCGTGTAGGGCGCCCAGCCGGGGCTGCCGGTTTTGGCAAACTCCACCCAGGCGTCCTGCATCTTTTCGGCCAGCTCGGCGGGGCCGCCACTGGGGCCCAGCATGCCGCGCGGCCCCGTCACCAGGGCGCGCTGGTTGAACACGAAGGGCAGCCCCAGCCCGTGGTAGGCCCCGTAGGTGCTGGCGGCCACCGAGGAGGGCCAGGCAAACTCGTACATGTAGGTGCGGCCGGGCTGGCGGGCGTGGGCATCGGCCAGCCGCACGGAGGGCACCTGAAACTGGTAGGCCGTGGCCATGGCGGACAGCAGCTCGCCCAGGTTCTTGGTGGGGTAGGCCTGCTTGTACACGGTAACCAGGGACGCCGGCGCGGGGTGGAGCCGCTTCGCGGCCAGGGTCAGGACGAAGTTGGACTTGATTTTTTTCAACAGCCCGGACGGCACCAGAAAATAATTGGCCTCGTCGGAATTGTAGCCCACCAGTACGTCGATGCCGCTGCTGGCGCCCTGCTGCACGCTTGCTAGGGGCATGGCGGGCACGATGTCGCCGTCAATCACCGGAAAATACAGCACGGTGCCCGAGCCGGGGTCGGCGTAGGTGTCGGTATCGAGCTTCACCATTTTGGGCGTGACTTTTTGCTGCGCCTCCAGGAGCTGCTCGGGCGTGAAGCGGCGGTACGCCTCGGGGGTGTTCTTGATGCGCAGCACCTTGGCGTACTTGGCCGCGATGCGGTCGGCCTGCTCGCCGCTGAGCGCCGCCTGGCCCGAGCCACTCATCATGATGGCCCGCCGAAACAGGCCCTTCGCGGCCGGACTGCCCAGCAGCGTGGCCACGCTCATGCCCCCGGCCGACTCGCCGAAGATGGTCACGTTGGCCGGGTCGCCCCCGAAGCGGCCAATGTTGGCCTGCACCCAGCGCAGGGCCGCCAGCTGGTCGCGGATGCCTAGGTTGGACGGCACGCCCTTGATTTTCAGAAAGCCCTCGATGCCCAGCCGGTAGTTGAGCGTGACCAGCACAGCCCCCTTCTGGGCGAAGGCCGTGCCGTCGTAGAGCGGCACGTCGCTGGTCCCCAGTACGAAAGCTCCGCCGTGGATGAACACCAGCACCGGCCGGGCGGGGCCGGTTAAAGCGGGCGTCCAGATGTTGGTGGTCAGGAAATCATCGCCTTTCACCCAGCCCGCTCCGAAAATGGCCTGGTCATCAATCGCCCCGGCCGGCGGGCGGTTAAACGGTGCGGTCGGGCCGCCCGTGGTGGCGTCGCGCACGCCCGACCAGGGCTGGTGCGGGGCCGGGGCGGCAAAGCGCAGCGCCCCCACGGGCGGGGCAGCATAGGGGATGCTTTTGAAGACGAGCACATTCCCCACGCGCTGCCCCCGGACCTGGCCCGCCTCCGTAGTCGCCACCAGACTGCCGTCGTCGGCCTGCGCCATGGCTGAGGGAGTACGGGCCATCAGCAAGCCCAGGAGGAAGAGTAGTGTCGATAATCTTTGCATGGTGCCGGGAAGCTGGATGTTGAATGCTGGATGAGCCCCATCGGGGCAGCTAGTGGCAGGAACTGGGGGCCCGCAGACCAAAACCCGCGTCAGCGGCTGCCGAACAAGACGTCCTTGTTGCGCAGCCACAAGGCCCGGTCCACCAGCTCGGTCGACTTTTTATTGAAGCGCAGGCTGCCCAGGTTGAGGCCGACGCCGACCACCAGCAAGGCAATGCCGCCGAACTGCTCGTTTTTGCGAAGCACCGCGCTTCCCACCAGCGCCGCCACGGCCCCCACGCCCAGCAGGCGGCTTATGGCCCGGTCGTGCCGGCCTTGCTGATACAGGTCGCTCGTCACCCCGGCGGTAAACTCCGTCTTCAGCTTGCGAAACGGCAGCTGCCGGCCGGCCATGATGTACTTATCGCCATAGCCATAAATCGTGCGGGCGTCATAGACCCGCGACAGCGAGTCGCGCAGTAGCCCGCGAGGCGATGACACCTGCGCGGCAGCGGGCGAGGCCCACCCCAGCAACAGAAAAACCAGCGGCACCAGGCCCAATTGGGTGAGTCGTTTACGCATAGGAAGGGGGGGGAGTTGAGGCCGCCAAGAGGAGGCCAGTTGCGGAATGGAGCGCGAGGGAAGGCTTGGCACGCGGGCCGTTTGGCTGGGGAGGTTGGTGGCGCCCGCCCGGCCAGCCGCTTCTGACTGCAATAGTAGCGGAGTCATTTCCTGGCACCAAGCCCGGACCGCCTTAGCCTGTTACACATTGTAAAATGTGACATAACAGCACCCTGTGTAAATAAATACAAGTTTTTAACTAGTTGATTTTCATAATAATATCTCATAGCCTCGCCTTCCGGGGGAGGGCATTTAGAGCGGTAACGAGCAGAAAGCGCTTCTACTTTGATTGAATCCGGATAGAGCCGGCTCTTCAAAACTTTCACTATTACACTCTTGTA
The DNA here is from genome assembly GCF_017921975.2 of Hymenobacter terricola. GTDB lineage: Bacteria > Bacteroidota > Bacteroidia > Cytophagales > Hymenobacteraceae > Hymenobacter > Hymenobacter terricola. The sequence goes on from NZ_JAGEMO020000097.1 coordinate 4,049, forward strand.
GCTATATAATAGTATCAGACCGGGGCATCGTTCGCTCCGCCTTCGCCCACGGCTGGCCCTCCGGCCCGTGCAGCACTTGTATGCTAGCAGTATAGGTAGTCGAACTACTGCCGGTCTTAACGCGCTACCCGCATGATACCTGCTCTACCCTCCATGCCCTACGCCGAGCTGCTCACGGTGTTCATGTTTTTGAGCGCCTTCGTGGGCCTGCTCGTGAGCGTGATTCTGGCGTTCGTCAACACGGTGCAGCGCCACGCCAGCCGCCTGCTGAGCGTGTCGCTGTTCGGCGTGGCCCTGTTTGCGCTCACCAGCGCGCTGCTCATCAACCACGCCATTTTCCTGGTGCCGCACCTGTTCCGGGTAAACATGCCCCTGCATTACCTGGTGGCGCCCTGCGCCTACCTCTACGTGCGCGCGGTGCTCTATCAGGAAGTCCGGTTTCGCCGCTTCGACTGGCTGTTTTTCGTGCCCTTCGGGCTGCATACGCTGGAACTGCTGCCGTTTTTGCTGCACAGCGCCGCCTATAAGTACCACTACCTGCAGCTGCTGCTAGTGGACGTGGCGGGCGTCACCAAGCAGCAGGAAGGCCTGCTGCCGGCCTACTATCATCCGGTGCTCAAGTTCGGACTCGGCACCGCTTACGGACTGATGCAGGGGCGGCTACTGTGGCGGTTCGGCCGGCGGACACCCGCCGCCCACCGCCCCGAAAACGAGTCCCTGCTGCGCTGGCTGCGCGTGTTTACGTTCCTTAATCTGCTCCTCTATCCGCCCGTGCTGCTGGCGATGCTGCTGCCGCTGGACGGCACCTACGTGACCATTTTCGCCGTCGGCGCGCTGGGCAGCTATCTGCTGGTGGCCTCCACGCTGCTGTTCTTTCAGCCCCAAATTCTGTACGGAATGCGCAACCCGGTCACGGCAGCCCCTGCGGCCGTGGAGGTGGCCGACGAAGCGGCAGCTGCGGCCATCGAGCCACCCACCGCCGACAAGAAGGAAGACCTGGCGCGCGCCTACTCGCTGAGCGACGAGCGCAAGCAGGCCTACCGCGCCCGCCTGGAGGCCCACATGCAGGAGCAGCAGCCGTTTTTGTGCAAAGGCTACGGCATCAAGGACCTGGGGGCCGAAACCGGCATCCCGCCGCACCACCTATCGGCCCTCATCAACCAGGAATACGCGATGAACTTCAGCGACTTCCTCAACCGCTACCGGGTCGAGTACGTGAAGGCGCGCCTGGGCCGGCCCGAGTGGCGGCAGCTGACGCTGGAGGGCCTGGCCCTGGAAGCGGGCTTCAGCAACCGCACCACGTTCTTCCGTGCCTTCACGAAGCTCACTGGCTGCACCCCCTCCGAGTACCTGGCCCAGGTCGCCTCTTCTCATTGATTAAGAGCTTTTTGCTAAGTAATAGAACGGGTGGCTTCGGCCTTTGCTGTTACATATTAGAATGTGTAACGCAATTGGGCCAGGCCGGGCTTGCCCGCGTCCGATGAGTGGCCTACGTTTGCGGCCGGCCTTTACCCCAGGGCTGCGGCAAATGGCAACAGCGGACGAAAGCAGGCGCGCCCTTGCGGCATTCAATGAGCTGCCGCCGTCCGCGCAGCTCACCTACGTTTGGGAGCAGGGCTACTACCTGGCGGCCCGGCCGGCGGGCGCGGTGGGCCTGGTGCGCGTGTATCAGGTGGGCGCCTTTTTCGTGGAAATCCACTTCCCTAATCCATCCGATTTTGAAATCCTGCGCGCCTTCCACGACCCCGTCTATTTGCAGCCCTACCTCGACCAGATTGACCTGGCTGGTTTGCTGAGCTAGTCTGAGTGCAGCCGGCAGCCCGGCTGGCAACGGCAGCCCGGAACATCACAGCGACACGCTCCTAAAAGCCGATTTATGAATCCTTACGCGCTTTTAATTGCCCTGAGCCTGCTCGCCACTGCCTGCACCTCGGCCCGGCCGGAGCGGGTATTGCCCCCGGCCGCCAGCCCAACCGAGAGCGGGCCTGCGGGGGCGGTAAAAGCCGAGCCCACCAGCCGTTGGGATGCCCAGCGCCGCCGCGGTGTGGACTTCGTGGCGATGGGCAGCGAGCCGTTCTGGTCGCTGGAGCTGACCAATCAGGGTAAGATGCGCTTTCGCACCGTAGCTGGTGCCGACTCCCTGATTGTGCCCCTGCCGGCCCCCAACCAGGCTGCGGATGCAGCGGTGCTGCGCTACCGGGCCCTGACGGCGGCCGGGGAGCTGACCGTGACCATCGCGCAACGCCCCTGCCCGAACAATATGTCGGGTGAGGTGCTGCCCTACACCGTCACGGTACAGGCCCGGACGGCCGCCCAGCCGGCCACCCGCGAGTTTGCCGGCTGCGGGCGCTACCTCGGCGACTACCGGCTGCACGACATCTGGGCCCTCGAATCCATTGATGGGCAGGCCATGGACGCTGCGCAATTTGCCAAGGACAAGCCGTATCTGGAATTGAACCTAACCCGTGAGGAAGCCCTGGGCTTTGCCGGCTGCAACGGCTTCGGCGGCTCGCTGACGCCGGAGCGGGCCGGCCTGAAGTTTGGCACCCTGCGCGGCACGATGCTGGCCTGCCCGGCCCTGGCCTTCGAGCGCAAATTCCTGGGCGCTCTTTCCGGGAATGCCTTTACCTACCGGCTCGAAAACCGCCGGCTGACGTTAGAAAACCGAGCCAACCGGCTGGTATTTAAGAAAGTGGATTGACGCGCTACCCCATTCAGCATACTCCCATTTCCCCATCCCCATGCTAACCAAACCCCTGCTGCTGGGTGCCGCGCTGTTGGCCGCCGCCTGCCAGCCAACCCGGCCGGCCGCCACTGCGGCGACACCAACAGTGCCTGACAGCCCAGCCGTGGCGCCCGCTGCTACCCCGGCCGAGCCGCCGGGTGGGGGCAGCGAGAAGCTGTTCGCGCACCGCTGGACCCTGACCGAAGCTGCCGGCCAGCCCGTGACGTCCACCGGCGACGCCCGCGAGGCGCACCTGCTCTTCTTCCCGCCCAGCCGCCTGAGCGGTGCCACCGGCTGCAACCGCCTGACCGGCACCTTTGAGCTGACCGGTACCGGTCAGATGAAGTTTTCGCCGCTGGCGACCACCCGCATGATGTGCCCCGAGCCGGCCGCCGCCGCCGAAACCCGCTTCGTGCAGGCCCTGGGCACTGTGAAGACCTACTACGTGACCGATGCGGCCCTGGAGCTGCGCGACGGTACGGCCGTCGTGGCCCGGTTTCGCGCTGCCCCGCCGAACGCTGATAAATAAGCTGCCGAGGCGGCAGCTGTAGGTTTCTCAACACCCATTATTTCTGACATTAAGATGACAACCCATTCCTTAAACCGTTCAGCTGTGGCGGCGGTCCTGCTGGCCCTGATGTTCAGCGGCTGCGATAATCGGTCGGCTCCCACGACTACTGCGCCAGCCGAACCAGGTGCTACCCCGCCAGCCCCGGCCACTCAGGTGCAGGCGCAGCAGATGTGCTACCGGCAGGTAGTGGGGCGTGACACCACAATGGTGCGCCTGCTCATCAGCGGTGCAACCGTGACGGGCGAGTTGGCCGTGCTGCCCGCCGAAAAAGACCGCGCCCGCGGCTCCTTGCAGGGCACGCTGGCCGGCCAGCAAATCGTGGCCGACTGGCAGCGGGTGGGCGAGGGCCAGACGCAGGTGCATGAGGTGACGTTTACGCTGGCTGGCGACTCGCTGCGCTGGCGGGAGGGTGCCCGCACCGAAAAAGGCGGCAAATGGGTTTTGGCGAATCCCGCGCAGGGCTATGAGTACGTGTTGCGCAAAGTCGCCTGCTCGCCGCAGCGTTGACCGCGCAACTGGCGGCAACAGTAGTTCACCGCAGCAACCAAGTCGCTCATCGCCAGCAGGACTGCCGCGCAAGCCAAGACAAGCCATGGCCTGTTTCACTGACCAGGTAGTACTGCTGCCACGCCGCAACCAGTCACATGCTCGGTGCAACCTGAGCGCCCCGCCGCCTTCCCGTAAGCGTGCCGCCGACCTTGAGCGGACTGCTGAGCGTGGCCCCGCCGGTATCCGCCATCGTGAGGTGGCAGTAAGCCCCGCCGATGGCCGGGGAGCTGACTATGCCCAGGTGGGGGTGGACACGATGAGCCGGCCTGTACAATGGTCGCTGACGTGTAGCTTGCCCCGTTGCTTTTGGCAAGTACGCTCTTGCGTCAGAGAGCATCAAAAAGTGTGGGGCAATCCAGTTTCGAGTTAAGTGGCTGTCTGCTCCGTTTCCGCCTAGAAGGACCCCTAGAACGACTGGAATACAGCATTGCCCCACACTTTTTGATGCTCTCCCCACGCTGCCTTCGTACTTGGGGCCCGAAAAGAGGCTCGTGCCCGGCGCTGCATTTACCTCTTGTTCCAAGGTAGAAAGCGAGTGGTAGCGGGAAAAAAAGGGAGCGCTTGGTAGGTGAAACACTGCATTATCCACTTCTGACAGGGGGAGATATCCGTGTCCGTGCCTAAGGTGCCCGATAACGCTTGTCCCTTAAGGAGTAGCTTCTCCAACGGAATGCCAATGGTTGGGGTCGTGCGGTGGTAGCGGGGCTCGTAGAATGACGCCTGGTGGTAAATCTGTTCGACGAGGTGGAAGCGAATTAGCAGCCCTACCTTGATTTCCCACTGCGGATTGCGCCACAAAAACACCAGTTGAAATTTGTTCCATCCATCGGGGGGCCGCTGGGTGAACTCGGCCAACGCACGGTTCAGCACAAAGCCGAAAGGAAGTAGGTCAGCCGCTACAGCGGAGAGCAAGGTGTTGCGTAAATCTCGACTAGTCATCGGAAAAGGGCGGTCCCTTGCAAAATACGGCTGTAGCAAATGTTCTCCGCTCCATTAGTTCACTGAAAGGGTGGTGGCTGTTGCAGAACTCGGTTTGTGAGGTTCACTTTCTGAGTAGCCGCTTCTGGATTGCCCGGGTGGGTGCTTCGGGGCGTCTGTGACGCGGCCAGGAGCGCCTATTGGCCGCTAATAATGGCCCGGGCAAGGCCACGGCCAGGCTCAGCTGCCGTTGCGGGCGGTCCTGAAGCAGCTTGTTGGGGTTGTGGGCGACGGCCGTGAGCAGCATCGTCTTGTGTGCTCCGGCCTGGCCGCGCACGTTCATGCGCCGCAGGCCGTAGTGGTGCAGCAGATTCCCAAACACGGGCTCGACCGTGCGCTGTCGGACCCGACGCAGGCGCTGGCCCCGGCGGCTTTGCTGGCGCTGCCACGCCCGGCGGTACGGGGCAGCGTAGAGGGTGCGGGGGAGTTGGTTGCGCGTGGCTCCGGGCACGCAGGTGGGCTTCAACGGGCACGGCTGGCAGTCCCGGCGGGTGGCCCAATAGATTTTGAGCCAGGTGCCGGCGGCGGCGGCGTACTTGCGAAAGGGCAGGACCTTGCCCGCCGCGCAGGTGTGGGCCTCCGTGGGCGCGTCGTGGGCAAAGCCGGCCATTGCGGCCTTGTACGGGCCAAACACGGGTGTCCAGGCCGTGATGTGCCGGGCTTCGAGCAGGGCGTAATTCGCGCCATTGGCGTAGCCTGCGTCGGCCAGCAGGTGGCGCAAACGCAACGCGTGGACCCGCAGTCGGCGCTGCAGGCCGGTGAGCAGCCGGGGTGGGTGCCGGCGGTCGCGGCGGTCGGCAAAATCGGCCTGCACGTGGCTGATAACGCCGTTTGCGGTGTCCAGGGCCAAGCCGCAGCGGTAATTCAGGGCCCGGGCTTTGCCGGGCTTGAGGGAAATGCGCGCGTCGGGGTCGGTCGGGCTGTAGTGGGTCTTGTTGCTGAGCAGGCGGGCTTTTTCGTGCGGCGAACCGGGGACGCCGGAGTGGGCGGCAAGCCGGGCCTGATGCGCCGCCAGGTTACGCAATTGGTGGGCCGGGGCCGTCACCACGGACACCGCCGGCACGGCAGCCGCCTCATCCGGGGCCAGCAATGGACTTCCGGGACCCGTCGCCCCCTTTTCCAGCACCGTTTCCAACGACGCATTGGCCTTGACGGGGGCCGAATCCACCGCCTGCCGCTCGCCCGCCACCAGGCCCCGGGCCACGCACGGGGCAAAGACGTGGTCGAAGAGGCGCTCAAAGACGGCGGCCGGCAAGAGTTGGCGGGGGCGGCTCACGGGCGAGTGCCAGGGCAGTGCTTCCTCCACCTCGCAGCCCAGGAAAGACAAGATGTCCAGGCGCAGGGCGCAGGGCTCCACGAGGCGGCGGTCGCTGACCAGGTTTTCTAAGCGGCCCACCGGCACGAGCTTGAAAAAGACCACCGGGTCGAGCGAGGGCTGCCCCGTGTGGCTGTACAGGCCCCGGGGCTCCTCGTACAGGAACGTCCAGTCCACCCGTTCGGCCAGCCGGCGGTACAGGTTATGGCGCGGTACCCGCTCACTGAGCCGGAAGCGGACCACTTCTTGGTCGGGAAATGCCTGCTTGCCTTGCCTCTTCCCGCTACGAATCCGGCTTCTGCAACAGCCACGGTGGTTTATACGCGTGCATCTCGAAAGTAACGTTTACAACGTATTTGCATAGCTAATCAAGCGTTTACACCACAAAATAACCTAAAATAGCGGGTAAAAACAGCTGATTTGAGGCCATTATGGAGTTATAACTGGGTGGTGTCACCCGGTTATAGGCCGGTTTTAACCCAATTATAAAAATTAAGCCGGGTGGTGTCACCCGTTATAGCAGGTGGTGTCACCCAAACCCGGGCGCAACATTGGGTGGTGTCACCCGTACCATCCGGGTGCCACCACCTGGCCGTATGGCTCCCCTCCCCTTTCCTTATGCCTTACCTGAAAGATCCCCGCAGCCGTATCACGCTGAATTTTCACGCCGCTGACTACGACGCGTTGACGGCCGACGCCACCCGTGCGGGCCATGCGAGCGCCAGCAAGTACGCCATGGCCCTGGTGCAGGCCCGAGGGGCGGCGGTGCGTCCCATCCTCGACGAAAACGGTCGGCAGCGGGTGAGCCGGCTCCAGGGCAAGATGGACACCGCCCGGGCAGCCTTGACGGCCGCCGAGGCGCGGGCCGCGGGGCTGGCCACCCAGCTGCGGGCCGCGCAGCACGAACTGGCCCAGCGCCCGTCCCGGGCCGACATCGAGTCCTTGATCGTGGAGGCCGTGAGCGTGGCCATGGCCCAACGCGCAGCCGGTGCGTCCCCAGCGAAGCCGGGACGCGCCCCCCGTGGCGGGGGGTCCCGTAGCGAAGGGTAAGCCCCTCCCCTGCGCCGCCGGGGAAGTCCGAGAAGCGGAGTTATGTAAAACAAGACAGGGACTTTTAGAGCGAAACGGCTATCGAAAAATCTCATTGTGGCCACCGAGGCCGCGTCAACAACTCGCCCCTGGTGGTACGAGGCAGACTTTTGACTTATAAAAGCTATTACTTCGCGTTAAAAAACCAACCGTCTATGCGGCGATTGGCTAGAAAACAGCTTTTAGAAGCCTTAAGAGCGCTATTTCTGGTGACGCATGCCTTTATAAGGGTAATGGCGGCTACTTCTATAAAGGTCGGAATGAATGCCCAGAGCGTTTGGGATGAGTTATAAAAACTATTAATAAGCAGTGGAGTTGCTGCTCAATACGATACCTGAAGCAAATCATAAGTTAATCTAGTAGAAAAAGGTAAAAAAATATTTAAAAAATGCAATCGCGTTTGTGCTTGTTTGAACTCCCTTTTTTTGTTGTTTTCGTTCGCCCATCGTCCGAAATACTCATTTTATAAGCTTTTTATACTTTAGCTTCAACAAGCTTGTGAGTATTTTAAGTATTTAAGGTATTTGCAGCGCACGCAACTTTTTATACACTAGTAACTTACGCGGCTTTAGTAATAGGTTTCATAAGTGAAAGAATAGGTTTCATAAGCGGAAGAATAGGTTTCATAAGTGAAAGAATAGGTTTCATAAGCCTAACTAATAGGTTTCATAAGCTAACTAATAGAGCCTAATAACAATCCTATCATAAGCCCATTTGCTGACGAACTAATAGGTTTTATAAGCCGCCGGCGAGCCGTTGCTCTGCCAGCTCGCGACTAGCTTGCTACGAACTAATAGCTTTTATAAGCCTAACTAATAGATTTTATAAGTCATGTCAACGATGCGCACTCCGTAAACTAATAGCTTTTATAAGCCGCTTGAGATACATCAGTTGCGCTTATTGATAGATTCGATATTTAACTCTATTAGTTTGGGATTTAAGCTGTATGTTTGCTTGGTATCACTACGATAGCTAAGTATGGCCGCGCCTGAATCCACCGTTCCGATAGAAATCCGGCAGCACAATGCGCTGACGACGGCCCGTTACGAAATGAGTGCCTGCGAGATGGACATCGTCTTCTCACTGCTTTCCAAGCTCACAAAGCAGGATAAGGCCGGCACTATCTATGAAATCCGGGTGCAGGAACTGATGACAATGACGGGCCGCACTTGGAACTATAAGCAGTTGCTGGAATCCACCGAAAATCTTAACAGCCGGGTTTACCACATCGAGACAGGGAATACACTGCTACAAGTTAGCTTACTGGCATCGGCGCTGTACCGCAAGGGCGAGGGCACCATTGAGTTGGAGATATCCGAGCGCATGCGTCCCTATCTCATTGACCTGAAAAGCAATTTCACGTCCTACCGGCTGCAGGCTGCTTTCAGTCTGAGCAGCAAATATGCCAAGCGCATATACCAGTTGGCCTCGCAGTGGAAGGACATCGGGGAAACTAAGACATATTCACTTGATGAGTTTAAAGGCATGCTCAAGCTCAAAGACCCTACGGGCAAGGAGCCAGAGCAATACGCGCAGGTTTCTTCGCTACAGAAGTACGTACTTGACGTAGCTACCAACCAAATCAACGAGCACACCGACCTACGCGTCAAATATGAGTTGCTCAAAAAAGGTCGCTCCTACCAAAGCATCAAGTTCTACGTCAATACGCAGATTCCCCAGCAACTCCCCATTCCATTCGAGTTGGATGGTAATGACGCCAAGGTGCAGTTGGCCCGCAAGCACTTGGATACGCTCGGCATTGCTGACCCCAAGCTAGTGCAGGACATTTTGCAAACGCCTAAACACGTCGATGCGCTGTTCGCATTTATTTACAAGCTTAAAACGGATAAAATCAAGGCGACTAAGAATCCTGGTGGCCTGTTCCTCAAAATGCAGGGTCTACGCTAGCTGGCAAGGATTTACCAACGCCACCATAAATTCTGGGATTACCTTCCACTATTACCCTTTTACCGTGGCTAGTATTGCTTTAACTCTGGACTAGTAACATCATTGGCAGACTCCTCCCCTGCGAGTTACTGAGCACAGAGTGGTTTGCCCGATTTCGTATGATGCGCTCACTTTAATATATAATATCTGTGATTATTTTCATTTTTCTGTTGCTACCATTGCTAGCAGTGTAATAAGCACTAGCAGCATTAGTGATTATTGCACTGCTAGCAATGGTAGCTTATCCGTTGCAAAAAGTTGCCAAACAAGGTGGAATAGCACTATTATAGCCGATAATAGAAATGCTTGCAATGATATTCCTGCTAGCAAATTTGTGATTTATCGATTTGCTGTTAGTTTGAATAGCTTATATAGCATACCTTGCAACGCAATAAATAAAAGAACTGCTAGCATTGCTAGCGCAGTAAAACACGACAAGTATGCAAGCTTCCGCAACATCACCGCCACGCCCGCTGGTTATCGCTATTGCGAACAATAAGGGAGGAGTTGGGAAAACTGCCTCTGCGGCGGCGATTGCCGGTGAACTAGTCCGTCAAGGGCACGCCGTGCTAGCACTGGACCTTGACCCGCAGGCAGGCAACCTTACTGCTGTTTTGCACCAGCGCGGCTATCGAGGACCTACACTGCTTTCGGTTCTGCTAGGGGAGAGCACCTTGGAGGAAATCATTGTCGAAACTAAACAGGACGGCCTAGACCTACTGCCTGCGTCGATTCAACTATTGAGTCAGGAATCGCGCCTGCAACGGATTCCCGGCTACCACGGCCTGCTGCGCCGACTGCTGCCGCAACTCAGCGGTTACGCCTATGTGGTAATTGACTGTCCTCCTTCGTTAGGTGACCTGACCAGCTTGGCCCTGACTGCTGCCGACGTATATGCGATTCCATGCCAAGCCGAGCAGCTAGCCTTCGACGGCCTGCACGACATGGTACGGGCTGCCGGGGTCGTGCGGGACAACCTGAACGAAAAGCTTGCCTTGGCTGGCATCTTTTTCACGGCCTACCACCCCAACCAACGCGGTGCGCTCAACCACGGCACGGTCGAGGCCACGCGCCGCATTTACGGCGACGATGCCCTATTGCCTCACATTCGCAAGGATATGGCCGTGCCGATGTCACAGGCCATGCAACAGAGCGTGTGCGCCTACGAACCCAATAGCCGCGCTGCGCAGGATTATCAATCTCTCACCAACGCCATTCTACAAGCTCTATGAGAAAGCCCACGCAAAGCATGGCCGATATGCTGATGCAGTCGGTTGTCACTCCATCAGTTGCTGTTACTCCGGCTGCTACTCCAACGCCGGAAGCAGGGGAGAAGCTGGTCCCTTTCGGCCAGCGCATTACCGTTACCCACAAGGAACAGCTTAGTCGGATGGCTTTCTGGAGCCGGCGTAACGAGCGTCATTTACTTGACCGGGCTCTAAGTGAATTCTTTGCCCGCCAAGACCCTGAGGTACTGCGTCCCATTCCCGAGGAATAGGCAGTGGGGGAGGACGGGGAAATAACCGACCGATGCTTCTTGAAGATGGTAAAAGACTAGTTACTGACTCTTGGTGAATGCTATGCTAGTAAAGTGCATATCCCGTAAAAGCAGGCATACAGCTAGATAGTCACAAATGCAATTTTGGAAACTGCTTTGTCATCAAAATCCGTCTTTGGATCTGCGCACTCTGCCTAGATTAAGGGTTTATAACGTTTAATAAACGTGCGTTTGGTAAACGTTTGCATTGGCAGTTTTACTAAACTTCGTTCCCCACTTCCAAAATAGATTTTCGGGCAATTACCTTTGCAATCCGCAATCCATGGATTGCGGATTGATCAATATTATGCGAAAATTTAACGGGTTGCGTCCACAAGACATTGTGCTACTACTAAAGTTGGCCGTTAATGGGTCGCGCCTGCAGTGGCAGGGCAAAGAGTTAGCACAGGCCTTGGATCTGAGCACGTCGGAGGTTTCTGATTCATTGGCCCGTTGCCGGCACAGCCGCTTATTGTCTGCCGATCCGCAGCGCTTCGCCGTGCAGGGCCCCGCATTACGCGATTTGCTGCTACACGGACTGCCTTACATATTCGCTGTTCGTCCCGGACCGTTTTCCCGCGGCGTGGCCACGGGGGCCAGTGCGTTGCCGCTCAGCCAGACCTTCGGCACTGAGCCCGCTTATGTGTGGCCCGACGCAGAGGGCGACACCTGGGGCACCGCTATTGACCCATTATACGCCGGAGTGCCGGACGCTGCCCGCCGAGACGACCGGCTACATGAGGTATTGGCGTTGGTGGACGCGTTGCGCCTGGGCCGCCCACGGGAACGCGCGGTGGCGAGCAAACTGCTCAACGACTATTTGCCCATTTACCCCGTGCATGACGCCGAATAGCTCCCGCAACCTCCCGCGTTTGATGGCGGTAGCACACGCCCTCGGCCCGTTGCGGGATCGGGTCGTCTTCGTGGGCGGCGCAACGGTGAACTTATACAGCGCGGCTGCGAACGCCACGCCCGAACCGCGCACAACGGAAGATGTGGACTGTATCGTGGAAGTCACGCCACGGAGCGCGTTTCACCGAATGGAAGAAGAACTGCGCGGCTTGGGCTTTGTCAACGATACGGAGGCCGCCTTTATTGGTCGCTGGAAACTACCTACGGGCTTAATCGTCGACATCATTCCCACCGAGCCGGACATTGTGGGAATCAGTAATCCGTGGTACCCTGATGGCTTTGCCCTGGCAATCCCCTACGTGCTGCCGGACGACACCAGCATCCGCATTTTAAGCCCCCCTTACTTTTTGGCTACGAAGCTCGTGGCCCTTCGCAACCGGGGCTGGCAGGATTTATTGACCAGCCAGGACTTGGAAGACATTGTGCACGTGGTGGACAACCGCCCGCTTCTGCCCACTGAAGTAGCCGCGGCAGACCCGGCACTGCGCGGGTACGTCAGCCAGGAGTTAACCGCGTTGCTGGCTCGTCCTGAATTGCTGGAAGTAATCGAAGGAGTGCTAGCACCAGGTTCGGGCTATGAACGAAAGTATGAAGTGGAACGTCGCTTGCGCCAGTTATTGAATAGTTAATAAGGCTGACATCCGTAGGTGCGATGGGCCCCATTGAAGTACGCGATATCGCCATATCACCGGAGGGTCCATAAGGAGTGAAGGAAGCGTGATAGCGAACGTGCTTTTTCCCTGCATTCGAGACGTTGTTTGAGGTGGTCTAGGTAAAACGGACAGCGAGAAGTCTTAACTTCCGCTGCTCATGACTGAAAAATCAAATTCCGGAGGAGGTCCCTCCACTCGCAAGAAATACACGCCGGCTTTTAAAGCCGAGTGCGTGCGCCAAGTAGCGGCCGGTGCCCGGCAAAGCGACGTAGCCCGTGCCCAGGGCATTTCGCCGGCCTTGCTAGGGCGTTGGCAACGCCAGGCCCTGGAAGCCGCCGTGCCCAGCAGCGCGGAGCGCGACGAAATCAAGCAGCTGCGGGCCGCGCTCAAGCGCGTGGAAATGGAGCGCGATATTTTAAAAAAAGTCGTGACCATCTTCTCCCAGCCCCCTCAGTCATGAGCCGCTACCAGTTCATCCAGGACTGCACGGAGCCGTGGCCCGTGCAGGTACTTTGTCGCTTGTTGGCCGTGAGTACGGCCGGCTATTACCAGTGGCGGCAGCGGCCCGCCGCGGTTCCGGCACCTTGGCTCTCGGCTGCCCAGCAGGCGTTTACGCGTCATGCCGCCCGCTACGGCACGCGCCGCCTGCGGGCCGAATTACGGGCCGAGGGGCACGTCGTGGGCCGTTACGCCCTGCGCTCATGGCTGCACCGAGCGGGCTTACGCGCCCTGAGCACCCGGCCGCAGCGCCCACGCACCACGGTGGCTGACCCAGCCGCCGTGGTGGCGGAGAACCGGCTGCTGGGCCAGCCGGCCCCCACCGCCCCGAACCAGGTGTGGGTCGGGGATATCACGTACTTGCCCCTGGTGGGCGGGCGCTGGTGCTACCTGGCCACGTGGCGCGACGCTTGCTCCCGGCGGGTCGTGGGCTGGCACTTGGCCGCCCAAATGCCGACCGAACTGGTGCTACACGCGCTGGAACAAGCCCTGACGCTACGCCAGCCCGCGCCGGGGCTCATCATCCATGCCGACCGCGGCAGCCAGTACACCAGTGCGGCCTGTCGCGCTCGCATCGACCGGGCCAAGGCCGTGCCCAGCTTCAGCCGGCCGGGCAACCCGTACGACAATGCGCAAGCCGAAGCCGGCTGGAGCACGCTCAAAACCGAACTGCTGCCCCCCGGTACTGCCTTTGCCTCCCTCGAAGAAGCCCGCCTGGAAGTGGCTTACTACCTCGACACCTATTTCAATCTGGACCGGCGCCACTCCGCCCTCGGCTACCGCTCGCCCCATCAATTTGAACAGGACCTCAAATCCACCCTACCTTAGCTCACTGTCCGTTTACACTGGACCACCCCAGTTCCTGCACCAAGGAGACATAAGGCCTGATAAGATTAAGTTATCGGGCCTTATCTTGCTGGCAGAAAGCGTGTGTGTTTTGATGCATCTACCCCCTTTAGCGAGTCCCTGTGCAGAACGCCCTGGCCATTCCCCAATCTCCCGTGTCCCAAGTGCCGGCACACCTGATTGAATCCAGCACGCGCTACGTCGAGTCCGGCCTGCGCGGGGCCGCCAACACCATCCGCGCCTACGCCGGCGACTGGCAACGCTTCACCGCTTGGTGCGCGCTGCACCAGCTGGTCTCGCTGCCGGCGCCGGTCGAGGCCCTGGCGGGGTTCCTCACCGAGCTGGCCGATGCCGGCAAGAAGGTGGCCACCATCCAGCGCCACGCCGCGGCCATCGCCAAGGCCCACGAGCTGGCCGGCCTGGACTCGCCCACGGCCGATAAGAAAGTGAAGGTGCTGCTCAAGGGCATCGCCCGCGAGAAGAAAACCCGCATCAAGCAGGCCGCGGCCTTTACGCTGGCCAGCTTTAAGCGCACCATCCGCGCCATCGACGTGACGACGCCCACCGGGCTGCGCAACCGGGCACTGCTGCTGCTGGGCTTCACCGGGGCCTTTCGCCGCTCCGAGCTCGAAGCCCTCAACATCGAGGACCTGGTCTTCGACGAAGAAGGGCTCGTGGTGTCGTTGGACAAGAGCAAAACCAACCAGCTGGGCCAGGCCGAAGAAAAGGCCATCTTCTATTCGCCCGACCCGGCCCTGTGCCCCATCCGCTCGCTGCAGGCCTGGCTGCGGGTGCTCGACCGGGAAACGGGGTGCGTGTTCGTCTCCCTGCGCAAAAACCAGCACCTGACCACGCGCCGGATGACCACCAAGTACATCAACCTGATTGCCCAGCAGTATTTGGGGCCGCAATACACGGCACATTCACTGCGGGCCTCCTTTGTCACCGTCTCCAAGCTCAACGGGGCCGACGATTCCAAGGTCATGAACCAAACCAAGCACAAGACCTCGGCGATGATCCGCCGCTACACCCGCCTCGACAACGTCCGCCAGCACAACTCGGCCAAGGAACTGGGCTTGTGATTTGACCAAATTGATTACATTATTTGCTTAACTATGATATCAATCAAAACTAAATCATGCTTTTTTAATAAAATATCTAACCTCTCTTTAAAGCGTCGAACTAAGTCGTTAAATGGCAAACGGATAACAAACCTCGTGCTTTGATTACTTTCCAAGTTAAGAAATTCCACACTGTATCCAGTACTGATTAGTTCTGAATTGAATTTGTCCACAGTTGTCTTGCTAGAAGCAAAATCAATGTCGAATTGAATTTCGTAGTGATGCACTTCAGTACTAGCAGCATCTACTGTTTGATATCTGCTAACTTCTTTAACTTCAGTTACCGCCTTTACATTTATTTGCTTATTATTATTTTCATATGCCAACTCCAAAAATCTAAAAGCTGGGTAGATGTGAAAATCCTTGCCAGTAAGTGCATTGAATTCCTTCTTTAAACTGGGTAAGGGCCCTAAATTCTTCCCTGAATGAAGCAATGACCAATCGCCTTTCTTTTCATCATCTGTTACAAACACAATATCAATCTTATCATCTAAAGACTTGTTAATTATCTGATTCCAGATCACCAAGTCTCCATATCTATCTGGTTCTGGTTTGTTATCACCAAAGCCTGGGGGAATCTTATTCTCGTACCTTATTTTCCCCTCTTTGTATATTTCTACTAATTTTTCATTCGGAAATGGCTTACCTACCTTATTATCAAATAAGTCGATAATAAACTTGCTGAATTCATCATTTAGAATAAGTCCATCAAGTTGGCTTTGCTGAGCCATAAACTCAGTATTAAGCCCTAAAAGAAAATCTTCAAACTTATCGAGTAATTCTTGGCTGATGAATGGGTGCCCTTTTCGGCTTGAGAAAGTTTCCTTGATTGCATTAAGATTTTTTAATGGCTCGTTGTAGTTATTCTTCTGGCTGTTTATAACAGTAAGCCTATTGCGGAAATATTCAACAACGACTTGATTAGGCAACCAAACGCGTTCAGAATACAAACTCAAAGCTTCTCTTAATTCAAGAGATGTTGATTGAGAGTATCTGTAAAAGTTTAATAAAGTGTTAGCATCAAAAACAAATACACATCGCTCCCACAAATTCTGGAAGTAGGTTTCATCGTGATGGAGGTGCTCAGTGAACAGCGATTTCATCTAGTAGAAGTGCTTAAGCAAAAGAGAAGTTTTCTGCGTCATACTTAAATTGCTTGACATCCCTCGCCGTTTTCATGTCTTTTATGGTTTTAGTTACTTTGCTGCGTATAGCAGACTTATTATCTTTTATGTCGTCAACTGATACGTTTAGAAGTATTACCCATAAAGCGTAAAAGCTCTGATAGCGTCTTACTTTGCCTTTTGCGACATTCATTAATTCGTTTAAGGCATCAACCCTAACTTCGTCAGTTGCATCTGCATCGTCTGTAATCAGAGTCCTTACCTTTTCTATGAAATGATCATGCAATAATTTGCAGCTATTTATAAAGTCTTGCTTTTCAAGTGGATTTTCAAGAGTTTTGGTGATTTCCTCTTTAGACTTTATACGTATGTTAACCTTTGAGCCACTTCTATAAATATAGAGCGCATTAGGAATTTCGCGATTAGCGCTTTCGCTTCTGGACAGGTATTCAAAATAGGCGAGAAACGAAATCAACGTCTCTGTTTCCATTCTCTTGTTGTCTTTTCTCAAATAAAACCACCCTTTTGTCTGGCTGTAAATGTCTTTGATTTGTTGAATAATACCCCTATCGATATAGGAATTCCACATTTCAAAGGTATTAGCCAGTATTGGGAAAGGCTTATAATTCAATCTGATAAATAAATCTATTGGATCAAAATGCTTGTTGCTCTCAGCATTTATTTCAATAATCCACAAATCGAAATCTAGGATTCGATTTTGATATGAGGTTGAAATCTGATCAAATCTTTTCCCATTTATCTCTGTTAATATCGCGAGTTTTTTTAAGGAAAACTTATCCTTCTTGGATTTAGCAGTCCTTTTATTCTCATCAATAAAGGTTTTGCCTAAAAACCCTAATATTGACAACAAACGTTGCTGACCGTCAAGAACCTCTGAAACACCATCGTCCCGTTTAAAAATAAAGATAGGAGGCAGCTTAATGCCTAATAAGATGCTCTCAATAATCGCTGATGATTTGATACTGTCTATGACCTCATTTCTTTGATACGTAGGACGAATCAAAAACCTGTCCTTAGACATTTGGTTGCATATATCGTCAATAGTGAAAGAAGATGCATCTGGCTTATTTAAGCGAAGTGATTTAAACTTCGAAAGAGAGGATGCATCAGTTGTAACATGAGACAACGCTTTATTCTTCTCTCTAAATGAGTCACTATTCGTCAAATAGATATCAAAGTCTATATTGAATAAGTGTGCAAAAAGCTCACTCATTTTAGTATACCTTTCAATTATCTGTTTGTAAAAATTACTGTCAACAGGACTATAACTCTCTATGTTAACAGTACAATGCTCCCTTATCAATTCAAGGACATTTGGCTTGATGAGAACCTCATTAGCATCATACCCTTCTTTTATAGCTATTTGTATAGCCCAAAATAAACATTCAACCATCAACCTATTAACTGGCACTTTTGCCTCCAACAGGTATTCTTTGATAACCCTAGTCAAATAAACTTTATTAGACAACTCTAGATAAAAACCTTCAATATCTTCTGTAGAGTCAGATATATGGTTGAAAAAACGTTCAATTATCTCGGCTTTTGAGTTAGAGTAATAATTAATGGGAATATATGGAATAACAAGGTGCTGCCTCAGTCGTTTCAGGAATTTTTCAATATCATAGGGGGCATCAAAGAAGAAAATATCAGCAAATGCCTTTCTAAAATTATCATTAGAAAAGAATTTCTTCTTTATAAACGCATTAACGCCATTTTCTTCATACTTGGCTTTGTCGATTTCAACTGATTTTAACGGGGTGATCCCTGAATTATATCGCTTAAAAATCTCCCTTTTAACTAAGTCCTCTTTTTCTAGAGTAACAGCGGAAGGGTTTATGAAGCTAAATTCAATCAATCTGATCCTGGTTTCCCAGAATATGTTCCTTATGGCCTCTTCTAAGTCGTCAAAATCCTTATTTTTAAGATCCTTAAGTTTTAATAGGCCTTTAGCTTTTAGCTTGAATTTCTTCTTTATAAATCTTTGTATTGTTTCATATCTCTGCCTGCCGTCAATGACTTCAATCTGTTCGCCTGACAAAAAGAAAATAATTGGTGGTATCTCTGTCCCAAGCAGAATGCTTTCAATAAAATAGGTTGCCTTATCATCATCCCAAACATAATTCCTTTGATAGGAAGGCTGGTAATTGGTACGGCTAGTCCTACGTTCATTAACGAACAGGGTCTCTACAGAAACAACCTTGCTTTCAATCTTTAGCTGGTATTTGAATATATCCTGAAACACAGCTTGTTCCGTCTCTTTTAAAGCTTCGTTACTGTTCATTACAACCTAAGTTAATGTGATTCAGCTTTTATCTTGGGTCGTAAAGCTAGTGTTCACCGGATGAATTTGCATAGAGATGTAAATCACATAAGTGACATTCATGTAGATTTTCACTTTCAGCAATAGCCAGCCGCTATCACTTTCCATCTTAAGTGCCTGACAAATTGAGCATTAAGCACATTGTACTCAAGCATAATAGTGCCAACAAGACTGATTATCGGTGCTCAAGGTGAGCCAACCCCTCCACAAGTTTTGCCGGGTGTCGGCCGCGACCAATGAGTGGGTGCCATGCCCTACTTTCGCATGATCGTACCCATTCTTGCCTTTATGTCCCCGGCCGCCCACGAAAGCCAACACGTTGAATGGAAAGAATCTTGGCGCGATGAGTACCTCAAATGGCTCTGTGGCTTTGCCAATGCCCACGGCGGGACGCTGACCATCGGCAAGAACGACCGGGGCGAAGTGGTCGGCATTGACAACCGGCGCCAGCTGCTGGAAGAGATTCCCAATAAAGTGCGGGACCTACTCGGCATCTTGGTGGACGTCCACAGCCGTAGCGAGGGCGCGCGCGAGTACCTTGACATCGTGGTCGACGCCTATCCCTATCCCATCAGCTACAAAGGCCAGTACCACTACCGCAGCGGGAGTACCAAGCAGGAACTCAAGGGAGCTACGCTGGACCAGTTTCTGCTGCGCAAACAGGGCAAGCACTGGGATGGTGTCCCCGTACCAGGCGTCGCCGCGGCTGCCTTGGAATCTGCGGCCTTTGCGCTGTTCCGGCAACGCGCTGCGCGCAGTGGCCGCGTTGATGCTGACGTATTGCACGACAGCAACGAGGCGCTGCTCGACAACCTGCATTTGACCGATGGGGAATATTTGAAACGAGCAGCAGTCTTACTGTTTCATCCCACGCCGGAAAAATTTGTCACCGGAGCCTACGTCAAGATTGGCTACTTCGCTTCCGACGAGGACTTGCGCTACCAAGACGAGGTGCACGGCCCCCTAATGCTACAAGTAGACCGGACGTTGGAACTACTACAAACCAAATACCTCACTGCACAGATACGCTACGAAGGCGCCGCTCGCGTGGAGGAACGGCCCTTCCCCGAAGCGGCCCTTCGCGAGGCGTTGCTCAACACGTTGGCCCATAAAGACTACAGCGGTGGCACTCCAGTGCAAATCAGCGTGTACGAAAACCGCCTACTCTTCTGGAACGAAGGCCATCTGCCAGAGCACTGGACGGTGGAACATCTGCAGCGTAAGCACCCGTCCAGGCCCTTCAACCCTGACCTGGCCAACACGCTGTTCCGGGCCGGTTACATCGAATCGTGGGGCCGGGGCACGCTGAAAATGATGGCCGAGTGCCGTGCGCACCACCTGCCGGCCCCGCGCTATTCATTCGATGCGGCCGGCTTCGCCGTGGAATTCTGCTATTACACCGCCGCGTACCTGCAAAGCCAGGGGTTGCGGGCCGAATTCATTCCTTTGGTGTTGCATGCGCAGGACCGGGGTGCCCTAACGAATACGACGGTTCAACAATTGGCCAAGGTCAGCAAGCCCACTGCCAGCCGCTACCTGGCCGAGTTGGAGAAAGCCGGTTACCTCCAGAAATCAGGCACCACGGGGGTGGGCACGGAGTACACACTAAAGGGCTCATGAAGGGCTCAGTCCAAGCGGATAGGTTTCCTGGCAGTAATCTGCAATAGCTGCTGACAGGCTGGAAACGGCACTTTTGGCAATTGTCTACTTACCGGGAAAGGGCTCACAATGGGCTCACTAGATGCGTCCCTTCAACTAGTTAATGCGTATGCTATTCCTCCCCACGTGAGCAATATCGGTACCTTCCCGGCCTCATGACAAGGTCAAACGTGAACTTAATCAGGCATTCTCGGCCCGTCATGCGCGTCAAAGTTGGCGTTAATGAACTGATAGAGCGGGGTAGTCAAAAAGATGATATAGCCCTCGTTTCCGCCCAGCATGGGGTACACCCGCTCGGGGGAATGGTGCCGCGCCAACTGTTCATTCAGCATGGCGATGAAGTTGCGCGTCGCCTGGCCCCAGGCATCGGGCGTTTCCGGATCGCCGCTGAATGCCGTGTACAGCTTCCCGTTCAGGACAATGGTGTGTTGGCTGCCGTCTTCCGCGAAGGAATCGTCCGCCCATACCAACGGCACGCCCATTTTATCGAACGTCGGCTTGATTTCCTGGAGCTTGTCCACGAGGCCCCCCACTTCGAATAAATCTTCGGCGTCGCAGTTGTAGCGCCGGAAGCAATATGGCGCGCCGGTCCGTTCGTCTTCTACGGTCGTCAAGACGTGTCCATGGTCGTAGGCGGCCGCCACTTCCCGTTTCAACGCCGCCACATGTGCCGGACTGGCGTACTGGAAGTACCCCAGCCTGGTTAGTGCTTGTACGATGCCGGCGCCCGGCCTCTTTTGTATGACCGAACCAAGGCTGCGTTTTCCCATCGATTGGGTGGCCCGCGGGTGATGGTCATCACAGCCGGTGATGGCCATTAGGGCAACAAAGAACAGGAAGTCACGGATGCGGGAGCGCTTCATGTACACGGCACCAAATACTTGTGCATCGTCGCCACCGGTACGCCCGTAGCCAGCTGAATCTTTTTGAAGCTGAGTCCTTCCCCGCGCAGCCGACGCACTTCGGCCACTTTGCTCGCCGAAAGCCTGGGACGGCCCGGTTTCTTGGTACTGCGGGCCTGCCCGGCTTTGATGCGCTCGGATAAGCGCACGCGCTCCTGCTTGGCAATCGCCGCCAAGATGGCTATGATCGCGTCGCGGAACAGGCCGGTGCTGTCGAGGTATTGCTCGGTGAACGACTTGAACGACACGCTGGCCACGTTCAGGCGCTGGAGATGGTTGAGCGTCTCCCCCACCCCTTCCCGGCTGAAGCGGTCCAGGCTCCAGAACAGCACCACGTCGAAACGCCGCTGGTGGGCATCAGCAAAAAGCTGCTGGAACTGGGGGCGCTCGGCGGTGCCGCCGCTTTCCTGGTCGCAGTACTCCCGATAAACGGGGTAGCCCAGCCGCTCGGCGAAGGCGCGCAGTTCGAGGAGTTGGTTGTCGTTGGTTTGGCCCTTGTCGCGGGTCGAGACGCGGGCGTAGATGGCGGCGGTCATGCCGGCGACCCGAGCTTTTGCTGGATGGCCTGCGCAATCGCGGCACCGTCCTGCTGGCCAATCGGAATGAGTTCCTTTTTCTGCCCCGTTTTCGTCGTCACGTAAACTTTGCCGTCGTGCGGGTATGGTCCCATGCCCCACTTGCTGCGCGGGTCGTGCGTCACCGACGCAATGTCGCCGTAGGCCAGCCGAAAATTACCGCCGCTTTTCCCCAGAATTTCTGCCCCGTACAGGTCCAGCTCGTCCACCTCCTTCAGGTATTTTTCCCGGCCATAGGCGTAGGGATTGTTCTTGTCCTGGACCGCCATTACCCGGGTGATGGCTCTAGTGAACGGATCCCGGCCGCCCTCGGCACTCAGTAGCCCGTTCACTTTCACGCCCACCAGGTGCGTAGGCGTTACCAAGACCAAGAAGGTTCGATTCAGCATCAGGGCGTAGTATTCAACAGCCATGAAATGATTGCCCTCCTGTAGCGCGTACTCGTGGAATCTCATAGGGAAAGGGAACGATGGGTTTAAAAGGTAAGATGATTCGCAAAACTACTGATTTGTGAACACCTCCCGTAGTCAACCAAATGACCCGTTCAACAGCTGTTTGGCGGGCCTTTTTGCGGCAGGTTTTTCGAACTAGTTGCGTGATGGCGTGCCCAAACGCTTCCAGCGAACGGTTCGCAACCCGTTGGCGAACGGCTCCGGCCCGGTTCAACCGGCTAAGCTGCAGGCAATGAACGACTAGCGAACCGTTCGCGCCCTGTTCTCGTTACCCAGCGACCGTTCTGCATTACCACCCCTACCCCCGCGTCCATGCCTGCGTCCCCTCGTTCCTGTGCCCATTGTGCCGCGCCGCTGGCGGGCCGCGCCGACAAAGTCTACTGCAGCCCCAGCTGCAAGAGCAAGGAGTTTCGCCGCCAGCAGGCAGAAGCCGCGGGAGCGGGGGAAGCGGAAGAGGAGGGGTTCCATTCCGCCACCGGGGCGGCTTCCGGCCCGCGCCCGTACTATTCGGCCGTCTCCCTGCGTTCGGGCCAGGACGAGGACGAAGACGAGGACGAAGACGAGGATGAAGACGAGGACGCTTTCGAAGATGGGGCGGAAGGGAACGACGAAGCGGCCGAAGCGATTGGGCGCCGGCCCGCGCCCGCGGGGCCCGCCCCGCTCAGCCCGGAGCAGTTCCAGCAAGCCGTGGCGCGCGCCGTTGAGCAGCACGCCGTGGCGCAGTTGCCGCGCCAGTACGCGGCCTGCATCGAGCGGGTGCTGGCGGCCGACACGCAAGCGCTCACCGGCCGGGACCTAGAACGCCTCGCCGGTCAAGTGGCGAAAACCATCGCGGCTTATCAGCCCCTGGCCACGGGCCCCCACCGGCCGGCGTTCGTGGCCGCCCATTTGCAGGACCTGTGCGACGTGGCGGACGTGATCGAAGAGGCGGGCGCGGAGTGGGACGAGGTGGAGGAACCGGTGGCGCTGGGACTCAAGAAGAAGTTCCGGGCCCAGCTCCAAACCGCGCTCGACCTAATCGCCCGCTCCTGATTAGCCGCCCCGGATCATCCGCCCTGAGGTCCACGGAGCAAGCGGCCAGCGCGACACCCCGTGGGCTAGCCCCCCCCCAGCGCCGGCCGTTTCAGCCGCACATGCGCGCCAGGGGCACGGGCAGGGCGTGCCGGCTAGTCGGGCGAAAGAGAGCCGTTTGGTTACCGTGCAGATTCGTTCGCTAGCCGTTCGTTAGCCGTTCGCTAGCCGTTCGCGAACGGCTAGCGAACGGCTAGCGAACGAATCTGCACGGGGAAACGAGTCGCGAACCGTTACGCACTGCACAACCGTTCGCTCGTACATCGACGTCATTCGACCGTTCAAGTGAACGATAGAAAGCCGACGGTATCTACCTTCGGCCACCGCTGTTTCTACGCCATGGATGATTTTCATCAGGCCGCTTCACTGGCTGAGCGGCGGGCCTGGCGCACTTCCCGGCGGTACTGCCAATAGAAGAACGCGCCCCAGACCAGGCTGACCAAGTGAATGAGTTGGTAGCCGGTCGTGCGCACGACGTCTTCGTATGCCTGTCCGGTGCCCGATTTTAACAGGACGAGTTCCGTGAGCGAAGGAACCAATCCCAACAGGGTCAGTGCCTTGATCCAGCGGGGAAACGGTTGGTAAAAGACAATCAGCACCAGCGAAGGCAGCAAGAAGTAGAACGCCGAGGCGAAAATGTCGTTGCCGACGTCCAGCCGCCGAAAATCCTTGGCCAGAAAGAACACGCCCCAGGCAATGGAGAGCACCGTGTAGCCCGCCGCCGGCAGGTCCCAGCCCTTGCGGGCCAGCTTCATGGCCACCAGCACGCAGCCCGTGATGAACACCGCATCGGCCAATTTGAAGGCAATAGCCGAAACGGCGGGCGGAAAGAAGCCCCCGAGCAGGCCCAGCGCGCAGGCCAGCCCAAAGGCGATGAACTGGGCGGGGACCACTTCCTGGTCGGCGACGTCGTGGCGATTCATGGCGAAAGAGGATAAGAACACCCAGGGTTTAAAGCTACGCAGAACCGCTGATTACCAAGCATTCGCGGGGCCGATGCAGGCCCTGCCGCGAGGCAGCAAACCGGCTGTGCGGGGCGACTGGTCGGTTTTCACCCGGTCCTTTTCGTCAGCGACGCTGCTGGGGGCGCTTGGTTACCTCTCCGGGTCATGCCGCCGAGTGATAATAGGCTCCTATTTTTAAACGCAGCGCGTTTACCTTGACACCGTTTTCTTGAACGTTGCTTCCCTAGTAGATTCCGCGGGGCTGCTTAAATGTCCACCGGACCGCGCACCCCGCGCGGGGGTTGGCCTTGGTTAAAAGTTTGGTCCAAAAGTCGCATTTGCCAGCTAGCTGACCCGAATTGCGTACCAGAAAGCCATTAGAAGCACCTAAACGGTATCTTGATTTCAGAAACCGGTTTTGGGTACCGCTTTTCTGCCAGGTGAGGGCCTGAGCTAAGGGTAAGCTTGCTGGTACCCGAAAAGGGCCGTTTTCGTGCCCCTTTAGCTGTTTTCAATCCAAGACATTGGCCAAATGCGACTTTTGGACCAAACTTTTAACCAAGGCCGGGGTTGTTTCCACCCTGCCTGTCCGCGCCTTACCCGGCCCGTGGCGCCGCCAATGGGCCGTTTTTGGGCCGCGCAGACGGGGTGGCCGGGTCCGTGGTGCCACTCCATGAGCGGGGTCCCGCTGGTCCGGTCTTCGGCGCAACGTGCCCGGGCCGCCGTGGCCGGCGCGCGTTCGGCGCTGGCGTTAACCTTTTGGGCGATGCACCGGTTGCTGGGACGCTGGGAGCCAACCGATTGGCGCCGCCACGCGCCCCCGCAACCGCGGCCGGCCGGGGACCGCAGAACCGTTGCCGGCTCCCGTCCGTCGTTTTCCTGCCCACTCCTCCCGCGCCCATGGCCCTCCCCCGAAAATTCGCGGCGCTCCACCGCGCCTTGCTGTCGGCCCAAACCAAAAAACGCGCCGAACGCGCCGTGTTGGGGATCGCCATCGCCGGCTTTCTCGTCCACCTGGCCCTGATCGGGGCGGTCGAGGTGGGCCTGCTGGTGGTGCCCGCGCCCACGGAGCTGCTGCGTAACCCGATTGCCGCCATCTACACGCCCTTTTCCTTCATCCTGGTCTACGAAGTGTACTTGCTGGTCTACTACCTGCCGCGCTCGATCACCACTTACGTGGGCAAGCAGTACGAAATCATCACCCTGATCCTGATCCGTCACTCCTTCAAGGACCTGGCCGCCCTCTCGCTGACGGCCGACTGGTTCACCAGCCCGCACGACCGGCAGTTCACCTACGACTTAGCGGCCTCCGCCCTCTTGTTTTTCCTGCTCTACGTGTTTTACCGGCAGGACCGGCACCGGCGCGCCCGGCCCCGCGCCCGCCCCGTCGGGGTGGCGCGGTTCGTGGCCGTCAAAAAAGCGCTGGCCACGGCGCTCGTGCCCGTCTTGCTGGCCCTGGCCGGCTACTCGTTTGTCCACTGGCTGGCCGGCGCGCTGCGCCCCGCCGCGGCCGCGCACGCCGCGTTCCAGGACATCAACAACATCTTTTTTGAGCAGTTTTTCGCCGTGCTCATCGTCGCCGACGTCCTGTTGTTGTTGCTCTCGTTTTTTCACACCGACGAATTCCACGCCGTCGTCCGCAACTCGGGCTTTGTCATTTCCACCATCTTGATCCGGCTCTCGTTTTCCGTGAGTGGGCTCCTCAATCCGGCCCTGATCGTGGCGGCGGTCGTGTTCGGCTTGGTCATCCGCGTAATCCACGACCAGTTTGAACGCCACCTCGGGCCCGACGCCGCCAGTGCCTCCCCGTTCAGAGACGCGCCACTGGGCGTCGCCCACGAAAGTGGCGGCGTAAAGCCCCCGGAAGACGCCCCCGACGGTACAGTTCACCTGTAGCAGCTCCATTTAACGCTCCGAAATGCGTTCATCGACCCACCGTTTTCCTGAACACATTTGCCCTGTGCTGATGCCTCGCCTAACCCCTGCTTCTCCTGTTCGCCAGCTCACAATGGCAGAGGGCATGGCCTATCTGGCCCAGCACGGACTCAATCCAGGCGATTGGAAGCCCGAGCATCTGCTTCCCCACCGCGGGGTGTATGTCTACCCCTTGCCGAGCGGCGAAATCGTCACCCTGGAAGCAGGATTAGTCGATGACGGCCCCGCGTTTGTCTTCGCCAACCCGGCGGCGCTCGCCCAATGCGTGGCCGATGATTTTTTTCCGGTGCCCCAGCCGCGGTTGTCCTGGCCGCAGGTGCATGCTCGTTCCATTGCCGCTTTCTTACAGGAGCCGGAATTTTATTTGACGCCCTTGCGCGCCCGGCTGGGGCCGTTGGTACCCTTTCAACGCCTGTCGGATTGTGAGGCGGCTTATGATGCCATCCGAGCGTTGGTCAAACGCAAGTCGACCCCCGAGCCTGAGCGTATCGATTTGACGTACCAGTTCGCCCTGGCGATGGGGCAGTTTTTTATTGAACCGCGGGGCTACTCCTTTCTGGTCGAGAAGACTTATGGAGGGTATAACCCGTGGTACACCATTTACTTGCTTACCAAGTCCAGCAATCAAGAAAAAAGGAATCTGTTTAGTGCCGTCTGTCGGGCCATGTACTCCCAAAGCCGCGCCAACTTCCGCACCTGTTGCTGGTACGTGACCGGTGTCCCTCCCATTGCGCCGCTCGACTAACGGACAGGCGCAAGGGTGTTTTACTTTACTACCCGCGAGTTCGCCTATTTGCTCCTATTTTTGAACGGGCTGTGTTCACCGACCCACCATTTTCGTGGACAGATATAGTTCTGGCTCTGTAATTTCGGCCACGCCTGATGCGCCCTCCCATCTGGCCTTTTCCTGGGTGATGTGCTTCCGACGTTTCCTTCTTCTTTACCTGGTAGCCCTTGGGTTGCCGCTGTCCGCACTGGGTGCCGGAGATATTATTACTTTCAGCGGCTGGCTCGTGCTGCTCGTGCTACTGGTAGGGCTTGCGGGTTTTTTTGCCCTGCCGAGTGGTGTTATAATCCTGCTCTACTGGTTGAGAGACAAGCTATCGAAGCGGTAGAAGCGCAAACCATCCAAAAACTGAACAGCGCGCGTTTACCTTCGGACCCTTTAGCTAAACTTTCTAGTCTGAGAGCGTACTAATAGTAGTGGAAATAGCTCGTTCTTTGGCAGCTATTACGTTTCCTGCTCATTTACGGACCTCATGCAAAAATTCTTCTTGGCGCTGACGTTGACCTTTGCTTCCCACATGGCATTTGGACAGTACGCCCGCCACTCTCC
>NZ_JAGEMO020000098.1 GCF_017921975.2 Hymenobacter terricola
GACCGTTTGAAAAAGGTGCTTTACAAGCCTTATTTTCCGCTTGTAACCACTTCCAGTAGCTTTTCAGGCTGTTGAGCCGAGTTCTGCAACAGCCACGAGCGTTTGGCTTTATCGCCCATCTAAGGCCGCAACAGTCACAGGAAAAACAACCCAGGGTACTCACAGACGGCATTAGCGGGGCTGTTAGTCGGCCTTGCGGCCATTTCTCATGTGTAGTATTCGCCGTCCCACGGGCTCATAAACAGCAGCCCGTTTGGCTCGAGGCTGACGGTTTGGGCGACCGGGTCGGGGATTAAGCCGAAGGTGAAGCCGTCGATTTGGGTGCGAAAGGGGGCCACTTTGATGTCTTGGTAGGTGACTTGGCCGAGCGGGGCCAGCAGGGCCTGGAGTTGGGCGTGCAGTTGTGCCGGGTCGCAGGTGGCCGTTGTGCCGCCATACCACGCTTCGGTGCGCTGGTACGTCCCTTTGGCGTCAAACAGGTGCAGCACCGCGTATTCCCGGCGGTACGCGGGCCAGTCTTGCTGCTGTTCCGGAGTTAAATCGGCAAAGGGCGGCGAGAAAACAAAGGTCTCAAACGCCATGAACAGGGTGCCATCCGCGGCCCGGCCAATGTATTCGGTGTGGTAGTCCTCCATCTGGAGAATGGGCAGTTTCGCGGGAATGGCCATGAGTCCAAAGAGGCGTAGAAGGGGCCGAAATATAGCCGCCAATGCGCTGCGCCAAGTGGTCAGAGCAGGAAAGCAGGAAGTTAGGAGCGTAACTATAACGTGACTCGGGTTCACTTTAACGGTGGCAAGGTAAACGCGCTGTGTTCAGTCGAAGGAGGGTCTGCACAGATATAGATCGTGTAAGGAAATTACAGTAGTCGGTTGAGGCAGGGATGGGCGTTGACCTAAACCGGGCACACAAACACATTATTGGCGGTCAGTTGCTCTTTCGGCCATTAAGTCGTTATGTGTCAATTCGAACAGCGTTAGTGCTTCGTTCGTCTCACTGTCTCGCTTAAAATGTAGTTTCTCTAAAACGCTTACGGAACGTTGGTTTTCAAAGCGAGTATGAGCTTTTATTGCTTGTAGTCCGACCTGTTGAAAGCCAAAGTGAATCACTGTTGAGAGCGCTTCTTGCATCATCCCTTTGCCCTGAAAGTCTGGCAATAATTCATACCCGATTTCTGCCTTCGACGAGTTTTCCGAAAAGTTAAACAAGCAGACCGTTCCAATCACGCTGTCAGCCTCATTCACCGTAATGGCCCAATAAATGCAATCGCCGCTTTGAACGTTTTCGTTAATGGTGTGGATGAAGGTCCTGGCGTCGTCAATTGATTTGCTGGGTTGCCTATCTAAGTACTTGTTCACGTGGTGGTTCGAACGCAACGCCAAGATTTCCTGGCCATCACTGCGTCTAAGTTGCCGCAATGTGAGCCTTCCGGTTTTCAAAACTGGAAACGGTGTAAACTTTTTGCCTGTCATTTTCTTGCCTAAGAGCTTGGTGTGGAATTGATCAAGAAGTACAAAGGGTAGCAATTGCAAAGGAACGGTTGGACCGAGAATCATTGCTTCTCTTTTGATGCATGCAGCGCGCGGATCAGCAGGATGATAAGGCCCAGGCAGAGCGGAAGCACTCGGCCCCACAAGGGCACCGCCATAGGCCCACTGCTAAAGGCCGAGCCGGCGTTCAGTCTTATCGGGAGCCCACACAACAATGCGTCGAACAGCGTCAGCCAACGAATGGGGCATTTTAACATGTAACCAAAGTAGGCAGGTGTTCAGCAAAACGGTCGAATCGGCGAAAGGGGTATTTGTGCAACAGGCTGTTGTACAATTTCAAATTACTTATTTTCTGAAGGTATTGATCAATAGCCTATCGGTGCGGGTGTCGTACCGCCTGTCGTAACCCATTCGGCATTGACTTATTAAACGTCTTGTTATTCTGTTTATTGCGTGTCGTAATTGGTGTCGTAATCGGCAGGTGTATCTTGCGGCATGATTGCTCCTGACGCTTTGTACCACGACCCAGCCGCCGTGGCGCCGCTGACGCCCAGCCCCTGGCCCGCGGACCTGCGCGCCTTGGCCTTGC
>NZ_JAGEMO020000099.1 GCF_017921975.2 Hymenobacter terricola
TCGGCATTGACTTATTAAACGTCTTGTTATTCTGTTTATTGCGTGTCGTAATTGGTGTCGTAATCGGCAGGTGTATCTTGCGGCATGATTGCTCCTGACGCTTTGTACCACGACCCAGCCGCCGTGGCGCCGCTGACGCCCAGCCCCTGGCCCGCGGACCTGCGCGCCTTGGCCTTGCAGCTGGTGGAAGCCGCCGCCCGGCTCACCGACCGCCTGCACCCGGTCACGGCCGCGGCCCTAGCCGAGTTCCTGCGCCCGGCCAACAGCTACTACTCCAACCTAATCGAGGGCCACGACACCCACCCGCTCGACATCGCCCGCGCCCTGCAGGCCGACTACGCCGACGACCCCCGTCGCCGCTCGCTCCAACTCGAGGCCCGGGCCCATGTCGCCGTGCACGCCCGCCTGCCCGAACTGCTCGCCGCGGCCGACCACAACCCCTACACCGGCGCGTTCTGGTGCGCGCTGCACGCGGCCTTTTACGCCCACCTGCCCGCCGACTTCCGCTGGGCCCGCGCGGCCGACGGCACGCCCCTGGAAGTGCTGCCCGGAACGCTGCGCGCCACCGAGGTGCGCGTGGGCCAGCACGTGGCCCCGGCCGCCGCGGCCCTGCCGGCCTTCCTTCGCCAACTCGAGGCCGGCTACCGCCCCGCCGGCGAGCCCGACCGCTTGGCCCGGGTAGCCCGCATCGCCGCGGCCCACCACCGCCTGGCGTGGGTCCACCCTTTCCTCGACGGCAACGGCCGGGTAGGACGCCTGTTCAGCGACGCGGCCTTCCGCGCCGAGGGGCTCGACGCCGGCGGGCTCTGGTCGATGTCGCGCGGGTTGGCCCGCCAGCAGGCCGCCTACCAGCGGGCCCTGGCCGCGGCGGATGCCCGGCGCTACAACGACTACGACGGGCGGGGCAACCTCTCGGAGCGGGCCCTGGTGGCCTTTTGCCGGTTCTTTCTGGAAGTAGCCCTCGACCAGGTCACCTACATGAGCGGGGCCTTGGCCGTCGACGGGGTGCTGGCCCGGCTGCGCGGGCTGGTGCAGTTGCTGGTTGTGAAGCGCAAGTGGCGGCCTGAAGCCTACTACGTGCTCGAAGCGGTGTTCTTGAAGGGCAGCATCGCACGGCGGGAAGTCGAGCGGCTCACGGGCTTGTCCGAACGCACCGCCAAGGCGCTGGCCAATACCCTGCTGGAGGCCGGCCTATTGGCGACCAACCCGGCGGACCACCTGACACCCTACCGGGCCGCTTATCCGGTGGCCTTTGCGCCGGCCCTGTTTCCCGGCCTCTACCCCGCTGGTAAGGAGATCGACATGCTCAACCAAGCTTAAGGCATCGTTCAAAAAAAGGAGCGAATAATTCTACGAACTTGGCAGCATGAACCCTCGCTTCTTAGCCTTATCCTTTTCATCCACCCCCGAATCAGCGGGATTTTCAGGTTCTCGAGGTGAGCAGCGTGCCTTGGCCGATGCCTACGGCTGGTACCGTCGTACCTTGTGCTGGGAAAGAACTTTACATTTTTTGCATGACAAAAATATACCAATGCTTACGGTCTGGCTATCGCGGTACTAGGCTCGTTCTGGCCTTGTTGCTCGTCGGCAGTTCGCTGGTGGCTCAGGCTCAATTGTTGAACTATGCGCCCACCGGCGCGACCGCCGTAGCGGGCACCTATACCGACCTGGGCACGACGGGCACCGTCATCTCGACCAGCAGCACCGACGACGCAAACTCGGCCGCTCAGAGCATTGGCTTCAGCTTCGGCTACAACGGGAGTGTGTTTACGCAGTTCGTGTTCAACACCAACGGCGTCGTTCGTCTGGGCAGCACCGCCCCCGCCGCGGCCCTGTACTACGACAACAACACCGCCAATACGACCAATACCAACCCGCTCGCCAGCTCTGCCTCAGCCACTTCTAATTTGCTCATGCCATTCAACGTTGACCTGGTGGCGGGGACCGGGGGCGCGCAATACCGCGTGGCCACCACCGGCGCCGTCGGGAGCCGCGTGTGCACCATTCAGTGGAAAAATGTGTCCGACAAAACCGGCGCGGGCGTCGACGCGGCCAACGTGACGCAGTTTGCCACTTTCAGCTTCCAGCTCAAGCTCTACGAAACCAGCAACCGCATCGAATTTGTGTATGGGCCGGTGACGGCTTCTTCGGGGGTGCTGAGCCGGCGCTACATCAACGTGGGACTCAAAGGCATGGCGCTGAACCAGGGGCAGGTTCTGCTGGCAACGAAACTCATCTCCTCGCCCTGGTCCACCACCCTGTTTCAAGACGCCAATTACACCGGCAGCTACTACAGCATCTCCAACCAAGTGCTGCCGGCGCTCGGCAGTACCTACCGCTTTGAGCCGACCACTGCCATCGCCATCATCAGCAGCATCAGTCCCGGCAGCGGTCTGGTGGGGAGCAGCCTGACGGTGAACGGCACGAACTTAACCGGTACCAGCTTGGTTGCCTTCACCGGCACCAGCAACAACACCGTGAGCACGGGCTTCGCGGTCAATGCCACGGGCACTCAGATTACGGGCATTACCGTGCCGGCCGGGGCGCAAACGGGCTCCGTGCGCGTCACCACCCCGCTTGGTCTGACCACCAGCTCCGACGTTTTCACCGTCATCGTGCCGCCGCCGGCGATTGTCAGCGTTGCTCCGGGCAGCGCCCTGCCCTTAACTCTGGTCACCATTACTGGCACCAATTTTACCGGCGCGACGGCGCTCACCCTGAACGGCGCACCGGTTCCCGGCTTCACGGTGGTCGATGCCACCACCATCACGTTTACCGTACCGATTAATGCCACCTCGGGCCCGTTGGCCGTGACCACGCCCCGGGGCACGGGCAGCAGCGCGACGCCGTTTACCGTGCTCTCCGCCGGACCGCCACTCCTCCTCCAAGCGGTGGCGCCTTCGGCTAATGCCCCGGCAGTGGGCCGGGCAACGCCGGTGACGGCGACCTTCGACCAGCCGCTGACCGCCGCTTCGGCCGCGGCGTTGCAGGTGTACTCTTCTCAGCGGGGGGGGCTGCTCACGCTGGCGGCTCCGGCCACGGTGAGCGGCAATACGCTCCAATTCACGCCCACTGCCGCGGGCTTTATGCCCGGCGAGACACTGACCGCCACCGTGACGACCACCGCCAAAGGCAGCACGGTCGGGTGGCTGGGCGCCCCGTACGTCTACCAGTTCACCGCGGCCGCGGCCGCGGCGACGGGCACCTTCGCCCCCCAAATGGACTACGCCACCGGGGCGGGCCCCTACAGCGTGGCGCTGGGCGACATGGACGGGGACGGACTACTGGACCTGGTCACGGCCAATCATACGGCGTATACGTTTTCGGTTCGGTTGGGCCAGGCCGGCGGCACCTTCTCGGCCACCAAGACGGATTATGGGAGTGGGGGATTTTCCAGTTGCGTGGCGCTGGGCGATGTGAACGGGGACGGCCGCTTGGATGTGGTCATCGGCCTCGAATACGGCTACGGCGTTCGGGTAGCGTTGGCTAACGCTGGGGGAGGCTTTACTTCCGCCTCCTATGCGACGACACAAAGCCCGTATGCGGTGGCGTTGGGCGATGTGAACGGCGACGGGATGTTAGACATCGTTGCCGTCGACAATTGGGATTGGGCGGCCTCGGTGCTGCTGGGCCGGGCAGGGGGCGGGTTTGCGCCCTACACCCGGTACGCCACCGGAGCCGTGCCCCTGGCGGTGGCGCTGGGCGACGTGAACGGCGACGGGCGCCCGGACATCGTAACGGCCAATAACGCCAACAGCACGGCTACGGTCCTGCTGGGTCTTGCGGGCGGCGGGTTTGCCACCCGGGTCGACTACGCGACG
This sequence comes from Hymenobacter terricola, assembly GCF_017921975.2. GTDB lineage: Bacteria > Bacteroidota > Bacteroidia > Cytophagales > Hymenobacteraceae > Hymenobacter > Hymenobacter terricola. Next base: position 3,822 of record NZ_JAGEMO020000099.1, read on the forward strand.
GGGCCGGGCCCGAAAGGAGTGGCGTTGGGCGACGTGAACGGCGACGGGCGCCTGGACATCGTGACGGCCAATTACGGGGCCAGCACCTCCGTGCTGCTGGGGCAGACCGGCGGCGGCTTTGCGGCCAAAGTGGAGTATGGCGCCGGAACCCACTCTTCGGGTGTGGCGCTGGGCGATGTGAACGGCGACGGGCGCCTGGACATCGCAACGGCCAATAACGAGGCCGCCACGACCTCGGTGCGGTTGGGCCAGGCCGGCGGCACCTTCGGGCCCGCGGTGGACTACGCGATTGGCGGAGAAACCTTTGGGGTGGCGCTCGGCGATGTGAGCGGGGATGGCCGTTTGGACATGGTGACGGCCAACAAAACGGCCAACACGGCCTCGGTGCTGCTGGGGCAAGGAGCCGTTCCTACCGCCAGCGTGCCCCCGTTGGCGGGCAGCTCCTTCACTGTCTATCCCAATCCAACGGCCGATGGGCGCCTGACCGTGAAGCTAGCCGGCTACCGCCAGACGAGCGAAATGCTGGTCCTCAACGCCTTGGGCCAGGTTGTTTTCACCCAGCAAGTGGCGGGCTCGACGGGAACAATTGCGCAAGCACTTGATTTGCGGCCATTGGCTCCCGGCGTTTACACGCTGCTGGTTAAAACCATGGGCAACGTCGATACGCGCCGCATCATCCGGGATTAACGGACTGGTAGGTCTTGGGGGATAAAAACGGCGGGTAGATTCCCGGCGTTCCTGGCGCAGGGCCAACGCAAGCGGCAAAGAATAACGCGGGAGTACGTGCCCACGCAAGAGGGCTTTCTCCATCCGGAAGATGTGGCGGGCGTGCTTAGCTAGGAATTTTCCTTGGGCAGTACGGCGGACTACACCGTATCGGCCACCGGCCTCACTTTTGACCATCCGGTAAGCTACGATGGCATGTCAAATTTAGTCTGGAAGGTGCTGACGGGCAACTTTCGGGTGGAATTCAGTTATGCCGAGTTGGCCCGCTTTTTAAAGCCCGACAGCCCACTGCGGCGGCTGGAATGAACCTGGCTTGACCGATTGGGGGTCACGTTCTGCTACTTCCAGTCTTGCCGAGTTGATGCAGTAGCACGTTCACGCAAACGGTCCCAATGGGGTAACGAGCGTGGTTCAGCGGAAAGAAGGCCACGCGAAATAAAGCACCGCCCCTTGCAGCAGCGTCAGGGCCAGGGTCACGCCCCAAAACGCGGCTTTGCGATTTTTGTGGCGCAGCAGCCACATCGCCGCCCACGCCCCGGGTGCTGCGCCGGGCAACGTGGCCCAATGCAATGTTTTCTCGGCAATGCGCCGCTGCTTCCGCTGGGCTTTGCGTTTGTCGACAGCGAAAAGCCCAAAACAGAGCAGGTTGACCAACAACAGGCCACTCAAGAGGATTTCCATGGTGCCCGCAAGGTATAAAGCAGCAGTCAGGGAAAGGGTCCGAATAGTATAACGAGGGTATGTTTCAACTTGGCGTATTTTCTTTGCCCGCTATTTCCTACGACCGTTACTCGTATCGGGAAACAATCAAAAAAGTACTGGATGGCTTCGTTTTCACTAGGTTGGGGAGGGTATACTTATCGGCCGACCCGGCCGGGCCCTTCTGCTGAAAAGTCCGGGAATACAGGGTAAACACGTTCGTCAGGTCCCCCAGCCATTGCGGGAGGGCCGTGCTCGTGCAGACCTCGGAAAAATCGGTCGCATTGGCGTAGGTGCGCGTCCAGCGCAGGGTGATGCCGCCGTTGCCCTGGGGCTGCGTGGCCACTATTTGCCGCCGGGCCAGGTCGATGTTCCAGGAGCACGTGACCTTCGTGTTGTGGCGCCAGCGCCGGCGAGCGGGCGTGCGGCGCTCCTGCAACACCATTTGATAGGTCTGTCCCGTGCGCGTGAGCGCGTAACAGGCCAAGGTGTCGCCGGTGAAGTCGGCGGCGGCGTTCCTCACGTACACGGCCTGCCCCGACTGCGCACGGCCGGGGCGCAGGCGCAGCAGTTCCCAGGGGCTGAACTCCTGGAGCAGCAGGAAGGCGTTCGCCTCGACCGATTCCTCGGTCGGATAATCGTGGAACAGGCCAAAGGCGACCGGGCGGCCCTGCTGCGCTTGGGGGACGTTTAACTGGTAGCGGACCTTGCCGCTGCTTCGCGGGTTGCGAACGGTTCCCGCGAGCCGATAATCTTCGCGCACCCGGTGCTTCGCTTCGCTCGGGCCGAGCGTTCGCACGGACTCCAGCAACACTTGGCGCTTGCCAAGCTGCACATACTGGTTGCTGGTGCTACGGCCCGTCGGCAGTATGGCTTCCTGGTAACGTAGCGTACTTTCCAGCCGGGTGTAGAAGACGGTATTGACCGCCGTGAAGTCTTGGGCTTGGGCAGCCGGAGCCGTTGCCACGGCCAACGCATACGCGAGCACCACGCAAGCCCGCCGGCGCAAAGAACACAGGCCAGAAAAGCCAAATGAGAGGGTATTTACGGGCACTGCGATGCTGTTTAGTAAATCGATTCGAGCGAACCAAGCAGTTCACCTAAACGGTGGTGGCTGTTGCAGAAGTCGGCAAGCAGTTCCAACCCGAGGAAGGCGAGCAAGGAGGCAGGTATAAAACGCCTGGTTAAGCCCATTTTTAGCGCTATCCAGCTCGTCGGAGCTGCGTTTACGGCCCTTTTCAGACTTCTGCAACAGCCACGGTGCTTTTGGTTGTTCGTCGTTGATTCCTAGAAGAGGGCAACGACATGGCGCAAGACCGACAGGCGTCCCCCACCTGAACGCCTGCTCCAACGCCTGTACGCTGCCGCGCGTGAACCGGAAAAAGCAGCGGAGCCGAAGGGCCCGCGTTTGCCCGCCTAAAACGGGTGTTTCGGCGCGTGTTTCACGGCGTTTTCGGGCCGTTTTCGGGAACGGCCCCGGGCCGTGGGGTCCCGATACCCAAAAACGGCCCGAAAATGCCGT